>NZ_CP020104.1:1955000-3155000 GCF_002056795.1 Spirosoma aerolatum | reverse complement strand
AATCTGTCGATTCGTCTGGGATATATTTTTAGTCAGGCCTACTGGCTCATCTCAACCGCTTATTAATCATCCTGTTCGGCCTTATAAAGTAGGCCGTAACAGCGACTTTTGGATTGCCGTCCAATCAATAAGTTAACGATTGAGACAATTATTAACTAAAATGGCCCCGATTGCAAACTATTGGTTCAATAGCTAGCAAGCTCTTATGGGTTAGATTTAAACGCTGGGCTCGCCATGAGGTCAGCGTTTTTTGTCCCCTCATTTGGAGATCGCCCCTATCCTGTTCTATAGCCTGCCTTCAGGCACGCTCTATAGCTGACGGCTGTATGAGTGGAAGTACAACCCAGAACTTCCCATCTGCCTCCTGAATGACGGGGGCAGGTTGGCCCAGCATTTGATATTTAGAGAGAATATTTGACAGCCCCACCCCGTTGGATACGACACGGCTGGTTTTTCGTTGAATCGTATTACTTACCAGCAATCGACCCTTTTCGTCGGTTGAAATGTCAATAAAAAGGGGGTGATCTGGTAAAGCGCTATTGTGTTTTACTGCATTTTCGACTAGCAACTGTAGGGTCAGTGGTGGCAATTGATAAGTTTGGTAACGCTCCGAAATAGTAGTCATTAGCTGTATTCCATGACCGTGACGCGTACGTAACAAGTGATAGTAGGACTGAATGAACGAAAGTTCAGTAGCCAGATCAGTTAAGGGCTGCTCATTGGCCCGTAATAAATACCGATAAACGGTACTCATTTCTTCCAGAAAGACTCGAGCCCGATCAGGGTCTTCCTCAATTAAGGTGTCCAGCACATTCAGGCTATTGAACAAAAAATGGGGATTTACCTGCCCTTGTAATGCCTGAATTCGCATTAAGGCCTTTTCCTGCTCCAGTCGTTGTAATGACAATTCTGCCTCCAGTTGCTCGCGATGATGCTGTTCACGAGCCCGTGTAAATTCCTGCTCCACCAACGCATGACGTACGGCAAGTTGTCGTTGCCCATAGTTCATCCCCAGCGAAAAACAGATCAACTCTAGAATAAGCCCTACCTGTAGGTACACCAGGGAAATCGTCCAGAAAGGCCCCGATATATCATCTGCGGGATGCCCAAAGGTTAACCCCTGGCTTATCAACGAGCCGATCTGCATGAACAGGGTACCGGCCAGAAAATAGCGGGCTACCACGTCTTTTAGTTTCAGCAACTGATATACGGCATAAAAGCCACCTATTGCCAATAAAGCCCGAATCAACGAAAACGCTGCCTCATACCATTGGGGATGCCATTGGGGTAGTACAAAACAGATTATCAACTGAATGAGCACGTACAGAATGATCACGGCTCGGGCTATAGGGAACAACTTATACAAAGCCGGTAACCGCTGTCGAATATTCAGAAATGCATCGCCAAAATCGAAGTAGATATAGAAGGCAATCATCGAAGCTGTAGCCCGGATGAATAGGTGTAGTTGTGGAAATACGCCGTTATCGAACGTTTGCACCCGCAACAGCCACGCCAGCATATATAAGGTGTATAACCCATATATGCGCGTACGATAGGTAATCCACTGGATAATATTCAACAACAGGATGGCCGTAACCATCCCGGCAAACACAAACCCCCAGCTATGAAAAGTCATAGGGAAATTAACCAAAAGAGCAGTAAAAGCAACCCGTATAGACACCCTACCATCGCATTCAGCGACTCGGCAGATTCCAGTATACCCTACTACTTCGACCTACAAACATTGAATATACAGGCAATTATACAACCTAAATACGACAGGAAAGCCAGGTGGTTCGTCGTTTCTTAATCCTGTGCGATACGGTGTTACATTAAACCGGCAGATAGACACTAAATGTAGCCCCCCGGTTAGGCTCACTGGTAGCGGTAATTGCCCCTCCATGATTAGCAGCTACTTTCTGACAAATAGCCAAACCTATTCCAGTACCCACAAACTCCCGCTTGCTGTGCAATCGTTGAAAGACCTGAAAAATTCGGTCTTTGTATTTCTCATCAAAGCCAATCCCATTATCGGCTATATCAAGGCAATAATAGGCTTTCGACTGCCGCAGTACAGGCAACGAAAGTGGTAAATCTCTGGCCAATAACTGGCTGATCCGTATCTGAACAACTGGCCTGACACCCGGCTGATGAAACTTAATCGCATTGGAAAGTAAGTTCTGAAATAATTGTCCCAGCTGTAAGGCATCCCCCTCAATTACGGGTAACGGATCAATCTGAATAACTGCTTTTGATTCATCGACCGCAATCGACAGGTTTTCCAGAACTTCGCGAAGTACATCGTTCAAATCGACTCGTCGGTGCGTAACCTGCTGAGTCGAAATACGGGAGAAGGTAAGCAGATCTTTTATGAGCATCGACATCCGCGAACTGGCCGACGTTAGCCGATCCAGAAAGTCTTTTCCTTTATCGTCCAGCGACGCAGCATATTCCTGTTTGAGGAGCGTACTGAACTGCTGAATTTTGCGAAGCGGTTCCTGCAAATCATGGCTGGCCACATACGCAAACTGTTGCAGATTATCGTTCGAACGGATCAAAAGCTGGTTGGCTTCGGTAAGTTCTTCGTTGATGGCGGTTAATTCTTCATTGGTCGATTCCAGTTCTTCTGTACGCTCCTGTACCTGTCGCTCCAGCGTAAGTTGAACCTCCCGTTGCTGGGTAATGTCCTGTGCAGTACCGCTCAGTACGGCCGGATTTCCGTCGGCATCATAAAATACACGGCCCTGTGCATGAATAATCCGAACCTGGCCGGTGAGTTGGTTGATGATCGGGTGTTCATTCTCGTAATAACCTGATGATCCAGGCTGTATAGCCTCTTCAATGGCCTCAATTACCTGCTGTCGGTAGCGGGCAGGTAGCGGGTTAAAGTCCTCATTTTGCACTTTTGCCTTGTCGGAGAGGCCCAGCCAGTCCATAAATCGTTCGGAACATGAAAACGCCCGGGTAGATGCATCCAAACGCCAGGTAGCCAGCTTGGCCAGTTCAATTGCTCCCAGTAGAGTAGCTTCTGTATCCTCTAACTTTTGTTTGGCCTCAATCAGATCTGTCACCTCGGCACCCGTATTCATGACCCCATATATCTGCCCTTCGGCATTGTACAAGGGTGTAAAACTGTAGTTGAAATAAAAAGGCTGTAACCTACCATCTACGTCCAGATCGACGCGCTGATGTCGGGCGTGAAACGGAATACCTGTTTCATAGACGCGGTCTAGCTGAGCATAGATACCCTGGCTTTCCAATTCGGGCAATAGGTCGGCGTAACGCTTCCCCACTACATCAGGGCCCTTTCCCCAAATGGTAATAATAGCAGAATTAGCAAACTGAATCTGCATCTGTGGCCCTACATAAATACCGATCGGAAAAGGGGCACTTTCGATTATACTCCGTAACGCCTGCGCACTAGCGGCTACTTCCTGCTCCGCTTTTTTACGATCTGTAATATCCTGCAAGGTTCCATTAAATCGGTAGGCTACCCGATCAGGTGTAAACCAGGCTTTCCCTTTTGCCCGTACAATCCGTTCGTCTTTCGTGACGGGATGGACCAGCGTGTAGTCTATATCGTAGTGCCCTCCTGATGCATATTGTAAGGCCCACTGAATGGCTTCGTCGACGCGCTGTCGATCTTTTTCGGCAACAACGCTGGTCGCCAATGGTAAGGCAACCTGCCCATCAGCAGGTAATCCAAACCATTCCTTCAGACGTTCATTGGCCGAAAAGGCATTCGAAGCCGGGTCCAGATCCCAGGTTCCCAGTTCGGTGGCATCAATAGCAAAAGCAAGCTGGTCGTTGGTTTCTTTGAGTTTGTGGATGGTTTGAACGTTCTCAGTGGTTTCGGTGCAGGTTACAAGAACGCCATCAATGTGGCCCTCATCGCCATAAACCGGGCTGTAACTGAATGTCCAGTAAATATCTTCGAGTTTTCCGTTTCGATAGAACGGAACCAGTTGATCTTCGTACCAAACCGCGTCGCCAGTTGTCATCACCTGATCGATCAATGGACCGATAAAGGGCCAGATTTCTCCCCAAACGTCTTCGCCCCGTTTACCCAACGCCGGGTGTTTTCCTTCATGGCCAAAGCTGGGCCGGTAAGCGTCGTTATAGAAACAGATGTGCTCGTCGCCCCAAAAAAGAAACATTGGGAATGCCGAATGCAAGACAATACCCAAGGTAGTACGCAAACTCTGGGGCCACCGATCAGGGGAGCCTATGGCTGTTTGAGGCCAGTCATAAGTCCGGGTGAGCGCCCCCATTTCTCCTCCACCCTGCCAAAAGGCCCATTTATGTTCAGAATTCAATTTATTCACAGTACAGATGTCGTTGAGTCATAAACCCTTGTACCAACGGGTATGTTTTTTCAAGGCATTAATTAGCAGGTTACACAACTTCGTGACAGGCTATTCCCTAAGTCAATGCAGAAACAGGCATTTATTTGCCTTATTAAAACGCCGAAGATACTTCATTGTAGACTCCTAAACCTACTTCCATAAAAACTCCTATCTAGGGGTAAAATTTATTTTTGTTTTACAGTCTATTGAAAATAAAAACACTATATTTATTTAAGAATATTGCTTTATGGTATCTAATAAGATATATTTTTTAATAAAGATAAATATTCCCATCTGGCTAGTAGTTACGTTTCGGAGGACCGCAGGGTCGGTCAATTTCACTTATGAATGTACTGATTACGGGGGGGGCGGGGTTTATAGGGTCGCATGTAGCCGATCATTTACTCGCTATGGGTTGCCGGGTGCACGTACTGGATAATTTTCATTCGAATTATTCGCGTGAACAGAAACTCCTGAACATTCGCTCAGGAATGAGCCATCCGGCCTATTATCTGCACGAGGGCGACATACGGGACGCCACTCGTCTGACTGATCTGTTTCGGCAGAATCCGTTCGATGTAGTGGTCCATTTAGCGGCTTTACCCGGTGTTCAGGCTTCGCTCCAGCGCCCGGACGTGTACACGGATGTAAACATCAATGGCACCCGTACCCTACTGAACGTCATGCATCAGTTTGGTGTTCGGAAACTAATCTTTGGCTCTTCATCGTCGGTTTATGGCGATCATCCCGCTATGCCCCTTCAGGAAGACTGCCAGCATCTGTTCCCGATTTCGCCTTATGCGCTCACCAAATATAAAGGGGAGCAGCTCTGCCGACAGTATCACGAACAATATGGCATGGAGATCACCTGTCTACGTTTTTTTACTGTCTATGGCCCCCGCCAGCGTCCTGACATGGCTATTTACCAGTTTTTAGAAGCCATCCGCCAGCAGCATCCGCTGACCATTTATGGTAAAGGTACTAGCCGTGATTATACCTATGTAGCCGATATTGTACAGGGAATCAGTAAAGCCATGTTTCGGATCGATGGTTTTGCGATCTATAACATTGGCAGCGGGAGCTATGTATCGTTACGTCAGTTGATTACCTTAATGGAAAGCGTGTCCAATCAAAAAGCGCTTATCATTCAAAAACCAGACAGACCTGGCGACGTAGCCCATACCTGGGCCGATTTAACGCTATCGAAGCAAAATCTGACTTATCAGCCTACCACGAGCCTGTCTGATGGTCTCCAGCAAATGGTCGACTGGTTAGCCAGCCGAAATGCACAGGCTACACTAAGTTATAGTAGCTAAACAACCCAGGCTTTTTGAATCTCTTCCGGATAAGTGGCCAGTTGTTTGCGGTCTTTGAGCGGTTTGGCTGGGGTACCAACACATACTTTATTGGCTGGTAACGACTTCAATACGGATGATCTGGCCCCAACGACCGTACCTTTTCCAATCGTTACACCGGGTGCCACGTACACATCGGTTGCCAGCCAGCATTCATCTTCAATAACGACGGGTTCGGTAAAAATGGCAAAATCAGCATTCAAATAGTCGTGCGAACCGGTGCAGATATAGCTCTTTTGCGAGATAATTACATTAGCTCCAATCGTAATAGGTCCTAAACTGTATAGTACGACATCATCACCGATGCGGCTCGAATCGCCAATGGTTACTTTCCACGGAAACTGCGTATGTACGGAAGGTCTGACCTGAACCCGCTGGCCTATATTAGCCCCAAAAATTCGAAGCAGAAACCGACGCCATCCATACATAAACTGAGGGGAAGTCCTGAAAAATAAGGATTCAACTATCCACCATAGCTGTACATACCAACCGGGTCTCCCTCGGAAGCCAGGAGGCAATTTAAAATTATCGATCTGTTGATACATAATATTGTCTATTCACTTAGTAATACATCAGTTATTGCGTCGGCTTCACCTGCTGGTTAGCTTTCGGGGCAATAAACCCGTCTTACGAATCGTGAGCATTCCACCGAGGTTGTTAGCGAAAATAGCTCCAGTATCATACGCCAGTTTAAGGCCCATAGTTACACTGCCCGTCACGAGAAGATTAGTTAGTTCCAGGCTCATGGAAAGCTGGTCGTAGGTTCTGGTTGAGTAATCAAACTCATAATACCGACTACCCGTCGCCAGGAGCACAGCCGAAATTCGTTGAAACAATACGGCATATGCCCCCACATGCACCGACTGAACATCATTGTTGTTGATGGGCAACCGCCTATAGGCAAAACTCCGGCTTAGCCAGGCACTCTTTTTCAATAATGCAGCCGGTATATCGGCCGTGCGGGTAAAAATTGGGGTACCAATAATAGCGCCCTGGTGTGTCCATCCGTCCAGATACTGACCATGAAAGAAATAGTCATCCCGTCCGTAAGGCAGTTTGGTGCCGCTTCGGTTGCGTGTGGTTATGAGTTCAGCCGTCAATTGCTTTAGCTGAACCACCGCCCCTGCATTCAACACGCCAGCTTTCCACCGGATACCAAAAAGACCATCCGGAAAATTCTTGAATGTCAAGCCCGAGTTATCGTCAAAAATATGCTGGGTGTACAGTAATAGCGATGCGTTTTTAAGCTGAATATCAAGGCCCGCATCAATAGAGCCCAGGTGATTGCCAACCTGATTGATGGTGTCAATTGTTGAGAATTGATCATCACTTCCTGGCTGACCAATCGGCCATACTACCGATTTATAGGCTTTTAGCGAACTGGGCAAATAGCCATTAGCTGACAAGAACTTGGAGACAGGGCCATCGGCGAGGGCTTTTGAGTAACCTCCCCATTGAGCAAAATGATTAATCCCTCCATAGAATCGGACTTTCCAGTTGGGTTTCCCCACCCGCACAAATACGGCTTTGGCGTGTAGCATGACATGTTGCATCGAATCGGTATCCGAGAACCAGCCATGACTGAAAAAAGCATTAACGGCGATCAGGCCTCTCGTAAATTTCAGCGGAGCAAAATCACGGGTTCCCAGTCGGATTTGTGTAATTGGTACGGCATTACCCGACCAGGCAATAGACCCAGACGTGAGCAGGGTATCGACCAGTCCATGAATCTCTTTCTGCCGGCCAATATAAAGCTCCCCATGCCCCAGACGAACAGCGACATAGGCTTCCGGCAACACCAGTCGCGAAGCCGAATTCAGATTACCAACAACCTCAATACCTGCTTTAATATAGGGTTTTCGAGTCTGTTGAGCATTGCCCCATAGACCCGTAGCACCTATTGTCCCAATTCCAGCGGGTAATTGCCAGGGAATTGTCCCAAACTGATTCGACCGCATCCAGAAGGGCGTACTTCCATTTGTGGAAGCCACACCACTGAGTTCAGCCCGATATTGAATTCCACTAGTTGTCGTTGTATCGTACGTCGGTCGATTCTGGAACTGAGCCACTACAACCGAAGGCATAACACCCAGTAATATACAAGCGAGATGAACTGCCCGAATAAGAAAATGCTGCCGATTCATCATGAGGCTTGATACACTGGTTATTGGTTCATTTCGACAAATGGACTCGCGGTCGTGGCCACCTACACTTGCTCGACAATGAGTTGTTCAGATACCGGGTTGACGATATTGATCATCTGAGCTTCAAATTGCTGAAGAATCTCGTTTTTGCTAAGATTTCTTCGGGCATACGCCCTGGCGTTTTTCCGGTAGACTGTCAAATCAGAACGAAAGGCCCGGTCGATCCCTTCAATCAAAGCCTCCAGCGAATCAGGCTCAATCAGTATGCCCATCTGCTCACTGGCTACTACCTCGTGCAGGGTGGTTCCTGGCACAGCCGAAACTAAGGCACAGCCACCAGCCGCCAGTATTCCAGTCAATTTAGAAGGCAACACCAGGTCGGAAGCCGATTTTTTCTGAAGCACCAGGTGAATATCGGCGGTCGCTAAAAGGGCCGACAATTTCTCATAAGGCTGTAACGGATAGAAAAATACGTTGGTCAGTTTGTACTGCTGTACCAACACTTCCAAACGTCCCTTACCCCCACCCGACCCAAAGATCAGAAATTTCATTTCTGGCTTATGAGCAAAATGCTTAGCCGCTTCAACGATTAACTCCAGCCCCTGTTTTTCGCCAATACTTCCCGAATACAAAATCACCTTATCCGTTTCCGTTAAGCCTAATTCATCCCGCAACGATTCGTGTACTGGCAATGGTTTAACAAAACCTTCATCTACCCAATTAGGGAACATAACACAATCCAGTTGCGTACTCTTTTTTTCGGTTACTTTCCGAATCATTCCCTCACTTATAGTCGATACGACCTTACAACGTTTTAAAATAAAGCGTTCTGCCTTAAATAATACATTCAGGAATTTTTCACTTTTTATCATCCCCATTTCTTTGGCAATATCAACCTGCAAATCCTGAATATGAAGCCAGACGGGTACATTTCGTACCATTGAATAGAGCACAGGAAAAAAACCAATATGAAACGGAGGAGCTACACAAATAACTACATCATAACGTTTCGAAAAAAACAGACGAATCCAGTAAAAAAAACTGCTCATCAGAAAAGAAAAATCGAGCAGCATCCTGCCAGATGCCGTTACTTTTTTAGGGACATAAACCGGGCACCGATGTACCTTGACCCCATCGACTACTTCCGTAAACCAGCCCTTATTTTTATAGTCGGAACGTACTTTCCATTCAGGATAATAGGGCATTGGCATAATAGCATCGACCTCGTGGCCCTGCTGTACCATCCAGGCAGCCATTTCGCCCGTATATTTACCAACACCCGTCAGCTCAGGTGCATATAAGATTCCATAAATTAGTATTCGCATAAATAAGAGTTTATGAAATTTATCAGGCGAAAAATATCTTAATTAAGTTTAGTACTAGGTTAACCAGTTTCTAAAACAAGCCTGCTAAGTGATTCCTGATAAATGAAGGATAGTCAGGCTAGAAAATAAAACAGGCTGGGAGTGGATTAGAAAGCGGTAATAACATCCGTAAAACGCCGGACTGAATTTTTAATGGAAAAGTTTTTCTCAAACGTACTACGGGCATTTCTTCCCATCGCTCGTCTGGCCAAATCATCAAGGGCTAAAAAGTTACTCAACAGTTGCTGTGTCCCTTGTAGTGTATCTTCATCAATAAAACCAGCAATACCTTCAGCAATTTCCCGCCATATATTCACCTGATTTGTCGTTAGAACAGGCTTACTACAAGCTAATGCCTCAACCAAAGCGATGCCGAAATTTTCCTGGTGACTGGGTAGTACAAAGGCTTCGCATCCATAAAAAGCGCCCCATTTAGCTGCCCCAGAAAGCATACCTGGAAAAAAAACCTGCCCTTTCAAACGAACGTCTTCCGAAACCAGGTTCATCATTTTTTCTCCATAGGCCGTATCTAAGCCCGGACCAGCAATAACCAGCTTAGGAATATCTTTCTTCTTTGACGAATATTCGTCAACCATCGCCGAATACGATTTAATCAATAGATCAATACCTTTTTTATAATTAATACGGCTCAGAAAAAGTAGATAAGGTTTATTTTTAACTTCAGGGCATTTGTTATAAAAGGCAGCTGCCATACTGTCTGAAAAAGCAGGAGGTTCTTCTATTCCGTAGCCTACATTTTTTGTATTTTTAGGCTGATATGAGTTAAATGTGTCTCTCGCTAATCGAAGCTCCTCCTCACAGGTAAACAATAGGCAGTCGGCATCATTTACGACATTTTTCTCCAAAAACTCCCAATAAAACCAGTTACGGATCGCCTTTAATTTTCGGCTCGATGCTTTTTGAAAATAGGGATCAAGCATCCCATGCGGCATTACAAATGTTTTTAACTCCTTATTGGTCGATTTCTTATAGCTTTTAATTGCCTTCCAGGCACCATAACTCGGATACAACCATAAACCATTTATAATTACCGCATCAAAACGATCGAGGTTTTCTTTTAACCACGGAATCAGTCGGGAACCATATTGCCAGCGGCCCACTTTAGGACCAAGCGCATGAATCCGGAATGAATCTTTTCCGAGGTAATCGGCCGAAGGGTCGTCAAGACAGGCAACCTCTCTAAAAATCCCTAATCGCTCCGATTCTTCAATAACATTTCGAATTCCCTGGCAGGGTCCTCCCATCGCCGGGTCCATACTATTAATTACATGGAGAAGTTTCATAGTCTGGTCAATGGTAAATGCCATGCATTACGAATAATGCTTCCTATTAATTTATCTAGCTTAGACTAGTTCAAAACCTGTCAGGATTGCTTAAATTGGATCTTTTCCTGTACTTGCTAAGTGTAGGGCTTACCTTTATAAAGCCTCTAAAAATTTTATTAAATTACTCGCCTGGCTATCCCAGGTTTTTTTCTGAAGAATTTTGGTACAGTCAGAAGCAATTTTTTTCGTTTCTTTCTCAGTCAACCGCAAGGTATTTTGCATTACTGTAACCCAACTTTCTGGCGATGAATCGGCTGGTTGAACTAATAAACTATTGTATTCTGGTGCAATACCTGGCATAGTAGGACCAATAATTGGCTTACGGTATTTTATGTAGAACAAGAGTTTAGAAGGGAAAATCATGTTATTAGTTTGATGGCTCAGATCCCGGGGATTCAGGAAAGCGGTAGCTTTACTACAGGCTTCATCCAGTTGCTCATCAGGAACAAAGCCATGAAAGCGAACTCTGCTATCTTCGGCAGCCAGTTTGTCTAATGCCGTGTTACTACGCTTGCCATAAAAATCAAAATAAACATCTTTATCAGGCATAATTTTTATGGCCTCAATCAACTGATTAATGCCGCCGTATTCTTCAAGCTTGCCTGCGTAGATAAAGACTTTTTCCGATGCTTTAACTGTATTGGGCAACGTACCGCTCCAACCGGCATCCAAATGAAGCTTATTCTCTAAAGGCGCATTACAATAGCCCCACCAAGAAAGAAAAACACTACCTTTTGACCGTCGGGTAGCCTGAAGAAATGTAGCCCAGTTATCCACTGTTGGGTCATTAAGATCCAGTACAATATTAACCCAAGGAATATCTGGATACTTCCGGCTAATTTTATCTAAGGCTTCAGAATAATAAGAGAGTGGATTATAATTTAATATAGCTATTGGCCTTGTTCCTTTTCGAAGCTCATCTTTAATGGCTTTTTCCAAAGAAAACGCAATTGATTTCGGGCGAATCCAGGGCAGGTTTACATAGCGAACCAAGGTTTGGTCAAAACTCTGTTCCAGATAGGTCGATTTTCCGGGAAACAATTTTCCTTTGGGAAAGGCTGAATCCCAGATAGGTGCATATGTCTTTACATCAACATTATTTGCTGATAAAGCCGACAGAAGCCCATACGACCATTGAGTTGCTGCTGCCGATTCACCAACATAATGTTTTAACCCTTCATAATTCAGGATCGATCCACACCAAAAAATCAGAGGTTTCTTCATTGTCAATTTCTATTTTAGTACAAGCTCGCCCGCATATTTTTCGTCTAGTACACTACCGACAACACGGGCTGGATTTCCAGCTACAATACTAAAAGCAGGTACATTTTTTGTTACGATAGAGCCCGCTCCTACTACAGCGCCATAGCCTATTGTTACACCTTTCAAAATAATTGATCTTGCTCCAATAAATACCTGATCTTCAATAGTTACCGGAGCTTCTGAGATATGATAGCGGGAATGTCGTAAATCAGGATGAATGGCATGTGAATCATTGTCGGTAATTAGAACACCACTACCCAATAAAACCTGGTTACCAATCGTAATTGTATGGCCGCATGAAATTGTAGCGCCCGACATACCTACTCCATTTCCAATGGTAATAGTAGCTCCTGGCCGAACGGCTTTGATAATAACTTTTTGCGATACGCCCAAAGAATTGTATCTGGGATCACTACAGGCAATCCAGTTTTTACCTATAGTTATTTTGGCTTTTCTATGTGCCTGAATCAATGGTGTACCATATATCCTCCAGGAAGAATGCCAAGCATTCAATTTCCAGTAACAATACATAATGTCCCTTGGAAATCGCCAGGCATAAAGAATTGTCCTTATTTTTTCTTTGGCGTTGTCGCTAATAGCCATGACTTTCTGCTAATTTTTCAACAAAAACAGATGGTTCTGCTACATATTTTGCTAGGGTACGGAGTTTATCATCCGGCATATTCCACCAATTGGAATCCAGTAATTTGTTCAATAAAGTTGGCTCAAACCGATAACGAATTACCTTACCCGGAACGCCCCCTACAATTGAATAGGCGGGTACATCTTTAGTGACGACAGCCCCGGCAGCAATAATAGCCCCATGCCCAATTTTAACCCCTCCTAAAATGATCGCTCGTGCCCCAATCCACACATCAGACCCAATTTGAACGGTGGGTTTATCTGCAAATGCATGGACACTTCCAAACCAATTTGCGCCTGATGATTCAGAAGAATAAAAACCAGGATAAGTAGATACAAAATCGACTGGATGCGAACCTAACCCACAAATAACCTCAGGGCCGATACTGGTAAAAGCTCCAATCTGCGTTCGAGAAAATTGACAGTTATTTCCAACGTAAGTATGCCGGTCAATCTTGCAATCGCCTACCATACTACCTGGTAATATTTTTACACCATTTGCCAGCACACTATCCAATGAAACAGTTGCCGAAAAGGCAATCTGGGCTTTCGGATATTTATAATTTAAATAAACGTAGCGAACGAAGCGTTTTAAGATAGTTTTCATCAATCTCACCAATTAGATTTATCTCGTAGGCTCTATTTAATTGGCAACCTGTAATTCCGTTGGCTTCTCTACATATCTATTTTTAGTATCAATAAGCACCGGCACTAAATTGACTTTAACACAGGTTATCATCAATCCCCAAAATACCAACAAACTATATACATGAAAATAGGGTAAGCCAAAAATAAAACCATCCAATACTTTTACAAGTATTATTTCTGAAAGCGATTTATAAATCGGGTCATTTGTTTGCAAATACAAATCTTTCAAATAGCTACGGGCTCGCATGAGGGAATATAAAAAGAACAGAACATAGGGCAATCCCCAGCGAAAAACTTCCTGAGCCCACCCAATTTCGATGGTGCTTCGTCGAACCAGCATATTGCTACTTACTTCAATAGTTGAATCGTAGGTACCAAATAAGCCATGACCTATGAGCCAGTCTATATAATTTGCTTTCCCAAATGCGTCGACCAATAAGGTAGACCTTGAATTACCTTCCCAATAAAACAGCTTTGTAACATCAAAATCTGTAAGAAAGTCATCAAACGTTTTCATCAATGATTCGATTTGATACTTCTCAGCCACCGATTGATCACGAACTTCGGAATTCTCAGTAAAAAAAGAGAATGCACCGATTGAATAGCCAACAACGAGAAGTACAAATAGAGTTACGCCTAATTTGCGTTTACCTAAATGAAAAATAGATCGATAAGCAAATAAAGCAATATAAAATCCCACCAACGTGTACGAGCGAGACCAAATTTTGGCGGCCGTAAATAGTAAAAGAAATATAGCTGACCAACCCCAAAGCAAATATTTTTCATTTCTGGGATAAAGCGCCAGCATTGAAATTGGTATCAGGCAATTATTTAATGACAGATGACCAATCCAGATATTATAGTCTGGTATAAGCACTAAACTTGTATAGATTAGCACCACACCTGCTGGAAGTGCAATAATTGAAAATTTAAATAATTGTCTAAATGAAGCTCCCATCCGCGTAGCGAGCGCCATATTCAACCCATATAATAACAAAAGGTAATAGCTTCCCTCAAGAATGAACCCATCTGTGAATGTTTTAAACTGAAAGTCAACAAATACGTCCATTGTTATTCTGATTATTGGATAACCCAGCGTAATCAAAAGTAATGGAAGGGCTTTGGGCCACGTTATTACATTTTTATATTTATAAATATTTACAGAAGAGATAATAGTTATTATAATAATACCAACGGCCGCTATATACTTCAACGTATTAATACTCAGAATAACACCAATCCATGTGAACACTGAGCACAACAAAATGCTGATTAAGAAATAATAGATTGATTTATTTTCTCTTCTCATATTTTTAGCAGTTTTCCAGAACTTTCGGCTGTACAAAAAATCCGGCGTGCGCATTCTCGTACTTACCGCTCAACACATTCAAATAGCTTCCAATATCGATGACTGGGCAGTTCAAATGTTTCAAATCAGCGACCACTCTTGCAGCACCAATACCGGCTGCCACCAATACAATGTCAGGCTGTATACGAGGCTTTATTAATGTATAATCATCTTTTAACGCAGCGGTTGGAGAGCATCTATAAAAATCATAATTAGCAACGCCAATTCTATATAACCTTTCACCTAATGCATCCTTTTCACGAGTGTCTAGCCCGGATATTACCAATACATTTTTACCGCTTAATAATTGCTCACTATGATTAGCAATAATAGCCTGAGCGAAGTGAAAAGGAATATAATTATTTCGATTTAAGCTGACACCTATTTTATTAAATAGGTCCTCCATATTCTTATTATATTCGATAAAAGCATTTAATCCATTATTATTCCAGTATATAGCCAGCTTCCCTTCTTCTGATACAGTTTTAATGCATTTCTCTAGAATAGTCTGTAGCTGTTTTTTCTCTGCACGGGAGTAACTCTCTCCCCAGGAAGTTTTCCAGGGTGATTTAAACAATTCGTATTTTACATATTTTAGCAAACTCAGGAAGGGCTTATTTTTCCAGTTTATCTGATAGCCAAATAAGAACCGCATTTCACCATCGGCAATTCTGTAAACTGGGAAGTATCTTTCACCAATTGCAGAAGAAATCTCTTCAATAAAGTCAGAAAACCAAGCCTCGCAGGTTGTCTCATAAAACGAAATAGCGTCTAAGCGATTTCCATAAACAACCTTACCTTCGCCGTTACTAAGTGTATCAAGATCGATGAAATTTCTCTTATTCATCTTATATAGAGTTAAAAGCAAGGGAAATAAAGCCAACTAAATTGTATACAATTCGTACCTGACTCTCTAAGGTGGAGTTGAAATAAATTTTTATCAGGTTTACTACGCTTAATCCATTAGTGCGTTATATAGCAAGATCAATCGTAGTTATGCCATTCGTTTTACTAGTAGGTTTTTAATGGAATTTATTTCAAGAAGTATACCTCGGGAAAATGACTTCCAGGTGTCTTCTGTCAGTATGAGTGAATTCTTTAATACATAAGGGATTAAAACAAGATCAGCTACAATAGTCGATAAGGCTGCTCCTTCAATTCCTTGAAAATAGCATAAAACAATACAGGCAATGAAGCCGACTAACGTAGATAGTAAGTATCGGATCGCTAATCCTTCATGTTTATTACTGGCAAGATGGACAACGCTGCTCGTAAACCATACGGCATTAAATGGAATTGGAATAAGGAAAATAATTAACAAGTGATTGGAAATCGTTATATTTTTTCCTACCCACAGCCCATACAGATCTTTTCCAAAAAGCATCAAAAAGATAGTACCAATACAAGCCCCAATTATAGAAACTCCTACACCCAATCGATGCAGTTTAGAGGCCCTACCCATGTCATTACTTCCAAATAAGTGGCTCATTTCAGGCCATATGGCCTGATTAACCAATTCCATGGCCTGATTAATGGTACGTATTAAGGTTCGGGTCGTGCCAAAAACCGTAACCGCATAAGGCCCCAGAATAGCTTGTATGATCAACAGGTTACCTTGAAATACGAGCGCATTTCCTAATGGAAAAGCCTGAAATGCCATGCCTTTCCAGAATAAATCCCTGAATCGGGATGGTTGCACATCCTTTAAGGAAAATGTTAGGAGCGGCATACTTTTTCTGCTTAAAAACTGATACAGTCCCAGAAAAAGCACCGTAGATCCCAACACTGCCAAACCAAGATAATCGAATCGGGTTGTGTATCGTAAAACAATGACCATCAACAGCAATTCCACCCACGGCATAAAACTTCCGATCAATACCGATAAATGGGCTTTCCGGGCAGCTCGAAATCGACTATAACTTACATCAATCAGAAATGAGACAAAGACAGAAATAGCTAACCAGTATACCGCTTTTGATATTTCACTTTGGCTTTTTTGCCCTATGAAACCTTCCCATGGAATCATTGGCACCAATATGGTTGCCAGTATACCTCCAACTATACCAATTATCGTTGTTAACGTCAACGTTGTCGAATAGACTTTTCTGGCGTTATCAACTTCATTCGCTGCCAGTAGCATCGACATTTCATTCGCTGCTACATTACCAAATCCAAAATTTGCTAACCGTATCCAGGCCGGAAGAGATGCCAGCACTAACCAGCGACCATAATCTTCTACCCCTAACGCTGAAATAAGTAGCGGCACCTGCACTAATCTAAATAGTACATTTGACAGTTTACTCCAGGTACCAGCGCCTATATTTTTTAGAATACTTCCTTTAACAGACATTGTCCTTAATAAATTATAGGCTAATAAGAATTGGCTTTTCCGGGCGATAATACCCAACAACCAACTACTCCAAACCTGCTATTTTATACAGTCTGAGCACGTATTATAAGAAGTTGGCTTTAAGCTGGCAGGTCATTTTAGATTCTTTAACTCAGCCATTTTTTAGAGCTTTTTTTCTCGCCGTAGGCATAATTATAGCCATAGCTATAACTGTAGTATTCTTCATCGCCCCCACCGACTGCATTTAACACAATGTTGAGTTTGTTAAAGCGCTTCTCCTGGTGAATGGTCTCCACCATTTTCATATAGCTTTTGGGCGTTAAATCATGGCGAACAATAAATAGCGTAGCATCTGCAAATGGAGCAATCAACTGTGCATCCGTTACCAGCCCAATTGGTGGCGCATCGATAATCACATAATCGAAATGCTGACGCAACTCCTGAATGAGCGTTTCCAGACGTGGGCTGCTCAATAATTCAGATGGATTAGGCGGTATCGGCCCCGACGTGATGATGTAATAGTTTTCTGTGTTGGGAATTGGCTGTATGATATCCTCGATCCCAGCCTCACCAATCAAATAATTACTGATGCCTGTTCCGACCGGGAAGTTTTCCAGGGAATGGCGCAGACGGGGTTTCCGTAAGTCCATTTCAAGAATAACGGTGCGTCGGCCAACCAAAGCCAGACTGGCACCCAGATTTAAGGAAATGAATGACTTGCCTTCGCCACTAATACTCGACGTAAATAAGAGGGCCTGACTTCCTTCCCGACTCTCCCGCAAAAACTGAAGGTTGGTTCGTAAAGCTCGAATCTGTTCGGCAATAACCGACTGATTTCGTGCTTCTACGATTATTGCCTGAGTGTTTTTATTCTTGATCACCTCGCCAAGAATCGGCACGTTCGTTCCTTCTTCTACGTCTTTCCGGCGCATGATGCGATTATTCATGGCATCGCTGGTGGCAAGTACACCTACGGGCAATAATAAACCAAGAAAAGCGAACAG
This sequence comes from Spirosoma aerolatum, assembly GCF_002056795.1. Lineage (NCBI taxonomy): Bacteria > Pseudomonadati > Bacteroidota > Cytophagia > Cytophagales > Cytophagaceae > Spirosoma > Spirosoma aerolatum. The sequence goes on along the minus strand of NZ_CP020104.1, from coordinate 3,137,190 downwards.
AACGTAGGTACTCGGCCGATCGGGCTTAACGGGTTTTGCATCGCTACGGGCCACATCTACAGTGCGCGAGTCTGAAATGGTCGATGCAAACGATACAGCCGTTTCTTCCCGCTTTTGGAGCAGATACGTATACAAGTTGTTCTTGATGGCCTGCTGACGGGTAATATCCATTAGGGCCCGTTCTTTTGTCGGAATACTCCGAATGACGCCTTCCATTTTGGAATTCGTTGCTGCATATTGCTGCTTGGCTGTTGTCAGCATGGCTTTCATCGTAGCCACGTTGTCAAGAATACTGTTTTTGGTAGCGTGTATCTGGCTATCAATTGTTTGCAGTACAGGGTTTTGATCCGAAGTCGTCCGTGCCAACATATCCCGTTGCGCTTCCAGTTTGGTAACGTTTTCGATCAATGCCAGTAGCGTAGGATCGCTAAGGCCCAGTGTAGCTGGCGTACCTGCTCTATTGCCTGGTTGTTGCTTTATATAATGCTCCAGATCGTTTAAGGCACCTAATTGAATGGTTACCTGATTGAGCTGAGCGTCATTTTCCTGCACTGTTTTCAAAAATTCTTCTGCCTGTACCCCCAGGTCGGTAATACCCTGCGCCGATTTATAGGCTTCTACGCCACGTTCAACGGATTGCAGTTCGCTTGAGATAAGCTTCAGCCGCTCATCAATGAAATTCAGGGTATTAGCTGCAACCCGGTTTTTATCCAAAATGGCAGCTTCGTTATACACTTCGATTAACCGATTCAGTATCGCTTCGCCTTTATCAGGAACAGCCGTTTCCAGAGTCAGCATGATTACGGTCGATGCTTTACTGGTGGGTTCAGCCTTGAGTTTCTTGACCAGATCACTCACCAGCTTCGTCTGTCCCACTACTGATACATATACGGGCTCGCTCTTACTGGATACGGGTCGGCGGGTAAAAAGACGAATTCGACCATAAGGCGTCTGTACACTGCTATTCAGAGGATATGGCTTGTCGTTCAGCGTAAACGTCTGATTATCGTTAAAACGGATCGTCAGATAGTCGTCGTTATAAAGCGATGGTGTTGCCTGTTCTATAATGAACCGTATCGGTGATTTTTCGTAGATCTCACGCTTCCCATAGGGTGTGTCCTGATAGTAAAAAACATTAAGATTCAATTGTTTAGCAACCCGGTCCATCAGGGTATACGATTTTAGAATCTCAATTTCATTTTCGACTACCTTTTTGGGGGCGAAGATCTCCAGCTCTTTCAGAATGTTTTCCTGATCAAGCCCTTTCTTTTCGTCCTTGATCAACAAACTGGACTGGCTTTTATAACTGGGAGCCTGATAACGTAGGTATATATACGCACCAGCCAGCATCAAGCCAATAGACAGTACAAACCAATACCAGTTGCGCAGATAACGAAAAACAATCGCTCGTAAGTTAATAGCATCACTATCAACGTTCTGATACGATACGTATGAGTAATTATTGACTGGATTGTTCATTGGCGTTGAATATTTTTAGATAACAGTATTATGAATAAGATCACCATGCATTCACGTTTTCACTGCCACTCAGCATGGGTTTGACAGTCAGCCAGCACAGTTTTAAATCGACCAGCAGCGATTGCCGTTTTGCATAATGCAGGTCGTAGCGAACCCGATGTCTCATCTTGATTATGGCCTCAGTCTGACCACGGGCACCACGTACTTGCGCCAATCCCGTAATGCCGGGGCGGATGGCATACCGTTGCGGATACTTATCGATCTCCCGCCAGAACATATTGTCTAATTGAATCGGGTGCGGCCTGGGCCCTACTACACTCATATCCCCCATCAGTACATTCCAGAATTGCGGCATCTCGTCCAGGTTCGTTCGACGCAGAAAAGCACCCATTGGAGTTACGCGGGGATCGCCCATTTTAGCCTGCTCGAATTCCGAATTCTTCTTGAAATACATCGTTCGAAATTTCACACACCGAAAAACCCGACCATTGCGCCCTGTACGGAGTTGGATATATAAACCGGGGCCCGGCGATGTTGCCCAGATAATGAGGCCAAGCACGGGAATTAGCCAGGAAAGAACAAACATGCAGACCAACAGCGCTACAACAATATCAAAAACCCGTTTACCGTACTGGGCATACCAGGTTTGGTCTGTCATCCCGATCACACGATCTCCGACCTGTTCGGGATCTACTTTTGGAAAAATAGAGGAGTCTAACGAAATCATGTATAGGTTGAATTAGCATGGAGATATACTATCAATACCTTCAAGTACAACTCTTATTAACGCGTAACGATAATTGCGATAAAAGAAAGCGCACTCAGAGCCATGGGAATAATCTGGTAAGTCCGATCGGCTGAAGCAGCTCGCGATTGACCCGGCTCTACATAGACCACATCGTTGGGATGCAGGTAATAATAAGGAGACTGAAGAACGCTTCGTTTGGTTAAATCAAGTTTATTATAGGTGCGCTTCCCGTTCTCCTGACGAATTACCAGAACGCTGTTTCGGCGACCAAATATGGTCAGATCGCCAGCCAGTCCCAGCGCTTCGGGTAAGGTAATCTGCTCATTGGTAATATTATACAGTGATGGTCTGCTTACCTCACCTAATACGGTTATGCGGAAGTTCAGGTTTCGAATACTGACCGTTGGCTCTTTGAGGTAAATCTTAAGCTTTTCCTGAATCATATCGGCGGCCAGGGCATTCGTCTTACCGGCTACCAGTACCGGCCCGACCATGGGCAATACGATAGTTCCGTCGGCAGCTACCAGATATCCTGCATTAGCTGGTAACGGGGTTGTCTGTTGGTAACCGTAGGTTCCGGTACGATCAGAAGCCGTAATAGGCGCATAAGGGTTGAAAAACGTAGTGGCTTCTGGATTTAAGCTGTTTACCTGAACCGATAGTAAATCGCCCACCTGAATAGTCGTTACATATGGTTTGGCAAGCACACTATCAGCCAATGTTGACTCCCCCTGAAAGTAGGCTAGTTTCTTCGGTGTTACACAACTTACTAGCGAAACCAGTACGAAAAAGGCGATTAGTCGGGCTGGAAAAATAACAGAGCTCCCTTTAAAATCAGGAAGCGTGTACAGTCTTTTCATCACAAGCGAGAGTAAGGTTGAAAAAGGATGCATTCATAATTTCTATTTGTTTATGTGGATGTACAGTTCAAAGATAATTTGTTACCAAATATAAAAAAAGTTTTCTTGAATATATTTTTAATAAAAAATAATTTACAATGGTTTTATCAGTAAAATTAAGAATATAATTCTAACTATATCTAAATATATAAAATATTATACTGATTTAAAATGCAAATTAAAATTAATTATAATATAAATGTTTTTAATTAATATAAACTTATTTTTTATTAAATATTTACAATTTCCATACTTCGTAAACATAAATGACACTCATTACGGCTACTTCAGGCAACCGATTTTGGGGCGAATTATAGTGTCATACCTACTAATGCCTGGAAATTTTTAGTGTTTTCGCCATACGCTTTAACAGCTACTCCTGTGGTCAACCCGTTAGCAAACCGATAGAGCAATCCATACTTCTGATAGGTAGCGGGTTTATACCCAAAGGGCCGAACTAGATTCCATCCCATATGGGCCGTAAAGGCAAAATGCCCTTGCCAGAATTCGTACCCCCCCAACACGGTGACCTGTCGATAAGGCTGATAATGGCCTGACCAACGTAAAATCTGCTCTTTAAAGTACCGATCATCCAGTAGCTCGACACCTCCTGAGATAACATGTGTGCGTGTCAGATGGTAGCCTCCTATCAGATTCAGGCCAAAGATTGGGTAGCCTCTCTCCGGTTCTTTATCGGTCGCTTCAAGTACCTTAACCGATGCCAGAGCAAGGCCTCGAACCATCCAGCGCTTAACCGGCTCCGAAACCTGTTTATAGTGAGGGGGACGTACTATTTTACCTGTGTAGTACGTCAGCCCAACCGTTGCCGATGGAATATTCAACCCTTCATTGGGCAGCCTCACCCCTGCATTTGATATGTGTTTGTAATCGAACCCGGCTAGTAGCTTCCAGTGAGTAGAAATAGCATAGCGGCCATATAGGCCCGTGCCAATAAGGCCATTGACGGGTGTTCCAAATGCTCTATTACCCGGATTTGTTACTTCATCGTAAAAACGAGAAACATACGCAATCCCAGCCAGGGCTCGCACCGACACATCCCATCGCGTGCGATGAAGCAGTATTGGTTCAAAAAATAATCCTGCTCCAATCGACTGGCCTAGTGCTACAGGGTTCCGAAATGAATAGGCGTTCAGAAAAACACCGGATCGGTACAGGCAATGACACTGCTCCCATGCCTGCTGGCTCGTGTGCATCCGGTTATAGCGTACCTCAAACCCAACCGGTGCCTGCGTAGACACAGGAACGATTCGATTGGAGGCATACAGGCCAGCCAATAGATTGAGCCCTACTTCACGTTCATCCGACGCTTGATTCATCTGGCCTAACGCTACAGGTATATACAAGCTATACAAGGCCGCATTGACCCCAATAAAGGCCAGCCTACGCATGTATGCATTTCGCTGAAATCGCATCGTTAAGGAAGACTCTGACTACTTATTTAGATTATCTGCCCTGTAACTGGGAGCGCGAAAGCTGCAATACAGGGCTCAATTTTTTTGAAGATGTACTTTAAACCACTAAACTGGACTTACTCATGAAATAGTTGAAGAAAATACATTTTTTCATACTTGAAGGTACATAATAGAGAACCGTTTTTGAATATTCTTTGCTATATTCGAACAAATAGTTAACAAATCAAATTTTTAATCTATTATTTATTAACTAATATCAAATTTAGTAACATAAATTCAGTTCGTATTTAACCAATAGACTATGCCTTTATCTATAGTAGTAATGACCTATTTATTGGGGCTAGGCCAACCAGTATCTGCGACTCCTCCAGACTCGTTGCGCCGAGACCAGCCTCAACAAGCCATTAGCGGGTACTTAGGCACAACGGGACCAGGTATTTTATACAACCGGGTACTCAGTCAGTCTAATCGGTTGATCCTGCGTGTTGGAGGCCAATATGCTGCGTATCGGCAAACAGTCCGTTTGAAAGCCTCGTCCGATTCCTATATACAGATCAACCCCGACATTACGATTGGCATGGCACTAGCCTCGTTGAAATGGCATCCTTTTCAGAAAAGTTCGTTTTTCGTTACGGGTGGCGTGGGTTATACCTGGCATCCTGACATGCGCTTTATACTTAGCGCAGAAAACAAACTGGACTTGGATGGGCTCGTAATGACGCCTGAGGATGTGGGCACTGTCAATATTGGTTTTCGCTGGCACCCGGTAGTGGGTTACTTAGGCTGGGGATTTGGTCGTAGTCTACCTAATAAACGGTTTGGTGCAGGAATCGAAATGGGCGTCTTTTACCTGGGTAAGCCATCGGTTAGCCTTGACTATGAGGGCTTCCTGGAAACTACCACAATCGATGAACAAGTCCCCATCGTGGAGCGCAATTTATCGAACTATCGCTATCTCCCCACAATCAACCTGACCCTTTCGTATACCCTTACCAACGCACGGAAGCGTACTCAATCGGTTAATTAGATCACATTAGACCTTGCGTATCAGATCGTTCATACTATCCTGCTCGCTTTATCCATGTACATTCGATATCTCCTTTATTGTCTGCTGGTAGGCCTGATGAGCCTTGAGGCTTGTAAAAACCCACTCGATGGCGTTAAACTTGGTTTGAAAGATCCTATTGATGCTGGTGTGATCGAATGTCGCTTTTACGATCCGGCCAATAAACCGCTTCCAACCAATACTCAGGTGAAGATGGCAGGACCAGATGCAGGCCAGGTTGTAACAACCGTAAATACGACCCGCTACAAAATCAACAGCGATGGTATTTTGCTGGCCGCCGTATCGCCCGATGCTGCGGGTGCGGTTTCTTCCCAGCATCCTTTCCGCTTTTCGGTGGTGGCCGAAGCTCCCGATTACTTAACGATTATACAGCCTTTCGTACTAACCAACCTGAACCGGCAATCCCGTTCGCTACGCTGGATAAGCTTGCAAAACCCACCACCCACCCTTGCAGCCGCCCGAACCACTGGATCGGCCAATTCCGACGGAACTGTTAAGGCGGCCTTTACCACTACCACCACGCAGCGAACCAGCGATGCCGACCATGCTACAGTAACAATCCCAACCGGAGCGAAACTAACCGATCGTGATGGACAACCCATAGGTGGCGACCTAACCCTGGCGGTTATCCATACAAATGCTCGCAGCGATTACGCTACGGCTTACATTCCCGGAGGTGGCGTGATGACGAACGTTAACGGCCGTAATGGTGGGCCATCGCTTGGTAACATTCGCGTTTTATCCATTGCCGGTTCGGTAACAATACAACTGTATAACAACCGCTATGATCTGGTCCGAACCAGCTCGCAACCGCTCCCCTTGACTATGGAACTGAATCCCGGCACGTATAACGTAACGGCTGGGCGGGCGATCCAGGCAGGTGACTCCATCCCATTGTATAGCTTTGACGACTTTACGTACCGATGGCAGGAAGAAAAACCGGGCGTCATAAAACGGAATCCACAAACCAATCGGCTTGAATATCAGGCTACTGCCCCTTACACAGCCGGGTATGTCGTAGGTTGGGGCGAATCGATCTGTTCAGTAGGACCTGTCTTTAAGGTGAGCAGCAAACTGGCGAATGTCGATGTAAATTATCTCTGCAAACTGATCGATGTGTCGACGGGTCAGCAGACAGCCAGTTTTTACGCGAATGTCAATAATGGGTCGGTCATCAGCATTTACAATCAGTCACGAAACCGACGGCTGAAGCTGCAAGTATTCGATGAAACCGATGCCTGGGGCAAAGGTGCCAAAGGGGGATTGATAGCGGAATCAGGTCCTGGCTCAACCTGCGATCCGACCCCAGTGGCTATTAACCTGGCCCCCCTCCCAGTGCCTCCGGTTATGGATTTAGAATTTACCTTTTCCTGCCCGGGCGGCACTAAACTGGACGAATCCTCGCTGCCATCTTTGATCAAAACCCAGTACAGCGAGGTCGGAAAGGAAAACTGGCACGATCTGATTACGGCAACTCGTTACCAGCGAAAAGTAACATCATATAAACTGCAAATTGGCCGATATTATGATTTCCGGGCCAGTACCGATGGCGGAGCAACCTGGCCACTTCGTCAGGATAACTACCTGGTTGATAAGCCCGACTGGACGCTTAAAATCAAAGCCGAAATGTATTGTAAATAAGCCAACATTCCTACTTATGCAGGCCTCCCCCTATCTATCGATTGTTGTTTGCGTGTTCAATGAAGCGGGCAACTGCCAGCCACTAGTTCGGCAAATTCAGCAGGCTTTATCGGTATTTGATTATGAATTAATCTATGTGAACGATGGCTCTACGGATCAAACCTTACTCGAACTGCGAGCCCTGGCACAGGATCGACTGCGCATTCTAGACTTACAGAAAAATTACGGGCAGAGTGCAGCGCTCCAGGCCGGAATCGACGCGGCCCGTGGGGAATATGTTGTCACGATGGATGGTGATTTGCAGAACGATCCCGCCGATATTCCGCAGATGCTGACACTGGCTATTGAAGGTGATTACGATCTGGTAGCGGGTATCCGTGCACACCGGCAGGACCATGCTATTCTGCGAAAATGGCCCAGTCGGCTCGCGAATGGCTTGATAACCCGCACAACCGGTATACGCTGGACCGATTATGGATGCACGCTGAAAGTATTCCGGGCCGATCTGGCAAAGCGGCTGAAAATTTATGGCGAGTTGCACCGCTTTATCCCGATTCTGGCTCATCTGGAAGGAGCCCGGATGATGCAGGTACCTGTCCGGCACCACGCCCGTCAGGCTGGCAAGTCGAAGTATGGCATGAACCGTACCCTGAAAGTAATAAGTGACCTGATGCTTATACTTTTCCTGAAAAAATACCTTCAGAAACCCATGCACCTGTTTGGCGGTTGGGGTGTCCTAAGCTCATTGTCAGGCCTTGGCCTATTAAGTTATTGGCTGATTCAGACAGCTTTCGGCCATAGCGAAACGGGGAACTCACCCCTGGTCATTGGGATAGTCTGCTTTCTGGCAGGGTTGCAATTTATAGGCTTTGGGATCATGGCTGAGCTTCAGATGCGCACATACTTTGAGTCACAGCATAAAAAGCCCTACACGGTACGAAAGATCTATTCGAATGAGGTGGCTGTTCTTCCTTCCATATCAACTGTCTTTCATAGCCAGGCCGGCTAATAATCGGTCCTAGTTCAAGAATCGAACAACATAGGCCGGATGCCGGTCAAATAGAACGATCTGTCCAACAACCTGGTAGCGTTGCCCCACTAGGTTCAGCGAATCGGCGATGTAATAGGCGTTGGGCTGTTTGCGTTTGGTTATCCGAAGAATATCACCACGCAAAGCCGCAATATGAAACGAATTAGCATCGGTTGGCGAATCGTTGCCGATTGTTGTACCGTAGCTGTATAGGGGATACCCGCGCGTTAATCTGGCTGCCTGCTCCGAAGTGTCCTGATAAAATTGACGCTTGGCCACCCGCCCTGGCAAAACCAGCCAGTTGAATCCTAAACGTACGACGACCATCACAGCCAACATTAGCCCTAACCGATTCGGCGAAGGCCGGTACAGTAGCCAGGTCAGAGCCGCCAGCAATCCCGATACAAGGGTCGTTTTCCAGATTACTCCCGGCAATGCCCGCGTGGCAGGATAGAACACGGCCGTCCAAACTCCCACCGCAACGATGCCTGTAGCCACCAGCCAGATCCGTTCTATCCACCAGCGTGGACGATCCGTTGGGGACGAGTAGTTGTAATACAGATACGCCAGCACCGTCAACAACAACGGTACCAACCCAATAAGGTAACGCCCATACACTTGTGGCGACGACCAGTAGATCAAGACTGTCGTACTGAATGTGAGTGCGTTAAACAGGACAAACGAATTCGCTTTCAATACCCTCAGCAAGTTGCGACGGATCAGAAGCACAACCAGTAACAGATAGGGCAAAAAATGATAGATAGCCTCAACTGGAAAGGTAACCAGGTGAAGCAGCGTTTCGGCAAGTCCAAATTTCAGGCCGGTTCGTTTCGCACTTTCTCTGAACAATACCGTAGCGATATCACTAAACGGAATGGCGTTTCGGTTCAGATACGCCAGATAATAACTACCTGTTATCAGCAAAAAGAGTGCGATTCCCGCCAAATGAGCCGGGTGTATAAGTCGCTTTAGCTGACGTGTATACAAAAACCATCCGACCAGGGTTAACCCCTGAAACGCAATCGGCGGCAATCCTTTCAATAAAAAACCAACCGCTGTGAGCGTATAGGTCGACAGATACAGCCACCAATACTGGCGTTTCTGATCGAAATGATACACAAGCATCATGGCCGTGTAGGTGATCCAGGCAAACGTAATCTCGATCAGCCCCAGCATAGAATCATAGAGCAGTACCCGACCCGTCGTCAGCGTCATCAGTGAGGCAGCAATGGCAATAGTTGGGGTAGTGTATCGTCGTACAAAAGCGCCAATCGTTAGCCCGAAAAGCAGCAATGAAACAAGCATGGGGAATCGGAGCGCAAACGACGAATAGTTGCCAAACAGGCTGTACGATCCAATAATCAGCCAGTTAAAAAGGGGTGGTTTATTAAAATACCGCTCGCCGTTTAGGGTAGGCGTGATATAATCGCCCGATAAAATCATTTCCAGCGAAACGAGCGCCCTACGCGACTCATCTCCCATATCGAGCGGAATTAAGCCCAGGTGCGAGACGAGCACCACGACCAGCCCGGCAACCAGCACGCTCGTCCAGCTGGTCGAAAAAAAATTGCGATCATGTAGTTTCAGCGTTTGCCGGGAAGGAGTTGCAAGCATAGTAAGGGTGCTAATTGATCTACGATTGTTCGCCAGTCACTAAGGAGTCTGAACCAAGTTTTCTGTCTCCGACCAAACCGATGAATGAACGGATTCCACCGAATCGAACGACAGATCATTCATACATCGAAAATGTTGTTTTGGGCACTGATTATGTCCAATCTTCGAACAGGGCCGACAGGCCAGCCCTTTGTTTTCGATCAGCACGTAACGAGTTTTATAGGGATACATCCCCAATTGGGGCGTTGTACTTCCCCAGATGGAGTACACTGTTTTTTTCAGCGCGGCTGCCATATGCATCAGCCCCGTATCGTGGCTAAACACAACTCGAGCTTGTCGCAGCAGGGATGCCGATTGATTCAGCGAATACCGTCCGCAGGCATTATAAATTAACCGGTCACCCAGTGCCTGCACGATCTGATCACCTACAACCCGATCTTCGGCATCACCCAGTAAGACGATGGGGGCATCAATTTTTTTACAAAGTTCAATCATAGGCCCCACTGGCAACCGCTTGGTTGCATGCTGTCCGCCAATGGCATAGGCTACATACCCTGACTGGTGCGTTAAGGGCAACTCCGTTTTACTGATCTGGTCCCGATCTGGCACAAAATAATCCAGCCCAGAACCATCTTCAGCAACGCCAAGCGGCTCAACAGTCGCCATATACCGATTGACAATGTGCTCATCGGGCATAACATTCCATTTCCAGCGCACGTATACCCATTTTCGGATATTCAATTTATTGACTGTATGGGCTTTCGTCAATAAAGCCGCCTTGATAAGAGTGGTACGTACATTATTGTGCAGATCAATAATCAGGTCGAATCGTTCAGCCTGTAACCGTCGAACCAACACCCACAAACTGCTGTCCAGATAATGACACCGATCAATAAAGGGATTGTGTTCAATCAGCGGAGCATAAGCTCGTTTGGTACAGAAATGAATTTCCGCCCCTGGTAGTTGCTGTTTCAGGCCCCTGACAACGGGGGTTGTCAGAATAATATCACCTATCGAGGAAAACCGTAGTATCAGTACTTTCATCAACCCTGCCCATCTACGTTAATTATAACTTTAGCGATCAATCGTTTACCTACAAGTCTTTCAAATCCATTCCATCATATTCTACTCAATCGCAGCCGTCGGCATCCGGTCAGGTTTCATTTACGCCCAACGATTGTTAACTTTGAATTAAAACAAGTAATTTGTTGACTTATATTAAGTAGACATATTTCGGAATAAAAGAAATTGTCACTTATATTTAGTTTACTTATTATCAAAAATATAAATTATTTCTTTATTATAAAGAGTATTTGCACACTTTATGTGGAAAGACTTCACAAATTGGCTTACCAATAAACACTCAACTGTTCAGAAAAGCTTTGCAGACATTTGGCCCGTTGACTTACACAACCACATTTTACCTGGCGTAGATGATGGCTTACCTACGCTGGAGGATACCCTGGCCTGTCTTCAGAAATATGTGGACTGGGGCATAAAAGGCGTTATCTGCACTCCCCACATTAGTCAGGATTATTATCCGAATGAGGTACAACGGTTAAAACAGGTCACCCTCACTGTGCAACAGGCCATTGCAGATGCTAACCTCCCCATTCAATTCTCGTTAGCCGCTGAATATCTTGTCGATGAATGGTATTACACCTTGCTGGAACAAGATGAGGTACTCTGTTTCGGAAAAGATCGGTTTGTTCTCTTTGAGACTGGCTGGGCAAACTCTCCCCGGCAATTGGATCAGTATTTGTTCCTGATGCAGCTAAAGGGCTATAAACCTGTATTGGCCCACCCCGAACGCTACCACTATTACCAGAGTTCGCCCGAGCAACTAATGGCTCTGAAAGATAAAGGGTGTTTGTTTCAACTCAATTTAATGTCTTTAGCGGGTCACTATGGCAAACGGGCTCAGCAGCTTGCGCATAAACTCCTCCAATCAAAGGATATTGATTTTATCGGAAGCGATTTGCATCGTCTGACTCATTTAACAACCCTTGAGCAGGTCTTCGACCAAGACACACTCGATCTACTTAGCCAGCAACCCTTGCTCAACAGCCAGCTTTCGTAGGTATCGATGCTGTAATTTTTTGTCGGTATCTTTCCTTAATCTTTGAGTGATCGTGCCTGTAGTGGGAAACCTCACCTCTGACCAAACGTTTGGATGCAATACCGTTATGATTGGCATTTTTTTTGCGTTGAATAACTATATGGTAATGAAAGCCTTATACCTCTTTCATTACCATTCGAGAAAGTAGTCAGCCAGATATAAACCCGTTGCTTCTTCAGATCGCACAAAGTCGTATATTTTCGTAAAAGTTGTCGATTCAGTCGAAGTATGACAAAATTTCATTGATTTATTTAGCCTTTTACCTGTTCTGCTCATCCATGAATAAATCTACACTGATCTTTATTGGTCTCTCGGCCCTGTTTACAGCCTGCAAAAAAAAGGAAGATATTGAGGCTAGTCAGTGCTATGATTGTTCCATTCGATATAGCTACAAAGGCGCAGCTGGGGTTTATGTTCCTACTTCGAATTCGGTAACCTACGAAGTATGTGGCATGGCTGATCGTGATTCGCTGATCAAGCGAAACGGGACTTCCGATTACGGCCCCGGTGGTTTCAGCACGACAGTCACGCAGGCTATTAGCTGCTCATCCAGATAAACCGCTTTCAATTAGCCAGCAGCCATAAAAAATAGCCAGAGTAAAAACCCTGGCTATCTGATCGACACCTATGTGGCAACTGAAGGCTTATTTGTCGTAGTTTGCGTTTTGTGGGTCCCAGTTGGTCCAGCCTTTCGTCCAGTCGGTGGTCCCAAAAGCACCCTTGAACGTTTCTTTGGTGAAGAAAGCATCCGCTCCCTTACCGTCCCAGATAGCTCCTGTCAGCAGTGGAGAACCCGACTGGGGCAGGAAGTTGGGAGTGGTCAGGTTGAAGGTAGCCGAGTTGAGCAGCAGCTTGCTCAAATCCGTGCTGGCAATGATCTGGTTCTGGTAGGCAGCCGTACCAAAGAAAGCCGTCGCCTGATCGTTCGTAATCGACTGAGCCCCCCGAACTGGCGTCGTGCAGTTTGCAATCACAATACCACGCAGTTGCAGGTTGCCAGCCGTGGCGTTATCGAGCGTGTTGGTTGTACCTGTCTGAGCGTCTAACCGTAAGCCTTCTGGGTAACCAACTAACAGTGAATTGAAAATGCTGATCGACGTATTCCGACGCAGGTGCATACCCGACTGGAAGGGACCACTACCTTTGGCCGACGCGGCATTCGAAGGTGTACCAGTTGTTACAAAATTGCTCATGTTGGCAAACACAGGCGCAGTAAGAGGCAATCCGTTGTTAGCAGCCGTTGCTGGGGCACCTGGGTTAAAGTTATCTGACTCAAATCCATTAGAACCCGATTGGTCGGCTACGTCTGGGTCGCGCAGCGATACACCATACTGTACTTTACCCACATAACCCCAGTCGGTATCCCAATCGTCGTCCCACCCCCGGAAAGCGATCAGGTTCTTCATATTTACTGTACCACCGAACCATTCGTAGGAATCATCACCGCTATATGAAACCTGGATGTGGTCAATCGTGGTACCAGCACCTACTCCATATAAAGTAAGGCCGTTGATTTCGCTGTTTGCCAGGTTACTCAGGGCAATACCGCCAAATTCGATCCGGCAATACTGCATGACACCCGAGTTGTCATTCACATCCGTATAGGCACCAATCGTACCCGGAATGCCGCCTTCAAATGCCGTTACGCTGGGCTGGTTATGGGGAGCTTTCCCAATAAGAACAACACCACCCCAGTCGCCATAATTACGGGAACCGGCGGCTTTGCTGGAAGTGAAAATGATGGGCGAATCAACCGTACCTACCGCGTTGATCTTAGCCCCCGCCTGAATGATCAGCGTTCCGCCTTTGCCCTGTCCTGAAGGGTCCTGCTCTTTGGGAGCCCCTTTGATAATCGTTCCCTTTTCAATATTTAGCGTCGCTCCTGACGTAACACTCACAAAGCCCTGAATAACGTAAATATTACCCGCCGTCCAGTTTGTTGTGGCTGTAATGTTGCTCGCAACAGTAATTACGGGTTTGTTACCCAGTTGGAAGGCCGTTGTGCTGCTTACCGTTGCTCCGCCTGTAGTTACGGCAATAGGTGTACCTGCATTCGCCGGAACAATTACAGTTAATGACGTCGTGTTAGCACCGGTTACCTGTGCGGGCACTGTACCGAAGGTTACCGTGTTGCTGGATGGCGTGGCATTGAAAGCTGTACCGGTAATCACTACACTAGACCCAACCGGTGCCGACGTAGGCGAAATAGACGTAATACTCAGTACCGGAGCCGGGGTATCATCATTCTTACAGGCCGAAACGGCAGCAAACAGTCCGACACCCGTCAGTAGCAGATAAGCCCAGCCAGCCATTCGACGGCGCACTTGATGCATTTGCATAAACAGTTAATTTAGTTGAATTGGATTGGTAAACACTTAAGGAATTATCGTTCGGCGACCAAAGGTGTACACGGCACTAAGGGTGTAGTAGCTACCCCGTTTGAATCGACGAATCGTTTGGTCAGCATCAGCAGTTTGCGAAGTAACATCGCTACCGATTTTGCCATCATGACTGAAATCCTGTACAAACCGGACGTATTGGTTCAGCAGGTCCTGAATACCCAGCCGCAGTTCCAGCTTTTTATTGACCAGTTTGGTTACATTCAGATCCACTACGTTACGCGGCATCTCGTAAATAGTGGGGTTGTTTCGGTTGCCTACGGCGAAAATCCGCTGACCAAAAACGTTGTAGAGAATATTGGCCTGCCAGCCGGAGTTTGGAGCCGCATAATACAGACCGGCATTGATCAGGTAAGGCGACTGGCCTGCCAGTGGGCGCTGGGTATCGGCAATACCCCGAATATCATATTCCCGAACTTCGCCACTCAAATCTGGAGCCCGGACAATATCGCCCACATTAACCTGGCTTTTAATGAGCGATACGTTACCGACTACCGACAGATTTTGCAGAAAGACACTCGATGAATTTGAGAATCCTTTGCGTACTTCCAGTTCAACGCCGTAATTCTGAGCAGAATTGGCATTGGCAAACGTATAAGCCAGCCCATTCGCCTGGATCAGCAGGAACGATTCGATGGGGTTTGTAAAATGCTTGTAAAAACCCGTCACCGAAATCAACTCGTTTGGCGTTGGGTAAAACTCCCATTTGGCGTCGATATTCTGAATGTTGGCGGTTTTCAATGCCGTGTTCCCACGAATATCGGCCAGCAGATTAAAGTCGAAATAGCTGAAGGGGGCTAACTCACGAAACTCAGGTCGGTTTACAGAGGATGAATATGCCAGCCGGAGATTGGTCCGATCGCTAAGCTTATAGGTGAAATTCAGCGAAGGCAGCGGGCTAAATACTTTATTGGAAACCAGTTGTTCTTCAACCGTTGTCCGGGTAGCCCGAATACCCTGATCATTGTATTCGCCACGGAAACCAAGCGTCAAATTGGCCTTCGGTCCAAAGTAAACATCACCCGTAACATAGCCAGACAGATAAGTATTGATCCCTTTGTATGAATCCAGCGGTTTCGTGCCATCCAGCAGCGAGAACCCATTTTGACCGTTTACGTTAGCCGGACTAAAGGCATTGTTAATATCACTGGATTTGGCGACTGAGCTATTACCGACGCTTTGATAGCCATAGAAACGGGCCGAATAATCCCGATTTTTTTGTTCGGCATACACCCCAAACCGAATCCGATTCGGTTCCCGATCGGTCGGGTTGCCAAAAGTGTGTTCACCATTGCCGATTGCCGATACCACATACTCATGTAACTTCGAGTAGAATCGACCCACGTCAATAGGGTTTGGGTCGTTCGGTGTGGCAATAGAGAAGGGTTGAAGTTGTCCGTCGGTACCACTAGCGCCCGTTACCCGCTGATAGCGAACCCGTTTCCAATCGGGCTCCCAGCGCCCCGTATACCCAAAGCTGGCAATCCAGTTGAACTTGGTCAGTTCACTAATCGAATGTTCACCCGACACTTGCGACGTTAGAATACTCCGGTTTTCGAACCGCTCCGAGAAACTCCGAACGTCAAATCCATCCTGAATACGCTGACCGCTACGCACCACGGTTTCGGTAGTACTCAACTGGTTGAAGAGTGTTTTCCACTCCAGCGTAAAGCCGGACGCGAACCGGGCCGTCCAGTTATGCAGTACCCCCAGCCGTGACTGCCGTGCGTAATTGGCATCATTATATTGTTCAGCTACGGCGTTGGCAATAGTACCGTTATCGTACAATTTGAGATCGATGTTCGAAAACTGATTGGTCGAAGCGTAGTTGATACTGGTCAAATTACTAAACCGAATAGATCCCACATCGAACCGACGACCCAGGTTCAAAGCAAACCGGATATCCGGCGATACCGAATAATTTTTCAATCCCCAGGAATTGGGCAGCAACTGTGCATAGGCAGCCCGTTGAAGTGGATTCAGTGAATTGAACTCACCAAATTTTGTAGGAAAGCTGCTCGGAATCTGCTGATCGGCTCCCCAGAGCCCCAGCCAGTTCAAGCCGCTTCGGGTCTGGGTCTGTACCGTCTGAAACGTCGTATTGGCGCGATACCCCAGCGTTAGGCCCGCATCCGTAAAATTCTGGTCGGGCCGACGCTTGGTATAAATCTTAATAACACCCCCAGCGAAATCACCGGGTAATTCAGCCGATCCGGATTTGAATACGATCATCCGGTCGATGATGTTGCTGGGCACCAGATCGAACGAGAACGAACGGGTGTCTACCTCGGTCGATGGTGTAATCACATCGTTGATAAGCACCGAGTTATACCGGGCGGCCAATCCCCGGATCAGTACAAATCGGTTATCGACAATACTCACGCCCGGAACCCGACGAATAGCGGCAGCCGCATCACGGTCCTGCGATTTTACAATCTGCTGAGCCGAAATCCCTACGGCTATCGGCTTCATCTGCTTGATCTCGGTAATAACGGCCACTTCGGTATTAGTAGCCCGGCTACCCCGAACGACTACTTCCTGAAGCGCTTTTCCTTCGGTGAGCAGCTCCGTTTCAATGGCCGTTGTGTTTCCTGATTCAACCCGAACATTCGGAATTTCCTTCGTCTGGTACGAGATGTAGGAGATAATCACCTTCTGGTTTCCGACGGGTACGTTGGCGATTAAAAAGTTGCCCTCCACGTCGGTGGTTACCCCCAACTGCGTCCCGTCGACTCGGATCGTACAGCCAATTAAGGCTTCCTTGGTTTGTCCATCCCGAATGGTGCCGCGAATGGTACCAACATTTACCTGTGCCCTGGTGGTTTGTATTGTTAAAACAAGAGAGAAAAAAAGAAGAACTAGCTTGCGGTTCATAAAGATAGTTTGGGTGTCGCTTTTTGCAGCGCAAAACTATCTGGCTAATGTTACCCCAGGATTAAGCCAATATTATCATTGTTTAACGTGTTTTTAATCCCAGAGTGGTTTTTGTTTATTTGTTCCACCGATTAACCAGCAAACTCACGTTATTAAGTTAACTATCTAATATTCTGACACTTATCCTCTATTGTGAATATTAGGAACGTATTATGAGCGGGGTTTAGCGGATAACAAAATGTTTTTCATACCAACTGCCGGAAATCAGTTTCGAGTGGTGGTGTAAACGTATGTATTCAGAGCGAGACGATTCATGACACCTTACGAAGGCACGCTGGCCAAAAAACTGACCCAGGCTTTCGAGCTGGGCCAAGTGATGGCGAAGTGGCGGCAACGAGCCAAACAGGAAGCTTTCCCCGAAGAATTAATTCTGGAGTCGATCATCAACCGGATTGACCAGATCAATCAGCAATTCAACGAACAACTTCACGAGTACCAAACCCTTACAGAAGCCCGTAAAGAGGTAGCGAATGGTTCGACCCCCGGCATACGACAGGTAATTGATACTGTTTGGGCCGATCTCTGTCATCAATCGACCAGCGATAGCGTCGCCACCTCACTATTAAAAAACCTGCATCAGAAAATTCAACGGTTCACTCTTCCTGGCTTTCCGATTAATAGCCGTAAACCCTTCTTTTACAAGGAAATTCGCCTGTATGAAGATTCATACGCATTGCTGGGTCAGTACTATAGCTGGTTTATTGACCTTCTCTCAGTGGTAAATTTTAGTCCGCTCCATGAAACGGTCTGTCTAAATAACCTTCGCCATCAGGCCCATGAGTTCAATCGACAGACAACGCAGATCATGGAAGAAGCGGAAAAGCTCAAGAATCTTCAACTCGCCAGAAACTACCTGTTTAAATCATTGAACCAGGCAACCGTTGCCGCCCGAGGGCGTTTATCTGCCTACAAGCAGGAAGCCTATCGAAGCTATCGCTGACTGACTAATCAACTACTTTTTTGATTACTTTGACCAACTGGCGGCTAATTAACGCATATCCTTTATCGGAAGGATGAAGCCCATCATACGTTTTATTGATGGCCTCAACAGGATATGGATATTCGTCGGTTTCAGGATTGAACGGTACATCGATAAACGCCGGATATTTGTAGTTCATATAAGCTCCCGTCTGCGGATTCTTCAATCGTTTGTATTTTACCAACCGTTTTAAATCCAGCCCTTTCAGATGGTATAAGTCTACAATTGGTAACTGTTCATAACGGGCTATCGAATCAATAGCCAACGCAAATGATTCAAGAAGCTGCCCATTTTTGGCCTTATATGACCCGTATGCATTATTCTTGAAATTAGCCAGATACACAAAATCGACCCGTTGCATCGGTGTGATCAGTATAATCGGCGCTTTCGGATTCAGGCTTTTCAACTTATTCATAATCACCCGGAACGAGCCATAAACGGTGTTCGTCCCTGTATTATTCTGATAATCAGCGAGCCGTCCTAATGGCTTACCACCCCACCAATCGTTGGTACCCAGAAATACCGAATACAGATCCGCTTTCGTCAGGCCTAGGGTTTCTATTTGCTGCGCGATTCGCACCGCCGTCCACCCATTATGCCCCTGATTGGTGTAATGAATATAGGGTAACTGCTCGACCACCCTGGTCATATAGCCTTTGGTTATCCGATTTCCGGTTTCATTCAGATGCTCATTAAGATACGTAATCGAATCGCCAATAGCCACCCAACTCATTTCTGGGTGACGAAATGAACTGAACAAGCCAATCAGGGCCAGAGAAACAAGCAATTGCCGCATACGAGACTGTACAAAGAGTCTGTTGATCGCAAGCAAAAAGCAATGTCTTCTTGTCCTTTACTGTATTTCTGCAAAATAACCTACTGGTGGCGAGTCTTGGGAAATAACACCTATTATCCCATTATAAAGTTCATTACGCTGCCAGTAAAACAAACGGATTTCCGCTTCTACTAATCAGTTTGAGCAATCGCATATTGCCCGAAGAATGTATATTGCTGTCCAGCTACAGGCTGCTCAAAGGTGAGAAAAAAGGCTAGTTCTTTCGAGATAATAACGCACTCATTCAGGCGATTAATAACCTTTATTCTGCGTCTGTGCACGCTCATTATGCCCTTAGGCTGCGTCGATCTAATCGATCAGACTTTAGCGACGCATGTCAATGTCCTTATTGTAGACGGGACCGTTACCGATTTGACGGAGACCATGAACATACGAATCAACCGATCCCGAAGCGCCCCCTTTTGACCTTGATCCCAAAAAACGGCCAATATGCAGGGCATAAAAAGAAAAACCGCCAAATCATGCAGACTTGACGGTTTTTGAGTGGTCGGGGTGGCAGGATTCGAACCTACGACCTCCTGCTCCCAAAGCAGGCGCGATACCGGGCTACGCTACACCCCGAATGTTGTATTATAAAATGCGACAGCCGAAATAACATTAACTTATTTACTTTCGGTTGGGAACTGTATCACTTTATCTCCTGCGGAGAGAGAGGGATTCGAACCCTCGGTACCGTTACCAGTACGACAGTTTAGCAAACTGTTCCTTTCGGCCTCTCAGGCATCTCTCCGTAGCCAATCTGTTCTTTCCTGAACGATTGGGACACAAAGATAGAGGTATTAAATGTTTTCGTCAAGAGGAAATTTAAAATCTTTTTATAATCACTAATTTCGCCCCAATCTGCTGCGGAGTGTACCAAGCTTCAACTTAGTCAGCATCAGCCAGATACTTGATTTCATGAATTGGTTATATCCCCTTACGCGTACCGATTTTTTTTTCATTTGCCTGTTTATAGGGCTCTATACACTTTATGTATGGCGTACCTTTCGGCTGGCTCATCAATTAAATACGTCGGCCTGGGGTGCCGTTCCTAAGTTTTTTCTGAGAGGCAGTTACCTCACTTTACTCATCATTGCCCTACTGGGCCCGTCGTTTGGTGAAGCCGTTGTCGACTTTGCCACAACGGGTCACGATACATTCCTGATCGTTGATATTTCCCGGTCTATGGATGCCAACGATGTTGTGCCCACGCGTCTGGAACGGGTGAAGTACGACATCCAGCAACTTTGCGACACCCTTCCTGCCAATCGGTTCGGGCTAATTATGGCTTCGTCATCCCCTTTTGTATTGGCCCCCCTAACGGCCGATCAGGATGCGCTCAAGCAATTTATTCGTGAAGTACACACCAGTATCGACCCAACGGGTGGTACTGACCTGTGTAGTGCTGTTGAACTGGCCTATCAGAAACTATCTACCGATCCGTCTACCCGTCGAAGTGTTAAGGCGATGGTTCTGTTTAGTGATGGGGAAAACGCCAGCCCCTGCGAACGCAATACGCTGATTCGGTTACGTATGCAGGGAATGCCTATTATAACAGTCGGTATAGGGAGTGAAGCTGGGGCATCGATTCGGCAGGGACGCGATTTTATTCGGGATGATAATAATCAGATTGTTCGGAGTCGACTCAATCGGCTCTATTTGCAGGAACTGGCTCGCGATAGCCGTGGGCAATACATCGAAGCCGATGCTAATGGGCGTTATATCAATGAACTAGCGGGTATTTTACAGTCGCTAAAAGGAGGCACCAGCGATCAGCGTCGGCTGTCCGTAGCGACTAATAAGTATTATTATTTTCTGCTGGCGGCACTCAGCCTGATCGCGCTCGATATACTTATCGCCATTCGAACCTTCCGACTATAAGCGAGTCTCGACGTTTCATCTTATTTTTGGCTTCGTTTTATTGATTCATTATGGACTACGCCCTGCTGACATCCGTGTATTCAGTACCAATTGAAACGCTGGGGCAAGCTTACAGATGATCTATTTACTCATTGCAGCCTGGATTTGGTTGAACGAACTGATTTCTCTGAACCAGATTTCCCGTAACAATCAGGCCCGTCAGGAGGCTCAACTCGCTTATCAGTCGGGGCATTATCAGCGTGCCCTTACGTTTTATACGTATTTAACCCAAAATACGTCGACAATCGATGCAGCTGTTCGGTTAAACCTTGGTCATACGTATTTCCATCTGAAACAATACACTAAAGCCAAATCGCAGTACGAAACACTACTCCAAACGGACCGGCATGATTTACGGACAGCTGCAGCTACTCAGCTAGGGGTGATGGCCTGTCTTGAAAAAGACAGTGCCTTGGCGTTAACCCTTTTTCGCCAGGCTTTGCTCGAAAACGCAGATAATGAATCGGCCCGGTATAATTTTGAACTAATAAAACGACATTATTCGGGGCAGCCTCCGCACAAACGATCAATCCGTAAGTCATCAACGCCTTCTCCTCAACTTGTTAATAAGCCTCGCTCTATGGGTGGTCAGCAGGTTGAGCGGTCGACACGGCAGGATGAGTTATTACGCCGTTTTCGCCGTTTGAACCTAAGTGAAGAGCAAGCATTACAATTGCTGGATGCTATGCGTGGCGATGATTTGCCGTTTGTGTTGACCCGCTCGGCTCATCAGGCTAGTCCGAAGCCCAGAGAGGGAGAGAGTCGATGGTAGAATCGGGCTTCGGTTTCCTGAAGACCGAAAACCCTAAACAAATACAGATCTATGAACGAAGTGGTTATTGTGTCAGCGGTTCGAACACCAATTGGTAGTTTCGGTGGTGTTTTATCGACCCTGTCGGCTACCGAACTGGGCGCTGCAGCCATTCGGGGTGCATTAGCCCGCGCTGGTGTGCAACCTGAGCAGGTTCAGGAAGTTTATATAGGTAATGTTGTGTCGGCCAATGTAGGTCAGGCACCGGCCAAACAAGCCGCGCTGAAAGCAGGATTACCGGCTAATATTCCATGCACAACCATCAATAAAGTGTGTGCTTCAGGAACGAAAGCCATTATGCTTGCCGCTCAGGCTATTCAGCTTGGGCAGGCTGATGTCATCGTAGCGGGTGGTATGGAAAGTATGTCAAATACCCCCTACTACGTTCCCAAGGCTCGATTTGGCTATAAATATGGAAATGCCGAACTGGTCGATGGCCTGGCTCGGGATGGGCTGGTAGACGTTTACGATCAATGTGCTATGGGCGTTTTTGCCGACCAGACGGCCAAACACTATGCCATTACACGTGAAGAACAGGATGCTTATACCGTACAATCATACCGTCGGGCCGAAGCTAGTACACAGTCAGGTCGGTTCAGTGCCGAAATTGTGCCGGTTGAGGTAACAGGTCGAAAGGGGGTTACGGTCGTATCAGAGGACGAAGAGTTTAAAAATGTCATTTATGACAAAATCCCAACTCTCAAACCGGCCTTTACGCCTGACGGTACCGTAACGCCTGCTAGTTCGTCACCGATCAGCGACGGGGCTTCAGCAGTTGTTGTCATGAGCCGTTGGAAGGCCGATGAACTTGGCCTAAAACCGCTTGCCCGGATTCTGGCTTATGCCGATGCAGAACAGGAGCCCCAATGGTTCACAACGGCACCCACAAAAGCCGTTCCGCTTGCCCTGGAACGGGCTGGCTTAACAACCGACGACATTGATTTTTTTGAAGTAAACGAAGCGTTTGCCGTAGTTCCACTGGCATTCAGTAAAGTATTGAACATCCCGCAGGAGAAACTGAATGCTTTTGGCGGAGCTGTATCCATTGGGCATCCGTTGGGCGCATCGGGAGCACGAATAGTAACCACACTTACGAACGTTCTGCAACAAAACAACGGCCGATATGGTGCGGTTGGTATTTGCAACGGGGGCGGAGGAGCTTCGGCTATTATAATAGAAAAGTTATAAAAGGGTTGTTGTTTTCGGTTTAGGAACTGGGGCTGTTAATCCCAATACGCCTGCTACTATAAGCCGAAGACCGTAAACTGTAAAAAATGAACGCCATTCAGGAAACCAATTTTCATTTTCCCGGCCAGACGGGATTTTATCGGGGAAAAGTACGGGACGTTTATTCATTCCCAAACAAGCTGGTTATGATTGCCTCAGATCGTATTTCAGCCTTTGATGTGGTACTCCCCCGCCCTATTCCGTTTAAAGGGCAGGTATTGAATCAGACAGCCGCCTACTTTCTGGAAGCAACAGTTGATATTGTTCCCAACTGGCTCCTTGACGTACCCGATCCGAATGTGAGTATTGGCCTGAAATGCGAACCCTATGCGGTTGAAATGGTGGTTCGTGGCTACCTGGCGGGCCACGCCTGGCGCCAATACCGCGATGGGCACCGGACCTTGTGTGGTGTGGCTTTACCCGAAGGGCTGCGGGAAAACGACCGGCTGCCCACTCCGATAATTACCCCATCGACGAAGGCACACGAAGGCCACGACGAGGACATTAGCCGTGAGGAGATTTTGAGTCGGGGAATAGTACCGGAAAGTGAGTATGTGCAATTGGAACAGTATGCATTGGCCTTATTTACCCGTGGTACCGAAATGGCCGCCCAACAGGGGCTTATTCTGGTCGACACCAAGTATGAGTTTGGGAATCTGGATGGCAAGGTTTACCTGATCGACGAGGTTCATACCCCCGACTCATCCCGGTACTTCTACGCGGATGTGTATGAACAAAACCAGCAGGCCGGACAACCGCAAAAACAATTATCGAAAGAATTCGTTAGAGAATGGCTTATTTCAAACGGTTTTCAGGGGAAAACGGGGCAAACCGTTCCTGCTATGTCGGATGAATGGATAAGCCAGATTACGAAACGCTATATTGAGCTATTTGAAACCGTTACCGGTCAACGCTTCCAGCCTGATGAAACCTCCGACCCGCTGGCCCGAATCGAAACCAATATACTACGATCCATATAAAATTTTGACTGGTTGAAGGATTGAATGGCTGAATAAGAAACCCTTACTCAATCTTTCAACCAGTCAATCATTCTATCATTCAAAATTAAAGTCCTATGAATTATAGCATCGAGAAAAACGAACAATACGCCCTGATCCGATTAACAGAGAATGTTTTCGGGGAGGCTATAACAACTGACTTTGAGACGCTTAGCCGTAATCTTTTTCGGGAGGGCTACAGCAATATCATCATTGATACGGCCCCTGTCCAGTCGATCGATCCGGCAGGGGTATCGACAATTCGAAAAATAAGTCGGCAATGTACCAATGAACAGGGTCTATTGATTGTTGTTACAAAAAATGACGATCTGATTTCATTTCTGGATACAGCTCGTCTCAGCGATCTGACGATTCTGCCAACCGTGGAAGAAGCCATCGACGCTGTTTTTATGAACGAATTGGAAAATGACTTCCGTAGTGAAGCAGATGACGAGTATGATGTCGGAGGCAGTGTCGAGGCCTAACGCAGCCCTAACGCGTGTAGAAATGCCCCATGAATCGGAAACCCATCGTCCGAACCATACCCCATTTACGTTGACTGTACTCGGGGCCGGTTCGGCCACTCCCTCACTTCGACTCCATCAGACCGCTCATTTGCTGACCATCGGTAACGAATACATTCTGATCGATTGTGGCGAAGGTACCCAATACCGTCTGCTCGAACAACGGATTCGTCCGGGCAGGCTTCGCTACATTTTTATCAGTCACTTGCACGGCGATCACTATTTTGGGTTGGCTCCACTCCTATCGTCACTGAACATGGCAGGACGGACCGAAGACTTACACCTGTTCGGTCCACGCGGGCTCGATGAGGTGTTGACAACCATTTTCCGGGTGTCGGATTCCCGGCTTGGCTTTCGCCTTCATTTTCAGGCTGTCGATCCAGACCAGTCAGCGCTCTTACTCGATCATCCTCTGATGACTGTACAGTCGATTCCATTGCAGCACCGGATCGACTGTACCGGCTACCTCTTTCGTGAGAAACAGGCTAAGCCTCACCTACTGCGGGAAAAACTACCAGCCGAGGTCCCTATTGCCTACCTAAAGCAGTTGAAAGAAGGCAGGGATATTCTGGATGCCGACGGTCGGCTACTCTACGCTGCTGCTGATTATACTGAACCGGCCCCGTCTCCCCGCTCCTACGCATTCTGCTCCGATACGCGCTACGTGGAAGAACTGACTACCCAATTGCAGGGCGTCAACGTGTTATACCATGAAGCCACTTTTTTGCAGGACAACAGTCAGCGAGCAGCAGAGGTGTATCATTCGACGGCTGGGCAGGCGGCTATGATTGCCTCTAAAGCACAGGCTGGCCGTTTGCTAATTGGTCATTTTTCGTCGCGCTACAAGCAATTCGAGCTATTTCTGGAGGAAGCCAGAGCTATTTTCCCTGAAACCTACCTGGCAACGGAAGGACAAACAATTGATATATAGCCACTTAATCTGGCTTCATATCGATCATACGTTTCAGGGCTCAAGGCAATGAACCCGAGTTTCTATCCTATCCTCTGAAACAGCCGATAATAATTCAGCCTATCCAAGTACATTATTCTGTTTATCTTTAGCCCGTAAACTTTCTTTATTGGTTCATGCTGGCTTTTCGCCTGGGTTTTTTAGAAATCGGGTGGCTCGATTTATTGGATATTGGGCTCGTCACCCTACTTATTTACCAGATTTATCATCTTGTTCGTGGGAGTGTCGCCAGCCGCGTCTTTGTCGGGTATCTGCTGGTTTACCTTGCCTATTTACTGGTAAAGGCACTTGGCCTCAACCTGATGACTACCATTCTGGAGTATTTCATCAGTGTGGGTGCCCTGGCGCTGATTATCATTTTTCAGCACGAAATCCGGCGCTTTTTATTGTTGATTGGCAAATCGACTAACCTAAGTAACAGTCGGCTGTTCAAACGGTGGCTCCTTCGGGAGACCGAAATTATGGACGCCTATGCCTCGCTTAAACCCATTCTAGACACCTGCAAAGCGCTAAGTGGTGAATTTTCGGGCGGTTTACTCGTATTGCAGAAAAATGATGATCTGGAAAAATTCGCTCAGTCGGGAGAAATCATTGATGCCGATATGTCGAAACCCTTATTACTGGCCATCTTTAGCCAGTACAGTCCACTACACGATGGAGCCGTGCTCATCAGTGAAGGTCGAATTCGGGCAGCCCGTTGCATTTTACCTGTTTCGGAAGATGATGAGCTACCCGCTACCCTTGGTTTTCGGCACCGGGCTGCTCTGGGAATGAGCGAAGCCACTGATGCAGCGGTTATTGCTGTATCAGAAGAAAGCGGACGTCTATCGCTCGCGCTCAACGGTGAGTTGTATACCAACTTGAGTTTACCCGAACTGGAAAGTCGCCTGGAAGGATACTTACGGGCCCCAAAAACACATTAATTAGCCAGATAGGGACTGATCGCTTTTCAACCCGGAATAATACAAAAGGAGAACCGTGGCGTCACTGAGACAGTGACGCTCACTGGGTAGCTTTGTTGTCAAAAAAGAGAGTGCCGTAAGAATCCGACATTGAAGCCTTGAGTCGGAATAAAATAGGTAGCTATCCGTTTCGGCTCATCGGATTCAGCTTATTCGATTACTCTTCTTTAATATTCAAGCATTCTTGGCAGCTTTTTAGCCTGCTCGACGAAATCGCCAATTTGTTCAACGGAAGGAGGGCGCTGTGTATACTGCCGTACTTTGTTAATCTGAATCAGTTTAGCATGCAGGTTGTCGGCCGCGCGTTGAGCCAGTTCTTTCACTGTATCAACCCCCGCTTCTTCCATAAGGTCACTATAAACCCGGCCAATACCCTTGATGCGTGCCAGATCAGCGCGATTGGCCAGTTCCAGAATAGCTTTTGAATCAACCCCACTTGCCGACGACAACGCTTTGCGGTCTTCAGGGGTTCGGGTTGCTTCAAGTAACGAATCAGCGTCGCTAATACCTTGTGCCTTTAGGGCATTTAGAACAGCATCTGTTATGCCTCGCAGTTCTCCTAATGTAAGGCTCATGAAATAATGTTGAGTTTTAAATAATTAATACAACCCGACCTTCGGGCTGTTTGGTACTTTTTTAACGGACAAGGTACTTTCTTCGGGTATCATTCAAAAGAAATTTCTTCTGAGCGGTAAAGCTTTCGGGATGCATTTGCCCGAATTCGCGCTGCCATTCTTCAAATCGGGCCGGTTCGGCCTGCTGAAATTGTTCGACACTGATCTTCTTCTGACTTAAATACTCTTGAAAGGACATAGGTTAAATCTGCCATTTTAACCGAACGTTATACAAAGTAAGAGGTTTTTTTAACACATTGCTACTGTTGATAAATACTAAAATGACAAAATGGCGTATAAACGCCACATAACTATCATCAAAATCAATTGGAACAGAACGTGTAATGGGCACCCAAATCACTGAACCAACTTTAGGTATGGACACGCAATTCATTACATTTTCGGAAACGCCATTGCAGCCGGGGATGATGGCCACTCAGGATGGGACGCTTCTGGATGCCTACTCAAATACCGTTGTCACGGTAGCCAAAAAAGTAAGCCAGTCCGTTGTACAGATTAAAGTAAGTGGCCGTTCTTCTACGCAGGAATCAGCTAAAAACAATCCAGCTACCCGCCGACCGCCTGGACGGGGTGAGTCGGATGGAGGCACGGGGTCTGGCTTCATTATCTCTACCGATGGCTATATTATCACGAACAACCACGTAGTGGCGGGTGCCAGCAACATTCAGGTATCACTCCCTGATTCAAACGAATATGAAGCAACGCTGATTGGCCGCGATCCTGCCACCGATATTGCCGTGATCAAGATTTACGCAGATGGGCTGAAAGCGATCCGATTTGCCGATTCGAAACAAGTTCAGGTAGGCCAGATCGCCATTGCAGTTGGTAACCCATACGGCTTTCAATACTCGCTGACGGCTGGGGTAGTTAGTGCGCTCGGCCGAACTTTACGTTCCGAATCGGGCCGCCTGATCGACGATGTTATTCAAACCGATGCGGCTCTGAATCCGGGGAACTCTGGTGGTCCTTTGGTCAATTCAAATGGTGATGTCATTGGGGTAAACACAGCTGTTATTTTGCCGGCACAGGGTATCTGCTTTGCCGTTTCGTCGAATCTGGCGGCCCTGGTTGCTGGTAAACTCATCATGCACGGCCGAGTTCGCCGGGGCTATCTGGGCATCGCCGGACAACTGATTAATCTAACTGAACGAATCAAGCAATACAATCAACTAACGACAAAATCGGGCGTAATGGTTGTGAGTGTAGAGCCGGATGGGGTAGCCGGGAATAGCGAATTACACGAAGGCGACATCATTGTGGAATTCAACGGACAGCCGGTAGCTACGGTCGATGATCTCCATCGGTTGCTTACCGACGACAGCATCGGCCGACTTACACAACTGACGGTTTTACGGCAAAATCGTAAGAAAGGGATCATGGTTACGCCCGGCGAGATGAAGTAAATTAAAGCATGAACGAGCGAACTGATGGCTTGCGTCAACATGCCGCTCGTTCATGCTTTATTCTTTTGGCAGGATCAATGGGTGAAACCGTACACCTTTTATGCGATTGAATTCAAGCGAGGGAGCAGGAATTTTAAAGAACTGAGCTGTACCAATAAAACGCTGTAGGGAGGGCGAAAAGGCACCTACTCTCGACAGGTCGGCATCAGGCGAAATAAAGAATTGCCGATACCGGGTAAATGTCACTTCATTACCAGCCGCATCAACCACTTTTGGGTTCTCATGTCCACCAATCATGCCGCTACCACTATACCCAACATCCAGATTGAGCCAACGCGGGAAATCAGGCCCCACCTGGAGTACCGATGCCAGGTTGACCGATACCCAATATTGCTGACCGTTATAGTCTTTCAGCATTTGCTGGCCGGTAGTCTTGCCAAGCAGATTGGGACGATAGGGCGGAAAAATAGTTTTCCGGAAGCCATATTTCAAACTAACCACCTGCTGTCCTGCTCCGTATTGCTGCCCCATAAACAGGGCTGTTCCGGCCACGTTAGCGATCATATCGCCTTTCGAAAACCCCCACCCTTCTGCATGCCCATCGTATACTTCGAGAGTAGTCTGAAATAGAAGAGCAAGTAAACCGCCCGTCAGAATACTGGCCCGTTCATTGACGCCACTCCAGCGCATCAGCTCATAGCCTCCCCGGCTCATACAATAAGCCGTTGCCGCATGCCCTACTTTATCCATCTGGAGCCATTCGGCATTGTCGTTGAAGCTATGAAACGGCACTTTCTTTTTATACCATTGCTTGCGAAGCATCAGCAGCGTTACGGTATAAAAAGCCGCCGTACCCACCAATACACCAATAAACCGCCCCTGATTGATACCTGTTGGCTCAGGCGATACAGACACTGTTGGCATAGGTTGCGCCTGTATCGACTGCGTTAGCATTAGCCAGTATACACTTATCCACCCAACGCGCCGAATCCTGTTTTTCATGCGCCAAAAGTATCCAACCTATTTTATTTTCCGACAGGATTCATAGGATTTAGCCGTTGTTTGCGTTCGTGGGGGAAGGGTTCTTACTTCTTACAGGATTTTAATCAAAAATCCTGTACATCCTGAAAATCCTGTAAGAAAGCCTTTTCACGTACCTTTGCCCAACTTATTTCACTTCCTATTCATGAATCTTGTTCCTTCTCCTCCCCTCACACGCGCACAGGAGTCTCGTGTAGCCATTGAGCGTCTATATATTACGATGCGCCATCTGTTCAATCGGGGATTTTATAAACCTTCGGGCGTATCGGGCGAAGAAATTCGGCGAGCCCTGCTCACGCTTCAACCCGAAATCTATGGGCTGGTTGGTGATCCTCAACGCGTTGAACTGGATGGACTTGTGTATGTAATGGATCGGTTACCCAAAGGCATCGAATCCTGCCGGATCATCTCACTGGCCTCGCGCGAAGGTTTTGAACATTCACACTTCCCGGTACTGGTGCCCGCCAAACGTCGCCGGAATTGCTTTCGCATCGACAGTGAGCAGATGGTAATTGAAGTGACCAATGGCCGTAGCGAAATCTACGACATTCTTACCCACCTGACGTTCATGTTTATGGAAGCCGATAAAATCCGGCGGAATGCCTTTCAGGAACGGGGAAGCCGCACCCGCGAATGGGAGAAACTGGAAGCGATTGTGCAGTCGGGTGGCAGCGTCAACGACGACGAGCGCGAACTGGCTCTGATGTACCTCAGCTCGATTCTGGGCCGTACCTTCGAAGAAACGCAACAAGCTTACCAACGTTTCGATGAAAATGCGGGCACCAATAGTGGTCTGTTTCAGATCGTCTATAGCCTGGGCAGTGTATCGATTCGGGAGCTTGTAGAACCGAAAATAGCCCGTGAAATCAACTTTACCCCCATGCTGCGCGAACGGGTTGGCCAACACCTGTATGGTGAACGATGGGCCACCCGCATCAAACAGTATATCTGGGAACACAACTTACAGGATCGTCCGGTTCATGTTATCAGCGCCAATCCGCATAGTGTGATGAACTGCCTGTATGCGCCCACAGCCTTAACGGGCCTCACAACCTGGGATAACCTGTACGACCTGGCTCTGAAACTCAGCCTACCTGCCGAACGGGACCTTCGGAAGCAAGTGACTAGCTACGCCAGAGAGCATGGTATGCATATTCTGGAAGATATGGCCGGAACCAGCCTGCTCGTTCAACTCATTGATACGGCCAAGCTGGAACCTAAAAAATTGCCCACCGAGATCACGCATGACGCTAAACATATCCGCGAAACGAAGCCCCTGTTGCTGGTCATGGATTATGCGTTTGGTGAACAGGCATTCGAAACGATGGACGAACTCCTCAAACCGTACGAACATAATGAGCTAACGGACCCGCTCAACGTTACCTCTATCTCAGTAATCGGGAAAGCGGGGATTCTAACGGGTGGAAAAGGGGATCTGATGATTCCTACATCGCACATTTTTGAAGGCACCGCCGACAACTATCCCCTTGATAATGATTTTAGTAAGGAAGATTTTGAAGGCAACGGCATCCCGGTGTATGAAGGGGCTATGATAACCGTTCTGGGCACCTCGCTCCAGAATAAAGATGTACTCAGTTATTTCCGCAATTCGTCCTGGAACGCTATTGGCCTGGAAATGGAAGGCGCTCATTATCAGAAAGCCATTCAGGCTCAGTCGAAAATACGGGGCAGTGTTCCGGCCACAGTGAAGGTGCGGTACGCTTACTATGCATCTGACAATCCACTCCTGACCGGTGCTACACTGGCTTCGGGAAGCCTGGGAACCTTGGGCGTTAAACCAACGTACCTGATTACAGTTAAATGCCTGGAAAAGATTTTCAAGGCCGTCTAATCAGATTCATTATAATCGACAGATTTAATGGGATTAAATCAGGAAAGATGAACGGCATTGAACAAGCTGTTTCTCAAATTTGTAGCTATAAGGAATACATACCTGCCAACCAATTATCATGGCGAAGCGTAAAAAATCTACCGAGAAAGGTCCCGATGTTATTCTGATCGGTGCTGGAATAATGAGTGCCACGCTGGGCGTTCTTCTGAAAGAGTTACAACCTGACCTGACCATCGACATTTACGAGCGACTGGATAGTGCAGCCGCCGAAAGCTCCGATGCCTGGAACAATGCCGGAACGGGTCATTCGGCCTTTTGCGAACTCAATTATACGCCCGAAAAAGAAGATGGGTCTATCGACGTAACGAAAGCAATCAAAATTGCCGAATCCTTTGAACAGTCAAAACAGTTCTGGGCTTACCTGATTCAGAAGGATTTTCTGCACGATGCCCCCAATTTTATTCGCTCCATTCCTCATATGAGTTTTGTGTGGGGGGCTGAGAATGTCGACTATCTGCGCAAACGCTACGATGCGCTCCAGCAGAACTACCTCTTCCACGGCATGCAGTATTCCGAAGAGCCAGGCCAACTGGCCGAATGGATGCCGCTGGTGATGGAAGATCGTGACCCGGCTCAACCGGTGGCAGCTACTAAAATGGATATTGGCACCGATGTCAACTTTGGCGCACTTACTCGTGCCATGTTCCGGCGGTTATACGATATGCCGGGCGTTCGACTCTATTTTGCCCACGATGTACATGATTTGTGGCGTTCCAAGAGTCTGGGGGGCTGGAAACTCCGGGTCGAAAACGTAACGACCCGTCAGGAGCGGGAAATACAGACCGACTTTTTATTCATTGGAGCCGGTGGCGGTTCGCTACGGCTACTCGAAAAATCAGATATTCCCGAAAGTCGGGGCTTTGGCGGGTTCCCGGTTAGTGGGCAATGGCTCAAGTGCGTCAATCGGGAAGTCATTGAACGACACCAGGCCAAGGTGTATGGTAAAGCATCAGTGGGTGCTCCACCCATGTCGGTGCCACACCTCGATACGCGCATGATCGATGGGAAACGCGAATTACTGTTTGGCCCCTACGCTGGTTTTTCAACGAAATTCCTGAAAAGTGGCTCATACATGGATTTACCCAAATCCATTCAGTTGAGCAACATGGCCCCCATGCTAATGGCCGGTCTGCACAATATACCATTGACCAAATACCTGATTCAGCAAGTGATGCAATCGCCCGAAGATCGGCTGAATGCGCTGAAAGAATACTACCCGGATGCCAAAATGGAAGACTGGGAGCTGGAAATTGCCGGGCAGCGCGTCCAGGTGATCAAAAAAGATGAAGAGGAAGGCGGGGTACTGGAGTTTGGTACCGAGGTAGTCAGTGCGGCTGATGGTAGTATTGCCGCTTTGCTAGGTGCATCGCCAGGTGCATCGACTGCCGTATCGATTATGCTCGACTTATTGAAACGCTGTTTCCCCGAACAGCTCAAATCGGAAGCGTGGCAGCAGAAACTGAAGGAGATGATTCCTTCCTATGGCCAGGTCCTGGCTCAAAACCCCGAACTTGGCCAGCAACTCCGAAAACATACCAGCGAGGTTTTGGGTCTGGGCATGTTTGAATATACGTCTGAAGTGACACGATAGGCTGATCATTCTATCTAATACTGAAATAGCCTGACATGATTAGTGTCAGGCTATTTTACTGTAAGACCTTTTTAGCGAAAAATTGATTACGTAACTTTCTTACCGAATCAATTCGGCTCTCCTAACTGCTCGCTTACATAGCGTTTATAGACCCGGCCGATGCGTAGTTCTTTTGAACCGATCCAGAAGGCGTCGGGTTCTCGCTTGCTGACCCAAACCATATGTACAATACTTGACCGACTGATTCGTATAAACTGCCGTTTGGGTAATCGCTCTTCAGCTTCCTTCATCGTTAGCCGGGTCACATACACCTTTCGCCCCGCATTGATTTTCAGGTAATTTTCCAGGCTTTCGATGAATTGAATATCGCGATACGGAATAGCCTGCCGAACCCCATCAACGATACACGAAAAGTGCCCAGACTCATTATCCGGCTCCTCTACCAGGGGAGCCAAGTCAATCGTTTTGTGGTTGCTTTGACGCAGAAACCGATACAGCATGAACACTCCCAGACCCGTAACGGTATACACCCAGAAATTGACCAGAAAAGGTAGTGAACGGGTAATGTTGAATTCGGTGTGTAATACAAAATTCATATTGAACGAGCCCAGGGCCATCAGCAACAGAAGCCACCCAGCATAAAGCATCTTTTTCCCGCGTAGGAAGAGTCGTTCGAATAAAATCCGATTATGAAAAACGATCCAGCCATAGAGCAATACTAGATACAGATAGGGCGATACCTTCAGGAAGCCCTCCCGGTGATCGATCGCATACCAATCGGAGAGGTAATGAGCGACCAATAATGCCCCTAACCCTAATCCATTACGAACGATGGCATAATCCAGCAGGTGTGTGCGTTGCATAGGGCAATTTACCGATTAGAACTGTTCAACCGCCAATTCCGTGACAAACGGCTTTCGTCACAAGCCAGAGCACCTCATCACGTTTATCTGGGAGCGCTTGTAGTTACCCAGCAACTTTGAAACGACTTCGGTTAACACAAATCGCGAAGCCCATTTTTATGCAAACGCTTCATACACTCAATATTTTCACGCACATCGGCTTTGGTACACTCGCCTTAGGCATCGGTCTGATCGCCCTGTTGTATCAAAATCAACCACAACGTCATACTCAGTTCGGACGCTACTTTCTGTATTGTTTGGGCATCGTGGTTGGCACGGCTGCCATTGGTATTGTTTTCTTTCGTTCGAACCCTTTCTTGCTGATGCTTACTCTATTGGGTGGTTATGTCGGTTATTCAGGCTACAGAGCGGTTCGACTCCGGGAACGCAAACGCACTCTAACCGATAGTTTACTTACGATCAGTGTATTAATGGCGGGCGTTTTGTTTGCACGATCCATGCAACTGGCAGGCGGCAACTGGTCGCCAACCGTAGTCTATTCAACCTTATCGGCACTTGGTTTAGTCGGCGGCTACGACCTGCTTAAATACGTCTGGTTGCATGAACGATTAAAAACCTGGTGGCTCTACGAGCACATTTACAAAATGCTATCGGCCTATAGCGCCATTCTTTCCGCATTCTCCGGTACCGTCTTACCTAATTATAAACCCTACAGCCAGATTCTGCCTTCCGTGCTTTGCGTCAGCGCTATCATTTATTTCATCTGGCAACGAGCACGTAGCCGCCGAAGGCTTTCTGACAGGATTATTTTCTGACAGGGTTTACAGGGTAAAGCAGGATTTCTGTGTTCCAACATGCCTGTTTTATCCTATAACCCTATCAGGAAATAACATATTGGTTATCTTGTGCCACAGTTTAATACGCTGTGGCACAATTATTTTTAAACTTCATACAACCTCATGAAACACCTCTTCCTCTTTTGTTTTCTGCTTCATCTGGTCTGTTCAGCAGTTGCGCAGGATCGGCTTTCAGGTAAGGCTTTTGCGAATCGGTCGGTCGTAATGGCCCAACATGGCATGGCCTGCACCTCGCACCCCTTATCAACACAGGCAGCCATTGATGTTCTTCGCTCAGGCGGAAATGCAATCGACGCAGCCATTGCGGCTAATGCGATGGAAGGGCTGGTCGAACCCCATGTCAATGGCATTGGTGGTGATCTGTTTGCAATCGTTTGGGATGCCAAAACCAAAAAACTGTATGGTTTGAATGCGTCGGGCCGGTCGCCCTACACCCTTACGCTGGCGGAACTAAAAAAACGGGGCCTTACACATATTCCATCCGATGGTCCCCTGCCCATTTCGACACCGGGTTGTGTGGATGGCTGGTTCGAACTACACAAGCGATTTGGCAAAACACCCATGCCGAAGATTCTGTCGCATGCGATTCGGTACGCTCGCGAAGGGTATCCTGTTCACGATGAAGCCGCCTTTTATTGGGCTTCTATGATTGCTCGTTTCAGCAAATACCCCAATGTAAAGGAAACCTATGCTCCGACTGGAGCGGCCCCGAAACGGGGTGAAATCTTCAGAAATCCGGCACTGGCGAACACACTGGAAAAGATTGCGAAAGGCGGTCGGGATGCGTTCTACAAAGGCGAAATTGCCCAAACTATTGATGCCTTCATGAAGCGCGTAGGTGGTTTCCTGAGTGCCAAAGATCTGGCCGACCATACCTCTGAATGGGTAGAGCCTGTTTCGACCAATTACCGGGGCTATGATGTGTGGGAGTTACCACCCAACAGCCAGGGTATTTGCACCTTACAGATGCTGAACATCCTGGAAGGCTTCGACTTCTCGAAGATTCCATGGGGTAGTCCTGAGCATGTCCATTTATTCGTAGAAGCCAAAAAACTGGCCTTTGAAGACCGGGCCAAATACTATGCCGATCCTGCTTTTGCCCAGATTCCTGTAAAAGAACTCATTAGTAAAGACTATGCTGCCGAGC
Organism: Spirosoma aerolatum; assembly: GCF_002056795.1. Classification (NCBI taxonomy): domain Bacteria; kingdom Pseudomonadati; phylum Bacteroidota; class Cytophagia; order Cytophagales; family Cytophagaceae; genus Spirosoma; species Spirosoma aerolatum. Next base: position 3,101,153 of record NZ_CP020104.1, on the reverse strand, counting down.
GTCGTAAACTAATCGACCCGAACCGGGCTGCCAGCCGGGTCGATGCCGGGAACCCCGCACTACGGCAGGGCGATACCATTTATTTGACCGTGGCCGATGAAGAAGGGAATATGGTATCGCTGATTCAGAGCAACTACCGGGGCTTTGGTTCGGGGATGGTTGCCGATGGATTGGGGTTCATGTTTCAGGACCGGGGAGAGCTGTACAGCCTGATCGAAGGGCAGAACAATACATTTGCGCCCCATAAACGACCATTTCAGACTATCATTCCCGCTTTCGTGACCAAAGATGGGCAACCGTTTATGAGCTTCGGGGTGATGGGTGGCAGTTTTCAGCCACTCGGACACACCGAAATCCTGATGAACATGATCGACTACGGCATGAATCCACAGGAAGCAGGCGACGCCCCCCGCATCGACCATAGCGGCTCCTCAGAGCCTACCGGGGAAAAAATGGTCGATGCTGGCCTGATCACGCTCGAATCGGGCTATCCTTATGAAACCATCCGCGATCTGATGCGGAAAGGCCATAAGGTTGGCTACGGGTTGGGTGGTTATGGTGGCTACCAGGCCATTATGTACGATGCCAAAAACAAAGTATATCACGGTGCAACAGAATCCCGAAAAGACGGGCAGGCAGCAGGGTTTTAAAACAATGAATAATGGATAATGCATTTTAAAGACTAGCTTTTACAACACGATTCATTTTACATTATCCATTATCCATTGTGCATTATCAATTATCTCCAATGCCCACACCGCTCATTACCAACGACGCCATTATTCTGGGGATTTTTCTGGTCCTGTTGACCTTTATATTTCAGACATCGCAGTCCAGCCATCCGTTCTGGCAACAGCTCTACAGCTATATTCCTTCCCTCCTGCTCTGCTACATTTTCCCGGCAGCCATGAACAGCTTGGGCATCATCTCGGGCGAACAGTCTAGTTTGTATAAAGTCTCGACCAATTACCTGCTGCCTGCGGCTTTGGTGCTGCTCACTTCCACAGCCGATCTACGAGCGATTGCCCGATTAGGCCAGAAAGCCCTGATTACGTTTCTGTCGGGAACAGTTGGCATTATAGCAGGAGCCCCTATTGCGTTTGCGCTGGTTATGTGGCTGCTGCCCGGTTTTCGCGAGCAGGCAATTGCACATGAGTACTGGAAAGGGCTAGTCACCATTTCAGGAAGTTGGATCGGCGGTAGCAGCAGCCAGTTGGCACTCAAAGAAATCTACGGATGCAGCGAAGAACTGTTTGCTATTATCCTGGTCGTTGATGCGGTCGTCTCAACTAGCTGGACGGCCTGTCTTATTTACGGAGCTGCCTACCGCGACAAGATCGATGCGTGGCTTCATGCCGATACGAGTTCCATTGAAGAAGTAAGGCTGCGGATTTTGGCCTATAAAGAAGAGCCAGACCGACCCGCCAATTTAGTAGACCTGAGCACTATTCTGGCACTTGGCTTTGGCGGAGGAGCCCTGGCGCATGCGCTGGCCTATGGGTTCTCGACCTCATTACAGCCCTACAAAACTGCGCTGGCTACCTATGGGCTGGACCCGTTCACATCCAATTTCCTGTGGGTTGTCATTTTGTCAACATCGCTGGGTATCGGACTTTCCTTTACCCGATTGCGTAAACTCGAAAAACTTGGCACCACCGATCTGGCAACGCTGTTCGTCTATTTTCTGATTATGACCATCGGTATGCGGCTCGACCTATCGAATCTGGGGGGCAATCTGGGGCTGTTTCTGGTAGCCGTTATCTGGATGCTGATTCATGTCATTTTCATGCTTACTACGGCACGCTTGATTCGAGCCCCCTATTTTTTTGTGGCCGTAGGCAGTCAGGCCAACATTGGAGGGGTTTCAACGGCTCCAGCGGTAGCATCGGTCTTTCATCCGGCTTTGGCTCCGGTAGGTGTATTGCTGGCGGTTTTAAGCCATGTGCTGGGTACATACGGCGGATTGATTACTGCCTGGCTTATGCGTTTAACGACCCAGTAAGGCGGGTGGCAACCCGCAATTTTCGCTTATGATTCGCGGGTTGCCACCCACGTTACCATGCGCCAGCTATTGTTCGTATAAAAAAACATCGGACAGTCTAGTGACCATCCGATGTCCAAACAACAAATGAACAAAACACAATTCAATTACTTACTCCATCACCATCTCGGTATGCGCTGAAGCCTGGATTTTCTTACCAATGAAGAGCAGCAACAAAGGCACACAGACCAGGAAGAAAGCGCCAATAATCAGGAAGGAGTCTGCATAGGTCATTACCAGCGCCTGTTTCATCACGGTTCCCTGCATCATACCATACGCTTTTCCTGTAGCCGTCATCAACGCATCGCCTTTCGATAGAAACAGGTTTGTAAACTGCCGGATTCGCTCAGCCGATAGCGGATTATACATTGAGATATTATCCGACAAACGGGAAGCATGGAATACGGTGCGCGTCGAGATGTATGTCGTCATGATAGCTGTTCCAAATGTACCACCTAACTGACGAATCATACCCGTCAGGGCTGATCCTTGTGGAATTTCGATGTTCTTCAAATCGGCCAGCGTAATGGTTGTTAGCGGGATAAAAATCATTCCCATACCAATACCCCGGATAATCAATGGCCAGAAGAAGTAATCCGGACCAGCCTCCAGGCTGATGGCCGACAAGTCGAAACAGAAACCGAAAAACAGAAGGAATCCGATAGCCGCATACCAGATGGGCGAAATGTAGTTTTTACTGAGCAATCCCCCCACAACCGGCATCATCAGCCCCGTCATAATCGACCCAGGCATTAATAGTAACCCCGTTTGACTGGCCGTAAAGCCTAAGATCGTCTGACAGAATACCGGAATAATGAAGACCGACGCAAATAGCCCGAAGCCCAGAATAAAATTAAAGAGCGTACCCACCGCAAAACGGCGCTGTCGTAACAAACTTAGGTCCAGAATTGGCAGCTTGACCACCAATTGACGCCAGATGAATCCGATCAGACCGATACCAGCCGCGATGGACATAACAACGATAAACTCCGAGGTAAACCAATCTTCTTCCTGTCCTTTTTCCAGAACGATCTGCAGGCCACCGATACCCATTGTCAGCAATATAAGCGCCAACCAGTCCATATTACCCGCCTGTACTTTTTCGGCCGGTTCCTTGATGTAGGCATATGTCAGGAACGTTGCCAGAATACCGAAGGGAATATTGATGTAAAACACCCAGTTCCACGACAGGTTATCGGTGATGTAGCCACCCAGTGTGGGGCCAATCGACGGACCAATGATAACCCCCATCCCGAAAATAGCGTTGGCAATACCAAGCTGTTCTTTAGGAAACGTCTGAATCAGAATGGATTGTGCTGTTGTCAACAAACCGCCCCCCCCAATCCCCTGGACAACCCGGAAGAAAACAAGCTCCCACACATTAGTCGACAATCCACAGAAAACCGACGCGATGGTAAAGAGGACAATGGAAGCCGCAAAATAATTCCGACGACCCAGCTTTGCCGTTAGCCATCCCGACATGGTAATCATCACGGCACTGGCGGCTGCGTACCCCGTCACGACCCAGCTAATATCGCCCAACGACGCGCCAAGGTTCCCCATCATCTGGTTCAGGGTCACATTCACAATCGACGAGTCGATGGTTTGCAGCAGAGCCGCTGTCGTCACCGTCAGTACGACGACCCATTTATCAAATCCTAAATTCATAACACTAAAGATAAATGGATAATGAAGAATGTAAAATGAATAATTCCGGCTACGAACTAAGAATGGCTACGCAAGACCATTATGCATTTTACATTATCCATTGTCCATTATGAATCACTTATTTCTGCAAATCGACCGCTACGGTAACGCTCATACCCGGACGGATTTTAGCGTACAAAGGGCTGTTCTTATCCAGCTCGATCCGAACCGGAATCCGCTGTACCACTTTCACATAGTTGCCCGTCGCATTGTCGGGAGGAAGCAGCGAGAATTTGGCGCCCGTAGCTCCGGCAAACGAACCGACATGGCCTACCAGCTTTTCACCCCCGAAGGCATCGACATCAATATCGACTGTCTGGCCGGGCTGCATTTGCTTCAACTGCGTTTCTTTGAAGTTGGCCGTTACCCACAGATTTGAGTTACCCACTACCGAACAAACGGCTTGCCCGGCCTGCACCAGCTGGCCGATCTGCACCGACCGCTTCGATACCACACCCGAAACCGGGGCTTTAATCACGGTATAGGACAGTTGTAGTTTCGCCATTTCCAAATCAGCCTGACGTTGCTTGATAGCTGCCTGAGCCACCGTAATCTGTCCTTCCGTCGCCCGTCGTTGCGAACTGGTCACACCTGTTTGTGTACCAGCAGCCGCTACCTGCGACTGAGCTGTTTGTAGCTGAGCCTGAGCAGCCTGCAATTGCGCCTGTGCCGCATCGCGTTCGGCCTGAACAGCATCAAATTGTTGTTGAGGGACGGTTTTTTCGGCCAACAGTCGACTATACCGTTCAAAATCCTGATTGGCTTTACGGGCTCGTGCCTGTGCTGCGGTTACGTTAGCCTGTGCCGTTGCCACCTGATTGCGGGCTGTTTGTACAGTAGCTTCGGAACTTTGGATGGTTGCCGATGCGACAGCAACCTGCGAACGCGACACACCAGCAGCCGCCAGGGCGCTTTGCAGAGCGGCTTCGGCCTGCTCCAGCCGGATACGGTAATCGGCATCGTCCAGCACAAACAATGTATCGCCTTCTTTTACAGGCTGGTTATCCTTAAAGCGAATTTCTTTCACATACCCGCTCGCTTTCGGAATGACTGGGTTTACGTCCCCATCAATCTGTGCATCGTCGGTGGTTTCGTGGCGTTGCAGGTAGCGAAACTCGCTGTACCCAAAAAAGAGGGCAATAGCCAGAACGATGACCCCACCTACTCGGAATAACGTTTTCTTATCCATGATTTAATTTAACTAGTCCGTTTTGAGTGATTTAGTTGTCATTCGGTGGTCCTTAGTAGGCATTAATTGTACTAGACAACTAAAGGACCATTGAATGATTGTTAAAGATTTGAGCCCGTCGCTTTCAACAGACGTTGATAGGCCAGTTGTGCATCGACGGTTGCATTAATGACGTTGAGTTGAGCTTGCAACAGAAAACTATTGGCTTCCAGGAGATCAGTAGAGCCAACTAGCCCGTTACGGAAGCGTGATTCGGTCAGGCGGTAGTTTTCCTGCGCCTGTCCCACAGCGGTACGAATCACATTTTGCTGTTCGAGTGCCAGTTGGTAATTGTTATACGCCGTAACTACTTCAGAGCGAATCTGATCGGTTTGTTGCTGGCCTTGCAAATTGGCCTGATCGATAGCCGTTTGGGCACTGTGCAGCTTTCCTTTCATGTTGTAGATCGAACCGATGTTGTACGAAATGCCAGCCCCAACATTCCAGGCACTGATAAATGAACTGGCTTCGGGGAATAGACGAGCAGTCGGATTGATGTAGTTGTATCCCAACGATACTCCCAGATGCGGATACATACTGCTTTTTGTGTTCCGAAGCATTTCCTGGCTTGACTGCACACGCAGGGCATTGGCCTGTACTTCGGGGCGCGTTTGCACAGCCCGGTCCAGAAACGAACCAAGCGATTCGGTCACGGCGGCTGGATTGGCCAGTACCGTATCCACAGCAATCTGCTGATTTTCGGGTAAACCGACTAACAGATTGAAATTATACAGGGCAGTCTGGCGGGCTTTCTCAACCTGCAAACGACTCAGATTCAGGTTATTTTTCTGAAGCTGAATCTTTAGCACTTCATTCGCCGTTACAACGCCTTCTTTCTGTAGGTTCTGCGCATCGCGCTCTTTCTCTTCAAACTGCCGGATATTCTGCTCAATAACACCAACTGAACGGGCCAGTTTGACAATATTATAGTAGGCATCCGTTACTGTATACACCAGTTCGGCCCGATTACGCTGCGCATCCAGGTGGCTGGCTTTCGCTAATAACTCGGCCGATTTTTCTGCCGATTTTTCGGCAAATCCACCAAATACTTCTTTACTGATCGTGGCCCCACCCATTGTCGCATTAAAAGCGCCAGCCGGAATACCAAACAGCGCTTTGCCATCGTCGCCCTGCCCGAACGAAAACGGCCCGGTCAGGCTGTAGCGCGAATAGGCGAGAGATGCATTGGCTGTTGGCAGACTACGATCTTTTGCCTCCTGCAACCGTGCTTCTGCCGCTTGTGTACGCGAATCAGCCAGTTTTATGCCTTTGTTATTCTGGAGGGCTAGTTGAACAGCCTGATTCAGTGGCATGATGGTCGGTGCTGTCTGCGCAACTGACCAGCCAATGCTTGCCAGCAGAACTCCAACACCTATAATGTACTTTTTCATATTATCGATTTCTAATTTTTTCCAGAAGTTTATTCATAACATTTGCCTCTTCGACTGTCAGGTGGTTGACAATGGATTCAAAATCGCTGAACTCGACAGCTACCTTCCTGACAAACTGATCCGACTCAGTGGTTAACCGGAGATTCACCCGCCGACGGTTTGTTGGATCAACTTCCCGAACGACCAGGTTTTTAGCCACCAGACGATCAATCAGTCGGGTCATATCGGAGTTCATATCAGTCATTTTCTCCTTCAACTCCCCGCCGACAGGCTGTTTGGGAAGACATCCGAAAGCAGGCGAAGGGCCTTATACTGCTGCACCGATAAATCGAACGGGGCCATTTTCTGTTGAAAATGATTGAAGATGTACCCATCCGTTTTGTGCAGGTTGATGATGAGCCGGTGGTATTCGTTTCGGAACTGATTTTCCATCGTTTTGTAAAAGCGTGACAAATGTATAACCAATATTCGTTTAAACAAATTTCGTTTAAACGTCAATAATCCAACAAACTGTTATCTAAAAATAATAAACCATTAGAAAGGCTTTATTTAATCCAAATGAGTCATTGTATTAGAATAGTCCAAAAGGGGATTTTTAAACAATACACCTACAAACTATAAATTTTCCTATAGATCAATTAGATAGTTTTAATTGAATTTTAATTACTCACTGACCTACACTGGGCCCATTTCTTACAATACATTCGTTAAAAGCAGCGATTAATCAGCAGGGAAAAATATGAATACAGCATCTTTTCCGCGTCTAGGGTCGACCACTGTTTTGCTGACAAACCGGAATCCATTATCCGTCAGTAGTTTAATCAGCGTATCATCTGTAAACATTGGCTTTCCACAATCCGTATGCTTTCGGTTCGGTTTTGTAGCAATGGCTTCCCAGACAAACAACTGACCATCCGGTTTCAGATTCTCCCGAATTTGCTGGACCATCTCTGCCTGATAGGTAAATTCATGCAGGCTATTTTCTACAATAATTTTATCGAAGTACTGCTTGGGGAGTTTTGTTTCTTTTTCTTTTCCCCGCACTGGTACGAAAGTTGCAGAGCAGGCATCACGCGCTGCGCTTTTATAGATAGCTTGAATTACTGTGGTCAACCGATCGGGTTCAAGCCAATAGGGGTCAAGATCTTGTAAGTAAATGGTCAGGCTATCTGCCATTAACGAAAAAACAACCTCTCGTATACCCTGCCCCGCGCCGATACTAGCTACTTTCTCGTTAGGGCGGAAATCATAAATAGGCCGATAATGGGCCAATAACCAGTCTATTCCCTCTTTTCTGGTATACCATTTATTGATTCCAATCGCCCAGTCTACACGTTGGGCAGTTGCTGCATACCCTGTTAACCAGCAGAAAAGGCAAAGTATTAGTTTTTTCATGTGTACCGGCCAACGTCGGCATACCATTAATAAGCAAACATACACCCTAAAAATATATACAAAACATATTTTTGCAATTATGAATAAAAAAGGCCCCATCACTGAGGCCTTTCTAGTTGAGCTATTGGACGCTTATTTTATCTCGCCAACCATATCTTCGGGCTTTACCCACTCGTTGAACTCGTCTTCGGTCAGATAACCGAGTTTCAGAGCGGTTTCTTTCAGCGTCGACCCCGTCTTGTGGGCCGTTTGGGCAATTTCAGCGGCTTTGTAGTAACCAATTTTGGTATTCAGCGCCGTAACCAGCATCAGCGATGAATCAACGTGCTTTTTGATGTTTGCTTCAATCGGTTCGATCCCTTCGGCACATTTGTCGTTGAACGATACACACACATCCCCGATGAGCCGGGCCGAGTGCAGGAAGTTGTAGATCATCACCGGCTTGAACACGTTCAGTTCGAAGTGCCCCATAGCCCCACCAAAGTTGATAGCAACGTCGTTACCCATGACCTGGGCGGCCACCATTGTCATGGCTTCGCACTGGGTGGGGTTCACTTTACCTGGCATGATGGACGAACCTGGCTCGTTATCGGGAATGTGTAACTCGCCGATACCCGCCCGAGGTCCCGACGACAGCATGCGGATGTCGTTACCAATTTTCATCAGGCTGGCCGCAACCGTTTTTAAGGCACCATGTGCTTCTACAATGGCATCGTGAGCAGCCAGGGCTTCAAATTTATTTTCAGCCGTCACAAATGGCAGCCCCGTCAGGGTGGCAATGTGTTTGGCTACATTTTCTGAATAGTTGGGTGGGGTGTTGATTCCTGTACCGACGGCGGTTCCACCCAAAGCCAATTCGCTCAGGTGAGCCAGCGAGTTATTGATGGCCCGAAGTCCGTGATCCAGTTGCGAAACATAGCCCGAAAACTCCTGCCCTACCGTCAATGGCGTGGCATCCATGAAGTGCGTACGGCCAATTTTGACGATATGCATAAACTGCTTCGACTTTTCGGCCAGTGTATTACGCAGCTTGGTAATACCGGGAATGGTTACGTCGAGCAGGATTTTATAGGCGGCAATGTGCATGGCCGTCGGGAAAGTATCGTTCGACGACTGCGATTTATTGACATCATCGTTTGGATGCAAAAACTTCTTCTCATCGGTAAGCTGACCACCATGCAGTACGTGGGCACGATAGGCAACCACCTCATTGACGTTCATGTTCGACTGCGTACCCGAACCCGTTTGCCAGACCACCAGCGGAAACTGATCGTCCAGCTTACCATCCAGAATTTCGTCGCAAACCTGTCCGATCAGGTCGCTTTTCTCCTGGGGTAGTACACCGGCGTCGAGGTTAGTCAGGGCAGCCGCTTTTTTGAGATACGCAAATGCCCGGATAATCTCTTTGGGCATTTTATTAATGTCCTGAGCAATTTTGAAATTTTCAATCGAGCGCTGGGTCTGGGCGCCCCAATAGACATTGGCCGGTACCTGTACCTGGCCCATCGTGTCTTTTTCGATGCGGTATTCCATGAAAATAGGTGAAAGAGTGAATGACCGGGCCGCCGGGTCGGTGAAAGAGTGAATCGGTTACCATAGCGTTCTCGCTCTTTCACCGACCCGGCGGCCCGGTCATTCACTCTTTCGCTCTTTAATACGGCTGCAAAGTTAGGTTGCAGGAGAACAGGGTTGACATGAATTGGAATCTTTATCGAGATATTTCATCCGACAATTGGTTTTAAACGTCGGATTTAACCCCATCTCTGAACCTTGCTACAGGATTATTTTTTTACGGAATAAATCAACTTCTCTAACAAATTGAGGGAACCGTAGTTCTACTTACAATTCACCTAATTTCAACGTTAAGAAACTACAATTATGGGCAATCTTCTGTACACCATAGCCGTCATTCTGATCATTGTCTGGCTATTAGGCTTTTTAGGTTTTAACAGTTTTGGTTTGGGTGGCATCATTCACGTACTACTGGTGATCGCAGTCATCATGGTTCTTCTACGGCTCATTCAAGGCCGAAGTGTCTGAACAACCTATCGATCCTAGAGTTTGAATCTAACCATCTTCTAGTAGACACAATGAGTTAACAAAAAAGCCTTTGCTTATAGCAAGGGCTTTTTTGTTAACTCATTGTGTCTACTTTTAAAAATATGAAAGAACATGGGTTACTTTTTTGATTTTAAGGAATAAAAGGGAAATCACTATCTTCAACTTATAGCAAACATGGCTAAATCTGCATTCTTTCTGCTCTCTATGCTGGCATTGGCAACAGCTTGTTCCAGCACAAAAACCGAAACCACTGAATCAACGACAACGGTTTCTGACTCGACGTCTATGACCTCTGACTCGACGAGCATGTCTACCGATTCGTCATCGACGATGTCAACCGATACTACCAAGAAAGATTCGATCAAGTAACATACAAGCCGTCTTATAGACCGGCTACTCATTGAAAACCTTTCTGCCTAGCTATAGCGGCTATTGGTAGAAAGGTTTTTTTATGCCCACTTCAGAATACAACGACACAAAGGCAGTCTTCATAATTCCCGGGCGATAGAATCTTAATCCACCCAGGCCATTTTTTACACATAAACATGTACAATTATTAATTTGTATTTTATTTTTAGTATCCGTGTTATATCTATCTTGATATCATGAAACAATCTATTTTACCTAACCCTCGCCAAGAACGAAAAGTAACTGTGCTAGTTATCGAAGATAATGCTGATGAATGGTTCATTATTCGATGGGCCCTCCAGCAGCGTTTCCCAGAAGTAGAAGCCATTTGGCTACAGGAAGCCACTCAAGCCATACTGTTTCTGGAAGCTTCCTTACAGGATATCAACCAGTTGCCGAAACTGATCCTTCTTGACTTATACCTGCCTCGTCGCGAACACGGTTTTAATCTGCTGCAACTGATTAAATCGCACTATTTATACCGGGAAATTCCAGTTATCATGCTTAGTCAGTCGCAGGACGCTGACGATATTAGTGAATCATATTCACTTCGGAGTAACTCATATATTGTTAAGCCAAGAGGGTACGAAAACTGGTTATCCTGTATGGCTTCATTCCGACATTACTGGTGGGACGCCGTTACCTTACCCAAGTTTTCCTAACCTGCTACTTACCCAAAACCAGCATAGCCGTTTCAACCGAAACGGCTATGCTGGTTAAAATCTCCTTTGCGAATTCTTTGATTAAACCACCAGATTCAAGGCCAAAACACCTAGTAGGCCAACAATTGACACGATGGTTTCCATCAATGACCAGGTTCGGATGGTTTGTCCGATACTCAGGTTAAAATATTCTTTAAAGAGCCAGAACCCTCCGTCGTTGATATGCGAAAACATCAGGCTTCCCGAACCAATGGCCAATACCATCAATTCGGGTTTAATGGGTTGTGATTGCAGTAAGGGCAATATAATCCCCACAGTTGTCAGGCCTGCCACGGTGGCCGACCCAACGCATACCCGAATAAACGCAGCGATTCCCCAGGCTAGTAACAGGGGAGGAATAGCGGCATCGGCCAAGAGGCTACCGATGTATTTGCTGGTACCACTATCGCTGAAAACCTGCTTCAGTGCGCCCGCACCCGCAATTACCAGCAGAATGGGAGCCACCGCCTTAACGGCTTCCTCCAGATCTTTGGTAATCACTTTCATGCTTTGCCCCTGGCGAATCCCCAGCGCATAAATAGCTGTTAGTACCGAAAGTAACATCCCGATGTAAGGTTCGGCCAGGAGCGTCACGATGGTTTTTAGTGTCGACTCACCGGCCATTGCATTTTTTAATGGTCCGAACGTCGTTAACAGGATCACGGGTAGCAGCGCAACCAAAAAGCTGATAAACGTTCCGGGCAGGTTCTGTGTTGGGACTTCTTTCCGATTGAATAATTCACGGTTGGGCGTTGCCTTGATATGTGTCAGTGTTTTTCCGAAAACAGGCCCAGCAATAATGATGGCAGGAATCGCCACAATGATACCATACAACAGCGTTTGCCCGATATTGGCATTGAGCTGCCCCGCTACTGCCGAGGGAGATGGGTGCGGAGGCAAGTACCCGTGCGCGACGGAAAGAGCAGATAACATCGGTACCGCGACCGACATCAATGGAAGTCGGGAAGAAGCTGCGATGGTGAAAATCAGGGGAACAACGATGATAAAGCCTGCATTGTAAAACAGCGGAATACCGATAACAAAACCTGCCAGTGCTAGTCCCCACCGAATATTTTTGACCCCAAACCAACCGATCAGTACATCGGTTATTCGGCGGGCAGCCCCACTTTCGGCCACTAGCCGACCCAGCATAGCGCCAAAGCCAATAATTAATACCAGTTCACCCAGAGTCCCTCCAATTCCGGTTTGAATGGATTTTCCGACGGCAACAACCTCCATGCCCGATGCCAAGCCAATACCCAGCGCTACAAGCACAAATGAAATGAACGTATCCAGCCGAACAAATGCAACTAAAAAAACGAGGGTCAGAATGCCGATTAGTGTAAGAATGAGGGGCATAGAGGATGGCAGGTGGGTTTTGCTTCGTTACGAAGTGGGTTACAACAAACGCCCAAACGACATGAAGCCTTTTTGTGAAGAGCGCTGTATTTAATGAGAAAAAGCGTAAGTAGCCAATTTTTCTACTTCATTAGCCAGCGAATTAGTCAGGTCGAACGGCCAGACGTGCAATCGGGTTGTAGCGTCATAATCGAAAACGGGTAATGGCTGCTGAAACGTTTCACTGGCTGGATAGATCAAAAACAGATTGTCGGCATTGTATTTTTTGCCATAGGCGTACAGTTGATACAAATCGGCCTGCTCAATACCGTAATTGTCCATGCGTTGTGATCTGGTCGGTTCAGTCGCGTTGATCAATTTCCATTTCATATCCAGAACCAGCGTATGCGTATTATGCCGGATAATGACATCGGGGCGGAGTTTGAATTTTGGCATACCAATGTGCTCATCGACCAGATGGGCCGAGGACTCCTGGATACGCACTTCGTCGCTCTCAGGCCAGTAGGTTCGGACACCATGCGTTACATAATCTTCAAAAACCCGCTCCATCGGAAATAGTAGCGCCAGATTGGGCGTGGCCCCTGTTTTTACGCCATAGCCTCGCCCGTAGGCTAATGCTTCGGCCCAGCGTAACGCCGTTTCGTATCGCCGAAACAAGCGGCGTCCCGACCGACGAATAAGCCGGAAATCATCGGCTAATGCTTCCGAAATTGGCACTTCGTCCATTGCCCACAGCAACTGCCCGATTCGACGCAGTATACCCGGATTTTTTGTTTCGCCAGACAGGTAAGTTAGTAGAGTTTTCAGTATTCGGTTCGCGGCTACATCAGCGGTTAGCTTATCGTGTATGACGGCCAATCGCTCGGCATGCCAGGCATTTTCCCGTTGCTGCCGCGTTGCCTGAAACTTTCCTTTCCAGTAGCGTTCGTTGCTTTCCTCTAAAACGTAAGCATGCTGAATTCCCTGCCGAACCAACGGCTCGACAGTATCAAGAAACGTTGCCATAAATACCTCCCATAAAGGCAATGAAATCGCCTGTGTCTGCGCATCGGGTAAGGTACGAAAAGGGCTGTGCCGAAGCTGCCGCAACATAGTAAGCAGTCGCGCCCTGGCCTGGTCAATCGGGCCAATTTTTGGCAGAATTTCGAGTTGGGTCTGGAGTGTTATAGGCAATAAACCGACATATTGACGAACCTGAATCAGTTCACGACCTTTTTGAATGGAGAACGCCAGCAACCCCTCTGCATCTTCCTGCTCAAACACAAATCGACGCAGTACCTGAAACACGTCGTCAGGCACTAGCAGGCCGTTTTTGGGAGGCTCTGGCCACTGCTCCAACGAACCGATCAGGCTGTTTTCAAGGACTGAAATTGTTGTTGGCATACTGAACGTAGCGTGCTTGACGTGTAACGCGGGTGGAAACCCATTATCAACATCGCGGGTTTCCACCCGCGTTACCTTCCCTTCATAAAATCACTAATTGCTGATTTCAGCAGACCAGACATTGTATTCAGGCAGAATAAAACGCCCCGATCAATCAACGCTTTGGCCTGGTCGCCGGTAGCGGCTGTGGTTCCGACAATTAGGCCTGCTTTTCGGATACGATCAACGACACCGGCAATGGTTCGTTTGACTTCATCATGACCGGGTCCATCATGATACCCCATGCTCATGGCCAGATCGCGTGGCCCGATCACAAACCCGTCAATACCTTCGACCTGCAACAATTCATCAAGGTTATCGATGGCTTCTTTGTCTTCAATCTGAGGTAATACCAGCAGTTGTTCGTTGGCAAACTCGACGTACTCACCCTGATTCAACGTACCCATCAGGTATTCATTGGCCCGTACAATACCGAATCCCCTAGTTCCTACAGGCGGATACTTTACCGCTTTTACGAACGCTTCGGCCTCAACCACCGTCCGAACGCCCGGCATCATGATACCCATAACTCCCGCATCCAGAAATTGCAGAATCAATTTGGCATCGTTGCTCCGAACACGGGCCAATGGCGTAATGCCACTCACTTCACAGGCCCGTACAATATCCTGCACATGGGCCGTGGTAACGGGGCTGTGCTCGCCATCGATCATATAAAAATCGAGCCCCGAAAAGCCACAGAGTTCAGCGATGGTTGGATCAGTACTATTGGCAAGAACACCCAATACAGGCTGGTTATTTTTAAGGCGGGTTTTGACAATATTTTGCTTCATACGTAAAGAGTGAAAGAGCGAAAGAGTGAATGAGCGAAAGTTACGGTAGCCAAGTTCATCGCTCATTCACTCTTTCGCTCTTTCACTCTTTACGTATGCAAGATACGACTGAATCAGAAAAACAAACTCGCTGCCAGCCGAAACGTATTGCAGTGCGCTTCGACAATATCGGCGATGCGGGGAGAATAGCCCCCTCCCATCGAAACGACAATGGGTAAATTGGCCCCGATAGCCTGTTCAAAAACAAACTGATCGCGCTCCCGACACCCATCCCGGCTCACCCCCAGCTTTCCTAACCGATCCGATGCCAGAATATCGACACCCGACACGTAAAACAGAAAGTCAGGCTGTTCACGACGGATCAGAGCTGGTAAGGTATCATACAATGTGTTCAGATAAAGCTCATCGGCAGTACCTGTCGGCAGGTCAATATCCAGATCTGATTGCTCTTTTTTGAGCGGATAGTTGTCTTTCCCATGCATGCTAAATGTGAACACACGCGGCTCGTGCTGAAACATAACGGCGGTACCATTGCCCTGATGCACATCCAGATCGATCACTACGATTTTTCGCGACTGGTTCGTTTCGAGCAGATAGTGAGCTGCTACACCAACATCATTTAGCAAACAAAACCCCTCGCCCCGATCGGGATAGGCATGGTGGGTACCACCTGCAATGTTGAGGGCAACACCATCGGTTTTTGCATACTGTGTGCAGTCGATGGTTCCCTGCGTAATGACCCACTCACGTTCAATCAGTTCACGCGTTAACGGAAAACCAATCCGGCGCATCATGGTGGGCGAAACGGTTAATGTTTTCAACGCTTGTACGTATTCAGGGGTATGAACACCCAGTACCCAATGGTCATCAACAGGAGCTGGAGCCATGAAATTAGCCTCGGTGCAGGTACCTTCGTAAAGCAGTTGCTCATGAATCAATTCGTACTTCAGCATGGGGAAACGGTGCCCCTCGGGCAACCGCAGCCGATAGACCGGCGAAAAGGCAATATGCAGCATGAAATCAGGTAAATTCGGGGTTGGCATCCATCCGGCGACCTGTCCCGTTCGATAAGGATACGCCCTAAGTTAACCGTTCCCGGCCAGGTTCGGTTACCAATTTCATGTGTTTGTTCGTTGGAAAGGTTCATCCAACTACATTAACCGGCTTGTATGAGAACAGCTATCATCACAGGAGGAGGCCAGGGAATTGGCCGCGTTACAACCCAATATTTACTCACTCATGGTTATCGGGTAGCCATCTGGGAAGCCGACACCGACGCGCTGGCGGAACTGCGCGAAGCCTTTAAAGCCTCATCGGCACAGATCTTATTCATTTCCTGCGACGTTTCGAGTGAAACCAACGTCCGAAAAGCTGCCGAACAAACCATAAATCATTTTGGCCAGATCGACGCCCTCATCAACAATGCGGCCATTATGATTGAAAAACCCCTCGACAAATTTACCCTCGACGAATGGAATCGGGTGATCGGGACAAATCTGACCGGAGCTTTCTTATGTGCCAAACATCTTTCACCCTATCTGGCCCAACAAAAAGGGAGTATCATCAATATGGCGTCGACCCGCGCTTTCCAGTCGGAACCCGACACATTTGCCTATTCCGCCAGTAAGGGGGGGATTCTGGCGCTTACCCATTCGCTGGCCGTTAGCCTCGGACCCGACATACGCGTCAATGCCATTAGTCCTGGCTGGGTCGATGTATCGGCTTTAAAGAAAAAAGCGAAGGCCAAGTCAGATGAGCTTCGCCCGGAAGATCACAGCCAGCACCCGGCCGGCCGGGTGGGTCAGGCCGACGATATTGCCCGTATGATTCTCTTTTTGATTGCCCCGGAAAATAGTTTTATTACAGGCCAAAACTTTGTGGTTGACGGTGGTATGACCCGTAAGATGATTTACGTATAACTACGCTGTATACAAATCGAAAACATCATCACCTTTGCGGAGTTAATAGAATGTTAATAAAAACAGCCGAACGATGCCCGATTAATGGGCATCGTTCGGCCATCTGGTAATCTTCATCAACCATGAACATAGAATTCGCTACTTCTTCGGAGCGCTCACCACTGGAAGTTCTCGACGTACAGGTTTCCGCTCAACGCTCCTCCGGTCCTTCGTTGCTGTCCCTACGTTTTTTGTGCCGTAGTGATCGCTTCACGGATGTCCATATTCCGACGTTGTCGTGGTTCGATGCCAGTCAGTTAGAACGCTTTTCGCAGCAGGTATCGGCAACAGAATACCCTGAAACCTGCCAGGTTGATTTGCTGGATGCAGGTGTACGACTAACGGGGTCGGTTCGTCGGTTAGCCGGCGTCTGGACTACGGGTCGTACTATTCGGATCGAACCGCTGGAAACAGCTGTTAACTCGTTTTCGCCCTTCACGATCCATGCATCGCACCGGGACGTAAAAAAGTACGCGGGTAAACTCTACCAACAACTATGGGAATTATTTACAAAAGGGTAGCCTAAATTGAACCTTAAAACCAACCGCACTCATGGAAAACGTCAATCAGGATGCCATGCTAAAGAAACAGTCTCAAACCTTTAGCCCGGAGACAGAAGGCCCTGCCCAAACGCCCGATGAAAGCATTATGCTCAACGAAGACTACAATCCGACGGATTTAATTGGTAAAGTCGATAGTGGTCCCGACGGAAAAGGGAAGCCCTCGGGAAGCCCCAACATGGAAGTGGATGAAGATTCGTTTGGCAACGACGATTCGCTGGGTAATAACGATGGTACCGAACCAGACCCCAGCCTGACCGACGAACTTCCTTCGTAGACGAGTGATCCAAACCAACTTATGAAGGCGCAATGGATACATAATCACTGCGCCTTCTTTATAGGCATTGTATCTGCGTGTCAACGCTAATTATCCTCGCTGCAATCCTCCAGCATCGAACGGTATAAATGGGGCTTATCTTTGCTTTTATGTTCAAAGCCTATAAAGCGTTCATTTGGTGAAATTCTCCATTATTCTTGCCGTTTCCTGCTGTTTATTCTGTCAAACGATCCTGCTGGCTCAGAAGAAAAACGAAAGCTATCAGCTTCATATCAATCGAGCTTCGTCACCCATTACCGTCGATGGTCTAGTTGAAGAAGCCGCCTGGCAAGCGGCCGAAGTCGCCACTAATTTCTGGATGGTCCTCCCGATGGATACCAGTCGTGCCCGCGTTCGGACGGATGTTCGAATGACCTACGATGATCATAATATCTATCTGAGCGCCATTTGTTATCATGGATACGTAGAAGGCCCGTATATGGTTGAATCGCTCCGTCGCGACTGGGCTTTTGTTAAAAATGACAACTTCATTTTTTTCATGGACACCTTCGACGATCAGACCAATGGATTTACGTTTGGCACCAATGCCGCCGGAGCCCAATGGGATGGTTTGTTATACGAAGGAGGCAAAGCCAATTTAAGCTGGGATAACAAATGGCACTCCGTCGTTAAAAACTACGCTGATCGTTACGTACTCGAGCTGGCGATTCCCTTCAAAACCATCCGATACAAAAAAGGAATCACCCGCTGGGGAATCAACTTCAGTCGGCAGGATCTAAAAACCACCGAAAAATCATCCTGGACACCCATCCAACGGCAATTCCCAACGGCTTCGCTGGCGCTGACCGGGGTGCTGATCTGGGACCAGCCTCCTCCACAACCCGGCCCTAATATTTCCATTATTCCGTATGCGCTTACGGGCATCACACGAGATTACCAGAACAACACCCCGACCAGCAGCCGATTCGATGCCGGACTGGATGCCAAAGTGGCCGTTACCTCTTCGCTCAATCTGGACCTGACCGTCAATCCCGATTTCTCGCAAGTGGATGTTGATCAGCAAGTAACTAACCTTGATCGGTATGAGCTATTCTTCCCCGAAAAACGGCAGTTCTTTCTGGAAAATGGCGATCAGTTTACCAACTTCGGCTATGCTACCATCCGACCTTTTTTCAGCCGCCGGATTGGGCTGGGAGGAGTACCGATTCGGTTTGGTGCCCGGCTTAGTGGCAAGCTCAACAAAGACTGGCGCATGGGTGTCATGGACATGCAAACGGGCAAGGTCGATGACACGGGCTTACCAGCGCAAAATTTCGCCGTCGTAGCCCTGCAACGTCGAATCTTTGCCCGGTCGAATATTGGGCTGATGTTTGTCAATAAAGAATCACTTTCCTATCAGCCCGAAGCCAATAAACCTTTGTATTCACGCTACAACCGTAACTTCGGTCTCGAATACAATCTGGCATCGGCTAATAACCTCTGGACGGGAAAAGCCTTATACGTTAAATCGTTCAGTCCGGATCACTCGGGCAACGATGCTGTTTATGCCGGGAATTTGCAATACACCAGCCGTCGATGGCTCATTGGCGGTCAGGTGGAGTCGGTCGGCAAAAATTATACGGCCGAAGCGGGGTATGTTCCACGCATTGGTTATCAGCGAGGAATGGCCACGCTTGGCTACACCTTTCTGCCAACGGGCAGTAGCGTTCTGAATCACGGACCGCTCCTTACCTCTACTTATTTTTTCGATCCTGCCTGGAAGCAAAGCGACAACGAAAGTGTGTTAAGCTACGCCATCACCTTCCGTAGCCGAAGTGTTTTTACGGCTTGGGTAGCTACGGATTATGTACGGCTCCTGCAACCTTTCGACCCGACCAACACGGGCCGGGAAACGCTGGCGACTGGCACCGAACACTACTGGACAGCCTGGGGCACCGATTTTGATTCGAAACCCCAAAGTGTATTCACATATGGATTTTCGAGTCGCTACGGTGGTTATTATGCCAACGGTACCCGCCTGAATCTGACAGCCGATCTGGGGTATCGCATACAGCCCTACGTAAGTCTGGCGGCTAGCTTAAGTTATAACGATATCCGGTTACCACAACCCTGGGCCCGGACAACGTTCTGGCTGGTCAGCCCTCGTTTTGACCTTACCCTTACCAATACGCTGTATCTAACTACGTTTGTCCAATATAATGAGCAGCAGAAAAACATGAATGTGAACGCCCGGATTCAATGGCGGTACAAGCCTGCATCGGACTTTTTCCTGGTCTATACAGATAATTATTTACCCAATTCAGCGCAGATTGGGCAGGATGTACCGGGTTTCTTTTCGGTTAAAAACCGGGCGCTGGTCCTGAAGTGGACGTACTGGTGGAATCTGTAACAGGCTGGGTTTTAAACAAACTGAATTTGTGTTAGTTAATCAGGCAATCGTTCAAAAAGCGAAGCTTAAAACAGCTACACTAAAATTTGTAAACGTTATGAAAACCCTGTTGCGCATTTTGCCCGTAGCCCTGGTGGCCTTGTTTCTTACCTTCTTTCTGACCAGTTGCGAAGCGATTGGCGAAATTTTTAAAGCGGGCGCCTGGACTGGAGCTATTCTTGTTATTGCCGGTATCGGTGTGGTTATCTGGTTAGTATCGAAGTTATTTGGTGGCGGAAGTCGATAACCGTTAATTCATTAACAATCAAAAAAGCTCGCCCGAAGGATTCAGGCGAGCTTTTTTGATTGTTATCAACCTGTTACTGGGTCACTAATTCCAGCAGCCCATCACGCTGAAGAACAGCACGCTGGCGTTCGCTCAGGTCATCGGAAGCTTTCATCAGAGGCAGACGAACCTCGGCCGAAATCAGCCCCAGAATTTCCATAAGATTTTTCACCCCCACCGGATTTCCTTCTTCATACAGCAATGGATCGATACGCAGGAAATGGCCCAGTTCTTTTTGCGCAAAAGCAAAATCACCCTGTAGAGCCGCGTCGATCATAGCAGAGAAACGAGCCGGGAATGCGTTGGCAATCACCGACATAACCCCTACTCCGCCAATGCTGATAATGGGTACGCCCTGGACATCGTCGCCCGAAATCAATAGAAAATCATTGGGCTTGTCCCGAACAATTTCCATGCACTGCTCAATCACGCAGGACGCTTCTTTCACACCAATAATGTTTGGATGCTGTGCCAGTTCAACAATCGTCTCAGCCGACATATTGATGCCCGTTCGGAAGGGAATATTATACAGAATAACGGGTACAGGGCACGCATCGGCAATACGGGTAAAATGTTCGATTACTCCGCGTTTACCAGGTTTATTATAGTATGGGCAAACCGACAGGATAGCATCGACACCCTCGAAGTCAATATCTTTCATTCCCGCTACGACATCGGCGGTCACGTTGCCGCCAACCCCATACACGATCGGAAGCTTCTTTGGGTTGTTTTCCTTCAGGTATTGCAGCAACTGGGCTTTTTCTTTCTTCGTCACCGTAGGCGATTCACCCGTGGTGCCCTGAAGGACAACATAACGCACTCCTCCATCGGAGATGTGTCGGATAACGCGGCCAAAACCGTCGAAATCAATAGAATGGTCGGCATTGAAAGGTGTCACGATAGCAACACCGACCCCATGGAATTTAGTATCCATTAGCGGAAACAGTATTTTAGAAAGACAAAGTTACGGGAATTTGCTTGCGAAATAGTTCATATTAAATCTGTTTAACCTTTTATTTCTGTAGCTTTTTTGTCATTTACAGGTAAGAGGTAATCGCAAGTTCTTCTTTTCAAAAAGTCAAAAACAGGTTCACTGATAGGTTTCCTCACTAAAGCAATTTCACAAATTATCTAACCCAACCATTCAATAGACTCTACACATCCAGCATGGCCAGAAACTCGTCTTCGCTTATCATAGGAACGTTTAGTTTCTGTGCCTTTTCGACTTTGGAAGGCCCAGCATTTTCGCCGACAATCAGGTAGTTAAGCTTTTTCGAAACGCCACTCAACAGTTTACCTCCATTAGCGGCAATACGGGCTTCGAGTTCTTCGCGACTAAAGTTGGCAAATGTGCCTGTATACAGGAACGTTTTGCCCGCCAGCGTATCGCCCTCCGGTTCTACTACCTTTTTCTCACCTACAAACTGTAATCCAGCCGCCCGCAACCGTTCAACAAACGTGCGGTTTTCTTCATCGGCAAACCAGGCCACTATGCTCTCTGCAATACGTGGTCCAGTATCCGGCACAGCCAGTAACGTTTCCAGCGAAGCGTTCATTATAGCATCCATCGACCCAAAGTAATCGACCAGCTTTTCAGCCGTAGTAATCCCCACATAACGAATACCCAGGGCAAACAACACATTGGCAAATGGCTGTGCTTTTGAACGCTCGATGGCGGTCAGGATATTCTCAACGGTTTTTTCCCGGAAACTCACGACGCGTTGCTTACCCGTTTCCTCCAGCCCACCATCACGGTCGACAAAAGTCTTCTGAAGACCTAACAATTGGTCGGCTGTCAGATCATACAAATCAGCGGGGGTTTCCACCAAGCCCCGCTCAATGAGCAGTTCGATTTTCCCTTCCCCCAGGCTTTCGATATTCATAGCCCGGCGCTGGATAAAATGCTCGAATCGAGTCTGGCGTTGGGGAGGGCAGCCACGTTCGTTTGGGCAGTAATGGTTTGCTTCGCCTTCTTTCCGAATCAACGGCGTACCACAGGCTGGGCAGGTAGTCGGATAAATAATCGGTACACTCTGGTCAGTACGTCGGCTCAGATCGACACCTGTTATTTTCGGAATAATTTCTCCTCCCTTTTCGACAAACACGGTATCGTTCAGCATAACGCCCAGCCGCTCAATTTCGTTGGCATTGTGCAATGACGCCCGTTTTACCGTTGTTCCCGCCAGCAATACAGGTGCGAGCAAGGCGACAGGTGTAACAGCTCCCGTCCGGCCCACCTGATACCGAATACCTTTCAGGACCGTACTGGCAGCCAGCGCTTTGTATTTAAAGGCAATGGCCCAGCGCGGACTCTTGGCTGTATATCCCAGTTCGCGCTGCTGATCATAACGATTGATTTTAATAACTATACCATCGGTACCGAGCGGTAGCGTAAATCGTTTCTCATCCCACTCGTTGATGTACGCCATCACCGCCCGGATATCGGTACACTTCCGCCAGGTTTGCGACACATTAAATCCCCACTGCTTCAGGGCAATCAGGCTTTCTTCATGGGTTTGAAATACATCTGGCTCCGACAGGAAAGAATAGATATAGCAGTCGAGACGCCGTCGGGCGACAGCGCTTGAATCCTGCTGTTTGAAGGTTCCCGAAGCCGCATTGCGCGGATTGGCCAGCAGGGGTTCGCCAATATCTTCGCGTTCCCTATTGATGCGATCAAATTCAGCCAGCGGCAGAAAGCCTTCTCCCCGCACTTCGAAAAGCGATGGGGGGGTAAGATTCTGGGGCTTAGCGGCATCCCTGCTATCGAATGCGAGGGTCAACTGCCCTTCACGTTCATCCTCTTTCTTTGCCCGTTGTCCACTGCCCCCTGCCGTTCCGCCAACTCGTAACGGCACCGTCCGAATCGTACGAATGTTATTGGTAATGTCGTCGCCCCGGACCCCATCGCCCCGCGTAGCTCCCTGTACTAATACGCCATTCTCGTAGGTCAGGCTCAACGCTACTCCATCAAATTTCAGTTCGCAGATATACTCATACGTCTGTCCGTTCAGTCCTTTCTGAACACGTTTATCAAATTCGATCAAGTCGTCTTCCGAATAGGTATTACCCAGCGACAACATGGGGAATCGGTGATAGACCGTCGCAAATTCTTTACTGATCGTACCACCTACCCGAACGGTTGGGGAATCAGATTGACGGAACTCCGGATACTGTTTTTCCAGTTCAGTTAGTTCGGCCAATAGCTGATCGAACGTAAAATCATCGATCTCCGAAATGCTATTCTGATAATATTGGTGATTATAGTAGTTTAACCGATCGGTCAATTCAGCAATTCGTTCCTGGGGATTCATAAAAAATAAAGTCGTTAGTCATTAGCCGTCAATCCATAAGCGTTAAGTCAAAGTATCTGTTGCCTAGGTATTCCTTTTGTACCAACTACTATTGACCGAAAACTAACGACTGACGACTGGCTGGCAATATTGGGTTTGTTTCCTCGTTCAAGCAAAAAAACTTAGTTTTACAGGATAAAAAAATTGAGTATTGGTACAGGCCTTTGCTTAATCATTTCTTTTTCAACGAATTGATTGTTCTGAACGCACAAACAACCATGAATTCGCCTTCGATTGCCCCTTCGCTACTGGCTGCTGACTTTGCAAACCTGCAAAAAGAACTGGAGCTGGTGAACCGCAGCGAAGCCGATTACCTACATTTCGATGTCATGGATGGTTTGTTTGTGCCCAATATTTCATTTGGTTTTCCACTGCTGGAGGTTGCCCGCACCTACTGCCAGAAACCCCTGGATGTTCACCTAATGATTACCCAGCCCGAACGCTACCTCGAAGCCTTTGCCGAAGGGGGAGCATCTGTTATCCATGTTCATTACGAAGCCTGTACGCACCTCCACCGTACCCTGACTCGCATTCGGGAGCTTGGGTGTCGGGCTGGAGTTGCCTTAAACCCTCACACACCTGTTAGCGGGCTGGAGGATGTACTGGAACAGATCGACGTGGTACTCATCATGTCGGTCAATCCCGGTTTTGGCGGCCAGACCTTTATTCCCCATACTCTTCAGAAAGTAGCAAAGTTAAACCAATTATTGACGGCCTCTGGCTCAACAGCCCTAATTGAAATCGATGGTGGAGTAGGCGAACAGAACGCTCAGGCGCTGGTGAAGGCTGGTGCCGATATACTGGTAGCCGGCAATTCCGTATTCCGATCAGCAGACCCTGTTGAAGCGATCCGTCAGCTAAAAGCCAGTAGTTTACCGATGATGGCCTAATCCACAACCCAAAACCGTAACGCTTAACTTAATTGACTCTGTAGGCATCCGTCCATGAAGAAAATATACCTGGCCACTCTGCTCAGCTCGCTGATTTTAACAACGGCCTGTCGCAAATCGAACCAGAACCAAACCGAAAATACGCCTTCCGATACAACATCCATCGGTGCTCCTCCTTCGCCAGAGTGGGCTAAAAACGCAACGATCTACGAAGTCAACACGCGCCAATTTTCGGCTCAGGGGAACTTCAAAGCTATAGAAGCCCAATTGCCTCGGTTGAAAGAAATGGGGGTCGATATTATCTGGCTTATGCCGATTTTCCCGATCAGTCAGGAAGGCAAGCAGGGAACGCTGGGCAGTCCCTATGTAATTGCCGATTACAAAACCGTCAACCCGGCTTATGGAACTGTGGCCGATCTTAAATCGCTGGTGAACCGGGCGCACGCCTTTGGCCTGCGTGTAATTCTGGACTGGGTAGCCAGCCATACAGGTCGAGACCATGTATGGGTCAGTCAGCACCCCGATTGGTACATGACTGCCAAGGGCAAAATGACGGCTCCTATTGACCCGGTTACGGGTAAACCCAGTAGCCTGACGGACATAGTAGGTCTGAACTACGATAACCCAGATATGCGGCAGGCCATGATGGAAGCCATGCAATACTGGGTGAAAGAAGCGGATATTGATGGGTATCGCTGCAATGTAGCGGGTTTGGTACCGAACGATTTCTGGGCTGAACTCCGTCCGAAACTTGACAAAATCAAAACCGTTTTTATGCTTTCGGAATGGGAAGATGACCCCAATCAGTTTAAAAGCGGCTTTAATATGAACTATAGCTGGAGCCTGCACAACATCATGCGGTCGATAGCCAAAGGTGAAAGTCGGGCGACTAAAATTGATTCGGTTCGCGATGCCAATCAGAAGAAGTTTCCAGCCTGGTACTACCAGATGATTTTCACCCAAAACCATGATGAGAATGCCAAAAATGGTACCTTAACTGAGTCGTTTGGCCCTGGTGCCGATGCGCTTATTGTCCTGAGCAGTACGCTCGAAGGTATGCCCCTGGTATACAATGGTATGGAGTCGAATCTGAACAAGCGGCTGGCTTTTACCGAAAAAGATACCATTCCCTGGGGCAATTACGAAAAGAGTGACTTTTTCAAAACCCTGCTTACGCTTAAGCATCGAAACCGGGCTTTGTGGAATGGACTAGCGGGTGGCAAAGTTGTCAAAATTGAAACGGATCATGACGATAAGGTGTATGCGTTCCATCGGCAGCGCGACAATGACCGAATTGTGGTAGTAGTGAACTTAAGTGACCAACCTCAAACGGCTCGTCTTATGGGAGACGGGTACACAGGAATGTATACTGAAGTATTCAGCCATCAGCCTGTTGAGCTAAAGCCAGAGATTCTGGTGACGCTCAAGCCCTGGGAATATCGGGTACTGACCAATTAGATAGATTTACCAGGTAGCTTTCTAAAGCCTGGTTGCATTGTGTAGACTTCAGACCGCTCATCCATAATTCGTGCATGATATGCCGTAAATTATTAATTTGGGCTGTTTATACTCTTCGTTCACGTAGTTAGTTATGCAAGGTTGGAGCATCTTGTCGGGTATATGGGTTGTTGCGGCTATCACAATAGGCCACGGGCAGGCGACCGTTTCTCAACCGCGAGCCAGTACCCAACCAATTCCTGTCCAATGGGCCAGTCGGGTAGTTGGGGTATCCTCAGAAAAAAAAGGGGAGCCGACAGGTGAACAATATAAGGCTTCTCAGGCATTAGGGAAACCCAGTAAAGTGCCCGAAATGGGAGAAAGTCCCTGTGCATGGTCACCCTATTATGCCGATGGCACTGCCGACGAGTGGATTCAGGTAGGTTTTGAAAAGCCTATGGCGGCCCGACAGATTATTGTAGCCGAAAATGTCAATCCAGGGGCGGTCGTGAAAGTACTCGTCGTCGATGAAAAAGGGACTCAACACACCGTATATCAGGCAACGAACGTTCAGGCCCGCCCAGATCCACTACTGCATATTTTTCCGAAAGATTCAGCATATCTGTGTAGCCAGATTAAAGTAGTGATCAATGGAGCCGCGTTAAAAGGCCCTAACCAGATTGACGCCATTGGCATTTCAGAAGACGCCAAACCCGTTACCATTGGGATCAATATTTCGAAAGACACACCGAAGGAAATCCAGAAAGAAAATCTGGGTAAAACGGTTAACTCAACTGGTCAGGAAGTTGCACCAGTAATTGCTCCCGATGGGCGAACATTGTATTTTACCCGAAACTTTAATAAAGCCAATACGGGTGCTTCCGATCGACAGGATGTATGGTATTCAACGCTCGAATCGGCATCTAGTGGTAACCCGCCTGGTTGGAGTGAGGCTGTCAACATCGGCCCACCAATCAACAATGCGGGCGATAACGCCATTAGCGGATTAGGCCCCGATGGTCGTACGGCCTATCTGATTAACGTATATCGCCCCGATGGCGGCATGTCTTTTGGGATTTCCAAGTCCATCCGTACAAAAGCTGGCTGGTCGCAGCCGATCGAGTGTAAAATTGCCAACAACTATAACTTACACGAGAAAAACCAACTTGAATTTTGTGTTTCTCCCGATGGCCGCGCCATAATTCTGGCCGTGCAGCGTAAAGACACCCGTGGAAACCGAGACTTATATGTATCCCTGAACAAAGCGGATAACACCTGGTCGGAACCCGTATCGCTAGGAAATGTCATTAACACGGCCGACTTTGAAAGTTCACCGTTTCTGGCAGCCGATGGCCGTACACTATATTTTACCTCTGCCGGACATCCAGGCTATGGCAATGGCGATATTTTTGTAAGTCGCCGACTCGATGATTCATGGGGGAACTGGAGTGAGCCCGAAAATCTTGGTCCAGCTATCAACACGGCCGAATGGGACGGTTACTTTACCATTCCCGCTTCGGGCGATTACGCCTACCTAAGTTCCCGGGCAGGTTCGTTGGGCGAAGATGATATCTTTCGGCTCAAATTATACCCGGCTATTAAACCCGATCCAGTCGCTATAGTATCGGGTCAGGTACTGGATGCACAGAGTAAAAAGCCCGTCGCGTCTGAAGTAGCATCTGGTCTTCTTGGCGAAAATAAAGAGGTAGCCAAAGTCGATTATAATCCTGAAACGGGTGAGTATAAAATGATTCTGCCCACGCAGAAAGTATACAACCTGAAAGCGAAAAAAGATGGCTACTTTACAGCCAGTGAAATGCTTGACCTGAGTAAAGACAAACGCTTCCGCGACATTCGACGTAATCTTTATCTTGTCAAGATTGAGGCCGGCCAGAAAATCGTGATGCGGGATGTGCTTTTTCAGCAAAGTCAGTTTGTCCTTATGCCGGGTGCTGATGCCGAACTGGACCAGGTAGTGGCCATGATGGAAAAATACCCGGCCATGGAGCTTCTTATTGAAGGACATACGGATAATCAGGGTGATTGGGAGCCTAATATGAAGCTTTCCGAAGACCGGGTTCGGGTCGTTAAAGAGTATCTAACAAGCAAGGGAATTGCGGAAAAACGCATTCAAACCAAAGCCTGGGGCCCCAGCAAACCCATCGCCAGCAACGAAACCGAAGAGAAACGTAAACAAAACCGGCGGGTAGAATTCACCATTCTTAAACTGTGAGAACCCGCAATTTCTCGTAGTTTTGCCCAAATGTCTGCACAATTATCCCGCAATCACCTGATTCTGCTAGGTGCCTTACTGGTGCTAGCCCTATGTCTTCGCCTGTATCGAGTTGGTACCTATGGCATTTATTTCGACGAAAAATCAACCCTGCTCATTAGCCAGGGGGTATGTCTTGAAGGGGCTAACCAGAAAGATGTATTCAGCAAACCCTACTTTACCCCGGCCGAATTCTGGAAGCCGAAAACCTACGCCGATTTTGTAGAGGCAAACATCCGGGGAGATATTGGTAACAGCCCCTCCTACTACGGCGTTTTAATGGTCTGGCTCAGCATCTTTGGCCTGAGCGACACGGCGCTCCGTATGCCGTCGGTGATCTTCAGCACACTCATTGTCTGGCTGTTATTTGTTTTTGTACGACGGCACTTCCGACCAGGAGACACCTCACGCCCAGGAGCTTCCGGCCCCCTCAGGTCGAATACCGTTGATACGCTTGCCCTGACCAGTGCCGCCATTGCCACCATCGAGCCGTTTTTTGTATCGTATAGCCACATTGCCCGCAATTATTCCATGTCGTTTTTTCTGACATTGCTGGCTACCCATCTTTTTTTGGTCATTCTGGAACGTACCCAACAGGCCCCTGACCGATTCGCCCGACCCAGAACGCGGCCTGTCGTCTGGCTGTACTTGGCGTATGGGCTAACGTTTGTAACGGCGCTCCTCTCCCATTACCTGACCATCACCGTTTTTTTGTGCCACGGTCTTTATGCCTTACTGTATCTCCGGAATGGACGGGCCTGGGTACAGTTTGCTGTAACAGCGCTGATTGGACTGGGCTTGGTGTCGTTATGGTTCCTGTACGGGGGAGGCACGTATACCTTTTATATTCTTGAGGAACAGAAAAACTTTTACCGCAATCTGGCTCTTACCAACCCACTCCATAATGGATTCGGCATCATTCTGCCTGCAACGCTCCCTAATATTCTAACACGGGCCGTTCCGGTTTTTTCTGATCTATTCATCATCACCAATGGCTTGTCGGCCGTATTGGGCGGTATCCGTAACTCACTGCTGGCATTGGGGCTCGGGACTGTAGCTACGCTGGTCATGCATCGGTATTTTCTGGTGCCTAAGCCTCCGGTTTGGGTCTATGTAGCTGTTCCATTACTTCTGTTGGCTGGTTTACCTTTTTATACGGTCCTGCCGATTCGACTGCTGGTACTGTCTACTGCCATTCCGTTTATTTATCTGATTGGCCGGTACGTCATCTATCAAACTGATACCCAACAGAAACGATTGGTTTTTCTGTTACTTATGCTGGCCCTGGTTCCCACGTTCTTTTTGCTGTTCATGGCTTGGCGGTCGGGACATACCTATGGTATTACCCAACGGTACTCCGGGTTCTCGTTTCCCTATGTCTGTATTTTGGTTGCCTTTGGCTTTCTCCAGTTGGTGCATACCCGCTTGTGGTTCAGTGTTCCTATTGCCATTGTCCTGTTAATACAGGCTGGATTTATTGGTCAGATACTTGTAGGGATTTATGAAGATACAGCCGCTAAATACACGCTGTTTGGTGAGCCACGCATTGCTAACCCCTATTGGTCGTCTGCGCAACAACTGAAACAACTTTACGCACCGGGCGATACTATTCTTTACCCCAACAAGCAACGGGTTATTCGCTCTAAGAAAAACGATATAACCTTCTCTCCCGTTTCACTCTACGATGCTCAACTGGTCAACCTGTATCTGCCCAAAGATGCTCAGTATATCCAGCGTGTTGACCCAAACGAACGCGACCGAATTGTACTGGTGAAAGGGGGTTCCGACAAAAAAATTACTATTTTTGACTTTCAGGGCAACAAATACCGCTACGGTGACTAGGGTTCTATTTACTGAACAATGAAAAATGGGGAAGCGACATGAAGGATAAACGACGAGTTGCCAACCGTTAACTGTCGATTCATTCTACACTCCGCATTATTCATTTATTTCATCAATCATGACGTCAACAACTGAATCAACCGATTTGCAAACGCTTCAGGGGCAGCTTCGGCTCAAAATACTGAGCTTATACAATCAGGCGCATGCTGGTCATATCGGTTGTTCGCTGAGCTGCATCGATCTGATGATTGCTACGCTCATATTGCGAAAACGCGAACAGGATACGTTTCTTTTGTCGAAAGGGCATGCTGCAGCAGCCCTATATACCTGCCTCAATCACCTCGGCGAAATTTCTGACGACGTGCTGGCTACCTATTATCTCAATGGAACCACTCTCCCTGCCCACCCGGCCCCTAATCAGCACACAGGCATCCCCTTTGCAACGGGTTCGCTAGGTCATGGATTGCCCATTGGTACGGGCGTTGCCCAGGCTGGTAAGCTACTCGGCGACGATTCCCGCGTGTTTGTACTGATGTCGGATGGGGAAACCAACGAAGGAACAACTTGGGAGGCTGCTCACTTTGCCATTCAGCATCAGTTGGATAACCTCATCGTACTGGTCGATAAGAACGGTTTGCAAGGCTTTGGGTATACGGCCGATGTCATGGGCGACACAGCCGATGTACGAACCTGGAATGCTATCGGTTTTGAAACAGTAGTGGTCGATGGGCATTCCATCAACGATGTAACGGCCGCCATCGACCAGCTTACGGCGACGCCAAATGGGAAGCCAAAACTGGTTATCGCCCAAACGGTAAAAGGGAAAGGGGTTTCGTACATGGAAAATCGACTCGAATGGCATTATCTGCCGATGTCTGAGGCCCAGTACGAACAAGCGAAAGCTGATGTACATGATCGTTACCTGGCCTCTCAGGAAGCTCAGGTTTGACCGTTCGCTCATTACCATTTCCTATAAAACTGTACGTGAGCCTAGGCAAATCCATCTTTTGCCGTAATATTGCGGCCTAAATGAATTCGTCTGTCCCCGATTTGTTACCTACCAGCATAAAGCAGCTCAATGGACCGATTGTCGTTTTTGGAGCCAGTGGCTTCATCGGCGCCAATCTGTTTGAGCAACTCTTCCGCGTCCGCAAGGATGTGTACGCGCTGACCCACGATGCCACCAAAGCCTGGCGGCTGAAACTTCTGGATGTCCCTGCCGAAAACGTCGTTCATTGCGATATCCTCTCCAATACGTCGGTACAGGATGTATTTGGTCGAATAAAGCCAAAAACGATTTTCAACCTGGCGGCCTATGGTGCTTACAGTAAACAGAAAAATGTTGGCCTGACCTACGAAACCAACGTGCTTGGGACCGTCAATATTCTGGAAAATTGCACACCCGACATGGTGTATATCCATGCGGGCAGTAGTTCGGAATATGGTTTCAACTGCACCGCCCCTAAAGAAACCGACCGGGTTGAACCCAATAGCCATTATGCCGTTTCGAAAGTATCAGCCGCGTATACGCTCGAATACTACGCCCGTGTTGCTCAACTCAACACCCTCAACCTGCGGCTTTATTCCATTTACGGTGGCTGGGAAGAACCCGACCGGCTCATTCCCCGGCTGGTTGAAGAAAACCGGAAGGGGCAGTTACCTCCGCTGGTATCGCCCGATATTAGCCGCGACTTTGTGTATATTGACGATTGCGTGGATGCGTTTGTCCAGGCAGCTTTACGAGTTAACCCAGCTATTCGGGGTCGATCGTACAACATCGCCACTGGCAAAAAAACGACCATGCGCGAACTGGTCGATGTGGCCCGACAAACGTTTGGCCTAACCCAGGAGCCAGTATGGGGCAGTATGACTAATCGGAACTGGGATTTGGCCGATTGGTACGGCGACCCGTCGGCGGCCGAAGCCGATCTGGGCTGGAAAGCCACTACCCAGCTTACCGACGGCCTGCGGCAAACCGCCGAATGGCAGGTAAGTCATCAGTACGAAAGTCGCGTTATACCAGCCTTCCAGATACCAACGCTCAATCCGGTCATTTCGCCCATCATTGCGTGTTATAAAGACGCGCAGGCGATTCCTTACATGTATGAACGGCTGGTTAAAACCTTCAATGAGATGAAGGTGCGCTACGAAATCATTTTCGTGAACGACAACTCGCCCGATAATACTGACGAAGTTCTGGCCGAGATCTGCGCGAAAGACCCGAACGTTATTGCCATAAAACACTCACGTAACTTTGGCTCGCAATCGGCGTTTTTGAGTGGTATGGAAATCTCATCCGGCGACGCTGTTGTCCTGATGGATGGCGATTTGCAGGACCCTCCTGAAATCATCCCGAAGTTTTATGAGAAATGGCAGCAAGGTTTCGACGTTACCTATGGCGTTCGGATTCAGCGCGAAATGCCAGCCCATGTTCACTTTTTCTACAAGCAGTTTTATCGGCTCTTTAAACGAACGGCCTATATCAATATACCAGTTGATGCCGGTGATTTTTCGATGATTGACCGGAAAGTAGTACGCGAGCTGGTCAACCTGCCCGAAACCGAACAGTTCCTGCGTGGCTTACGCGCCTGGGTGGGTTTCAAACAAACGGGAGTCGATTACGTTCGCCCGGAACGTATGTTTGGTGTTTCGACCAACAACTGGACGAAGAATATCTGGTGGGCGAAGAAAGCAATTTTCTCGTTCAGCTTTGCCCCGCTGGAATGGATGACCTACGCAGGCTTTGTGCTGACGGGCCTTTCGATGCTGGGTATTGTCTGGCAGATTCTGTCGCGGCTGCTTAATTTCGATCCGAATACACCGTATGGCTTATCGACCGTTATTGTACTGGTGATGTTTTTTGGGGGGATCAATCTGCTGGGCATTTCGTTTTTGGGCGAGTACATCAGTAAGATTTTTGAAGAGACCAAAAAACGTCCGAAATTTATCCGAACTCTGGTTCGTAAAGGAGATCGCATTTACAACACGCCTGATAAAATTTCAGCTTTAATCACGGAACGTAAACGATAGCCTCTTTAAACATCGGTGACTATCCGTGTATAACGAGTCTTTTTACCGATTGTGAAGCATTTTTCAACGCAGTTCATTCTGGCTGCCAGTAAACGTTCATGAGAAAAGAATTTTCAGCCGCCGTAGAGCGAATTGCTCGGGAAGACGATAAAATTATATTCATCACTGGCGATTTAGGCTATAGCGCACTTGAAAACGTGGCCGATGTGCTGGGCCCCCGCTTCATTAATGCTGGCGTAGCCGAACAGAATATGGTTGGTGTAGCAGCCGGTATGGCCTATAAAGGCTACAAAGTGTTTTGTTACAGCATTGCCCCTTTCGTGGTGTATCGGTGTCTGGAGCAATTCCGAAACGATATTTGTCTGCATCGGATGCCCGTGTTTCTGGTTGGCAACGGGGGGGGTTATGGCTATGGCATTATGGGCAGTACGCACCACGCCATCGAAGATCTGGCCTGCCTGAGTAGTCTGCAAAACGTAAATACGTACATACCGGCTTTTGCCGATGAAGTGTCGCCGATGCTCGATCAGATCGTAGCCGAAGCCCGTCCTACATATCTACGTCTGGGAGCAGGACCCAATACGCCCGATGGTGCTCAGACATACGGCTCATTCAAACATGTGGTTCGGAGTCAATCTCCCATTGGTACGGTAGTGGCACTTGGCCCTGTTGCCGCCAATGTATTGACGGCCTTACAGGATAATTTGCTGGCCGATCAATTCGATGTGTTTACGGCTACGAATCTTCCTCTCGATTTACCGGCTGACTTAGCCCACAAATGGGCTGGCAAACCGATGCTCGTTGTCGAAGAACACGTATCGGTTGGGGGTCTGGCGCAGCAATTATCTGTTAAACTACTGGCGGATGGGGCTGCACCGAGCCATTTCGTTAGTCTGTCGGCACAAGGCTACCCCAACGGCCTCTATGGCGATCAGAAATATCATCAGCAATTATCGGGGCTCGATCCGGTCAACATTGCCCGGCAATTAGCGTCCTTTACAAACTAGTACCCTGATCCATTGGTAACCTTATCCAATACCCCACAGACGCAACGGAAAGGCTACGGACTCGTTGCCGGTCTCGTAGCTGCGGGGCTTATCCTGATTCCGGTCGTACTCTTCTGGTATGTCTGGTCTACCTATGCGGTCAGCATACCCAAGTGGGACGATCATGTTCTAAGAGCCTTCCTGCTGAATTTCGATAAAGAAGCATCGCTTTCCGGTAAGCTCTACGAATTTTATCGTCAGCACAACGAGCACCGGATTGTCTACGATCGGCTCATAACCTGGCTTGACTTCAACCTGTTTGGTAAGTTTAGTTACCGTCATCTAATGCTTATCGGTAACCTGAGTCTGCTAGGTTTGATCGCTATTTTCGGTCTGGTATTGGGTCGATCGACGGTTTTGCAAGGAAAAAATACTAAAGCTCAGGTATCGCCCGGCCTAACGGATTATTTGGTCTACCTTCCTCCTGTTGCTTTTCTGCTACTTAACCTGTCGCAATGGGAGAATATGTTCTGGGGCATGGCCGCCCTCCAGAACTTCACTGTACTCCTCTGGGTGTTCTGGACGATTTATCAACTGGCTTTTTCAAACCGGCTATGGCCTGCTTTAGTGTTGGCTACAGCCGCTACACTCACGAGTGGTAATGGATTGCTGGTCTGGCCTGTCGGTTTTGCCATACTAGTACTGCAACAGTTGCTGGAGAAGCGACCCAACCGAAACGCCATACTGATTTGGTCTGTTAGTGCTGTTGTACTGATTAGCCTTTATTTTCTGAACTACCAGAAACCCCCAGGGAATCCCCCTGCTCGCGGCTCCTTCTTCGACCTCATCAGAGGCTGGCTCGCTTTCAGTGGAGCAGCCGCCGAAGCGTTCCCTATTGGCCCGGCCTTTGCCAAATGCCTGCTTGTTGGCAGCATCGCCACTGTGCTTGCTCTGGGTAGTTGGGTGTATCTGCTGGAAAAAGGGTTTGTGAAGAAGCAGTTTCCAGCCTTTAGCTATTTTTTCTTTGGTACCACCGCTTTTCTACTGGGTACAGCCGCAACAGTAGCCTGGTCGCGGGTGGGGTTTGGTCTGCATTTACTGATTACAAGCCGCTATAAAATCTATTCCCTGCTTCTGCTGGCGCTGGTCTACTGTTTCATAATTGTGCAACAGCGAAAGGAGGGTCGGCTCTGGGCAC
Organism: Spirosoma aerolatum; assembly: GCF_002056795.1. NCBI lineage: Bacteria > Pseudomonadati > Bacteroidota > Cytophagia > Cytophagales > Cytophagaceae > Spirosoma > Spirosoma aerolatum. The sequence continues at coordinate 3,066,132 of NZ_CP020104.1, read as the reverse complement.
TGGTTTTGGGACTGGTATTCAGTGCTGGTCTAATGGCTAGTTCGTATCTTACGTATCTGAGCGATACCTTGTACTGGCGGCACTGGCTGACCACACATCAGTTTAACTGGACTCACAATGGCAACGATGCAACCATCAGTATCGACTCGGCATCCAGGCATTATACGGATTTGGCCCCCGCCTTTTACGATACTACGTTGCCGACTATTTTTGGTCAACCCACTCAGGCAGCCGTGCCTGTACAGTTGCAAAACGATTCCGGTGGATATCTGATCCAAAATAGTACGCTGCCAGCACAGGGAATCAGGGATGAAGGCCCTTACCTACTGGCTCGCTCCGATGTACGATCTTATTTGTTTCCCGTTCGACAAAACCAACAATCCGTACAAGCGGCCCGTTTTGTACCCGCCAACTTGTTTACAAACGGCTTTACAGCCAATGTACCAACGGAAGAGATGATTGCGGGTTCGTACCAGTTATTTATTCTGACAATTCCCGACGGCAGAGCCAGTCTATACCCCACCAACCAAACGATTGAATCCGCCGGGCCGCCCACGGCAACCCTGAAAAAAAACTGGTAATCGATGTTCACGAGTTAATGTATACCTCCGTTACCATCGAACGACCAACGCCAACCGAACACGCTTTTTATGCAAACAAACGCTCCAGTCACTACACAGCCCACACGCCCTGCTCTGAACCACCTGCTTCAACTGGATGGGGTTCGGTTTATTGCTGTTGCTTTAGTGTTGTTCGACCACTGGACGATGGAGCATATCGAATTGCCAGTTGGTGCGCTTGGTGCCTTAGGCGTAACGATTTTTTTTGTACTGAGTGGCTTTCTGATCACCCGCATTTTGCTGTCGAGCAAAGATAAACTCAGCCATCAGCCCAACGGTGGCCTGGGTAAGTACCTTAAAACGTTCTATATCCGCCGAACGATTCGAATTTTTCCGGTCTATTACCTGACGCTGATCGTTCTAGCCCTGATTAATGAGCCACCCGTCCGACAAAAATTTGGCTGGTTAGCCCTGTACGCTACGAATATCTACATAGCTCTGTACCATACCTGGATGGGCACAGTCGACCATCTGTGGTCATTGGCTGTTGAAGAGCAGGTCTATCTTTTTCTGCCTCTGCTTCTATTTTTTATTCCCCGCCGGTATGTACCCCTTACCGCCCTTTGTATGATCGTTGGCAGTGTCGGACTCCGGTATGTCCTTCACCGGGCCAATCTGCCCTGGTTTATCGGGTATGTATCAACACCAACCTGTCTTGATTCGTTTGGACTGGGAGCCATTATGGCCTACGGCTGGCTATACCGCCGTGACCTGTTCAACAAGGTCTTTCAATCGTCAATTTGGGTCTGGCTCGGCCTGGCTGGATTTATTGGCGTGGGGTTGTTAAACCAATACATAGCTGTAGACTCCCCACGTGGTTACCATAACATCATGTCGGATGTATGGGAGCGGCTGGCCGCTTCAGTCTTCGGTTTCTTCCTTATCGGGCGTGCCGTGCTTGGATTCGGGGGCATTATGAAATGGGTACTGGAAAATCGAGTTAGCCAATATATGGGCCGGATCAGTTATGGCTTATATCTGTACCATAACTTTATTTTCAACGTTTATCACACGCAACCAACCCATTTTACCGTCCGCTCCTGGCGTCGGATTACGGACCTGATTCCTGTATTGAACAGTTCTTATTTTTTTCAATTCTCCTATTTCGTTTTTTTAACCGTATTGCTGGCAACGGTTTCGTGGTACCTGATCGAAAAGCCGATCAATGGTCTAAAAGATAAATTTTCCTATTAATTCGTCCGAATGCTCTGCATAGGAGCTAACCGTTAGCTAACTCCCTACGTTTAGCCACTAACTATTTCTATATTTGCAGTATTGATAGGGATGAACTATCGGGTTGGCAATGTCTGTTGGTCCAACTTATTTTAAACCTGTTGGCAAACGACAGACGTACCGCCAACATCCTAAAGTACACTGAATGAGCCTCCTGCTGTCTATTGTAATGCCGGCTTACAACGAAGAAGAAGTCATCGAAACGGTTGTAAAGCTGTGGACCGATCTGTTGACCGAACAATTTCCCACCGAAAACACTCGTCTGATCGTTATCAATGATGGATCGCGCGATAAGACCGGCGCTATTCTAGACCAAATCAAAAGTCGCTATCCAAAATTGATGGTTGTTCATCAGCCAAACGGTGGACACGGTAATGCTGTAGTGAATGGATATCGGCAGGCCGTCGCGCTTGATTCGGAATATGTTTTCCAAACCGACAGCGATGACCAGTTTGTTACCGACGATTTTGCCCGGCTGTGGGCTAAACGGAACGAATCACCCTTTATCCTGGGCTATCGGGAAGAACGGTTCGATGCACCGGCTCGTCTGTTTATTACAAAAATTCTTCGCTGGAGTATCGCGTTTATTTACGGAACCTACATCAAGGATAGCAACATTCCATTTCGGCTCATCCGGGGTTCATTCCTGCGCAAGTTGTTAGCCCAGCTTCCCAACCCAACCCCTTTTGCGCCAAATATTTTTCTGGCCGTAATGGCGAAAAAGGCTGGCTACAATACCTTCGATATTCCTATTACGCACAAAGAGCGGCTGACGGGTACAGTTTCTATTTTGAAATGGAAACTCCTGAAAGTGTGCATTCAGAGTTTTAAAGAGCTGGCACAGTTCCGATTTGAACTAGGCAGCAAAGTCAAAGAACTCAAAAAACCCGAGCCAGTAACGGCGTAATTAGTGCTCTATGAGACAGGATGTAGGATGTCTGAAGTTTTTCCTGTAAACATTCTCCAACATATATCCTCCATCATACATCATAAGTCCTGTATCTGATCCGACTCAATCATGAATTATAAGTATGTTATTATAGGCTCTGGTCCTACGGGCCTTGGAGCTGCTTACCGCCTGAAAGAACTAGGAATTACTGACTTCGTTGTCCTCGAAAAAGAAGCGCGAATCGGTGGATTATCTAAAAGTTTTGTGGATGAAAAAGGCTTCACCTGGGATGTAGGAGGCCATGTTCAGTTCTCTCACTATAAGTACTTCGATGACCTGATGCATAAAGCATTGGGCGCAGAGGGCTGGCTCAGTCACCAGCGCGAATCGTGGGTCTGGATTGAAGGTCGGTTTGTTCCCTATCCATTCCAGAATAACATCAAGTACCTTACACCCGAAACGATGTGGAAATGCCTGGAAGGCATTATTCACAACTATAAATTTCCTAATAACAAGAAGCCCGCTAACTTCCGGGAATGGATTCTGGCAACGTTTGGGCCTGGTCTGGCCGAAACGTTCATGTTCCCTTACAATTTCAAAGTATGGGCCTATCCTCCAGAGGATATGAATGCCGTTTGGGTGGGTGAACGGGTAGCCATCACCGACCTGCAGCGGGTAACGAAAAACATCATATTCAATCAGGATGATTTTTCCTGGGGCCCCAATAGTACATTTCAATTTCCGAAACACGGTGGTACTGGAGGCATTTGGGAAGCCGTTGGCGATCTGATTGGCCGGGAATCTATCAAACTCAATACAGCCGTCGAACAAGTAATCGGACCGGAGAAAAAACTCATCCTGTCGAATGGCGAAGAGATTCACTATGAGTATCTGATGAGTACCATGCCGCTCGACCTGTTTACGCAGCGCGTACAAGGGCTTGATCCCGAAACGGTGCAAACAGCGCAGGGACTCAAGCACTCATCAACCAACGTTGTAGGAATTGGCCTGAAAGGAAAGCCTAAAGAGAGCCTAAAAACCATGTGCTGGATGTATTTCCCGGAATACAACAGCCCTTACTACCGGGTTACGGTGTTCTCGAACTACAGCCCCAACAACGTTCCTGACATCAACCAGCATTGGTCGCTAATGACCGAAACAAGTGAATCGTCGGCCAAGCCTGTTAATCGCGAAACGTTGATCGACGACACCATCCGGGCTCTGCTTGAAGACCAGTTGATTGAATCGGCCGACGACGTGATTTCGACATTCCATATGGCTTTCGATTACGGCTATCCCACCCCATCGGTCGAACGGGATGGTATTTTAAAGGCTGTTCTGCCTAAACTGGAATCGTTCGATATTTATTCACGGGGCCGGTTTGGTGCCTGGAAATATGAGGTAAGTAATCAGGATCACTCGCTAATGCAGGGCGTAGAATGGGCCAATAGAGTGGCGGCTAATATTCCTGAATTGACACTGCCTTTCCCCGAAACCGCCAACGCAATGTGGGGTAAATAGCTAATTTAGTCGATAATCGTCTGTCGATAGTCAATAGTAAGTCATTGTTTATACTTACTATTGACTATCGATTATTTTTAATCCATGAAACGAAACATCTGGATCGGTGCCGGAGCAATAGTGCTACTACTGATAGGCTGGTGGGTCTATCGGCAATTCGTACCGGCATCCCGTACAGTTGGCTCGTTGATTCCGCCCGGTTCGCTGATGATTCTGACCAGCGACCGCCTGCAGGATACGATTTCGGCCCGTGTGCTACGGACAGAGATGTCGCTCCGGCAGATACCCGTTTTTGATGAAGCCCGTCGGCGGCTGGATCGGTTTTTATACGCTACTGCCGATTCGGCCACGGTTATTAAATTCATATCTGGTCGGCAGGTACGCTACTCGCTTCATTCCCTGTCAAAAACAACGCTCGATTTCATCTTTTATATTCCAATTACGGATAAAGATGCGTCATTTCTACACCGGCTTACCACCCCTGACCCCCGCCAGTACAGGGTGCTCAGTCACACATTTTCGGGGGAAAAAATCCTGGATTTAGTTTCCCGAATGAATGAACCGATTGGCTCATTTATTCTCACGGATGGATTCCTTGTCGGCAGTGTATCGGGGATTCTAATTGAAAATGTGGCGAAACGAATGCACCAGTCCCTCAAGTTCTCTCAGGCTGAACCCGATTTTCGGGTCGATGCCGACCACCTGGCTGGTGTATCGGTTCGGCCAGAGGTACTTCAGGCGCTATTCAGCAATGCAGGTTCACTGGTTCGTTTGTTTCTGCCCGAGGAGCTAAACTTACAGTTTCGTCAATCGGCTTCGCGTTCACACCTGATCGGCTACGCAGTTGACCAGATTGGCAATCGACGTGATGTGGCCGACTTATTTGCCGATCAGACACCCCAGCGAATTCAGCGCGCCAACCTGATTCCACAAACGACAGCTACCCTCTATCACATCGCCATTAGTGATGCCGGGCATTTTGGTAGTTCACTGAGTCGATTACTAGGATCGGCATCCAGCGATTTTCTGCGCGATCGCTTCGACCAAATAAAGCCAGCCGCCCAAACACTCTACAAATCGTTGGGCAGTGACCTGCTGTTAGTTCGTCTGGAATCGCCAACAGGAGCGCTCCGGCAGGTTCTGATTTTGACGGGGAAAGACGGCAAAAAACTGGCAAACCTATATCAACTGGCGGCTTTTCAGGCAGGTGCCAAATCGCCATCTTCTCCTAAAGACTATCTTGGCCATAAACTTTTACAGTTAGCTGTTCCAGAGCTTCCCGCGTCCTTATTTAGTAGCCTTTTTGCAGGCTTTTCACAGAGCTGGGTCACTTTGCATAACAATGCACTGATTGTGGCAAATAGTGAAGAAGCCATGCAGGACTATCTCCAGCAAATACAGCGTGGGACTGTCTGGACAGCGGATAAACGTCAGGCTGAGTTACTAAATACAACCCTTCGTCCCGCCAATTTCACCGCACTGGTTCGGTTAAATCGAGCCCAAACAACAGTACCTCTATCCTGGCCGTTGGCCTGGCAAAATCTGCTGGATCAGGTTGACCCCACTACGGGTAGTACAACCCTCTCTAATCTGGAAAACATGGCCTACCAGGCCAGTTACGGCAACGAAAACATTCAATCGACGGTCATTTTAGGCCGTACGACCCGACGGGCCAGTCGGACAGTCCTTAATAAATTGCTGCTACGGAAGAAGGTAGTATTCGAAGCTCCACTCATTGCCGCTCCCATAGTATCGGGTAATTTAAGCGATAGTTCGGCTCAGTTTTACGCGCAAAATGAGGCCGGTGAGTTTGTGCTGGTGACGCCAAAGGGTGAAAAAATTGTTCAGAGCCGCACTGATGGCCCCATCCGTAGTAACGCGCTGGCAGTCGATTTCCTGAACAATGGGCGACTCCAGTACCTGTTCATGACCGATCGAACGCTGTACGTAGCCGATCCGATCCGTACTCGTAACGAAGTTAAATTACAGGCTATTCCACTACCCCAGGGCCTGGACCCATCCTATCTGGCTCGTCCACGAGGAAGTCAACAACGTAATCTGGTAGCGCTGGCAGCCCATCAGGATGGCCATGTTTACGCCCTCGATCGCCAGCGTAAGGCGTTTATTCGGATAATGACAGCACCCCGAAAAGGACCGTTGCAGTTACCTTTCCAGGTCATGGCGACATCATCGGGTATGAACGTACTGGGCATTCAGGCCGACGGAACCTTGAACTACTGGCGCGAAAACGGCAGCGAATTCCCTCATTTCCCCGCCCGTATTGAGCGAACGAGTGAAGACGAGCCCGAAATCCGGTTCGCAGGTCCGGCCCTGATTCCTACGGGTCAAACGTTGATCCAGACCATTGCCGACGAAGGCCAACTGCTTTCGATCAACACCAATGGACTTATTGCCAAACGGACTCAGTTATATCGGCCGGTTCGGCGTGGCTCATTCCGGCTATTCCCTGATGAGGAACAAACGAACTGGCTACTTATTCGGGCGGCCGATACCGAAGTAACCATACTGAACCAACAGGGCCAGCGGATGTTCGACGTTCGGGCGTTGCAGTCTGGTCGTAACAACGTACGTTATCATCGGCTTGGTGCAGGTATCGAACTCATCAGTGTGCAATCGGGTGGGTTCACCACTTTATATAATCTAAACGGTCAGATTATTGGGGAACGACCCATTCCGAGCGATTTTCCAGTAGTTTTGCAGTTCGATGAACGATCAAACGAATTGTCTATTTTGAGCGGAATCAAACAGGCTGTTCAGTTATTCAGCATTAGATTGAGGTAAAGTAACTAAGAATGGGATAACCTACAGCGGCAATTTACCACTCCATACATATGCGTGTTCTACGTTACCTTATTTTAGTGATCGCTATTCTGCTCTGGGGAGGTGGCCTTTCGACTACGCTATCACGGTGGTTATACCGTATTGGGGTTATTGTTGACGACTATCGATTTGGTGATTTGTATCGGTTGTCGGCTCTTCCTCAGTTCAAAGTAGCTCAGCCTCAGTGTCCTCCCTCAAACCGATCCAGTGATACGGCTTCGACACAGTTATATTTGATTGGCGATAGCTTTTCAGAACCTCAACGGCTGAGCCAATCCGATTTTCGGGTGAGTCATTATCAGCGAGTGGGTTGGGATAATCAGCAACGCATCCAGCTCGATCCATCAAAGCGTAATCTCTTACTGATCGAATCTGTAGAACGCCATGTGCGGGAGCATTTCGCCAAACACATTACCGAATTTGTAGTTATACAGGACTCCACAAAGAATCCGACCCCAAAGCCAACGCTGACCCAGCGTATCAGCTCTGAGCTTCACCGCACCGATGTAGAAGAACGGCTCGAATCGGCCTTATTCAGTGGCAACTGGGCTTTCTGGTTTAAAGAGTTGAAAGCGACTCTCACCCTGAACTGGTTCGACCGACCCAATGCCAGCGTTAGCCTATCCCGAAACCACCAGCATATTTTTTTACACAGCGATACCGATTCGGCCAATAGTTTAAACTCCTCCTTTTCAACCTTATCGGATCGGGAAGTCAATACGCTGGTGGATAGTATCAATTCGGTGGCAAAGCGATACCAGCAATTGGGCTTCGATGCGGTTTACCTGTCGCTTATTCCCAATAAAGCGACTATTCTGGAACGGGAACGCACCGGCTATAACCATCTGATTGAGCGAATTCAAAACAACCCCAGGCTAGCTGTACCGACAATCAACACCTATACTCGTTTTCTTGAAGCTCCCCAGTCGCCTTATCTGAAAAGCGATACACACTGGAATTGTGAAGGTCGGGCCATCTGGCTGGACCTGGTACGACAGAAGTTGCAGCTATAAATTAGCTGGTAATCCCTATTACAGCCCAGTCGATTTCTCCATTTGTTCAGGGTAACGAGCTCCAGTTACAGTAATCCGCGAAGAAGCCTCTTCAATTTCCTGAAGTTCGTCGGCCGTGAGTTCAATGGAAGCAGCACCGTTATTTTCCGTTAGCCGATGTACCTTCGTTGTGCCAGGAATAGGCACAATCCAGGGCTTTTGCGCCAACACCCAGGCTAGGGCGATCTGGGCAGGTGTGGCGTTGTGCCGAGCAGCAAAGGTATTCACTAAATCGAGCAGCGCTTTGTTGGCTAAGCGGGCTTCTTCGGTATATCGGGGTAAGATGTTCCGAATATCACCTTCCGCAAATTGTGTGTTCTCGTCGATTTTGCCCGTCAGAAAGCCTTTACCTAAGGGGCTGTAGGCAACCAACCCAATCCCTAATTCGTCAATCGTCGGAATAATTTCCTTCTCATGCTGGCGAGTCCAGAGTGAGTATTCGCTCTGAAGGGCCGTAACGGGCTGTACAGCATGCGCCCTACGAATGGTTTGTGCACCTGCTTCAGATAGGCCAAAATGCTTTACTTTCCCTTCCCGAATCAGGTCTTGTACCGTGCCAGCCACATCTTCAACCGGGACCTCAGGATCGACGCGGTGTTGATAAAACAGGTCGATCACCTCCACCCGAAGACGCTTCATCGATGCTTCGGCAACCTGTCGGATACGCTCAGGACGGCTATTCAAACCCTCCAGCCGGTTGCCAGCATAATCGATATTAAAACCAAATTTAGTGGCAATAACGACCTGACCTCTAAAAGGCTCCAGGGCTTTGCCGACCAGTTCTTCGTTGGCAAATGGACCATACACTTCAGCCGTATCGAAGAAGGTAACGCCTTGTTCGACAGCCGACCGAATTAGCCTGATCATGTCCGTTTTATCGGCAGCCGGTCCATAGCCGAAGCTCATTCCCATACAGCCAAGTCCAATGGCCGACACTTCCAGATTTTTGCCTAGTGTTCGCTTTTTCATTGTTGTATGCGTACTTTGTTTACTTCATTTATTCATTAAACAAACCTACAGCCGCCATGGCTCGAAAAACAACTAAATCCAAATAGGAACTTACAAAAATCAAACAGGTTATAAAGGGCGCCTTCCTAAGAATACCTTTCTATTCGTACTCACTAAAGTGCCTAAAGTCTAGCAACAGTTGCCTACAATACAATGTAATTTTTGGATACTGCAAAGTAGAGATCAACTGTTTTTGAGTTTTTTCCAACCTACATTGCGCAGACAAATTTTAAAACACGACTAAAACGTTGGACGATCCTAAACGTATTGTACAGCAAGGGTATGACCGTCTGGGCAGCTCATACCGGGCTTTCTTTGAGAAAACGGATTCAAAACGGTATATGAACTGGCTGGCCAATTTCGTCCAGCACCTTCCTACTGGAAGTAGTGTACTTGAACTAGGCTGTGCGGATGGGATTCCAACCGCCCAATACCTAAGCCAGTTTACGGATTATCTAGGCATCGATCTATCCCCCATACAAGTCGAATTAGCTCGCCAGAACGTCCCTCAGGCTCGCTTCGACATTGCCGACATGTCAGCTCTTTCTTTTCCTGCCGAATCATTCAATGGTGCTGTTGCCTTATATTCCATCATTCACCTACCGCTGGCAGAGCAGCCTGATTTATTCAAAGCTGTTTACCAATGGCTCAAACCGGGTGGTTACTTTCTGTGTATAGCAGGGTCTGGCGAGTGGACAGGTACCGAATCAGACTGGATTGAACCCAACACTGAGATGTACTGGAGCCACGCTGATGCCAATACATACCGAAACTGGTTCAGCGAAACAGGTTTTATCCTAGTAGATAGTTTCTTCGTACCCGAAAGCAACGGAGGTCACACCTACTTCTTACTGGCAAAGTAATCATTTCAGACCTAGTCGGAATCTGTAGAAACACGCACTGGCTAAGTAAGTCTAATCGACCAGGTACGGTAAATAGGGCTCTAGTTTATCAGTACCCCGAAAGGCTGAGACCTGATTCAACTGATTGTTGTAGGCGTCGTAGCGAAGTTCGACGTAAAAATCGCGAAGATTATAGAGCAGAAAAATATTGTCGCCCTCGTAGCGGTTGGCCAGAATGTCACCGGCAAAATACAGCGTGTCGAGTTGCTGCTCGGCGGGGAGTTTGGTAAAGTCGGTGGGTTGCATAAACGTACGGGGTTGACAGGCGAAATAAGTAAAAGTCAGGCACCCCACCAAATGCGCCAGCCGACTTTATATAATACAACTAAAACATCCAAGCCTACACATAAAACATACCCATGGCTAAATAACCCCATTTCAGGCAGTTCAATAAGAGCTTCTTTTAGCAACTGGATAAAGAGTTACGCTAAAGAAATTCAATGTCCTTCTCCATGTTACGAAAATGAAGGTTAGATGGAAGCCAACATTCGTAAGTTTTGGCCACTAGTCTGGCGTATTCGCCCCAAATGTGTCAGCTCTCCTTTTTATAACCCGTCAGCTACCCAAGATGTTAGTAAATTTCAACAAAAGGGCGAGTTCAGAGTGTGCAGATTCGATAGTATTGTAACTTCCAGGACCACCATTGAAATGTATATATTTATTATAATTTTGCTACTTCTTTTGTCAACGTGAACTATATTTTTTCAATTCATGTGACAATATTCGGCTGAATTAGAATACTCAACGGCGTAAACAATGAATTTGAAGCCCAAACTAGTCTCAATTGCCAGAAATTCATGAGTACAATACAAATACTCACTAACCTGACGGCCATGAAGCTTCTTCGCCTGGGGTATGTGCTATTGTCGGGCGCGGGTGCTTTCTTGGGTTTGTTTATAGCTGTCTGGGCCGATCACGTCTGGCTTGGCACATACGTGTATTGGATTCCGATTGTGTTTCTATCATTCGTAAGTGGCATATTGACAGCTGTTTTCTGGTTGCTTCGGCTAATCTGGCTGTTCGTTGCTTATGATCCGCAGCCAATACCCGTTTCTGACCATAAGTTAGAAGTGACATTTGTTTGTTTAGCCACATTGACTAGCTTCGAACTAGTATCATACTTTATACTTTATTAGCTAGCCGATCACTGGCTGTTCATGAAGTAGGCTTGAGATGGTCTACTAAATCGACACAGTGAACCTGTCTACTTTTACGAGATCATGTAGCCTAAAAACAAATCCATTAAATGGCGTAAATACGACCGCACGGCGGACCCGGCTAAGTCGTTTATGCCTCGCACGACAGATAGTACCCACGGTAGAGGCTACTGGCCAAATTATTATTAGAGCAGCTTCGCCCAAGGCACCCAATTTGGTGGAACACCTCACCCATAACAATCCGTGTTCTATGTGCAGTATACCAATCTCCAACTGATTCTAATCAAGTCGGTTCCTGTGTCAAATCATAGGCTAACGGTCCGAATCTGGTTTGTTTTGTCTTGACTAACAAGCCGTTTACCTCTATGAAAACTATTCTGGTACCCACCGACCTAAGCCCTATCACAATCTATGCCCTCGATGTAGCGGCTGATATAGCCCGCACCTACGATTCTGAAATCATTCTTCTCCATACCGTATTGTATGGCGTTCCCTCTTTAGGAATAGCCGATAGCGTTACGGGCCTTTCCCTGGATATGGGGCCTCTCTATGCAGATGCCTGGAAAGAAGCCGAAAAAGCCCTTCATGAATTGGTAGCCAACCCGGCCTATGCCGATGTGACCATCAAACCCGTACTAGGCAGCAACATAGAAGGGCTCATAAACGCCATTAATGCGCAACAGGCCGATCTGATTGTGCTGGCATCAAAAGGGGCATCTGGTTTACTGGAATGGATTGAAGGTTCGCATGCTGAATTCATTACCCGTTTCGCTACCTGCCCGGTACTGGTTGTTAAGGAGCCTGTAGGCCGGTTCAGCCCTCAGGAGATTGTGTTTGGCATCGATCTGGATGAGGAATTAAAAAAGCCACATTTATTCCCGTTTAGGCTCGATGATCAGTTTTGCCGACAATATGTGTATGTAGTTACCCCTACCGACAATCGCCAGCCTGAAGGGATTCGGGAGTGGGTAGGCGACTTTACTGCAGCAAACGACATTGACCACTATAATCTTAAAATTATTCACGACCACACCGTACCCGATGGCATTCTGGATTATGCCCATTCCATTCACGCCGACCTTATCGTGCTATATACACATGGGTACACGGGTCTGCGGCACTGGATACAGGGTAGCGTGGCCGAAGACGTTTTAAACCATGCCGATATACCAGTCCTGATTATGCGGGCTTAGCCTAGCTTCACCTCTTTCCCTGACTTCGCTGCGGCATAGATCGCTTCAACAACCCGTATATCACGAAGCCCCTCTTCGCCCGGTACCAGCAGCGGCTTTTTTGCCAGGATGGCGGCCGCATCGTCGTCCATTTGCATGGCCTGTTGCATAGGTACTTCGTAGGGGTGTTCTATGCGACCTCCATTGCTCCAGACACCTTTCTGGCCATTATAACCCGAATACGGTTCCATATAGAGTGTTCCTTTCGATCCCGTCACATGCAGGTAATTCATATTCATGCCGTAACTGGTTTGTAGAGCAGCACGTGCGCCACTCGGGAAAACGAGCTGGACCATTGAGGTTTCGTCGAGGCCATTCTTGTAGACGTTTGGCCGGGAAGTATACTGCTGGGCTGTTACCGCAATCGGTTCTTCTCCCGTAGCCAGTCGAGCGCCCTGCACCACATATACACCCATGTCGTACATAACCCCACCGCCCATTTCTTTTTTCTGCTTCCAGTGATCGGTACGCGCATCATAATAAGCCGCCGAGCAACTCACCATCAGCACATTACCAATTTTCCCTCCCCGCAGCGCCTTCGTCCACTCCTGCGTGTTGGGTTCATGATGCAGTCGGTAGCCTATAGCCAGCGAAACCTTATTTTTTGCACAGGCGTCGATCATATTCTGACACTCCTTTGCCGTAACTGCCATTGGTTTTTCGCACCATACATGCTTACCCGCTTTGGCAGCCCGAACCACATATTCCTCATGCATCGACGGGGGCAACACCACATACACGACATCGATGTCAGGATTGTTGGCAATCTGATCGAAGGTCTGGTACGAATAAATATTCTTATCTGGAATGTTGTATTGCTTCTTCCACTTCTCCGCCTTTTCGGGCGTACCTGTCACGATACCAGCCAGGTAGCAATTCTTTGTTTTCTGGAGGGCCGGGGCCAGCAGGTCGGTGCTATAGTATCCTAAGCCAACCAGAGCAACCCCCAGCTTATCTTTGGCAGGTCGGGTAGCCGCCCAAAGAGCATTGGGAGCGATCGTGGTAGCCAGGCCTGTAATGCCAGCAGTATGAAGAAAGGTTCTGCGTGAAGTCATGGTTCTTTAGGTTTGCGATTTGGAGTTTCAGGCTGATTACTATAGAATCTTTTAAACAGATTCATAAGTAATTCGAATACTAGCCGATATGAACGTTGAAAGTTTATCAGACAAACTTAAAAAGTTTTCTGTTCTAACTATGTACCTCCTAATTTTGTCGCATGTCTAAAAAAGTCAATATCGGTTTGGTGCAGATGAGTTGCTCGGCGGATGTCGAAGCCAATATTCAGAAAGCCATCGACCACATTCGGGAAGCCGCCCAAAAAGGGGCCCAGATCGTTTGCTTACAGGAATTATTCACCTCGCTTTACTTCTGCGATGTCGAAGATCACCATAATTTCAGTTTGGCCGAAGCCATTCCCGGTCCCACCACTGAGCGGCTGGGCAAAGTAGCTGGCGAATTGGGTGTGGTCATTATTGCTTCGCTGTTCGAAAAGCGGGCGCAGGGTTTATATCATAATACAACGGCCGTGCTGGATGCCGATGGGTCGTATCTGGGTAAATACCGAAAGATGCACATTCCTGATGATCCGGGCTATTACGAAAAATTCTACTTCACACCCGGTGATCTGGGTTATAAAGTATTCGATACTAAATTTGCTCGCATCGGCGTATTGATTTGCTGGGATCAGTGGTATCCCGAAGCAGCTCGTATTACCTCGCTGATGGGTGCCGAAATTCTATTCTATCCAACGGCTATTGGCTGGGATACGAACGAGCCGGACCCCAAACAGAACGAAGAGCAATATAACGCCTGGCAAACGATCCAGCGTAGCCATGCCATTGCCAATGGGGTCCATGTCGTGTCGGTGAACCGCGTAGGTCGTGAAGCCGATCAGCAATTCTGGGGTGGGTCGTTTGTTGCCAATCCATTCGGTTCGTTATTATATCTGGCCCCGCACGACCAGGAACTGGTTCATGTGCAAACCGTCGACCTCGAATTGTCCGAAAAATACCGCACCACCTGGCCTTACTTCCGCGACCGACGCATCGACTCCTACCAACCCATCACAAAACGCTACATTGATTAATGTATAATAGATGTATGAGATAGGATGTAGTTTCGGTTTACATCATACATCCTACCTCATACATCTATTAGGCATCATACATTCACTATGAGACTTGGTATTGAAATAGGCGGAACAAAATTGCAGTTGTTTACAAGCGATGAGCCTGGCCAGATAACGCAACGCTTCCGATTAGCCATCGATCCTGCCAAAGGGGCCGAAGGAATTCTGGCACAAATTGCCTCAACGATCGATCAGATCAGTACACCGATACAATCGATTGGGGTTGGCTTCGGTGGTCCGGTCGACTGGCAAACGGGTCGAATTGCAACCTCCCATCAAATTGGGGGCTGGTCGGGCTTTAACCTGGGCGAATGGCTCCAGCAGCAGGTTCCCGGCGCTCAGGTACGGATCGAAAACGATGCCAATGTAGCCGCCCTGGGCGAAGCGCTTCGTGGCGTAGCTACCGGATTTCGGAACGTCTTTTATGTGACCCTGGGCAGTGGTGTCGGCGGTGGCATGGTCGTTGATCGACAATTGTATCATGGGGCTCTGCCCGGCGAAGCTGAAATCGGCCATTTATGGCTTGTGCCGCCCAGCGAGTCGAGCGAAGGACAAACCATTGAACAAACGGTTTCGGGCTGGGCAGTCGATCAACAGATTCGGTCGTTACTCCCACAGCTACCCGATGATTCCTATTTGAAGCAGGCCGTACAGCAGGCGCATGAAGGCGGAACGACTGGCAAAGAAGCCCGTTTTCTACATCCTGCCTATGAGGCCAGCGACCCGGTAGCCAAAATGCTGATTGAACAGATCGGCTCGGTACTGGCGCTTGGTCTATCGCACGTTACCCATTTGTTTCATCCCGATGCCATTGTACTAGGCGGAGGTCTTTCGCTCATTGGTGAACCGTTACGGGCGGCTGTTCGGCAGGCCCTTCCCCGATTTGTCATGAAAGCCTTCCATCCCGCCCCCATCGTTTTACTCGCTAAACTCGGCGAAGATGCCGTACCCATCGGTGCCTTAGAATTAATGGGTGATGAGTAATGAATAATGGATAATGAATAATTTTTGGGTCCTTCTTCATTATTCATTACTCATTGTCCATTACCCAATGTTCATTATTAATTACCCCTTTTCCATGAACCAGACGTATTTTAAAAATTACCTTGAGCAGCAAAAAGCCGCTTACGATGCTATCCCCATCGATCGGGTCGAACATTTTATTAATCTGATCAAAAAATGCTGGGAAGACGACCGGCAGTTATTTGCATTCGGCAATGGAGGAAGCGCGTCCAACGTGTCGCATTTTATCACAGACCTCGGTAAAAGTGCTTCCGATCGGATGGGAAAGCGATTCCGCTGCATGTCGCTCAACGAAAGCATTTCCTGGATCACCGCCCTTGGCAACGATTATGCGTATGAGGACGTATATATGCGCCAATTAGAGAATTACGCCCGTCCCGGCGATTTGGTTCTAACCTTAAGCGTTAGCGGTAATTCACCCAACGTAGTTAAAGCGGTAGAGTGGGCCAATGCACATGGGCTGACTACGATGGCCCTGGTGGGCGGTAAAGGCGGCAAACTGGCCGAGCTGGCCCATGAATCGATTACGGTTCAGGATCGTCACTATGGTCGGGTCGAAGATGCCCAAATGACGATCTGCCATATGCTGTGCTATGGATTCATCGATAGCTAGCCAGCTCATTTAAAACGCTTCGGAAATATTGACGTAAAAGCCGTGGGTGTGATTGCCCACGGCAGCATCGAACCGAACATTAACGTGTTCTTTCCGGCTGATCATAAAACGTAAGCCAGCTCCTCCCGTCGGTTTTAGGTCACTGATGGCAAATTCGTTTGGTTTATGCGCCACATCGCCAACGGATGCAAACACAACCCCACCGAACCGCCCAATGAGCCGCTGGCGTAACTCGGCCTGAAAAATGACGGCATTATTGTCCCGGTAACGACCATTGTAATAGCCCCGCAGTAACGACGATCCGCCTAGGGTAGCTGCCTGCTTAAAAGGGACTTCGCCTACGTTCAGATTTAAATAAAACTGCCCCGCCAGAACCGTTTTGGGCGACAATGAATGATAATGCCGGATGTCGAATAGGTAGTTGGTAAAATCAAACTCGGTACCCATCCATTTTTCATAGTCCATAAATGACACATCGGCATACCAACCCCGAACGGGCGAGTAAATATTGTCGCGGGTATCCACAATACTCGCCACGCCTACCCCATTTACCACGCTACCCAATCCGCCTATAAGCGTTTGAGCAGGTACTTGCCGATCCGACGACCGACTGACATCGAACGTTTTAAAATACTGCTGCTGAATACCCACAAACCAGCCAGGTTTTACTTTCCGCAGAAATCGGTTATAGGCCCGTAAACTTTTGTAGGAAATCAATTCTTCCTGATTGTCGGTCGTCCCCGGCCCTATGCCGTAGTACAGCTCGGGGAAGTCGGCATACAGAAAAAAGCCCCGAATCAGGTATTTTTCATGACGGGTAAAAATCGTGTACGTCGGCTCAACAACGGTCTGAGCATTCTGGGTGTGAATAACCGCAAAATCCAGATTCGACGTACGGGCTGTGCTATCAGTCCGGAACAGGAAAACGCCCAATGCTCCGTATGCAATGTGCGTTTCGGGAGTATAGAATATAACAGGGAGTGGAATAAAATGAAACCGGTGCGTTTCTTTGGCTGTATCTGCCACCATTATGGATTGGCTGGTTCGGCTCCGGCCAGAAAGAAGCGTCCCAGAACGGCCAGGACGGGCGAGCATAAAAAACAGCAGGCTCATCCAGTAAAAATAGCTACGCATCGACACGCAAAACGCTCAGGGTTATTGACTGTACTTTCTAAACGATTCGTCTGCAACTACTCGTTTGTTGGCATCGAACAAGGCTTTAGAGTACATGAAATTTACAAATAAATAATGGTAGCTATACCTGATTAATCAGATTTTAACTTATACCCCTCAACGCTTGTTTAGTCTATCATCATCCGTAATCATCTTCTTATTCGTACCTTTGCGGCCATTTTATAGTGCCTATGTCCATTTTCACACCGAATTCTGTTGGCGATATTGCCTGGTCAATCGCCTGGCAGTCATCCGTATTTCGCCGAAAGTTTGCGATTGGCGTTATTAGCTTACTCGCCTTGTTAGCCACATTTCCCTACTTTTTTGCGACGATCGAACAACACACTGGCCCCGTTCTGAACGACTGGCTACTGAGTCGTATTCCGCCAGTCGATGTATCGCTCATCATTTTTCTGGTAATCTGGGCAACAGCCTTATTATTGCTCGTCCGCGTCCGACACAGTCCAGCTCTGTTCATGATGTTCGTGTACAGTTACGTAATCGTCAGTTTATCCCGCATGATCAGCATTAATGTGATGCCACTCAATCCGCCGATTGGCCTGATTCCCATGGTCGATCCGATTACTAATGCGTTTTACGGGAAAGTCTACATCACCAAAGACCTGTTTTATTCCGGCCATACGTCAACCATCTTTCTGATGTTTCTATGTTTCCGTCGGCGGGGGGATCGGGTTATTGCCTTGATTGGTTCGTTGATTGTTGGGGCCTTATTGCTGGTACAACATGTTCATTACACCATCGACGTGTTATGTGCGTTTGCGTTTACATATCCGCTGTATCGACTGGGAACATGGCTGGCCTTAAGCGGCTGGAATGATGCGGGCAAATCAGTGGCGAACACCGGGAACTGATCGTTCAAACTTTATAAATCGCTGCTTCAGATCATTCAGCAGCGATTTTTTTAATGCCTCTTCCTCAATAAAACTGTAGTCGATGCTATTGAAAACGTATTGTTTTATGTCCTGATACGAGATTTGTTTGTAGCGTTTTGCCAATAGTACATATTGGTCCGTCAGATTCGTTCGCAGAACTCCTGCATCATCTGATGAAATAACAATCGGTACATTAAACGTTTGATACAGACTGATCGGATGCCTGTCATCTTTCACTTTCAGGATAAATTCATTGCTGAATAGATTAATTTCGACGGCTATTTTTTTCCGGCTCATATACCGTAACAGCTCATAGCAATCGGTTTCATAGGGTATGTCGACGCCATGTCCGATTCGATTGGCGCCGGCTAAGTAAACGGCCGAATGAATATGCCAGGTCAGGTCTTCGGGTTTGACCATACCCAGAGCTAGTTCGCCCGCATGTAAGGTGTATTTAACGGCAGGGTATTTTGTGTGGCAGTACCTGAACATCAGCATGTGGAGCCAGTAATCTCTCATGGCCACTTCGTTATCTTCAGGGGCAGCAATATTGACGCCCACCACCAACGGACTACTGGCGGCTGCTTCAAAAGCTACGATCATATTTTTGAACAATTCGACCGGCTCTACCGTGCGGACTACATAGCTTTGGTAACGCATCGTAAACTGCCCGTCGTCGATCTTCAGGCTGGTATGCAGGCGGTTAAGCGTCTCATGGATAAATGTAGTGGCACATTCCCGCACATTTTTTGTCTGGATGGCCGCATACAGCGAATCCAGTAATTGTAGACAGGCGGCTGTATCTTTTTGCGTCTGCCCGTCTCTCAGTTTCGTCGTAAAATCGGCTAGCTCGGTTAATTCTTTGGGGCAGGGCGCATAAACAAACAACGTCTCGATATAGCTGACATTTTCTTTTTTAGCGCGGTTTTTAATTTCCAGTAATCCTTTGTCTAGCTCTGCCCGGCTGGCAACGCCAAAACCAGCGAACGTCTCAAAAAATAATTTATCGGATGGGTAGTCAACGTGGTTATAATCTTTAACCGACCACTTTTGGAAAAGCTTCTGTTTATAGTCTGAAAATGTCCCCTCCTGTTTCAGCGTTGCGAAGTCGACCCAATCATCGCCCTGTGGTTTTTTATCTGAAACTTTCAGTGTTTTTCGATTAAGAAAATAATTATTGTTGACAACATAATCGATGTAAGTTTCGGTATAAATAGAGCCACTGTAATGGTGATGTAAATCACCGCCTTTAGGCATTTGGGCAAAAAAAGCCGTCAGGAGCGCATCGTTATTCCGAATTTTCTCAAAATAATCGCTTACCGACTGACCAAAAGAGGATAGTGATATAAAAAAGCCAACTAAACAAAAGCGTATTCGCGCGATCATCAATCGATTGTTTCTGTGCAGGATTATCGTTGAGTAACGCGGACGATCCGAGTTACTTAAGGAAATAATACGGTCAGTGTTCCGACCAGTAACGCCAAACCGAAAATAATGAGTAACCCGATTAATACCGTTTTTAACAGGCCGCCGGGTCGCTCTGGAGTTGATTTTGCCATACAATTAACCATTACTAAAGCATATCCGTCCATACACCGTTTACAACGGAATATTTCCGTGTTTTTTCTTGGGCATGCTCGCCACTTTATTTTCCAGCATCTGGAAGGCCCGGATTAGTTTCTGACGGGTCTGGTCGGGCATAATGACCTCGTCGATATAGCCCCGGTGAGCCGCCCGGTACGGATTCGCAAATTTCTCGGTATAGTCCTGCACTTTCTCCTGTAATTTGGCCTGGGGATCTTCGGCCTCCGCAATTTCTCGCTTAAAAATAATCTCGGCCGCTCCACTAGCCCCCATCACGGCAATTTCGGCCGATGGCCAGGCGTAGTTCAGGTCAGCACCGATGTGTTTGGAATTCATCACATCATACGCGCCACCGTAGGCTTTGCGGGTAATGACCGTTACACGCGGCACGGTAGCCTCACAAAACGCAAAGAGCAGTTTGGCCCCATTGGTGATGATCCCATTCCACTCCTGATCGGTGCCGGGCAGGAAACCGGGAACGTCTTCGAGTACCAGTAAGGGAATATTGAAACAGTCGCAGAAACGTACAAACCGGGCCGCCTTAGTGCTGGCATGAATATCCAGTACCCCAGCCAATACAGCCGGTTGATTGCCGACCACGCCAATGCTTCGACCCGCGATCCGGGCAAAGCCCACTACAATGTTCTCTGCGAAATTTTTGTGTACTTCAAAGAAGCTACCCGCATCGACCAGTTCCTCTATTATCTCCCGCATATCGTAAGGCTGATTCGGGTTGTCGGGAATGATCGTATTCAGACTAGCGCGGGTTTCTTCGGTTGCTTCGTAGGCCAGCATAGGTGGCTCATCTTCACAATTTTGTGGAATATAGCTCAGCAACTGCTTGATATGCTGAATACAGGCCAGCTCATTTTCACAGGCAAAGTGCGTCACTCCCGATTTAGTGCTATGGGTGCTGGCCCCGCCCAGCTCTTCGGCCGTAACGGTTTCATGCGTAACGGTTTTCACCACGTTCGGGCCAGTCACAAACATATAGCTCGTGTTTTCGACCATAAAAATGAAATCCGTAATAGCCGGACTATAGACGGCGCCACCGGCACAAGGCCCCATAATGGCCGACAGTTGCGGAATTACCCCCGATGCTTTGGTATTGCGGTAAAAAATATCGGCGTACCCCGCCAGCGACAATACCCCTTCCTGAATTCGGGCACCCCCGGAATCGTTCAGCCCAATAACGGGTGCGCCATTCTGCATGGCCAGGTCCATAATCTTACAGATCTTTTCGGCGTGGGTTTCCGACAAGGCTCCACCAAAAACCGTAAAATCCTGCGCAAACACATAAACCAGTCGCCCATTAACCATCCCATAGCCCGTTACGACGCCGTCGCCCAGGTAGTGTTCTTTGTCCAGTCCGAAGTCGCGGGTGCGGTGCATAACAAACTTGCCAATCTCTTCGAATGACCCCTCATCGACCAGCAACGCGATACGTTCGCGGGCGGTGAGTTTGCCTTTTTTATGCTGAGCGTCAATTCGTTTCTGGCCACCACCTTGTTCTGCTTCCGCATGTTTCTGCGCTAGAACGTCGACTTTAGATGGCCTGGTAACTGGGGATAGATTGGAATCGGAAGGGGTTTCGGTTTGCATAAAGTTGGTCGTCTCGACATCAAGGACGAGCAAAGTTAATTTTTCTTACGAATTCCAACGGTTCAAATTGTTTTTGTATCCTTACCGCAATCTAAACCTATACACCATGCATCGACTGTTCTCTGCCTTTTTATTGACAATGGCTTGTTTTCTTTTGGATGGCTGCGATCGCTACTACGCCCCCAAACCGCCAAGCACAGGTGCCACGTACCGCCCCGTTTACGCAGCCTATTCCGACATTCGAACGATTCAGGCACTAGGCCCGCAGCCGCTCAGAAATGCGGGCAAAATTTATGTAAAAGACAGCTATTTGTACATCAATGAAGTGGGTAGTGGTATACATATCTTCGACAATCGGAATCCCGAAAAACCCGTTCAGGTTGCTTTTATTGGAATTTTGGGCAATCAGGAACTGGCTATTAAAGACAGCATTCTCTACGCCGATAATGTAACCGATCTGGTGGCGCTCAACATCGCTAATCCCCTCAACGTCCGAGTAGTAAAACGCGTCGAAAACGCCTTCGACTACTCGGCCTATCCATTGGCTACCAACGTGCGCTTTGAATGTGCAGATCCAGCCAAAGGGGCTGTTATCCGGTGGGAAAAAGCTGACATCGACAATCCACAATGCTATCGGTAGCCTGTATTAGGTCCCGAAAGTCTAAAGAATCCTTTCCCATGAAAATCCACCTTATTTTACTCTCGCTGATTGGCATATCGACGGCCTGCTCTAGTAGCAGCGATTCCGTATCACCCGGCACCGGCGTTGGTGGCTCCACAGCCCGGTTTACGATTAGTGGCAATACACTATATACCGTCAGTAACACGGCCCTGCAAGCGTACGACATTTCGGAAAGCGGCAACCCTAAAAAAGGAACGAATACAAAACTCGGATTTGGTGTCGAAACGATTTTTCCGTACCGAAATAACCTGTTCATCGGCACTCAAACGGGCATGTACATTTACGACATCAGCCAACCCAACACCCCTAAACAGGTCAGTCTGTATACACACATCCTCAGTTGCGACCCGGTAGTGGCGCAGGGGAATTACGCCTACGTCACATTACGAACAGGGACTAACTGTCGGAATCAGTCCGTAACCGTTAATAGTCTGGATGTGATCGACATCAGTACTGTGAGCAATCCGAAATTGCTGAGAAGCTATCAAATGACCAATCCTCGTGGGCTTGGTGCCGACAGCACATTATTATTTGTGGGAGAAGGCGATTATGGCCTGCGAGTTATGGACATCAGCAATCCACTCGATGTTAAAGAGTTGGAATACTTTTACAACACCAAGACGTACGATGTTATTCCAACCCAGAAACGGCTCATCGTGACCGGCCCGACCGGAATTTATCAATATAGCTATGCCGATTTTAGCCAGTTAAAACTCCTCAGCCAAATCCCTGTTCAGCCATGAGACTAGTTTATACGCTTAGCATAAGTGGCCTGCTTTGGTTTGGGTGGCTACAAGCTTTAGCTCAATGGGTTAGCCCGGCTCCTACTACCTATACGCCCACTTCCAACACCCTTCCCAAATGGGTCGTCAAGTTCGCGCCATTAAGCCTGCTTGACCCCAGTGGTACGGTACAATTTGCTCTTGAACGAACAATTGGTCATCAGCAAAGTCTGCAATTCGAAGCAGGTTATGGCTCCCAGCGGACGAATATCTGGCAACAACCTGACAATAACCACTATACCCGATACAGTCAATATGAAGTTTGGCGTGGCCGCGCCGAATGGCGCTACTACTGGCGTCGATTTCAGGCTCCTATTGGTTCTTATTTAGCTCTGGAAGGACTTTATAAGCAGGAAAATGCCTTCGAAAACGGTACTGTTGGTGTAGGAGTTAATGAGCAGACAGGCCAGTACCAGTACTACCAATTGTATTCGCTACCTCTTTCAAAGCACGTCTGGGCCTTTACGGTTAAAGTGGGCCGACAATTTCCTTTACCGTTCAACAATCGATTCGTCGCTGACTTCTACGGTGGGTTGGGCATCCGGCACAGAACCATTACAAGGCCTGACCGCCCCGAAGGCTACTTATTTTATTCATCAAGCGGCTCACTAATCGATCCGTTTTCAACAGCTTCAAGCCCTTATTCTTTTTTGAATGTTTCATATGGAGTAAAGGTCGGCTATACGTTTTAGGAACAACACTTGGTTTTTGGTTATCCAGTTATAGCTCAGTTTTCCAAGCTGAATATGTTTAAGCTTTCCTATCTAACTTTTAAACGAAGCTACAATTGCGTGCGTTTTTGCCATTCCGACCACAGGGAGGAATCTCAAAAAATCGATGGCTTAGGCTAATAAAATAGCTTCTTTGTGGTGTCAGATGAAAGCATCTGACACCACTCATGGCTTTTATGGTGGCTAAAATTGGCGTTTCTTTGTACCAAACTGCGACCAAATCCGCTTGAAAAACCGATTTATTCTTTTGCTACTTAGTGGGCTTCTACCCATTTGGGCAGTTGCCCAGCCCATCGGCGGACAGCGTGTCTTTTCATTCCTGGATTTACCTACCCATGCCCGTGTGGGGGCATTGGGAGGGCAAGTCGCCACAGCCGTCAGTCCCGACGGTTCGTATCATCTGAACAACCCAGCCTTAGCCGATTCGTTACCTGCCAATCAACTATCGATCAGCCTGATGCCCTATCTGGCAGCGGCTAAATACTATACGCTGCAATACGGGCTTCCTATTCAGTCGCAGGGGAAATGGGCCGTTGGGCTGCAATACCTCAGTTATGGGCAATTTACACTGACCGACCCGGTTGGCAATACCCTGGGAACATTTATGGCCAACGACTATGCACTGAGCCTCACTCATGCCCGAACCGAAGGCAATTTTACCTTTGGAGCCACATTGAAAGCCGTTGGGTCGAGTATCGAAATGTATTCCGCCTTTGGGGCTCTGGCCGATTTAGGGGCCGTTTGGCGGCATCCGAAAAAGGGCCTCACCTTTGGGCTGGTCGCCAAAAACGTCGGCTACCTGATCAAAAATTATGGTACGCTGGATGCCGATTTACCCTTTGATTTGCAGGCGGGTATCACCCTGAAACCCGAACACGCCCCAATCCGGCTCACGCTGACGGCGCATCATCTGCAACGATTCGACATTGCCTACAACGACCCCAACCTGAATGTGCGCTACGACCTGAGCGGCAATCCGATTCCACAAACGACCAGCATAACCGAAAAAATAGCCCGGCATTTGAGCGTGGGGGCCGAATTGCTCGTTCATCGAAATGTACACCTACTGGTTGGCTATAACCACCAGAAACAACAGGAAGGCAAACTAACAACAGGTGGTGCAGGTGTAGGCTTTTCTTTTGGCATTTCGGTACAGGCCAAAAGCTTCCAGCTCACCTACGGCCATTTTTCCTCCGTTCCTACGGCTGGCACCAGCCAGCTATCCCTGCGTATCGACCTGGCCCGGCTCATGAAGTAAACAAAGACAATAACAACAAATAGCTATGGCTCACAGCAGAGTCCAACTCTGCTTTTACCGAACAATACCTGTAGCTTATTCTGAACGCAGGGCATTAACAGGATTTGCCAAAGCGACTTTTAGCCCCTGATAAATAACCGTAAGAATACCGACTACCAGGCTAATTACACTTCCGGCAATAAATATCCACCAGTGTATTTCTACCCGATAGGCAAAGCCCTGGAGCCACAAATGCATCAAATAATAGGCGCTTGGTATAGCGATTAAAACAGCAATTACCATCAACACTAAAAAATCTCTGGAAAGCAACGAGAGAATATTGGCTATGCTAGCACCCATTACTTTCCGGATACTAACTTCCTTTAAGCGAGTATGGCCAACAAAAGCTAATAGGCCAAACAGCCCCAGACAAGCTAATGAAATCGCTACAGCCGTAAATAGTTGAACCATATACAACATCCTGGTCTCGGCAATAAAGGTATTCTGAAAGTCATCATCTAAAAACGAATACAAGAACGGTGTCTCAGGGTCGTATGTATGATAAATCTTTTCCAGTATTGCTAGCTTATCACTTATGTGATCCTGTTTACCAAGCCGAACCTGCATATTTCTGAACCCATCGGCTACCAATGTATTTTTTTTCACGAGAAATAGCATTGGCTTACTGTCTGTCAATGGACCGTTTAGGCTAAAATCCTTTACAACGCCTACAATTTTACCATACTCCTGTCCATCTTTGGGAAAGATGCTTTGCCCGATAACATTACCATTTGTATAGCCTAGTGCCCGAACTGCTTTTTCGTTGAGTGTAACGTAAAAACCATCAGCATTAACTACTGCATTTTCAGTTGGTTTTACTTTCCAAATAAGCCCAAGATTAGACACAAAATCTGCATCTGCCTCCAGCATAGCAAGAGATGTTACCTTGCCCAATGTCTTCGTTTGAAACTTACCTTCCATGTAACTTTTGAAAAAGGGGGTATTTGACAAACTGACATGCTCAATTCCGGTTTGACTCTTTATATCTTTCTTAAAATTGTCACTCTTAGAAGAAACCTTGCTACTCAACTTGATGCTTACTACCTGATTTCGATTAAACCCGAGGTCTCGATCTTTTATGTAGTCAATTTGACGCTGCATCATCAGACTGCATAAAATAAGTGTAGCAGATACACTAAATTGAAAAACCATCATCGTGTTTCGTACACGCCTGCCCTGATTTTTGCTGATGTAATTTCCCTTAAGAACCTTTATTGGGGAAAAGCTTGATAAAATCAGTGCGGGATATGAGCCAGCGATTAAGGTACTTATTAAAAATAAACTTATAAGAACCGCAATAAATTTTTGACTTAATAGAAAGGAGAGGTCTATTTCTAGCTGAAAAAGGGCATTGAAAGGTTCTCTAAACAACAAAATCAGGCAAAAGCTTAATATAAAAGCGAAAAAATTAACCAGAGTTGATTCCAAAAAGAATTGTTTGACAAGGCTGAACCGATTTGCGCCGATAGCTTTTCTGACCCCAACCTCCTTTGCTCGTAACGTAGCGCGTGCTGTAGCCAGGTTGATGTAATTGAATAAGGCTAAAAAAAGTATTAGCACCGAAACTCCGGATAAAACATACAGCAACTTTACACTGGTCTTTTCATTGTAAGTATAGCTATTCCCAAATCGAAGTTCCTGCAAAGGCTCAAGCTCATATATATCCTTATCATTGTAATTCACTGCACCGATCAATTTGTTAGCAACTTTAATATTCCTGATAATTTTAGGAATGGCCGCTTTTTGATCGATCAATAGGAACGTTTCAAAGTTGGGCAGGTTATCGAATGCAAATGGATTAATTTTTTGATAGGTATCCTGAGACGATACAAAATCAAATCGTAGCGTAGAATTTGTTGGCACATTGTTCGCTACGCCTGTAACTTCAAGCAAATGCTGTCCGTTATAGCTAATAGTTTTACCAACTGGGTTCTCTTTTCCGAAATAGTTATCTGCTACTCGTTCAGAAATAACCACAGTGAAAGGCTTTTCCAGGCACTTTTCTACATTGCCGTATTTTAATGGAAAAGAGAAAATTGAAAAGAAGGATTGATCTGCGAACACAAATCCGGTTTCTTCATTAATCAGTGTTGGGTTTTCCAAACTTTTAATAACCGCTGACTTATCCCGAAGAATTCGCGTACAGGCTTTGATCTCTGGATTTTGCCGGACAAGTTGATTAGCTAACTTTGAGGAAAATGCGGGATAAGAACTTTGTTCATTCCGACTTAGTATACGGTATATACTTCCCTCTTTTTCATGAAATGAATCGTAACTCCATTCGTGAAACACGAACTGAAAAATTATAACAGAAATAGAAACCCCGACAGCCAGACCACCAATGCTGATCAGAGAATAGAACCGCTCTTTCCACAGATTACGGAGCGCTATTTTTAAATAGTTCCTAAGCATAAACCAAGAATATTACCTTTATGAATACGGATCTGTTTTATTAATAAGCAAGCAATTGAAAAGAGCGGTTCTTACCTATATGATTTTACCTAAAACCGACCAACCCGGCGTTGCAGAGCATCTCGCGTCAAAGTAATTAGGTGACCGATGGGTTTTCCGGCACGATAGGTGACGACGCGCAGGGTGATGGGGCCATCGGGCAGGTCAATGGGTTGGGTGTATTTGGTCGAAAACTGGTCGGGCATGGTGTCATCGAGGGTGTAGTAGATGTCGAGGTTGGGGGCTTCGCCAGCGAGTTCGAGCCGGAGTTTACCGTCTTTCATACTTGTCCGCACAATGGCATCGTAAATAGCCTTCGAGTAATTGACCTGGGCCACATCGGCCCGGTCGAAATGGGTTTCCATACGCTCCACAAAATTGGCCCAGTTCTTTACCGCCTTTGGCGACCAGAATACTTCCGACAATGCCCAGCCACGCGGGTAAGTCATGTATTCGGCATAGCGCAGGGTGGGTATCTGCTCGGTCCAGAGGTTACCCTGCCCACCCAAAATATATTTAGCATCGACACCATCCGGTACTGGATCGAAACTGTAGCACTTTTCAGCCCGCAAACTGGCGTAGATCGGCGGATCGACCGAAGGATCGCCCTGCGTGTAATCGATATAGGCAAATGTGGTTGGGGTCATCACCACATTGTGCCCGGCCTGTGCCGCTTCGATCCCTCCTTTGATTCCCCGCCAGCTCATGACCGTTGCCCCCGGAGAGATTCCTCCTTCCAGTATTTCGTCCCAGCCTAGCAGTTTCTTGCCTTTGGCAGTCAGAATTTTCTCAACACGGTTCATGAAATACCCCTGCAAATCTTCCACATGCCGGATGTTCAGTTGTTTCATCAATGCCTGACACCCCGGATCATTAGCCCAGTAGCCTTTGTAACACTCATCGCCCCCCACGTGAATGTAGGGATTGGGAAAGAGAGCCGCCACTTCGGTAAACACCTTATCCAGAAACGCATAGACATTTTCGTCCGATGGATTCAGCGTGTTTTCTACTTTCATCTTAAACGTACCGTTTCCGTACCATTCCGAGAAGGGCGTACCGGGATTTACGCTCACCTGCTGTTTGGTACAACTCAGTTCGGGATAAGCCGCCAGAGCCGCCATACTGTGACCCGGCACATCAATTTCGGGAACGATGGTTACGTTACGAGCCTGTGCATACGCCACTACCTCCCGAATATCGTCCTGCGAATAAAAGCCACCAACGGGAGTAGGTTCGCCGGGTTTCGGCTCGGCACGATCCCCAAAATGACCGGCCCGTGCCACCCGCCAGGCACCTACCTGGGTCAGTTTAGGCAACGATTTGATTTCGATTCGCCAGCCATTGTCGTCGGTCAGGTGCCAGTGAAGCGTATTGAATTTTAGTTTGGCCAGTTGATCGATATACTGTTTGACTTCCTCTTTCGTAAAAAAGTTACGGCTCACATCGAGCATAATCCCCCGCCAGCCAAACCGTGGATAGTCGGTAATCTTTACTGCCGGAAGCGACCAGTTTTTTGAAACAGCCGTTTTACTCTCAATTTCTTTTGGCAATAACTGCGTGAGCGTCTGCATCCCATAGAATAGCCCCGCCGGACGATTAGCCGTTATCACCACGCCTTTCGACGATGCATCGAGCATGTAACCCTCGTCGCCAAGTTGGGCATTCGGTGTTGTATTCAGGTTTAGTTGAATTTTGCCCGCTTTTCCTTGTTTTGCTGCCAGCGCATAACCTGTTGGTTTGTTTAAGCGTTGGCTAAGCATGTCAGCAACCACGCGGGCATCGGCCTGATTATACTCGATTGAGGTTGTTTTGGTCAGAGCGAACAGACCGGTTTGAGGCTGAACACTCACGGGCTGCGGTATTAAATGAATGGGCGTTTGCGCGTAGGCTGTGGTCAGGCAAAACGCGAAAAGTAGAATCCGACAGAAATTCATGCAAAGACTGATTATTGATTTCTGGAGAAAGCCAGTTAGTCGAAGTTTTTAATCATGGTTACTTAAACTACTATTTTTTCTGTAGCATTGGCACAATTTTAAAATTCCTGTGTTTTAGAAAAAGCGCAAGTAGTGTTTCGCTTTTGTTTTTATCAATGACCCACTCACTGAAAGACCTTACTCCCCGGCAGATTGTTGCCGAGCTAGATCAATACATTATTGGCCAGCACGATGCCAAACGCAACGTAGCTATAGCCCTGCGGAACCGCTGGCGCCGGATGAACAGCAGCGCCGACATGCAACGCGAAATTACGCCCAACAACATCCTGATGATTGGGGCTACGGGCGTTGGCAAAACGGAAATTGCCCGTCGGCTGGCTAAAATTGCTGATGCGCCTTTTATCAAAGTAGAAGCGTCCAAATTTACGGAGGTTGGTTACGTAGGCCGCGATGTAGAAAGTATGGTGCGTGACCTGGTCGAGCAATCCGTCAATATGGTGCGGGCGGCCAAGAAAGAAGCCGTTCAGATAAAAGCCCAGCAACAAGTCGAAGAAACCATTCTGGACATTCTGATTCCCCCCGTCAAACCGGCCAATGGTCAGCTTGGGTTCGAAAATGCCCCAAAAGACGCCGACGCTGAGCTCAACGAACGCACCCGCGAACGGTTCCGCGAAAAAATCCGCTCGGGCGAAATGGACGACCGAAAAATCGATATCGACGTTCAGCAAAGCCAGACACCCAATATTGGTGTAATGGGCGGCACCGTCGATGATCTGTCGATGATGAATATCCAGGAGATGATTGGCAACATGATGCCCAAACGCGGTAAAAAACGCAAAGTGAGCATTGCCGAAGCCCGCAAAATTCTGCTGGAAGAGGAAGCCGCCAAACTGATCGATATGGACGAGGTGAAAGAAGAAGCCATCCGCAAAGCGGAAGACGCAGGTATCATTTTCATTGACGAAATCGACAAAGTGGCCTCGGCTCGTTCCGGCAACGGCGGTGGCGGTCCCGATGTAAGCCGCGAAGGGGTGCAGCGCGATCTGCTACCCATTGTGGAAGGCAGTGCGGTAAATACAAAGTATGGCGTTATTCATACCGACCATATTCTGTTCATTGCCGCCGGTGCTTTCCACGTGGCCAAACCAAGCGACCTGATCCCTGAATTGCAAGGCCGCTTCCCGATTCGTGTTGAGTTGCAAAGCCTCTCGGAAGATGACTTCTACCAGATCCTGAAAGAGCCTAAAAACGCCCTTACCAAGCAGTATGAGGCCATGCTAGCAGCCGAAGAGGTTGAACTTGGTTTCCAGGACGACGCCCTTCGCGAACTGGCCCGGATCGCTTTTGACGTAAACAGCGAAGTGGAAAATATTGGTGCCCGACGACTTCAAACGGTTCTGAGCCACCTCATGAACGACTTTATGTTCGACATTCCCGACGTGATCGGCGCTAATGCCAAAGTGGTGGTTACCAAAGAACTGGTCAGTGAAAAACTAAATGGCCTGGTCAAAAACCGGGATTTAAGCCAGTTTATTTTGTAATTTTTGATGTAGCGACTCGTTCCCCTCTTCCTACCCAGCCCCCTTTAGGGGGAGGACGTCAGAAGACTTGACCTTGCGAGCAACGGTAGATATGCTGGTCGTAGATGGCACGATTATCAGCCTGGCTGAACCACAAATTATTCAACTTAACCGCTCAACGGCCGACCGACTTACCGGGCGATTCGGTAGCCAATCCCTTACCCAAGCCGTGGTAGAGGTAATCGTTGATTCGACTCAAGTTATTGCTATAAACCTGAAGGGTGGCAGGACTAACGTATATTGTAACGATTACTGAACATTAACTCATCCCCCAGTATCTAATCGATCATAAATTAACTTTTCTACCTGGTCAATGGCCCGATCTACATCTGTTCGTTTGCGGTCGGGGGATCGAAGCGATTGAAGGGATGAAGTTCAAGCACAAAGGTTTCTTCCACCCGTTCGTCTTCGATGGGTGTGTAGAGTTTATAGGCCATTAATTTAACCGGAATCAGGCCATGCTGGTGTTTGAACCGGGTAAGCACATACGCCAGCAGGTTTTCTACCTGAGCCAGGGAGCAGTCTTCGGCAGGTATAAAGCGAACATACGCATGATTGCGATCAACGATCGTTTGCTGGTCAGGAGCAAAATGGCCTTCGCAACTGGAAAACGTGCGTGCGATACCCGTTCGGTTCAGCGCATCGACCAATGGGCGGATTTTCGGCTCGATCTCGTTCATCCCGGTTCACCATCCATCAGAGCCACTTCATCGGCTCCGTCGGTCCGATGCCGGGATGTTCTCCGGCCTTTTTGCCATAACCAGCCCAGATACCCAACCGCAATCAACGCCATCCCCCCTGATACGGCAAAGGCCGCATCTACCCCCAATTCACCCACTACGTGATTGAGCAGCCAGCCCGAACCGACGGCTCCCAATCCAATACCCGCTTCGAGGGCAATGTACATGGTAGCCATCGCTCGTCCACGGGTATGCTCGTCGCTAAGGTCCGCTGTCCAGGCCTGCACTGTCGGCGAGTTCATGCCCCACGACATACCATAGAAAATAGCGGCCGTCCAGAACAAAACCGGCGAGTCGACCATAACCAGCAAGCCCATTGAAAAAGCTAGAATAACCGTAGAGATAAATAATACGGGTACCCGGCCGTAGCGATCCGACGACTTACTGAACAGAATACGAACCATCAGCGAAGCCACTGTATAGACCGTGAAAAACAGCCCTTTATTGGTAATGCCCAGTGACCCGCTCAACGTAGAGATTACCGTGAGTACCGCGCCAGAAGAGAACGATTGCAATAGCAGAACTAGAAATGGCGGAATAGCCTGTTTATCAAAGAGCTCATCTTTTTTCAGACGAAGTAAGCCAAACCGAAAACGTTCTGGTGTCGCCAGGGTTTCGGGCATACGGAGCAGAATACCAATGGAAAGTAAGGCAAAAGCCGATGATGTCCAGAACATAACATTCATGGAAAAATCGGTAGCCAACCAACTCCCAATAGCCGGTCCAAGCGACATGCCCATCGCCGTAAATAGCCCAAGCATACCCATTGCTTCGCCCCGACGATTGGCCGGAACCACATCGGCAACATAAGCCGATGTAGCCGTTGGTTTAGTCCCCGTCGAAAAGCCGTGAATTAGCCGGAGCGTCAGAAACCCCCATACGGTCAACAGATACGGATACAACAGTCCGCAGACAAAGCACACGATAGACCCGAAGGCCATCACCGGAACCCGACCAATTGTATCGGTCAGTTTGCCGCTAAATGGCCGTGAAACCCCAGCCGTGAACGTAAAAAGTGCAATAATCAGTCCGATGTATTCTTTGCCGCCCAGCTTCGTCAGATAGGCCGGTAACTCGGGAATCATCATCGAAAAACTGGCCGAAAACAGGAAGTTACTGACCGACAGTAACCAGAACGAGAGCGTATACAGCGAGGGATCTCGCAACGTTTGAGGAGTTGACGATGAACGAACGGTCAAAACGAGTTGAGTTGGTTCGCCCAAATTTACGATTCATTTTTGAAAAGGTTACCGTAAGCCGTAAACTCTATTTGGGTTCGGGGGTACTGTTCCCACCATCGACAACAAACCGCCATTGACCGTTGCGTTGGCGTTTCCATACAGTCACATAAACCCCAAACTGTGTTTTCTTCTTGCCCGACTCGTCGCGTTGGCTAAGCATCCACTGCCCAAACGTGTAGCCCAGATCACCCGCCTGCGAGGCATCGGCCTTAAGCACCTGCCAGGTTAGCACACGTCCATCAACCGGCATACGACTCATCTGTGCCCGCAACGAATCGAAGCCGACCGTCGGAGCACTGCCATCGTTCAGCTTGATTACTTCATCGGCTGCATACGTTGTAAAGGCTTTGGCCATTCCCTGTCTTTCAGACAATTGGCTAAAATTTAAATCCGCTTCACGAATCTCATCAATGGCCTGTTGTCGTTTGGCGGCTGCCGGATTCATGGCTCGTGGACTATCAGCACTCGTCCGGCAAGATGTCATCACGGTCACCATCAGTAAGAGAGATAATACGTACTTCATTATGGGTAGGTAGCTATTTTGGCTAAATTTGCAGCATCAAAATGAATAATGCCTAGTGGACACTACACAATTGTAGTGCCAAAAATCGTAGTTGTAACCATCTGCGCATTCTTCATTATTCATTGTTCCTTATTGCTCGCAATCATGTCTCGTAATTTTAAAATTGGGCTGTTTCTCACCGTTTCTATCCTTCTGACCACCTTTACCTTTTACTTCTGGCAAGTTTTCAAAAGCCCAAACCTACAGGTAAAAGAGAACGACAAAACGTTTGCCCTCCTGATTCCACGTGGTTCAACGTTCGAGTCAGTCATGGACACGCTCAAAACGCATAAGGTCATCAACGACGAAACGTCGTTCCGTTTCCTGGCCAAACTGATGAAATACCCCGAACTCGTTAAAGAAGGACGGTATGAAATCAAGCCAAATATGGGCAACCGCGACGCGCTGGTCAAACTCCGCAGTGGCAATCAGGATGCCATGCCCGTAACGTTCAATAGTATGCGGCAGAAATCGGACCTGATTCAGCGCCTGGGCAGCAAATTTGAGTTTGGCTCCGAGGCCCTGGGTAAACTGCTGAACGATCCGGCTACCTGCGAGAAATATGGATTCGATACCACAACGATCGTCTGTATGTTTTTGCCTAATACCTACGAAATGTTCTGGACCATCAAGCCCGAAGCCCTGTTGGATCGGATGGGGAATGAATACAAGAAATTCTGGACGCCCGAACGTCAGGAAAAAGCCAAAGCCCTTGGACTGACCCAAACGCAGACTCAGGTACTGGCTTCGATCGTAGCGGCCGAAACCAACAAACGCGATGAACAACCCCGCGTGGCTGGTGTGTACCTGAACCGCCTGAAAAAAGGCATGAAACTCGAAGCCGACCCCACTGTCATTTTTGCCCTGCGCGATTTCACGATTCGTCGGCTGCTCAACAAGCAACTCACTATCGACTCGCCTTACAACACCTATCGGCATACCGGCTTACCACCTGGGCCAATTAACCTGCCTGCTCCTGCCACCATCGATGCCGTTCTGAACGCCGAGCAACACGACTACCTTTACTTCGTGGTCGATGCCCGTTTCAATGGGTATCATACCTTCTCGAAAACTATGGCTGAACACCTGGCCAACGCTCGTCTGTACCAACAGGCACTCACCCGCATGAAGATTATGAAATAACCTATGATTACCCACGACGTTACCAATATCCGGGTGCGCTATTACGACACCGATCAGATGGGCATTGTTTATTATGGCAACTACGCCCGTTATTACGAGATCGGACGTGTCGAAGCGCTTCGCCATCTGGGACTTACGTATAAAAAAATGGAAGAAGATGGCATTTCGATGCCTGTCTACGACCTGAATTCCCGATTCATTCGACCAGCTAAATACGACGATCTTCTTACCATTCGAGTGACGATTCCGCAAATGCCCAAAACCCGGTTGATGTTCAATTACGAAATTTTCAATCAGGATGGGCAACTGCTAAATACGGGCCAAACTACACTCGTTTTTGTTCGTTCAGAAACGGGGCGTCCGTGTTCTGCACCCATCGATTTACTAGAAGCGACCAAACCTTTCTTTGAACAAT
The DNA here is from genome assembly GCF_002056795.1 of Spirosoma aerolatum. NCBI lineage: Bacteria > Pseudomonadati > Bacteroidota > Cytophagia > Cytophagales > Cytophagaceae > Spirosoma > Spirosoma aerolatum. The sequence goes on along the minus strand of NZ_CP020104.1, from coordinate 3,031,103 downwards.
AATTGTCAATCGTTAGTCACTAATTTATAGTCAGTTGCACCAGCATGCTCTTGAGGTGACCATTGACTACCCGCAACGGCGGGCCTTGACCATTTACTAACGACGTTTGCAATATGTTCGATAAACTATTCGGCTTCAAGGCGTTGGGCAGGGCAAAGGCCTGGTTACAGGCGCACCACCCATTCAATTCCAAAAGCACCTGGTATTCGTTTTTGAAGCGAATGGCCACCCAAATTATTGACAATGATACCAGCGAACGGGCCGCTTCGGTATCGTACAGTCTGATTCTGGCTGTTTTCCCGACGATCATTTTCTTTTTCACACTCATACCCTATATCCCGATTCCTGATCTTGAAGAACAGGTGATGGGCTTTTTGCAACGGGTTTTACCAGGCGACACCTTCAGTACAGTCGATACAACGATACGGGATATTATCAATCGGCCGCGCAGTGGTGTCCTATCATTAGGCTTCGTTCTGGCGCTCTATTCAGCTACCAGTGGGCTGGTTGCTTTGATGCAGGCATTCAACTCATCCTATCATTCGGCAGAGCGCCGTAGCTTCCTCAAAATTCGAGCCATAGCTGTGGGGTTAACGTTTACCCTGGCATTTGCGCTGATTTTAGCCGTAGTCGTTCTGATCATTGGTGGGATTGTGAGCGACTATCTGCTTCATTTTGGCTTTTTTAACAACGTCGTGTTCGTTAATCTGCTCACGATTGGGCGGTATCTGATTGTGTTTGCGGTATTTGTGGGTTCCATTTCGGTGATATACCGATTCGGCCCAAACGTGAACATGAAGTGGCTGTTTATTTTGCCAGGCGCTGTTACCGCTTCGGTACTTATCGTTCTGATCACGCTCGGCTTCTCCTTCTATGTTGCCAACTTTGGGTCTTACAACAAACTATATGGGTCGATTGGAACGCTGATTGCCCTGATGATCTGGATCAACCTGATTTCGCTGGTGCTTATTTTAGGGTTTGAAATGAATGTGGCACTCTATAATCTTGAGGGTGACCCACACCCGAGCGTAGCTGCTAAAACAACAAACGCCACCTCGAACACTTGAGGTGACGTTTGTAAAACCTAACCCATAAATGTAAAAGCACACGCTTTCCTGGCGCCAAAACTGGCACGGGGGTCACGTGTTCGTATTACGAAATCGCGAAAAGCGTGCCAATCTTCCGCTCCATCCAAAATAAGCGATTTAACAGTGGGCTAAATTGGGAAAATGACCGATGTAATCGTTCGTCGTCTGTATAGTATCCGCTCACTGTCAATAGTTTCCATGCCGAGCAATTTGTGGCAAAAAAATTTACCTGTTCCACACATACCTACCTGGGTAACGGTCATTTGCATCTGCTACAATCATCGGAATTACGTTAGGCAAGCCCTGCAATCGGTTATTGATCAAACTTATCCCTTTATTGAATTAATTATTATTGATAACGGAAGTATCGATGGTTCTGATGAACAAATCTGTTCGTTTATTGAGCAGTACCCATCTGTACGATCCATAAAAAACAGCACCAATCTGGGCCTGAACCGAGCCTTCAACCAGGGGCTGGCGACTGCCAAAGGGAGTTATATTATTGATTTCGCAGCCGATGATGTGCTGTTGCCTGATCGGGTGGCTAAACAGGTTGCCTTATTCGAGCAATTACCCGATTCTTACGGGGTGGTATTTTCCAATGCAGCCTTTATCGATGCAGCGGGTAAACGAATCGGCGTGCATTATCCGGTTGACAGCCTGGGACATACAACCGTGCAGGTGCCAACTGGAGATGTATTCGAGGCTGTTTTGGCTAGTTATTTCATCTGTACACCTACCATGCTAATTCGCCGTTCTGTATTCGATAGGTTGGTCGGTTACGACGAAGCATTGAGCTATGAAGATTTTGATTTCTGGGTTCGTTCATCACGGTTCTGTCACTACGCGTACCTCGACGAGGTATTGACTCTGAAACGACAATTACCCGATTCGTTATCCAGCCAGATCCTGCAACGTCACAATCAATTATTGCCTTCTACACTGATCGTCTGCCAGAAAGCATTCGAGCTATGTCAGACTACGGATGAGTTCGATGCATTGGCTGGCCGACTCAATACGTTTATCCGAAAAGCCTTTTATACCGAGCAGTTTACGCTGGTTCACCAATTCTATAGCCTGCTAAAACAGATTAAACAACCGCCTATATTGACCCGATCTATAGCTGCTTTTTCTTACTATCATCTGCCTATCAACTACATTTACCGTTTGTATCATCGGTATTGGCGAAACCCGTTTAGGACGTTTATGGTTACTGATGTATAGTTAACCGTTTTAGCTATGTCTGCTGAATTCATCAAGCTTTATCCGAAAAACCCTGATCCCCGTCGGATTGCGCATATCGTGAACGCACTTCGCGATGGAGCCGTCATTATTTACCCAACCGATACCATTTACGGTATGGGTTGCGACATCCATAATGCACGGGCTGTTGAGCGAGTTGCCCGTATCAAAGGCATAAAGCCGACCAAAAATGATTTCTCGTTTATCTGCTATGACCTGAGTCACATTGCCGACTATGCTCGCGTGAGTAATCAGGCCTTTAAATTGATGAAGAGTCTACTCCCAGGACCCTTTACATTCATACTTCAGGCAACCAACCAAGTACCTAAGCTACTGAATACCAATAAGAAAACCGTAGGTATTCGCGTTCCTGACAATGACATTCCCCGGCAGATCGTTCATGAGTTGGGTAATCCGATCATTACCACGTCGATCCGGGATGAAGATGAAATTATTGAGTATTCAACCGACCCGGAGCTAATCTTCGAGAAATTTCAGCACCAGGTGGATATCGTAATCGACGGGGGCTATGGCGGCAACATCCCTTCTACTATTGTCGATGTCACGAACGATGAGTTTTCTATTGTACGGCAAGGCTTAGGCGAATTAGTGCTTTGAAAAGTTACAAATAGGAATTATACTTGCACTGTAGGGTAGGTTCTACTACAGCGGTTACATGCTGTCGGCAAGGTTATTGCTCCAATCCCAGAAATAGGGTTATTACTGATAAAGCCAGGGGTTGCCCACCTAATTAAAAAACAATTGTCAAACTCATTTCACAGTATGCGTTTCTCCTTGGCCGCGCTCTCTCTGCTGGCTCTCTATTCGCTTTCCAACTGCACGTCTTCTTCAAAAGAAGAGTCCTCCCACACCGGAAAACTCACGGCCGAAGCGTCTGCCAAACCCGTTGCCGATTCATCGAAAACGCCAGCACCTGAACCTGTTGCCACAACTGGCAAGGCTAACACAGGCGATCCAACGCTCGACTCGCTGACCTACGCCCCGACGGGCGCTATACTGCCGGGCAAACGCATTTTCGCTTACTACGGTAACCCACATTCCAAGAAAATGGGCATACTGGGTAAGTATGAAAAGGAAGAAATGCTCCAACGACTTGATAAGGAAATTGCCAACTGGCAAAAAGCCGACCCGGCTACACCCATCCAGCCTGCATTGCATCTGGTGGCGATCTCAGCCCAGGGTGCTCCAGGAAAAGATGGCGGTTATCGGCTTCGAATGTCGGACAAAACCATCAAAAAAGTCATCAAGTGGGGGAATGAGCACAAAGCCATCGTCTTCCTCGATATTCAGCGTGGCCACGCACCGCTGGGTGGCGAAATGGAATACCTTACAAAATACCTCAAATTACCCTTCGTCCACCTCGGTATAGACCCTGAGTTTTCGATGGTAACGGGCCATAAGCCTGGCACTAAAATTGGTAGCTACGATGCCGCCGATGTAAACCAGGCCGTTCAGTTTCTGAGCAAGATTGTGAAAGAAAACAATCTGCCTCCCAAAGTACTGGTCGTTCACCGCTTTACACAGGGCATGATTAAGAACTACAAAAACATTAAACTCGATCCAAACGTACAAATCGTTATGGATATGGACGGCTGGGGCCCTCCCGTATTGAAAAAAGACTCTTACCACGACTACATCCAGAAAGAGCCAGTTCAATACACAGGATTCAAACTATTCTATGATAATGATTTCCGCAAGCCTGGCTCGCGTATCATGACTCCCGAAGAAGTGCTGGCCCTTACCCCAAAACCGATGTACATCCAGTACCAATAGGTATTTTTCTCTACAAATAGAAAAGGCTGCTCAACTAAGTGGGCAGCCTTTTCTATTTGTAGAGAAAAACAATCAATACAGTGAGACAGAGTAAATGACCGCCTTGGTTAATGGATTCATTGTTCCCTGCTTAGTCTGCACGTTTACCTTTTCAAACTGCATCACGTAGCGATCTCCTGCCTGTGCCTGAGTGGATAGCTTTATTAATGACTCGTCACCAGTCCAGTTCAGATAATCAATCCGTTGGGTTCCTCTTACTAAACTGATCATGACCCGTTCAATCAGAACATCGGAATGAAGTTGAGGAAACTGCGCTTTACTTTCTTTAGTCAGTTTCCCTTGCAGTTGAATGGTTTGTGTAATCGCAGCAATTCCTTCTTTTAGATCAACAGGCTTACCATCCGCAATGATCGATACCGTGTAGTCCGGTTCCTGAAACAGAGGTTGCGCTAACGCGATCCTTGAGATTATGGCCAGAATAAAGGCAAATAAGCATACGGTACGCATTGGTCAATTTATTTAGGTGAAACACACCTTAAAAACGCCATGAGTATAGTTATATATATAGTTGGGTCAAAATAAAACTACAAAAATAGTTTTACAACTACATATTCAGGTTATAAAACCGATACGGTTAATCTGTTTAGCTATCAGGCCTCCTCCATCATCCAACAAAAAAGCGCCCCAACCTATGGCCAGGGCGCTTCTGAAGCAGTCTTTTCACTCAACTAGCGGTTTTCAACCAACGCTTTAAATTCATCAACAGTGACTTCCTGAGTTGTCAGGGTCAGCTGCGTTTTAGCATAGTCGATCACTTTGTCGTCGTACACCTGGTTGAAGGTACTGGTGTAGTTCTGACCGTTATTTTTTTCATCCATCAGGTAGTTGCGGGCAATGCGATCGATGGTCTGATTCATCTCGGCATCTTCTGAACTGGCAAAGCCAAACTGTTCGCGCACCATCCGACGAGTCGCTTCCATTACCTCTTCAAAATCAACTTTGATGTCGGCTTTGTCGGCAATTTTGTTTTTAATAAGCTGCAGCTTCACCGATTTGGTGAAATCGTCATACTGTTCATCAATTTGCTCAGGAGTAAACTTGCCTTCATTCACTTCCATCAGCCAGTTTTTCAGGAACTCATCAGGCAGCAAAATAGGTGTACTGTCGAGCAGGGTTTTCTCAATATCCAGACGCAGCAACTGAGCCGTCTCACGGGCGTAATTGCTCTGGATGATTTCAGCCACTTTAGCCCGGAATTGCTCTTCGTCTTCTACAGCACCAGCACCCAGCACCTTATCGAAAAGCTCCTGATTTAGTTCAGCAGGCTCATGACGGGTAATATCGTCGATAGCGAAGGTAAACTCACCGGTCAGATTAGCAACTTCCTCCGCTTTAGCCCCCGTCGCATTGGCCCGGGCTTTCTCATCCGGAAACGCCTGCTCTAGTACAAACGTAACGACGTCTCCTTTTTTCTTACCGATAAACTGCCCTTTAGCATCATCGGCCATTTTGGCCATCGGAAAAGCAGTTTTCGCCGAGAAACCTGTAGCGCCTTCCGGTGCCGATACCTGATTCAATTCACCATAAATCGTGTCGCCATCAGCTACTTCCTCGCCATGCGAATGGGTGTGGAAACGCTGCTGCAACTCAGCAATGGTTGAATTGATTTCGGCATCACCAGCCTGAATTTCATACTGCGGTACACTTGGTAAATCGTTGAAATCAATATCGAACTCCGAAGCCAGCCCCAGCGTGTAGCTGAACGCAAAATCCGTCTGATTATCCCAATCAATGGCATCAGCCTCTTCCCGATTTGGAACCGGGTCACCAACTACCTGTAACTTATTGTCGCGGATGTACTGGCTAACGGTTTTGCTCAGCATCGAGTTGATTTCATCGACCAGAATGCTTTTCCCATACATCTTTTGTACGAGCGAAGCGGGTACGTGTCCAGGACGAAATCCTTTAAGTTGAACTTTCCGACCATAGTCTTTCAGTTTCTTATCCACTTCGGGTTTATAATCAGCAGGGGTTAGCGTAATCTTGAGTGAAGCGTTGGTGTCGCTGGCTTTTTCGAGCGTAATATCCACGGGTATGTCGGTTTAAAAGTAAAGAGCGAAAGAGTGAAAAAGCGAAAGAGTGAATTGTTTAGACAAACGCTCTTTCGCTCTTTCACTCTTTCGCTTTTATAGTACGGGCGGAGGGACTCGAACCCCCATGCCTTGCGGCACCAGATCCTAAGTCTGGCACGTCTACCAATTTCGCCACGCCCGCTGGTAGTTAATGGATAATGTTAAATGAATGGGCTTATTAAAGCCAATATTCATTTCGCATTTCACATTATGTGTTGTTTTTGGGACTGCAAAGGTAGCAAAAAAAATCAATAGACCAAATCAATTCACAGAAGGTTTTATTTTTAGTTAATACTGGCCCATTTTTCGATGAATATTTTGTTATCTTGGTAGTACGAGTACAACCTCAAGGCCATTACCTACAACGAAGCCATTTATGACTAATGCAATCGAGCATCGACCCAGCCCAGAGCCTGTAATTGATCTGGAACTGGAACGCCAGGAAATCCTGAAGCGTTACCGTCGATTGTTGCGTGCCGCAAAACCCATGCTCAAAGGCGACGACGCCAAGCTGATCAAAAAAGCGTTTAACACGTCGGCCGAAGCCCATAAAAACATGCGTCGGCGCTCAGGTGAGCCCTACATCTATCATCCTCTAGCAGTAGCCCAGATTGCTGTTGAGGAAATTGGGCTGGGTACAACCAGTATTGTAGCTGCACTCCTTCACGATGTCGTTGAAGATACAGATACTACTATTGCCGATATCGACCGGGCGTTTGGCCCGAAAGTAGCCCGCATTATCGACGGCTTAACCAAGATTTCGGGGTATTTTGAATACGGCACGTCGCAGCAGGCTGAAAATTTCCGAAAAATGCTGCTGACGTTGTCCGACGATGTTCGGGTTATTCTGATCAAATTGGCCGACCGACTGCACAATATGCGAACGCTGGACTCGATGCCCCGCGATAAGCAGTTGAAGATTGCGTCGGAAACGATTTATATATACGCCCCCCTCGCCCACCGCCTGGGTTTATATACGATCAAGTCGGAACTGGAAGATCTGTATCTGAAACACGTTGAGCCAGATGCCTATAAAGATATTGCCCGGAAATTACGTGAAACCCGGCTAGCCCGCGATCGATTTATTGGCCGTTTTATTGAACCAATCGAGAAAGACCTGGCCGAAACGGGACTTAAATACGTGGTTAAAGGTAGGCCCAAGTCCATTTATTCGATCTGGAACAAGCTGAATAAGTCGAAAAAGCCCTTTGAGGAGATCTACGATCTGTTTGCGGTTCGGATTATTCTGAACGTACCTCCCGACGAAGAAAAAGCCGCCTGCTGGCGAGCCTATTCGATCGTTACCGACCACTACAAACCCAACCCCGACCGGCTGAAAGACTGGATCAGTACCCCACGCGCCAATGGGTATGAATCGCTGCATACGACCGTAATGAGCAAGCAGGGGCAGTGGGTAGAGGTTCAGATTCGAACCGAACGGATGAACGAAATTGCCGAGAAAGGCTATGCTGCCCACTGGAAATACAAAGGCAACGACACCCAAACCGGCGCGGGTATCGAAGCCTGGATCAGTCAGGTGCGCGATATGATCGAGTCGGCAGGTAGCGATGGTAAAAAAGCCGCGATCGAATTCGTCGACGATTTCAGAAGCAATCTGTACAGCGAAGAAGTCTTTGTTTTTACGCCTAAAGGTGAACTACAGGTATTGCAACGCGGAGCTACAGCTCTCGACTTTGCTTTCAGTATTCACACCCAGATTGGGGCCCGTTGTATGGCGGCCAAAGTCAATAATACCCTCGTTCCACTAAGTTACGTCCTACAAAATGGTGACCAGGTCGAAGTGATTACCTCAAACCGACAGAAGCCGAATGAAGACTGGCTGCGGTTTGTGGTTACCTCAAAAGCCAAGACCAAAATTAAGGACTTAATTAAGGAGGATAACAAACGATATGTGACGGATGGCCGGGAAATGGTCAACAAGAAGCTTCGTCTGTTAAAACTGGAAATGACCAACGAGGTCATTAATCAGTTACGGGCCTATTTTGGCTCGAAAACAACCGATGACTTCTTCTACCGGGTCGGTAAAGGGCATATTGACGTTGCTGAGCTTAAAAAATTCAAGGCCGATAAAGAAGCCAAAGAAAATCGGGCCAATAAGCTGAATACCGACGCCCTGCCTGATGCCAAGGCATTCGTTAAGGAACTGAAGAAAATCCACGGCGAACGGGCGGATGCCGACATGCTGCTTATTGGCGAAGACATGGACCGCATCGATTACACGCTGGCCAAATGCTGTAATCCAATCTCGGGCGACGATGTGTTTGGCTTTGTGACCATCAACGAAGGCATTAAAATTCACCGGGTTACCTGCCCCAATGCCGTCGAACTGATGTCGAATCACGGTAATCGGATCATCAAGGCGAAGTGGACTAGTCAAAAAGAACTGGCGTTTCTGGCTGGGTTACGCATTACCGGAACCGACCGGGTAGGGCTCATCAACGACGTAACCCGCGTGATTAGTAACGAGTTGCATATCAACATGCGCTCGGTAGCCATCGACTCCAAAGACGGTATTTTCGAAGGGAATATCAAACTCTACGTTCATGATACCGAACACCTTGAAACCCTGATGCGCAAACTAGAGCGGGTTCCGGGCGTGTTTGAGGTCATTCGCTTCGACTCATAATATCAGTTTATGGTATTCATCGTATGGTTTACGGAGGCTGACGCGTCAACATTTCTTGCGTCAGCCTCCGTAAACCGTAAACCATAAACCTCTACCTTTGCACCTTAAACTAATCGGAACCGGATATGCCTGCGCCGAATCAATCTAATTTAGACGCGGCTCAGTCGATTTTTCGGGCTTACCTCGAACGGAAAGGCCTCCGAAAAACCCCTGAGCGCTTTGCCATACTCGAAGAGATTTACAACCGGCAAGACCACTTCGACGTGGACGAGTTGTACATCTCGATGAAGAACAAAAAATACCGGGTGAGCCGGGCTACAGTCTATAACACCCTCGATGTACTGGTCGACTGTGACCTGGTCACTAAACATCAGTTTGGCCGTAACCTGGCTCAATACGAAAAATCGTATGGATATCGCCAGCACGACCATCTGATTTGCACCGACTGCCATAAGGTCATGGAGTTCTGCGACCCCCGCGTTCAGAATATCCAGAATATGGTTGGCGACATGTTGAAATTTAATGTCATGCACCACTCGTTGATTTTCTACGGCTCATGTACCCGCGACTTTTGCGAAAACCGTCAGGAGTCCGAAAAAGATCAGCAGGGTATTCAAGTTCCTGTAGAAGAATAACGGAATGAATCACGCATAATGAACGATGTAAAATGGCTATTGAGGGAAGTCGAAGTACACTCCATTTTACATCGTTCTCCGTCTATTGTTGAATTCACCGATGCCGCTAGCTCAACTGAATATTTCGCGGATGCTTGCACCCGATATTACGCATCCTGTTATGGCTGATTTTGTGGCACAACTTGAAAGCATCAACCAACTGGCCGAACAAAGTGCAGGTTTTCTGTGGCGACTCAAAGGTGATGGGAATAATGCCACTGATTTACGTCCATTCGACGATGAACGTATCATTGTGAATATGTCTGTTTGGGAGTCGGTAGAAGCCCTACAGAATTTTGTCTTTAGAAGCCGCCATACCGATGTCATGAAAGACCGCCGGAAATGGTTTGAAAAGCCAGATCAGGCCACAACTGTACTGTGGTGGGTTCCTGTGGGCCATGTCCCAACTATTCAGGAAGCCAGAGCACGTTTGGAACACCTGAATGCAAATGGTTCTGGACCACATGCCTTTACGTTTCGGACCATTCAGCCTGAGCCAACTGCACTCGGCACCATCAATCCAGAATTAGTGTAACCATAGCTGCTGTAGCAGCCCATTATCAGAATGATCGATGTTTTATTAGGCCTCCAGTGGGGCGACGAAGGAAAGGGCAAAATCGTAGACGTATTAGCCCCAAAATATCAGGTGGTTGCCCGGTTTCAGGGCGGTCCAAACGCTGGGCATACGCTTGAATTTAACGGTCTGAAGCACGTACTGCACCAGATTCCGTCGGGTATCTTTCGCGACGATATTCTCAATATTATTGGCAACGGCGTTGTTCTTGACCCGATTGTCTTCAAAAAAGAAATCGATGGGCTGGCAAAGTATAACCTGGCCTTAACCCAGAATCTGCAGATTTCCCGGAAAGCCTCCATCATTCTGCCTACGCACCGTCTGCTGGATGCAGCCTATGAGCAAGCCAAAGGCGAGTCGAAAATTGGATCGACTCTGCGCGGTATCGGCCCTACCTATCAGGACAAAGTAGCCCGTCAAGGTTTACGGGTTGGTGATATTCAATCCCCTAATTTCCGGGCGAAATACGACAAGCTGGTAGCTATTCATAAGGTTATCCTCGATCAGAATACGTTTGACTATGCCTCTGTACTACCCCAGGCCGAAGAAGAGTTTTTCGGTGCCGTGGAGTTTATGCAGCAGTTTAAGCTTACCGATAGTGAATATACGGTCAACGAAGCGCTGGTAGAAGGCAAAAAAGTACTGGCCGAAGGAGCCCAGGGTTCACTGCTTGATATTGACTTCGGTTCATATCCGTTTGTTACCTCGTCCAATACCATGACTGCCGGCGCCTGCACAGGGCTTGGCGTTGCGCCCCGACAGATCGGCGAAGTGTACGGCATTTTTAAAGCCTACTGCACGCGAGTTGGTAGTGGGCCTTTCCCAACTGAACTTTCGGACGAAACTGGCGAGCAAATCCGTCAGGAAGGTCGTGAGTTTGGTGCTACAACGGGCCGTCCCCGTCGATGTGGCTGGCTCGATCTGCCTGCGCTCAAGTATGCGATTATGATTAATGGCGTCACGCAATTAGTCATGATGAAGGTAGATGTACTGAATATTTTCGACGAGATCAAGGTTTGTACGCATTACGAATTACCCGATGGTACAGTTACAGAGCAACTGCCTTACGATCTGTGCGACACCGCCGTTACACCAATCTATAAAACGTTTAAAGGCTGGCAGGCCGATCTGACTAACATTCGTTCGTTTAGCGACGTACCTGAGGCCCTGGCCGATTACGTTTATTTCCTGGAAGACACCCTGGGTTTACCCATCAACTTTATCTCAACCAGTCCTGACCGGGAAGCGATTATCCACCGTCAGGCCGTTATTGCCTAAGTTGCCTTTACCTGTATGATCCCGGCAAGGTGCTCGTCAGTATGCCTTGCCGGGATCACATTTATCCTCTATCTGCCCGTTCCATGTCCGTAACCGATTTTTACCGAACCTTCTACCAAACGGACCAGTTGTACCGTCTGGCAGATGAATCGTGGGAGCCCTCAAAACCAACTCCGGTAGACGCTGCTGACCCAGTAGCTATTGTTGCATTGGAAGTCGATTTGCTGGCCGAACTGGATATGCTATCGGCAAATGGCCAACCGGCTGCGCAGGTAATCACGCCAGAGCCAGAACCGTCAATAGTCCCTGTCCAATTTCCGGCAGAATCAGCCGCAGAAGCGCCGGAGGTTTTGCCGGACCTGGCACCGCGCCCTAAAGTACCACAGGTAGTTCCACCCTTACAGCAACAACCCCGGTTGCCGTTATTAAATCATAAAGTGCTGCTCCTGGCCGATGAAGAGCTGGACCCCAGCAACTTACTATTCCTGGAAAAAATTCTGAAAGCCGTTAACCTGAATATCGACGGGGTTGACCTGCTGAATCTGCACGGGGTAAAAGACATGGATTTTGCGGAGTTGCTTCGGGGTAAGTACATCAACCACTTTATCACCTTTGGCGTACCCTTCGAGCGAATCAACCTCGACATCATGATGGACCGCTATTCGCCGGTTCGCTTCGAGGGAATTACCTTTCTGATGGCCGATTCGTTACCTACTATTGAAGCCGATCAGAACTTAAAAAAACGACTCTGGACGGCTCTTCAGCGCGTATTCCTACGTTAGCGACTCTCCCGTTTCAATTTCTTCAAAACGGCTTTTACCTGATCAAATTCGGCTGGATGAAGGCTGTCGGCCCCTTTGTAATGGTCCTCAAAAAAATCAATGTAGGTCTGGATGGTTGTTCCGTCGGGCGATGTATAGTGGACATCGGCGCCCCACTGAATCAGTAACAGGCATGTATCCCAATACCCAAAAGCCGACGCAAAGAGCAGTGGGGTATAATTTTTCGTATTCTGGTCGTAGGTACCTACTAGCATACAATCGGCTCCACGGTCGAGCAGAAGCCGAACTTTATCAATCGAATCAGGTCCACCGGAACGTATGGCTTCATAAAGAATTGGGACTCCATTGCTGCCCACTGCATTCGGATCGGCTCCGTGATCGAGAAAAAAGTTGAGCATATCGGGCGTAGCATTCCAGACCGAAGCGGCATGGGTCGATACACGAGCCGGGTTCGTACTGTTGATTGTGGCTCCAGCCGCCATCATAAGCTCCATGATCCGTTTTGTCTTTTCCCAGTCTCTGGTATACTGGCTATAGTGCGTTGCGATATAATCAAGCACAGTTTGCTCACCCTGGGTATCCAGATTATTGATTTGCGGGCAAGGCTCCTGCAATAGGGTTTCTACCTTATCAACGTTTTGGTCAAAACAGGCAGCCAGCAACTTTTTGAGCGTTGGATCTGAAAAATACGCTGACCCATCGTAATCAGATTGTGAATAGGTAATAGTCCTGACCACATCTTTCAGGCTGGAACCGAGACTACTCAGCAACAAGATAGCAAACGGCAGCATAATCATCGAAAAAGCCACGTATTTCGCCCACGTATACGGGATCAGATTTAGTAACAGTAAAACACCCAGAACAATACCCGCCAATATCAGGGTAGCCTCGCCCATTCCTCTTCCAGCCGCATCCCCCCCTTTAGTCGGGAATAGTAACGAGCTGATCACTAAAAGAGCCAGAATCCCAATAATAATCCAATTGATAACGGTGATGTATTTCAGCATAGCTGTGTATTTCGTATCAGTGGGTTTTACGGCCTGCTTTGCCTCCGTGACTTCCATGGTCTTCGTAGTTGATGGTAAATAGGTTAACCATAATATCCTAGTGAATCCCATCCGTCGATTAACCAGCTACCAGCCATTCCCAGATAGCCGCAACCGATTCCCCGATTGTCCAGACAGACAGCAGCAGAAATACAGCCCCTATGCCTGCCATAACATACACCAGTAGGTAATCGCCATCTAGCTGAACCCGCTCCGGTTTTGCTGGATCGTAATAGAGTGTCACCTCCTGGCCAATGGAATAAGCCGGAGGATTACGCCCTTCTGAACTATGAAATAGCAACTCACGGCCATCCTGTATACGATAGCGAACAGAAGGGGCCACAGGGTATTCGCGCGGTTTTATTCGATGCATACTCATCACAACTCCTTTGGTCATGACACCTTTTTTAACCAACTGCTGATGATCGTAATAGAGGTAACCAGCAATACCAACCAGCAAAACACCGATTAGAAAGAAGAGGAGAATCAACAGATCGACCATGGGGAGTTTCATCAGTACGGAACGTGACGGATAAACGATCGGTATCCAGTCTACGAAACTGGCTGAAAACGCCGACGATTACCAGAAGCAGTCAATAACTAGTGGATTTGAGCTAATAGTTTGCAGAAATCACTTCACTGAATACAGGACTCAGAATTCGGTTTCTGACGAAATTCTTTTCCGTCTGTCCAGAATGATTTGCATTCATACCGTACTATTTCCGTATTTACAGCCGTTTTCCGTTTAACAACCTGATCCGGCCAGCCGACTCGATTGCCCGGCTTCGATAATGACGCTTTTTCAACGATTTCAGTCTTTTTTTTCTCGTACTATCCCTGTTCCCGCGACGCTCACACCCGCTTCGCTGGTTCATACGCCATCGGTAAGCCCTGGTCCTAAAGAAACCGTCAGCGGGTTGGCTACTTACTCGATTCCGGCCGTCCCCGTTCCAGCCGACCCTCTACCCCAGTGGCTGGCGGATGAAGAAAGTTTACGTGACGAAGGGGTATTGTTTGGCCTCTCCGACGCCCGGCCTGATAGCAAACTCGCACAAATCCGGGCTTATTTTGGGCAACTGAACGCTCCGCTGGAAGAAGCCATCGGGCAGTATACCGAAAAAATCAGTGAGCTTAATCTTTTCATTGAACAACGCGAAAACCACCTGACAGCCCTCCGTGATCAGCTCGACACATTGCGGAATAAACAGCCGGGTACGAACAACTTATTTCGAAATAGTTTTAGTCTGGTGCTTTCCCTTGCGCTGTGCGTCGGAAATTATTTCCTGATTGATGAAACCCTACGTCCTGCCTTCGCCAACCGCTGGATTGCCGTCGGTGTCTTTCTGGCGGGCATGTTCAATCTGGCCGGGCGCACATCGTTTTTCTACGAAACCAATACCAGGCTAACGGTCCGTCGTCTTTTGGAAGAAGCAGGTCTGCCCCTCGCTACCTCTGTTTTCATCTTCATTCAGGCGCTTCAATCGCAAACAGTGATCAAATCTATTGGCTTATTCGTCTTTGTTTTCTTTCTGTTTTTGCTGGCTGGTAAACTGCTACTGAACACCTTATCGGCCATCCAGACTGATCTTCTTACGATTCAGCAAAACCGGCAGCTACTTGTTCAGAAGGTGCAACATATAGCCGCGTGGGAGAGCGATATAGAGCGACTTACGCAGGAGATTGATGCCTTTCGAATGCAGAAGTGGCCTATCGTTACGGCCCTGAATCAGGCCGAAACAAATCTGACCCGATTGAACACTCAGCGCGATGGCTTTGTTCATTTATTTATAAGTGAATTCGAACTGGCCCGTAGTCTTCGCGATCGGCTTACAGAACAACAGCGAAAAGGCATTATAAACTATGAATGATAGATATTTACTTGCCAGATAAAGCATTGATTTACAAACCACTGCACTGATCAGACGATTTATTCAGTGATTAGTACGCGTCATCTCTGCTTACTGGTTTTGTTTTATTGAGATAGCGAAACGCATAACTTATCATTCATACTTGATGATGGAGCCAACGAACAATCCCGACTTTCAACATGGGTATACAAGCGGTGTTGAAGGCGTAAATCGGGAAACCTACGAAGGATATTTATCGAGCCAGATTAATACCGATTGGCTAACGGAGCGGATTCAGGAGAAGCGCACCGAACTAGCTACGACCGAGCAACGTCTGACCGAAACGACCGAAGCCAACCGGACGGCTTTTGCCGAGCTGCAAAATCATACCTTGCAGGTCGATCGACTCGATAAGCAGGTGAAGCAACGTGAAGCCGATCGGCAGGCGCTGGAGGCTGACCGCGAAGCCTTACGCGAACGTCGGACCAAAGCCGCTCCTGACTACTCGTTACTGGCCGGCATTCTGTTTCTGATCGCGGGTATCTCATTTCTAGCTGGTGATTTGATCATCTCGCACGAAATTGTAGCCTATGCCCTCAACATCCGCAATACCAACGAAGCCTGGGCCTTTGCCGTTGGTCTGGCGATGGTGTCGATCCTGTTAAAACCGGCTTACGACCGCCTGATTGAAAAACCGTACCAGGAAAACCCGGAAGCTAACGAGCGCAAATACAGCCGTTTCAAGATGACTCTGGCCGTTTTCGCGGTCCTGACGCTTGCTGTGCTGGGCTGGTTCCGATACGAAGCTTATCGAACTGACCAGCTCAAAGCGGCCATTAACAAATCGATTCGACAGTTGCAGGTTAACCCCGACCCGACGGCAGCCACGCAGGCGCTCAGCCCATCGGCTATGCATCAGATCGAAAAACAACTCAACGAATCGAGTGAGCTAAATCTGGCACTGGTCAACAGTCCGTGGGCGCTACTGTCGTTCGTTCTGAGTGGTATTCTATTTGCCATTGCAGGGGCCGTCTGTTTAGGGATTGCCTTGCCAGTACTGTCGGCATTCTGGTTCCGATGGCTCCAGGCCGACATCAAACTCTGGAAGCTGCGACGGCGCATCAAGCGGATTACAACCGAACTAGCTCCTCTGGAAGCGCAGTTAGCGGAGCAACGAACCCAGCAGAATGTACTTCAGCATAATCTGGATCTACTCCCTTCGCTTACCGAGCTGAAAGAACAACGCCAGACGCTGAATGCCGAACTGGCCGAACTGTTGGCGGAACTTAAACTGGCGCAAACCGACAGTCGAATCAGCAATTTCAATGATGGGTATGGCCAGGGAGAAGCTACCCGCACCGGGCTAACCGAAGAGGAACAACGGCAATTACGTAAAGATAAGCTGTCCCGTCAGAACGGTAGCCGCAAACGCGTCGAAGAACTCCATACCAATGGGAACCCACCTGCTAATGGGACGAATGGTAAAACCAATGGTATGCGACCGTACCAAACCATCCGCAAATTTCTCTCGGACGAGAATCTATAGTAAGTTTTAGTTAGTCCATGCTGACGGAGTAGCGAAACTTTCTTTCTATGCTCCAAGACTAGCCTGATTAACCCCTAAATCCTCTGAAGGGGATTTAGGGGTTAATCAGGCTTCTGTTTTACAAGCTTCCCTGCGCTTTTCGTACCTGAATCTGCCCAAGTAGCACATCATACACAGCCCGCAGGTAATTATTTTCGGCCTGTTGCAGGCTGTATTCACTGTTCCGAAAATCAGCCAGAACTAACGTACCAGCCTCAAACCGTACCCGATCAACAGCGAGAATGGCCTGCGCCTGTGCTATATTTTTCTGAGTCTCGGACAGGTTTTCGCGGGCCTGATCAAGTGTGTTACGGGCCGAGCGTAACTCGTAATCAAAATCGTTTTGCAACTGCTGCAAAGTATTCTGATTGATCTGCGCCCGGCGTACATAATCCTGACGATTGATTCGGGCCTGACGTCCATTATAGATCGGCATCGATACTTTAACGCCTACGTAGTTGTACGGAAACCACGTACCGCTCTGAAACGGGTTGAACACATCGGCAAATTGCTGGGCAGCATAGGCTCCATAGCCCGTTACGAGCGGAGCCAGACGCGCCTGTTCACGACGCTGATTCAGGACATTAATCTGTCGGTCTGCCTCTTCCTGCTGTAACTCTGGGCGTGTTTTAGCGGCCAGTTCCTGCGCGCTAAATTGCTCAAATAAAGCCCTTAACGAGTCGATGGGTTCAACCGCCTGTGGCGACTGGATTCGGTAGCGTAGGTTTTCCAGACTAAGTGCATAATCCCGCTGATCGTTTCGAAACGTCATTTCGGCATTACTCAGGTCAAGCGTAAATCGATCGAAATCCGTTTGGAGGAGCGTACCCGCCTGAAAACGGGTTTGGGCCTGTTCCAGATAACTTCGCGCTCGTAGTCGGGCCAGGTCCGACAACCGTTGCTTTTCTCGATTAAATATGGCCTGATAGTAGGCTTCAGTCACCTGTTGACGAATATCAATCGCCTGTTTATCGAGAGTTACCCGTTGTTTATCGACCGTCAACTGGTTAATGCGCCGATCAATGCGGCTCTGAGCATCGTATATTTTCTGCTCAGCCTGCGCCGTTAAGGCATTGCTGAACGGGGTTCCGAAACGTAACACCACATCCTGATTGTTGGCAAATGGTGCGTTTTTAATGATGTTACGCTGGATCTGCGTATTCCAGCGCAGGTCGGCTCCCAGATTAATCTGCGGTTGCCAGGCTGCCCGTCGTCGGGCCTCATCGCTTTCGGCCAGTTCTACCTGAAGTTTTTGACTGGTAATTTCCAGCCGATTCGCCTGAGCCAGTTCAAGAGCTTCGGTCAAACTGATGGGTTTTGATGTACTACCTGCCGACTGTGCTCTGACAAGCTGGCCTAAAAAAATCCCGGCAAGAACAAATGCGTATTTCATACGGAGATAGAAAAACAGGTTGCTTACCCTCTAAATACAGTGGCTGGCTCCAGGGAGTTGATTCGTCGGATCGCAAAGACACATCCGCCCAGCGAAATGATAAGCGTTATGGCAAATAAGGCGTACTCAAACCAGTTGGGGAAATAAAATAAGGTGCCCGACTTAGCAATGCCCAACCGAAATCCCTCAACCAGTAACCGCCCGATCGTAAAGCCAACAATAGCGAATAAAAACGCCTGTGTGAGAATTAGGCGGGTAACGTAGCCATTTGTTGCCCCAATGGCTTTCAACGTACCATAGTCCTTGATCCGGTCGATAGCCGCCGAGTATAACGTCAGGCCAATGATGACTAACCCGGAAATGATCGCAAACCCAATCAGGCTACCAAACGAAGCCGCAATACCGTTCGTCGACAAAACGGTTTTAACCGTCGTTTGCGAAAGCTCATCAGCATTCCAGGCCCTTACCCCATTGATACTCTGATTGATTTGCTGAATCACAGCCGCTTCGGCCACGCCTTTTTTGGGCTTAACCAGATAAAAACTAACCTGAGTGGTCGGTACATTGCCCAGATACCGGGCGCGTTCGATGGTTGTAAAGCCCAATAATCCCCCGCCAAACGACCGGGCGCCACGGGTTAGCCCAGCGTTGTAGACTTTCTTCCCATTAACCTCAAAATAATCGCCGGGTTTCAGATTTCCCTGGGCTTTTGAATCGTAGTAATCCGTAATCAACGCCCCATCGGGTATCATGTCTTCATTTTTAGCAGTATACAAGCGCCAGGGACCTCCCACAAAAGCTGGTGCTTCGGACCCAATCAGTGACAACCCGCCTGTAGTGCCATTGGCAAACTTAGCCCCTACGGCAGCCACCACAACCGGATAAGCGCGTTCGACGCCCGGCAGAGAACTTATTTCATACCCTTTTCGAACATCGAGCGGGCTCAATTGATTGGCATTTGTAGTGGTTTCGTCCGTTACCCAGATGTATCCTTTGTTGTTATCGACAATACTCCGCATGGCATCGGTCAGGAAAATAAAGACCCCTGCCTGTTGGCCAATCAGAAATACCGAAATGATAATACCTGCCAAAGCCCCAAATGACTTGGCCACATCGTATCGAATAAATCGAAGCGCTATACTAAACATATCCAGATGCGTTTTGACGATTTCGACCTAGTTATGGAACCTCATTCGCTACAGTTGGGGAACTGGTCTGCGCTCCTACCTGAATAAGGCATTCAACTCGTGCCCCAATGATCACTTTCGTCGGATCGTCCAGTTGAACCCGAACTTCCCGAACGCGTCGGTCTTCAAGGTTAGCGGTATTGTCGGAAAACAGGGACTTTTTTCGCAGATAGGGAGATGCCAGGATGACCGTCCCCGTTGTGAGTCGTTCGCTACTACCCTGCGGCCGAACGTAGGCTTTCTGGCCGACCTTTACCCGCAACGCGAACAGCTCATCAATTTCGGTGACGGCTACCAGGGGACCTTCGGGGGCAAAATCGCCAATCGACTGGTTGCTGTTCAGGTATTGTCCTACTTTGGCCTCCAGGCTAAGAATCGTTCCGTTTTCGGGCGCTTTCACCATTTTCAGTCCCGCTACGGTCGAAGCATACTGAATATCAGACCGGAGCTGTTTCATTTGCCCCTCAGCCTGCTTTACCTGCGCTTCCGATGCCCGAATTTGCTGTTGCAGGTTTGTGACCTGATACTGAGAATCGTCCAGTTCCTTACGCGTCAGTGCCTTGCCCGAAAACAGCATCTGATTGCGTTTTAAATCGTCCTCGGCTTTCTGCAACTGCACCCGGAGCGTTTGTACATTCTGACGGGCAGTTTCGATAGCATCCTGCTGGGTCTGAATCTTTACGCTGGCCTGCCGCAGCTGTGCCGTTTCAACGGCATTATCCATCGTCAGGATCACATCGCCTTTTCGAACGACCTGCCCAATAGCAACGCTGATGGATTTGACCAACCCACCCGATTCGGGGGATAGCTGACTAATGCGTTTAGCGGGTTCGATTACGGCAATACCTAATACTTCATCGACCCGGTTTGGTGTTCGTACCGTTCGTACTGTGTCTTTCCCGTCGGTAGTGTCGGACTTCTTTCCACCACAGGAACTGAACAGACAAGTGACTACTACTAAGCCAAGTACATTTGTTATATAATGCGTTGCCTTCATGAGATTTGTCATTAATCGTTAAATCCGGAAACTTCTTTAACAGCCCCATTATCGACTTCTACAATTCGATGCGCGTAGGGTTTCAGCCTTGGATCGTGGGTGACCACAGCAACCGATTTTCCATTGTCGGCCAGGGTTCGTAACTCCTGCATGACTACGTTGATTGAATCCTTATCCAGCGATGCGGTCGGTTCGTCGCAGAGAACCAGTTTGGGGTTAGTGACCAACGCCCTCGCAATGGCAATACGCTGTTGTTGTCCACCCGACAACTGGTTCGGTAAGTTTTTACGTCGGTCGATCATCCCTACCGTTTGCAGTGCCTTTTCGGTACGGTCTCGAGCTTCGCTACTGTTCACCCCCTGCAATTGCAGAGGCATCATCACGTTAGCTTCGGCCGTTAGTGGAGCCAGCAGATTGAAGTTCTGAAAGACGAAGCCGATGGAATTCAGCCGCAGCCTGGCCAAGGCTTTTTGATTCAGTTTATTCACATGCTGACCATCGACCCACAAATCGCCATAACTGGGGTAAATCACACACCCCAAGAGCGACAGGAGGGTCGTCTTCCCTGAACCGGAAGGGCCAATAATCAGCAACAACTCCCCTTCCTGCAATTGCAAGGTTGTCGGCTGGAGCGCCACAATGGTCTGATCACCCGCCCGGTATTCTTTGCCTACCTGTTTTAATTCGGCTATCATGGATCTCCTAATTTTATCAGCACCTCATATACTGACCTGAAAACATATATAATCCTGTCATCTGCTCTAGCGCTTTAGTAGCCTAAATAAATCTACGAAAACCTAGTTTACCTGTTATTTTTTGACAATATTATTACGATTTTATAGTTTTTGCAAAGTTTGTAAGAAAATTTTATGTATTTTCGTAGTGATAGTCATGAATTACTATCTTAGTTAATACGAAATTGTAGTTTATGGAACGAGGAGAAAAGGCATTGATCGATCTGGTAAATTCGTGGGCCACCTACAGCGAAGTAACCCCAAATGCCGATTTGGGGGGTTTCTGTCTGCATTATTTAACAGAGCATGCCCATCAACCTATGGTGAACGAGCAACAACCGGTTATGGCAATCAATGAGCTGAACTACCGGCAACAGGCCAATTCGATTAATCCACCCTTTATGCAGATAAGGCCTGAATCCAGGCTGGCCGCCCTCGTAGGACGCTTATCGAAGTACAGCTATTTCTACTCGAAGAAAGCCATGCAGCCGCTCCAGTTTAAAGGAATCGACGACCCTGTGTACCTGCTCGTATTGATGAAAATGGGCACCCCAAAAAAAAGCGAGCTTATTTACGAAATGATGTCGGAATTTGCCTCTGGCATTGACATTGTTAATCGGCTGGTAAGTATGGGGCTAATTGAGGAGTTCCCGGATGAAGAGGACCGGCGTTCCAAACGGCTCCGAATTACCCTTAAAGGAATTGAGGCACTCCACGAATGCTTTCCCGTCATGAATAAAGTAGCCGACGTGGCTTTTAGCTCACTCACCGAAGGCGAAAAAGCGTTGCTGGTTCAGCTTCTGGACAAACTGGATCGATACCACGCAGAACATTACCGCCAAAGCAGGAATGCGGAATTCGATGCGGTATACGAACAGATGGTGGGTAGTGAATCGATTGGTTAATTGAGTACTATGCCAAGTAATAAACCACCCAGAATTAATAAGTAGGGCGGAGTTTTGGTATACAGCAACAGGGTGATTGTTAAGATGACCACCCCCACCGATGGCCAATGCGGAGCCATCGGCTCAAACAGGGCAATAGCTGCGGCAGCCGTAAGTCCGGTACTGGCCGCATTAATACCCGCCAACGACGCCCGCACCACCCGATAACGCTTGAGCTGTTCCCAGAATCGGTACACAAAGAAGATGAGAAACGTACCGGGCAGAAAGATTCCCACTGTCGATACCAGACTCCCCCAAAGCTGCCCATGCCAGCCAGCGCCCCGCATCGACAAAGCCCCGATATACGAAGCAAAGGAAAAGACTGGCCCTGGCATGGCCTGTACCAGCCCTAGGCCCGACAGAAACTCTTCGTGTGTGAGGTAATGCTTAAACGCCACAAACTCATTGTAGAGCATTGGGGTGAGTACCTGTCCTCCACCGAACACGATGCTGCCGTTCCGGTAGAAGTTTTCGAATAAACGTACGGGTAGCGAATGGGTAAATGCTCCCAGCAAGGCAGCGGTGACGAAAACGCCCATCCAGAGAAAAAAATTAGCCCACTGCACACGCAGGGGCTCTTTTTTCATTCGTTGTTGCTTTTCGTAAGTCAGGGCTGTAGTCAGGCCACCGACGGCAATGACAATGGGGGTCATGAAGGGTGAGTGAAATATATATCCCACCAATGTAGCCGTGAGTGCCAGTGCCAGACTAACCTTATCATGGATCACTTTCTGCCCGATTCGATACCCCGCTACAACCATGAAACCAACAGCCATTGGCTGGATAAATCGGGTAAAGTGCAGCGAAAGCTGGTGTCGTTCGAGATAATAAATGCCAATGCCAGCCGCTGTCATGGCACTGGCTGCGGGCAATATCCAAATCAGAAGCGTCAGGTAGGCCAGGTTTGGGCCACCGATTTTAAATCCTAACGCCGTAATCGTCTGAGTCGATGTAGGGCCAGGCAAAACCTGCCCAAGCGCATTCAGTTCCAGCAGTTCCTCCTCTGTCAGATACCTCCGCTTTTTCACCAGCCGATCAAAAAACAAGGCCAGATGTACCTGAGGCCCCCCAAATGTTGTGCACGCCAGAATCAACACATCTTTCAGAAAGATGATGTACCGTATTCGGCGAACGGGCTGGTGTGTGGTCAGGTAAGGGAGCATTATAGAGGAAGGTATTGACGGTCATTCGTAGTCAATCAATAATCATCGGTAGTCATTCATCGTAACTTTTATGTACAAACGGCACTTAACAATGAATGACAACCGAATGCCCGTCAATGACTATTGACTGACTATTTTTTCTTAAGCCCCAGTTCCATCAGGCGCTCGTCCAGGAACTCACCCGCTGTCATGTCGACATATAACTTAGGATGCTGGGCGTCAATACACGTTTCCAGACTGGTCAGGTCCATATCGGCGCGGGGGTGCATGAAGAACGGAATCGAGTACCGCGACTGGTTCATTTTTTCGCGGGGTGGATTTACCACCTGATGAATCGTCGACTTCAGTTTATGATTGGTCAGTCGGTCGAGCATATCACCCACGTTCACTACCACCTGATCAGGCAGGGCGGTAATGCCAATCCATTTACCATCGCGACGTAATACTTCCAGCCCATCGGCCGAAGCCCCCATCAGCAGCGTAATCAGGTTAATATCGCCATGTGCGGCTGCCCGAACAGCGCCTTCCGGTGTGGTTTCGGGGTCGAGTGGGAAATAATGCAGTGCGCGCAGAATGCTATCCCCATTCCGGACTTTATCGTCGAAATAATTTTCGGGCAGTTCCAGATACAAAGCAATAGCCCGCAGCAGTTGTTTTCCGGCATTTTCCAGCGTGCGATAAGCTTCCAGCGTGGCGTCACCAAATTCAGGGTCTTCGTCTGGGAAAACGTTGGCAGGCATGTCGCCTTCCGGCTCGGGCTGACCAACGTGGTAAAACTCTTTCAGGTCAGCTACTTTGAATCCTTTGGCCGTTTCTTTGCCTTTACCGACATAACCACGCTGGCCATTCAGTTCGGGATGTTCGTATTTTTGTTTAACGCTATCGGGCAGCGAAAAGAATTTCTGAGTCGAATCGTAAAGGCGCTTGACCAGATCATCGCTCAGGCCGTGATTACGGATGGCCACGAAGCCGATCTGATTAAAGGCCCGGCCTAAATCCTGCACAAAACTGGCTTTACGCTCGGAATCGCCTGAGTTGAAATCCGCCAGATCTAATGACGGAATTTCATTGTATAATTCTTCGGATAACATAGACTAAATCAATTTCTACAAAAATACGAAAGTTTAAAGGCTAGTTATAAAGATATAGAGTCATAAAGTTATAAAGTTAGCTGACGAACCCACATGAGTTTTGTCAGTCAACTCTATAACGTTATGACTCTATACCTGCAAAGACAAACCCTTTATAACTTCCTACACCGTAGTAGGAAGTTACGAGAAGTTTTTAGCAACCTTATTCCAGTCGACCACATTCCAGAATGCCGTAACATAGTCGGGCCGACGGTTCTGATATTTCAGATAATAGGCATGCTCCCACACGTCGAGGCCCAGCACAGGGGTTCCTTTCTTCTCGGCCAGAGCCATCAGGGGGTTGTCCTGATTAGGTGTTGAGACAATCTCGACATCGTTGCCGTTTTTGATCAGCCACACCCAGCCAGACCCAAACCGCGCTGTTGCCGCTTTCCCCCATTCGGTTTTGAAATTATCGAACGAGGTGTACTTTTTGTTGATCGCTTCGGCAAGGGCACCTTTGGGAGCACCACCTGCATTGGGTCCCATAATGTTCCAGAAGAATGTATGATTCCAGTGACCACCGGCATTGTTCCGGACAGCGGCCGGAGTACTCGCATTGACGCTTTTCACCAGCGCTTCTATGCTCATTTTCGCCATGTCGGTTCCGGCTACAGCTTTGTTAAGGTTATCCACATAGGCTTTATGGTGTTTGCCGTGGTGAATTTCCATCGTCATTTTATCGATATGCGGTTCGAGCGCATCGGTCGGATAGGGCAGCGCGGGTAAGGTAAACGGGCCTTCTGCCTGCGCAGGCGACAATCCAAAGGAACGAAAAGCGATCAGCCCGGCCGAAGCACCAAAAGCCAGTTTCAAAAACTCGGAGCGATTCATGCGAATGATTGGTTTTGGAGAAACAAAAAGCGTTTGATGAACAAACCCGTTTTAGGGGCAGATGTTCATCAAACGCAAATAAACGACATTTTTGCCTCTCCGGCTATGTTCGTATCGTTATGTTTCAGCCTAGAAACCCACTATTGATTACGAATCAGCTTATTATTCGTACGCAATCCGACTCAGGATGCTTCGGCCCAGTGTTACCTCATCGGCATACTCAAGATCACCGCCAATCGGAACACCACGGGCAATGGTCGAGATTTTCAGATTGAACGGTTTGAGCTTTTTCTGAAGGTAAAAGGCGGTGGTATCGCCTTCCATCGTCGGGCTGATGGCCAAAATGATCTCCCGTACCTGTTCGCCTTCGGCACCACGCAGCCGCTCCATCAGCGACTCGATCTGCAAATCGCTGGGGCCAATGCCTTCTACGGGCGAAATGATGCCACCGAGCACATGATACAAGCCTTTATACTGCGCAGTATTTTCAATGGCCAGTACGTCGCGGGTATCTTCCACCACGCAAATCAACGACTGATCCCGTTTATGACTAGCGCAGATCGTACACAGGTCGTTATCGGACAAATTATGGCATCGCTGACAATATTTGACGTTGGTCCGCATCGCAGTCAGGCTCTGGGCCAGCGCTTCGGTTTGGTCTTCGTCGCGTTTCAGCAAATGGAGTACAAGCCGAAGGGCGGTTTTCTTCCCGATGCCCGGCAGCTTCGACACTTCATTCACCGCGTCTTCGATAAGTTTGGATGGATACTCCAATTTCGTAAAATTAAAGAGTGAAAGAGCGAAAGAGCGAAAGAGTGGCTGGCGCTTCAAGTTTCGCTCTTTCACTCTTTCACTCTTTCGCTCTTTAATTGAGAACTTCCGCAGAGATACCCCGGCGGCAGATTTCGTTCCGCATCGGGACCAGTTCATCCCAGGAACCATTTTTGACAGTACACTTGCCTTTGTAGTGAATCAGTAAGGTGCACTGCTCGGCTTGTTCGGGTGTATGATGACAAACATCAATCAGTGTTTCGATGACATGATCGAAGGTATTTATATCATCATTAAAAACGACGAGGTTATGCACGTCGGTTTCAATCACTTCGTCGAGTACATCAACATCCGTCGACCAGTCGTTTTCTTCAAAAGGTTGCATGGGAGAGAAAAGCGTATTTACTTAGCAAATTTACAAAAAAACGACCACTTTTGAAAGCCGTTCCTGTATACTCAAAAACCGGAATTGGGGCCGAAAAGTTGCCAGCATCAGCCTGCTTATCGTATAATTTACACCGCATTTGCGGACCGTTTCGTAATTTTCCTTCATGAACACAACGCTTGCTTTAGTTATCCTGATTGTCTACTTCGGCGTACTCATTGCCGTTTCATTTTATACCGCCCGTGGAGCCGACACCAATACGTTTTTTACTGCCAACCGACAGTCGCCCTGGTGGTTGGTGGCCTTCGGCATGATTGGTACGTCGTTGTCGGGGGTTACATTTATTTCGGTGCCCGGTGCGGTGGGCAAGATTGGGTTTTCGTATTTCCAGGTCGTGCTGGGCTATATCGTCGGCTATTTCGTCATTGGCTCCGTACTGATGCCCTTGTACTACCGACTGAATCTGATTTCGATCTACGGCTATCTTGAGAAACGCTTTGGGTTCTGGTCGTATAAAACGGGGGCCGGGTTCTTTCTGCTCTCCCGAACAGTTGGGTCAGCTGTGCGGCTGTATGTAGCGACGGGTGTTCTGCAACTGGCCTTATTCAATTCGCTGGGCATTCCGTTTGGCGTTTCGGTCCTGATTACCATCGCGCTTATCTGGATTTATACGTTCAAGGGGGGTGTAAAAACCATCATCGTCACCGACACCTTACAAACTCTGTTTCTGGTTACCGCTGTTATCCTGACGATCATCCTCATTTCTCGGGAATTGGGGTTATCCTTCAGCGGGCTGGTCCAAACGGTCAATGACAGTTCAATGTCCAAGATCTTTTTCTGGGACGGTAACGACTCCAAGAATTTCTTTAAGCAATTCATCTCCGGCGCATTTATCGCCATCGTCATGACGGGGCTGGATCAGGATTTGATGCAGAAAAACCTGACTTGTAAGAACATCGGCGAAGCCCAGAAAAATATGTTCTGGTTTACGGTTACACTGGTGTTTGTCAACTTTATGTTTCTGTCGTTGGGTGTGTTGCTCTATGTATTCGCCCAGCGCGAAGGCATTCCCATTCCCGAGCGTACCGACGATCTTTACCCGCTGCTTGCCCTGAATCATCTTGGCCTTGTGGTTGCCATCACATTTTTGCTGGGCATTACAGCCGCCACCTACGCCAGTGCCGACTCTGCTCTAACGGCGCTGACCACCTCGTTCTGTGTGGATTTTATGAACGTTGAGAAGCGTCCCGAAGCCGAACGGTCTCGGATCAAGCACATCGTACACATTGGCTTCTCGCTGCTCTTTTACGTAGTTATCATAGTGTTCCGCCAACTGAACAGTAAAGAAGTGATTACGGCGGTTTTCGATATTGCAGGCTATACCTACGGCCCTTTGCTGGGCCTGTATGCGTTCGGCATTTTCAGCAAACGTCCGGTGATTGATAGGGTTGTGCCCTTCATTTGCCTTGCTTCGCCTGTATTGACCTACATTATCAATGAAAATTCAGCAGCCTGGTTTGGCGGGTATCAGTTTGGCTTCGAACGTCTGTTGCTCAACGGCCTGATCACCTTTTTAGGGCTTCTGGCCGTTTCCAAACCTGTTCGCGAAGAAAAGCCCATAGCCGTGTAAACAGGCCCTTTTACCTTTACGTTATGAAATCAGTTGCCAGTCTATTCGCCCTTTGCCTGATTTGTTGCCTATCTGCCAACGCTCAGTTATGTTTTTCCCCTGAACGACCCCAGATTGGGCAGATCGTATCGTTTACCTACACGCCATCCGCAACGCTGGCTCAGGACAGCACGCTGGAAGGTCGCTTTGTTCGCTATGGCGCTCCTACCATGATGCGCATCAGCCAGCCAACCACTGTGACGCTGGTGCGTCAGGGGAGTAATTATGTGGGCGAACTGTACATACCCAAAAAAGACGTGGCAGGCACCATGCTCTACTTTCGGAACAGCAAACAGCCGCATCGAATCGACCTCAACAACGGGCAATTTTATGTCGTTCTGGTTTGCGACAGCACAGGGCGCATTGTCCCGCATGCTACGGGTGGGCAGGCTTCGGTATTTTCGCGGAGCCACTTCCTGAACGAAACCGGAATACGTGCTGATCCAAACTGGGTTGTGACGTTGTATGAGCACGAACTGTCCATGAACCCCGACCTTCGCCCCTTATACTGGTCCGATCACCTGGCGGCACTAATCAAGCAGCGAAAGCCCGGTTATGGTCCGAAAGTCAAGGCCGCTATTGAAGCGTATCTGGCCTCTCGTCCTACACCTACCGTAGCCGAACTGGCCGATGCCTCCCGGTTGTACGAAAGCATGGGCGATTTTCAAAAGGTAGCCGCTTTGCGTGAACGGCAGAAAACCACCGATCCGGCCGGTTTGCTGATGCAGAAAGACCGGGCCATAGCCATCCGAAACGAAGCCGACTGGGGCCGCAAAAAAGCCACCTACGAAGCTTTCCTAAAGGACTATCCGACATCTGCTCATCTGCCTGATCTGGCAGCAGTGATGCTGAACAGTTACTTTAAAAATAACGACATCAAAGGGCTGATTGCCTTTGCAGAAAAGCAACCGGCGACTCAAACAGATGTCATGGTCCTGAACACCATTGCGAATCAACTGGCAGAAGAGCGACGGTCATTACCCGAAGCGGAGCAGTTGATCAAACATGCCCTGACCGTACTGCATAGCCAGACCAAACCCCGCAATGCTGCCAGTACATGGGAATCGGATAAACAAACCCGATTTCGGCAGTTGACCAATACCTATGCCCGTACCCTCGATCAACAGAAAAAAGATACTGAAGCCTTTGCCCTGTATCAATCAGTCGTTAATCCCGACGATGTAGAGAATAGCGATCCCCGAAACACGGAACGCTACTTTCTTTGCGCCCTCCGCACCAATCATGCCGCTGAAGCCCTGCCGATGGTCGAAGCAGCCATTCAGGCTGGGAAAGCAACCCCCAGCCTGAAAAATACCCTGCGCGACTGGTACGCCAAACAACCCGGCAACGACCCAGGTAAAGCCAAAGCCTATCTGGCTAATCTGGAGTCCGACATTAAGGCTGAACAACGGGATGAACTGCTCCAAAAATTAATCAACGAACCAGCTCCGGCTTTTACAATGACCGACTTGCAGGGCCGCACAATTTCGTCGTCAACATTCAAAGGGAAAGTGATTGTACTCGATTTCTGGGCTACCTGGTGCGGCCCCTGTATTGCGTCGTTTCCGGCTATGCAACAGGCTAAAAACCAGTTCCAGGACGATCCGAATGTCCGCTTTTTGTTCGTCAACACCCGTGAAGGGGGGCCTTTATCGCGGGTTCATGCCTTTATGGAAAAACACCCGTACGACTTTACCGTACCCATCGATGGGCAACAGCGCGTATCGAAAGCGTATAAGGTGCTGGGTATACCGACCAAAGTGGTGATTGGGCCTAACGGGCGGGTTCGCTACCGAACTATTGGCTACTCAGGCGACCCCGAAGCCACCGTCAACGAACTGGCGCTGGTTGTCGAACTACTTAAAGAAGGGAAATAATACGGCAAACACTCTATTTTCTGCACCCAACGAATGAAACCAGAGTCGATTGGCATCATTAATACCCATAACGCTGAACAGTATACGTGGGGCAATGGATGTGCTGGCTGGCACTTAGTCAAGTCTGACGCGCTGAGTATTATTCAGGAGCGGATGCCACCGGGTACTGCCGAAGTAAAGCACTTTCACCAACGATCCCGCCAGTTCTTTTTCGTCCTGGCGGGCGAAGCCACTATGGAAATAGGAGCCGAACAAATCGTACTAAAAGCAGGTGATGGCGTTGAAATTCCGCCTTTAGTCGCCCATCAGTTGCGAAATGACTCAACCACCGACCTGCATTTTACAGTAACTTCCGTGCCCAAAAGCCACGGTGATCGGGTTGTTATACCTCAATAATGATCGTTCATTGCCTACGAAAAAAACCTGAACAGCACATAGTATATGACCATTCGCCCGGCCACTCTGACCGATTTACCCAATTTACTGGTCTTATTGAAACGCGTAGTTCCACTCATGCATGAAACCGGAAACTTCCAGTGGGATGAGCAGTATCCCAACGCAACGGTCTTTACACAGGATATTGAAAAAGGCCAATTGTGGGTCGCCGAAATCGACGGACAGATAGCTGGTGTAGCCGCCCTGACTGAAGATCAGGAGCCGGAATATGCCCAGGTTGGTTTCGATCTTAGCCAACGAGCTGTGGTTACCCATCGCCTGGCCGTTGATCCTACTTTCCGAGGACAGGGCGTTGCAGCCGCTTTATTAACGCAGGCCGAACAACTCGCCATAGATCGGGGCATTGAGTTCCTACGCATCGATACGAACTCAGAAAACCAGTCGACGCAAAAGCTATTTCCCAAGGCTGGCTACGTGTATGCTGGCGAGATCACCCTTAGTTTCCGGCCCGGTCTGCGGTTTCTGGCCTACGAAAAACGACTATCGTAGGAAATGTCCGCTACCCTTATTTAAATACCATCGGTCGACCTTCCTGCGGAACGAGAAATTTGGCCTCAGGAATTTTGTGCTCATTTAGTACTTTTTTCAGATCAATAGCGGGTTCAAACAAACCGTCGTCCCCTTGTTGAAATGTACCGAAGTGGATACCCACAGCTTGTTGAGCCTTCACATCAATAAATGCCTGAACGGCACCCGCTGGCGACACATGCACTGGTGCCATAAACCACTCAGGCCGATAAGATCCAATGGGTAACAAAGCCAGTTTTATCGGGCCACCTGCCCGTTCGGCCTGCTCAGCTATATGCTTGAAATGAGGACCATAGCCGCTATCGCCACAGAAGTACGTGATACCGAAACTCGTATGAAGCAGATAACCGCACCAGAGTGTTTCGTCACGGTCACCCATGCCCCGGTTGCTGAAATGCTGAGCCTGCGTACAGGTAAGCCGAAGCTTTTCATTAATCGTCAGTGTATCGTTCCAGTCGAGTTCACGAGTTGTTCGTCCATTAACCGATTTGGGCAGATGCGATACACCCAGGGGTGTTACGAAGAGAGGGTTATGGGCTTTAACCAATTTCTTAATGGTTGGCAGATCGAGGTGGTCATAGTGGTTGTGACTCAACAACACAACATCAATCGGTGGTAATTCGTCGAAACGGAGCCCTGGCGGGCGTTTTCGTTTAATTCCCAGCCACGAAGTCGGCCCCACCCTATTTGACCAGACCGGATCGGTCAGGATGTTCAACCCAGCCGTTTGAATCAGAAACGTGGAGTGATTCACAAACGTAAGTACCAGGCTGTCGCCCTCAATTCGTGTTGCTGGACGATCACCGACGTAGGCATCAGGCTGGTCGGGCCAGGGTCCTTTATCCCGATTCAACAGCCACTTCAACAGGCTGCCGGTTCCCCGTTCCGGCATACCGGGATTGAAAAATTTTTTACCATCGAAATGATCTGTTACCGGGCCTTTATAACGCGGTGCGCAGGCCGATACCAGTAGAATCAAACCCGAGATGAGAACAGGGAGCAGGTAATACATGCCGTTAATCTACAAATGAACCTGAATATAAATCGCATAGCTAACTGAATGTTCAAAACTTTCGGGAATTCGCGAATACCAAAACACTCCTTATCTTTGACTTATACTATTCCTTCTTTTTTAGCCCATACTACTTATGTCCTCGCCAATCCGCGTCGTACTAACGGACGATCACGAAATAATTTTAGATAGTTTATCCTTACTTCTGGGCCGTATCGAAGGTGTAGAGGTCGTCGGTGCATTAAATGACAGCCGAGATGTAGTCGATTTTCTCCGTGAGCATGAGGTCGATATTTTGCTCACCGATATGGATATGCCCGACCTGAACGGTATTAACCTGACCTTGCAGGTTCGGCAGCATTTCCCCCAGCTTAGAGTACTGATGCTGACGGTTTCGGAAGATGCCGATCGTATTCGGGAAGCCTTCCGGGCAGGTATATCGGGTTATGTCATGAAAAAGGCTGGTAAAGCCGAACTTGAACGAGCGATCAAAACCCTGGCCCGTGGCGAAAAGTACTTCTCCGAATCGGTGATGACGCAGTTAATGGCCCTACCCATTGAATCGCCCCGACCGACCGACGAAGCCCCTGCCCCACTGGTGCCTCTCACTGATCGCGAAATTGAAATTATCAAACTAGTAGCGCAGGAACTGTCGACCAACGCCATTGCGGATAAGCTTTTCATCAGCCCAGGAACTGTCGAAACACACCGGCACAATATCCTTCGCAAATTAGGCGTCAAAAACTCCATCGGCATTATTAAATATGCGGTGAAACATGGGTTATTATAAAGCCTCCTAATCAGACTTCTAAATGAGGAGCACAAGGTACGGCCCCGATGGTGCCAGGCCGTACCCAACCAACTTATACGTCTTATAGCAAGCTCATCTGAATAAGTTGCGACTTGTTCAGTCTATAACCCGATCCGGTTTAAATGACTGGCGCCCGCCTTGCTAAAAGATTGCCCCAGAAACTTTATATTGCTGGTTATTCGACCAGATTCTGCAACAAATTAAGCTCATTTCATGCATTTTACGACCTGGAACCTGCTGTTTACAGGCATGGTCAGTTCGATTTTACTGCTTAACCTCGTGCAGTGGAATATCTATCGCGAACGGATCTATGGGCTATATGCCGTTTATATGCTGGCCTGGCTGGTGTACTTCGGTCTTCGGCTCAACGGCATTTACGTATACACTTCACCCAGTATGCAGAATTTCGTTCGTGGCACTGCGCCCATGCTGGCATATGTTATCTACTTCGATTTCATTGATGCGCTGGTCAATCTACGAAGTACCATTCCGTTTCTGCTGAAGCTGTTTCGCATTAGCCGAATTATTATTCTGGCTTACGTCCTACTAATTGGCCTTCTGTGTTTTGGGCATTGGAATGAGTCTATCTTCAATATTGCGCATACGGTCATCCGATTGCTCATCATTGCTTTAGCCACCTATGCCATTCCCAAAATCAATCAGTTGGAAGGCACCGTGCCCCGCTACCTGGCCCTGGGTTCTGGTTTGCTTCTACTAGGAGCGATTGCCTCCATGGTTATGTCAATTGGCGAAGTGTATAAGCTGAACCCGGATTCGTTCCTGTACTCACCGCTGAGTTATCTGGAGTTTGGTATTCTTGGCGAATTGATTTGTTTTACCCTCCTGCTAGGCTATCGTCAGCGCCGGGGAGCCATTCAAAGTGCCATCATCGAACAGGAGTTGGCTCGTGAGCGCGAACAACACCACCGGGAACAGGTCGAAGCTGAACTGGAGAACGAAAAACTCCAACAGCAGATGTCGGCCGTTCAAATGAAGGCACTTCGGTCGCAGATGAACCCCCACTTCCTCTATAACTCACTGAACGCTATCCGCTTGTTCGTCCTACAAAACGATAGCGACAATGCCGATAAGTTTCTGGTAAAGTTTTCCCGGTTGATGCGGCTGATTCTGGAAAATTCCCGACAGGAGTGGGTGACCCTGGCCAGCGAACTCGAACAGTTGGAACTTTACCTCGAACTCGAACAGCTTCGGTTTGACAATAAGTTTGATTTTTCGGTTGAAACCGATGCAACAATTCCGCAGGAGAGCGTTTCAATTCCTCCCATGATTATTCAGCCGTATATCGAGAACTCAATCCTGCATGGTATCGCGCACAAACCCGGCCGAGGGCATATACACGTCTCCGTTCGACAGAATGGGGCTGGGTTACAATGCATCGTTGAAGATGATGGGGTCGGACGCCAGAAAGCGAGTGAGTTAAAAAGCCGAACGGTTTCATCACACAAAAGTGTCGGTCTGAAAGTAACCGAAGAACGGCTCCAGCTCATCAGTCAGCAGACAGGCAAGCAAAGTGCCGTAACCATCATCGATAAAGCAAGCGAAGAAAATCAACCAACAGGCACCATCGTTGCTATTCAATTGCCTCTGATGGCTGTAGAAGTTTGATTGAATTTGTAGTAAAAACTAATCAAATAGACTATTATAATCAAGGCAAATAGATAAGTAGGCACTGAAAATTAATTGAAACTACCGTTGATAATACGGTAAATTCTTCCGGCAAATTGAAGTAAAAAAAGAAAAGTAGATAGCATGAAATTCGGAAAGACAATAAAATTATTTCTTATTGATGGAGACCCCAACGGACGTATGTCTTGTGAATTATCCAATTGGACAGGTAAAGCTTATAAAATACCCCGAATCAACATCAAGGAGTGTACTGATAGAGGTGATCTAGCTAATACAGGTATTTACTTTCTTTTAGGCAAGAATGAAGAAGGTGTCGATCAAGTATATATAGGCGAAGCAGAAAATATTTTAAAAAGGCTATCACAGCATTTGACTCAAAAAGACTTTTGGAATGAAGTTATTGTGTTTATAAGTAAGGATGAAAATCTAAATAAAGCACATATAAAATATTTGGAAAACCGACTATATGAGATTGCAAAAATAACCAATCGGTACATTTTAGAAAATACGATTATCCCTACCAAATCTTCCATTTCAGAGTCCGATAGAGCTGAGATGGAAGAATTTTTAGAAAATGTTAAAATTCTTGTAAACACACTAGGCCATAAAATTTTTGAAGAAAAACGGGAATTTAAAAATAAGCCAAAACAAGAAGTATTTATCCTTAATGCACCCCGAGGAGCAAACGCCCAAGGAGAACCAACTTCAGAAGGCTTTCTAGTATTCAAAGGCTCAAAAATCGCTACCTCGACAGTAGCATCATTCCCGCCATCAATGAATAAGTTACGCCAATCACTTATAGACAAAGCTTTAATCGTTCCCAATGGCGATACATTAGAGTTAATGGATGACTACATTTTTGGAAGTCCATCTACAGCAGCTGCAATCGTAATGGGTCGAAGTGCTAATGGTTTAATTGAATGGAAATTACCCAATGGACAAACTCTAAAAGGTGTCGAGTCAGAAGAAGCTCCCTTGATTTTGTAATATTATACGTTTTCAACTATGACTGAAGAAATCAAAACAGAGCTATTACAGCTAGAAATTCAACATGATATAAAAATACTTTATGCCGTTGAAAGTGGCAGTCGTGCCTGGGGCTTTGCTTCAGCAAACAGTGACTGGGATGTGAGATATATTTATGTTCATAGGCTAGATTGGTATTTAAGCATTGATGATAAAAAAGACAATCAGGAACAAATTTTACCAAATGATATTGATTTGGCGGGCTGGGAATTACAAAAGGCTTTACGGCTTTTCCGCAAATCAAATCCACCCTTGCTGGAATGGCTATGGAGCCCTATTGTTTACCTTGAGCCTTTTTCTACAGCAGGTAAATTAAGAGAATTGACAAAGCAATATTTCAACCCCAAATCGTGCCTCCACCATTACCTACATATGGCAGAAGGTAACTTTCGTGAATATTTACATAGAGATAAGGTACGAGTAAAAAAATATTTTTATGTACTTCGGCCTATTCTTGCTTGCGACTGGATCAAACAAACAAATACAATGGCTCCGATGGAGTTCCATAAACTTCTAGACTCTCAGGTTCCAGATAAAGAATTAAAAAATGAAATTGCAAATCTATTGGTACGAAAAATGTCAGGAGAGGAGTTAAAAGAAGAACCGAAAATTAAAAAGCTGAATGATTTCCTAGAAGAAAAAATTCACTATTACACAAAATATATCGACAGTATTGAACGCCCAGAGCAGCCTAATACGCAATTACTGAACGAATTATTTAAACAAACTATGGATGAAGTGTGGTAACTACGCAGCCACCGGAATTTGTACGTTTACCTGCGTGCCGCCCTGTTCGCGGTTAGCGATCTGGCAGGTGCCACCCAGCCGCTCCAGACGCGATTGAATATTCTGTAGACCGATACCGTTTCGCACTTTTCCAGAAACAATACCTTGTCCGTCGTCCTGGACGGTTAGAGCCAGAATTCCATTCTGACGGGCCAGCGTAATATCGGCCTGACGCGCTTTGGCATGCTTGAGGATGTTGTTGACCAGTTCGAGTGTGATGGCGTAGAGTTCATAAGCCGTTTTCCCCCGCACATCCTCCCCCGACTCTTCTACGGCTAGCTGAAACTTCGTGCGATTCTGGACATTCAATGTATCGGTCAGCTTAATGAGGGCAGCCTGCAATCCCTGCTTTTCCAGAATTTCCGGCATAAGGTTGTGCGAGATGGCCCGTATATCGTCGTATACCTCACCCAGGTGATCCAGCAACCGGTTGTGCTCTCGGAGTTGCTGTTCGTCGAAACTGTCGGTATCGAAGGCTTCGAATCGCCATTTCAGGGCAGATACTTTGGCGGCCACGCTGTCGTGCAATTCACTGGCGACCCGCTTGCGTTCGATGGTCTGGCCGCGATAGAGGGCTGCTTCGATCTCTGCGTTCTTTTGCGAAAGTTCTTCATTTTTAACCTTCAACTGCCGGTTCGACCAGAACACATACCCCAGAATACCCGCAGCCGCAACCAGCAGAGCAATCAGGAAATTGCGAAGTTGTTCGAGTTTATCGTTTTCCAGCGACTGAATCCGGGCTTCCTGCTGCGCCTGTTTTAACCGAACACCCTGCTGTTTTTTCTCGAATTCATAGGTCATACTGGCAACCGTTGCCTTCTGCATAGCCTCTTCATTGAGCATGGTATCAGCTTCCGCCTTGTACCATTTATAATACGTGAGTGCCTTCGCTGGCTGGCCCAGATGGTCGTATGCTTCTGCCAATTGTCGAATGTATTCTGTTCGTTCGGGACGCATCTCTTTCACGCCTTTTGTCCAATCGAGACCAACTTTAGCCGAAGCAGCCGCTTTATCATACTGTTTTAAAGCCAGATATATTTTTCCAAAATTACTCTGCGCGTTGTGCTCAACAACATCCTGGGTATCTTCTACAGTCTTCCGATAGGTTGCCTGGGCCAGCCTGCTGTAGTCTAATGCCTTATCATACTGTTTAAGCTCAATATACAATCGCCCGGTTATGCCATAAGCCCTGGCCAGCGAAGCCGGCTGATAGGGATCAGAATAAGCTTTAACTAACCCTATCATGAGCGGTAACGCTTTGGTATACTGCTTTTTGCGTTCCAGAATCTCCGCCTGCCGACCTGTTAGGAAGTGCTGCACCATCTGGTCATTTAATCGTTGGGCCACAACCTTTGCTTCGGTAAAACAGGCCATGGCTTCGTCGTAACGATTGAGTTTAATATATACAGCACCCAGATTTGGCAACGTCGACCGTAAGCCTTTCCAATCCTGAATCTTCTCCTGAAGGCGTCGGGCATTCAGCCAGAGGTTAATAGCCGCTACATAGTTGCCTTCGCCCATTTTCATGATCGCCATTTCGTTATAGGCTTGCGCTTCCCATTTCTGGTCATGTGCCTGCTGAAATTTTTTCAGTGACTGCTCCAGGAGAGTTCGGGCCTGAGGCAGCTTGTCCATGATGTTTTCATAGAGTTGCGCCCGTCGTAAATACACTTGCCCCTCCAGCGATAAATCATGAATGGCCGTAGCCATTTTCAACGCTGTGTCTAACTGAGCATGGGCCGATTTCGTATCAGACAGATAGTCGGCTTCGATTCGAGCCAGCGCAAGTCGGGCGCGGATTTCCCCTGGCTTATAGGCTACTTTTCGGGCCACCTGCCTCGCCTGCATCAGTGTCTGTCGAGCCAGTGAATCGTACCCATTCCACCACAGGTTAGTTGCCAGTTCGTGCATCGTTTTTACGCGATTGCTGTCGGCAGGCAATTTGGTTAGCTGGGTCTTTAACGAATCAATGATGGGGTTCTGCGCAACAGCCATCATACAGTTCAGGCAGAGAAAGAAGAGGTAGCGCATGGGGAAAAAAGAGCGAAAGAGTGAAAGAGCGAAAGAGCGGATGGAGGTTGCGCGATAAGGCCAACAAGCAAGGCAACTACCTCACTAGTAAAGCCTTATCACTCTTTCACTCTTCCGCCCTTTCACTCTTTACGTAAATCTACAGGTTTTCCTATAGATACAAAATATAGGTTTTTCTGAACGGAAATCCGGGCATTTCCCGATTTCCCACCGAGGCCCAATCCGCCAACTTTGTATTAGTCAAAACGACAACAACTTTTCACCTCAAGATAGATACGAAATCATGGCAACGATTGTAAACCGCTACGTAATCCGCCACCTCTCTGGCACCAAAGCTAATCAAGTCGAAGAATTCGATTACAAGAAATACAATGAACTGACCTTCGGCCGGGCAGCTACCAATGTGGTACGGTTCGACCCAGAACGCGACGCAGCCGTCTCCCGCGAACACGGCAAAATTGTTCGGGAACCAGGTAAGGAGTTCGCCTTCACGGTAGTCGATAACAATTCACGGAATGGAATTTTCGTCAACAAAAGCCGCATTGCCGGTTCGGCCCCAATTCAACCCGGCGACGAAATCCAGTTAGGTCAGGGTGGGCCGGTGTTCCAGTTCGATTTGAATCCGCGTCCGGCTGAGCTGATGATGAGCACTCGTGTAGTCGACATTCCAACGTCTATCAAACCAACTACTGAACTGAGCCTTGCCGAAACCGTTGCGGCAGCTTCCGCCAATGACAATGATGTGGCGGTTCCACACAAAGTAGGCCTGGGCAAACAAACGGTGGAGCGGATGATGATGACCGAGCGCCGGAAAACCAATAAGTCGGTGCTGGTAGGCGTTTCTGCCCTGCTGGTTGTCCTCTCTGGTTTAGCCTATGCGTTCAAAGACAAAATCAAGCCAGAGGTTAAAACAATAACGATTCACCAGCACGACACTACGAAAATTATCGAACCCGTTAAGGATGGCCTGAGCCCCGAACAAATCGCTTCAGAAAATACGGCTAAAGTTGTGTTCATCGAATTTGGCTACAAACTGGTTCATACGACGGGCGAAGACATTTACCACGAGTATATGCCAATCAAGCTAAAAGATGGTTCGATCATCAATAAGGCCGTATACATTGAAACCGCACCGGGCAAAATTGAACCGCTGCTGGGCCTGAAACGTGATGTAGCAGTTGGTAAACCCATTGCGATGGTAGGCGCCAGCGGAACCGGATTTGTAATGTCGCCACAGGGGCATATTATGACAAACCGGCACGTAGCAGCCGCCTGGAATTCATATTATAGTTTCCCACAGGATGCTTTCCCTGGCATTCTGCTGGTTCAGGGGGCCAAAGGATGGGAAATCAGTGCTCAGCCTGTTCAGGAATTCCGGTGGGTACCCGGCGAAACCCAGTTCTTTGGGAAGAAACCGATGTCGGGCAAAATCATCGATGGCGTCAACACGTACATGGATGTCACGTTCAACAAAAACGAACAGCGGTTTCCGGCACAGGGTAAGCCCATCGTTTCGCAGAAACATGATGTGGCCGTCATCAAGATCGACATTGGCGAGTCGCTCACACCAGTAAAAGTGCTCGATGCCGATAAAACAATTGCTCCAGGTCAGCCAATCACAGTAATGGGTTACCCTGGTATTTCGCCCGATGTATTCGTCGGTGAGTACTCGTCCGACTTCTCGAACCGTAATCCACAGATTGTGAAAGTCCCTGATGCAACGGTAACCCCCGGCTACATTGGCAAGCTGATCCGTGGCCAGGCCGCTGGTAAAGCAGCCGCATACTATAGCGAATTTGGCGACTACTATCAGTTGACTGCCAACGCAACGGGAGCAGGTAACAGCGGAGGTCCTGTATTCGACAAAAATGGCAATACAATCGGTATCTTCTCTGCCAGTACCAACAGTGGCGATGCCACACGCATCACCTTCGCTATCCCCATCAAATACGGACTGGAATTGATGGGCCGTCGGCAAGTGGTTGAATAAAAACAGAGTACAGTAAAACGGCTTACGGTAGCGCAACGGCATTCGCTACCGTAAGCCGAAATCAAACAACCGAAAAATCAATCAACGTCATGTCACCCACTCACTCCTTCCTAAACCGCACTGTTGCTGGCTACCGCCTGACTGAGTATGTAGGGGCCGGTGGTATGGGTGAGGTGTTCAAGGGCACTCATCGTGAAACAGGCCGACAGGCAGCGGTCAAAGTGTTGTACCGGCCCGAATTTGCCGCCCGGTTCCGCAACGAAGCCCTGGTACAAGCCTCGATCTCGCATCCGAACATTGCTGCGCTGTACGATTTCAGCTCGTTAGATGATCGCCCGGCTTTGGTCATTGAATGGATTAACGGTTTGTCGCTAGAGATGCTGATTCAACGGAAAGGCCGACTGAGTAATGAAGAAGCCACCCGAATCATCAAGCAGATTGCCAACGCCATGGCATACCTGCACCAAATGGGCATTGTACACCGCGACCTGAAGCCTTCCAATGTTCAGATTCAGCCCAACGGTCAGGTTAAACTAGTCGATTTTGGGATTGCCAAAGGCCAGTACAGCCCTCAGTTAACGAAAGTAGGGTATGCCGTTGGAACCACTGAATTTATGGCCCCTGAGCAGTTTCGGGCGCAGGTCGATTCCAAATCGGATATATGGGCACTAGGCGTTATGCTCTACGAAATGACAACTGGCCATTTACCGTTCAATTCAACCAATCCGCTACTGCTACGCCAACAGATCGAACGAGCACAATTCACAAGCGCTCAATTACTTAACCCAACCGTTTCGCCCGCGCTATCCAACTTGATTTGCCAGTGTTTATCTGTAAATTCGGCCAGACGACCAGCCGCCAATTCGATTGAATCGCTGCTGGAACACCCGATTCAATCGGGCTTTATCATCGAAAAAGCATTGGCCCAATTCAGCCTCCCCCCCGTCGAATGGTCTTTTTCCAGTCAATCATTTCGGTACTGGCTGGTTGCGATTGTAGCGGGCATCGGTTTATTGATTTGGCTGAATAGTCCGCAGAACGAGCCAGCATTAATCAACCACCCAACAGATACGCCTGTAAAGCCGCCTGTTCGGTATGAGCAGGTCAAAGTCGAAGTACTTAACGCTGATTATGAGCTTGAACTGGTTTTGCCCGATGGCAGCGTGCAATCGCAGGAGCCATTTGTGGTAAACCGAACCCCTGGTCAGCCCACACCCATTACCATTCGTTACCGGGGTGTTGAACAGCAATACACCATACCACCCCAAGTTAAAGACATTTATCAGTGTTATTTCGACCGATAGCAACGACATCAGCATGAAAAATTTCTTCAAATGGCTATTTGGGCAAGACGAGCCAACAACGCTGCCGGAAACAGCCGAATCGGAACTCGACCAACCAACCCAGGTAACCACGCCACCAGCCCCTA
The DNA here is from genome assembly GCF_002056795.1 of Spirosoma aerolatum. Classification (NCBI taxonomy): domain Bacteria; kingdom Pseudomonadati; phylum Bacteroidota; class Cytophagia; order Cytophagales; family Cytophagaceae; genus Spirosoma; species Spirosoma aerolatum. The sequence continues at coordinate 2,989,614 of NZ_CP020104.1, read as the reverse complement.
CGCCTTCGGCCGATGAAATCAACGCTGTGGTGGTTTCCGACCGGGGGAATGTCCGCCAGAATAATGAAGATACCGGGTTGTTTGTCCGGCTGGCCGATGAAGGGCTTCGGCGAATAAAAGGGCATCTACTACTTGTAGCAGACGGCATGGGCGGCCATCTGGCCGGTGAGGTGGCGAGTCAGATGGCCGCCGAAATCATAAACCGGGAATATTTCCAGCAAACCGAAACCATCGAAAAAAACCTGGGTCGGGCGTTTCAAGTGGCCAACCGCCAGATTTTTGACGAAGCCCGACTGCACGATACGTTCCGGGGTATGGGCACCACCTGCACAGCTATTGTTGTCCACGACCATCAGCTTTATTTTGCCCATGTTGGCGACAGCCGGGCTTATCTGTTTAAATCGGGACAGTTAATTCAGTTAACCCAGGATCATACCTATATTCAGGAATTACTGCGAAAAGGCGGTATAACACCCGAAGCCGCAGCCAGCCACCCGGAACGCAACGTGCTCACCCAGGCCATGGGCACCAAAGCCGATATTCGGGTCGATCTGGGGCGCTGCATTCTCCCGTTCGATCAGGGCGATCGACTGATGCTCTGTTCCGATGGCCTGTATGAGTACTGCCTGGAAGCCGATTTTATCCGCGTGTTGCAACAGGCCGATCTTCACGATGCTGCCGACGAACTGGTGACTATGGCTAAGAGTCGGGGAGGGCATGACAACATTACGATTGTACTGGCCGAACGTACCGACGCCGACCCAGGAACTACACCCAAAGAAACCCGCGAATTCGATTTACCTTTCACTCGTGATGTCGAACTTCCTCAATGACTACCACCATGCAATCCCCCATGAGAGGCCGATTAATCCACCATTACCGCGTTGAATCGCTGCTGGGCGAGGGCGGGATGGGTACCGTTTATCAGGCCACCGATACACATCTCGAACGTCCTGTAGCTGTTAAGATGTTACATACGCACCTCGTCAGCCAGACCTCGTTTATGGAACGTTTCCGCAACGAAGCGCTGATTCTGGCCCGGCTCAACCATCCCAACATAGCCGTCGTTTACAACTTTTTGCAGGATGGGTCGGACTATTTCATGGCCATGGAATTTGTGGAGGGCGACAGCCTGGAAGCACTGATTCGCAAAGCAGGGGCATTGCCCGCTCCAGTAGCCGCCGAAATTGTCAGACAGGGTCTTGAGGGCCTTTCTCATGCCCACCGGAAAGGGATCTTACACCGTGACATCAAACCCGCCAATCTGATGCTGACTCCCGAGGGAACGGTAAAGCTGATGGATTTTGGCATTGCCCGCGTGATCGGCAACCAACGGTTGACTCAGGTAAACCGCATCGTTGGCACGCTCGAATACATGGCGCCCGAACTGGTGCAGGGAGAAGCTCCCTCGGCGGCTTCCGACATCTACGCGATGGGTATTCTCCTGTATGAATTGCTATCGGGGAAACTTCCATTTGCCAGCCGTACCGACTACGCGCTGATGCAGGCTATTGTTCAGGAAAAACCCACTGCGCTTCGGAAGCTGAATCCACAGGTGCCCAAAGAACTGGAAGCCATTGTCCACAAAGCCCTCGATAAAAATCCGACCAAGCGGTTTGCCGATGCCAAAGAGTTTCAGAAGGCACTCCAACCGTATTATTCGCAACTGGCCATCCTCGATCCCTCCAAACTAGCCGCTTCAACAACTGCACCAACAACCGATGTGTGGAATATCCAGCCTGTTCGGCAAACGGTACTGGCCGAAACAAAAGTAACGCCAGCCGCCACCGAGTCTGGCAGGAGTCAACCAGCTATGCGCTGGGCTTCCGACAACTGGCAAACGTTACTGGCAGGAGGCCTTACGCTGGTGGCGCTTCTGTTCATTGGCCTGATCGTTTTCGACCAAACCGACAAGCCCCAAACCACAGCCGATCAAACACAGACGGTTGTGCCTAAACAGGATGTAAAACCGAAGCCTAAGCAACCCGAAACACTGACCGATCAACATCCGACTGAGGTTACACTGGCTCAGGAAACACCAACCACCGTTTCAGTTCCTCTACCTACCCAACCCAAAACGGTGGCACCTGCCCCAGTAGAGAAAAAAGAGAAGGTACCCCAACCGAAAACTGTACTCCCCAGACAATACGTAGCCGGGCCAGCAGAGGTTAAAAAATCGGGTACTGGATCACCAGTTACGCCATCGGAAACGCCTGCCAATCCAGCCGCCCCAGCGACCAAATCCGAATCTGTATCTGAGACGGTTACTCCGAAAACAACGGTTCGAAAAGCAATTATCATCCGACGTTTGCGAGTAAACCTGGCGCTGGTAGAAGGGCTGTCGTCGGATGCCTCACAGGAAGGCCAATCCATTCGTTTTCGGGTTACTGAACCCGTTATCAGTGATGGCGAAGTCGTTATTCAGAGTGGGGCTACCGCTTATGGCGAAGTAAGTCGCATCAAACGAGCCGATGGCGAAATGTTCCGCAAACGGAGTTTACTGGAGTTTCGTATCAATAGCGTTGAGGCCGTCAATGGCAAACGAATCGCCCTCCGATCAGCCACGATCAGCGACGAAGCCAAAGGGCAGGCGGTTGTGTTTCGCCCCGGACAAACCTTCGAGGTTCGCACTGGCGACGATGTCCTGAATTTTTAGCTCTAACCATTTATTCACCTCATTTAACGCATCATCCTCATGCAATTCCTTCGCTTTTCTTGTTTACTTCTCTGCCTGAGCTTACTTTCTTTCAACAATCTTCAGGCACAAACCATCCGCCAAAGGTCGACTACCGAAGGGCTGAACCTGAGTTTGCAGGGGCATTACATGGGCTGGTCGTCGGATTATTTTCAATTTCTGGACGAAAATGCAGGCTCCGGCCCTGGCATTGGCGGGCGGATTGGGTATGGTCTGAACCAACGGTATGAAGTCTTCGGCCAGTACGACTACACAAGTCTGAACCCCGATAAAATTGCAGGCAAATCGTTTCATTTTTCCCACCTGACGGGCGGGGTTCGTTTCAACTTCTCGGCGACCACCCGCGCTTTACGTCCTTATGCCGAACTTGGTTATGTATACCAAACCGGCAAAGCCGATCAGGTACTCAATGTAAGTGGAGGGCGGGATAATTTGCTTTTTAAAGGCGGAGGTTTACATGTGGGGGCTGGCCTTCAGTATTTTGTATCGCTTCCGGTAGCCATCACCTTAAATGGCAGCTTTCAGACCCTGGGCAAATACCCCGTCTCGCTGAACGGCTTCGATCTCAACCAAAAGGCCGATGTCACTTCATTCCGAATCGCAGCAGGGGTAGCCGTCTATTTGAGTGAATTGTTTTAAGACCATCTGTTCAGGAGACGCCAGGTATGGCATCTCTACATTAGAACAGACTCAACTGCGACGATTTGGCGAAGGCTCCTTCATGTTCCAGCAACCACTTCTTCCGCCATAGTCCACCAGCATACCCTGTCAATGACCCATCTGAACCAATGATCCGATGGCAGGGCACGACGATCCAGAGAGGATTGCGTCCGTTGGCGGCTGCTACGGCCCGAATCGCTTTTTCATCGCCAATCCGTCGGGATAAGGCCAGGTAGGATTGTGTTGTCCCAAACGGCACATCGAGCAGCGCCTTCCAAACCGTTTGTTGAAATTCGGTCCCTGCTGGGTTTAGCAGAAAATCAAACGTCTGTCTCGACCCGGCAAAGTATTCCTGCAATTGCTGTACTGCCTGCTGAACCGGCTCAGCCATTGCCTGATCTGGCTTGTTTACCGATGCACCTTCGGTTTGAGACACATCAGTACAGGAAATTACCGAGACACCATCGACATCACCCGATACACGAACCAAACCCAGTGGTGACTCAAAAACGACGGTGTTCATGGCAGATATTCTTATAACACGTTGCAACTGATTGAACCGCAAGGACGCGAGGACGCAAAGAATTGGAAACTAATAAACTGTTCTTTGCGCCCTCGCGTCCTTGCGGTTCAATTTCAGTTTATTTCTTTGTTATCAATTCAGCTGCCTGGGCATCGACCAGCCAGACAAGTTCGCCCTGCGTTGGTTTGATAACCTGCGATGGGTATTGGTCTGGATTGTATTCACCTTCCAGCACTTCCTTAAGCGGTGCCGCTTTCTTGGGTCCAGCCACCAGAAAGGCTATGCAACTGGCCCGGTTCACAATAGGCGCAGTCAGCGTAAGCCGGTACATAGTCTGCTGGGTTAGGAAGTAGGCTTTTGTCCAGGCCGTTTGTTCATGAACGACTTCGGTGCCGGGAAACAAAGAGAGGGTATGCCCATCATCGCCCATGCCGAGCAGTACCAGATCGAATGTTGGGCCGGATTCCCCGAAATAATCATGTAGGACCCGGTCGTAATCGGCCGCAGCGGCATCAGGCTCCAGGTCAGTGCGCCAAACGTGTATCTGCGATTCAGGCGTGTAGACGTGGCCCAGCAACGTATCATAGGCCATACCGGCATTACTCTGTGGATCGTCGATCGGTACGTAACGTTCATCGCCCCAGAAGACATGCAACTGTAACCATGGAATTTGCTCGACATAAGGCGATTTAGCCAGCAGTTCATGTAAGGCTTTGGGTGTGCTGCCCCCCGAAAGCGCAATCGTAAACCGATCCTGTTTTTTAAGTACGTCTTTGATCCGCTTTGTAATAAATTCTGCCGCTGCTTTTGCCAGGTCGGCTGGATTCTTTTTTACAATCAGTTGCATAAATTAATAGTTTGGGTTTTAACACGAAGGTACAGCGCACACAGAGTGTTATTAGTTATCTCTCTGTGTGCGCTGTACCTTCGTGTTAAAAAGCCTTATTTATTAACGAAGTCTTCGCGCATAGGCGTAAAGATGTCCACCAGTACACCCGCTTCGACGCAGACAGCCCCGTGCCAGACATTCGATGGAATGTAATAGGCATCACCTTCTCGAACCGTACGTGTTTCGTCGCCGATGGTAATATCGAAAGCCCCGCTAGCCACATAACTCATCTGTGTATGATAGTGGCTGTGCGGTGTGCCGATACCACCCGTCTCGAAGGCTACTTTGACCATCATCAGGTTGGCATCGTAAGTCATAATTTTACGCTTTACCCCCTCGCCTACCGTTTCCCACGGCAGCGTCTGATCGTCGACAAAAAGGGCAGCAAGTTGGCTGGTCATAGTAACAGTTTACCGTTTTCTATTCAGAGTTTAAAATTGGCGGATGCGTCCACTATAAACCATTCACTTATTTCATCATCCAGTGAAAACCATCTTTTTCAACCAGTTGCATAGCCGCTTCGGGGCCCCAGGAACCCGGTGCGTAGTTAGGAAAGTCGGGCGTTTCGGACTCCCAGGCATCCAGAATGGGCGTAACCACTTTCCAGGCGGCTTCGACCTGATCGGCCCGCATAAACAGCGTGGCATCGCCCGTCATTACATCGAGCAGCAACGTCTCGTAGGCTTCGGGCTCCTGACCAGCATAGGCATCTTTGTAGCTAAACACCATTTCAACCGGGTCGATGGCGAGTGTCTGACCGGGCCGCTTGGCCTGGAACCGCAACCGAATATCCATGCCGGGCTGAATACCGATCGTTAGCCGGTTCGACTGCCAGCTATGGGTAGCTTCGGATGGAAAAGCGTAATAGGGAGCGGGCTTGAACTGAATGGTTATGACCGTCGCTTTTTCGGGCAACGACTTCCCCGTTCGCAGGTAGAAAGGTACATCCTCCCAACGCCAGTTATCGACAAACAGCTTGACAGCGGCAAACGTTTCGGTCGTTGAATCAGGCTTGACCCCTTCTTCTTCCCGGTAACCCGGAATCGGCTTGCCGTCTTTTTCACCGGGGCCATATTGCCCACGTACAGCCATGTCTTTCACCTCTTCGGGCTTTATACGCCGAATGGCATTCAAGACATCCACTTTTTTGTTTCGAACCTCGTTGGCATCAAACGAGATCGGTGCTTCCGTAGCAACCATACACAAGACCTGAAGCAGGTGATTCTGTATCATATCGCGCAGCGCACCGGAGCCTTCATAATACCCGCCACGACCTTCCAATCCTACGGTTTCAGCTGCTGTGATCTGTACATAATCGACATAACGACGATTCCAGATCGGCTCGAACAACGAGTTGGCAAACCGAAGGGCCAGAATATTCTGTACCGTTTCTTTTCCCAGGTAGTGATCGATACGGTAAATCTGCTCTTCGGCAAACAACCCGCCCAGCAGCGCATTCAACTCCTGTGCCGTTTTGAGGTCACGTCCGAAGGGCTTCTCAACCACAATCCGCACCCGCGATTTATCCCCACAGAGAGGAAGTTTTCCTAGATTGGTGGCAATACCCGGCACCAGTTGAGGGGCCACCGCCAGGTAAAACACCACATTGGCCTGAACACCCCACTCTTTCTCTTTGCCAGCGACAAAATCTGACAATTTCGTGTAAGAGGCTTTATCCCCAGCATCCATCTGAAGATACGATACCATAGGAGCAAACGACTTCCAGGTATCATCAGGGCCATTCTTCCGACGGGAGAACGATTGGACCCCTTCGAGCAGGCGCTCCCGAAACGACTCATCCGTATAATTGCTCCGACCCAGCCCAACAACGGCGAACCGATCAGACAGGTATTTGTCGAGGTAAAGATTGTAGAGAGCGGGAGTAAGTTTACGCAGGTTCAAATCGCCACTGCCGCCGAATATAAACAGAATGGTAGCAGCCGGACGCTGGTTAGTTGCAGGAATCATTAGAAAACGGATTGTTGTCTGACAGAAAGACGGTGCAAGTTACCCGCCTTCCCGTTGTCGAACAAGTTTAAATGTGTTTGCGTCGTGCAGAGCATCGGCATGACCTTTGCACTTATTCCCTCAAACCGATACAATTAACTTTTTTGTTCATTCTGACCACAATTATTTAATTTACCGAAGTACCTTTAATGATTAAAACCAAGTCTACCGTTTACGTAAACTGTACTTTTAAGGTCTTCTTATGGAGCAGGTCATTGACTTTTTCCGACGACTCACTGATTCGAGCGACTGGCCTCCCCGCTGGTTTTGCGGCAACTGGACCGATTTTCATGGCTGGCTCTATATTGGCTCCGATCTGATGATCTGGCTGGCCTATATGGTCATTCCGCTCATTCTGATTCGGTATTTGTTTGTCAAAAAAGGAGTACCGTTACCAGGCGTTTTCTGGCTCTTTGGTGCATTTATTCTACTCTGCGGGCTAACTCACCTGCTGGATGCCATCATTTTCTGGGTACCCATTTACCGGATCAGCGCCCTGGTGCGCTTTCTGACTGGCCTCGTCTCTATTGCTACGGTACTGGCGCTATTTCGGTATTTCAATGAAGCCGTGGGCCTCCGTACATCGAAAGAATACGAGCGTGAGTTATCCTTTCGGCAACAAGCCGTTCTGGAGCTGACCCGGTCGAACGAAGAGTTGCAGCAGTTTGCCTATGTGGCTTCGCATGATCTGCAGTCACCTTTAAAAACCATTTTCAATTACCTCAATTTATTAAACAATAAGTATGCACCACAGCTTTCTGAAGATGCCCGTAAACTGATCACCATTTCGATGAGTGCGGCCGAACGGATGCGTACCCTGATCGACGATCTGCTTGACTTTTCGCGTGTGGGTTCGAATGTAGTGTTTACACAGGTTCATCTGAATCAGATCGTTGCAGAAGTACTGGAAGAGCAACAGGAAGAAATTCAGGTCAGTGGCGCCAAACTGGATGTCGGGCCGCTCCCTATCATTAAGGCCCATCCTACTGACCTGAAACAGGTGTTTCAAAATCTAATATCGAACAGCCTGAAATACCGAAAACCAGGTATTTCGCCACAGATTACAATTCGGGCTGTTGACGAGTCGGATCAGTTCTGTTTTGCGGTACGCGATAATGGCATTGGGATTGAGCCTCAATATTTCGACCGGGTCTTTCAGATTTTCCAACGGCTGCATGGGCGACATGAATATTCAGGCACAGGCATCGGATTAGCAACCTGTAAAAAAGTTGTTCATATTTACGGTGGCCAAATCTGGATTGAGAGTGAACCGGGTATAGGTTCTACTTTTTACTTTACTATTCCTAAAAACATCAAAACGACGCATCATTATGCCCAAACCGATTCGGTGCATTCTGCTGGTTGACGACGACCCCGACGATAACTTTCTGCATCAAATCGTGATCGACGACTCTGGCTTGTGCGATCAGGTACGGATTACCACAACCGGTGCGGAAGCCCTGCGGTACCTGACTGATACCGCCCACCCTGACTATGTACGTCCTGATTTTATTCTGACGGATATTAACCTGCCGGGCATGAATGGGTTCGAGTTTCTGGAACGATATCAGCAACTGGATGATCAACTGAAATGCCAGCATGCCGTTTTGGTGCTGACCACTTCACTCAACCCACTCGATACCAAACGGGCAGCCCTGTTGCCAGACATTAAGGGATATTACGCCAAGCCTCTCACAGACTCCATTTTACAATCAATTGTAAATCAATACCTCCATCCCTAACACGGTGTTCCCACTTAATCAAAAGTCTTGTGCTACAATGAACGATAGAAAAGCATCGTAGCGTAAGACTTTTCTTCGTATTCATGCCTAAGCCATCAAACTACAGGCTAATTTTGCGGGAATACATTTACTTTTTACTAATCAAGCTTACCAGATGAAAATTGCCATTGGCTCCGATCATGCCGGTTTCCAGTACAAAGAAGCCATCAAACAAATGCTTATCGACCTGGGTCACGATGTAATCGATAAGGGAACCTATGCCGCCACACCTTCTGTCGATTATCCCCTGTTTATCCGTCCGGTTGCCGAAGCCGTTGCTGCTGGTGACGTCGAACGTGGTGTTGTACTGGGTGGATCAGGCAATGGTGAAGCCATAGCTGCCAATCGAGTTCGGGGCGTTCGTTGTGGACTATGCTGGAATGAGGAGTCGGCTCGGTTGTGTCGGCAGCACAACGATGCCAATGTGATTTCGCTGGGCGAACGGATGATGAGTCAGGAAACAGCGCTGAAGCTGGTTCAGATCTGGCTGGATACGCCCTTTGAAGGCGGTCGCCACCTGGCCCGTATTCAGGAACTGGACAATTATTGATGTATGAACTAGGATGTATGATGCATTTTCTAGTTATACATCATACATCCTAGTTCATACATCATAATTATGCGCATTCTCTGGCAGTATCTAAAGCCTTATCGGTGGTTGGCGCTGGCTGCGTTGGCTTTGGCGGGTGTTGCTCAGATTCTTGCCCTGGTCGATCCCATCATTTTCGGTAAAATCATTGACCAGTACGCCACTCATCCAGGTCAGAAAACTGACTCAGAAAAAGTCAATGGCGTACTGCACTTGCTGGCTATTGCTATTGGCGTAGCCATTCTGTCGAACATCACCAAAGCGTTTCAGGAATACTTCACCCGCCTGGTTGTTCAGCGATTTGGAACCGATATTTTCGATGCAGGGCTGCGCCAAACACTCCGGCTATCGTACCAGGAATTTGGCGATCAAAGTAGTGGGGCTACGCTATCGACACTGCAAAAGGTTCGGACCGACACCGAGAAGTTTATCAACTCCTTCGTCAATGTACTATTCTCGTCCGTTGTCGGTATGGGGTTTCTAATCTGGTACGCCATCACGAAACACTGGGCACTTATCCCCGTCTTTCTGATTGGCGTCTTACTTCTGGGTGGTTTAACGGGTCTGCTCAGCAAGCAAATCAAAACCACGCAGCGCACTATCAATCGGGAAACGGCGCTGCTTTCGGGGGTTATTACCGAATCGCTGCGGAACATCGAGCTGATCAAAAGCCTTGGCCTGACCTTTCCTGAAATCCGTCGACTGAAAGGCCTGACGGCCCGAATTTTTGATCTGGAAATGACCAAAGTCCGTCGAGTAAGACTGCTGACGTTCTGGCAAAGCACAACGCTGAACGTGCTGAAACAGTCGGTGTTATTCACCCTACTGTGGCTCATTTTTCGGAATGTGCTCAGCACCGGCGAGTTGATTTCCATGCAGTTCATTTCCGTCTCGATCTTCAATCCACTACAGGATCTGGGCAACATCATTCTGGCCTATCGGGAAGCCGAAGCGGGATTGAACAGCTTCGAAAAATTAATGGATAAACCCATCGAGCGGAACCCGGAAGCTGCCGTTGAAGTAGGTCCTATCGAACATCTGCGCTTCGAGAATGTGGTTTTCCGGCATACAGGAGCCGCTCAGAACGCCATCGATGGGGTATCATTCGAAGCATCACTAGGCGACACCATTGCGTTTGTTGGGCCATCGGGCTCGGGTAAGTCGACTATGGTTAAACTGCTGGTGGGTTTGTACCGACCTGTTGATGGTGAAATTTATTATAACGATATTTCCACCAAAGATCTCCGGTTCAATCCCATGCGTCGGCAAATTGGGTTTGTTACCCAGGAAACGCATTTATTTTCGGGCACCATCCGCGAAAACCTGGTTTTCGTCAAACCCGATGCCACCGAGGCCGACCTGCTCGATGCGCTGGATAAAGCAGCCGCCGAACATCTGTTAACCCGATCCGGGAAAGGTCTCGACACCCCTATTGGCGAAGGAGGGCTAAAGATGTCGGGTGGGGAAAAACAACGGCTGTCAATTGCCAGGGCATTGGTTCGGCATCCACGTCTGCTGATTTTTGATGAAGCAACTTCTGCCCTTGATTCGCTTACCGAAGAAGAAATTACCGATACCGTTCGAAACGTTTCGGCACTTCATGAGCAAATTACGATTTTAATTGCCCACCGTTTATCAACAATAATGCACGCCAACACCATTTTTGTTCTTGAAAAAGGAAAGATTGTTGAGACCGGCAACCACGATGCATTGTTAGCGCAGAAAGGCCTATATTACGCCATGTGGCGGCAACAGATTGGCGAACGAAAGTCCGATGTTTCTTCCGCGATCTAACCAATTTTACTCACCGCATGAACAAACGCACCCGGCAGGTCAGTTACTTCTTGTCCAGTCAGTACTTTTCTGACGGGTTGCGTACTACGCTCTCTATTTTGCTGCCTTCGCTGCTGTTCATGCAGTTCGGTCAGCTTCAAACGGGCCTGGCTATGTCGCTGGGCGCTTTAAATGTGAGCATCAGCGATGCTCCGGGCCCCGTTGCCCACCGACGTAATGGCATGACCGTTACCGTTCTGTTTGCGTTTCTGGTGACGCTTATTACAGGCTTCGCCCGGATGAATGCGTATATCCTGGGGGCTGAAATTCTGCTGTTCAGTTTTTTCTTCTCCATGCTGGGAATCTATGGCAATCGGGCTACCTCGGTCGGAACGGCGGCTGTATTGATCATGATCTTGATGCTCGATCGCCCACTCGACGCAGCTGGAGTTATCCACGAGAGCCTTTGCGTGCTTATCGGTGGGCTGTGGTATACCGGAATCAGTTTATTGGCAACCCGATTACAGCCCTATCGTCTGGCACAACAGGCACTCGGCCAATGCATTCATGAGATGGCAAAACTGATGGCCATCAAAGCCGATTTTTACACCATTTCGACCAATCTGGACGAAGACTACCGACGGCTCATTACCCAGCAGGTCGTGGTGAGTGAAAAACAGGATGCCGTTCGGGAAGTCTTGTTCAAAAGTCGTCGTATTGTAGCCGAATCGACCCGAATGGGCCGGTTGCTCCTGCTTACCTTTGTGGATGTGGTCGACCTGTATGAACAGATTACGGCCATGTATTACGATTATGCCGCCATTCGTGAACGGTTCGGTGGGTCGGGGGTGTTGGAAAAGATTGCCCGGTTGATTCGTTATTTATCCGTTTCCCTCGACCATATTGGGTTAGCTATTCAATCGCCGGTTCCGATCCCTATGCATCAGGCCGACGATATGACCCTCGCCCTGGATCGGTTAAAACGGCGGATCGATTCGCTGGGCGATCAGGAAGGGAGCACACTGGTACTAAAAAAAGTGTTGGTCAGCCTGCGAAATGTCAGCCAACGATTGACAACCTTACAGAACAACCTGGCGATGCCCGTTATTGATCCTGTTCAGGCTGATAATCTGGAATATGGTCGATTTGTATCACACCAGGAAATTGACCTCAAATCGTTTCGGGACAACCTTACGTTCGGCTCGGCCGTATTCCGGCATGCGGTTCGCCTATCGCTGGCGATGTTGATTGGTTTTGTCCTGACCAAACTCCTACCCTACGGCCACCATAGCTACTGGGTGCTGCTGACCATCGCTGTTATTTTAAAACCAGCTTTTAGCCTGACTAAACAGCGAAATATCGAACGCATCATCGGTACACTGGTGGGTGGTCTGATGGGCGTTCTGGTGCTGACATTCATTCCCGACAAAACCATTCATTTCTGGTTCATGGTGCTGTTTATGCTGGGCACCTACAGTACGCAGCGAACCTATTACATTGTGATGGTGATCTGCGTCACGCCGTTTGTACTTATCTTATTCAGCTTCCTGGGTGTCAGCTATGTAGGCGTAGCCGAAGAACGTTTATTTGATACATTCCTGGGGGGGACTATTGCCCTGATAGCCGGGTATCTGCTCTTTCCGCAGTGGGAGTCGGAGCAACTACTGAAGCCGATGAAAGCGGTACTAAAGGCCAACATTCGGTATATTCAGCTCCTGCTCGATAGCCTGTCTGGACGCCCAATTGCGCTGGTTGATTACAAACTAGCCCGAAAAGAGGTTTACGTAACCTCAGCCAACCTGGGGTCGGCTTTCGAGCGTATGCTTTCGGAACCTAAACACAAACAACGCAACGAAAAACTGATCTACGAATTTGTTGTGCTGAACCATGTGTTATCGGCCAATGTCGCTACCATTACCTCGGCTCAACTCAACGGAGAAACCAAAACATACCCTGCTGCGGTCTTACGCCCGGTAAAAAGAGCACTGCATACGTTAACCGAAAGCCTGCGTCGTTTAGACTCTGCCGAAGCCAAACCTGCTTCTGAGACCATTGTGTCGGACTCTGTGCCGTCAGTATCAACCGTATACGACACTTCATTACTGGAGCAACTCAACTTCATCCAGCAAATCAGCAGTGACATTGGTAAGCTCGTTGAACGGGCTAAACGCTAAGCGGTTCTTCGTCTGGGTTAATCAGGGACAGCCAACAGGCTTGCCGAATTCCCTACCAGGGTTGACAATGAGGTTGGTTATGAAATTAAAAATGGCTGCGGACTAAAACAAATTACAAAGATTAGCAGTGCTATCCAACCAAGCACCTGACGCTTTCCATCCAGTGGCTCTTCCAGTTCCGTTTCGGGGTGATAAACGCCCAGAAACCGGCCCAATACAAACACAAATACGGTAAAGCCAAAGTAGCCGTTCACGGTTGGTATCATCCATGACACGATCAATTGCCCTACTACTACACTCAATGTAATCAGCAGGTTTGTGGTTCGGTTATCGCTGATACGGCCAAAAGCCAGATACAAAAAGATAATATACAGTGCAAAATTGCCCAATTGCGAGAAAAACGCTTCATCGGTTGGGACAGCAAAATCGGCTGGTTTAAAGGCCCCTAATCCGGCGTAAAACGCGAACCCAATAAACAACACAGGCGCTACCCACTGAAACCGCCTACGCCCGATCAGCGCGTACAGAATATGCCCCCCATCCAGTTGACCAATCGGGATGAGGTTCAGTGAGGTAAAAAACAACGCCAGATAACCCGCCAGTATGTACGGGTAATGCACCATCTCGTACGGGTGTGGCACACGGGCCGGATCGGCAACATAAGTTTTGAAGAAGTGAAACAACAGGTTATCCCCTAATCCTATAGCGGCCCCTTCCGGTAAGTTCTGGTAAGCATATAAACCATAATTGAGGCCCCATTTCTGGTATTCTGGATGGATTGTAAAAATAAATTCGGGTGGGGGCAAATGCGTAAACCCATACCATAGCACAATCAATGCCAGTACAAATCCGGCCAATGGCCCTGCAATTCCAATATCGAAGTATTTCCGACGGCTATTGATATAGTCCTGAATCCGAATGAAAGCTCCCAGCGTACCAATACTTTGGCCAATACCAATCCAGAGCGGAATATAAAAGGGTAACGTTACCCGTACACGATTGGCCCTGGCGGTGAAATAATGCCCAAACTCATGCACAGTCAGAATAGCCAGAAACGGTATTGAAAACTGAAACCCAGCCAGAAATTCATTCCAGCCCAGCGAAGGCATGCCTTCAGACGGAATAAAAAATCGCCCAAACATCCATTCGGCTCCCGCCAAGGTGGTGGTAATGAGCGTGATTAAAAAAAGACCTCCATGCAGGAGGTAAGTACGGGTGCGAGGGCTCATGATCGATTATGTATGCTGTCTGCTATAGGATGTATGGTTGACCCGCTTGATAGCTACATCCTATAGCATACACCATACATACTTATATATCCTTTAAATAGTCTATAATCGTTTTAGGCGGCTGTACATGCACAGCCTGAATACCTAACGCAGCGGCCGCTTTGATGTTTGCCGCATTATCGTCAAAAAAAGCGGTTTCTGAGGCAACAAGTCCCGCTTCAGCTAAAACATGCTGATAGATGTCGGGCGACGGTTTAGCCATGCCTACTTCGTAGGAATAAAACACATGCTCGAAAAGATCTTCCAGCGTTGGCTGATTCAAGCCAGTCAGCACACCATTTACATGCTTGATATGGATAGGGCTAGTATTGCTGAGCAGAAATAACCGATAGCCTTTTTTCAGTTCTTTGATCCGTTCGACACGCTCAACGGGAAGTTCCAGCAAAACGGTATTCCAGGCTGTATCGATCACCTCATCAGCCCAACTATCGTTCTTCAGTAACTGCCGAATCTGCGTCCGAAAAGCCATATCGTCGATCAGCCCCGTTTCGTATCGATTGATAAAGTCGTGCTGCTTCCAGATTGCCCAGACTTCATCTTCCGGCAAATTGGCCAGCATAGCAAAATTCCGAACGGGGGCCGTCAAATCAATCGGGATGATCACATCGCCGAGGTCAAAAATTAAATTTTTCACAATTATATGACTTGAGGTTTCAGGCTGACCGACTCAAAATAGCCTGTATATCAGCCAACCTGAAACAATTTATTCAACAACGACGCCCATTTCGCAGAACTTTTCAATCCGTTGATTGATGCGCTCTTCGGGCGATAGGGCATTCAGCTCGGCCAGAGCCGACAGAATAACCTCTTTGAGGTGGTTGGCCATTGCCTGATGATCATTATGGGCTCCGCCAACAGGCTCTTCGATAATTTCATCGACCAGCTTGTTAAGCTGCATGTCACGGGCGGTCAGTTTCATGGCCTCGGCTGCCTGCTCCTTAAAGTTCCAGCTCCGCCACAAAATTGTTGAACAGTTTTCCGGCGAGATCACCGAATACCAGGTATTTTCAAGCATCCATACCCGGTCGCCAATGGCAATACCGAGGGCTCCACCCGACGCCCCTTCGCCAATGATAATGCAGATCACCGGAACGGTCAGCATGAACATCTCTTTCAGGTTCCGGGCAATGGCTTCACCCTGACCGCGCTCCTCCGCTTCCAACCCCGGAAAAGCCCCCGGTGTGTCGATCATGGTAATGATCGGCTTATTGAATTTTTCAGCCAATTTCATCAGCCGTAGAGCTTTCCGATATCCTTCGGGGTTTGGCATGCCAAAATTACGGTGCTGACGCTGTTTCGTATTCCGCCCTTTCTGCTGACCAATAATCATCACTGTCTGGCCACCCAACTCGCAAAAACCGCCCACCATGGCCGGATCGTCGCGAACCGTACGGTCGCCATGCAGTTCGATAAACTGATCGCACATGAGCGAAATGTAGTCGAGCGTATAAGGTCGATCAGGATGCCGTGACAGTTGAACCCGTTGCCATCGTGTCAGATTCTGGAAAATCTCCTGCCGGAGTTTGTCGATACTTTGTTCCAGAATAGCGACCGCTTCACTCACATCCACGTTGCTGCTCTGAGCCAGTTTTTTCGTTTCTTCCAGCCGCGCTTCGAGGTCGGCAATGGGTTTTTCAAAATCAAGATACGTTCTCATGAAGTAGTTGTTAGAAGCGGGGCATTAGGAGCGAGGAGTGCGAATGCTGACGTTTATTTTTCTTGATGCGTCAGCATTCGCACTCCTCGCTTCTAACTCCTCACTACTTATAATTCATAGGTTTCTCCTTTTTTCGGAATAATCACCTGAGGAAATCCTTCTTCGGCCAGTGTGTCGCGGAAGGACTCCATGCTCTCAAATTCGCCATGAACCAGGAAAATCGATTTGAGCGTGTCGGGCGATTGCATTCCAACAAAATTAATCAGATCGTTTCGGTCGCCATGACCACTAAATACATCTATTTTCTCAATGTTTGCCAGCACCTGATGATCTTTCCCTTTGATACTCAGAGTTTGCTGGCCATTCAACAGCCGCCAGCCAAGTGTTCCTTCTGCACAATAGCCAATGATCAGAATGGTGGCATAGGGGTTACTGATATTCTCGGCAACATGGTATTCGACCCGTCCCCCCTGCACCATGCCCGACGATGAAATGATAATGCACGGCTCATTGTAATTCGAAACGGCTTTGCTGGCTTTCGACGACTCCAGAAACTGAAAATTCTCAAAGTCGAACAAGGTCTCGTTTTCTTTGTAAAACTCCCGGGCCTCTGTGTTCAGCATACGCACGTGCTGCATATAAATCTTGGAACTTTCGAACGCCATCGGGCTATCCGAAAACACCTTGATGGGCGGAAAGTTGCGCTCGGTATACAATCGGTTGAGTGTATAGAGCAATGCCTGTGTGCGGCCTACACTGAACGACGGAATAATGAGTCGACCCGGCATATCGATACAGGTCCGCTGAATAATATCGGCCAGCGTATCTTCGGGCGAGAGGTGATTATCATGCAGGCGGTTGCCATACGTACTCTCACAAATTAAATAATCGACTGGAGGTACAGGAGCCGGATCGACCAGCAGTGGATAGTTCTTGCGGCCAATATCACCTGAAAAACAGATACTTTTCCGAACGCCCCCTTCTACTATATTGATCAGTATGTGGGCAGCGCCCAGCAGGTGCCCGGCCGGAATAAAGGTAACGTCGACCCCATCAGCCACCCGAAACTTTCGGTTGAAAGCAATCGGGACAACATTTTCCATCGACTCCCGAACCTGCTTATCCAGGTACAAATCTTTCTGTAGCTGCAACTGGCGTTCCTTTACCCGCTGCTTTTTGCTGGCATTCAGATCGTTGATGCGTTTCTGATTCAGCGAAGCCGCATCTTTAAGCAATACATTCGTAAGTGCAAAGGTTGGTTCCGTGCACAATATTTGCCCTTCATACCCTTCCCGATACAGGTTAGGCAGATTTCCCGAATGGTCGACGTGCGCGTGTGTCAGCAGGACCAGGTTGATACTTGAAGCCTCAAACGGAAAAAATCCCGGGTGAGTAACGGCGGGGGCCGTCTGACCGTTCGAACTGGATCGCTCCATATCCGAACCACAGTCAATCAGGATGCGGTAGTCATCCTCCAGTTCCAGCAGATACATACTACCCGTTACCTGCCGGGCTGCCCCCAGAAATGATAATTTCATGCGTACAACTTTAACTTACCAGTGTTCTTTCTTACGAAGGTTTGCGAAGGTGGCTTAACGTAAACTGGATGGCTCATATTTTGTAAGTTTGCAAAGGTAAGCAATACCCATCGAATCGCCTAACCGTTCTTAAATGCGCTTTCTTCACCGTTTTCCTATACAATCTGCATTTGTTATTGTCGTCTGTTTATTTGTCGGTTACACCGCGTCGAGCGCGCAGACGAGTTCCAGGCGAACCATCGATTCGCTGGCAACGCAACATCTGCTGGCCCAGGTAGAAGCCTTCCAGGCTAGTCCGGCTACTCGATTCGGAACCGTTGCGTTATCAGTCCGGCGGGTACGAGACAGCGAAGAACTCATTGGCTACAATGCCCGGCTTAGTTTACCATCGGCCTCCACACTCAAACTCATCACCACCGCCACGGCATTGGCCGTACTAGGGCCAAACTATACCTATACTACAACCCTCGAATATGATGGAACGATCAAAGACAGTGTGCTGACAGGTAATCTCTACCTGCGCGGCACTGGAGACCCATCGCTGGGGAGTTGGCGATTTCCTGGTTATTCTGATGTAACAGCACTCGTAACGAGTTGGAGCGAGGCCGTCAAAGCTTCGGGGATTCGGCGAATAGAGGGCATGGTTGTCGGCGATGCCAGTTTGTACGACGATATTACTACACCTGATACCTGGCCCTTTGGCGACCTGGGTAATTATTACGGGGCCAGTTTGAGCGCGCTGAATATCAATGAGAATTTATACCGTGTATTCTTCAGACCTGGAAAATCCGTCAAGACCCCTGCAAACGTTCTACGCACCGACCCGGCCGTACCCTATATTACTTTTCGAAATACGGTCACAACCGATGCGGCCAATACAGGCGACCAGGTCAATATTTATGGGGTACCGTTTATGAACCAGCAGTGGCTAACGGGCAAAGTGCCCCTTGGCGAGCCGGGTAACGAGTTCAGTGTCAAAGGAGCCTTACCCGATCCCGCCTACTTTGCGGCCTACGCCCTGCAAAACCAGCTTGTTCAGCACAACATCACAGTCAGTCGCCCACCTCTTTCGATTGGCGGGGGCTTGCCAACAACGATACCAGTTGGTGCGAAACGGACCGTAATCAACCAGTATAAATCGCCCATTTTACCCCAATTGATCCAGCAAACCAATTTCCAGAGTATAAACCTGTATGCCGAAGCCCTGCTACGAACCACAGCGTTAGCGGTCAATAAACACGTACGAACAACAGAAGAAAGTGTAGAAGCAATTACGTCGTTCTGGAAAGCTAAAGGGGTTAATCTGGATGGTTTCCGCATTCGCGACGGTAGTGGACTATCGACCGTTGGCGCGCTCACAGCTGATAATATGACCGGTATTCTGAGTGCTATGGGCCGCGATAAAAACTTTCCGCAATTCTACGAGACAATCCCGATCGTTGGCCAAACTGGCACCGTGCGAAGCCTGGCCCGAGGAACAGCAGCCGCTGGTAATATCCGGGCTAAAAGCGGTTCCATTGAGGGCGTCAGGGCCTATGCAGGGTATTTTACTGCCGTTGATGGTGAGCCGATGACTTTCTGCATTCTGGTGAACAAATTCACACCTGGTCAAAGCCGAATCATCACGAATGAACTGGAAAAGATCTTTGTCAGCCTTGTCGGATTGAAAGGGGGGGAATAATATAGTATCAATTAATAAGATCATCAAATAAACTAACAAAACATAAGCATACTCTACTAGGTTACATTTACTTTCAGCAATACACAGCAAATCCAACTAAAAGTGTCGCATTTACTATAGTACCCCATAGCATAGGCAGTCACTTCAGTACTAAAGAAAAATGCAGCCCTGTACCCAAACAGAATGGAAGGGCTACCTATACGATTCAACCTTGTATGATCATGACCGATAAAACGCTAAAAAAAGTAGCCCGAATTGCACTGGGAGGTAGTTTGGTAGCCGCTGGTATTAGTCACCTTACGATTGCCCGCAAGGAATTTCAAGCCCAAGTCCCCGATCCGATTCCTCTACCGAAAGACGATACCGTTGTGTATTCGGGCATTGCCGAAATTGCCCTGGGCAGCAGCCTCATTCTGGCCGACAACGTCCGTCAGAAAGCGATTGGGAAAATAGCTGCCACATTTTTTACCGCTGTTTTTCCCGGTAATATCTCCCAATACGTCAATAAACGGAGTGCGTTTGGTTTGGACACTGACAGGAAGCGATTTGCCCGCTTATTTTTTCAGCCCGTATTGGTGTATTGGGCGCTGAAAAGTACGAATAACGTATAAGTACAGCGACTGGCTTTCGAAGGCTCGTGTATTGCCAACCCAGGCAATTACTTCTTTGCTAAATGTTTCGAGAAGAAAGGAAGCATTTTCTGCTCGATTCGCTCAGCAATGCGATTGATGTGATCGCCTTCATATTCTTCATAGGTGTGCGCAATCTGATAATTGGTCAGGATCTGATCTAAAACCTTATTGCTAGCGGCAATGCTCTGGTCACGATTGCCCGCATCGAAGGCCAGCGCATTCAGTTGCTTTATATTCATAATGTACTGATCGATCATGGCCAAAGGTGCATTAGCGGCCCATTTAGCGGCAATAGCGGGTTGAGGTTGGCCGTTTTCAATCGGTAGGTCAATAAAAAATGGTGATTTAGTCGGATTGGGCGACCAGGCTGCCGCCGACGCAAACATAGCCTGCGTGCCGAAATCAGCCTTCACAACATCATCCGGCGTTTTTATCGCTTCAATTTTGGCAATCGCTTCGGGACTGAATGCTCGATTGGGATTAGCCGTCATGCAACATGGACTTAGCAGGTATAGGCTCGAAAAGATTTCCGGGTGCTTTTGCCCAATTCGTATCGTCCCATATCCGCCCATCGAATGTCCTGCCAGCCCTCGACTGGTCGCTTTCGCAATGGTTCGGTAATGCTGGTCAATGTAGCTAACCAGTTCTTTCGCCACAAAATCCTCCCAGTTGCCTGTCGTTACCGAGTTGGAGTACATGCTTCCCCGGTAGCGAGTATAAGCATTGGGCGTAACGATGATCATCTCCTGCGCCTGTCCACTGGTAAACACTTTATCAACTACCGCTGGCAAGTTGATCCAATGCTTGGTTACACCATACCATTGGCCATCGTTGTCGGTAAAGCCATGCAGAAAATACACCACCGGATACCGTCGTTTCGGCTCTTTTTTATAGCTGGGAGGTAAATAAATCGATACGTCCCGGTCGGGCGAATCCCCTTCCAGATTCCCCTCCAGACCTTTTCCATGTACCTTAATACGTTCTACGGTACCTTGTAAGGTAGTCTGTCCGTAAACTTGTGTACCGACGATCAGAACAAACAGGCTTGTGAAAACCCAGAAATAATTAACAAACCGGACTCGATTCATGAGCGGGATTTAGGCTAGTTTATGTATCTAACCAAAGGCCAAACCTCTCTTTTTTTAACTAACCAGGTTCTGAGCATTCTTTAGTTATTGCCATCGCCCCCTTTCTTATCGTCGTTGCTGATCCGTTTTTTCTGGCGCTGGTTGCTGGACATTTTCCCGAATTCATATTTCAGGTTCAGCCGCCAGCCCCGACGATACATGGATACATCCTGAGTTTGGACAAAATTAGGTCCTATGAAGTCATTCCGCCAGCTAATAGTTTCATTGAATGGATTGTCGTAGCCAAAGCCAATAGTGCCTTTCTTTTTGAGGACTTCCTTCTGCACCACGATGTTGTAAAAACCAAAGCCGCCGTATGTGCCTTGCAGGTTTACCCGCGCCGAATTATAAAAGCCGAAGAATTGGGCTTTGATTCCTTTCCCGAAATCAACGGAGGAATTCAGATTGATCCGATACATCCAGTCTTCGTTGCGGGTTTTCAGTTCAGCGCTTTCCAGCACATTATAGAACACGTTGAGCGATCCGTTCACCGACCACTGCTTCGTTAGTTTTGTGTTGGCACTCAGGTTAAAGCCATAGGCTGAGTTCTGGGCCACATTCTGAAAAATCTGCTTCAAAACGCCCTGATCGTCAACTGTGTTAATGCTTTCGATGGCGTTGTTGGTCTGCCGCAGAAACGCCGATAGATTAAGGCTCGTTTGCTTTATAGAAATACTGTAGTTGGCTTCTACCGAATGGGTTAACTCCGGTTTCAGATACGGATTGCCTCCATACAGGTTTTTCGAGTCTGACTGATTGACGTAGGGATTCAGGTAATAAAATTGTGGTCGCTGTATCCGTTGCGAATAATTGAACCGTATCTGCTGCTCCTTTTTAAGCGACCGCGACAGGCTGACGCTGGGGATAAAATTTCCGTACGTGCTGGAAAAAGGGGCAGTACCATTCAGGAAATTGGCCTGAATAAAAGTATGCTCGTAGCGGGCTCCCAGGTTGATTCCCCAGTTCTTTTTAGGTGTTCGGCTATACACGACATAACCTGCTACTACCTGCTGGGCGTAATCAAATACGTTGGCCAGAGATGGCTGATCCGAAAAGTTGGTCGAACCGTCAACGGCATTGGCGATACGATAATCGCTGAGGATCTGTCGAAAGATGGTTTTGGTGCCGAGTTCGAGTTTACTGATGCTATCGAGCGGATTCGTAAAATCGAGCTGAATCGTCCCTTCTTTATTATTATTGATGTTGTAGCTTTTCTCGCGGTAATAAACGGTACTCTCCCGGTTTAACAGATTCGACCAATAGTCACTGTCTTCGCCTTCAAAGGAGTACATCATCAGGAAATTGAGTTCCTTTTTGGGCTTTTTGAACAACCGGGTATAATCAAGGTTCAGTGTGGCGCCCGCCCAGTCGTAGGTCCGGCTCATATCCCGATGAAAATACTGGCTGATAACGCCCTGGCGGCTTTCTTCAAAATCAATATTGAAGCCATTGGTGTTATCACCATTGTAGTAGTTTATGCCTGCCCCCATTCGGTTCAGCGAATCAATGTCCCAATCGGCATTGACATTGGCATAGACGTTTTGCCCATTGCCGATGACCCATTGCGGCTGACGTTGATTAGTAGTCACGCCTTCGGCGGAGAATGACCGTAGTAATTGAATGTATCGCTTATTTTTCCAGTCGCTGTATCCCCCATTGGCCGACAGGCTGAGGTTCTTCATGCGGTGGTTAATGCTGGCATTCTGCCAGTTGTTCCACTGACTAAAATTCGGGCTAATGGAGCCATTAGTCCCCTGTAAGCTGTTTTTCTTTGTGATAATGTTAATGATACCGGCTGTCCCTTCGGCATCGTATTTGGCTGATGGCGACGTAATTACCTCGACCTGCTTGATAATATCGGCTGGTATCTGCTTCAACGCATCGGATATACTCCGGGCGACTATACTCGATGGTTTGTTGTTGATCAGAACTTTGATATTGGAGCTTCCCCGTAGTTGTACGTTCCCCTCAATATCGACGGCTATCGACGGAATTTTCTTGAGCACATCAGTCGCGTCGCCCCCTTTCACGCTGATGTCTTTTTCGGCGTTATAAACCATCCGGTCCGATTTTTCCTCAAACAGCGATTTTTGCTCCGTCACCGTTACTTCGGCCAATTTCTGTACGGCCTGACTCAGTTTGATCACACCTACGTCCAGATCCTGCTCAGCCACAACGTTAATCCCCTCAACTGTTTTGGGCGTATAGCCAACAAATGAAATCTGAAGACCATACTTGCCAGCCGAAGCCTTTGTAAACACGAACTTACCGTTGGCATCGGCCGTAGCGCCATCGACAATTTTACCCTCTTTCAGAAGAGCAACCGTAGCAAATTCAACAGGTTTGCTCGCGGTTGAGTCGAGTAGCGAGCCCGAAATTTTCGTTTGTTGAGCCAACAAGATTCCTGTACTCGACGCAAGCGCGAGCAGCGTAAGTAAAAACGATTTCATAGGATATGCCGATTAACGACGAGGTCTTTTGTGTAAGGAGTGCTGAGAGTGGTTGCTGTGCATTAAAGTCACATTAAAGACGACTGAGCAGCTAAAACGTTGCAACCGTTTTACTTTTTTCTATAAAATAAAAAAGCCGCTGGCTACCCAGCGGCTTTAGTAACTAACACAAATACAACTAGATACGTTGAATATCCATCCGTTTAATCAGGCCGTTTTCAAATTCATATATATGCTGTATCTGTTCATCGGCCAGCGTATGTCCTGCATAATCGCTAACTACCTGATGTACATCGACAGTCACTCGCCCATCGTCATCGGTTGTACAGCGCTGGGGTTCCACATGCGGATTGAGCTCCTCCCATTGCTGTGTCCAGTAGGCTCGTATGGCGTCATGGCCAATCACTCGCCCCCCTTTCCAGCCGTTGGGCCAATTAACGTCGGGGTGCATGGTAGCCAGGGCAGCATCAATTGCCCGTGCATTAAACGCTGCATAGGCAGCTATCAGAACTAAACGATGGTCAAAATCAGCCATATACGAGGAAGTCGATTATCCCCGTAAAGATCACCGGTCCTCCATATGGATGCGTGTCGGTTTACGTTGAGATTTTCTCGGAAATAACGCAGATTACCCGGCAGCTACTAAAGGAGAATTAAAAACGGCCTGCATCCACATCATGAATAAACTGGATTACGCCAGTCGAATATCGTCTGATCATCCCACATGGATAGATGTCATCCAGCCTGATTTACCCAACTGATTTCGTAGCTTTATATACGTTTTGACCCAACTCACGTTTTGACGTAAACCACTGTAACTATCGAGTTCCCGATTATTTATATGCATCCTGGACGTTTACTCCGGTTCGTTATCCTGCTTATTAGTGTTTTTTCACTAACCCCATTTATTGGTTTAGCCCAATCTGCGGGGCATCTCCTTCCCATTATCATTCAGGATAATCTGATTTATGTTCAGGTGCGGGTCAATGGGCGAGGCCCCTATAATTTCATACTCAATTCGGGCATAAGCGGGTTAGGGCATATTGATCAGCAACTAGCTAAAGAACTGAATCTGAACATCGTTGGCTTTCAGGAAAACCGGGAAGGGACACAGATTAAACGCGAATTTCTGGTAGCGGTCGATAAGCTCAGCATAGGTCAGGTTACCCATACTAACCTAAAACTGACCGTTCGCAATGACAATGAACACGCGCATCAACTCCCGATCAACGGCGTAATTGGGCGAGACTTCTTCAGTCGTTTCCTCATTACAGTCGATGGGCCAAACCAGCGGTTGCGTATTTCCCAGGATACACTGGCCAGTAAAAACAAAGGAGTCGTTCGCTATACAAATCCGTTTCTTGTTCTGGGAAAACTGGGGCCTCGAGAGGTATTGTTTAATCTGGATGTAGGCTCTGCCTTACCCCTGTTAGTTCCAAAGGCTTTATTGACAGGTATCCACTATACCGACACGGCCCACCAGCAAATAGTTACCCAGGCTAACACGACGTTTACACTACAGGAAGCCGTTATTCATGATGAACTAACTGTGGGAGGAATTTTGCTGAAGGATCAGACGATTTACTACTCCGATAAAGCACATCAGATCAATGTGGGTGTCGATTTTTTAAAAAACCATACCGTTTCATTCGACCAGCGTAAAAAACTGATTCGCCTTGAATAGGGTAAACTTAAGGGTGAAGAAAGTTGATTTGTAGATAACTGTAGCCCCTGCAAAAGGAGAGCAGAACAAGTTATTAATCAATTGCCTCCGCAGATTTGAAACGGCTTAAGCCGAAGCAGGCAAGGCAACGGGCTGTATATACGCATGTTTGATAGCCGGGAATTGCGCCTGTATGGAGTGGTGTACACGAACAATGGTTTCATTGATTTCGTCTGTTGTCAATTCGGGTTGAAAAGCTACGCCCTGCACCAGCGTAATTTCTTCAGGACCCAGGTAAATCGTGGCGATGTTAACGACTTTCTGTACCGCTACATCCGCTTCTGTAATAGATATCAGTTGGTACCGGGTTTCCGCATCAACCCCTTCGCCCAATAGTAAACTCTTACTTTCGCGGGCCAGTACACCGGCTACCATCACCAGCAGCAGACCAATCAGGATCGAGGCCGTTCCATCCAGATATGGATTCTGCAGGGTATGCCCCAGAAAGACCCCTAGAAATGCGATAATCAGCCCCAGTACATCAGATACATCTTCAAACAGCACCGTAAATGTAGCCGAATCCTTACTGTCTTTTACGGCTGCCCAGAACGGCTGCGAACCACGTTGCGCATTAAATGCCCGCAGGGCCGTCAGCATCGAATACCCATCCAGCGCAAAGGCCACACCCAGCACGATGTAGTTCCAAAAAGGATCGCGAATCAGTTCTGGATGTTGTAAATGGGTAATGCCCTCATAGAGCGAAACGCCCCCACCCACAGCGAAAATAAGCAGGGCTACTACATACGACCAGAAATATTGTTCCCGACCATAGCCAAACGGACGTTTCTGATCGGGAGGTCGCTGACTACGGGCAAGTCCCAGCAGCAAAAGTAACTCATTGAGGGTATCGACCAGCGAGTGAATTCCTTCCGAAATCATGGCCGAGCTACCCGTTACACCAGCCGCTACAAATTTGGTTGCGGCAATACCCAGATTAGCCGCCAGCGCGGTATAGAGTGGGGTTTTCGATGAAGCCATGCCAGTAAAACTACTGTTTTATAAGGATGTTCAACAGAATAGTCTTTTGTATTCTGGTCTCAACCCATATCACAAACAAACTCTGGCAAAAAACCTGAAAAGACCCTGCCACGACCAACTGATAGTTGAGCGTAACAGGGTCAATTAGTGAATAGTGAGTGATTGTGCTTAGCCTAGTAGATGCCAGAGCTCCCGAACACAGATGCCAACTAATGTTGTGGCAACGATCAGGGCAGGCAACAGAGAGAGTTGTATCGAATCGTGTTTCATAGCCAGAGTTATTAAGCGTGTATATACTAGACGCTGAAACAAAAAGAAGTCACGCCCGAAACAGGTAATTATACCTAATTAATGGAATAAATAAATTATACGGGCTGTTTAGTGAACCTCTGGCAGATTTTTAACGACATGATTTGAACATACACCCTGTTTTTTATTTGGGTTTTTCCTCTTTAGCCTGCAAAATACCCTGAACAATAGGCTCTGGTTTAGATTTCGGTGTCGTATAACGCACCAGGGTAGCTGTTGGGTACGACGACCGGGGTGGACGCCTGATCACGAGCTGATAGGAACGAGTCCCGATCACCAGATTGGAATACGCCATCTCACCCGACTCCTGCATCAGACTCCAGTTGGCGATTGGCTCTTTGCTTAGTAAGGCCTCATCTTCGGCCGACAGGCTGGCATATACGGTGTCGGGCACAAAATGTTTGCCGGAAACACTTTCAATGACCGATACAATCGAAGGCGGTGCCGTAGCAGTCGATTTGTTTTGTGCACTGGCCAATGGCAGACTCAGTACGCACAGACTCAATAGTCCATATAGTACTTTAACTAGTTGTGTCATCGTATTGCATTTGTTGTTCGTTCTTTAGATAAACTAAAATGAGGGCCGTTGGTTAGCCTAGTGCCCGGCCGGAGGATTCACCTTCTATCCTAAGTAGCCATTAGTCAAAAAAGTATGATACTTACCAACCCGTGTATTCGTCTAATACAGGTTCTTCTGGCTGTATCATGTTTCGCTTATTCGTCTACCTGATTTTTATCTTCTTGGTTGGCTCGTCCTTTCCCATAAAAGCACAGGCTATTGATCCTAACCCTACCCAGTGGATTTCCTACGACCAGACTTATTATAAAATTCCAGTAGCCGAGCCGGGCATTTATCGTATTACAGCAGCCGAATTAGCACGGACCGGGATACCCGTACATCAACTTGATCCGACTACCCTACAGCTTTTTCACCGGGGTATCGAACAAGCTATTTTCATAGAAGGCGAAGCCGATCACCGATTCGACCCAACCGACTTTCTGGAATTTTATGGACAGCCAAATGATGGTACTCAGGATTCGCTGCTCTATCGGCCTCATTCTGCTCAGCCCCATCGCTACTATAGTCTATTCAATGACACCACAGCCTATTTCCTGACCTGGCGATTGGATGGTAAACCTGGCAAACGCATGGCTATCCAGACCGATACTAACGCCAATGGACTGATACCGGAAACCTATCATTGGTCCGAAGAACTACGTCTGTTCACGTCTGACTATCCTGGCTGGGCGGCTGGGTTACTGGGCAAAACGGAGTATAGTTATTACGAAGCGGGTGAAGGCTATACGGGCCAAAGACAACAGAAAAACCAACCTTCCTTCGCTCCCTTCCAGCTAACAGATCCTGCACGATATGGCCCTGATCCACAAGTAGATGTTCTGGTCGTTGGTCGGGAGGTGTCCAACCATCGGGTAAGCTGTTTGATTGGCTCAACAGCCGAACATCTAAGACTTCAGGATAGTGTTCGATTTGTTGGTTATGCCAATGCACATATGCAGTTTCCTGTAAACTGGTCAGCCATTGATACCGACGGGCACTTAATGGTGTCGACCGTTTCAGGCAACGAAACCACAACCAGCGATACCTATTCAGTATCGTACATCCGGCTCCGGTATCCACAACGACTTACGGCCAACAGGCAGTCATTCAAGCGTTTCGAGCTTCAACCCAATTTTACTGGACGAGCACTGCTTACTATCAGCGATGTGCTGCCCAATACAGCCTTCTGGGATATAACCAGCCCGGATACACCCAGCCGGTTGCGAGTACTAAGCGATTCAGCCACCTCGGCCCGACTGGTTGTTTCGGGCACTACCAGCCCCCGAACCTTGCTGAGCACCACCGATCGAAAATTAATAGCAGGCTTGCATCGGATTACCTTCACTGACTGGTCGGGCCGAACGCCATCCTATGTGATTATCAGTCACGAATCACTAATGAAACCTGCTACCAGCACGGCTGGCGATACGACATCGAATGCCGTTAAGGCTTATGCGGCTTACCGGGCTTCGACAGCGGGAGGTGGCTTTGATACGCTGACGGTCACCATGCAGCAACTAATCGACCAATACAGCTATGGAGAGCGTCATCCGTTGGCGATTCGACGTTTTATCCGGCCATTCCTTCAAGCAAACGCCGTCAGTCCATACCTGCTGTTGATTGGCCGGGGACGCAGCACACCCGGTATTCGGAAAGACCCACAGCAAGCGATGCTCGACATGGTCATGACGGCCGGTTATCCAGGCTCTGATACCTGGTTCAGTGCCGAACCGATACCTGATCAACCCAACATACCGACTACTCCTACCGGCCGAATCAATGCTTCTACTCCTCTGGATGTTATGAACTATCTGGCAAAAGTGAAGGAATTTGAAAAACCTTCCAGCAATCAATTATGGCGTAAACACCTGTTGCATCTGAGCGGGGGCCTGTCGCCGAACGAACTCAGTCTGTTTCGCCAGCTCGTCGATACGTATCGGACTCAGGCAGTTGGTCCTGCACTAGGTGCTCTTGTGACCACCGTTTCCAAAGTAAGCGACCAGCCTGTTGAAGTACCTGGCATAGCCAAAACCGTAAATAATGGTGTCGGATTAATTACCTTTTTCGGCCATTCGGGTCTGGACGTTACCGATCTGGATATTGGCTTTTGCTCAAACGAAGCACTCGGCTACCGGAACAAAGGCAACTATCCACTCCTGCTCGTCAATGGTTGCGCTATCGGAAACATTTTCTATGGTCGTCCAACACTGTCAACGGATTGGGTACTGACCGCCGATCGGGGAGCGATTGCCGCACTTGCACATAGTCATCTTGGCACAGTCGACGCACTGCATCAGTACACATCGACGTTTTATAACCTCCTGGCCGATAGCGTACAACTCAATAAATCCATTGGATTACTCCAGCTGGAAACCATCCGCCGGGTGTTGACACAAACCACCGACGGGCAGGCATTGGCGACCTGTCAGCAGATGGTTTTGCAGGGCGACCCTGCCATTCGCCTGTTCCCGTTCTCTACTCCAGACTACGTTCTGAATGACAATAGCCTGACTATCGAAGCACCCACTGGTCAACCTTTAACTCTACTCAGCGATTCAATTCAAATTCGGGTGGCGGTTGACAACATTGGCCTATTTCGACCCGGACTACTGCCTTTTCGGGTGCGTCGATGGATAAATGGGCAGGAAACGGGCGTATTCAACCTGACCCTGGTCCATACCATCGCCTATCGGGATACCTTAACTCTGACCCTTCCAACGGATCGGACAGCCGAAGGAGCGAACCGCTTTGAGGTAACTATCAATCCAATTGGCCAGCCAGCCACGCAACCGGAGAGCGATCATACGAATAACCAGGCCCAGATCGAGATTAACCTTATCAGTCCAAAACCAGTGCTGATTTATCCGCCATCTAGTACCACGTTGACCAACCCATCTGTTCAGCTAACAGCTCAATATATCAGTGATGGACCACACCGCTTCGAGCTGGATCTGGATAGTACAGCTCGGTTCGACAGTCCTTTTCGCACAACCCAACTCCTGACAGCCCATCAATTCATCAGCTATTCAACCGTTTTGCCCAATCAGCCAAACGTAACCTATTTCTGGCGAGTACGACTGGCCGACAATCTGGCGCTCCCCTTCGATACAACGGCCTGGTCTGTCGGCTCGTTTGTATACGCGCCTTTTACCGCAGCGACGGGTTTACCCGAAGGGCAACTTCAGGCCATTGCCCAATTGCCCACCGATAGTCAGCAAGGCGACATCGTTTCAATTCCTGTTCAGCTAACGAACCTGAGCCCTTATCCATTTTCTGACTCATTGGTTGTTCAGCAAACCGTTTATGCAACTGCCCTATCGACACCACAACTGACCCAATGGCGCATCGAACCGCCAGCGCAGGCCGATACGGTTCGCTTTTCGATCAGGATCCCTACCGAACGCCTACCGGGCAGGAACCGGGTACGGCTAACTGTAAATCCACATCTCCAACCCGAATACTCGTACCTGAACAACACGCTCGATTTTCCATTGCTTGTTGATCCCGATGTGTTGGGTCCGCTGCTCGAAGTTGCTTTCGATGGTGCCCGTATTGCCGATGGAGCCGTTGTTTCGTCCCACCCTGTCCTTGACATTCTGGTGGCGGACGATAATCGATCCCTTATGCGACAGGATACGTTGGGCCTGGATATATACCTGCAAAAAACCGGAAAGAACGCACCTTTTGTACGGCTTAACTGGCACAACGTCATTCGGCAATCGATGGAGAAAGGCAATATCTTTCGGCTTCAGTATCCGTTACCAACACTTACCGATGGTTTATATCACCTGATCGCCACAGCCCGCGATGCGGTCGGCAATGCAGCCGTTCCTTATCAGGTTAGCTTCCGGGTAGTATCCGAAACGTTACTGGATCAACTCTCGGTATCGCCCAACCCATTCCAGCATCAGGTTGTGTTCAGTTTTTCACTCACGGGCGAGCAAGCCCCCAGCACCATGACGCTTACTATTATTGATCTGAACGGGCACCTTGTTCGATCACTTTTCCCTGTTGCCCGTATTGGGCGGAATCAACTGGTTTGGGACGGTCGGGATGAAACGGGTACACTACGTCCAGCCGGTATGTATCTCTATCAGCTTACGGTGCTGGATGCCCAAGGTGAATTCTGGCCAGTAGCTGACCCCGACCGAGAGCGTCTGCGTGGTCGAATTGTGTTCATACGCTGATGAATCCAACCGCTCATAACCAGACTACTGGTATGCCCCGCCACTACGTTCCTGCTCTAACCGGTTTGCGGGCTGTAGCAGCTTATCTGGTCTTTTTTCATCATCACAATCCGATGCCGCCCAATACGGCCGCCTACCTACTTATCAATCAAGGCTATACGGGTGTATCCATCTTTTTTGTACTTAGCGGTTTCCTGATTTACCACCACTATGCCGATAGCTATTTCACTGACCAAAACTGGTCATGGCATACGTATCTATGGAACCGCTTCGCCCGTATTTTCCCGCTGTACATTCTGCTCTACTTGCTGACTCTGGCGGTAAAGGTTCTAGACAAACACCCTGTAAGCTGGCCCACTGTACTGCTGAATACTAGCCTGCTGAAAGGATTTTTTGACACCTATAAGTTTACGGGTATTGCTCAAAGCTGGAGCCTGACGGTTGAACTTTGCTTCTACCTTTCGGCTCCTTTTTTGTTCACTGCCCTTAACCGATTCGGCCCTTTCTGGCTTACCCTAAGCCTGGTCGGCAGTGGGTTGATTCTCTGGCAAACGCTGGGGCAATCAGTCTTGTTGAATGCAAAAGCGTCAGGATTTTTCGATAGTCTGCCTTTCGTCCAATTTTATACCTTCTTCGGGCGGGCTTTCGAGTTTGTGGTGGGTATGTGGCTGGCTCAACGATGGCATCAAAACCAATTACCCAAGCTAACGAATGCGACGTTTCTGGGGTTCCTGGCACTAGTTGGCTGTCTGCTCTGGCAAGCGGCCCTATCCATTTTTACCACGCAGGCTACCAATCTGTTCTGGAGTGAACTTATCGTTTACAATTACCTTCTCCCCATCGGGATCGGTCTGTTTTTCATAGGCGTATTAACTCAGCCATCCGGCACCTGCCGACTCCTATCCAATTCATTTTTGCAAACAGCCGGTAAAAGCTCATATGCATTCTTTCTCATTCATAACGGACTGGTAGCAAATGGCCTACAAAAAATAGGAATCACCAACATATGGTTACTCTTAGCGTTGCTTATCGGAATAAGCTATGGCTTATACAACTATCTTGAACGACCCGTGTACAACTGGCTAAAGAAATTGATTGAGCGAATGAATGATTGAGCGCAAAACTGCCGGATAATTCGCTCAATCACTCATTCACTCAATCAATTAGTCCCAACACTCCATAATCAGCAGATCACCGGCTTGGGCTTCGATGCGGACAAAGCCATCCTGGGCCGCTTCGTTGCTGCTGCTGGTAAAGTAGCCGAGTTGAAGCGTTGCATCCTGAAGATTGTATTTGAGACCATCGGACGTAAAGCCAGTTACGGTGCCTACTGGAATCAATGAAATGGGCGTTCCGGCTTCATACCATTTTTCAAATTGGCCGACTAGCGGAAAAATCCGGGAATGGTCGTCGAGCATTGTGATGCGAATCTGGTCTTTGTACCGCACGATATTGGTCATGTTCGTGAGCGTATGATCGGCCCGGCGCCCCGTCGCCCAGATGATATTGACGGCCGGATAGCCTCGTTCGATCAGGAATTCAATACCCTTATCGAGGTCCGTTTTATTCTGATCGGGCGTATGGACGATTTCCAGCGGATACTGCTCTGCCATAATCGCTTCCAAATCCAGCCCCTGATCAAAATCGCCCAGCAGCACATCGACCTTAATGCCAAGCTCGAATACGCGCCAGATAGCCCGGTCAAGTACCACGACTGTCGGACTCCACTCTAAAAGCTGCCCAATCAGTTCGGGCTGGCAGGCTTCGCCATTGGCAATCAATAGAGCCGGTTCCTGTTTTTCGCGGACGATGTGATGTGATGACATAACTGGGGCAAATATAGTTTACGATTTACAGCAATCGGTGAACTGGCGTATCATCGTGCTGGCGTCAGTCCAATGAAAACTGAATCCCGTAAACTGTAAACCGAAAACCACTTATCCTGTTTAATTTTACAGAACGTAAACAGTCCTGATGTTGCAACGCGTTTTTCAATTTCTGACCTTACCCCGATTGATGGGGTTATTTATCGTCCTGTTTTGTTTGGTTGCCCTCCAGAACTACCTGCTTGGGTATGGCAATTACAACAATTACCTGATGTTTGCCCGCCCGTTCGACAACCTGCTTAAAGACAGAAGTATCTACGGCCTTCATCCGCATCTCTATTTCGACAATTATAAATACAGCCCAACATTTGCCTGGCTGATGGGGCCGTTTTATTATATGCCCGATCTGCTGGGTATGATCCTCTGGAATTTACTCAACACAGTTGTACTGCTCGCGGGTGTCTGGTATTACCTATCTGACGAAAAAGACCCTGATCGCCAGCGCCGTACCGCCCTACTGATCATCCTTCTGGAAGCACTCATTACGGCTCAGAATCTGCAAAGCAATAACCTCATTGTCGGTGCCATACTCCTGGGGCTTTATCATTTGCGTAACGAACGGGTTTGGCAGGCGGCCTTTTTCTTTGTGTTGTGTGGTTTCATCAAGTTTTACGGGGCTGCGGCTGCGGGCTTCTTTCTCTTTTACCCAAAAAAGCCACAGTTCATTTTAGCGATGCTAGGCTGGACACTGGTATTTGCCATTGCCCCGGTAACGATGATCCCATTCGACCATCTGCTGGCCGAATATAAAGAATGGTTTAGTGTCATCGTTGTTAGTAAATTGGGCCTACAGGTATCGGTGATGGGGATTGCCGAAGCCTGGTTTGGCATGGCGAAAACGGACAGCAACTATCGTATCATCGAACTGATTGGAGCTACGCTGTTTCTCCTGCCTTTCCTGCGATTTGGCCTCTGGTCGGATCGACTGTTTCAGCGTCGGATGGTAGCCTACTTCCTGCTGTTTATGATAGTATTCAACAAAATGGCCGAGTCGCCTACGTATGTGATGGCCGTGACGGGTGTGGCGCTGTGGTGGGTAACTCTCAACGAGCCTGCTCAGTTGGATAAAGTCCTGCTGGCCCTGGTCATTATTTTCACCTCGCTTTCGCCAACCGACATTTTCCCGCAGGTCGTCCAAAAGCAGTTTTTCCAGCCGTACAATATTAAAGCGGTTCCTTGCTTACTGGTGTGGGCGCGGATTCAGTACCAGATCTGGACGCAGTCCAATTCTGCTCATCGCACCTTACAAACCACCTAGAATCTTTTCAATATCGGCCGGACTGTCGACGCTGGGTGTTTGATAGGTTGTCGCTACGAGTTTGATGCGGTAACCGGCTTCCAGCCAACGCAATTGTTCCAGTGATTCGGCTTTCTCCAGGAGCGAGGGGGGCAATTGAGTGATTTTAGCCAGAATATCAGCCCGATATGCGTATAAACCTACATGTCGGTGATATGCGTGATGCAAATGCCACTGGTCAGGTTCAATATCCCACAGATATGGAATGGGTAACCGACTGAAGTAGAGCACTTCATTCTGCTCATTGACGACAATTTTGGCTTCTTTGGGATCATGCAGTATAGCGGCCGAATCGACAGTAGCCATCTGCGTTGCCAATTCAACCGATCCGTCCAGAATAGCAGCCAGTTCGTCAATTTGTGCCGGATCAATGAAGGGTTCATCGCCCTGAATATTGATGATATAATCGTTCTCGCTCGGCTCAAGCCCCTCGGCAACCAGTCGGTCGTAGGCTTCCCAGCAACGGTCGGTTCCACTAGGATGATCGGTGCGGGTCAAAACTACCTCTTCGCCCAGCCGACGCACCGCTTCCACAATCCGTTCGTCGTCGGTGGCGACAACCACTTTGCTTAATGAAGTCGCCTTTTTTGCCTGCTCCAGCACACGTTGAATCATGGATTTACCACCAATATCGGCCAATGGCTTGCCGGGAAACCGAGTAGAGCCGTAACGGGCAGGAATAATACCGATAATCATTACAAAGAGAGAAAGAGTGAAAGAGTGAAAGAGCGATGTGGAGATAAACAGCTTCATATATTTCTCTAGGCTTCTCCACTGTCCCTCTGCAATTCTGTATTTTATTTACGCTCTGGCCCATTCGAGCCCACTATCCAGTAGCTGGGCTCGATGGCCTGGCGTTGCTGGTAATAGTGGTCGTAAACTGGCTTATAACGGAGTCGTTCGGCCATCACGGTTTCGAATTGACCTAATAAGCCCAGCAGTAATTCGCTGCTCTCGCGCACGGCAAACTGACCACTCTGATTACCCGTCACATAATCGGCAAGACCGTTTCGGATGACATACTCCATAAATAGTGGATTGGCATCCCGCCGTATCATGATCCGGACTCCTGCTACTTCGGCCACGGACAGGTCGAGAGCATCATCGAAGAAAAAGGCTACTTCCGATGGTTTGAGCTGGTGCTGATCCAGCAAGTGATGCAGTACGTCGATCTTGTGCTTGGCCTGCGCGTAGTAGGCATGAAAATGTTCCCGACGCACCAGCATTTCAGCCAGATCGTTCGTTACCCCCGTAATGACAGCGGCAACGGGCAATTGCTGGTTATGCTGCAACCAAAGGCCAAATCGGAGCAGGTTTGTACCCATCGAATCGACTTCACTGAACGAGCTGCTACCCGATGCGGTCTTAATTCCGTTATTAAACACACCATCCCAGTCGAACACGATGGCCTTCACCGACTGAAGTTTCTTCGCAATCTGGTCGGCAGGCGTAACAAATTTTCCACCCAGGGCGGTAAAGGCAGTTTCAATTTCAGTCATATAAACTATGTATGAAGTATGATATAGGATGTATTATTAAAGCCATACATCCTATATCATACTTCATACATCATTAAGCTAGTTCTGGCAGTGTATTGCGGTATTTAACTTCAACGGCGTGGAGTTCGAGCAGGGGCTTAAGGAACTCTTCCAGGTATCGGATGTCGAGTTGGCTGGCTGCGTCGCAAAGGGCTTCGGATGGGCAGGTATGCGTTTCCACAAACAGGCCATCAACACCCGCAGCGACACCCGCGCGAGCTAATACAGGCAGGTATTCGCGAGCGCCACCTTTGGCATCGGCCGAGGGAATACCGTACTTCCGAATAGCATGCGTCACGTCGAATACGACCGGATAATTGGTACGCGCCATATGGTAGAAACTACG
The DNA here is from genome assembly GCF_002056795.1 of Spirosoma aerolatum. Classification (NCBI taxonomy): domain Bacteria; kingdom Pseudomonadati; phylum Bacteroidota; class Cytophagia; order Cytophagales; family Cytophagaceae; genus Spirosoma; species Spirosoma aerolatum. The sequence continues at coordinate 2,953,326 of NZ_CP020104.1, read as the reverse complement.
CGGATCGACCACCAGATCGTTATAGCCAAACGTGTAACCGCGCTCAGTCAGGATGATCTGGTCGTTGCCCGAATCTTCAATTTTTTTGACCGGATGTTTCATATTTTCCGGTGCCAGGAACTGTCCGTGTTTGATGTTAACAACCCGCCCGGTTTTGGCAGCCGCCGTTACCAACATCGTTTGCATACAGAGGTAAGCTGGAATCTGAATCACATCCACCACTTCAGCAACTGGAGCGCACTGGTCTGGATAATGAACGTCGGTCAGCAGCGGAAAACCGAACTGCTCTTTTACTTTAGCTAATACCTGAATTCCTTTTTCCAGGCCGGGGCCGTTATAATAGTTCAGACTGGATCGATTGTCCTTCTGAAACGATGATTTATAAATGATTTTGATACCGACCCGCTCCTGAATTTCGCGGAGTTGTTCGGCTACGGTCATCATAATTTTTTCGTCTTCGATTACGCAGGGACCGCTGATGAGGAATAAATCATCTGTCCCGCACTCAATGTCGCCAACGCGAACGATTTTTTGTGACATTTTTTCTGTCGTTTTAAGTAAACTGGCTCTTATCCTTCTTCAGGACGCCATTCAACAAAATAAGTCCGGCTCCCACCATGACTGATACGTCAGCCATATTGAAAATGCCAGTTTGAAATAGCCCAACACGGATATGCAAAAAGTCGGTTACCGAACCGTAAGCGGCCCGGTCGATGAGATTGCCAATGCCTCCTCCTATAATAAAGCTGGCTCCCAGCGCCAGAAGCCGGGTAGCTTTAGCCGAAAGAAGTAGATAAGCAAACCCCGCCAAAAGCGCCAATATCGGCAGTATCAGTAAGAGAATGTTCTTAATCAGCGGAGGCCATGCATCGCCTACGCTTAAAAACGCGCCCGTATTCTCGACTTTGGTCAACGTCAGATGACGATCCAGCAATGAAATACTTTCGCCATAACTCACCTTGTCGCGTACGATGGTTTTTGATACCTGATCGCAGCCGATATTGACCGAAACGGTAAGGATGATGAGAAAGATTCGGATTGCGTTTTTCATGCTTAGTGGTAACCTGAACACCCTCTATTTACAGCCGACGGAACAGATCTTTCAGCAGATCGATGGTAATAACCTCCTGCCAGTTGTCGCCAATAGCGTGCAGCCACATATGCGGCAGATTGTACGATACATGCGCCATTTTCGTAATGGTGTCGTCATCCCAGTCTTTTGCCAGTCCCTGTGGTAAATCGATCTGGTGGTAGGCGACCATCTGCTTAAACTCGGCCACACCCTCTGGATAATAGTCTTCCAGATGATTCATGATCAGGCAATTGGCATAACAATGGCGAGTTCCCAAAATTTTCGACAAGCCATAGCTCAGTGCATGACACACGCCCACTTCCGAATAGGTCAGGCTCAATCCCCCCATCAGCGAAGCGACCATCAGTTTATCATCATTTTCGGGGGTCTGGCCGGAGTTTTCACCCAGATACACCTCCCGGCAAAGCTTCATAGCCTGCTCGGCATAGGCGTGCGAATAGGCATTATTCATCCGACCATTTTCCGACTCTACGCAGTGGATATAGGTATCCATACCCGTGTAGAACCACCAGTTGCGCGGCACCGTCGCAATGAGTTCAGGATCGAGAACAACCTGGTTGAATACCGTCCATTCACATTTGAGACCGAGTTTTTTTACCGGACCCGTCAGTACAGCCGTCATCGACACCTCAGCCCCGGTACCCGAAATGGTTGGTACACCAACATGGTAAATACCCGGCTTTTTGATCAGATTCAGTCCCTGATAAAGCGTAGAAGACCCTTCGTTGGTAAACATCAGCGACAGGGCTTTGGCAATGTCCATGATGCTACCGCCCCCAATGCCTACTACGCCTGAAGGAAGTCCTTTTTTAGCCAGAATTTCGTCGCGAAGCTGGTCGATCTGGTCGGTGGTTGGCTCATGCTCTTCAACACTAATGTAATAGGTCAGGTCTTCGGGATGTGCCGGAACCCGTTCCTGGAGCGGTTTACCTTCGAAATACTTATCGACCAGAAAAACGAAATAGTGTTCATTTTCGGCCCGGTGCGGAGCCAGAATGTCATCGAGTTGGGAAAAGCTCCCCCGACCAAACACGGTCTTTTCGATGCCTTTAAAATTTTTATGCGTGGTTTGTGTAGCTACCATATTGTACGCTCTATTCGCTTAAAATTACGCTTCTATCAGGGTTGCTTTCCGAACGGCGGCTTCAATGGCAGCGGCTAGCTTTTCTACTTCGTCTGTGGTCCACGATGCCCGAATACCGAACGAAATCAACCGGCCAATGACGGCCTGGGCATGCGGAATGTCGAGGTTTTTATAATCCTGTGGGGCACCGAACTTCTCAACCGCCAATGCCGATGCGGTCCGCATTTCCTTGATATGGTCCCACTGATTGATGAAGTGATACATATTGACGAACCAGTAATTAAATCCACCAACACCAGCCGCATTCAACTCGGCAACAGTACGCTGGGCCGACTGTGTATCTTCCAGAAACAGGTTAAGGAACGTAGCCGAATCGCCGTCGGCGTCAGGAATACGGGCAAACGATACCCCCGGTACATTCGCCAGGAGCTCCATCAGCCGCTTTTTGTGGGTGTTATTTTTCTGGACGATTTCAGGAACCCGGCGGGTTTGTACCAATCCTACAGCCGCATGCAGTTCGCTAATCCGGTAGTTGAAGCCCAGAATCGGGTGTTGCTCCATACCCCGGTTGGTGCCAATGTGATCGTGGCCATGATCGGAATAGGAATCAGCATGTTTATAGGCCGTTTCGTCGTTGGTAACCATAATACCCCCTTCGCCTGCCGTTGCGATTTTAAAGAAATCGAACGAATACGCGCCGGTTTTACCCCACAACCCTGTTGAAACGCCTTTGAACGATGCACCCATCGCCTGACCAGCATCTTCAACAAGTACCAGATTATGTTCATTAATAACGGCCATGATCGCATCCATATCGGCCATTTGTCCGCACATATGCACCAGGCAAACGGCTTTGGTCTTAGGCGTAATGGCTTTGCGAATACCATCGGCACTCAGGCAAAGTGTTTCGTCAATGTCGGCAAAAACAGGCAAAGCGCCAATCATCAGAACCGCTTCGACGGTAGCGATGTAGGTAAAGGGCGGCACAATGACCTCGTCACCTGCGCCAATCCCAGCGGCTGCCAATGCACAGAGTACGGCCGTTGAGCCACTCGATACCGCATGAGCATATTTCGCCCCTACGACCTTAGAAACCTCGGCCTCAAATTCGCGGGCTTTGTAGATATTGTTCCGCTGCGCTTCGTGATTATACCGAAACAGGATGCCGGTCTCGAGCACATCGTTGATTTCCTTGCGCTCAGCCGCTCCAAAAAATTCCATTCCTGGCATGACGTAGTCTATTTTTTTACAAAAGTACAGCTTTTTCTCTCTGACAGGATTTACAGGATGAACAGGATTTAAGCTAGAACAATAAATCCTATTCATCCTGTAAATCCTGTCGAAAAAATTAACGTATCAATAGGGCATCCGTTTCTCCAGAGCCACCCACTCCCGAAACACCTGTCCGGCTTCGTTGCGCAGCAGTTGTTGCATGGGGATGTGGCGCTCTTCGTGCTTTTTTTCCAACTCTTTGTAAATAAACGAATCATCGAAACCAGCGTCGGCCGCATCGGTATGCTCGGCGGCATACACAATCCGGCTGGGTCGGGCCCAGTAAATAGCCCCCAGGCACATGGGGCAGGGTTCGCAGGAGGCATAGAGTGTACAGCCATCCAGTTGAAACGAGTCCAGATTCTGGCAGGCATCCCGAATAGCTACTACTTCGGCATGAGCCGTTGGGTCGTTGGTTGAGGTAACCCGATTGCAGCCTTTCCCAACAATTTCACCATCCCGAACAATTACACAACCAAATGGCCCGCCCTGATTGCTGTTCATACCTTCGCGGGCCAGTTGGATAGCCTCACGCAAAAAACGCTCGTCCTCAATTGTTGTCATAGAGTAATCATTCATTGGCATTGGGTGGGCATTCATTGTCATCCATAGCTTCACTGTTTACCAATAAATGGCTACCGTATGGCGATTAATGACAACGAATGACAAATTTTAAAGGGCAGCAAGATACTTGGTAACGGCCAGTTGTGCTGCACTGTTTTTACGAAACGTGTCGGGGGCCAGTGCATCACGCAGGGATTCATACATATACATTACTTCCCATAAACTACTCAACAACGTCATTCGGTCGGGCATCGAAACCGTTTTACGAAGGCGGGTTAACTCGTCGGTCCCGAACGTTGTTTCGGCCCGACGGACACCCCTTGGTAAACTGGCATTTTTCAGGTGAAGCATCGGTCCGATGACGGCATTTCGAACAAAGGCAAGAAAATCAATGGCTTCGAAATACTCCCCGCGACCCACTTTCAGGGCAGCATAATGGGCCCAAATCCAGAAACGATCTTCGGCCCACTGAAAGTCGAAAGGAGGGTACTGAGCCGTGGTCTGTTCAATAATTGATGTCAGTATGCCGTCCTTTTCCCAGAGAATCGTCGGGTTTTCAACGCGGTGATGGAACTCGTCGGGCGTTAAAAATTTAATATCCACATGCAACAGGGCCGATTCGTAGAGGGCGATCAACAAACGGGGTTCGCCTACGTGGTCGCCCCGAAAGGAAGCCAGCATCGATCCGAATCGGGCAGCAACGGCCTGCATACTGGCTAGCTCAGGAGCGATTTGCTGGTTACTGACCAGAACCAGATCGAGGTCGGAGTAGGCATCCAGCTCACCCGATGCCCAGGAGCCACCAACGGCTAGTCCAACGGCATCGGGGTCCTGCTGAATAACAGTAATGGCGTTTGTAATGAATAACTGATAGGGTTGTAACGGTACCTGCATAAATTCATGGCGCCGAGCTTTCGGTGCGCTTAGTAAATTACCGCAGAACGATCCCCAAAAGGGATTGGTTCGGATTTACGCTCCTATTTCATCGGTTCAATTCAAAACAGAGAATGAATTCGCAACCACTGGATTCACAAGTACCCTACAAAATCAGCAATACATAGTTTACAATTCCGTTACTGACTCAGAATCTCTTCAAACGTAGTTATGCGACCTTTATTTATCGTTTTTATGCTGGTATCTCTGAACAGCCTACCACAACGTACAGTGGCACAAGCTATAGCTGAACCTCCCGTTCAGATTACTATTCTGGCCGATGGAAAGCCCGTTGGGCCAACCAGTAAAGTCCCAATTTCTTCACAAACCATTACCCTCACCTGCCAGCTTACGCCAGAGGCTCATCGGCAACACCCAGAGCTAGATTCCAACGTGATCATTAAAAATGCCGTCATCAATCGAGTGCGGGGCACAACACGAGTCGGTTTTTTGAACTGGTCAGGTTCAGGTAATGATTTATCTATCGCCTTCGCTCCTGCTGAAGCTCCGGGCGACCGATACATTATTCAACTAGAGGATGCCCGCATTCAATACAAGAATGGTACAAGTGTAAGGCTGCACAAACCCATCTTTTATACCATCTCGTTTCGGGAATAATGACATGAGTATCCCTACACGGTCTTACCGAATCGGCCATATCAATCCGACGCCCGATGGACCTGATGAGAGTAATAAACGCTCCTGTTTGTCTCCCCTTTTTTTGAAGATCAGGTAATTGACCAGATCGAAAGCCAGCAGAAATCCACCCTGCACCATGATGGACTTTCCGTAACCTCGCAGTTGATCGGCCTGGTCGGGTCGGGTTTCTGCCCGTTCACGCAAATACGCTCCGCCAATTACGTAGGCCACATCGAGTCCGGTATTGAGCAGCAAAATCTGTTTCATGGTTTCGTGTTTCCGAACCGCATCACCCAGCGTTTCATTGCCTTTTTGAGACCTGCGGGAACTTAACAGGCCCGCTCCAGCAATACCCAGGTTGACCAGATTCCAATACACGTTCATCCGGTGAAAATACTTCGTTTCGCCCGATGTTTGTCCAGCGGCAATACTGCCAACGGCTATGTTTGCAAGCGCATACCCGCCTAATGTAAGACCAAGCGTTTTTTGATGCTGAATACGTTGACTCGAAAATCCCTGTAAATCAGTTGTCGCAGATTGGGCAGTAGCCGGAATACCCAGCAGTACTGAGCCAGCGGCCAGGAGAAAATGGCGAAATATGGTCATAGCGAATTGGTTTGATCATCTGTTTTTTTCGACAAACCAATTGTTTATAGTCCAAGTTTTTCCCGTTCTTCAGGATTGTTAATATTTGTCAGCTCGCGTACATCCGGTGCCGTCAGCAGACGAATATCATTCTGGAGAAGAATCTGGCGAGGGGAATAGGCTCCTTCAGCAACAGCCTGAAGCAAAACAGGGCCAAAAGCAGGTTCGTAAATCCCCAAGAGCGGTTCGGGCAATTGACCATCTGAATCGTAAAATACAGTAGCCAGTTTGGCCGGATTTCGCCCTTTTACCAGTGCGTCAATGGATTTGAGGGAGATAAGCGGCATATCACAGGCTACCACAAACCAGGCGGCCTGTGGATCATAGGCAAACGCCGACAAAATACCGTTAATTGGCCCCGGTAGGTCATACCGATCCACTAGCCGAAGCTGGAGTTTCCCAGCTACTTCCAGCTCAGTTTCCTGCGTGGTATTCACCGACCAGAATACCACGCTGCAATACGGTCGGAGCAGTTCAGTTAAATGATCGCGCTGGGATTTTCCGTGGTAGATCAACTGCGATTTATCCGTACCCATACGCGTACTACGCCCGCCCGTCAGGATGAGTCCATTCAATTTACTCACGTCGAAAGTCTCGTTTACCGCCCGTTTTTTCCATGAGCCTGGTTTCCTTGATCACAATGTCGTGCGAGAAGGCTTTACACATATCATAGATTGTCAAAGCCGCTACCGATGCCCCAACCAGCGCTTCCATCTCAACTCCGGTTTTTCCCTCGGTCGACACCAGACAGTCCACAATGGCATCAGTCCCTTCGGTGGTTATGGTTATCTGGCAGTTATCGAGCCCCAGTGAATGACAGAGCGGGATTAGCACATCTGTCCGTTTAGCGGCCATCGTCCCAGCAATAATCGCCGTTTGAAAAACGGGGCCTTTTTTGGTTGTAATCTCTGTTCCGGTCGATCCTGACGGAGCTAGATGCTGCATAATATCAGGTCCAAGCACCACAATACTGCGAGCACGGGCCGTTCGACGCGAGACGGTTTTACCGCCCACATCAACCATAGCGGGATTTCCTTCGGCGTTAAGGTGCGAAAACATAACTAAATGGATAATGTGACAATGAGTAATGGGTCATGTAAAGGTACAAATAGAGGAACCGTATTAGGCATTTTCATTGTACATTGTCCAATATTCATAGTTCATTCTCCATTATTCATTGCCCCCATGCTTTCTGTTGCCGAAGCCTTTGCCGTTACTCAACAACACCTGCTTACGCTGCCTACCGAGGCTGTTTCGCTAAACGATTCGTTAGGGCGCGTACTGCGCGAACCGGTGTATGTCGACCGTGACTTTCCACCATTCAATCGCGTATCGATGGATGGCATTGGGATTGCGTATGCCGCTTATGCTTCCGGTCAACGAACCTTCACGATTATCGGACAGCAATTTGCCGGTCAGCCCCAGCAAACCCTATCTGATCCAACAGCCTGCCTGGAGGTGATGACGGGAGCCATGCTACCTGCGGGAATCGATACAGTTGTTCGGTATGAAGATATAACCGTATCGAACGGTCAGGCCACGGTTACGATTGACGATGCAATCTTAGGACAACACGTCCACGTCCAGGCTGTCGACCGTCGGACGGGCGATGAATTGCTGCCTGTAGGAACTCGGCTGAGTCCATCCGCCATTGCCGTAGCCGCTTCGGTTGGAAAAGCAACGATTGTCGTTTCTACGCTTCCCCGCGTGGCACTCATTTCAACCGGCGATGAACTGGTCGATGTGGGAGCCACACCCCTCCCCCATCAGATACGCCGGTCGAATACCTACATGCTGCGGGCGGCTCTTACTTCGCTCGGCATTTCGGCTACCCTACATCACATTATCGATGATGAATACCAATTACAGACGGCCATTCAGGCGTTATTGGCGAACAATGACGTTCTGATTCTGAGCGGGGGTGTATCGGCCGGGAAAGCCGATTTTGTACCGGATGTACTGGCGCGACTGGGTATTCAGAAGCATTTTCATAAAATTGAACAACGACCGGGCAAGCCACTCTGGTTCGGAACCTCGTCAGCCGATATGGTCTATCCGAATCGAACCGTTTTTGCTCTTCCCGGCAACCCCGTTTCGACCGTTTTATGTGCGTATCGGTATGTTATTCCCTACCTTAGGGCATCGCTTGGGCTAGGCCCGGCTCCTGTACACTATGCCCAGCTCGCTCAACCCATTGTTTTCAAACCAGCCATCACCTATTTCCTACCTGTCCGGCTTACTTCTGAACCTGACGGACGAACAATGGCTCATCCGCTACCCGGTTCTGGCTCTGCCGATTTTGCCAATCTGTTAGCCGCCGATGGTTTTATGGAACTACCTTCCGACCGATCAGAGTTTGGGGCTGGTGAAGCCTTCCAGGTATGGCCGACATCTGTATAGCAAAACTTCCCGAACGGAGTAATCTTTCGGGAAGTTTACATTTGATGCTTACTTTTTAATGAAAAACACAACCAGAAAGGCCAGAATAGAAATGATGAACCCAAACATAAATATGTTATAAGCTACCCGTAGTAGTTTGTATTTTTTAGCCAGCACCAGCCCCAGATAGTATATATCTCGGGCCATTGAGTTGTAGAGATACGAACTGTCATTCATCAATTGCTGGATACCCCATTCATACTCGCCCAGGCTCATCTGGTAAAAATTACCAAAAAATAGTAGATTTCCTTTACCCTGCTCAATGTCACTATGACTAAAGGTGCCATGACTGACGTTGGGCCGGGTAGTCAGGATGGCAAACACGATGGTTAGTACCGACGTAATTAAAAATAAGGTGGTAGGAACCATCAGGTAGGGATTCTCCTCGATCCGGCGCGGTAATACTGATACAACCACCGATACCATAATCGAATTGACCGAGATCATAATATTGGCTTTGCTGTCGGCAATTTCGCTTAGTCGCATGTGATTGGTCGATGTTGTCCGAAACATGGTTTCGATACCACGTTCTGAACGTTTGTCCTTGTCCTTATCTTTTTTCTTTTCCTTTGGTTCTTTCCAACTCAATGACTCTACTCCTGACGGCTCGTTCGTATCAGGAGTGGGCTGCTCAGCAACAACGGCAGGTTCTTTCGGGGTGTTTTTTTCATGCTTAGCCTCCTTGCCCGCAGCCTTTTCAGCTTGTTTTTCCAACAACTGACGCAGGTTCTCAGCCTGTCCGATCCCCAGTCTCTCCTGGGCATAGTCGGTGAAGTAGCGATGACTTTCGAGCAGGGAAATGTTCTGTTGTCGCCAAACTTTCCCCGGAATCTCCATACCCGTCCGGTTTTCCTGTTCTTTTCGAAGCCGTTTCTGGTAATCAGGATAATCTTCGCTACCCAGGTGAAACAGGTCGGCATCGCACAGTATTTTTTCCAGTTGACTGGAAGGTGATTGCGGCATTTTAGTGGCCTGAATGCAGGCCTGAACATTCCCGATAACCTCTGTCGAAACACCCAGCTTTGTTAAAAAATCAGCAGCTAATCCGGCACTACGCTCCTCATGCCCACTGGATGGCCCGGTCAGATTCCCCAGGTCGTGCAACCAGGCCGCTACCATTACCGTCGTATAGTCCGACTCCGACAGTTTATAAAATCGCGCCATTTGATCGACAGCCTGCACAACCTCCTGCGTATGTTCCCGATTGTGATAGGTAAAATCAGGGCTTAGGTGGTCAGCAAAAAAATGAGTAGCGTAGATTTCGGTCTGTGTTAAAAGGTCAGGAACCATCGGGTTAAAGTTTTTCGGTAAAATCAGAATCGGAAACCGAGCGACACGTAAGGTAAGGTTGATTCGTCGGAAAAACCAATGGAGGCTGTTATTGTAAGTAATTGAGCTGGATTCATATAGAGTCCTGCACCATAGCCGTCGTGCCAGCGATGCGACGACTCCCCGTTGAGCCACACCCGCCCCACATCGTTGAACGCTAGTAAGCCTACACTGGCTGGAAACAGAAAAGACCGAAAACTGAACAGCTTCAGCCGGGCTTCGATGTTATGATAGATCAGGTGATTTCCCGCAAATCGATAGGTCCGGAATCCGCGCAGATTATCCTGGCCACCCAGGTACAGCAACTGGTAAAATGCCGGATTTCCGTACGTTAACCCACCACCAATTCGGTTGGAAATGACAAGGCGGGCGGCTGGGCTGAAGCTGGTATAGACACTCAGATCCGTTCGAAATTGCAGCAGGTTATTGCTTTGTTCGTCGAATCCCTGCAGAGCCAGGATCGTCGTATTCCAGTGTAAACCCCGCGAAGGCTGTACGGGATTATTCCGGTTGTTGATCAATAGCCCAGCCTGTAGCCCTACGTAGCTCTCCTGCTGCAGAAAACGTTCCTGAGGAAGCAAATCGGCCAGGTACTTCTCAATAAATCGACCGCCATTATCGCCTCGATTGAGACTGAAATGCTGAAAAACTGGCCCCACCGACAGTTCCATATGATTGCCGGTTTCGGGCTTCAGCAAGGCAGCAACGTTAATCAGATCATAGCGGGTACGATAATAGCGAATCGAATGACTTTTATCGTAGACCGTTTCGTTGCCGGGGCCGAAAAAGTTGGTTACGTTGTCGGGGGCTTTCGAAAAGGCACTGAGCCATAGGTCATTTTTGCCAATCAGGTCCGTGAACATACCGTCGTATTTAATCGACATGGCTTCGGTAGCCAGTGAGCGAGTAATCATCAGACGATTCATAGCCGCATAGGGTGTTTTGCGAAACCCCTGTTTGATCCACTGCACACCCGCACCCAGAATCAGCCCATCGTCCGGGTTAAAGCCGATGGTTGCTAACGGGGCTACCCGATCATACTTGAAGGCATGCGGGTCGTACTGGTTGACTGTTTTGTCGGTCGAACGACGATCAACTAGTTTACCCGCTTCAGGCAGTACATTGGCTTCGGTACGTGCGTCATAGATTCGTGGTTTTCCTGGCTGTCCTGCTACGGTAAATACATCTTCGCCTTTCCCACCGATAAGCCGCACCCGAATATGAGCAGGCTGGGTACCAACAACCTCAAACCGATCATCGCCTTTACGACCGTACAACCGGACCTCGTCCGTTACGCGTCCATCAAACTCCCGACGATACAGTGGCGAATCGTCTACCCCATTTCGGGTGATTTTAAAGACGGAAACCGTCAGCTTATTGTCGGGCAGGTGTTCGATGCGAAACAATTCGGCCTTATCCGAACCGGGAATATCGACCGCTTTGGCTAAAAAGCGATAATAGGTTAACCCTTCTTTCAAAAGCCATTCCCGCCGAATTTTTAGCGTTTCCAGCAATTTCTGTCCGTTTTTTTTCTGGGATGCTTCGGGCAACTGCCGGATGGCCTGTTCCAGTACTCCGTCCGTTAAGGCATCGTGCAGTTTTTTTAGCTCCACTGTCCAATCCTGTTCGGTCAGACCGTGTAAAAACAGCCGGTCGAAATAGCGGCCATTGAACATAAATCCATTTACATTCGGCAACCTGGCTGTAAACCCCTGAAATTTAGGCTGTATCCAAGGCAGTGAACCGATTGTTGGCAGGAGTCCGTTTGCCCGAAAAAACACCTGGTCACGGTCGCGGGGAATGGGGTAATAGAGCTTGCCTTTATCCTGTTTTCGACTTCCCCAGCGCCATTGATCTTCGTGACGGTCCCAATCGCCCATGAACAAATCGAGCATTCGCGCCCGCAATACCGCCTTTTCATCGACCCGATTGTCGTTATCTTTTTCCAGTGCATCCAGCACTTTGGGTGTACTGACCGATTTATTATCCCCGGGGCTTCGCTCTTCGAACAGGTACACACTATTACCAAAATCGGCCTGATAAATCCCCAGAGCAGGGTCGTCGGGTAGATACACCACACGAGGATTAGCATGGGGTACCCCAGCCGCCTGCGCCAGAATAGGTACGGCTAAGGGAGCGAACGGGTAGCCAGCCGATATTTCATCCTGCAAGACATCTTTGGCAATGGTCTGCTGTAAGACACGAGGCAGTGCTTTGGCGGGGTCTTTCTGAATACTTCGTAATACCCATTCTCGTCCGCTAGAGTCCTCGATTCGTAGCGATTTGGTTTGGAAACCTCCCCCACGCTGTAAAATTTTGAATCCGCCCATCGTACGTCTGATATCGAAAACCGGCAACTTCACGGTCGAAGCCCACTCCGTCCGGTAATTCGTACCCAGCAACCAGCGATGAACACGCCCAACACGTTCGTATTCAGGCGCAATGGCTACCTGTACGCTATCGGGCCAGTTGGGCCGTTGCCCGTTTGCTGTTACGGTATCGACTTTCGTTGGAACTGTAAACAACGTAGCGGTATGCGCTTCATTAGCCTTTGCCTGTTCATCGACGGTATAAAAAGTAGCATTCAGCTTACCATTAGCCAGTAAGTCCAGTACAACATACCCCCAATCGCTGCTGACAAACTGAGCCAGTTTACCCCGCTTTACCCGTTCACGGTTTATACCTGATCCACTCACAATATAGTTACGCGCCCCATCCACAATGTGCTGCAAGGCATGGTCATGCCCGGCTACGAACACCACATTTGGGGCAGGCGCCATAGCCCGCTCGAATGCTTTCACCATCAGTTGATAACTGGGATTGGACAGGTCCTGAATATTACCGAACACACCCCGCACCAACGGATAAATGGAGCCGATTACGGGTAAGGGAATATACAATCCCGACGAAAACTCCGTGAGCGGAAAAATGTGCTGCTTCAGCGTATAGTAACCACCGTGAATACCATAGCTACGCATGGGATGGTGCGTTGCCAGAATGATTCCTTTGCCCTTATTCCGGTAGGCGATATCCGACAGGCGGGCCAACACTTCGTCCTCACTCTTGCAGGCGCAGTCCGACTCAACACCCGGTTTGGTATACGGATGCAGCCACCACTGCGTATCGACTACTACCAGCACCAGATTAGCCCCCAGAGGAATTTCCTCCGGTCCGGGACAACCGCCCGATGGTACCATTCGAATGTTAGGAGCCTGTAAACTATCCAGCCATTCGCCCTGTCGTTTGATGCGTTCCCAACCATCCGGCCGCCCCTTCGACCAGTCGTGATTGCCCGGAATAAAGAGTACCTTTCCAGCTTTACCCAATCCAGGCCGGGCCAATCCAGGCCGGGCCTGATACGCCAGCACAGCAACAAGTGAATCATAACCAGGACTGCCTTTCTCGGGAAGTCCGTAGGTGTACACATTATCGCCCAGATACAGCAGCGTTGTGCGGGAATCGTTCAGGTCGTAGCGGCTGGATACGGCATCCACAACTGGGTTTTTACCGTTTCGTAAACGCCCGGCATCGCCAATCAGGATCACCCGCTGCCGGATCGAATCGCCAGCCGGAGCTGTCTTTACCTGTGCGTACGTTGAGATAACACTACTACAAAGGCATAGTAGACCCACCAGCCCATACCCTGCTTTTTGTACTCGTTTCATGGTTCTGGACTGTCGTTACGCCTTGTAATTGATACCCACCCGAAGTGCTTTCAGGTTAAACACACCCTGCAGGGGTTGCAGATTGAGGAATTCTATCTCCGGTTTCAAATCGCCACTCACCTGTAACCGTTCGATTTGTGCGATGTAATCACCAATTTCAGAGATATGGCTATAGACCAGCGCGATGGTGTCGGGTTGGGTCAGCCGTTGGCCGGTCCCTTCTACCAACGCTTTGTCGATCCGCTTTTTAACGACCTCATACCGAATGCTATAGGACCCTTCCACATCGAATCGGCGTTCGTCCTGCCGGAACCCAATATCGACCGGATGGGCATGCGCCAGAATGAGTTGCGTCGTTTTCAGGGGTAAAGGGAGCTCTGGAATCAGCTTCTGCGTCAGCCGGGCCGTTTTCACCATCGACGACAATTGCCACTCGATCAACTGCCGATGAATCGGACGTGCAAACGGTTTATCGGGAGCAATAGACTGACCAATGTAGATCGTATACTCGGTGCCATCGGTACGATAGCGTTCAAAGTAGTGCGGATAGATCGTCTGTAGCTGTTTTTCCTCCTGATTAATATAATCGTTTACAGTTGTGTTGAGTTTGTCCATGGTCAGCTCATACCGTTTCAACGCCCGGTTAAACAACCCGGTCATGGGGTCGATTTGCGCAAAATAAGCTTCCAGCTCAGGCAATAATGGATGATGCTCCTGCATAAGCTGACGCAGATACGGATTGATGGTATTGACCAGAAAGAGACCTATCTCCTGCTCATCCTCAGCAGCCATTCCCTCTTGTAGCCGTTTCTGACAGGCATAGTTTTCGAGCCGGAGTTGTTCGGGTCGCTCCTGCTGTGGAGGGAAATGGGCATGCATAAAAATAGCTTCCACGGCCAGTAACTGATCGGCTAAATCCTGCCGCACCGACTTGTGCCGTTCAACCGACGAATTCCGAATATCGATGGCCCCATAGAGCGGATACACCTGTTCGAACCGTACGGGGGACAGTTGCTCCGTTGAATCGCCCGATCGGCTACGTCGTAGTTCTTCCCAGGCTTCTTTATAAAACCGCCACGCGACGGCAGGTTGCAACGACGTGAACTTCGTCCGAACCAACTGCTCAATTTCAGCCTTGAACTGATTTAGTTGATAGCGGAGCAGTTCCTGCACCAGCGGCTTAATGCGCTCGATGATCTTCAACACTTTATCGTCGAAGGCATCGGGCTGCGAACTAGCCATTTCCAGAATCCCTAACTCTTCGTTGGCCATCACGATGGGGTACACCAGCAAACTCCGAATATTCTGTTCGGTCAACGCCTTAGTCTTCGCTTCGGGCAACCCTTGTAGACCCGCAAATACATACGGCACCGGATTCTTCATTAATTTAGCTGCCAGCACTTGTGTATCCGGGTCATTAAACTCATCCATCGGATTGACCGCATTCCGCATAAAAATGCTGCGTTGCTTTCCTTCGGGGTGGTGAACAAAATGTCCGTTTATTTGCGGCAGCGGCATCAGACTAATCTGCAGATCCGGTCGTCCGCACAGGTTCCGCATCGCCGTTTCGAACCGACGGTAAATCACCGGCTCCGTATCCGACTGAAGGTGCACAAACACATCCTCCAACTGTCGGATAGTTTCCGTTTCGGTAATGTCTTCGATCCGAAAAAAAGAAAACCCTTCGAATGTAAATCGGTCCAGCGGCAGGGCGTCGTTTCCTTGCGGCAACGGCCCCAGCCCATTGGCAAAATCAACCCAGGCCGACTGTAGTGGCGGTAATTCGCCTTCGACGCGGGGTTCGAAAAACGACGCATCGACTTCCATCTGGTAGTAGCGCATCAAGCCGTCCTGCTCCTTTTCAAAATGCATGGTCGGCCCGCAGGCTTCATTGGTTTTGATTCCGTAACACCTGTCGAGAATGAGCTGGTAGAGGTAAAATTTCTTTTTCTCCCATTGAATTTGATCAGGCGCTTTATGCAGAAACTCTGGCACCTGCCGAATCAAGGCTTCAAAAGCCGATGAGTAGTAAAAAAACGTGAGCGGCAACGGGAGCCCAAACGCAAACGGGATTGGTCGAGTTTGCGAGAGTGGGAGCATCGCCATACTCACCAACTGAAATAACTCCGTCAACTGCGCTTCGCTCAATCGAAGTTCCGGAGAGTCGGTCAGCGCATCTGCTGCCATAAATCGGTCGATCAGATACGTATACAGCCGGGATAGTTCCGTAGCGGAGGAGAATTTTTGTTGCTGTGCTTTCAGAAACGCCACAAAGGGTCGAAACGAAAGCCGAAAATCAACCGGCAGATCAACAACCGGCGGAACGGTAAAAATTGCTTCCATAGAGGATGTATGGTTGCGAACCAGACGTTTGTACACACTAGCCGGGTTCGGTTCATTGACTGAGTTGGCGCTAAACCTGTCTGATCGTATACGACGACACCATTCAGCATTGGAAATTCATAGAATCGGGTGGATTAAACACTAAAAATCAGACACTTTCAAAGGCAAATAAATAGCTGGTAATCATGTCGATAACGATGTCTTTGTGCCGATTGGCAAAAGCCTCAAACGCGTCTTCGCTCATGTGCCAGATTCGGATATGCATCGCCTTACTGACAAACAGGAATTGAATATTGGCCACAATCATTACCGTAAGGTGCATGGCTTCGATAGGGCGAATGTGCCCAAGTGCCGCTTCCCGGCGAAGCTGTTCATCAAATACGGATTGCTGAAATTGCTTCCGAGCCTCTACAGCATTGGCCATACGTTCGGGATTCCGATGAATCTCGTTCATGACAAAAATGCTGAGACTGGGGTTGTTCTTCATCAGTTGAAAATCATGCTCGACTAGCTCTGCGATTTTCTCGCGCAATCCAATCGGCTTGTTCAGGATGCGGAACATTCCTTCAAAAAACAACTGGATCAGCTCATCGAAAATGCTGATAAACAGCTTTTCCTTACTGCGAAAGTAGTAGTTGGTCAGGGCGATATTGATTCCAGCGGCATCAGCAATGTCTCGTGAGGTAGTACCGTCATACCCTTTCTCCAGAAAGACCTGGCGGGCGGCTTCCCGAATTCGCTCTTCTGTATTTTTTGAGGGGCTACAACGCATTATCGTACTGGTTAATAGGTCAGGGCAAGAGAGCTAAGAATTTCAAAGTCTGTTTTAAACAAACGTTTAAATTTTAAGGAAAGGTTCATTTCTGCCAGTCGTAAGGATTGATGGTTGATTTTATCCGCAGACGGCACGTTGACTCCCCATAAGCCCACTCCTGGAGGCCATTAGTAAGTCGTTGTGACGGGTTGTTCGGTTGCACCTGTTGTCTGCTGCTGGGCATAACCCACGAAAAGCTGTATCTTTGTACTTGATTGATTGCTTATGAACGCCACTTTTGCTACTACCATTTTTCGCCAGAGTATTCAGGACTATCACCTGACCGATCAGGTCGATACGCCTATCAACAACCCCTATTCAATCAACGATGTCGCGTATCTGCTGTACCAGAAAAACTGGATCGATACCGTCCAATGGCATCTTGAAGACATTATTCGCAGCCCAACGATTAGCCCAAGCGAGTTAGTAGCGATCAAACGCCGAATCGACCAGTCGAACCAGGACCGTACGGATACAGTAGAACTGATTGATAGCTGGTTCTCAGACCTTTTTGCTGACATTACCCCCAAATCGTCGGCCCGAATGAATTCTGAAACACCGGCCTGGCTCCTTGACCGCATGTCGATCCTCCAATTGAAGCTTTACCACTTCAACGAGCAAGTCGACCGCCCGGATGTATCAGACGAACACCGCCAGAAAGCGCAACAGAAACTAGCTGTGCTCCTTGAACAGGAAACAGATCTGGCCCGCTGCTTCGACGAGCTTCTGGAAGATATTCAGAAAGGAGACCGGTATATGAAAGTGTACCGACAAATGAAAATGTACAACGACCCAACGCTGAATCCGATACTTTACGGACAAGCGTAAGTTATAGGATGTATGATATAGGGTATAAGATGTAAGTCGGATGAGCATGACTTGATACTGGTTCATACACCATACTTCATACATCCTATAACTTATAGCCTATACTACACATTGAAAAAGAGTCTGCTCCTGCTTCGGTTTTCGGCTATGGGCGATGTAGCCTTACTAACTCCTGTCATTCAGGCGTTTACATTTCGCTATCCCGACGTAGGTATTACCCTGGTAACCCGGCAGAAATTTGCCGTTTTTTTTGCCCAGTTTCCGAACGTACGTGTGGTTGGGGCTGATTTCGATGGCCGACACAAGGGATTGAAAGGTCTGGTTCAACTATTTACTGAACTCCGTGCACTAGGGCCATTCGATGCCCTGATCGATGCCCATCAGAATTTGCGTTCTGGTGTCCTAAAAGCTCTTTTCCAGGCAGTTGGCACGCCCTCAGCAACCATCGATAAAGGGCGAAGCGAAAAAAAGGAACTGACCCGAAAGGAGGGCAAAATACGTCGTCAACTTCTACATACTGTTGAACGCTACGCCCAGGTTTTCGACATGGCCGGGTTTGCTCTCCAACCTGCAAACCAATTCCGGTTCCAACCCGTAGCCTCGGCCAACGACGAACTGAACTCTTTCCTGAACCAACAATCGATTCCGTCTGGCACACGTTGGTTAGGCATTGCGCCTTTTGCGCAACATGAACAAAAGATGTGGCCATTCGAACGGTTAGCTCCTTTACTCAACCAACTGTATACAGACACACCGGTTACTGTTTTTCTGTTTGGAGGTGGCTCACAGGAAATCGTTCAACTGAAAACACTACAGCAACAATACCAACAAGCCATTCTGGTAGCAGGGAAACTCGGTCTGGCAGCTGAACTGATGCTCATCCAACGGTTGAATGGAATGCTGTGTATGGATTCGGGCAATATGCACCTGGCGGCCCTAAGCGGTGTACCTGTTCTCTCAATCTGGGGTGCTACGCATCCTGATGCAGGTTTTGGCCCCTGGGGGCAGGGGGATGAAGCCATTCTGCAAGTTTCTACCAATGTACTTCCCTGCCGACCTTGTTCTGTTTTTGGTAATAAGCCTTGCTGGCGTGGTGACTTAGCCTGCCTCCACCTGATTACAGTAGAGGCAGTCGCCGATCGGGTAAAACAGATGCTTAACCCGATCGATTAGTTAACATGCCCTAAAAATTCTTCTTTATCCGCAGTTCTTTTACCTCGAAATCGAACGAAAGGTTATTCATGCACTTGAAGTGCTTCATAGGACAAGTGCCCGAGCTAGCCGTTGTGCAGGGGCGACAGGGCAGGCCAAGCGTTTCGAGCCGAACGTGCGGAGTTTTATACGGATAATAGCCAAATTGAGGAGTAGTGCTACCCCAAATTGAATAGACTTTTTTACGAAAGGCAGCCGCTATATGCATTAGCCCAGTATCATGGCTAAATACAACCCGCGCCCGCTGAATAAGTGATGCCGATTGATTCAGGTTGTAATGGCCACAGGCGTTATAAATCTGCCGTTCACCAATCGCCTTAACGATCTGGTCACCAATTTTACGATCGTTTTTATCGCCCAGAAGCACAATGGGGTAATTGATTTTCAGGCACAACTCAATCATCCGTAACACAGGCAACCGACACGTTGGACTCTGGCCACCAATGGCATATGCAACAAAGTCGTGCTGGTGCGTTTCGGGAAGCCAATCGATTTCGACCTCATCCTTGTACGGGATAAAGTAATTCAGGCCCCGACCATCGTTCTCAACACCAAGTGGCAGAACCGTCGCCATGTACCGATCTACGATGTGCTGCTCCGTCATGGCGTTGATCTTCCATCGCACGTACAACCACTGTCGGAACGTCTGCTTTTCAACGCTAAAGGAACGACACCCTACAGCTACTTTGATCAGGCTGGTCAGAAACGTATTTTGCAGGTCGATTATATAATCGAATTGCTCAGCCCGAAGCTCCTGAATCAGCGCGTACAGGTTCCCATCGTAATAATGATGACCAGTAAGGTAGGGATTGTAATCGATAATAGCTTGATACGACTGCCTGGTACAAAAATGCAGTTCGACCTGAGAGAGCTGACGCTTCAGACAACGCACAACAGGACTCGTCAGCACAACATCGCCGATTGAAGAAAGCTGTAAAATCAATAGTTTAACCGGGCGAGTCATGCTGTTGTCATTTGCACAAAAATATCTGATTTATACGAAGTCACCAAACCGGTTGCTAAGTCAAATATGGCCTTAAAACTGCCACCAGCGCGGTTGATTAGGCGTCCGATATAAACTATTCTCGCATACTACACAGTTTGAAGGAATGGGAATATTGACCGGTGGATCGGCGTCGGGTGGCCCTTGCCCGCTGCTTCTGTCAATATTGATATACTGTTCCGAAAGTCCGGTAGCACCGAAGTACCCATACACCATGGTCGTCGGATCATTCACGCAATGCAGATTACTGGGAGCCGAGGCAGGAGCCGCATCAAACAAACCACCCGTATTATTCACCAGGCCGCGAACACTTTTCCAGAAATCATACGCTCCCTTACTCAACGACTGCTGCTGGATTTCCAGATAATACTTACTTTTTGATTTATACGGCACGCGCATAATAAACTGGCGACTGATGGACTGCCCGTTAATATTGGCATCTGAGGTTACATTAATACAATTGTAACAGCGGGTAATATCCCAGCAATTTGAGCAACAGCCTAAGCCTGTCACGGTATTCGTATTGGGCACTTCTCGCTTGTAACAGACAGCCGTGAATTCATAATGAGTCCAGTCCCACCGATAGAAGTTCCCCGCAGCTTCCGGGTCTTTCGTGTCCAGGTATACATTCCATCCCTGTCGTTTTGCCAGACTGCTCGTTCCGGGTTCAACCGTATACTCGTAATATACTTTCTGAATGGGTGGTGCAGCCGTCAATACTTCGGGCTCCGATTCGTATTTTTTTCCTGCTTTTGTTTGAATGGTTAGTTTATAACTACGCCCTACTACCCCCTTGATACCCGTCGCCGATGTCATATAGACTCCACCCGAACTCTGCTCTTTCAGCACCTCCTGATTACCCTGATTATCCGAAATGGTCACAGTAGCGCCCGTTTCGAGTAGGTTCAGGCTTTTATACGAATAATCGGCTGTCCGGGTCAGTTTAACCATATAAGGCCCTGGCTGATCGGTAATTTGCCCCTCTACCACAAGCGAAGCCGGGATACTGACCGCATCGGGCTGGAACTCTGTTACGCAGGAAGCCACGAATATCAGCCAAAAGAAAGAGCGAACGAGTGAATGAGTGAACGAGCGAAGGGCTGAAACACCCGCAAAAACCATTCGGCAGGTCTTCACGCTTTCGCTCATGTGCTCTTTCAAGGTCCGTTGCGGCACTCTTTGAAAATATCGTTTCATCAGAATTTGAAATTATAGGTCAGAGATGGAAACGCGGTGCCGAAAATGGATAGTTTATACGCATCACTTGCCGAAGCCGGGCTTAGCTTATAAAAAATGGAATACGCATTTTTATGGGCGTATACATTGTATACCGAAAATACCCAGCTACTCTGATTCCGCTTTTTCTTTTCTGGGTTTTGCTCAAACGTCATGGAGAAATCAAGGCGATGATAATCCGGTACGCGTTGCTGATTTCGGTCCAGGTAAATAGGTACCTGTGCGCCCCCAATACGGGAAATTGCTGCGGGCTGCGTAGTCGGCCTTCCGGTGCTGTACGTAAAATTGAGCGACATACTGAACCAGGTTGTCGGTCGATGCGTGGCCAGAATATTGATCGTGTGAGGCTTATCGTAATTGGCCGGATACGGATTGCCGTTGTTCACCCGTTCGCTGGCAAAAGGGCTGTCCATAGTCAGGAAGGTTCGGGCAAAGGTGTAGCTCATAAAGCCCGTCCAGCGTCCCTTATTTTTCCGTAACAGGCCTTCCAGTCCATAAGCCTGGCCACTTCCCTGCACAATCTGGGTTTCAACAGCCTGGGCCAGTTGAAGTTCAGCCCCGTCCCGATAGTCGATGGCATTAGTTAGGGTTTTGTAATACACCTCTCCCGAAACTTCGAACGCGTTGTCGGGTGTATTCCGAAAATACCCCAGTGACCATTGATCAGCAATAACGGGTTTGGTGTAGAGATCGCTCAGGTGCCAGCGCGATGTAGGCAGGGCTGCCGTAGTATTGGTTACCTGCTGAATATACTGCCGTAAACGACTGTAGCCCGCTTTAATCGATTTCCCCTCGCCTACCGACCACCGAAGTGCCAGTCGGGGCTCCAGCCCCCCCATTGTATTGTAAATTTTACCAGCTCCGTACGTCTTTGTCGACGTTACGTTTTCGTCTTGACGCGGGCCATTTTCCTGGTACGTTCGTATGGAAGCCGGTCCCCGATTCAGCAGCGTAGAATACCGCAACCCGGCAATGAGCGATACGTCGGTATTCAGTTTCCATTCATCCTGAATGTAAGCGGCCAGTTCATACGCCTGCTCCCGAGCGATGTCGATCGGCAGAATATTGGAGTATGGACCCGGAATACGCGTATTCGGCTGGATGGAATAATCGATGGCACTAACACCAACCTGCCACTGGTGGGTCTCATTCGGTGTATAGGTCAGATCGGATTTGATTTGCCGATGCCAAACGCCCGATTTTAAATCAAATGCATTGGCCGAATCAGGCACCGACAAATCGGCCTTATAATGGCTAAAAATGACTGATGTAGCCAGGTTCAATTGCTTACTCATAAAGTAATTCCAGCGAACCGAGCCAGTCATTGTCTGGTAATTGAACTTCGTCGACGACGCATTGATCTCCTGACCCGACAGCGAATCGGATGCCAGCTTGAACACATCCGTACTGACATAGCCCGTAAATGTGATCGTATTTTTCTCGCTGGGCTGGTACTTAAGCTTGGTCGTTATATCGTAAAAATTAGCCGTTGTACCGCGTAGATTGGGAGGAGCCAGTTTAAAAAGAAAGTCGTTGAATGAAGCCCGAACAGCAGCTAGAAACGACAGTTTATTCTTGACGATAGGGCCTTCTACACCCAGGCGGCTCGAAATAAGGCCAATGCCGCCATTAACTCCCCACTTCTGGGCATCAGGCTCTTTGATTCTCACATCCAGCACCGACGATGCTCTGCCTCCGTAGGCTGCCGCCACACCACCCCGATTCAGGGTTACCTCGCGCACGACGTCGGGGTTGAATACCGAGAAAAATCCCATTAGGTGCCCCGAATTGAATACCGGCGCATCATCGAACAAAATTAGATTCTGATCCGTGCTTCCTCCGCGCACGTTGAAACCGGGAGCCCCTTCGCCTACCGTTGTAACGCCAGGCAACAACAGCAGACTCCGCACAACATCGACCTCCCCCATCAGTGGCGGAATCCGTCGGATACTTCGGATGGTCAGTTGCGACACCCCCATCTCGACCTTGCGCACATTACGGTCGGGGGCTTCGCTCGTCACGACAACTTCCTCCAGGTCTTTGGAGTCATCTTCCATCATCACTTCGCGAAAAAGGGTACTGTTCAGCACGATTGTATCCTGACGCGATCGATAGCCTACATGGGAAAACCGCAAAACGTACTTGCCGGGCGAGAGTTGTACGGTGTAGAAGCCATCCTTGGCGGTTACGTAGCCTTTCGATACATTCAGTACAACGATGTTTACCCCCTGAATGGGCTTGCCGGTTTTGGCATCCTTTACATAACCCGTAGCCGAAAAGGTAGCAGAAGCATTGGTGTTTGGCCTTTGCTGGGCAAAAGCCCCGTTGAGTATACAATAGAAAACGAATAGTACAGGTAATAACCGCATAGAGCCGGGTTTAGGATGCGCAGGATAGAATCAGATTATTTATCGGGGAACCTTACAAACATAAAGAGCTAATTCGCTGAATTTACCCTCTTTACGTCCTTATTAACTGATAATTAATCCTAAACGGCCCTGCCTTTCCCCTACTTACGCAGCCGCTCCCGACGCTGTTGCAGATAGTCAGTCATTTCCTGAAGCGTCAGCGCATTAAACGTCATGGCTTTTGTCAGGCCCCCTTTCCGGCCAACAGCTACTCCGTAATGCATATCCAGTAAGCCCGCCAGATCATGTGCGTCGGGGTTGATGCTTAACATCACTCCCTGCTGCATGGCGTAGTCGATCCAGCGCCAGTCGATGTCGAGTCGGTAGGGGTTGGCGTTGATTTCAATAACAACATTATGCTCAGCGCAGGCATCGATGATGGCCCGGTGATCGATGGGGTATCCCTCACGGGCGAGCAACAAACGGCCTGTTGGGTGGCCCAGAATGGTTGTGTATGGATTTTCGATAGCCTTCAACAAACGCGTGGTGGCTTTTTCGAGCGACATGGTCAGGGTTTGGTGCACCGAAGCGACGACATAATCAAACGTAGCCAGGGTAGCGTCGTCATAATCCAGTGAGCCATCGCCCAGAATATCGGATTCGATGCCTTTGAAAATGCGAAAATCAGCCCCAAAACTGGCATTGAGCTGATCAATTTCGGCCTGCTGCTGCCGGACCCGATCAGCATCGAGGCCATTGGCATACGAAGCCGTTTTGGAATGATCGGCAATACCGAAATACGTCAGGCCCAATTCACGGCAGTAAGCGGCCATATCGGCGATTGATTGCTTTCCATCCGACCAGGTACTGTGGTTATGAAGGGTTCCGCGCAGGTCATCCCAGGTTACCAGTTCATCAACCTGATGTTTAGCCGCCCAGCGAAACGCAAAGGCATCCTCCCGCATCTCAGGGACGATATACGGCAATCCGGCACGGGCGTAAATAGCTTTCTCCAGCTCATCCGTTTCACCTGTTGCGACTTCTGATAATACGCTGGCATAGGCCACCTGCAACAGCGACGCTCCCCCCGATCCAACCTGCTGCAAATGCGATTCGGTAGCCGTTTGAATGAACAACTGTCGGTTCATCTGCTCGGCCGGATACAGGAGTAACTCAACCTGCACATCAAAACCAGCGAGCTTTCCACGCCAGACGAATGGCGACGACTCCGGCTGATTCTGCTCCAGATTGGGAAAGTTTTGCAGGGTCAGCATGGCCGAAAGTGGGTCGTTAGTTTGTACAAGCAGTTGCACCGTATCCACCTCCTGTGCTTTCCGGCGGACCTGGCCACTGATTTCAATCCGCTCAAAGTGGGTCGATAGCTGGTCGTATAATAGCTTTGCGATCAGGGCCGCTTTGTCCATACGAACCTTACCCTGTTGTTCCTGTAAGAATTCCAGAGCCGCCAGAATTTTCTCCTGCGTACTGGCCCCGAAGCCTTTGATCTTGGCGATCTCACCACTTTCACCCGCCTGTTGCAGGTCACGCAGGTTATCGATGCCCAATTCACGCCAGAGCGTTCGTACCTTCTTAACTCCCAGGCCTTTAATACGAAACATATCCAGTACCCCTTCCGGTGTTTGGGCCATCAGTTCGTCTAGCTCTGTCAGGCGGCCCGTTTCGGCAATTTCCCGAATTTTCTGAGCAACCGACTTGCCTACTCCCTGCAATTTGACCAACTCCTCAACGGGCAAATTGGCTAAATCGGCGGTCGATTTATCAAGATTGAACGCGGCTGTCTGATACGACCGGGTTTTAAATGCATCGCGGTCATGGAGTTCCATTAATCGGCCCGTCAGTTCGAGCAGATCAACGATTTCGGAATTAGTCATACAAAAAGGGCAATTTACTCCGCAAGTTAGGCAATCGGTCAGATTTCAGCAGCGCTTCGGACGTAGCCAGCCTACCTTTACCCCATCAAAACCAATTAACCGATTCAACCTTACGATATAAATAACATGATGGAACCGACTCAATCTAAATCCGAATACGATCCTTATCTGTGGAAACAAGCCAAAGCTCGTGCTGGTTTTCAGATGCACCTGCGTTCTTATTTCATCATCAATGCCGGTTTATGGCTAATCTGGATTGTCAGTAATGTTTCGATCCAGTCGTTTACGCGCTTTGGCTATCTATTTCCCTGGCCTATTTTCCCGATGCTGGGTTGGGGCATTGGCCTGGCCTCCCACTATTTCCATGTGTATCATGGTGGCAGCGAACGGTCGATGATTGAAAAAGAATACCAGAAGCTGGTACGGCAACAGGGGTAGACTTTCCCGAAAGCTCAAGAAGGTATCTGAATGAGTGAGGACAGGTTCTTAAATCTGACTCCACGATGAGAGTCGAACTGCACGTTAAGCGTTCGACTCACTTGTGTTGCTCAATGGTTAATCACGAGGCCATACTTTGTGAGCAGTCCTGGCAGATTGTGAAGCGAGAAACGTGCCTTTTTGAGTTTATTTTCTTCAGGGTCAATCACCAGATTGTATGAACTGGAAAAATCAACCTGTGTCAGATCATTACCTTCGAACTTGGTCAGTTCCAGATTACAGTTTGTAAAGATGGTTGCGGCCAATTCACAGTTTAGAAAAAAGGCTTCCCGTATCGAGCAATCGATAAACGAAGCCTTTTTTAATTTCCGGTTCAGAAAAACGGTGTAATCGAGTTGACACGCCTGAAAATCGGCATGAAAACCAAAAGGGTTGCACACCCCAAAATCAACGTGGGCAAGCTGACAATTCGAGAACCGAACATCGTAGAGCTTTGTGTTTTTCAATTGAACCCGCGTCAGGTTACAGGCTTCAAACCGACAATCAACAAAGCTGGCATGGCTGAGCATGGCCTGGGTTAAATCCAGCTTTCTGAACGTGCACTGCTCAAACTCATGCCCAGACCACTGTTCAACTACCTTCGTCAGTGGGTCAAAAATCTGATCGTAGTATTCCATTTGCCCGAATGCTAAACGGCTACCGGAGCTTTAATAGCTGGATAGGGATTGTAGTTTTCGAGCGTAAAATCGCCGTAACTGAAGTCAAAAATAGTCGTTACGGCGGGGTTCAGGCGCATGGTTGGCAACGGGCGGGGTTCACGGGAAAGTTGCGTTTCGACCTGCTCCAGATGGTTCAGGTACAGGTGTGTATCTCCGCCTGTCCAGATAAATTCGTGGGCAATATAGCCGCACTCCTGCGCGATCATCATGGTCAACAGGGCGTAGCTGGCGATATTGAACGGAACACCCAGAAAGACGTCGGCACTACGCTGATACAGTTGGCAGGATAATTTTCCATCGGCCACATAAAACTGCATCAGCAAGTGGCAGGGGGGTAAAGCCATACTCGGCACATCGGCGGGATTCCAGGCTGAAATAATCATCCGCCGGGAATCGGGCGAGTTTTTAAGTTGCTTCAGCACTTCCTGCAACTGATCGATGACTCGTCCGTCGGGAGCGGCCCAGCTTCGCCATTGTTTGCCATATACAGGCCCCAAGTCGCCGTTTTCGTCAGCCCATTCGTCCCAGATCGATACGCCATTGTCTTTCAGGTACTTGATGTTCGTATCGCCCTTAATAAACCACAGCAGTTCATGAATAATGGATTTGGTATGAACCTTTTTGGTGGTCAGGAGTGGGAAGCCATCTTCCAGATTGAAACGCATCTGATACCCAAACACGCTAAGGGTGCCGGTGCCGGTGCGGTCTGTTTTGCGCGTGCCATGCTGAAGAATATGGCGAAGGAGGTCGTGGTACTGTTGCATAATCAAAAGTCGGAAGTCGGAAGGGATAAGTCAACCGTTAGGCAAAAATAAACCCCTCAGCCAACGAAGGCGAGGGGTTTATTTTTAGGCATTGGCTGCGCGTCATTCGGTCTTTACAGTTTGTGCGAACAATCGTTAGTTTAGGCCTGTGCTTTTTTCATGCAGCAGGCATGGCTACCTTTATCGCACGATTTTTCACAGTTTTCCGATTTCGCCTTTTTGGCTTTTTTCTCTTTACGAATTTCTCCGGCGAACGAAACAGTAGTCAGGGTGGTTAGCAGGGCCAACCCGAGCAGGGCTTTTTTCATGGTCAATGTAGTTTAGCAAGGTTTAATGCGATAACGCATCTTTCTCAATTTTATGCAAAAACTACGCCATTGCGTTGAAAAATCACTCCTGAATGTCAAAAGAGTAAGTAATATCGGCAGAGGGGCGAAACTGAGCCGTTGCGGAGCAATACTTATCCATCGACAGGTCGATAGCCCGTTTTACCTTATCCGTATCGAGTTTGCCTTTCAATAAGTACGTAATATGTATTTTGCGGAATGGAGCTGGATGGGCATCTTTTTCACGCATCCCATCGACCTTCAGCCGGAAATCTTCGATCACATACTTTTGTTTTTGCAGAATCAGAATAACGTCGATAGCGGTACAGCCGGCCAGTCCCATCAGCAGCATTTCCATAGGTCGGGCTCCAGCATTATGTCCGCCGATATCAGTAGCCGCGTCTATATGCTGGGCAACTCCCGATTTGCCGATGGCTTCAAAATGGAAAGCATCATCGACACGCACCAGTTCGATCTGCATTGTGTTAAATTCCTGAGTAGCAGTAACGGGTTGTGAATCAAGCATTGTCTTTTTTGCGTTTATAAGCTAAAGTGTTTATATTCACCATCTCAAAGTAAATAAAACCATGTCCGAAAAATTCACCGACGATCTTTTCGATCTTAAAAATGACCGACGGTTAAGCGTCTACTTATACCGGGCAGGGTTCGGAGCCTGGTTGCTTTACATTGTTTCGGGCGCACGGTTTATGCAGTCGGTGAGTATGTATCGAACAGATTTCGGGGTGTTCTCGTTCTTTCTGATGGTTATGGGTTTGTCGGCATCTATGATTTATGATTACCATCACCATCGAGCCGAGTTCGATCAGAAGAAAAAATGGCTGGCCATCAGTTATTTAGTTCTGGCTGCACTGGTTTATTTTTTCATTCTTAACAACGAACCTATTAGCCTGAGCCATCTTTTCGGGAAAGGTTTATTTTAATTCTGCTTCATATAGAACACAGATTGTTATAATGATTATGATTTACACAGATCATAACAATCCGCATTCCATTATTCCTTGAGAGCAGCCTGCCAGCCTGCATACGCTTTTTCTACAGCCGACCGTTCGACATTGGGCGTTATGGAAACTTTACCCGCGTTTAATGTCTGTAAATGATCTAGGTTTTTAAACAGTCCGGTTTTCAGGCCAGCCAGATAAGCCGCTCCCAAAGCCGATACATCAGGCATGTCGCGGTTAACGACCGGCTTCCCAAGTAGATCAGTCAGGAACTGTACAACAAACTGATTGGCACTGATTCCACCGTGTACCATCAGTTCGTTCAACGTTATTCCGGTATCCTGCTCCATCGCTACTATTACATCGTTGATCTGATAGGGAATGGATTCCAGAGCCGCTCTGACTACATGATTTTTCGTTGAACCGAACGTCAGCCCGGAGATCGACGCTTTGCGGGACATTTGCCAGTGAGGAGCCCCTAATCCGCTAAATGCCGGAATGATATACACCCCACCATTGTCGGGTACAGCCATTGCCATCGCTTCTGTTTCTCGGCTTTCGGCAAATAATCCCAAGCTGTTTTTTAGCCATTCGATGGTAGCGCCACAGGTGACGATCACCCCTTCCAGGGCATAGTCTACCGAACGTCGGCCCGGCCGCTCTTCAGTGCTCCAGCAAATGGTTGTAACCATACCCTGTTGCGATGTAATAGGCTCCTCTCCGATATTCATCATGATCGAGCAGCCCGTTCCTAATGTAGCTTTTGCCGTTCCCGGTGCAAAACAACCTTCGCCAAAGGCGGCCGCGTGCGAATCGCCTATCAGGCTGGTAATGGGTAAGGTATGATCAAATAAACCATTGAAATTCGATTTTCCGAAAAAGGCCGAAGATGGTTTGGGCTCAGGCAGATTCAGCTTCGAGAGCCCAAACGCAGCGAGCAGTTCCAGATCCCAGCTTAACGTGTGCAGGTTAAAAAACAACGTTCGGGATGCGTTGGTATAATCGGTAAGGTAGTGCTGGCCGTTGGTCAGTTTGTAAAGCAGCCACGTATCGACCGTACCAAAGTACGCCTTTCCGGCATCGACGGCCTGCCGAACCTTCTCGTCATTCTCGTATAGCCAGATCAGTTTGGTTCCCGAAAAGTAAGGGTCAATAAATAGCCCGGTTTTTTCCTGAATGCGTTGCTCCAGCCCTTCTGCTTTCAATCGCTCACAGACTTGAATAGAGCGTTTACATTGCCAGACAATTGCATTATAGAGTGGAACACCTGTGTCATCCCAAACGACAAATGTTTCGCGCTGATTGGAAATACCACAGGCGCTGATAGCTTTTAGATCACCGCCTTGAGCCGCAAAACTCCCGATGCATTTTCCCACCGAAATGAGTACATTTCGGAATAAATCTTCCGGGCCCTGCTCAACGAATCCATCGGCCAAATAGTTGGTTATCAACGGCTCCGAAGCCCGCGCGACTACCTGCCCGTTCTGGTCAAACAAAAGCGTTTTGGTACTGCTGGTTCCCTGGTCAATGGCCAGAATGTAGGAATTGGTCATTTAACTTAATGAATAATGGATAATGAATAACGTAAAATGAATAATGAAGCGAATAGACGGATTCCCCAATCACATTATCCATTGTTCATTTTACATTATTCATTTTTCTCTGTTCGCTTATCGATGATTACGGCCAGCAGGATGACGAACCCTTTTACGACCTGTTGCCAGAAAGGTGATACATTCAGAAGGACCAGGCCGTTGTTCAGAACACCAATGATAATAGCGCCCTGCACCGTACCGAGTATACTACCCCGGCCACCCGAAAGGGAGGTTCCGCCAATGACGACTGCCGCTATGGAATCGAGTTCATAACTTGTTCCGGCGTTGGGCTGGGCCGAATCCAGTCGCGAGGTTACGAGTAGGCCCCCAATAGCTGCTAATCCTCCGGCAATGGTGTATACGGCTATTTTGATCCTTTCAATATTCACGCCCGACAACCGGGCTGCGCTTTCGCTCCCACCGATGGCGTAGATATAGCGCCCTAACCGGGTTTTATTGGTGACCAGCACGGCCGTGGTGACAATAAGGCCCGATAACCAGACCGGAACTGGAATACCCAAAAACCAGCCTGTTCCCAGGAACGTAAACGAGTCGCCAAGGCCCGTAATCGGAAACCCTTCCGTCCAGAGCATGGTCAGGCCACGGGCAATGGTCAGCATCGCCAGTGTGGCTACAAAGGGCGGCAATTTGAAGCGTGTAATAGCCCAGCCATTGAACCACCCCAGCGCCGAACCCGTCAGGATGCCAGCCAGTATTGCTCCCAATAAAGTAAAACCAATGTATAAATTGGCCGACTGAATGGGAATACCGTTACGCAGAAGGCCAGCCGTAATTGCCCCCGACAGAGCCAAAACGGAACCTACTGACAGGTCTATACCCGCTGTCAGCACTACCAGCGTCATGCCCGTTGATATGCATACATTGACCGAAATCTGCCGGAGTACGTTCCAGAAATTGGCTACGGTCAGGAATTTATCCGATAGAAGACTGATTCCCAGGCAAAGAATAAACAGAGCAATCAGCGATTGGAATCGCGTCAGGAAAGGTCGGTAGGTAGTTGCGGTTAGCTGCATAAGTTAAAGGGTGAAAGAGCGAAAGAGTGAAAGAGTGAAAGAGTGAAAGAGTGAATAAAGTCATTTCGCTCAATCACTCTTTCACTCTTTCACTCATTGATTTTGGTATTGCAGCCTTCAGGATTACATCTTCCGATGCATCCTGTACGGCCATGTCGGCGGTTATGACGCCTTCGCTCATGACCAGAACCCGGTCCGAAATGGCCAGGATTTCGGGCAGTTCCGACGAAACCACCAGAATCCCCATGCCTTCATCGGCCAATTGCAGAATGAGCTTGTAAATTTCGTTTTTGGCATTTACGTCGATACCCCGTGTGGGTTCGTCGAGCATCAGCAACTTTGGGTTTGTCGCCAGCCATTTCGACAGGACAATTTTCTGCTGATTACCACCACTCAGATTTTTGGCTGTCTGCCTTTCCGAAGGCGTTTTAATCCGTAAATCGGCTATGTATTTTTTGGCCAGCGTGGTTTCTTTAACCTGACTCAGCAAACCAGCCTGTTCAATTTTTTCGAGGGCGGTCAGGCTGATGTTCATTTGTACATCCATATCCAGCACCAGTCCGTCTTTTTTGCGATCTTCTGGCACTAGCGCCATGCCGAACCGAATTGCATCGACCGGAGTTTTCGGCAGAATCGACTTTCCATCGAGGTATACGGTTCCCGAACAACGCTTTGGATGAAGCCCAAAAAGAGATTCCAATAGCTCCGTTCGTCCGGCACCCATCAGCCCAAACAGCCCGACCACTTCACCCCGCCCTACGCTGAACGAGATATTTTTAAGCTGATTTTCCTGCACATGGGTTGGGTGTTTCAGGCACAGGTTTTCGACTGACAGCAACGGATCAAAAGCCTGACCCGTCGTTTTCCGGCGAATCGTATTAATGTCGCGACCCACCATCTTCCGAATAAGTGTATCGTGGTCAATGCCGTGCATACTACCCGATTCAATGGATTTACCATCACGTAGAACAACATAGTGGTCAGCAATGGTAAACAGTTCGTCCAGTTTGTGTGAGATATAAACAATAGCTTTGTTTTCCTTCCGCAGATCGTCGATAATCGTGAACAGAACCACTACCTCGCTCTCGCTGATCGCTGATGTCGGCTCATCCATAATAATCACGTCCGACTCAACGAGCAACGCTTTTGCCATTTCAACCACCTGCTGCTGACCCACTTTCAGTTCAGACACCCGTGATTCAGGATCGATTGGCAGTTTGAGTCTGGCCAGTAACTCCTGCGTTTTGATCCGCATCGCGTTCTTGTCGAGCGTACCCCAGCGCGTGGTGATTTCGCGACCCAGAAAGATGTTTTCCGTGATAGTCAGATACGGAATCAGATTCAGTTCCTGGTGGATAATAGCAATGCCACAAGCCTGCGCATCGCGAATGGAGTTGAACCGAACAAGCTCCCCCTTGAACCGAATTTGTCCTTCGTAATCCGGGTAAACGCCCGACAGAATTTTCATCAGCGTGGATTTCCCGGCTCCGTTCTCACCGATTACGGCGGTTACTGCGCCTGCCCGAAACTCCAGACAAACCCCGTCCAGCGCTGTTACACCCGCAAATCGTTTGGTGATATTTTCGGCTATTAACATGGTTTTGGATGCAGAGTGCAGGGGGCAGGATGCGTGGGGTGTGGAGCAAGGCGCAAGGAATATGGGGCGTGGAGCAGAGGGCCTATGCTGATAGACAGAGACTTTACCCCCCGCTCCTGGCTACCTGTACCCAGCTTTACCACAATCGGAATCACCTCTATAGTCTCCAGATGCAAATGCGCTTTGTTTAGTTCGATGGCACCGACGAAGTTGATTGTTGCCCCCGGTTTAGCGTTTGCTTTCAGGGGTGGCACAACCTTGTTTCGGATAATCGTATTCAGTTCGGCCGATACATTGTTGAGGTCCATTGTATTATCGAATTCCGTAATCTGGATCAGGCCGGAGGCATCGCGGGCGGCATTTCCGAAAATGTACTCCGTCGCCAGCTTAACCGATTTGCCTGAAGGCAGTAAAACGGTGATGTCGTTGTCGCCAACAGCTGTTACGTTGCCCGTTCCTTTCACCAGAAAATAGCGGATGTTGCCAATGCCCAGTGCGTGCGAGTAGGTCTCGAATGCCTTCTCCTTATCGGTTTTTAACAATGAAATAAGCACGTCGAACTCAGTAGCTTTTGCTGTTGTGGGCAGGAGCTTGTTGGTCCAGAATGTACCGGCGTAGGAAGCCGCGTCAAATGGCTGACCAGCATTGGGCCCTGTCGATGCTTTTACTTCGTCCAGTCGTTTGAAATAGACCGAGTTATAAGCTACAACCGCCAGCAGAACGAGTAGCATGGTGTATTTCAGTGCGTTTTTCGGCATCGTTGGTCAGGATTTTTTAGTGGCCGGATAATCCTTGATGTTCTCCTGGTCAATCAGCTCGACGGCCACGGGTATCTTTTTAGCGAAGTCGCGTTTACCCTTGAAGTACTCATCAGCAAACTGGGCGGCTGTTTTGGCCATCGTCTGGGGCGATTGCAGTCCGGTTGCCTTGATCTTTCCATCGCGGATGGAATTCATCACATCGTCGGCCCCGTCGAAGCCAAACACACCCACATCGTTAGCTTTGCCAGCCGCTACCAACGCCTGATACGCACCCATAGCCATCGCATCGTTTCCGCAGAAAACCGCATTGATGTCGGGATGGGCCTGAAGAATGGACTCCAGTACTTCCATTGCCTTATTCCGGTCGAAATCGGCGCTTTGCTGGGCCACCATCTTAAAATTCTTGTACTGATCAACCACGCTATGAAAGCCTTTCGAGCGGTTCCAGGTGTTGTTGTCACCCACTAATCCCAGAATCTCAACGTAGTTGATCGGTGTGTTTGCCGCTTTGGCGCGTAAGGTCTGAACGAAGTACTTGCCAATAGCCACGCAGCCCGAATAGTTGTCGGACAGAATCTGGCAGGTTGCCGCCCTGGGCGAATTGACTTCCCGGTCCATACAGAACACGGGTATACCGGCTTCAATAGCTTTGCGTGCGTTGACAATGGAGCCGTCGGAATCAGTCGGATTCAGCAGAATAGCGCTGAATCCCGACACGATGGCATTCTCAAAGTGATCGCTTTCGAGGGCCGTGTTGTTCTGCGAATCGAAGATTTTGGTTTCGTACCCTAAGGCTTTGGCTTCGGCAGCCGCTGTTTCGGCCAGTACCACAAACCACGGATTGTTGAGCGTCGACACGATGACGGCTACCTTCTTTGGGCCATTAGCGTCCGTTTTACTCGTACAGCTTCCTGCCAGCAGCAGCAGGAGTAGCAGGACGAATAAGCGACTGTATGTGAGTAAATTATTCATATAGTTTAGTTTTTTTGTCATTCCGACGATAGGAGGAATCTCAAGTCTGAGTAATAGTCAAGTTTGAGATTCCTCCTATCGTCGGAATGACAAAATGCTACGGCATTACCGTTACGATAACGCGCTGGTATCGAGTCAATGACGGTGTTCCGGTATCAGTCACGGCCAGGATAACGTGAAATGTTTCGGGCTTTGTCACGCTTGGTGCCATGATGAAGGCATTTTTTTTCAGTTTATCCTGTATCTCCAACGCCCGACTACTTTCGAACGTACCCGGTTCACGGTAATAAATCCATTCGTAAGTCAATGGATTACCATCAGGGTCCGTAGAGCCGTCTGCGCTCAGCATAACCTTTTCACCGCTTTTTGCCCGCACCTGATTTGGATGACCTAATTTGGCAATAGGCGGATGATTGGCCTCTTTGTAGGGCTTGATAGTCCAGTCGATGCGGGCAGCAAAATCGTGTTGATACGCTTTCCGCCACCGCCAGATCGTTGCTTTATTACTGGTGTACCAACCACTGTCTACACCCATCACTTCATCCTCGACATCGGACCAGAACGGGCGGGTTTCGGGCTCGTAAAACCACTTGCGCATACGGGGTGTATAGAACTCGTAACGGCCACCCCAACTGCCATAATTCGGATGTTCAGGGTCGCTTAAGCCATTGTCGATCAGAAACAAAAACGTCGGTGTATCGCCTTCCATCAGGAATTTTGTAAACGGATGTTCGGCCCCCAGCGCCCCGTGATTTTTACGGATGTTTTCGTCAAGCCAGGGGTTATCGACCAGACTAAAATCTGCCCCCTGGAACCGCCCGTGAAATTTATCGCCACTGATTCCGCTCCATGTAGCCTGATGATAGGCGCCCCCGGCATGAAAACCGGGGCTGGCAATGTAAAACAGATTCGGAAAGGTTTTCCGAAGCCAGGGGCCCGTATCGTCCTGGTCGGAAATGGTATAGACCCGGAGTTTGGCCACAAATTTCTCGACATCGTCGGGCGCACGCGTTTGCCGGACTTTCCAGAGCGCCTGCGCCAGACAGTTGGCTCCTCCCCACACCGGAATCCAGACAGGTCGATCATCGTTTTTATCGACAACCGAAATAATCCATTCCGAGCCTTCCGAATCTTTCCCCGGCCCAACGGCACCCATGCCGAAATTAGGGTAACCCGACTTGATGACACTGGTCAGGTACTGCGTTTCGGGATAGCCTTTTTCGTGCAGCAATAAATTCGACCGGACCTTCCCGTAGGCCGTTACAATCTGTCTGATCCGCTCCGGAGCCACCCGATCTTTCTGATGAACCGAGGTAGTGGCAATCAGCCCCTCTACATCCCATTGATTGGCATACGTCAGGAAACGAACCATCGACTGGGCATCATCAGGTTCATTTTCGATATCCGTCAGCACCAGCACCCGTAATTTTTGCCCGGCTTGTTGAGCCTGACTTGGCAGAGTTGGCAGTCCGAGCAGCAGGAGCCAGATAACTAGATAAGCAGCTTTCATGAGGTTTAGTCGTATTGGGTTCACGCTACGGAACAACGGTAACAATGACTCGTTTGTACCGCGTTAAGGCGGGTGTGCCTTTGTCGGTCACTTTCAGGATGAAATGAATGGTCTGCGGACTGGTTACTTTAGGAGCGATTGGGCGAGCTTCGTAGATGTTCGTGACAAAATTTTCGTATAAAATAACACCCTGGTACGTTCCCACTTCGGGATATTGCATCCAACGAAAACTCATCGAATCGCCGTCGGGGTCGGTAGAGTCGGACGCCCGCAGGTAAAACATCTCTCCCGATTTCACGGTCAGATTTTCGGGATGCGACAAACGGGGCACAGGTGGGTGATTCGCTTCCTTGTACGATTTGGTACACCAGTCCATCCGGGCGGCAAAATCATTCTGAAATTCAGTACGCCAACGCCAGATGGTAGCCATCGTGCTTTTTGCTGGCTTTGGCCCACTGGTTGAAGGAGTTGTCATAAAGGTTCTTGGGGTTAAGACCGAATCGGCCGCATTGGTCCAGATGGGTCGCGTTTCAGGCTCTTCGGCGGGTGCGCTGGCGGGCTTGTTCCGACTGGGCACTAGTCTAGGCTGTTGCAGAACATACCGTCCTCCCCAACCACCCCAGTCGGGATGCTCTGGTGCATTCAGTCCATTAGGGATCAGATTCAGAAAAGAGGGTGTATCCCCTTCCATACCAAAGGCCACGTCGGGATACATCGCGCCTAGTGGCCCATGCCCCTGTTGAATGTTTTCGGCTAACCACGCATCACTGACATACTCCGGGCGCGTGCCGGGTTCGTTGGTGTTGATACCGCGCCAGGTAGCAAATTCATAACCATAACCGGGACTGACGACATAAAACACGCTTGGAAAGGTCTTACGAATCCAGGGGCCACTATCGTCCTGATCCGAAATGGTATATACGCGAAGTTTGCGGTAAAGCTGTTCCGCCTGCTCTGGCGCTCGGCTCTTCTGAATGGTCCAGAGGGCCTGTGCCAGCGTATTGACGCCCCCCCATGCCGACACCCATAGAGGTCGACTGTCGGGCTTTTCCAGTTGCCGGATTATCCACGACGATCCTTCTGAGTCTTTACCGTCGCCCACTCCACCCATGCCATACACGGGCAATCCTTTCTTAATAAGGGCTTTCAGCGCCTGCGCCGTTGGGTAACCTGGTTCATGTTTCAGCAAATTGGGTTGCACCTTCCCGTAGGCATCCACAATCCGATGAATGGTTTCGGGAGCTACCCGTTTTTGCAGGTGAATGGAGGTTGTCGCCACCAACCCTTCAATGTCCAGTTGATTGGCATAGGTGAGCAGGCGAACCAGCGATTCCGAATCATCCGGTTCATTTTCAATGTCGGTCAGAATCAGTACCCGCTGTTTATTTTTCGGTGACTGGCCATGGCTGGACGAAGGTAAACTCGCCAACAGGCATAGAGCGATTAAGCAAAGAATATGTTTCATGTATGGTTTAGGATAATTTGTAGAGACGCGATACCTCGCGTCTCCTGACCGGATGGTTGCTGTCGCCAATGAGACGCCAGGTATGGCGTCTCTACAGATCCAACAAGATCTGTGCTTCGTTCGTAATGCCTTCTTCGGATAAACCGTAATGGTTGAAAATTTCAATCTGCGAGCCTGTAACCGTGTATTCATCAGGAATACCCATGATTCTGAACCGATTACGAAAACCATTCTGGATCAGAAAAGACGCACAGGCTTCGCCCAACCCTCCGAATACACTATGTTCTTCCACCGTCAGGATGGGACATCCTTTGGCCGCAACTGTCGCCAGTAGATCATAATCCAGTGGTTTGATAGTATGCATGCTGATTACCGTTGTCTTGATGTCGTGCAGGGCTTCCAGTTTATGAGCCGCCAGCAGAGCCGGATAGACCGTTTCGCCAGTTGCGATCAGTACCAGATCGTCGCCCTGGTTGATGATTCGCCCTTTACCAAATGCAAACGCCTGATTCGCTTCCGATAGCAAGGGCATGGGCTTTTTGCCAAATCGAATGTAAATCGGATGGTCGAGTTCGGCCGCTTGCCGGATAGCCTGTTCGGTCTCGAAATTATCGGCGGGGGCAACCACCATCAGGTTATGAACCGCCCGCAAGGCCGCAAAATCGTGTAGGCTGTGGTGGGTCGATCCCAAAGCCCCATAGCTCACCCCGGCGCTTATGCCGATCAGTTTTACCGGATTATCGGAGTAGGCCACGTCGGTTTTGATCTGCTCGAACGACCGTGCCGTCAGGAAACAAGCGGGCGAAACGGCAAATACCTTCTTACCCGTTGAAGCCAGACCAGCGGCAACTCCCACCAGGTTTTGTTCAGCAATGCCGATTTCGATGTGCTGTGCTGGGTACTTCTGTCCGAATGGCCCCAGTTTACCCGAACCCCGCGAATCGCTGGTCACCACCAGAATTTGCCGGTCGGTACTGGCCAGTTCCTGGAGCGTATTCGAAAATACATCCAGATTGGCCCGGTCCACGTCTGGAAGGGCTTTTTTATCGACTACTGTACTTACTTCTCCCATGGTTGTATTTTATTTCTCACCGCGAGGACGCAAAGAATTGATTGTTAAAGTTTTATACCCTTGCATCTTTGCGTCCTCGCGGTTCATTGAACGTAACTTAGCCTTCTGTCCCTAATGCCTATTCAATAGCTCTAGCTTGGCGAAAAAATCAGCAAACATCAGGTTCGTATCCAGTTGGGTATACACCCGAATCGGCCTACCAGCGTGGTTGTGGACATAGGTTCCTGCCTGATTGATGCGGGGTGCCTGCCGAACAACGTACTGACTCGACGAGGGGTCGGGCTCAAACGACGACTGTAGCGCTGTAAGCAGCACCAGCGGACTATCGCCCAGAATGTAGGTTTCACCAATGTTGATAAACTTCTGAATACGATCCATTAGGACCTCCAGGGTTTCACTCAGGTAAGCGCCAATTTTGCCCTGTGGCTTCACCTTCGTCAGCAATTGGGCATACGACAACAGGCACTGTCGATACACATTTCGCGGGATTTGCCACAAACGCAAGGCCGACCGGTTAAATACGACTCGTGCTGCTGCCTGATCGATGTTCAGGTTGTACTCAACTTCCGAATAACCCGGTGGCGGAAGAGCCAGATCACTGTATTCAGGGCCACCAATCCAGATGAGTGTCAGTTTGTCGGCAATCCGCGAATCGGTCAGGGCAGCCGACGCGATTTCAGTGAGTCCTGCTCCGCAAACCACGTAAAGTGGCGTTTTAGTATCGGTCCGTAAGGCTTCCTGAATGATGAAACTGACAGCTTCATTTTTAACGGGCGTACTGTCGTTCACCATCGCCGTATTCGATCCGGCAAAGACAGGAATAGCCTTCGTCACATTCATGGCCTGGAGCACTTCCTTTGCTTTTTTAGCCGCATTATCGGCCTGGGTCTTCGAACGATCAAACCCATCGTTTACATGGAGATGAGAGCCGATAATAGCCCGAATTTCTACCGAGGGCGACATCAGCAAATGAGCCAGTTGAAATAGTCCGTCAGGATCACCACTAAAATCGTTGTCAACAATGACCCGCATTCGAGGCTCCACACCCGCCAATCCTTTCGACTGCCCAAAGACAGTTAATTGGACTATCAGGCCGAGGATCAAGCTCAGGCCGGTAAGTCTTCGAAAAAAAATCATACAGTCTACTTGTTTAATGTATTTGACAAGTTTCGGTTAAACTCGTTTTTGTCATTTCGACCGTAGGGAGAAATCCCAAGCTGATTGATAATGGAAATTTGAGATTTCTCCCTACGGTCGAAATGACAAAAACACGTTAATCAAGCGTAAAACGAGAACGTTCAGCGGTCTACTGGTCGGTTTTTTATTCATCAATTGCTCATTCACTCAATTCCACCAGCGCCTGCTCGTACTGTTCTTTATTGGGTACACCGTGGTGCCACTTGAGCTGGTTTTCCATGTAGCTGACACCCTTACCTTTTATGGTATGGGCAATGATCACACTGGGCTTGCCGGGTTCGAACGGTAATTCATTAAACGCGTCGATCAGTTGGCCGAAATCATGCCCGTCAATTTCCCGGACAGCCCAGCCAAACGCATCAAATTTTTTATCGAGAGGGTCGGTGCTACACACGTCGGCAGTGGGTGCCGTGATTTGAAGGCCATTTTTATCGACGATGGCGCAGAGGTTATCGAGCTTATACTGAGCCGCCAGCAGTGCCGCTTCCCAGTTTGATCCTTCGGGTAATTCCCCATCACCCAGCAACGTAAAGACCCGAAATGGTTTTTCATCCAGTTTAGCTGAAATGGCCGTACCAACACTCAGCGATAGCCCATGCCCAAGCGATCCTGTATTCTGCTCGATACCGGCAATTTTTTTGGTTGGATGTCCGATGTAGTGCGATTTGTAGCGGCAAAGCGTTTCCAGATCCGATTCGGGGAAGAAACCCCGGTCGGCCAGCACTACGTAAAGGGCCTCAACCGTATGCCCTTTACTCTGAATGTATCGATCGCGGTCAGGCGATTTGGCGGTTTCGGGGCTAACATTCAGAACGTTGTTGTAGAGTACATTCAGGATGTCGATACAGGACAAACTCCCCCCCGTATGACCGGCATTTGCCCCTACAATATATTTCAGTATCGTTCGGCGGTATTGCACCGATTTCTGCGCTAATTCACTGATAGTCATACCTATTAAAATCACTTATTTCGTACCGTATTAATCAACCCTGATCGCTTTGGAGTTAGTAGGTAACGGGACTATTTGAAAAGCTTAGGCGCTAATTCCGTTAGATACAGCCGCCAGTTAACCCACGTATGGCCACCTTCACTTTCCCGATAGGTGTAGGGTAAGCCGATCTGATCGTACAAAGCCCGTAGCTTTGTGACGCTAGCATACAGGAAGTCATCTTTCCCGCAGCCAATCCAGTAGAGTTTGGGTTTAGCCTGTTTCAGTGCGTTGAGTTGTTTGATATGCTCCTCCTTATTGTAGTTCCGGGCATTTGGCCCGTCGAAAAGGCCCATGCTCATCACACCGATATAACTAAATGTGCCAGGGTTGGCATTGGTAATCTGCTGCGTATGATAACCGCCCATCGACAGACCGGCAATCGCCCGGTGTGCCGGGTCTGCGATAACCCGATAGTTTGCTTCAACGAATGGAATCACATCCTTCATCAGACTGGCTTCAAACTTTCCGCTAGTCATCGCCTGAACACCCGACGGGCTGTTGGTAGCCGCGTTGGCAAAAGCGGGTCGCTCGCCCGGAGCAGCCGCCACACTGGGCACGCCATTCGTTATCACAACAATCATCGGTTCTGCCTTGCCAGCCGCGATCAGGTTATCCAGAATATAGTTAGTCCGCCCCCGGCTGACCCAGCCCTCTTCGTCACCACCGGCCCCATGAAACAGATACAGCACCGGATATTTTTTCCCACTTTTCTCGTAGCCGGGTGGGGTGTAAATCTCCATCCGTCGATCCATCCCTATTGTCGGCGAGGGGTACCAAACGGCCGACAAAACTCCATGCGGCACCGGCTGTACATCATAGAGTTGTGTTAGCGGCCCTGGCAACATCAGCCGACTTTCGATATACGAGCCGTCGCGGGTAGCAATGGTATTGACGGGGTCGAGAATAGAAATTCCATCGACAATAAAGCGGTACTCATACATATCGGCCGGCAATGGTCCCACCTTCGTTTCGAACAGACTCGAATCTTTAGGCGTCATCTCGATGGTATTCCGTAAATCCTTCAGCCAGGTCCCAAACAATCGGACCGATTTAGCATTGGGTGCTTTAATGCGAAAAATCACCGAGTTATCGGGCCGTATTTCGGGCGACACTACAGGATTTGGGCGTTGCTGCGCCCACGAACCAGCAATTAGCCCAACGTACATCAGGCCGATCAGCGCAGTAAGGGTTAGAGTAGGTTTCATTGTATAGCGGTTAAGAGGGGGGGCATCAGGCAAGTACGATCAATGCTTGTATACGTCCCAGCCCATGTAGTTGCGCATGGCTTCCTCCAGAATTCCGGCAGTTTTGGACGCATTCATAACGACATGGTGTTCGAACCCGTTTCGACAGACGTACTGCATCAGCCCTTGTAGGTTATCGATCTGCGCCACCGCCCGGTTGCCGAACGTGTTCAACGGATCGTTGGTCAGAACGCCTTCGCCGATGTAGGCTTTCATTACCCCTTTCGGGTCATCGGTGCTTATGCGTCCATAGGTCAGCGGGTTAGCGGGGGTACGACCGGCCAACGCCCCATAGGTATTTTCTTCGCCTACGGTTGTACCGAGAATGGGGGCCGTACTGATTTCGATGTCGGGCAGGAACGACTTGGCCCAGTTGCCGCAGTGGAACAGCACGCATTTGTTTTCGTCGTCAGCATAGTTGTTGTTCCAGTCGACCAGGGCGCTGGGTGAACCCGAAGCCAGTTGCATGGCATACATGCTGAGTGTGCCCGTTACATCGACCTCGCAGGCACTGGGGAGCATATTCTCGCTCATGATGCTCATGCTGGTACAGACGTTACAACCGTAGTTTTGCTGAAGCGAGGTCCAGCATTGAATGGCCGTAGCGTCCAGGGCGTGTTCCTGCATGAAATCGTTCAGCACTACGTCCAGCTTAGCAATCTGTATCAGTTTATCATCGGGCGTGCGGCCCGTGGGCGTATAGGCTTTGATGGCGTCAAGTCGATCTTTTACCGACTGATCGGCAGCCGTCAGTTTATTGGCATTGCCCAGAATATGCGACAGGTCGATAGTCACTACCGAAATCCCGTTACGCTGGAGGATTTTCTCACTGTACCGAACTGTATTAAAGGCTCCCGGACGTGCGCCAACGGCCCCAATCCGAACATTCCGAAGCCCTTTTACGACCCGGCATACCGCCATAAAGTTTTTCAGGTCGGCTTCAAAGCTGGGGTCGGATGGGTGGACAACGTGCTTGGTAGTCAGCGAGTAGTTGATCCCGAATTGGTAAAGGTTGTTACAAACTGAAATTTTGCCACACCACGCATCCCGCCGACGGGCTACATCCATTCGACTCAGATCATCGGGATACGCCTGAATTAACACGGGCACATCCAGTCGAGCAAGTTTCAGGGTTTCGGCTACACCTTTTTCATCCCCGAAGTTGGGCAGAACAACCAGAACGCCCATAATCGTGTCGGCATGTTTGCGAAACAGTTCGGCACATTTCTGCGCTTCCTGAAACGTTTCAACACCACCCAGTTTGGTAGCCGTTTCATCCAGCATAATGGGATTGACGCCCACTTTCTGAAAAACGTCCAGCAGATCGGAGCGGCACTCGCCAACGAGTTTGTCGGGGAAGAAGTCCCGGTTTCCAATAATAACACCTAAAGAGATGGGGGTACCTGTTTTTACGCTCATGGTTGA
This sequence comes from Spirosoma aerolatum, assembly GCF_002056795.1. Lineage (NCBI taxonomy): Bacteria > Pseudomonadati > Bacteroidota > Cytophagia > Cytophagales > Cytophagaceae > Spirosoma > Spirosoma aerolatum. The sequence goes on along the minus strand of NZ_CP020104.1, from coordinate 2,909,918 downwards.
TTCAAAAATTCATTGGCTGATATAGTTAAGAATCTAATTCTGAACCGGGCCAACCCAAACAAAATTAAAAGCAAATAAAAGAAAATAAAAGAAATTTATCAAAAATACAAAGAACCCAACCAGTAGAGTTTCTCAGCCGATTACCCGAATACATAGGTAATTAAGGCTTTAATTTCAATCAAGATATATTACATAAGTCCTATAAGGGCTCAATTTGATATAACAAACGTAATTATTTTTTATAACCCACCTGTATATTGTACAAAAACACCCAAGAAATTTTCGTTTACTTTCTAAATGAGACCTACTTTTATCTTCTATTTCGATTGCATCACTGTTTCCATGAAAAAGGTTCTTGCGATTGCCTGTCTATTTTTGTTCCTTAGTTCACCCAATCCAGACCCATCTGCAAACAAGCAGAAATTCGTTTAGCCAATCGCTCCAATTCAATCCAGCAAACAGTCAATTGGCGTTTATAATCATACAGTTGATACAGGTCATTCTTAACGAAGGCCGGTTCGGGAGGCAATTTTGTCCTGTCAATCGACATACAACCCCTAACTGGCTTCTTTGTCATGAAACGATTTCACCTACTTCCATTACTGCTTACTGGCTTGCTGGCCTGTAGTGAACCCAATACCAATATTGCGCCAATCGATCCATCTCCAGATAACCCTTCAGGTTCTGCGGGAGGGCTACAGACTGAAGTGGGCGCTCCCACTGGGGCCGCCATTTCGCAAACCATTGGCCCGGATGGCGGTACCCTAACCACCTCCGATGGTAAATTAAAACTGACCATTCCGGCGGGTGCCCTCGCTTCCTCGACCACTATTAGCGCACAACCCGTTGAAAACAAAGCTCCCGGTGGCACGGGCACGGCTTACGCACTCAGTGTAGCCGCTGCACAGGGTCGGCTGAGCGCCGAGGTCCCGCTACTGACCGAAGCGCAATTAACCTTAACCTACACCGCCGATGACGTTGACGGATCGGTCCCCGAAGCTTTGGGGGTAGCCTATCAGGATAAGAACGGTGTGTGGCAGGGACAACGAAAAGTAAAACTCGATCAAACCCATAAGACCGTAACTGTATCCATCGATCGCCTGGCACCGTATGCATTCTACGAGCAGTTTGAACTTCGCACCGATAAACGAGTGCTGGCCCCAGGCGAGCAGACGCAGCTAACCGTCTATTATCAGGAAGGAGCCACTGACAATCCTGCTGTAGATTTGGTGCCACTTACCCCCGTGAAGGTAGTATCAGCCAGTCGGCTGGTACGCTGGACCATCAACGGCGTAACCGACGGAACCGTCAAGGGCGACAACTATGGTAACGTAGGGCAAATCACCGAAGACCGAACGCTGGCTAAAGCTAGCTATGACGCTCCCATCCGCGAACCGGATACCAATCCCGTAATGATCGGGGCTGAACTGGATGTGCAACCTTTTGGACGAGTTACAGTAGTACAGTCTATCCGGGTAGAATCGGCGGCACGCTTAAGTGTGGGCGGAGCAATAGATAACAACCCCAATGTCGCACTCTCAATCATGGGTAATAAGCTCATGGGAACTCTTGTATCTGCCTCACCCACAGGCCTCCCATTTGTCTCCTTTATCATCGACGATTTTCGGGGAAAAGGTACGTATAACTTCCCTAAAGACGGCCCTAATCATACTATTGCAGCAGGAACATCTGGCGAGGGCTACGCACATGGATACTATAAACCGTATAGTACGGAGTGGGTGTCGGGCAACATCATGGTAACCATTACCGAATACAGTGGTGCCGGAAAACCTATACGCGGGACTTTAGCGGGTACTTATTACAAAGAAATAACCCCAATCAGTGTATCGGCCCGTTTCCAGGGCGTTCCTTCGGTCATTCCTTAGTCGACGGAGGCTTATCATTGATAAACGATCGAGGAAGGTACTATCACAGAGCCAGTTGGAAACTATAAAGTTGCTCATCCGCAACCCGGTTGTCAATGAACGGATCATTTTTTCCAGATAAGCCTAAACATTGTAGTGCTTGTTTTGTATAGTTGCCTACCAGGCCTATTACAAAACAGGCATTGCCGTTCATGGTGGAAACCAAAAGGCAAACAGCTATTTTCAAAACGTATACATGAGATAGCAGCCTGATTGAGCTTAAACAGTACGCTCACCAGTGTCAAAATATTCTTACTGTACGTATATCCAAACGACCGCGCAAGCTCAGGAAAAACTAGTGCAAAAATGGAATTAATAAAGCTGCAAAAACACGACGACCAATGGGCGTCAATTTTCAATCTGGAGCAACAGAAGCTTTTTAACGTACTGGCGCAGCAGGTCGATAACATTCACCACGTAGGTAGTACAGCGGTTCCCGACTTAATGGCAAAACCGATTATTGACATCGCTATAGAAGCCAGTACATTTCCTCCCTCACAGACCATTATTGACCAACTTGCCACAATCGACTATATATATAAAGGAGAAGCAGGTATTGAAGGCCGGCATTGGTTCATAAAAGGGAATCCAAGACAATTCAATCTTCACTATTGCTCCATCCAATCTGAGGTTGTAAAAAATCAACTGAAACTACGAGACAAACTAATCGAGAACGAATCGTTTCGACGAGAATATGAACGCATAAAACGCAAAAATCTCAAAAATAAAGACATCGATAGCCCAGAATACGCGCTAGCGAAATCGGATTTCATTCAAAAAGTCATCCCTTCCAACAACGGCTAACCCTATGCCGAAGTCCAGACCGCGACTATCATTGTCGAATCAGTCAGGTTTATAGACAAACCGGAAAATTTGATCTGTATACAGCCCAAAACCGCTTTTGCCCATTTCGAAAGTTGCCTATCCACCAGGCGTCAAACATCCGTAACCGTAAGCTGTTAAGACTAAAATCGACAATGTCCACTGGCATTTCAGAAGTACTTTAATGGATTCGTGATAGCCTCTTTATGTCAGTTTACTGTATTTCTTGGGCTTTATACCTATATGCTTTTCAAACACTTTTGAAAAATGGCTAAGGTTTTCAAAGCCCATTTTATAACCTGCTTCCGATACAGAGCAGTTTTCATCGCGGATGAGCCGGGCAGCTTCCTTCATTCGCAGATACTGATAGTAATCATAAATACCCATACCGAAAATCTGCGTAAAGAGATGGCGCATTTTTAACTCGTTCATTCCGGCAATCTGCTTCAATTCAGCGATTGTACTGGGTTGATTCAGCGAGGAAACTAATTTGTCGCGCACGTTATATATGGCCTGTATGTCTTTGTCACTGAGTTTTTGATGAACCGATTTTTCACGCCTACTCAGGCTTCGAAACAGATAAAACAACAGTTCCATCGCTTTTAGTCTGTACTGATAACTTTTCAAAACTGGCGGTTCTTCCTTTTGTACCAGTTCATTTACGGTTCGGATAATATCATCCGTCATAAATTCTTCAATCAAAAAATTAGTATCACCAGCAAACAGATATTGAAACGCTTCGGCGTCTTCACTTAGAAAACTCTTCAGGTAATCGGCACTGATAAATATAGAAACCACGTTCACATGCGCATCTTTTTCGAAAACACTGGTGTGTGGTAGCGTTGACGGAAACACGCGCACGTAAGGAGGTTTTTCCGGCCTTTTTAGCGTTCTTTTTTCATCCGTTGGGTCATTGTAATCAAATAGGTTATGAAAGAAAAATCGAATACTGTTGTCGATGTATTTCGGTGGTGTCGTAAGCCGTGAAAACGTTTTCCTGACCACATACGAAGCAATAAACATTGCCAGGTCGGGCAAAAACGTGACGCTTTTCTGATACTGTACCTCCACATTTTGAATTATCTGCTCGCCAATATCGTAGCCGATTTTATTTACAAACTGAATAAAGCGCTGCTTATCTTCTTCTGTCAACATAAAGTTTTACGGTTATTTTTAGTAGTTATAGCGTTATTTTATGCGTAAAAATACAATCACATTTGCTTTATCGAAACCAATAAACGTCATGAAGAAGAAGCAAGTGTTGATATCAGGAGCCAGCATAGCTGGGCTAACTTTAGCCTATTGGCTCAACAAATACGGTTACCGGGTAACTATCGTCGAAATTTCGTCAGGATTAAGGCGCGGGGGTTCACCCATCGATGTGCGGGGCGAAGCGCTGGACGTTGCCCGACAAATGGGTATTTTGGAGAAGATTAAAGCGAATGAATTTGTGCATACCGATGTACTCGTAAATGCTCAAAATGAAACACTAGCCACATTTTCGTTAAATACGCAAACCGAATACCTTGGTGATATTGAACTTCATCGCGATGATCTGGTGGATATACTTTACGAGAATATACCAACCCATGAGGTCGAATGTCTTTTCGAAAACAGAATTGAGAAATTAATTCAGCAGGAAAACGAGATTGAGATTGGGTTTAAAAACGGCGAGAGCCGAACATTTGATTTTGTTTTTGGTGCAGATGGCACCCACTCATCCGTCAGAAAAATGGCTTTTGGCAACGAAGAAAATTACTCAAAATTTTTTGGAGAGTACTTTGCCATTGTTGAGGTGCCAGACCTGAAGCCCAACAAACCTAATTCGGGCACTATATACAATGAACCGGGCAAAATGGCAGCTATTTATCCGTTTAAAAATACGGTAAACGCTTTTCTTGTTTTCAGATCGCCCAAGCTAAATTTTGACTACAGAAATCAAGCGCAGCACAAACAAACTCTGAAAGAGACGTTTAAAAATAGCGCATGGCGAATTCCTGAAATTTTAGACGCCATGATTCATTCCGACAATCTGTATTTTGATGAAGTTTGCCAAATCCATATGCCGACCTGGACAAACGGACGGGTTGCCCTCCTTGGCGATGCCGCGCATGCAGCTAGTTTTCATACCGGAATGGGCACAAGCCTGGCCATGCAGGGCGCAACGATTTTGGCCAAAGAGCTTCACGAAACGGATAATTACGAAACGGCGTTTGCGAACTACAACGAAACATACCGACCGGTTGTGGAAAGTGTGCAAGCAAGGATCACCCGAGGAATGAATTATTTGGTACCCGAAACGGAAGAGGGTATTCAGGCGTTTATTCAACGATTCAAAAAATAAGGCCGATATCAGAAAAAGCCATGCCGCCCCGCTATAATCGTGGACGAGCCGTTGATATAGGACTGATTAGAAATTAGCGTAGCTATCAACAGCTAAAAGCCGTTGACTTACGTTTATCCCTACTAACTAAATAGCTCTATGAAGGCGCTCCCCCTCACCACCCTGGATACCGGTAAACTAATCCAATCGGTGACGACAAACTATGCGAATTTTCCGGTCGCTGAAGTGAATGACCATGTCGTCAGGTTGAGCGTGATGACCGAGCCTTATTTCTGGCATTATCACCCCAACTCCGATGAGACGTTTATGACGGTGGAAGGCGTTTTAATCATTGAACTGGAAACCGAAACGATTGAGTTATTACCCGGCCAGCTCTTTACGATTCCTAAAAACGTTGCCCACCGAACCCGACCCAAGGGCGAACGGTCGGTCAACATCACCTTCGAACATAGCCAGATTGAAACGGTACAGGTTGATCGGTAGGTGCTTAGTCTTACGCTTTTACCAATCAGTAGATGATCTCATTTTTACAAATCATTTTTCGGTTACAACAACCTGCGTTTCGGCTACGCCTTCCGAACGATGGCGACTGAACTTTGTGACACCAAAAAGCAAAGAACAGTATCATGAACGTATTCGTAACAGGCGCAACCGGATTTATTGGATCGGCCGTCGTAAAAGAATTGATTGCAGCCGGACATCAGGTAACGGGACTCGCCCGCTCGGAAGCGGCAGCCCAGAAACTCCTATCGTTCGGCGTGACACCCCACCCCGGCGACTTAACCGATCTGGACAGTCTGAAAGCCGGAGTTACTGCGGCAGATGGCGTTATCCACCTGGGTTTTATCCACGATTTTACCCGCTTTGCGGACGTGTGTGCCATCGACAAAACGGTTATCGAAACCATGGGTCAGGCCCTACTGGGCACCGACAAGCCGTTTGTAGTCACCTCCGGCACAGCCGTAATCAATGGGAACGAGTTGCTGACCGAAGATATGCGCTTACAAGGGACCACTCACAATCCGCGTTCGGCTACCGAACTGGCGGTGGATGTCGTGGCGGCTCAGGGCATTCGCGTATCAGTCGTAAGACTGTCGCCTTCAGTGCATGGCGAGGGTGATGCGTATGGCTTCGTCCCTATCCTTATCAATCTGGCCCGGCAACATGGGAAAGTAGCCGTTATCAACGGAGGGTCCAATGTGTGGCCAGGTGTCCACCGACTGGATGCCGCCCGACTCTATAGGCTGGCACTGGAAAAGGAAGCACCCAGCGGTACCCGGTACCACGCGGTGGCCGATCAGGGAGTATCGACGCGCCAGATCGCGGAGGCCATTGCTGCAAAACTCAATCTACCAGTTGTATCGCTGACGTTTGAAGAAGCACCGTCCTATTTTGGCTGGTTCCAGCATTTTGCGTCCTTCAATAACCCGTCGTCCAGTGCCATCACACAAGCAATGCTGGACTGGCACCCTACCCACCCAAGCCTGATGGACGACTTGCGGGGCGATGTGTATTTTCCTGCGCAGTAGTACTGGCATTTTCTGTCATCCCGACGGCAGGAGGGATCTTCGGTAGAACGTTTTTTTAGTTCATTACCGAAGATCCCTCCTGCCGTCGGGATGACAGAAAATCTAACCGAATATCCAGTCGACAATCTCAGTTTTATCTATCATTCACTTGCTATCTTTAAGCTATGAACAGCCTGGGGCCTCACCGGATCAAGACCATTACCGAGTTTCACCACTTGCGGGAGCTACCGAAGCCGAAGCATCCACTCATCAGTATTGTTCATTTTGATACGTTTAAAAAACGGCTGGGAAAAGGCGTTGAACACCTGGTGTTCGACTTTTATACTATTTCGCTGAAGCGGGGAATGAACCATACGTACAAATACGGCCAGCAAACGTATCAGTACGATTTCAACGATGGCGTGATGTTTTTCATGGCCCCAAACCAGGTGTTCAGCGTTCAGTTCGATGAAGATACCCGAGGACCGTCTGGCTGGATGCTCCTGATCCATCCCGATTTTCTGTGGAATACCTCGCTGGCATCGACCAGTAAGAAGTACGCTTTTTTCGACTACACGGTCAACGAAGCGCTGTTTTTGTCGGAAGCTGAAGAGCAGAAAATGAACCAGATCATCCGCATCATCGACGACGAATACCAGGACAGGATCGATGCGTTTAGTCAGTCCATCATTGTATCGCAGCTGGAAACGCTGCTGCACTACTCCGACCGTTTCTACCAGCGACAGTTTATTACCCGCCAAAAGGTAAACCACGAGATTCTGGAGCGGCTGGAAATTATCCTGAACGAGTATATCAACAGCGAAAAGCTCATGCTGCAAGGGCTGCCTTCGGTGCAGTATATTGCAGAAAATCTGCACGTTTCGCCCGGTTACCTGCGTAGTCTGCTGAAACAACTGACCGGCCAATCGACGCAGCAAATGATCCACGAAAAGGTGATCGAAAAAGCGAAAGAACGCCTATCCACCACTCATCTGTCGGTTTCAGAAATCGCCTATGAACTGGGGTTCGAACAGCCGCAGTCCTTCAGCCGATTATTCAAAAGCAAGACCCACCAAAGCCCATTGGAATTTCGGGAGCGGTTTAACTAAGGTCGATCGATGGTTGTGTAGAGGCTATTCAACCTTTTTGTCATGCCGAGGAACGAGGCATCTTCGGAAGCGCCGATGAATAATCAGAGTCCAAAAATGCCTCGTTCCTCGGCATGACAAAAAGGCTACTGGCACGAACATCTACACAGGTTCTATTTATCCATACGTAAGGATGAAGGGGCTCCCCTAATCCGTAAACGCGAAAAAAATCGGTGATGGTATGAAAGTTAGGAATCCGGGCCATTGCGCAACGAAACTTGTTACCAGTTAGGCATTCAGGCTGGATTGTTTACCCTCGTTAAGTTATAAAAATTAGGGAGCGCCTGGTTTAGACACTAATCGCGGGTAGAATTTCGCAATTCCTCACCAGAATCCAGCTAGTTCACAAATCGCTGGTTCATCTCCGTTTTGTCGACAGAAAACCTGTCGCCCCCGGCAGCTTACTAACTAGCTTCCCGTTAACTATATCTTCTCCAGAAGGGGTTACATTTACCATTTAACTTTTGACTACAGCAAAAGTCGCTTTGGCTACGTCGGTGTCTGGCTGCGTGCAGACCTTTGTCTCATCAACCAATACGGCAAAAAATGGACTTAAAAAATAGCACTGTACTCATCACGGGCGGCACCAGCGGTATCGGTCTGGAGCTGGTAAAACAACTTACCGAACTCGGTACAACTCTCATCATAACGGGCCGCAACCCTGATGCTTTACTCCGAACAAAGGATCAGTTCCCCAACGTATACACGGTTCAGAGCGATGTCAGTAAATCTGGCGATATCAAACAGTTGTACAACGAGGTTACCAGACAATTTCCAGCCCTCAATATCGTCGTCAACAATGCCGGAGCCATGCGGCTGATTGACCTGCAAGACCGTTCGATGGACCTGGAAAATATTACCCGCGAAATCGATACCAACCTGTCGGGAACGATCCAGATGGTACATCAATTTCTTCCTCATCTGCTGAAACAAACCTCAGCTGCCATCGTCAATGTTTCATCGGGCATTGCCTTTATGCCCTACTCGTCGGCTCCCATTTACAGTGCAACCAAAGCTGGCGTTCGGGCCTATACGCAAGCCCTGCGATTGCAGTTGGAAGATACGAATGTAAAGGTGTTTGAAATGATACCACCGGGTGTAAACACCAACCTGCAAAACGACTGGGCCGTACAGCCTAATCCAGCTATGATGATGGACGTAGATAAGATGGTACATGTGGTGGTAAAAGCCCTCAAAAACGATACCTTAGAGATCAAGCCGTTTCTGATCAATGTCATCAAGGCAATGAGCCGAATTGCACCCGGCCAGATGATCAAATTCGGCCACCGGGAATTTGGAAAACTTAAAGCACAAACCAACGGATAGTCATGGTAAAAAATATCATTGCCTTAGTATTACTGGCCGTGTCGGTCGTTCTGGCATTCAAACACGGTTGGGACACGTTCAATTATCGAAACCATCCCGAATCAATGAAAATGATGCATGAACTCGGTATCAGCGAATCGATAGTTCCATTCTTCGGGGGTTTAACAATTCTGATAGGGGTTCTGCTGCTCATTCCGCAAACCTTTTTCCTCGGCAATGTGCTGAATGCCATGTCGATATTGCTTATCATGGCATTAGCGGTGAGAGCCGGTCATTTTAGCATGGTCCTGATGGAAATTCCGTTTTTAATCATGCCGCTAGTCATGATCTGGCTGCGTTATCCGTTCGTCAAAAACGTCTGATACGATATGGCGCCCCTGAAAATAAAAACCATACCCGAAGCCCATCGTATATTGGGCTTACCCGCTCCCGAACACCCCCTCATCAGCCTGTTGAACTACGCCGACCTGAAGATGCCCGACTTCACCGGCGAGCTGAGTGCGCTGTTCGACTTCTATTATATATCGCTAAAAAAAGGGTTTACGAACAAACTTTTTTACGGGCAACAGACCTACGATTTCGACGAAGGCATGCTCTATTTTGTAGCCCCCAATCAGATTCTGCGCGGTGCCGGTCCCGAACCGGACGATGATTTGTCGGGTTGGATTCTGCTCATCCATCCCGATTTCCTGTGGGGCACGTCCCTGGCCAAGACCATCAGGAAGTATGAATTTTTTAGCTATACCGTACACGAAGCGCTGTTTCTGTCCGACAAAGAAAAATCAATCGTGAATGGCATTGTCGCAAACATTCAAACGGAGTATCAGAACAACATTGACACGTTCAGTCAGAACATTATCATTTCGCACCTTGAAACCTTACTCAACTACGCCGAACGCTTTTATCAACGCCAGTTCCTGACCCGAAAAAAAACCAATCATCAGGTACTCGACCGACTGGAATAACTGATGACGGATTATTTCAACAACGAAGCGTTGTTTTCCAAAGGATTGCCTACGGTGCAGTATATTTCCGACAACCTGAACATTTCCCAAAGCTACCTGAGAGGGTTACTGAAAACATTAACTGGCCTGAGTACGCAGCAATACATTCACGAGAAACTGATCGAAAAAGCAAAGGAGCAGCTTTCCACCACTCAATTATCCGTTTCAGAAATTGCGTACGAACTGGGTTTTGAGCATCCGCAATCGTTCAGTAAATTATTTAAGGAGAAGACCAACCAAACCCCACTGGCCTTTCGGGAGCAGTTTAACTGATGCCTTTTGGTGATTCAAGAATAGACACAGAAACCAACCCGCAAATTGACTACAACGAACCGCAATTAGACTACATTCCCTGGCGGGCACCTGCTGACCTTTGTACTATCGTTTATTTAAGTGAAAATAATCATGGTACAACAAGAGAAAAATGCAGTCAATAGCGGCAATAAAGCAGAAAAAGTATGGTTCATCACCGGGTCTTCCAGAGGGTTTGGGCGAGTATGGACCGAAGCGGCCCTGCAACGGGGGGATAAAGTAGCGGCCACCGCCCGCAACGTCGAAAGCCTGGCCGACCTGAACGAGAAATACGGTGATCGCGTATTGACATTGGCCTTAGATGTGACCAATGCCGACCAGGTAAAATCGGCCGTTGATACAGCGCATGCCCATTTTGGCAGACTGGATATTGTTTTCAATAATGCCGGTTACTCGCTGATCGGAACCATTGAAGAAGCCTCCGCCGATAACATCCGGGCACTGTACGATACCAATGTGTTAGGGCCCGTTTCGGTTATTCAGGCTGCTTTGCCGCTATTGCGCAAACAAGGTAAAGGGCACATTCTGGGCACATCCAGTTCGTTAGGGCACGTCACGTATCCGGTCATTGGCTATTACTGTTCGTCGAAATGGGCGTTCGAAGCCATTCACGAAAGTCTGGCAGCGGAGGTCAAGCCATTTGGCATCGACGTGACCATTATTGAACCTGGAGCCTATGCCACGGAGTTTGGTAGTCAGGACTCGTTGAAGTTTGCGGATAGTCTCCCGGTTTACGATGACTTTAAAGCGGCCTTTTTCGGCAGCCTTCGGGCGTTGGAACGCGGCAATCCTGAAGCCACACCCGAAGCGATCTTCAGCGTAGTCGATACCCCAAATCCGCCTTTGCGGCTGTTTCTGGGAAGTCATACATTACCAGAAGTTCGTAAGGCGTATGCCCAACGCATAGCAACCTGGGAAGCCTGGGCAAGTATTTCGAATGCGGCCCAAGGGTAATTCGACATTTGTCATCCCGACCGGGACGCGTAGTCGCAGGAGGGATGACAAAATAGTTGTACCATTGATTCATGAAAAAAGCAGAAACCGCCCCCATACGATTTGAATCGCTGTCCGAAGCCTCAAAAGCTACCGGGCTTCCGGCTCCGTTGCACCCCTTGATCACGCTGTTCAACGGTGTCGACCAGCCATTGGAAGGTTCAGAACCCTTACCCAGGCATGTGCTGAGCTTTTACAAAATCTCGTTTCGGCCTTATTTGGGAGGTATCCTGCGGTATGGCCAGACTCATTTCGATTACAACGAGGGCGGATTATTTTTTGCAGCTCCCAACCAGCTTATCGGCAGTAGCGACGATGAAACCAGTAATGGTGAGAAAAGGTGTACCAATCAGCAGATTTCGTTGCTGATCCATCCCGATTTTCTGCTCAACTACCCGCTTGCCGAAAAAATCAGGCAGTATACTTTTTTCTCGTACTCTGTTCAGGAAGCCCTTCACCTGTCGGACAAGGAAAAAGAGGTTATTCTGGCCCTTTTCCGAAATCTGGAAGAAGAATTACACAACCGGCTCGACGAGTTCAGTCAGGATGTGATCATTTCCCAGATCGAGCTGTTGCTAAGCTACGCCCATCGCTTTTATAAACGGCAATTCATTACCCGAAAGCCTGTTCACCATACGGTATTAGAAAATCTGGATACGATTCTGAACACTTATTTTGATGGACTCAATTCACTGGAAAAGGGCATTCCCACCGTTCAATACCTCGCCGACCAACTGCACCTCTCTTCGGGCTATTTAAGTGATCTGCTACGTTCGCTAACCGGCCTGAACACGCAGCAGCTGATCCACGAAAAACTAATCGAAAAAGCCAAAGAAAAGCTCTCCACAACCAGCTTATCCGTCAGCGAAATCGCTTATGAACTGGGCTTCGAGCACCCACAATCGTTCAGCAAACTATTCAAGGAAAAGACCCGGCAAACACCGCTCGCGTTTCGGGAACAGTTTAATTAATAAACTGCTTGCGGAGGTTGATCAGAAACCAGTACCTGTTTTAACTTGTAATCGTACTTTACCCCAACCCCTTTAGGCAGGATTGTTAAGTTCCGCCGTATTCCCCAGCTCCCTAAAGGAGGAGCGGTTCACGCCAAACATTCTCCCCCTTTAAGGGGCTGGGGGAAAATTTGGTTAAAACCCGATGTGGCCAGAGCATTTAACAGCCCTGCTCTAAAGGTGGTGACTGAATAAACTGACAGCCTGATTGTTCAGACACCAGGGAACGCCCAATTTTAATAGGCATCGGCCCGAGACGAATACTTCTCAAAAATCAAATTTATGGCCTGTTTAATTTTATTCTGGTCGCGATCAAACCCATTCGTGTTTGTCAGACCTGAAGCCAGACCACGCCATACGACCTGCCCAGTTTTAGTTTCTACAAGGTTGATGATAAGACTTCCGGCTTTCACCTCAAAGGTTGATTCATCGTCGGGTTGACGTACTTCATTGGCTCCAAAATATGTTGTTCCATAGCCAGTATAGCCTTTGATCGAAACGGGCTTCTCAAACACCCGAAAATTGACCAGAAGATCGGGATGTTGCCGAGTGTATTTATAGCCCCGGCCATCCATCGCAAACCGAACGGCATTTCGAATCCTATCTTTTAATTCCAGGTCATTCAAAAAATAAAACCCCGGATCGAGTTTGCTATCCACCTGGGAGGCCCAGCCATAAGTCTTGTACTTACTGAAATCGATATTGAGTTTTTTGTCGGCTTCCACCGTTACGTCCTGAGCCCAAAGCGAGCTGGCTGTCAATAGCAGAGTTGTGGCAATAAGTAGTGCTTTCATACGTGTTGAGTTTAATTGTTCAGTGGCAAAGCTCCTGATTTGGATTTAGAGCCTACTTAAAGTCTTCTTAGAATTAGCTTAGAAACAGCTAATTAGATCCTCCATGAGTCTTTTCTGAGCCTTTTGCTGGGCGGACATGTACGAAAATTGATCAAAAAGAAACGGTGACTCCCTTACTGGCGGAAGCCACCGTTTACTCTTATCTCCTGGTCCTTAACCATTCGTTTAGGTCCAGGTCGGATTGTCTTTGTCTGATTTATCGTCCAGGTTTCGATTGGGGTTTATTGTAGATCATTTTCACCTGGCTCATCCGACCCAGGCAAATGACTATTTCCCAATTCGTCATTCTGTAGCTTCTGCATGGCTACATCCTCAGCCGGTAATTCGTTACTGACCCCACTGTGACCTTCTGCCGACTGGTTTTCCAGGCCATCGGGTGAACTGGCTTTTTTCGCCCGGATAATGTTTTCTTCATTCTGCGTTTTCATACTGTTTACCAGGTTTAAAGCTGGCTGAGCTAACCGCTAAAAATCGCTCCTATGGACCGAAGCAGCTTCCTCAACCAGTTTCGAAAACTCTCCTTATTGTTTAGTTGTTAAAATGATCTGCCCTTCTGGATTTGTGATATCAGCCTTATCTTCAGCCGTAATAAAGATTTCATTCGGCTTGGCTACCGATGTGGTAGTCAGTTCTGCATCAAGTGTTTTGCCAGATGGCATTAACTGGCCTAGCTTTCGGACGACCGAGTTATCTGATTCCATCCAGACCAGATATAGGTTTCTGGCAGGAGTGAGTTTCTGGGGATCAGCCAGATTGGACACCCTAAGGTGTGTTAAGTAATTCTTGTTTTCGTCTTTCGTTACATCTATCTTGCCATTCGCGGCCGGAACAATGGTAGAGGTAACAAAACTCATTTTAGGTGTACAGGCGTTAAGCATTCCAGCCATAATCAGTCCTGTTGCGATATGTTTGATTGTTTTCATTTCGTTGAGATTTATATATTGATTTATTGAAACCTGGTTTACGTTTTCAGTTCCAGCCGGTCTTTTACATAAAGTTCCTCGACACAAACCAGCAGTACAGCAATTAACGGGGAAGCAAATAATACACCGACCAGCCCGACTAAAACCCCAAGTAAGACCTGTCCAAAGAGCAACAGCGCTGGTGGAACCGACACAAACCGCTTGTCGAGCATAGGGGTCAGGATGTAACCTTCCAGCGATTGAACCCCCATATAGAGCGCCATCACATACAGTAGGTAATTCGTGCCCTGTGGCATAGCAACCAGCAAGGCGGGTACCAACGCAATGTAAGGTCCCAGATTCGGGATAAAATTCAGCACACCAGCCATGATTCCCAATACAATAGCAAATGGGATTCCTAACAAGGCCAGTCCAACACCAGTAACTAACCCAACCACTGTCATTGTAATGGTGCGGCTTATAAACCAATTTTTTAGCGTTGTATAGCACTGGTCCATCACGCCCAGCAGCCGGCCGCGATACGATGGACTAAACAACCGAACGAAGCCACGGCGGTAATTGTCGGGGGCAGAGGCCAGATAAATACCCGCAATCACTACAATCAGCACGTTGGCCAGTCCACCGAGCGTTCCGGAAACTACACCGGTTATCTGCGATAATACCCCACGCCCCGGTCCGCCTGCACTCAGCAGCTGACCGGGTTGGTCTGGGATACCTTCCAGCACCTTTCGCCCTAATTCGGTCTGCGAGAGGTTATCTCTAAGCCGAATCACTGACTGCGGCAATGATTTGGCCAATTCGTCGGCCTGTCGACTAACCGTTGGAGCCAGTGCCCAGATTGTACCACCTATAAGCACTACCAGTATTATCATAACCAGGCCCACCGACAGGCTATACGATAAAGACACGTTTCGTCTAACAAAGTGGCTTAAGCCGCTGATGACAACGGCAACCGTAATGCTTCCAAAAACCAGAAAGAAAAAGCTGGCAGCATAGCCTATAAGCCCAAAAAGAGCAACTAGCAGCAGGGCAATAAACGTGGCCGTAACCACACGACGAGAAAAGGTAAGTGTCCGTTTCATGATAGTTCTGGGATTGTTCTACACTGATCACCCACCTGTATCTGATCGTGCACATTTTCCAAACTGGCTGCTGCCTTTCCTAGAGCCGAACTGCTGGTTCGTCTGATCGCGTGTAACCGTCCGCATGGCATCAACGGGGATCATCAAATTGCCAGACGGCAGCGTAAGAACGCAAGACTTATGGAGAAACAGACTTCCTACTGAGCATTCAGTGAATCAGGCAAAATAGGCGAAGGTTTGTAAAACATAACCAGCGTTCCTAAACGACTATTAGGGCCATTAACAGGCGCCGATAGCTCATAGAGCTGTTTATTACTGAAATAAACAGCCTGTTGTTCAAGCAAGTAAGCTGGGTAACGACTGGCAAAAGCAATTCCCTGATTTTTCTTATTGGTTGACATGGTGACGTTTCCGGCCGGATCGACCAGTAGCACTTCCTGAACTCCCCGATCTTTAACCAGCGTATTGAAATACTCGTTGATTTCGCCCGATTTGTTCTGCAACATGGCATTACGAATAGCCCATACGAACGTTTTCATACCGAACTGAAGTTGCTGGCGGTCGCTGATCAATTGATTTTCCTGTACTACTGTCTGCAACTGCGTACGCTGGCGTATAGTCTCCTGGTTCAACTGAACATTTCGGTACAGTAAATACCCTATTCCAAGCGCCAGAAGAACAACAATCCCATACAGGAGCAGGGTTATTCTGGAGACTGACGTTGCTTTTTCCTGAGTTACATGCGTATTGATAGCCATAATTCACGTGGTTAGGTTAAACATGTATAGCCCAACAGAGCTACTTTTCAGCCGTTTTATTGGCTGGTTATTAACTTAACAAACGCCGTAAAAATTAGGCAAAGCTTAGGCTACGCTTAGAATCTGGTTAGAAAGTAAGCTGGAGAGGAGTAATCCCTGTAGATTTTTCAACTAGGCACTTTCTTTGCCGGAAGTACCTTTAAGCCCACGTTTTCATCAAAATAGCATACAGACTGTGTACCTGTTGTTTTTCATAATCAGTAGCCAGTGTCTGATCAGCATACTGAACTAGCAGATCGGCCTGTTCGCGCAGGACTGGCTTGCTGTCTTCGGAGCAAACCGCTTCATTGACCAGCGCAAGTGCCCTCAGCAACCGACGTAATACGGCATGGTTACCCCTGGCATTGATACGGGGTAGATCAAAAGCCAGACGGATGTAATCTGCAAAGTCCGCACTGCGAACCAACACCCGCAAATGCTGTCCGTCGGAACGTAACCGGGCCGGAAACTCGCGCTGAGCCAGATGCTCACAGATTGCTCCCAGGTAGTCGATGGCCATAATAGCCGTAGTGGTATCATTAATACCCGGAGAAAGGGCTTTTAACGCAATGTCGACTAGTTGTTGAATACCAAAAGCTACGTCCTGTTCTACATTGCGATGCCTTCCTATGCTAATATACTCCATCAGGCTATCAGGCCAGTCTGCTTCCATAGGATCAGGGCGTTCCATCCCACTACGTACGGAAAAGAGTACAGTACCCTCCCCCACAAAAGCACCCATTTCTTTTTCGACACGCAAAACAACCCGATTGCTGATCGCCCAGTTGAGCAGCCCATCGGTATTAATCAGTTGAAGATAGCCCGATTTGTTTGTCGGTACCGGATGCCAGCCCGTCTGTTCATCGGCATACTGGAGTGCCGCTTCCGCTTTCTTCGGATCATCGATGGGTTCACCAAGCTGATCAGGGAACAAATCAGCAATGGCTTTAGTCGTTTCGTGGAAAATATGTTGGACGATGGTTCCGGTCTGGAGTGATTCAGCAATATGATGAATAAAAAAGATTAGCGCTGCCACACCCCCCAGTGCTAGTATAAGTCCTGTCAAGACGGCAGTGGATGGCACGAACTTAACTTCGTCTGTACCACGAATGGTGCCCAGTACGATCAGGCAATAGGCAAATACACCCACAAAATAACCCATCACGAACTGATTGACCCGGTCACGCATGAAGTTACGTAATACGCGGGGAGAATATTGGCTACTAACCTGTGAAATGGTCGATAAGGTTAGGGAAAAAGCCAGCGTCGCTACCGTCAGCATGGAACCGGCAATGGCTGCCAGCATACCTCTTGCCCCATCAGCACCTGTGCCGAACAGAAGTGGAAATCGCTTTTCGCCCTGCCAACTCGTGTGGGCATCAAACTCAACCAAACCATACGCCAATCCAAAAGAAGCAAGTAACAGTAAGCCCGGTAGGAACCAAAGCGATTCACGAAGTTGCTGCCAATAATGGACAAAGCGGGTAGGCATGAATTGATGGTTTAAGGATATAGACCAAACCAGCCAGCGGACGAATAGTTATCCTATTTCCCGGCTAATAGGTAGACGAACCATTGATTTCCAGCCTATTGCCCCTGCAACTAGTTACTAATCAACTTCCGTTTGCCATTAAACCCACAAGAAAACGAAGCCAGCTATACCCTGATACATCGATTCAGATGCCCAGGCTCATCAGCTAACTTTTAAGGCAGCCAGACTCACATCCACAATATCGTCGAACATGCGTTTATCCGTATCAAATTTGACGGTAACGCGTAACCCGTTCAGGGCGTTAAAAACAAACCTCGCTAACGACTGAGCCGAGTGTTTCGTAGAAAATAAGCCCCGCTCCTGCCCTATGGCTATGGCCTGCGTAATGGCCTTTTCTGTATCGACCATAATTCCATACACAATCGATGCGATTTCTGGGTCTGTGGGGGCCATCTCTACGGCCGAATTAACCATAAAGCACCCTTTTGAACAGGTATCATTCAGGGCATCATCTTTGACCGTGGTAAATACATCCCGGATATATTGCTCCATATCGCTGGCCGACTCCAGCCCGTTGAGTACGGGATCGATCCGCTCTTCCCGGTATAATTTCAGGGCTTTTACAAACAGCGAATGTTTGTCGCCAAACGTATCGTACAAGCTCGAACGGCTGATGTTCAGCCCGTCTACTAAATCCTGCGCCGACGTGGCGTTATATCCCTTTTCCCAAAACAAATTCATGGCTTTGTTCAGGATAAGCGCTTCGTCAAACAATTTTGTTCTTGCCATAAAAAACCTTTGTGAAGAGGATTTCCTTCACAAAGGTAGAACATTGGAATGGTCGTTCCAGTTTATGACAAAAAAAATTTACACTCTAAACGGCTCATTTACAGAAGCCGCTCCGTCAATCACGTACTCGCTGCCCGAAATAAAGGAAGCATCATCGGAAGCCAGGAAAACCGCCAGCTTTGCCACTTCGGCTGGATGACCATAGCGTTTAAACGGCATTTTGTTTTTGGTAAACGCAATCATGTCCGCCGTAAAAGCCCCGTTTCCTTTATGGAAGATCTCGGTTTCGGTCATGGCTGGGGCAATGGTATTGACCCGAATTTTTCGGGGGGCCAGCTCGATGGCAGCCGTTCGGCTGTACGCGGTGAGTGCGGCTTTGCTGGCTGCGTATACCGCCGTTCCCATACCAACGACAAACGCACTAACGGAGGTGACATTAATAACGGAAGCGCCTTCGGCCAGGATGGGGATAAACTTCTCTATGGTGAAAATGGCCCCTTTCAGGTTGATATTCGAGATATAGTCGAAGCCCTTTTCGGTAATCTGTCCTACTGGCTCCATAAAATTAACCCCGGCGTTGACGACCAGTACATCGACCCGACCATACCGTGCCTTTACCGTTTCGACCAGTGCTTCTGTATCGCTAATGCTGGACGCGTCCGAACGAATACCGATGGCCTTATCGCCTAGTTTTTTTACCGCTTCATCAATGGCCTGCTGGTTTCGTCCGGTGATAATGACGCTGGCCCCTTCTGCAATAAATTGTTGGGCGGTAGCAAAACCAATCCCCGAATTTCCGCCGGTAATCACGGCGATCTTATTACTCAGTCTACTCATTTTTTCGTCAATTTAGATTCAATACTGGAACAATCGTTCCGCAAACATAAACATAACGGAACGATTGTTCCAAATAAATTTAAAAAAATCGACTGTTTAACATTTCCTTAATCGAGTCATAATTAGATTTTGTCATCCCGACGGAGGAGGGATCTCCGGGTGAGCTTATTAAGCCGTCAATCTCCGAAAATCCCTCCTCCGTCGGGATGACAAAAAAGCTATTAAATAGACAGGTTCAAATTATGGGCACATCCGGTAGGCTCTTACCTATGAGTAGTGAATTTTCAATTTATCCAATTATCTTTACAACTAAGATATTTAGACAATAAGATATAAATGACTAACGATGCTGTTAAAACCACAAGAAAACTTAGCCAGCTATATGCCTACACCTCCATTCAGATGCACGAAGCCGTGGCCCGTAAAGCTGGAATTTCGGGTACGGATCATAAATACCTCGGCTTCCTGATCGAGAAAGGGCAAATGACCGCGGGTGAACTGGCCACGTTGACGGGTCTGACAACGGGAGCCGTGACGGGCTTAATCGACCGATTTGAAAAGAAAGGACTGGTAAGCCGCCGATTTGCCCCCGACGACCGACGGAAGGTCTTTATTGCGCCAAACACCGAAGCGATCATGGCGTTGCTGGAACCCCTTTACCGAGACTTCCGCAGCCAGTCGCAACAGCTTCTGGCTTCCTTTTCGGACGAGGAGCGCACTATCATTGACACCTACTTTACAAAAGCCATTGCCCTGATGAATGAAATGATTGAATGGTTGAATGATTGACTTGTCGATTGACAGAGTGAAACACATACAGTACTCAATACAATCATTCAACCATTCAATCATTCGACCCTTACATGAACCCTTACACGCTTGATTTTCAATCCATAGACAAAACAAAGCTCAACGTTGTTGGTGGCAAAGGGGCTAATCTGGGAGAGTTGTCCCGGATCACGGGCATAAACGTACCCGCAGGCTTTTGCGTGACGACGGAAGCCTATAATGAGGTTGTGGCGCAGGATGAAACCGTTCATTCACTGCTCAATCAACTGGCGCTGCTGGACATACACAAGCGGAATGAGATCAGTACACTCAGCGCCGAACTCCGCGCGGCTATCGCAGCCATTCCCATTCCCCAGGCTATGGCCGAAGCGATTACGGAACACCTCAAAATGTTTGGTGAACAGGAGGCTTATGCGGTACGGTCCAGCGCCACCGCCGAGGATTTGCCTACCGCTTCCTTTGCCGGTCAGCAGGATACGTATCTGAATATCATCGGAGAAGAAGCTATTTTACGACATATCAGTAAATGCTGGGCATCGCTATTCACGGAGCGGGCCGTAACCTACCGCATTCAGCATGGCTTCGACCACCGCAACGTCCGGCTGGCGGTGGTGGTTCAGAAGATGGTTTTTCCCCAGACAGCGGGCGTTCTGTTTACCGCCGACCCCATTTCAGGTAACCGCAAGGTCGTATCCATCGACGCCAGTTTCGGACTTGGTGAAGCCTTGGTCGCGGGTCTGGTCAATGCCGATACGTATAAAGTGCGCCATGGCGAACTAATTGAAAAGAACGTTTCTACTAAGAAACTGGCTATTTATGCTACCGATACGGGGGGCACAACCGAACAAGCCATTGACGTAGAACAACAAAACCAGCCAGCGCTGAGCGACGAGCAGATTTTGCAGTTAGAACGCATTGGCCGTACGATTGAAACCCATTTCGGCCAGCCGCAGGACATCGAATGGTGTCTGGTGGGTCATTCAGTTTACGTTGTCCAGAGTCGGCCAATCACGACTTTATTTCCCCTCCCGGAAGGAGCCGACGAAGGCCCCCATGTGTATGTATCGGTTGGGCACCAGCAAATGATGACCGATGCCATGAAGCCGTTGGGTATCGCCATGTGGCAACTGACGGCGGGCCGACCGATGCCCACGGCGGGTGGACGGATTTTTGTGGATGTGGTCGATGATCTGGCATCGCCTGTCAAACGACACATGCTTGTCAATGTGCTGGGCAAATCGGACCCGCTCATCAGAGATGCATTTATGACCCTGCTGGAGCGTGGCGATTTCATCAAATCGGTGCCAGAGCAGCCGGAAGCGATTCTAGCCAAAAACCCTCCAGGCCCACCGCCAATCGATTACCAAACCCTGGCCGACTACGATCCGGCTATTGTTTCGGAATTGATCGGGCGCAGTGAATCAGCCATAGCGGAGCTAAAACAGGCTATTCAATCAAAGTCGGGCACAGACCTGCTCGATTTTATTCAGGAAACAACCCAACAGTCGAAACGAGGGGCGGCTGATTCGCAAAGTTTCGGCGTTATCATGACAGGCATGAACGCGGCCTCCTGGCTCAACGAACATATGGAGATGTGGTTGGGTGAAAAAGCCGTAGCCGACACTCTGACGCAATCAGTGCCGAACAACATTACGTCGGAAATGGGACTGGCCTTGCTGGATGTGGCCGATGCCATTCGCCCTTATCCTGACGTAATTGCCTATTTACAACGGGGTAACCTTGCGCAGGAACAAGACGATCATTTCCTGGATGAACTGGCTACGGTGGCCGGTGGACCAGAAGCCCGCAACGCCATCAACATTTTTCTGACCAGATACGGCATGCGCTGTGCCGGAGAAATCGACATTACGAGACCCCGATGGAGTGAGAAACCAGCCACGCTTATTCCGCTGATTCTAAGCAACATCAAAAACTTTGAACCGGGCGAAAGCAGTCGGCGGTTTGAGCGGGGGTTGCGGGAAGCGATGGCCAAAAAACAGGAGATTCTGGCCCGGCTGAAGGAATTACCGGATGGCGACGAGAAAGTGAACGAAACGAGCCGCATGATCGACCTGGTTCGTAACCTGGCCGGGTATCGGGAGTATCCTAAATACGGCATCGTCAGTCGGTATTTCATCTTTAAACAAGCACTGCTAAAGGAAGCCGGGCGACTCGTGCAGGCGGGCGTTCTTCACGAAAAAGAAGACTTGTTTTATCTCAAATTTGACGAACTCCGCGACGTCATCCGCACCCATACGCTGGACTATGACCTGATCAATCAGCGAAAAGACGACTACAAACGCTTTGAAAAACTAACACCTCCACGGGTGATGACATCCGACGGTGAAATCATTACGGGTCAGTACAAACGCGACAATCTCCCGGCTGACGCTATTGTGGGGCTACCCGTTTCGGCGGGCGTGATTGAGGGACGGGCGCGGGTCATTCTGAAGATGGAAGACACCGACCTGGAAGAAGGCGATATTCTCGTTACGCCCTTTACCGACCCGAGCTGGACCCCCCTGTTTGTCGCCATCAAAGGGCTGGTTACTGAAGTCGGTGGCCTGATGACCCACGGAGCCGTTATCGCCCGTGAGTATGGCTTACCCGCCGTTGTGGGCATCGATCAGGCGACGAAGCTGATCAAAGACGGGCAACGAATCCGGCTAAATGGAACCGATGGGTACATTGAAATCCTGTAAACCGGAGTATGCATGCGTTCTTTGTCATCCCGACGCAGGAGGGATCTTCGGATAATCCCATTGAATAACCAGCCCTGAAAATCCCTCCTGCCGCACCGGCGGACCGTTCGGGATGATAAAAAGACATTGATAAAACGTTTTTTTCATTTAATCTGCGCATGCAGCTTCTTATCCGAAAATATGTCCTTGTATCGTATCGTCGGCTGGTAACGGCTGATGATACGATACAACGAATCGTCAATCATGCGAATAATCCGTAAACGCCTTCTTTGCTTCTTGCTTCTATTTTTATCGTCCTTCATCAGTATTGCCCAACAAACAGTCAGTACAAAAGCCGATGATGCAACCAGCCCCTACGACATTCAGGATAGCGTATTGATTACTACCCAGGATGGAGCTAGTCTATCGGTAATGGTTGTCCGAAAGAAAGGCGTAACGCAGCCCCTGCCCGTCGTCCTGCAGTTTACGATTTATGTACGGGATAAAGGACGAGACATGAAGTCGTTGAAAGAGTCGGCCGACCGGGGGTATGTGGGTGTCATTGCCTATACACGCGGAAAACGGTTTAGTCCCAACGCCATTTATCCGTATGAACATGAAGCAACCGACACCTACGACGTGATCGACTGGATTAGCCGACAACCCTGGTGCAACGGCAGCGTCGGTATGTTTGGCGGCAGTTATAACGGTTTCTCCCAGTGGGCAGCCTGCAAAAAACTACACCCCGCCCTTAAAACCATCGTACCGTATGTAGCCAACCGGCCAGGCATGGGCCTACCGATGGAGAACAACGTATTCGTTAATCCTAACTACGAATGGTCGTTCTATGTAGGCAATAACAAATACCTCGATACCTTAGTCGGCAATGACCGGAAGCGGTTCCGAAAAATGATGTTCGACTGGTGGCAAAGTGGTGTGGCTTACAACAGGATGGATAGCCTCGACGGAACGCCCAACAAGTGGTTTCAGCGCTGGATCAGTCACCCCGACTTCGACCGCTATTGGCAGGCAATGGCCCCTTACGAACGCGATTTTGCCAGCATAAACATTCCCATTCTGGCTTTTGACGGCTACTATAACGACTCCCAGAATTCGAGTCTGTATTATCTGCGGGAGCTTCAGAAGTATGCCCCCCAAACCCCCTGTTACCTGATCATTGGCCCCTACGGCCATTTTGGAACACAGATTGGTGGCGAGCGCGTAATCAATGGCTATTCGGTCGATTCGGTTGCGTTGTTCGACATAAAAAAAATAACCTATCAGTGGTTCGACCACATCCTGAAACAAGGCCCCAAACCTGAAATGCTGGCCGATACAATCAATTACGAAGTGATGGGTGCCAATAGCTGGCGTAGTGCGCCTTCACTCGACAAGATGCACAATGGCTACTTAACCTTTTACCTGACCGACCAGAAAACGGGCGATTTTTATGCCTTACGCCCTACGAAGTCAGCTAAAACGGGCTATTTGTCGCAGCAGGTTGATTTCGCAGACCGGCAAACCAGCACTAACAACTACTACCCCGACCCCATTTCGCGGAAAGAGATCGACACCAGCAATGGGTTTGTTTTCGTCAGTGAACCCCTGTCGGAGTCGATGCTCATCAATGGCTCTTTTCTGGCCCAATTGACCATCAGCATCAACAAAAAGGATGTAGACCTTGGCGTTACCCTTTACGAACTGACCCCGGCTGGCGATTATTTTCATCTGTCGTATTACATCGGTCGGGCGAGTTATGCAAACGACATCACCAAACGAACCTTGCTGACACCCAATACCCAAACGACCATTGACGTATCAAACACGCACCTGATCAGTAAAAAACTAAGCAAAGGCAGTCGGCTGGTCGTGGCGATCAACGTCAACAAAAACCCCTTTTCGCAACTGAACTATGGCACCGGCAACGACGTAAGCACGGAGTCCATACGGGACGCCAAAGAGCCGCTGCGAATAAACTGGTACACCAACAGCTACATCCGCATACCAGTCTGGCGCTGATGCAACATAGTTTTCACGCATCTGCGATTGTATTACGGGCAAGTCAAGGAACAAACCCAAAATCGACTCAGAAACATTTGCGTAGTCAAATAGCTACACGTATATTTGTAGTCAAATAACTACATAATGAATCTACGACGAGACGTATTTCAGGCTATAGCCGACCCAACCCGGCGGGCAATCCTGCTGCTGGTAGCCTCGCAGGCGATGACAGCCGGTGCCATTGCCGCCAACTTCGACACGGCCCGGCCCACCGTTTCCAAACACCTGCACATTCTTACCGAATGTGAATTACTGCGACAGGAACAGGCCGGCCGGGAAATCTACTATCATTTAAACCCCAAAAAGATGAAAGAAATAGCAGATTTTATCGAGCCGTTCCGCCAGATGTGGGACGACCGATTCAACAAACTGGAAGCCATCCTGAAGAACTATCAAGCCAACCAATAGAAACCACATGGAGCCGAAAACCAAAGTCCATGCCGAAGCGGGCAAACAGGAATTAGTGATCACACGGGAGTTTGACCTGCCGCTCGAACTGCTCTTCAAAGCGCATGTAGAACCCGACCTGGTGGAGCAATGGATGGGGACGAAGGTGCTGAAACTGGAACCTAAAAAACACGGTAGCTGGCAATTCGAAACCACTGATCCCAAAGGCAATAAACACGGCTTCAACGGGGTTTTTCACGAGTTTGTCCCGAACCGGAAAATCACCCGAACCTTCGAAATGGAAAGTGCTCCCTTTGGCGCTCAGCTTGAGTTTCTGGAGTTTAACGAACGCACACCGACTACCAGTCAACTAACGATGCAGGTCCTCTACCGATCCGTCGCGATCAGAGATCAGGTATTACAACTGCCCTTTGCCAAAGGCATCAATATGGCCCATAATCGCTTACAGGACATCGTAAGCAAGTTCATACATCATGACGAAGCGTAATATACTTCCACCCCTGATGTTATGGTACTTCAGACCCGATACCCGAAAACTTAGTTTCGTTAATCACTAACTCCTTATGAACAATAAACAGCAATTATTGCCCGACCAGCAGACAGAACTACTCAACACCTTACACGTGCGTTTTGAGAAGAATCGTAATCGTCATACGGGCCTTGATTGGGCGGCTCTACAGGCAAAGCTGGAAGCAGCTCCCGAAAAACTTTGGTCACTGTATGAAATGGAGCGTACGGGTGGTGAGCCCGATGTGGTCGGTCAGGATGTGGGCACGGGTGAGTACATTTTTTTCGATTGTTCGCCCGAAACCCCTAAAGGTCGCCGGAGTGTTTGCTTTGATCGGGAAGCGTTGGAATCCAGAAAAGAAAACAAACCCGCCAACTCCGCTCTGGATATGGCAGCAGCCATGGGCGTTGGCCTGTTGACAGAAGAGCAATATCGAATGCTACAGACACTCGGAAAGTTCGACCTGAAAACATCGAGCTGGATCGTTACCCCTCTGGCCATCCGAAAGCTGGGCGGGGCACTCTTTTGCGACCGTCGCTACGATACGGTTTTTGTGTACCACAACGGTGCCGAATCCTATTATGGCGTTCGGGGTTTCCGGGGCTCACTTCGGGTTTAGGGCTTAATTAAACCGCAAGGACGCTAAAGACGCTAAGAAGTATCATAACTCTCTTTGCGTCTATAGCGTCCTCGCGGTTTTAGAAAACACGTTTATATTTCTTCCACTAACTCCCGGCAATCGGGCTTCCGAAGATACCGACAGCCAGTTCGATCCAGATCAGCACCAGCGCCAGTAGAATGGCACCGCAGAGTGCGAGCCGGTATTTGGGTTTGCGTACTGTTCGCAAAACCAGCTCACACATCAGCCCCGTAACGAGCAATAACGTACCCGCTACGATAAAATCAAAAAGGTTCCAGTTCACCTCATTCGTAAACTGCATCGCCAGGAAGGGAATCGATAATAGAATCGCCACGGTCAGCAAAATCCCGGTAAGTCTTGTGTTCTGAGTGATCATGTCTGTATTGTTTTAAAGTCTGGAAGCAAATTTACCAAAGAACTTTGTATTACAAAGTAATCGAATTAAAATTTTGAAGTTTCTTCATACCTTCCGATAAATCACTCTCTTTATACCTGTACTTAGTAAGAACATTGTTAATAGATGACCATTCTCGAACCTGTTATAGCCAGACAATAAATAACGTGGTTTTGTCCTGCTGAGGAACGAAGCATCTTCGGTAGTAATAAGGATCTCCCCCCTACCAAAGATGCTTCGTTCCTCAGCAGGACAAAAAACAATAAGTCAAAATATACATTCAACTATTTCAGACAGGCTTGATGCTAACATGCTATAACCAACGGAGAAAATCGCATAGTTGATAGTGGATTATTGCTATTAATTTTGTCTTTTATGCAATCCGTCTGTCATGAACCTTTACCGATTCCTGATTCGATTTACGTTACTGGCTGCTGCAGTGGCATCGCTCTCGCCCGTTTGGGGGCAAACGAATGCCCTGGTCAATACCTCTAAAAGCAAGTTTGCCCGGCTGGAAAGTACCGACCTCAACGCTGTAAAATGGACAACCGGCTTCTGGGCCGACCGTTTTGCGGTTTGCCGCGATTCGATGGTGCCGCATCTGTGGGATACGTATACCAATCCGAATGTAAGTCATGCCTTCCGCAATTTCGAAATAGCCGCCGGTCTGGAATCAGGGAACTTCAAAGGACCATCGTTTCACGACGGGGATTTCTACAAAACGCTGGAGTCGGTGGCGAGTATGTTCGCCCTTACGAACGATAAAAAGCTGGACGAGCAGATGGATAAGGCCATTGCCGTAATCGCCAAAGCGCAGGCCCCCGATGGCTACGTATATACCAAAGCGATCATACAACAGAAGAAAACAGGCGAATCCACGCCGGGCGAATCCACGCCGGGCGAATCCACGCCGGGCGAATCCACGCCGGGCGAATCCACGCCGGGCGAATCCACGCCGGGCGAGAAAAAGATGTCTGATGGGGCGGCCTTCCGCGATAAGCTCAGCTTTGAAGCCTACAACTTCGGCCATCTGATGACGGCTGCCTGTGTGCATTACCGGGCAACGGGCAAAACCTCTCTCCTGAACATTGCGAAAAAAGCCACCGATTTTCTGATCGGTTTTTATCAAACGGCCACACCTGAGCAGGCCCGCAACGCCATTTGTCCGTCACATTACATGGGCATTACCGAAATGTATCGGACCACCCACGACCCACGCTACCTGACACTCGCCAAAAAGCTGATCGACATTCGGGGTATGACCGAAGGCACCGACGATAACTCCGACCGGGTTCCGTTCCGGCAGATGAAAAAAGTAATCGGACATGCTGTTCGGGCCAATTACCTGTTTGCCGGAGCCGCTGATGTCTTTGCCGAAACCGGCGACAGTTCGCTACTAACCACGCTCGATCTGATGTGGAACGATGTCGTAAATCGGAAAATGTATGTAACGGGTGGCTGCGGGGCGCTGTACGATGGGGTTTCGCCCGAAGGAACGTCGTATAAGCCTGATACGGTACAAAAAATTCATCAGGCCTATGGCAAGGCGTATCAGTTACCCAACCATTCGGCCCATAACGAAACCTGCGCCAACATCGGTAACCTGCTCTGGAATTACCGAATGCTTCAGATTACGGGTCAGGCCAAATATGCCGATGTGATGGAACTGGAGTTATACAACGCCATTCTGTCGGGCGTGAACCTGGGTGGTACGACGTTTTTCTACACCAATCCGCTCAGTGCGTCAGATAATTACCCGTATCAGTTGCGCTGGATGGGCGGTCGGCAGCCGTATATCCGGCTCTCGAACTGTTGCCCACCAAACACCGTACGGACGATGGCCGAAGTGAGCAGTTATGCCTACAGCATTTCGGATAAAGGACTGTGGGTAAATCTGTTTGGCGGTAGCCAGTTGACTACCACGCTTAAAGACGGCGCCCCTATTCGCCTGACACAAACAACCAATTACCCCTGGGACGGAGCCATTAGCGTCCAACTGGAACAGGCCCCGGCAAAACCTTTCTCCGTTTTTATCCGGATTCCGGGCTGGTGTCAGGGTGCAACCATCAAGGTCAATGGCGTAACCGTCTCAACGCCTATCCGTTCGGGCGAATATGCCGAGATAAACCGTGTCTGGAAAGCCGGAGACAAAGTTGGTATTAACCTACCAATGCCTGTAAAACTGATCGAATCGAATCCGCTGGTTGAGGAAAACCGTAATCAGGTAGCCGTTAAGCGTGGCCCCCTCGTATACTGTCTGGAATCGGTCGACAATCCGAAAACGAAGCTGACGAGCGTGGCCCTATCGTTGAAAAACACCCTAAAACCTACACCCGTAACGATTGAGAACAGTCCGCTGATGGCACTGGAAGGCAATGCCAGCCTATTGACCGAAAGCAACTGGACTAACCATCTTTATCGGGAAGTCTCTGCCAAAACACCGGCCTCCACCCGTGTGCGACTGATTCCGTACTACGCCTGGGCCAACCGGGGGCATTCGGAAATGGAAGTCTGGATTCCGTTTATTCGATAATCTGAACGGATCAACACACACTCGGGAACATGTTTAGGCCTAAAATTGCTTCTCTTCGTAGACAGCCCTAGCAATTGATGGAGAATATATTGGACAATCCAGCCTGGAACGCCCTGGTATCGGGCAACAAACACTTAGGCGGTGGCACAGACAAGGTAAAATACTTTACACCTGAGGTATCTCCGTTCGTTGCCCTGCACCAAAACACAGCGCAGAACCTCCACCTGCTCGATGCGGCAATTCCCTTTGACAGTCCGATTGGGCTTATTACGACAACCCAATTACCCATTCCTGATTCATGGACGCTTTTGCAGCGGGTAGATGGCTTACAGATGGTTTACGATTCCGTTACCGAAAAGCCCCAAACTAGCCTGCCGATCAGACCCTTGACAAGTGCGGACGTTCCTGACATGATTGCCCTGACCCAGCTAACCCGACCCGGCCCTTTTTCAACCCGAACAATCGAATTCGGTCATTATGAAGGAATCGTTGACGAAGGGAAACTGATTGCCATGAGCGGGCAGCGGCTGAATCCGTTTAGTTATGCTGAAGTCAGTGCCGTTTGTACCCATCCCGACCATCTGGGCAAAGGCTACGCCCGACAACTCATCTCGAATCAGCTCTACCGAATCCAGCAGAGCGAGGGCATACCCTTTCTGCATGTGCGCTCCGACAACAAGCGGGCCATTCAGCTCTACGAAGCAATGAATTTTACGGTTAGGACCGAAATCTACTTCTATTTCATCAAAAGAAAGTAACTTCTCTATAGCCTACTCGGTTCATCGGCAATTGTCGTGCGGATGAACGTCGTTGGTATACTGGTTCACTGGCAGTTCAGAGAAACTGTGGTTGACACCTTCATTCCGATTCACTGATTTTTTCGGTAGCCTCTTCCAGATCATTACCCTCCGGCTGAGGTATTTCTACCCCGTTCTTTGTCTGATCGCCTACGTAGCTGAGTGTCGCCAGCATTGGAAAATGATCCGAACCACAGTTAGGTAAACGCCGGATCGTCTGTAACTGAAAATGATGAGAAACAAAGATGTGATCTAAAGGCCAGCGCAGGAAAAAATAGCGTGCGTGAAACGTATTATATAGCCCCCGGCCAATACGAGGATCTAACAAACCGCTGATTCGTTGAAATAGGCGTGTGGTATGTGACCAGGCTACATCGTTCAGATCGCCCGCAACAATGACAGGGGCCGATTTGGTTCGGGCCTCTTTCCCTACCAGAATCAGTTCGGCATCTCGTTCTGTTGATCGATAATGCTCGGTAGGGCTTGGCGGCATCGGATGTACGCCATAAAAATGAATCAATTGTCCGCTGGGCAGTTCAAGCTGTGCATAAATGGAGGGAATATCGTCCTGAATGAGAAACCGCAACTGATGAAAACGTATGGGAAAGCGGGAATAGAACAGCATGCCATAGGTATTTTCCAGTGGATACAAGATTCTATACGGATACACTTTCTCCAGGTCGACCAGCGCATCCTGCCATTTCTGATTGGCTTCCAGCACTAAAAGTAGGTCTGGTTTATGCTTCTCCGCCAATGCTTTTACCTCAGGCATACGTGTATTTTCCATGAAAACATTCGCAGTCAGTAGCCGTACCGAATCAACATGCTCCGAGACATTTGTCTCTTTATCAGACGCCGAAAAAGAAAGAACCTGCTTTTTATGTAAAGGGGTAAATGGATAAACCAGCCAGAACTGATAGGTTAACGTTGCCAGCAATCCAACAGGTACGATCAGCAGAATGCCATTCACAGGATGTCCCAGGAGCAGCCAGCCCAGCAAGCCAAGAGCCGCCAGCACGGTCAATTGCAAATGCGGGAAGTCCCATATGCGAATCCACCAGTAATCGAGTCGGATTAGATTAATAAACGAAGCGCATATGATACTAATGGAAGCGATAAGCAGCACTAAATCAAGTGTAGGCATGGTGCAAACATAAGGGAATGATTAGCTAACCGAAAAAACAGGATAAGGGTTATAACAGTCCACATTGGGTGTCGGCCGATGTTAATTCATGCTGAAAATGCGCAGCTAGATATAGGTGATGAATCGATACATCTTCTTTCAAAAGTTCAATAATTTCAAAAAGTTATACCATGATAATATTGTATAATTTTTAGAGAAAATGATGCAAATTCAGGCTATTTTAATGCACTAAGTTTGCCCATCGTTTCAATTTCTCAGACGCAATAGGCTTTAGTACATAGCTGAGAAAATCGGCTATGTATATTCCAACAAGCGCCATAACGACCTATTTGTCAAGGCATTAAAGACACTATTGCGCAGTCACTTTACTCACCTTTATCATTATGAAACACATCCGTACCTGGTCCTGGAGCCTGTTTGGCCTGATACAGGTAGGCTTTTCCAGTGTAGTTTTCTCGCAAAGTCTAGCCATTAACCAGACCAATCCTGATCGATTCGCATCGGCTATAATAGCATCTCTGCTAAACGTTACCGGATCAGGAAGTAATCCCCTCATTGCCGACAGAACCATTCGGGGTATTGTCAAGGATGAAACCGGGCAGGGGTTACCGGGCGTCAGTGTCGTTATTAAAAACACAGGTAAGGGGACCACGACCGACGCCAACGGGGCTTATCAACTCACCGTTCCCGACGGAGCCAGTACGCTGGTATTTAGTTTTGTCGGGTACTTAAACCAGGAGGTAGCGCTCAACAGCCAAACCGACGTAAACGTAACCATGCAGGTTGACAGCAAGCAACTGAATGAGGTTGTTGTGGTTGGTTATGGTACGCAGCGCAAACGTGATCTGACGGGGTCGGTCGTTGCCATCAAAGGCGACGAAGTCACCAAAGTTCCAGTCACCTCGCCCGTTGAAGCCTTACAGGGCAAGATTCCTGGAGCCGATATTACCCGAACAAATGGATATGCTGGGCAAGGCGCTTCGATCCGTATTCGGGGTAATCGTTCGATTGCCAACCCCAGCAACTCCAACAACGTGCTGTACATTGTCGATGGCGTACAGGGCGTTGCCGCATCGGACATCAACCCCAACGATATTGCCACGATTGACGTACTGAAAGATGCCTCATCGACAGCCATTTATGGATCACGAGGGGCCAATGGGGTTATCATTATCACGACCAAACGGGGTACTACCGGCAAAGCGAAACTGAGCCTTAACTCCTACGCCGGTATTTCTGAAGTGGCTGGCTATGGTAAGTTCATGACGGGGCCTGAGTACATCGATTTCCGGCGAGAAGCCTACCGGGCATCGGGCACCTGGAGCAGCCCAGCCGATGATCCGAAGATTTTCAACGCCCCGCAGCTAGATGCCATTCAGAAGCAGCAATTCCCGGTATGGCCTGATTTGCTGTTGCATAACGGCTTTCAGCAGAACCATCAGATTGGCATTACGGGCGGAACCGATAAAACCAAAATCTACTTCTCGGCCGAATATTTTAACGAAAAAGGCTTGATGAAACTGGATGAGTACAATCGCTATTCGGCCCGGATCAACGTCGATCAGACCATCAACGACTGGGTCAAAGTAGGTATCCAGACGCAACTGGCCTACATCGACAATGACATCCGCCGGGACCCGTTCAACCGGGCTTCGAGCATCCTGCCGCTGGGCACTCCATACGACGAAAACGGTAACTTTATTGCGTTTCCGCTGGGTGGGAGCATCATCAATCCACTGGCCGACGAACAACCCAATGCCTATAAACGCAATACCAAAACCAACCGGGGTACACTATCGACGTATCTGGAACTAACCCCCTTCAACGGGTTCACTTTCCGGTCGACACTGGGGGCTATTTTCGCGACTTCCGAAGCAGGCAGTTATTACGGCGTGAACACCATCGACGGTGCGGGCAGCCGTTCGCAGGCATCCATCACCAACAACCAGAGCCGGAACCTGAGCTGGGAAAACGTATTTACTTACAAACGGGCTATCCAGGACCACTCATTCACGGTTACGGCCGTCAACAGTTATCTGACATTTACCAACACATCGAGCTATGCGGGCGGTAACAACCAGTTGATTCCGGCTCAGTATTTCTACAACCTGACGGCCGCCAATCAGAACCCGTTCTACGGCAGTGGCTACACCCAGAATAAGCTCATTTCGTTTACCGGACGGATTAACTACAGTTTCAAAGATAAGTACTTGCTGACGGTTACAGGTCGTTCAGACGGTTCCTCTAAATTGGGCGAAGGGCACAAATGGGCCTTTTTTCCATCAGTTGGCCTGGGCTGGCGGATCAGTGACGAAGCGTTCATGAAGAACCAGAATCTGGTGACCGATCTTAAAATTCGGGCTAGCTACGGAAAATCGGGGAACGACGTGATCAACCCCTACGCTACGCAGAATTCGCTTTCGACCGTGTCCTTTTCATACAACGACGCCAATGCGGCCAATGCCTATTTGATCAACCAAACCATCGGCAATCAGGATTTACAATGGGAATTAACCACAACAGCCGATGTGGGTCTGGACGTGGGGTTATGGAATAATCGCATTACGGCAAACATCGACTACTACGATGCGCGGACCAACGACCTGATTTTCCCCTACACCCTGCCTCTGCTCACGGGCGTAACGACCGTCAATCGAAACATTGGCAAAACCCGAAACCGGGGACTTGAAATCGGTATCACCACGCAGAACATCAATAAGAAAGGTTTTAGCTGGTCGAGCAACGTGACGTTTGCCCGAAACAAAGAGATGATTGTGTCACTGCCCAACGGCAACGTCATTGCCGACGATTACCGGAACTCACTCATCGAAGGTCAGCCTTCGCAGATTTATTACGACTACAAAAAGCTGGGTATCTGGCAATTGGGGGAAGAATCCGAAGCGGCTAAATACAATGCGATTCCCGGTGATATCAAGATTGCCGACCTGAACAACGACGGTAAAATTGACGGCACCGACCGAACAATCATTGGGTCACGTGTACCCTCGTGGACGGGAGGTTTTAGTAACGACATCCGGTACAAAAATTTCGATCTGAACATCTTGCTGGTAGCCCGGGTAGGCCAGTGGATCAGCTCGGATTATTACGCCAAATACACCCGCAACGCCAGCAGCAACGGAGCCAGCATCGATTACTGGACCCCCGAAAACCCAACAAACGATTACCCACGTCCGAATGCGACCCGTAGCTCTACCTACGTCACCACACTGACGGAACGGCAGGCTTCGTTTGCTAAAATTCGGAACATCACACTGGGATACACCATTCCGAAGGCAATCACCAGCAAAATCAAAGTGGATAACCTGCGGGTGTATGTGTCGGGCAAAAATCTGCACACATTCAGCAATCTGAACGATTTCGACCCCGAAGGGGAGGGCGTCATCGACCGTCCGCTCAACCGCCTGTACGTGTTTGGACTAAATCTTGGGTTTTAGTTTTAAAAGAGCGAAAAAGTGAAAGAGCGGCTGACGCATGTTTTCGCTCTCCGCTCCGGTAGTCCAGCTATTCACTCTTTCGCTCATTCACTCTTTCGCTCATTCACTCTTTTGCTCTTTCACCATGAAATCATACCTAAAATATATTCCCGTAGTTGCGCTTGCCGCTTCGTTCTTCTCCTGCGAAAAGCAGTTGCAGGAATACAATCCGGCAGGGTCTACGGCGCAAAGTCTGTTTACTACTCCCGAAGGGATTGAAGCAGGGGTCAATGGATTATACACCTACAACCGCTATTTCTACGGCAAAGAAGAAGGCGAGGCACTCATGGAAATGGGCACCGACATCTGGACCAACGCAGCCAATGCCGGAAATTCGGGCAGCAACGGTGTGTTTCCGCAACCACCCCTGATGACTTATCAGGGCCTGACAACCGACAACGTCTGGGTCAAAACCCGAATGTGGCAGCAATGCTTTGCCGCCATCAATCTGGCCAACAACGTGCTGAAATACCTACCTACATCGGGGGCAACGGCTACCCGGCAGAAAGAACTGGAAGGACAGGCTCGTTTCATGCGGGCGTGGTACTACTATCATCTGGTTGAAAGTTTTGGGCCGGTGCCTCTGCTATTACAGCCTACCGAAACCATCGAAACTACCGCAACCCGTACGCCCGTCGATGCCGTGTATGAGCAGATTATGACCGATTTACAGCTTGCCGTGACGAGCATCCCAGTAACCACGACCGATTACGGACGCATTACGCGGCCAGCCGCCGAAGCCTTTCTGGCGAAAGTGTATCTGACGCGTGGTAAACACCAGGAAGCCAGCAATTATGCGAAGAAAGTAATTATGGGCTATACGTATAAACTGCTTCCCTCCTACGCCGATTTGTGGAAGATTACCAACCAGCAAAATTCAGAAATCCTGTGGGCGGTAAACTATTCGTCTAACCTGACCTTCAACGCGGGCAGCAATGTTAACCACACGCTATTTCTAATGGAATACAACACCCAGCCGGGCATGAAACGCGATGTGGCCAATGGATTTCCGAATGTTCGCTATATGCCGACGCTGTTTCTGTTGAATCTGTTCAACGAACAAAACGACGCACGTTACGATGCATCGTTCAAATCCGTTTGGTATGCCAATGAAACCGATGCCACCAAACGTCCGGCAGGTATGAATCTGGGCGACACAGCCGTCCTGACGACCAAATACCCAGTGACGACCGCTTTCCGGCAATCGAAAAAGTACCGGATTTATGATGTGAACGATGTGTACAAGGCCGATGGAACGCCTAACGACCGTTTTCACTACGTATCGCTCCGCAAATTCGACGACCCTACCCGCGCAACCGATGCCACGACCGAAAGTTCGCGCGATGCCTATATATTACGACTTGGCGAAGTCTATCTGCTAGCGGCTGAAGCCCAACTTAACCTCGGCAAAAAAGACTCAGCAGCGTATTATCTGAACGAAATTCGCACGCGGGCGGCCCAACCTGGTAAACAGGCGGCCATGCGTATAACTGCTGCCGACGTAACGCTCGACTTTATTCTGGACGAGCGGGCCCGCGAACTGGCTGGCGAACAGGTACGCTGGTTCGACCTGAAACGGACCAACAAACTGGTTGAACGGGTAAGAAAGTATAACCCCGATGCAGGCAAGTACATACAGGATTTCCACGTCGTACGACCGATTCCGCAAAGTGAAATCGATGCGGTTACGAGTAAAGGTGATTTTAAACAGAATCCGGGGTATTAGCAGCTAGTCAGATGCCATTCATGCACATCCTGAAAGTCGTGAACTTTCGGGATGTGCTGTTATTGGGAAACTCCAGTTAAGACTAATCTAGTGTGGTATGTCCAATACGCCCAGCAGCTCTAGAAGTGAATATGCGGGAAAACACGACACGGGGCCCGACCATTCGTTGTTTGCCTAGCTAGTTCAACCAATCATTGCTCCTGATGATGACATTTGGAGATAGTAAAGCCCACGCCCATTTCTTATACGGCTCTCAAGCTTTTCACCGGGTTTCTAATGGCTGATTTGTTCAGTTTTGAGAAACCTCACAGTGTCACATTGGAGAATCTGACGCCACAGCTATTTCTGCTTTATTAAACGCAGCTAAACGGATAAACAGATGCTAAATTTTTAACGCAAAACGCGACCAGGGTTTTTTGTATAAATCGCTTCTACCTGGATAAATAGTGCTGAGTTCAATATGATAAACGCGATAGAATACCAAAATCCATAATGGGGCGTAAGTAAATGAGCGGAACTAGTTTAGGGTATACCGCAAGGACGTTCCTGCAGGTTCTATTCCGCTAATATGCTACAACTTCCAGAAAAAAAGATGGAGGTTGACGGATGGATGAGTCAGTACATTTGTCCTGGTTCTGCTTACTGTTCGACAGGTCGATGTCTCGAAATTTTTGTACGCAGGAACAGCTAACGCCATGATTCGTACAGCTTTCTTTTTGATTCTTCTCCTGCTAACCTTGCCAGCAACGGCCCAAAAAGCGGTTCAACATAGTCCGTCAATAACGCTTGTTATTCCACAATCCGCACATGCCCGTATCGCGTTCGGGGTCGAAAAGCTGAAGCAGGCGCTAACAAAAGCAGGCTATCAGGTTTCCGTTGCATCGAGAATGCCAACCAAAGGCGGTCAGCAAATTATTATTGGGCAATGGTCGGATAGTGGGGTTAACCAAGTGGCGGCTGCCTATTCGCTTTCCGAAGCAAAAGAAACGGGGAAAGAAAGTTTTACTATTCGGAAAGAGGCTCAGAAGCCCTTGCTTATCGCGGGTGCCGATGCATCGGGCACGTTGTACGGTTGTCTGGAATTAGCGGACCGAGTAGCCGAAACAGGTAAACTACCCGAAACGATCAACATTAGCGACAAACCCGAAATGGTATTGCGCGGTACGTGCGTGGGCGTTCAGAAACCAACCTACCTGCCCGGACGTACTGTATACGAATATCCCTATACGCCCGAAACCTTTCCGTGGCTGTATGATAAGGCGCTATGGATTCGCTATCTGGATATGCTGGTTGAGAACCGCTACAACTCGCTGTATTTGTGGAATGGTCACCCGTTTGCGTCGCTGGTGCGGCTGAACGAATACCCGTATGCCGTAGAGGTTGATGATGCGACCTTCAAAAAGAACGAAGACATGTTCCGGTTTCTGACCGAAGAAGCCGATAAACGCGGTATCTGGGTTATTCAGATGTTCTACAATATTATCGTCTCGAAACCCTTCGCCGAACATCACCACATCAAAACGCAGGATCGCAATCGCCCAATTACCCCACTTATTGCCGACTATACGCAGAAATCCATTGCGGCCTTCGTCCAGAAATACCCGAACGCTGGTTTGCTCATTACGCTTGGCGAAGCGATGGAAGGAGTCGGCCAGGATGATGTCGACTGGTTTACCAAAACGATTATACCCGGTGTCAAAGACGGCTTGAAAGCGCTGGGGCAGACCACCGAACCGCCCATTGTGCTACGTGCCCACGATACCGACGCGCCCCGCGTCATGAAAGCGGCTCTGCCCCTGTATAAAAACCTGTACACGATGGCGAAATACAATGGTGAAGCGCTTACCACCTACACCCCACGCGGCAAATGGGCCGACCTGCACCGCACTCTAAGCAACATCGGTACTGTTCACGTTGAGAATGTACATATTCTGGCTAATCTGGAACCCTTCCGATACGGTTCGGCCGATTTTATTCAGAAGTCGGTTCAGGCGATGCACACTGTATACGGTGCCAACGGTCTGCACCTCTATCCCGAAGCCTCGTACTGGGATTGGCCCTATACTGCCGATAAAACCAGCCCTCGCCAACTCCAGCTCGACCGAGACTGGCTATGGTACAAAACCTGGGCGCGTTACGCCTGGAAAGCGAATCGAAATCGGTCGGACGAAATCACCTACTGGGGTAATCAACTGGCGGCCCAATACGGTCTCTCGCCGGAAAAAGGGAAAGATGTATTG
Organism: Spirosoma aerolatum; assembly: GCF_002056795.1. Classification (NCBI taxonomy): domain Bacteria; kingdom Pseudomonadati; phylum Bacteroidota; class Cytophagia; order Cytophagales; family Cytophagaceae; genus Spirosoma; species Spirosoma aerolatum. The sequence continues at coordinate 2,871,337 of NZ_CP020104.1, read as the reverse complement.
GAAGCTTACGAACAGGCGGGTGAGATTGAGCCAAAACTTCTGCGTCGCTATGGCATCACCGACGGTAACCGCCAGACATTGACCCTTGGGATGCTCATGACCCAGTTGATCAATCCGTTCCGTTATGGGCTGTTCACGCTTATGTACGAATCCGAAGCGCCCGAAGGCGAAATGATTATCGATTACGCCGAAAAAGACTGGAAGCACGAAAAGCACATTGGCGAAACGCCCGTTCAAATTGCTGATGAAGTGATTGAGCACGGTAAAAAAGCAGTAGCGGCCATCGACAAAGCGTCTGATGCCGTAACAAAAGGCAAGGTCGAGTTCAACCGGCTGAAAAACGATATGTATTGCCAGAATGCGCTGGCCAATTTCTACGCCCAGAAAGCCCGTGCCGCCATTGCCGTACTACGTTACAAATATTCGAACGACATCCACGATCTGGAAAAGGCCGTACCGTTGCTCGAAAGCAGTGTGAAGCATTTTACCGATCTGACGAATCTCACCAGAGACACGTATCTGTACGCCAATAGCATGCAGACACAACAGCGAAAAATTCCCATGCGTGGTGTCGATGGAACCTACAAAACGTGGGAGGAAATGCTACCGGTTTATCAGAAAGAACTCAGCCGATTCAAACACGTAATTGACTCCCTGAAATCAACCCCCGCTACGGCCGCCAGGAAACCGGTCATACTAAAACCAGCCACCGTCACCATTCAAAGGCCAACGGCTGACCTGTACGCCATCAAAAAAGGCCAACGGGCTTTTGCCGATACGTCTCTCACGATCAGCGACGTAACGCCCGAATTGACGCAGTTGAAGGGGCTGAAACTGGCAAAATCCAAACAGCAGTCGGAGCGCACCAGCCTGACCTTCACGGCGTCGCAACCCGTGAAGTTGCTCGTCGGTTTTTTCAACGAAAAGAACCCGAACTACCTACCCGTTCCTGAACTTGAAACCGACGCCAGCGCCAACGACTACGGCCAGTCGGACATCAAGATCTCGAATGCGATTCTGATTGACGGATTACCGCCCGTCAATGTGCATACCTACTCGTTCAAAGCGGGTCAGCATACACTGAATTTAGGTAAGGGAGCCTGCCTGCTCCTTGGCTTTATGGACGGTGATCAGGAAATACCCGTTTTCGACGCCGGTCTGGCCGGAAATAAAAAGAACATCGACTGGCTGTTTGAGTAAGCTATATCTTGTGAAGTAATTACACAAACTATATCTTTGATGCACTAATGCCCTTCAGTGCACTGTAAACTAAATTTTCTGGCATTTTTCTGTCCTTCCGAGGAACGACCGGGCCGCCGGAGCGGGAACCTTCGGATGAGTATCGTCTTTTTTTCTATCCCGAAGATTCCTCCTGCGTCGGAATGACAGAAAATTTAGTTTACAATGTATTCAGTATGACTGAAAAAGAAGTATTGCTTGACTTAAAACGCAATATGGAAGAGCAATTGGAGCAACTAGAAGAGATGATATGGTGGGGCGTAGATGAAGATGATGATCAATTTCAATTTCTTGTCAGGAAAGCTGCCAATTATCGAGATACCCTTAAAAAGATCAATGAACGTTTAAGCGAACTTTAAATCCTTAGTTGATCTATGGAAGAAGCAAAAAATTATTTAGAGCGTTATACGAAAGCCACCTCGCGCGAGGAGCGCAAGATAGTCCTTGCTGACTATCAGCAATTTCTAGGGTCATTGCCAATTGACCAACGAAACGAAATTCGTCAGTTTATGAAACCCTATTTTGAGTCTAAACTGGCAGAACGAGTCAACACGCTCGATGCATTAACCGAAAAAGCCAATCTGATTCTCAGCCAAAAAGGGAAAATTACTTACGAGGGGAAAGAATATATTCTGGGTGAGTGGGTTACCATCGCCGATTACTGTCGACTCTATAATTTTAAGCCATCACGCGTACAAAACTGGATTGACCGGGAAATAGTCCCCCGGCAAAATGTAATTGTCATCCAGGAATTGAACAATTTGAAATTGGTAAAAAACGTCCCCTACCGGATGTAGTTACAGCGTAATTTAAGTTTTCTATCATTCCGAGGAACGACAGAAAGCAGAATGACAAAAAAAACCAGAGAAATTAACCAACAAGGCATTTAGACAGCCAGTAGCCTCTTGTAGATACAGGATTATCTACCGGGAAGAATCCTGTAAATCCTGTCAGAAAAACGTACTCCCTAGGTAGCAATTATCAGCTCGATTTCGTTGTCGTGAAACACCTGCTTGTGTTTCTCTTCGATACCCGCATCCGTAATGATGTAATCAATCAGCGACAACGCGCCCAGACTGGCGAAAGCGCTTTTACCGATCTTGGTCGAATCAGCGACCAGATAGGTCGTGTCGGCCGCGTCGATCATCGCTTTTTTGACGACCAGATCACTGATACTCGGATAGGTCAGTCCCGATTTGAGCGAGATACCCGCCGTAGCCAGAAACAACTTCTGCACGTTGATTCCCTTGAAAAAATCGGCGGCTTTCTGCCCGGTCAGCGACAAGGTAGGCGGTTTGAATTCACCCCCGGTCATAATCACCTCAATACCGGGTTCGGCTCCCAGAATTAGCGCGATATTCAGGGCGTTGGTGATGACTGTCAGGTTTTTGTAGCCCAGCAGCTTTTTAGCGATCTCGGTCGTTGTCGAACCGGAGTCCAGAATGATGCTGTCGCCACTTTCGATAAACTCCAGGCATTTGTTGGCAATGGCTTCTTTCTTATCAATATTCTCCTGATTGCCGAGCGAAAACGTACGCACCTGATCTTCGACGTTTTTCAGATAAGCGCCCCCATGTTCTTTAATGACCAGACCGTCTTTTTCCAGTTTCTCCAGGTCCTGACGAATCGTCACTTCGGTCACTTTGAAGATCCGGGCCAGGTCGACCACCTTGGCAGATCCGTCTTCCTTTAACAGTTCGAGTATTTTATCCCGGCGTTGGTTCGGCAGCATACTGACTTCTTTCATATCGAAAACAATCAAAAGTAAAGAAAAGAATCATTTCCTTCGGCAATCTGGTGAGGCCATCGACACAAGCTCAGCGCATTAGTCCTGTTCCTTCGTCTATCAACGAACCATAGCAACTGCTACGCTGCAAAAACGGCAAAAGCTCAAGGCTGTTCCTTCGTCTATCAACGAACCATAGCCCCCCACTCTAAACCGAAAACGGCTAATCGGAACGCATTAGGCACGTTGCTAAAATCATACAAACCGCCGAAAAAATCATACAAGTTACCGGACAGGAAAATCTCATTCTTTGTACATGCTAAACCCACTGGTTAAAACCCTGTTTCCTGTATACCTTATGTTGGTCCTCTTTCTGGCCTGTGGTTGCCCAGGGGAAGCCCAAAAAATCGATTCGCCTAAACTTTCTATCTCCCAAAATGGCCGATTTCTGGCCATTGGTACTAACAAACCCTTTTTCTGGTTGGGCGATACGGGCTGGCTGTTGTTTACCCGACTGACGCGCGACGAAACCGAACAATATCTCGAAAACCGAAAGCAGAAAGGCTTCAATGTGGTGCAGGTCATGGTTTTGCATACGCTGGCAGCCGCTAATGTATATGGTGATTCGGCCCTCATCAATAAAAACATCGCAACCCCGAAACTCACTGATGGGGCCTCTTTCAGTGACGCGACCCAATACGATTTCTGGGACCATGTTGATTTTGTAGTCAACAAAGCTGCTGAAAAGGGCATCTATATAGCGATGGTGCCGCTTTGGGGCAACAATGTTAAGAGCAAACTGGTCGATCAGCAACGGGCGAAAACCTACGCCGAGTTCCTCGCAAACCGCTACAAAAACCGTCCGAACATCATCTGGCTGGATGGGGGTGACATCAAAGGCAGCGACTCACTGGATGTCTGGAAAACCATCGGCCAAACCCTCAATCGGATCGACACAACTCACCTGATCACCTTTCATCCACGCGGTCGTTCGTCGTCGTCGGAGTGGTTTCATAATGAACCCTGGCTGGATTTCAACATGATACAGTCGGGTCATAAGTCGTATGCCCAGGATACATCCGCGAAAGATAAACAGCATTATGGCGAAGACAACTGGCGGTATATGCAGGCCGATCTGGCGCTAAAACCAACCAAGCCCGTGATAGATGGCGAACCGTCGTATGAGCAGATTCCGCATGGTTTACACGACCTACAAGGCCCCCGATGGACAGCCGATGATGTGCGTCGCTATGGCTACTGGTCGGTACTGGCGGGCGCGTTTGGCTATACCTATGGGCACAATTCGGTCCTTCAATTCTATAAAAAAGGCGACAGCAAGAGTTCGTTCGGCGCTATCGACGACTGGAAAAAAGCCCTTGATGCACCCGGAGCCTCTCAGATGATTCACCTGAAAAGCCTGCTGCTCAGGTACTCCTTTTTCGACCGCATTCCCGATCAGTCGCTCATCGCCAATCAGGGCAATCGATACGACTATCTGGTCGCCAGTCGCGGCCCTGATTACGCATTGGTTTATACGTACACGGGTCGGAACATCAGGCTGAATATGGGCAAACTGCCCGGCAATACGGTAGCGGCTTCGTGGTACAGCCCCCGCGATGGCAAAACAACCGCCATTGGCGACATAACCAACACAGGTATTTATGAATTTAACCCACCAGCCGAGCCTAAAAATGGCAACGATTGGGTATTAGTCATTCAGAAGAAATGAAGCGTTTAGTTTTCCTGCTTGGCCTCGTCGCCAGTTTAAGCTCCTGCACGAAAGAGGTGTATCTGTTCAGTTCGTTTCATGAACCGGCCAGCGAGGGGTTACGCTTTCTATACAGCTACGACGGCTATAAATGGACGGACCTGAACCGCACATTTCTCAAACCCGAAATTGGCACTCAGAAAGTCATGCGCGACCCGTCGATTGCGCAGGGGAAAGATGGCACCTTCCATCTGGTCTGGACGAGTAGCTGGCGCGATGATAAAGGGTTTGGCTATGCCTATTCGAAAGACCTGATTCACTGGTCGCCGGAGCGGTTTATTCCGGTGATGGAATACGAACCGACCACCGTGAACGTCTGGGCACCCGAACTGTTTTACGACGATGTAGCCGACCAGTTCGTAATTAGCTGGGCTTCTACTATTCCCGGCCGATTCGAACGCGGTCAGGAAGAGGAGAACAATAACCACCGGATGTATTACACCACCACGAAGGACTTTCAGACGTTTGCCCCAACCCATCTCTTTATGGACCCAAAATTCAGTGTCATCGATGCAGTGATTGTCAAGCGCAAACCCTCAGACTATGTACTAGTCCTGAAAGACAACACCCGCCCGGAGCGCAACCTCAAAGTGGCGTTTGGCTCGCAGGCAACCGGGCCATACACCAATGTATCAGCTCCCTTCACCAAAAAATTCACCGAAGGCCCGTCCGTTGCCAAAGTTGGCAACGATTGGCTGATCTACTTCGATTCGTATCAGGACAAAACCTACGACGCCGTCCGAACGCGCGATTTCAAAACCTTTACGGATATAAAGTCAGAAATTTCCGTTCCTGAAGGCCATAAACACGGTACGATTTTTAAAGCGAAACGAAAGATTTTGAAACGATTAGTAAAGTGAAAATAAGCGTATTCTTTGTTATAGCACTTCTCACACTCGCTCGGCTTGCTACGGCGCAGCAGACCGAACGGCGCTACCTATCGGGAACGGGGAATGATCATACTGTAAACTGGCATTTCTACTGCACTGCCGGACAGAATTCGGGCCGATGGACAACTATTCCGGTACCATCGAACTGGGAGTTGCAGGGGTTCGGGAAATACAACTACGGGTTCAACAAAGACAGTGCGAAAGGCAAGGAACAGGGGCTTTACAAATACGAATTTCAGGCACCGGCAGCCTGGAAAGGGAAACACGTGAATCTGGTGTTTGAGGGCGTAATGACCGACGCCGACATAAAAATTAACGGCAAATCGGCCGGAGCCATTCACCAGGGTTCGTACTACGCCTTCGACTACGAGGTATCCTCGCTACTGAACTACGGCACCAGCAATTTACTCGAAGCTACCGTCTCGAAACATTCGGCCAACCCGTCGGTAAACGACGCCGAACGTAAAGGGGACTTCTGGATTTTCGGGGGTATTTTCCGGCCTGTTTATCTGGAAATTCTCCCAACCGAACACATCGCTCACGTAGCCATCGACGCCAAAGCCAATGGAACATTTACGGCTCAGTTACAGATTCAGGGCAACAACAAACCCGCCGACCTAACTGCCCAAATCTACACGATGGCCGGTCAAAAAGTGGGCACGCCCTTCACGACCAAGATTGGCGCAGGTGTTCAACAGATCACGCTGACCAAAACCATCGCCAATCCGCTTTTGTGGACCTCCGAAACGCCGAACCGCTATAAAGTTGAATGTCGCTTGCAACAGGGCGGAAAGACCGTCCACGTCGTTACGCAAACCTTTGGCTTCCGCACAGTAGAAGTTCGGCAGCGGGATGGCATCTACGTCAATGGCACCAAAATCAAACTGAAGGGCGTAAACCGACACTCGTTCTGGCCAACATCGGGACGAACGCTGAGTAAATCGATCAGTGTTCTGGATGTCAACCTGATGAAAGACATGAACATGAACGCCGTCCGAATGTCGCACTACCCACCCGACGATCATTTTCTGGATGTCTGCGATTCGCTGGGGTTGTTTGTATTCGATGAACTGGCGGGCTGGCACGGGCATTACGACACGCCCACCGGCACCAAACTCCTGCACGAACTCATTCGTCACGATGTTAATCACCCATCGGTCATACTCTGGATCAACGGCAACGAAGGTGGACACAATCGAGAGCTAGATCCGCTTTTCGCCCAGAAAGACATTCAGAAACGCCACTTGCTACACGCCTGGGAAGATTTCAACGGCTTCGATACGCAGCATTACCGCGAATACAACTACGGCATTGGCAATTATAACCTCGGCCATTCGATTACCTTACCCACCGAGTTTCTGCACGGTTTGTACGATGGCGGGCACGGCGCTGGTCTGGACGATTATTGGGAAGCGATGTGGCACGAACCGCTCGCAGCCGGTGGTTTCCTGTGGGATTTTGCCGATCAGGGCATTGTCCGTACCGACCGGAATAGAGGAAAAGGCCTGCTCGATACCGACGGCAATCGTGGGGCCGATGGCATTGTGGGGCCATACCGCGAAAAGGAAGGGAGCTTTTTTACGGTCAAAGAAGTCTGGTCGCCCATCCGGCTGGAACGTCGGGAAATTACCCCCACCTTCGATGGTACGTTCCCGGTCGAAAACCGCTACCATTTTACTAATCTCAATCAGTGCTCGTTTACCGGGAAATTAGTCAAAGTCGGAGGTTCATACAGCGCGGGCAAACCGTTTTCGGTGGCTGCCCCCAACCTGAAACCGCTGGAAAAAGGCGTATTGAAAGCAACTCTCCCCACCGACTGGACGACCTACGATCTGTTGTACATTACAGCAACGGACCCGTTCCATCGCGAACTGTTTACCTGGAGCTTCCCGATTACGTTACCCGATAAGTTTGCGGCCACAATGGTCAACACCGAAGGTTCGGGTAGTGTAACGCTCAGCGAAACCGATTCACTCTATACCGTAACAGCGAATGGTATTCGCCTGTCAATCAGCCGGAAGAACGGCATACTACGTCAGGTTTCGAATGCCAACGGAAACATTCTACTAACCAACGGGCCTATTTTGCAGGAAGCCGTTACGAACTTCAGCCACTTCACCCAGCGAAGCGACGGCAAAAATATCATCATCGAATCGACCTTCGACCGAAAAACGGCTTTCAATACCCTGCAATGGACCATCTATCCATCGGGTTGGGTAAAGATGCGGGTGCGCTATTTCCCGAATGCCTATTTCACCTTTATGAATGGGGTCAATTTCTCGTTCCCGGAAGACAAAATGAAGGCGGTTAAGTGGATGGGGAAAGGTCCCTACCGCGTCTGGAAAAACCGACTGAAGGGTGGTACGCTGGGCGTCTGGAGCAAAGCCTACAACAACACCGAAACGGGTGAACAACCCTTGGTTTATCCCGAATTCAAAGGCTATCACGCCAATATGTACTGGTGCCGGTTCGAAGCCGATAATCCGTTTATTGTCGCAACCGAGAACGAAGATGTGTTTTTCCGGCTTTTCACCCCGGCCTGGAAAACCGACCAGTGGCACAATTACGAACCTCTTTTTCCATCGGGCGATCTTTCGTTTATGCAGGGCATTCCAAGTATTGGCACCAAAACCCAGCGTAACGAAACCACCGGCCCGATGGGGCAGAAATACGCATTTTACGACTATGAAAAAGAACCCGCCCGCGCCAAAGAATTAGTCTTATACTTTGACTTTTCAGTGCAGTGATTCCGTTTTGTTTGTCATTCCGACCGCAGAGAGGAATCTCACGCTTGACTTATGAAGAACTTTGAGATTCCTCTCTGCGGTCGGAATGACAAACAAATTTCATCCGCGACTATATCGTGGACGAGCGTGAGTCTGACATTCTCAATCTATGAACCGAACCATAACCATTTTATACCTCACACTTTTCCCCTCGCTTCTCTTTGCGCAGGCTGAATTCTGGGTATCACCGGACGGGTCAGATACCAATGCAGGGACGAAAGAGAAACCGTTGGCGAGTGTGCAGCTAGCGATTCGAAAGGTTCGGGAATTGCGCCGACTGAACGATACAGGTCTTTCACGGGGATCGCACATTTATGTACGGAACGGTCTGTATGCCCTCAACGAGCCAATTTTTATCCGACCAGAAGATGCCGGTACAGCCACCAGTCCGACAATTATTGAAGCCGCCCCAAACGAAAAGCCTGTTCTGAGTGGGGGTGTACCCATCAAAAACTGGCAAAAACTGAAAGGAACTGTGGCGGGTCTACCGAAGGAAGCCAAGGGCAACGTCTGGGTGGCTGATGCACCGAAAGTAGGCGGACGGCTGCTCGAATTTCGTCAGGTATGGGTCAACGGATGGAAAGCCACCCGCGCCAAAGACACGCCCTATCCGCTCATGAACAGGATTCTGTCGTGGAATAAACAGGAACAAACCTGCTGGATTCCGGCCCCCAAATTCGGCGATCTGTCGAGAGCGGAGGGACTGGAAATGCTGATTCATCAGTGGTGGGCCATTGCCAATCTGCGCATCAGACGCATTGAAGTGCAGGGCGACAGTGCCAAACTCTGGTTTCATCAGCCCGAAAGCCGGATCCAATCGGAACACCCGTGGCCTGCGCCCTGGATTTCGAAAGAAACAGGCAACTCGGCCTTTTACCTGACCAATGCGATTCAATTCCTGAATCAGCCCGGCGAATGGTTTCTGGATACGAAAGCCGAAAAAATCTACTACCTCCCCCGCCCAAACGAAAACCTGTCCACCGCAGAGGTGATTGCTCCTGCCCTCGAAACACTGGTACGCATCGCCGGAACGATAGACCATCCGGTATCGAACGTTCTGTTCAAAGGAATTTCGTTTCAGCATACGGCCTGGCTCCGGCCTTCGCAGCAGGGGCACGTTCCGCATCAGGCAGGTTTGTATATGCTCGATGCCTACAAACTAAAAACCCCCGGTACACCCGACAAAAAATCGCTTGAAAATCAGGCTTGGGTAGGTCGTCCGGCTGCAGCTGTGGACGTAAACTTTGCCCATCACACAGGTTTCGAAAACTGTCGGTTTGAGCATTTGGCAGCTACAGGCCTGGATTACCACAAAGGTGTTCAGGACAATCTGATTCGCGGCAACCTGTTCAATGATATTGGCGGAACAGGCATTATGGCGGGCGTTTTCGCCGACGAAGCGACGGAGATTCACCGACCCTACACCCCTACCGACGAGCGCGAAGTATGCACAAACCTAATCATCAGCAACAACCTGATTACCAACGTAACGAACGAAGACTGGGGAGCAGTGGGAATCGGAGCAGGCTACGTTCGGGACATTCGTATCGACCATAACGACATCAGCGAAGTGGGTTACAGCGGTATCAGTCTGGGCTGGGGCTGGACACGAACCATCAACGCCATGCGTAACAACCGGGTGTGCGCCAACCGGATTCATCGCTACGCCAAACACATGTATGATGCGGCTGCCATCTACACCCTATCCGCGCAACCCGGCTCAATCATTGCCGAAAACGACATCGACAGCGTATACAAAGCTCCTTATGCACACCTGCCCGCTCACTGGTTTTACCTCTACACCGACGAAGGTTCGTCGTATTTCACGATAAAAGACAACTGGACGCCTTCCGGGAAATACCTGCAAAATGCCAACGGTCCGAACAATGTCTGGGAACACAATGGCCCACAGGTAGCCGACAGCATCAAAACGAAAGCGGGTCTTGAAGCGCCGTATCGCACTCTACTCCGCGAAAAAGCCCCTGCCGACCCACAATGGCGCATCAACAAAGAGAATCCGGTCATTATCGAAATAACCGTACCCGGAGGACAAACTATTGATCGTGAGCAGCTAACGAACGTGATGGCGCGTAATAAGGTCAGGCCGGAAGCGCTGTATCAGTGGCGAAATCACTACGTTATTTTCGATAAGGTGCCGGACGTTTACGTACTGAGCGAACGACTGAAAACAGCCTTCCCAACCGCAACGGTCAAAACCTATTACGATTTGTTCTACGAATTCAACCGGAGTCGATGTTCAACAGGGGCCGTAGCAGGCGAGTGGACTCATACCATTCTGACGGCCAATCTGGTTGCTGACCCCAAGCTCCAAAATGAATACCTGGATTACCACGCTACACAGTTTGAGAAATGGCCGGAGGTGTCGAAGGGGTTCTGCAATGCACAGTTTCAGCAACTGCTGTTATACCGAAACGGTCGGCAACTGATGCTGGTCATCAGCATTCCGAAGGGAGAAAGTCTGGATAAGCTCAACCCCAAAACCACCGAAAACAATCCGCGTGTCGATGACTGGAACGCCCGCATGAAGAACTACCAGGAAGGTATTTCCGGTACGAGTCCAGGAGAAGTTTGGACAGAATTAAAAAAATAGCGGTCATTTCCTGCCCGTTGGTCCGCAGTTCGCTCCCGAATGAGCAATAAAGCCTCTCAAGAACTAATTCAAGATTGTAGAATGATTAGCTAAGAACCTACAAGGTCTTTGAGAGCTTGTAGGTTTATTTTTGTTCTACTTATGAAACGTACCCGTCTCCTGCTCCCTGCACTTTTCTTATCACTAACCATACAGGCCCAGCCACCCGCCAAACAACCCCTTACACTCTGGTATAAGAAACCAGCTACGCAATGGGTTGAAGCGTTACCGATTGGCAACGGTCGGCTGGGGGGAATGGTATTCGGGGGCATCACCACCGACCATATCCAGTTCAACGAAGCCACACTCTGGACCGGCGAGCCCCGCGACTATCAGCGCGAAGGGGCCGCTCAATACCTGCCCCAGATTCGTCAGTTGCTGGCCGATGGAAAACAGGCCGAAGCCGAAAAACTGGCACAGGAGCATTTTATGGGCCGTCAAAGCAACGAAGCCGATTACCCGCAGAAAAAGGCGGCCTGGTTCAATCGCGTTCGGGCCCTGGCCGACACTAAAGGGAGTCCGGCAGCCGTTGCATTCGATGACCGTTCCTGGAAAACGATGGACGTTCCCACACCCGATGGCTGGGAGAAAATGGGCAACGAAGGGCTGGACGGAGCCGTATGGTTCCGCACCACAGTCACCATACCCGAAGCCTGGATAGGCAAGGATATGTTGCTCGACATGGGACGTATCCGCGATCAGGATTTTACGTATCTGAATGGTGAACTAATCGGTTCGGACGAAGGCATTGCCAAAAATCGACGGTATACGATTCCGGCGACTAAGCTGCACGCGGGTAAAAACCAACTGGCCATTCAGGTCATCAATCTATACGATAAAGGCGGATTTATTGGCATTAAAACCAGTCAGCCAACGTTTGTCGTCTATCCTGTTGGGCAGCAACCAACCGATGGCGTACCACTCAGCCGTCCGTTCCGTTACTGGATTCAGGATAACAATCCGCCCGCATCTCCCCGCTATCAGGCCGACTACCAACCTTTCGGTGATTTATGGCTCACGGTTAAACGCCAGGAGCAGGCCACGAACTACCGCCGGGAGTTGGACCTAACAACGGCCCTGTCCCGCGTCACGTATCAGGTTAATGGTGTCCGGTTCACCCGCGAGTATCTGACCAGCGCACCCGACCAGGTTATGGCCATTCATCTTACAGCCAGCAAGTCGGGACAACTTAGTTTTGACGCCACGCTGAACAGCCCACATCAGGGCGCGTCGGTCCGAAAAATTGATAATCAGACAATTGCTCTATCAGTTCAGGTCAAAAATGGGGCGTTACGGGGTGAAAGTCTGCTACGGATTCAGACGCAGAAAGGCCAGATCAGCGTGTCGGGGACAAAACTTGTTGTGTCGGGAGCCGACGAAGCTACGCTGTATTTGACGGCGGGTACTAATTTCAAAAACTTTAAAGACGTTTCCGGCGATCCGGCTTTATTGAGTCAACAGCCTTTACAGACACTGCGAAACAAACCATTTGCGGCTATTCGAACGACGCATGTGCAGGAGTACCAATCGTATTTCAACAGTCTGTCGCTGGATTTGGGCCATTCGCCCAACGAACAACTGCCCACCGACGAACGACTACAGCGGTTCGACCAATCGTCAGACCCCGCGCTGATTGCCCTTTATGTACAGTATGGCCGGTATCTACTGATTTCCAGTTCACGACCCGGCCGTAATGGTGTGCCAGCGGGTCCCGCCAACTTACAGGGTATCTGGAATGATCTGCTCACGCCACCCTGGGGCAGTAAGTACACCACGAACATCAACCTCGAAATGAACTACTGGCCCGCCGAAATGCTGAATCTGTCGGCCTGCCACGAACCGATGTTCAACGCCATTGACGAGCTGGCAAAAGAAGGCCGAAAAACAGCGAGAGCGCACTATAACGCTCGGGGCTGGGTGTTGCACCACAACACCGATCTCTGGCGCGGGACGGCCCCCATCAACGCATCAAACCACGGCATCTGGGTAAGCGGAGGAGCCTGGGTTTCGCACCATTTGTGGGAGCATTATCGCTACACGCAGGACCAGGCCTTTCTGCAAAACCGGGCCTACCCCATCATGAGAGAAGCCGCTCGTTTTTTTGTCGATTTTCTGGTGAAAGACCCGAAGACCGGCTGGCTGATTAGTACCCCATCGAACTCGCCCGAACACGGTGGACTAGTGGCAGGCCCAACGATGGATCACCAGATCATTCGTGATCTGTTCAAAAACTGCATAGCGGCCAGCGAACGTTTGAAGACGGATGCTGCCTTTCGCGATACCCTCAAAACGATGTACAGCCAGATAGCGCCCAACCAGATTGGTAAACACGGGCAGTTGCAGGAGTGGTTGCAGGATGTCGATGACCCCAAAGACACGCATCGGCACGTATCGCACCTGTGGGGCGTTCACCCCGGCACCGACATCACCTGGGACGAAACGCCCGACCTGATGAAAGCAGCCCGGCAGTCGCTCCTGGAACGGGGCGACGAAGGAACAGGCTGGAGTCTGGCCTGGAAGATAAATTTCTGGGCCCGGTTCCGCGATGGCAATCATGCCTACACCATGCTCAAACTGCTGTTCCGGCCAGCCATCTCGCCCGAAGGCATGACAGGTGGCGGCTCCTACCCCAACCTGTTCGATGCCCATCCGCCGTTTCAGATTGACGGCAATTTTGGTGGTGCCAGTGGTATTGCCGAGATGATTCTGCAAAGTCAGGGTGAAACGATTGACCTGCTTCCGGCGCTGCCTGCCGAACTGCCAACGGGCAACATCAACGGAATCTGTGCGCAGGGCGGCTTCGTCCTGAATATCCGCTGGCAGGCTGGGCATCTGAGCGGTGTCGATATCACATCCAAAGCCGGTCAGCCCTGCGTACTTCGTTATGGAGACAAACAGCTAAGCCTGACCACCGAAAAAGGAAAAACCTACCGTCTGAATGGCGATTTGAAGGTCTTGTAACTTTATCAGAATTAGAACCTGTTTAAATTTTCTAAACGTAATCTATAGTAAGCGTATTTTTTGTCATTACGACGCAGGAGCAATCTTCGGAGCATTACCTTTTTAGGAGTACCCGAAGATTACTTCTGCGTCGCAATGACAAAAATGCATATCCCACAAAAAGTTAGACAGGCTCTTAAAGAGTTCTCAGCTTAATATTTCGGAACCAGACACTCGTATTCCAGTCCTGTAGTCCAATGCGTCCGCTGTATTTGCCTTTGCCAACAGGAGCATCTTTCAGCTTACTGGCGGCCATCCGCTTTTTCCAGTCGGCGCTGGTCAGGTCGTGTTCCTGCACCGTATACCCATTGATCGTGACGGTCAATTTGTTCTTTTTCAGCATCACCTCCACTTTATTCCAGCTCCCTAGTGGTTGAGGCTCCTGAATACGGACGTCAGCGATGCCAAAGAGGTCGCCGGAGTTGTGCGGATGCTCTACCGCTTTCTGATACAGTACATCGTCGCCCACCTGCACCTCCAGACCCGTGTTATAGATTTTCTCGTTCTTAGGCGCTTCCTCGACGAAGAAAAAGAAACCACTATTGGTATACTTCTCAATTTTATACTCCGCCTTAAAGGCAAAATCGCCGGAGAAGATAGCGTCGGTCACCAAATCGCCACCGTCGCGAACCGTACCAGTTGCCGTTTTGGGCACATTCAGATGCAAAACGCCCTGTTCCACTTTCCAGGAAGACGGTACACCTTTACCATTGTATTTATGCCAGCCTTTGAGATCCTGGCCGTCAAAAAGCAGCTTCCATCCCTCTTTTTTCTCCTGTGCCGACAAGGTATTGAGCGGCTGGGCCTGTACACCAGCAACAGCCAGCATCAAAAGCAAACTGCAAACAGATCGTTTCAAAAACATAGTGATTAGGATTGAATCTATATAAGCCAACCGCCCGGCGAAACTCCTCATACCACACTCGTTTTTACCTCGTCCATCACCCTACTATCCGGGCTGAAACAGGCCATTGGATTATCATTTTGCGGCTAAACTATGCGAACTAAACTATGCCGCAAACAACCCATTTATTGCCGTTTTCACCCCCTATTGACCAACCCGAAAAGCGGTAAATTTGAGCTATCAAATCAATTAAACAACAACGACCAATGACACACATCCAGGTTAACACTGCCAATCGTAAAGCCCTGAAAAAGACGAATATCCTGTACTGGATACTAACTGGTTTATTTGCGTTTGTAATGGCAGGATCGGCCATCCCCAACATTATGGTCAATCCCATGTCGGTGCAGGGGTTTCATGAAATGGGGTATCCAACCTACATCATTCCGTTTCTGGGTTGGGCTAAGTTGCTGGGTGTGGTGGCGATTCTGGTTCCGGGCTTTCCCAGGCTTAAAGAATGGGCCTATGCCGGACTCATCTTTGATTTGCTGGGGGCTACGTATTCCGTCGCAAATAGTGGTAAAGAGCTCGTCCAGTGGGCGCCGATTTTTATTTTTGTGGCGCTGGGCTTTGGTTCGTACTATGCCTATCACAAAAAACGGAAAGCTATGGCGCTCCAGAATCTGACGACAACTCAGCACGATTTTCAACAAAACGGTCCTGCTCAGGTAGCCTAATTTTTCATTTTTTTTTCAAGCAGAAATGCCCATAGCCAATCAGGTTATGGGCATTTCTGTTGTGTACGAATTGTTGCTCTACCGATTAAAATCAACCCTGCCTACACGGATCGTAACGACACAAGGTAGGCAGGGTGAATGCACCACTAATTAACTCTCGGAGTACTTATTTTAACGGATCGAACGCGCCCCCCCAGGTATTATTCTGAATCAGTTTAGGGTTGTTGTCGATGGCCGTTTGCGGAATGGCGAAGAAGTAATACTCTGGCTTCCAGGCAATATCATATTTCGTATCCAACTGTTTGAACGCAAGGGTAAAGTAATTGGTATACACCTGGTCCAGATTCAGATTGTCGCGGGTGGTAGCAAAATCAGTTGGAACACCTGTCGTTTTCAGGTTGATCGTGACGCCCGTTCTCCGTTTGCCATTCAACGTTTTCTCGATCAGTTTCCAGCGACGCAGATCCCAGAACCGCTTGCCTTCGAACGCAAATTCAATCTGCCGTTCGTACAGGATAGCGTCGAATAGTTCGGCACGGGTCATGTTCGGCTTCAGGCCATACAAATTGTCGGTACCGGCTTCGATGCCCGCCCGTTTACGAATGGCAATCAGTTGGGTATAGGCTTCGTCCAGTTTGTTGATACCCGTCGCACTTTCGGCCAGGTTCAGCAGCACTTCGGCGAAGCGAATTTCGATCCAGTCGGTGCCGGAGTATTGCACATCGCCAGCCGCTACCGATGGATTAATGGCCTTGCGCGTGTAAAAACCCGTGTTCGTCGCTTTTGCTTCTACCGTTTTTCCGCCTACGTAATACGTCCACAATTTGTTGGCTGTGTTGCCATTCAGTGGCCAGGTTGCTCCATTATAGGCAATCGTTTTGTCGAAACGGGGGTCGCGGTTTTTGTAGAACAACTGGTCCGTGTAGGTGTATTTGGTCGATTCGCCGGGCTTTTTACCATCCAGCATCGGAAACGCTTTGACCATTTCCCACGAAGGCTGGTTCGACCCGCCACCCGTTCCGGCATACGATGGGCGGGTGCTGTTGTCGTAACCGTTGTTCTTCTTCGTCTGGTCACCTGTTGCGGTGTTGTAACCCGTTATAAAAACGGCTTCGGGGTTGTTGACTTCCTGAAACCAGAGCTGATCGAACGAAGCGTGCAACCCAAATCCATTGGCAGTCAGCAGATCATACGCCTGTTTGTTGGCATCGTAAGACGCCTGCCATTTGGTAGCATCGTCGGATGGGTTGAACTGTGGGCTGGCCGCGTAGAGCAACACCCGCCCTTTAAACGCAGCAGCTGCCCCTTTGGTAATCCGCCCCCAATCGCCCGACGACGACCAGCGACCCGGCACCGACGCAATCGTCGAATCGAGATCTTTTACGATCTGGGCAAAACTCTCGGCGGTGCTATTCCGGGGCAGGTAATCGGCCTGTTTCGCTTCGACACCCACAGCAGCCAACGGACTCAATACCAGCGGTATACCACCATACAAGCGCACCAGATCAAAATAGCGCCAGGCTCGAAAAAACTGTGCCTGCGCCCGCAACTTGTTTTTGGTATACTGCGGCAGACTTCCCGCCTTCACATCACTTAGGAACGTATTGATGACCCGGATTTTACCGTAATTGTTAGTAGCACTTAGGGCCGTTCCAAAATCGCCAACTTCATTGACGAGCAAAGACCCCTGGAGCAGTTTACTGTCGGCATACGACTCGTCCGACAGTCCACTGAGGCCGGTCGGTTCAGGGCCGAGCGATCCAATCGGCGTGGGTAGATTCTGGTCGTAGATGTAATCGAGGTTCATCTGGGTGAGCACCGAATCTTTAAAGATCAGATCCCCGCTTGTCGAACTCAGGTCCGTTTTGTCAAGCACTTTCACGCAACCCGACAGCGCCAGGGTTGAACAGAAAGCCACAAGGAGTTTATAGGAACGTTTCATGGTATCGAAGGAGGTTTACAAGCCAAGGTTTAAGCCCAGTGAGAAGGAACGAAGTACGGGGTAGGCATCGTAATTGCCCGAATACGATTTGTAATCGTAGGGATTGTATAGGTTAAGCGGGTTTGTAGCCACCAGATAAACCCGCACAGTGCTCAATCCAGCTTTCCCGGCTAACCGCGACGGTAATCCATAGGATATGTTCAGGTTACGAACCGATGCCTGGGTTGAACTCCGGTACCAGAATTCGGAATCGACGGTGTAGGTATCCTTGTAATACGGGTTTGGATACGCGGCATTTGGGTTGTCCGGAGTCCAGTGGTCAGCCCAGAATACCGGGCGGTTTGCCGTGGCGGTACCCTGTGTGCGAGCCGTACCTTCGACCATCGCCTGTCCACCAAACGATCCGCCAATGGTAGCGCCAATCGACAGGTTGCGGTATGAAGCGCTGAAGTTGAAACCGAATCCGTAGTGATTGCTGGCTTTTCTGTTGAGGTAATCCAGGTCGTCGGTCGTGATCTTGCCATCAGGAGCCGTGTAATTTCCTGACGCATCTTTCGGCCCACGCACGTCCTGATAATACAACATACCTGGTTTGGGAGCCGCGCCGAAGAGCGTATAGCCCGGATTTTTCTCCAGATAGCTATCCACATCCTGCTGCGTTCGGAACATGCCCAGGTAA
The DNA here is from genome assembly GCF_002056795.1 of Spirosoma aerolatum. NCBI lineage: Bacteria > Pseudomonadati > Bacteroidota > Cytophagia > Cytophagales > Cytophagaceae > Spirosoma > Spirosoma aerolatum. Next base: position 2,853,076 of record NZ_CP020104.1, on the reverse strand, counting down.
TGATACCCCAGCACCCCTACGTCGGTCGAACGACCGGTCGGGTCCAGGTACGTACCGATTTTACCCTTGTCGACGTCCACCAGAATTTGTCTGTTATCGCTCCAGGTCAGGAACGTATTGACTTTGTACGACCAGTCGCTGCCAATTTTGTCGTTCCAGCCAAACGAAAGTTCTGTTCCGAATCCATCGACACTGGCATAGTTTTCAGAAGGCAGTGTAGCACCAACCAGCAACGGCACCGACGAGGTTAACGACGTCAGCATATTGTAGCGATGGTCATAGAATCCATCCAGCGTAACCGAAAGGCGATTTTTCAGGAACTGGGCATCAATACCGATGTTATATTTGGTGTCGTTATCCCAGCGGGCCTGCCGATTGGCCATGGCGTTGTTGGGCGATACGATGAGCGGACGATCCGAATTGCCGCCAAACACCGCTCCCTTACCCGTCTGAATCGAATAGTTAGATAACCAGTTATATGGCTTGGTCGCATCACCACCCATAAACCCAATCGAGCCACGCAATTTCAGGTAATCAATCCCGCGAATATTGTTTTTAAAGAACGGTTCTTCCGACATCACCCAGCCTGCCGAGAAGGATGGGAAGAAACCCCAGCGATACTCCGGCGCAAAGTTGGTCGAGGCATCGTAGCGGATGGCGCTTTCAAACAGGTACTTACCGGCATAGTTATAGTTGACCCGTGCCGCATACGACAGAAAACCCGCTTCGGTTTCGGTTTCCGACGTGGTTTGCGTACCGATAGCGTACCGCATGTTGTCGAGGCCACCAATGATTACCCCTTCGGCCATGGCGGCTACGTTGTCGGTATGCGTTTCGGCCTGTTCGAAAAAGGCAATCGCCGAAATCGAATGCTTGCCAAACTGACGGTCGTAATTCAGGTATCCGTTGAACTGGTAGGTATCGATATAACTCGGGTTCATCCGTACGCGGTCACCGTTATTCAGCGTTGTCGTTTTGATTACATCACCGCCATAAATGTGCTTATGATCGCCGAGCATCGAGAAACTGTACACATTGTATTTGGTACCATATTGCTTGCCGAAGCTGTTATCGAACGTCCGGCTATAGAGTACTCGGGCTTTTAATCCTTTTACGCCCGGAATCTCGTAATCCAGATTAGCCGTCACATTAAACCCAGTTGTTTTGGTCTGCGTGTAGTTGTCCGAATTCTGAACGGCAAAGAAGTTAAAGGCATCGATGGTATTGGTGTTGCTCGAATTCGACAACAGGACGGGCAAGCCATTGAGATAGGGCGGGTTGAACTGGGGCGTATACAGCAGACTTTTCATATCGTTCTCTGCGTTCTCCCCCCCCTGCTTCAGGTAATACATGCGCTTATTACCGAGATAACTACTCAGCGACAGAGCTGCTTTCAGCCCTCTGGTCACCTGCATATCAGCACTGGCCCGAAAGGTCCATTTATCTGTATTGATATTGTCGAAGTTGGCATTCTGCGCATTGTACGAAGCCCCTGCGAAATAGGTAGCCTTTTCGTTTCCACCGCTGACGTTCAGGGCATGGCGCTGAACCGTCGAAGGTTGCCAGGCCATTTTTAGCCAATTGTAGTTGTTGTCTTTAAAGTAGGCCAGTTCGTCGGGGGTGTAGATCGTCGGATCGGTAGCCAGTTTACCCGACGCATAGTTCAGGTCATTCAGGTAGGTAGCCTGCTGAAACCCATTCATCATGGTCGGCAGAGTTGCATCCGAAATACCCGTCGAGCCGCTATAGCTGAATTTAGGTGCCCCCGATTTACCCCGTTTCGTTTGCACGACCACAACGCCCTGATTGGAGCGGGCACCGTAAATAGCGGCAGCTGCATCTTTCAGTACCGATATCTGATCCACTTCCGATACGTCGAGCGCGTTAAAATCATCAGCCGAACGAACTACATTGTCGATGACATACAAGGGTTGCAGCGTGCCGCCATCTTTCGACAGAATGATCGGGTTACGTACCGTAATGACGGCATTATCGCCCGGACGGCTGGTTCCTCCCGAAACACCGACGCCCGGCAGTTGGCCTGTCAGTACAGCCGACAGGTTGTTAACTGGCAGATCCTGAACGGCTTTCATATCGACCGTAGCAATGGCTCCGGTCAGGGTAGCTTTCTTTTGCACCCCATACCCCACCACGACCACTTCACCCAGAGCGGCTGCATCCTCATCCATCTGAATCGCCAGAGTCGTTTTGCCGCCTACAGTCACCTCCTGGGTTTTGAAGCCGATATAGCTGAAGATAAGTATCTCTTTCCCGGTAGGCAGATTTAGCCGAAATGTACCCTGAATATCGGTCACGGTTCCGGTCTTAGTACCTTTTATCAGCACATTCACTCCCGGTAGCGGCTGGCCTTTATTATCTTTAACGGTTCCGGTAATATTTTCCAGGGGAGATCCGAAACGATGCGCTGAAGGCCGGCTATTTGCTCCACCTGTTTCGGCATAGCACAAATCGTCGGAGAAGCCACACAGAATGAGCGCGCAAACCAGCTTTACGGCACTGGTCAGAAGCGTTTGTTTTCGAGGTCGTAAAGCCAGTGCCATGCCTGTCTGTTTAAGTAAAGATGAGGTAAAAGATGTCAACGTATATGATCGGGTAAAGTACTTAAGGCGATTCAGCCGATTGATTCCATAGGTTCTATAGATTCTACGAGCCACAACATGGTGTAGAACCGAGGCTGCGGAACAAAAGCCAGGCAGTCCTCTATCTCTGTCCGATTACATCAGTGAATCGTCGGATGGATTAATTTTTACGGGCCTGGTTCGCAATGCGTTCCTCCCATTCTTTGCTGGCTTTTTTCATATCGATACCAGCCGCCGACAGGTAATTATTGATCCGGCCTTTGTACTTACCGAACATGGCATGCTTTTTCTCCGAAGACCCCTCATCCATTGCCTTCTCGCGTGCTTCGGTCAGGTAGGCTAAAATCTGTTTCTTTTGCTCATCCGTTAAATCAGGCAGCATCGACTGATACCCATTGACTGTAATGGGCAATACGCCATACGTCATACCATCTTTCACCTTATCGACCTGAATCGGCGACAAATCACGATTGAGGTTTACCAGATATTGGCTATGCAGCGTCATAAGTTTCGTACTCGCTTCGGCGTCGATGGCGTCTTTTTGTGCTCTGTCGGTAACACCGTTCAGCGCTGCCTTACGGCTGTCGTGAATGGCGTTCAGGTCGCGATATTGCTGCACGATGGTTTGCTGAACATGGGCCGTTTTGTTCGCATCGGTCAGGCCCAGCGAAGCCACTATTTTAGCAGCCCGTTCATTCAATACACGTGTGTAGGCAGCTTCTTTTTCCTCGCTCGTCTGCTCCTGACCTACGGCCAGCCCCACGCTTAAGCAGGCAATCAGGGTGCCTAATACGGCATTTTGCAGGCCAAAACGTAGCGTCAAAAACAGACGTTTCGACGCTGGCTGACCTAAACTACGACGACGACCTGGCTGAGCAAAATCCTTCATGGGAGGAGTTGTAGAAACTGGCAAAACCACGATTAAACAATACTTTTCTATAACACGATACAAAAATAGGCTACGATTAGGGGTAACAACTGCATTTTTTTGCCAATTTATTGTAGGAAATTATCATAGAGAAAATAGGAATAATTTGGATTATTTCGTTTAGGTTTGTAATCAGGTTCCTGTCAACCTATATACCGAAGCGACTTCTTTTGCCATGAAACCTCTATTTCGAAAAGTAACGGCTAATCTCGAAACGTCGTACACGGTTCGGCACGACGTTTTACCGCATTTCAAGAACATCTGGCATTACCACCCTGAACTCGAACTACACTATATTATCAAGGGTGAAGGGGTACGATTTATCGGGGATAAGATCAGCAACTTTTCACCGGGTGAGATTGTGCTGGTCGGCGAAAACTTACCGCATACCTGGCGGAGCAGTGACGAGTATTTTCAAAACGATCCCGATCGGCATATTGAAATCATCGTCATTCACTTTTTGCCCAACTGCCTGGGTGAGCATCTACTGAAACTGCCCGAGGCCTACCTGCTGCCCCGGCTTTTTGAAAAGGCAAAAAGTGGCATGGTGATCAATGGAAAAGCGAATACCAAACTGGCCGAACTGATGCAACGGGCCGTCGACGCTACGAATCTGGATAAAATTCTGATTTTGTTTTCGATCCTGAAAACGTTGGCCGAAACCGAAGAATACGAACCGATTGTAAATGGTCAGGCTGCCTTTTACCAATCGAACGAAACCGATACGCTCCGGCTAAATAAAGTGTGCAACTACACACTCACCAACTACCGGAAAGACATTACCCTGGATGAAATTTCGGCCATCAGCAATTTAAGTGTCACTTCGTTTTGCCGCTATTTTAAGCTGATGACCAATAAAACGTACTATGATTTTCTGATTGAAATACGTATCAGTCATGCCTGCCGGGCACTGATTGAAGATAAAGTACCGACCGAAGTAATCTGCTTTGACTGCGGCTTCAACAACGTGTCGAATTTTTACCGTCATTTCAAGAAAGTTACCGGCCTGACGCCCCTGGAATATAAACGCCAGTATTTGAAAAAAGGCCGTATGGCGGTTGCCTAACAAAGCTGCATTTCTTAAACCCATCTATGCCTTCCCTTTTCGTACGAATCTTGCTGTGTTTGCTGATTACGGTCCATAGCCTGGCTCAGTCCACAAAACCATCGGCAATAACGACTACGTACCGGAATCCGGTTATTCCGGGCGATTTTGCCGACCCATCCATCATTCGCGTTGGAGATACGTATTATGCCGTTGGCACCTCGTCGGAGTGGGGGCCCGCTTTTCCAATCTATACGTCAAAAGACCTGGTCAACTGGACGTACGTTGGCCCTGTTTTCCAGAAACTCCCGGCCTGGACCATGGGCAGTTTCTGGGCGCCCGAACTGATTTACCGACAGGGCACCTATTATGTATATTATACGGCCCGCCGGAAGTCGGACAAGCATTCGTTCATAGGCGTAGCTACTTCCCATGACCTGCGCAGTGGCTTTACCGATCATGGCCTGCTGCTGGAATGGACAAGCGAAGCTATTGACCCATTTATAATTGAAGAAGCGGGTAAACCCTATATTACCTGGAAAGCCTACGGCCTCGATAAGGGCAAATCCATCGAATTGTTGGGCGCGGAATTATCGACCGATGGCTTAAAGGTAATCGGCCAGCACTTTTCCTTATTAACGGCCGACCGTTCGGGTTGGGAAGCGGGCGGCATGGAAGGCCAGGCTATTTTCAAACGGGGTACGTATTACTACATGACCTATTCAGGGAATGCATGCTGTGGTACAGGTTGTAACTATCAGGTTGGTCTGGCCCGTGCCCAGAACCTACGTGGCCCCTGGGAGAAGTTTTCCGGCAATCCGGTTCTGGTCAGTGACGATACCTGGAAATGCCCTGGTCATGGGACGGTAGTGACCACGCCCGATAATCGGTATGTCTATCTGCACCATGCGTATAACGGAACAGACTTTACGTTTACCGGCCGTCAGGGTGTGTTGAGCGAACTGGTCTGGAACGACAAAACGCAGTGGCCCACCTTTCGGTATGGTACTGCCGTTCCGGCACAGGCCGAAGCCTTTGGTGGCGCTTCCCAGAAACCTATTTCTCCGCAAACCGTTCACTTTACCAACCCAAGCGCTGCTCTTCCCTGGGTTTGGGATGTCAGCCAGTCCGAACCACCGACTACGATTCAGGCTGGCCAACTACAGCTTTCTACCGTATCGACCAGCCCGACGGGAAGTTTTCTGGGGCTGGTCATTCAAAAAGGCACGTATACGTTTTCGGCCGACATAGCCCCGCAACCCCATATCCTCCAAAGCATTTGTGTGTATGGCGATGCGAATAATTCGCTGGGTTTTGGCATTCGCAACGATTCGCTCGAATTGTGGCAGGTGAAAGACGGCGTTCGACAGGTACTGAAAAACCATCGGTTAACCGAAAACGTATCGGACATTACCTTGCAGGTACACAGCCATGTTGGGCAATACTATACCTGTAGCTTTCAAACCTCAGGCGGAAAGTCGCAACAGATAACAACCGAACCCGTCAACGGCTCCTTTCTGCCCCGTTGGGACCGTGCCCCCCGTATCGGCATCAGCGTGTCAGGGCCTCCGCATACGCACAGCCTGATTCGGTCTGTAGCGCTGACCTATCCCTGACATGGCTTTCAGACAAATCACCTTTTCTGTTTGTAACGAGACTACTAATCTGTTATCTTAACGTGAACCATACAGTTATCTCACTGATTATACTGATGCCTGTATAGACTTTACTTTCTTCTCTACGACTTACATCATCACCATTGAAACCCGAAGTGAAACCGATTTCGCCCTATTTAAAGGGTTGGCGGATCGGTTAGGCCTTCATACTGAAGAAGCACATGTCAATAAAGACTTGAGCGAAGCCGAAGCTCTACAGTTATTAGAACGGGTAGTCGGAGGTTGGTCAGGAGAAGAAACGGGATAATTTAGCTAATCTTCAAGACCTTTTCCAGGGGCGCATTTTGCCGATCCGTGAAGTGCAGCCCGAATACGCCATACAAAAAGCAGCCTTAAGACGCATCGGGCGCACAGTTAATATTTCGACCTGTTAATTGGCTCCACAGCCCTTGTGAACGGCTTAATTTTAATTTCCCGTAATACAAGGCATTTTGCCAATATGAATGGTCTGAATCTAGAAAACTGAATTGCCTGAATACCTACAAAACCTCCAGCGCCAGTTTATCCTGCAAGTGGGTATAATCGGCCAATAAGCCTTCCACCTGTTTAGCGATTTCGGGCGTAAACGTGCCTACCTCACGACGGGTATAGGTCGACATGTTGAAGCCGCGCAGTTGCAGGAAATATTTCGACACGGTTGGGTACACGTTGTGAATCACATCCATACTGTCAATCAGGAACTGCTGCACCTCCCCTACTTCCTGCTGTAAATCCGTGTGATTATAATGCTGGCACAACCAGACAATCAGTTCAGGGAAGAAGTTGCCCTGAATGCAGGAAAGTCCTGCCGAACCGGCCTTGAGCGACTCCACGGCATGAACCATATAGGCATCGTACAACCCGAAACCAGGTCGGTTGGCCAGTCGTATCTTCTCCCGGATCTGATCGATGTCCAGGCAGGTATCTTTATGGTAAATCACCCTGCCTGTATCGACAAACAGCTTCAACTGCTCAGGCGAAATCAGGCGCTTATACGGTACCGGACACTCGTAAAAGCCAACCGGCACCGTAGCCGTTTGCTCCAGCAATTGAAAAACACGCTCATTGAACACATCATCTGATTCCGTTTGTTCGGCCAGCAGGCCCGTAATCAGGATAACGGCATCCGTACCTTTATCGGCTACCTGCTTCACAAAATCAGCTTGCTGAGCAATAGGTCCACCAAATGTACCCGTAGCTACGACAGGAACCCTCCCATTGGTTACCTTGATGACGTGTTCGATAATCTGAAGCCGCTCGGCCTCAGTTAGTTCAAACATTTCGCTCGACAGGCAATTGGCAAACAATCCGGCAGCACCGGCTTGTAAATAGAGTTCCGTCAGTCGGGTAAGCGTGTCGAAATCAATGGCGCCACTGTCTGTGAATGGCGTGAGCATTACAGGGATAAAGCCCTTTTGCGAAGTTTTGTTAGTCATTGGAAAATACACTGGCCTCTTGGGTTTGCTCCGAAGGTCGGCCTTTAAGTTTAGTCAGTACAATTCCCACCAGGAAAATAGTGAGCGTACCGACAACAATAATCATGTTGCTGTGTAATGGATTGCGGAGGTATCCGTACTCGTCGGGTAGTTTGGGCGAAAAGGTCAGCCAGACAATGACGAGTACACCGATAACGACGGCAATCAAGGCCTCCGGGCTCTTCGTTTGTCGACTAATTAGCCCCAGCAGAAAGAGTCCCAGCATACCAGCCGCAAAAATACCCGATAGCGTCCACCAGGTATCCAGAATGCTTTTCACACCGATCATAGCCAGTCCGGCGGTCAAGCCAAAGACACCCACCACAACCGTAGAAATGTGTAACAACCGCAGCTGTTTCTGGCTCGATGGATTCGGATTGATGTACCGCTTATAAATATCTTCGGTAAAGACGGTGGCCGATGCATTCATACCTGAACTAATGGTACTCATAGCTGCCGACAGTATGGCCGAAATAATGAGTCCCATCAGGCCAACGGGCACATTGGTAACCATGAAATTAGGCATCACCTTATCGCCATAGTCGGCAGGTTGCAGCGTCGATGCCAACTGGTTCACTTCAGCAGCCGATGCGCCAGCCGGTAATCGTTCGAGTGCAACATTATGCCGGATGACGTCAAGGAGCTGAGGATACTGCTGATAATAGCCAAACAGGCAGGCACCAATGATAAAAAACAGCAGCGAGGCCGGTACATACAACCAAACGCAGAGCCAAAGCGATTTCGACGCTTCTTTCTCCGATGCAGTTGTATGGTAGCGCTGGATGTAATTCTGGTCCATGCCAAAATTGTTCAGGTTAATGAAGAAACCATAGAACAGGACGACCCAGAATGTCGATTGCGTAAAATCGGGCGAGAGACTACCCAGACTGAATTTATCGTGCGCTTTACCGATCTCGATAATGGAAGAAACGCCCCCCGGCATAGCCCGCACAATGAGGTACATAATCAGCAAAGCCCCAAACGTTTTGATTACCCCCTGCACAACTTCGGTCCAGATCACGGCTTCCATTCCACCCATCACGGTATAAATGATGATACAAACGCCCATCACCACCATAATGGTCTGCATCGAATACCCCGTCAGCGCCTGTAAACTCAGCGCAATACCCAGAAAGATAGATCCCATACGTGCCAGTTGGGTCAGCAGGAAACAGACGACGGCATAGGTTCGCGCCCATGAACCAAACCGATGCTCGAAATGCGTATAGGCCGACACTTCGCCCGAACGACGATAAAACGGAATAAAATACCGGGAGGCCACAAAAGCCGCCAATGGCATGGACAAACTGAATACAAACGAATTCCAGTTACCCCCAAAGGCTTTGCCCGGCACACCCAGAAACGTATTGCTACTCAAAAACGTCGCGTAGATCGACAAGCCCGTTGCCCAGCCGGGAATCAATCCAGACGCCGTAGTAAACTGGTCAGCATTCTTGTTTTTTCGGGAGAAATACACGCCCACCAGCACCATGGCTACGAGGTACGCAGCAATAACACCAAGGTCGATCAGGGGTAAGTTTTTCATAGTTTTTTCTGGCATCCCAACGCAATCGGAATGCCAAAGTAAGGGTGTCTAGCGATATATTCTTTCTCATGTAGGGCTTTCAAAATGTTCGGACCGCCACAGGAGCCAGCGTATTGCTTTTAAATACTTGTTTTCCGTTCGAAAGGACTATGAACCCCTTACCTTTTCCGTAATGTCTCCCGGTTTTGTCGTACAAAATAGTCAGTATCTTTCCATGATAGAGTACGTTATCCAAACAAAACCAGTCCCATTTGCCCTCAGGAATCAGGGGGTGAATTTCCAGGACGTTATCGGCGCGGGGCTTTAGACCGATCAAATCGTTGATGATCAGATCAGCAAAGCCCGAATGGTTATAGAATTTACTTCGGGGGTTATCGCCTTTCAGCCACTCTCCTGTCTTTTCATCCTGATACTCACCCAGATAAACCATCCCGTTCATGGTATGTGAATGGGCATATTTCACCAGTTCGTTGTAAAACACAGCCTTGTTCATGCGGCCCTGATTTTTATAATCCGTCAGCAGGTTCGACAGTCCTTTCAGCGTTTGCGTAGTTGCAAATGGCCAGACCGCCCCATCCCATTCGCATCCATGCCCCGACCCATGCGTACGAAATCCTGGATGCCTGCGTTCGGCAGTCGTGATTCCCCAGGGGGCATCGAAGCCGGTTGTATCCGTTAACTGGTCCCATTGTTGGGCATACTCAGGTGTATCGTCGGGCAAATTAAAATACCAGGGAATAAAGCCGATAGCCTCACGCGCGTTGGCAAAAGCTCCGTTCGGATGCCTGACCTCGAAAAAATGAGCCGCTTTATTCCACAGGCTATCGAGCGTCAGCTTTTTCAGTTCAACGGCCTGTTGCTCGTAACGACGCTGAAGCGTATCGTTTTTAACCAGCGCAGCCATAGCTGCCAGGGCTTTGGCATTGCCATACATATAGCTATTGATGGTTGGGCGACGATTTTTGTCTTTCCGCGAACCACTGATGGATTCTTCCATCGCATCGCGTACATCGAACTGCCAGAACAGGCCGCTGGGCAACTGTTTTTCCTGCTGCCATTTCCGATAATCGGCATCGAGTGTCAGCAGGTTTTTCTGAATAAAGGATTTGTCGAGGTTGACCAGATACCGATTATACACAGCATCATCGACCCAACTGCTGAATGCGTGGAACCGCTGCACCGTATGTTTAGGATCGACGTACAACCAGAACGAAATATAGCCGTCGATGTACGTTGGCGTATGTAGCCAGCGCCCTTCGTAAATATGATGGCCAAGGGCACTGCTGATGGCGTTATACTTTCCCGCATGGTTCATTTTGGTGATGAACTCCGTAAAAATGAACCCTTCCGGCGTTTCTTTCAGGTGTTTCCGAAACGCCCACCAACGATAATAATAGATCGTATTCAGGGTTGAATCCGGGCAGTCGAACAGGGGAATATTTTTTGCCAGCCAATCGAATGACTGATCGTTAGGCACGTAATTTTTGACCGCTTCCTCCTGATCGACTATATTGAAATAGCTGACGTATTGCTTCAGTCTATCGGTTGTCAGCACTTTAGCGGACTGAGCCTCCGCCCAATAGGCAGTCAGACAGGTCAGTAGCCATAAACAGATTAGGATGAAACAACGTTTATGAAGTGAGTTCATGCACTATAAAACATATCGAAACGGGCCGTATCGAGGGAAAATTCAAAATTAATTGAAATAAACCGCTACGGAATATGCTATTTTCACAAGCCATTATAGGATGTTAGCGTGTTTGAGAAGGCTATAAAGGGGGAGTCTGTCCGCGCTACAATCGCGGACAAGCAGAAGAGCAGTTTACAGTTTATAGCTGCGGGTCCTGCTCGTAGATGGTCCATAACCAACGACTCTTTAGTTTTCAGGAATGTACCAGAACGGAATCTGGTAATACGGCTGGGGTTTATTGACCGAATCGGGTACGGTAATGCGAAGCAGATTGCGGCCAGCCTTCAACCCACTAGTCACTAAAACAGTAGTCAGTCCGCGTTGCCCGTTGTCGGCGCGTTGGGTGAACAGGAAACCCGGAGCCCGGTAAAGCGAGTCATTCACATAGACCCCAAAATACGACTCCAGTGATTTCAGATACCAGGCTGCCCGCTTCTCGCGTTTTTCTTTCTTTGACAGACTATCCGGCCATTGGGGTTCTTTGAATCGCTTCGTCAGCTCGCTATCCAGCAGTTTGGGGTAGCTGAGAAACAAGCGAAGATAGGGCTCACGAATTACGTCGGACTGGATACTGGCCTGATCGATCAGTTGATCCGCTGTTCGTAAATTATCGAATGCATTTGCATCAACCAGTTGGTTTGGATCGCGCGTCGACATAAACGACCGACTATCGAACACGTCGGTTGCATTCCTGACCTGAACAAGTTGGCCTGTCATAAATAGTATCTCTATCAGTAAACCCAGCCCGATTATCCATACATATCGTTTTTGCAGGATATTCTGCGGAATCTGGCTGGTAAACGTAAGGCTGATGTATTGCGCTGGTCGGTATAGGCCCAGGAATACAATGGAAAATCCTTCACTCATTCGAAAGGCAATCGGCGCGAATCGGTCATCATTACGAAACCGGGGTAAATTAAGGATCGTATAGCTAATGAAGAATACTGACACAAAAGACGCCAGTGACCAGCCTACTACTGTACGAACGGTTTCATACAAGTAATCAGGTACCAGCAGTTGCAGACTAGCCTCAACCAGGACAAAAATGGCGTAAAAGCCGGCAATGCCAAATAAGAAAAATACCAAACTGAAGGCTAGCGCAAAAACAACGTTGCATCGCTTATCTAGCCGGATGATGTAATCGGATAACGTACCCATTTCGCCAGCCAATCGTTGTTGGGCATACCGACTCAGCTTATAAATGCGATCATACCGAATACCATCTGGATAAACAGCCAGCAAACCCACTAGTCCGATCCAGAAAGCCCGCATAACAAAGTTGGCCAGAAACGCCCCAAATAATACATAACAAGCCCCTTTCATGATCCCAAACATTTCGGCGGGCATCATCTCATGAATTAAATCGGCATCGGTCATCAGGTTATACCGATAATAGGTCAGCGCACTTTCCAATAGATCGGGCAGGCTGAGCGTGGCAAACATAGCGGCCCCTGAAACAATCAGTTCCAGGTTCCAGCTCTGGGCTGTTAATTCGCGAAGTTTATCCTGAATCTCCGGTTCAGTAGATAGGTTGGGTTCTACAGGAGTCTGTTCGGGAAGGGTCATGTTCTGTACACGGGGTTCATCGGCAAAATAGCGCTTTTTGCCAATTCTTCGCACCGTTGGTTCGCAATTGTATCGCAGTCGAACCATGAAAAAACATAATCCCCTGATTTGTAACTCTTCAGAATACCTAATTAATTAGCAGTATCCAGACAACGATCATCTGTTGCCCATGAACGATGCGTATCCTAAGCGTGCGTAAGGGCTAGCCTTCATGAATCTTCGGAAAAAAATTCACGGTAACTGGTATTTTCAGGGGCAGCGTTATTTACAGTATTTTGGGGGGCTTATTTAAGGCCCGCTTAGAAGACTATCATGATGGGGAGGCAGTCCTCGGCCGCACATCACTTAGCAATCAATCTATTGACAATAAGGGCTTTATCCATAAATAACGATGGATAGTAGAAGGGACTTTAGCTGGATCGGGAAATTACCCAAACAGCATCTTATGGCAAAACTATTCAAGTACTGTTGGTTACTACTAATCAACAAATGCAGTTTTTCAGAACCCTCTGCCAATCGGTTTTGTGGTGTCAGATGAAAGAAGATGACACCACAAAACCGATTGCGCATCATAGCTTCTTCTTCGGAGGGGCCGCGACAAACTGTTTGTTACTTTTCCCCAAATCGACAGACGTAGCCACGGCAATACCACGCTGATCAGCTTTGTTGACAGCACAATAGAAGTGATAGACAGTGCCTTTATGTTTGACCACGAATGACTTGTGGGCGTATAGGTCATCATACGGCTCTGACGGCTCAATCAAATTAGCCCCTGTCCAGTCGGTCCAGTTGACGAGATCAGTCGATACGGCAAAGCGGTTGAACGCTCCCTTTCGATCCTCCCAGAACGCTCCGAAATAGAACATAACGTACAGGTCACCCATTTTTTGGATTACCGCATCACCCGTAATTCCCGCCGAATGCATCAGCACCGGTTCTTTATAGAATCGTTGCCAGTTCAGCATATCGTCGGAAACGGCCATACCGATGCGTTCATACCAGCGTGTTTTCGGCACTCCAGTCGTATCGCCGTTGGCGTTGTAGTACATCACAAATCGGTGGCCCGTTTTCCTCTGCTTATCGTCTATGATCGTGCTTTTGTACAGCTTCCGATTCTCCCACCAGCGCGTATCCGGGTCTTTAGCGGTCAATACGGGTTTAGGCTTCCGTTGCCATTCATGCGCTTTTGTGGGATCATCCGATGTATAGGCAATGCCAATCGACAGGTCGCCTGCTTCGTACCCTTTGCCGTTGCCGCCAATGTACGACATCCAGTAATTGCCGTTGTATCGGTCCAGCGCATAACTCCCCCCCCATTGCAGGTCCTGCAACGCGTTATAGCCTGCCTTCTGGTTAGCGTCCCAACGAGTGGTTTTGGTTGTATCCGAAAACGACATAAGCCGACCGAGGGTATCCCAATGCAGCAGGTCTTTGCTTTTGGCCAGCCAGGTCTCGTAGCCGCGACCGTCATAGATCAGGTAGGTCATGTACCACTGGTTGGCTTTCTGAAAGATTGTCGGGCAGTCCATTTTATGCTCATTGTCGGCGGGGGTCATCACCAGCCCATATTTGAACGGGGTTTTAACCTCATCGTAGACGCGCTGCATCTGCGTATCGGGAACGTGGCTGGTCTGCGCAAATAGCGATGCAGAGAGAAGGCAAAAAAGTACAATTCGGATGTTTATGAACGTCATGACAGTTTACAAATAAATCACTCAGCCACTTCATTCGGCCGAATAGTTATCCAAGAGTACAAAACTATTCGTGATAAAGACGATAGGCATCTATGATTTTACTTATCAATAACTCAAGTTGCGAGATCATTTGCCCCCCAGTCTGGGGAGAGTTTTTAGCGTCTCTGAGGTTCTAAAACGATCATCCCCATGCCTGACAAAGCCATAGCAATTTACTGTTTTTTCGATGACTGCCCCGGCGGCCCCGGTCTATGGTTTCAAAATCACCCTAATTGTTGATGCAGACGGCTTACCCGTTGACTACTATGGCCGTGCGGGCAGCTTTCATGACGCGACAAGCTTGCAAGCCATGCCAATTGATCTACCACCTGGCAGTTTACTGTATGGTGATAGTGGCTATACCGACTACGAACAAGAAGCTAGTGGCTATCCTTGTCTTTTAGTAAAGGCCAGTTCGTATCCGCTTTCTGAATATGGCCCGCTCGATCTTTATTCCATAGAGTCTGTACCTTTTTATTATAGTTGAAGTATAGCTTTCCGTTGTCGATTGTCCAGGCGTCGGGTTCTGTCGGGGCTTTATGGCCCTGCGATGTACCATAGGCGCAATAGCCGCCGTATTGAGGAGCGTACTTTTCGGGATCAGCTTTAAACATATCCCGATTCTTGGCGCTAGCAAAATACCAGGTTGCTCCCTGATAGGCATATGAAATAGTGGAATCACCCGGTACAGGTTTCCCGTCGATAAAGTAAGCTACTGGATCATACCCTCTTAACGCTTGTCCACCGGGGGCAAAAACGGGTGATTGCTGCGCCCAGGCAGTAGTAATCGATGCGAAAATGACAATGGCCAAATAAAAAATGAGTCGTTTCATGGCTGTTTATTGGTTGAAAAATTGGATTGATTCGTTGAGAGTTGCTGGCGAATAGCGGTCCGAATCAAATCGGGCCGACGCCAGGGAATAAAATGATTCATGCCGGGAATCATCTGAATAGTTACCGTAGCCTGTTGCAACATGCTTCGGGCAAAGGCGGCATTGTCGGGAGATACCAGCTCATCCTCCGTTCCCTGGATGACGGTTACGGGAACACGAATGGTAGACCAAAGCGGACGCATCGCCTGAAGCTCCGCTTTTAGGGCCATAATCTCCCGGTTACTAACGTCCAGTTCGGTGGGTAGTAAGTACCGAACCGGAAAAGCCGCTCCAATTGGGCGATACCATTCTCCCCGCTCCAGATCGGGGTCGATAGAAGGGGCAACCAGAACCAGCCCCCCTACCTGCTCCGGGTAATCCATCGCCAGTCGAACGGCTACCGGCCCGCCCAGCGAATGCCCAACGACAATGGGTTTAGGCGTTGCCGGTTTCTGACGGAGTAACGGGGCTATTGCAGCCGCCTGGGCTTGCAGAGACTTTTCCGGCCGACCCAATTCCGACTTGCCAAAGCCCGGTCGGTCCACCGAAATCAATTGGGCATGATTGTAGAGCGACGAATCCGTAAAAAAACCGATGAAGGCATCCCAGGACCCCGGCGAGCCATGAATGAACAATACAGTCGGTAAGGAGTCGGCCCCGATACGTGCATAATGAACCGTGTGCCCGTTGTTGCTGACGGTTCCAAACGTGGGCTTTACGCTGCGATTCGCAAAGTATTGGGCGATGGCTTTATCCGACATTCGAATCGACATGCACTGCGGCAGCAGAACAATAATCAACACCAGCAGCACCAATCCGATGCGCCAGCGGAAAGCGGTAGTCCATCCACGCAGAAACCGTATCATTCGAGAGAGATTGTTGACCAGAGTATTGGCCGACGATATGAGTTAGCTAGTCTCAACCGTCAGGCCAATACCTGTATACTTTGCCAAAGGGCCATACCAATAAATAAAATGCCGGTTAGCCGATTGACCCACCGACCATTCATATACTGTACAATTCGCTGGCGCAAGCGGTCCGTTAGCCAAACAACCAGAATCAGCAAGCCAAACGCCCCTGTTGCAGTGCCCAGCGCAAACACCCACGGACTGGCGGGCTGATTGATCGGAACCAGTGTATGAGAGCCCATAGGAACCCGACTCAGATAAAGCCATACAGCCGACCAGAATGGTAGCAACTGTGGATTCGTACTGCCTAATAAAAATCCTTTCCAGAAGGGTAATGTGGGCTTTGGGTCGGCTACCTCAGTAAGTTCAACCGGTTTTTGCCGAAAGGCCACGAGTCCAGCCCCCAGTAATACCGGAATGGGCGCAATCGTCAGCAGATCCATCCAGTGCGAATTGGCGGGTATGAGCATTAGCCCACCGGCCGCCAGACTACTGTACACAATTTCGGGCAGGCTACCGCCCAAAGCCAGCCAGATTCCGGCCTGCTTATTATGGCTAAGGGTCGTTTGCATAACAGCCAGATTAACAGTACCCGGATGGACAGACCCTAGAAAGCTGATGACGCAGACAATACAGAAAAGCAGAAGCATACGATGCGCTGGTAGGAAGTTATGAAATCCAGTCTTTACTTCGACTGGTGCTGAACCGTTGAATACGCCACGCCAAAATGCATCGGTAAGTCCACAGCCGGAAAGTCGTTCTGAATAGCAATCTGGATAAGTGCCATGTGATGAATGGCATGCTCAATGTTGTACAGCAGTTCCCTCGCTATGGAGGATGGAATCTGGACGACTTCGTTTCCTTTAACCGATAGGTCGGCCGTCAGTATTAGCGGCTGATTCAGATCAATCCGGTGAATCGTTCGGTCAACGGCTCCGATCCGGCGAAGGGCTTCATCGGTGTCGACTTCCAGGCGAAGGTCGCGTTGGCGCCGGTCGTAATTGAGTTGCCCCATTTGGATACTAGCGACGAGCAATTCATAAAATTCGAGAATGTGCCGGACATGTTTGCCGATGGTATTGCCCGAAAGAACCGACAGTGGTCGAGCGTAATCATCGTCGGCTAACTGACCGACCACTTCGGCAAGTTGCATGAGTATATCGGTACTGGCAGATTTAAGTGACATCGTGTTAATAAGCGTTAATGGGTGAAGAATCAGGCATTCGTATGGACTTTCTTCTGGCCCAGCATCCCCCATAGAACCGGCATCCATTGCGTGCGGGTAAGCGCCAGAATGACTGTGCAACTTACCGCAACTACCAGAGCCAGAAAGAACAAATAGCCGCCATCGTCCTGCACCGAAATACCCAGGATGGTCAGGTGCGATACGATAGCCCCAGCCATTACACCCAATCCCAGAGCAGCCCCCATCCAGCTTGTTCGTGGCATCAGGATGAGTACGGAGGCTATGAGTTCAACAATGCCTGAACCGATCCGGCCCCAGGGTTCCACCCCCAGCGTCGAGAAAATATAAACCGACTCAGGCTGGGCCAGAAACTTGAAATACAAGGTCTGAAGCAGAATAATGGCAGCCAGTAAGCGAGCGGCCCAAAGAACGTAGGTCGTTGTTTTGTTCATGATTGCGGTAGGGTTTAAAGGAATGACTTACTTACGATTGGATGAATTTGCCCCAGTTCGCGTCGGCTTTCTTATGCAGATTCACCTCATCTTTATTCCACTTGGGCAGTGTGTTATTAATAAAGGAGTGGTAGAACAGGTACAGCTTGCCGTCTTTGACCTTAAACGTTTCGGGGTCTATCTCTACCTTTTCGCCCGTGGCACCCATCGCATAGGCACACCAACCGCCGTACTGCGGTTCGTAACGATCCGGGTTTTCCTGAAAGGCTTTCAGGTTGGCAGGTGTAGCAAATCGGTAGGTAACATTTTTGTACGTGTAGCTATTGGCGGCCGAGCCTTTTACGGCTTTGTTTTGGGTGAAATAGGCTACAGCATCGTAGCCCTGTATGGCCAGGCCATTTTCGAGGTTGAACTGCTGTTTGCGGGCTGCAACGGAATTCGTTTGGGCTGAAGCCGGTGTCCAGTAGGTAAAAAACAAGGTAATAAACAGGAGCGAAAGCGTTTTCATCGGATAGTTTGTCTGAATGGGTTACTTGCCATTGTGTTGTCTGATTGGTGTAAACTCGGCCAACGCAGCCGTACCAACGTTCTTCTGATACAGTTGCCAAATACCATTCCAGATCCATTGAAAAAAGAAAAAACGGCTATTACACACTGGAAACGGCCAAAACGCACGTAAAAGCCGGAGAGAAGTCAGCTCTGGCCACAGGCTGAATTCCCGATATTTCGTAAGCGTCCCGAAATACCCATAGAAAATTGTAAACTGGTTTTTCGCAGGAGCCTGCCTGATTGACTGGCCACCAAAATTATTTTGCCGACGTTGGCCTTGTTGTGGCTGGCAGCCATCGATCCACAAACTGTCACGATTTACCAAGACACTCACGCTATTTCGTGAATTTCTTCACCGTCAGCCATTCGAAACCTCAAACAATCAACTGATAATCAACATATTATTAAAATGGTATAAACTTTGGATAATCTTGTGTCGATCAAGTGGATTGCTCATGTGTACTGTCACTTACTTGCCAACTGAACCAACCGGCTACATCCTGACCCATAGCCGCGACGAAAAAGCAATACGTCCCGTTGCGAAGCTGCCCCGAACCGTAGACATCGGCGGGGTTGCAATCACCTTTCCGCAGGATCCGCAGGGACAAGGCACCTGGATGGCGTCAGGCTTCCGGGACGCTGAATCCCCGGTAACCGTGTGTTTACTCAATGGTGCTTTCACGGCCCATCGGTCAGCACCACCCTATCGGCATAGTCGTGGTCTGGTACCTTTACATGTGTTTACGTATCCATCTGTTGAAGCATTTATTGGCACCTACGATTTCACAGGGCTGGAACCCTTGACACTCCTAATCGCTGAAGAAGGCCGATTGATAGAGCTTCGCTGGAATGGCAATCGGCTTTTTGTGGCTGAAAAAGATCCAGGCCAGCCTTACATCTGGTCGTCGGCTACGCTGTATACACCCGAGGTTATCCGGCAACGCGAAGGCTGGTTTCGGGAATGGTGCCAACAACACCCCGACTATTCGGTAGAAGCTATCCGGCGTTTTCATCAGGTTGGTGGTACTGGCGATGCCGAGAATAACCTCCGCATGAATCGCCGGAATGAGATGCTCACCGTCAGCCTGACTAGTGTCGTTTATGGCGCAGATGAACTAAACATGATTTACGAGGATTTCACTCAACCGACTGTTTACCAGACTCCTATTGACCCTATCTATGCAACCCGTTAGCACCACCCGTTCGGCGCCCCTCTCCGAAAGCTCATTCGTTCAGACAATTCGTTCGCTCCCGGCAACGGTATGGGCACTCCTTACGCGTTTTGGCCAGACGTCTCCTTTTATGATCCGTTTGCGCCACTGGGAATACTGGCCGTTTGAGGTGGTATATTTCCCCATTTTTATGTTCCATTTGTGGCAATCGATCAAGGCGAGGTCGCTGTTTTATTTTTCTGCGTCCAATCCGTCCATCGAAACAGGAGGGTTGTTTGGTGAATCCAAAGCGGGTATACTGGCCGGGATCAGCGATGTATATATGCCCATTACGCAGTTTGTACCAGCGTCAACCGACCCCGAAACGGTGTTTTATCTGATGCAGGAGCGTGGTTTTTCGTTTCCGGTTATTGCCAAACCGAATGTAGGTGAGCGGGGCTGGCGGGTCGAAAAAATTGAGAGCCGTGAAGCCCTGACGAACTACATCGCCAACACACCGATTGATTTTCTGATTCAGGAATATGTCGATGAACCGCTCGAACTGGGCGTGTTTTACTACCGAATGCCGGGGCAGGCTAAAGGCGTTGTGTCGTCGGTGGTGCAGAAGGAATTTCTGACCATACGAGGCAATGGCTATGACTGCATCGAAAACCTGATTCGGCAAAACGAACGGGCCATTCTTCAACTGCCGGTTCTCATCAGGAAGTATGGCCATCGGTTCCACGACATACCGGCCGCTGGCGAAACCATTACGCTGGAGTCGATAGGCAACCACTGTCGGGGCACTAAATTCCTGAATGCCAATCACCTGATCACCCCTGAGCTGACGCAGGTGTTTGACCGAATCAGTCAGCCAATTGACGGGTTCTATTTTGGCCGGTACGATCTACGGTGCCGGAGCGTAGCCGATTTGTATGCTGGTAACCACATTCGGATTCTGGAATTGAACGGTGCCGGTGCCGAACCTGCCCATATTTACCAGCCGGGTTTTTCGCTCCGCGAAGGCTACCGGGTGCTGTTTCACCATTGGCGGGTACTCTACCAGATTAGCCGCGAAAACCACCGCCGGGGCATACCGTACATGACCTTCCGGCAGGCTTTTCGGCTATGGAAACACACGCAGCAAGGCCGAAACGGGAGTGGGCAACCCTAATTTTCTGTTCATCCAATAGTTTCACACATTCTTAACAAGCATAAAACCATGAATCGATCCACTGTTTTGGCTAGCCTGACTAGCCTTTTACTCATCATGTCGCCTGCCTTTGCCGTGCTGCTCACAGGCCCATCCGGTAAGGACACCAATCCCGAAAAGCCTCCGCGCCGACTCGAAAAGACGGAAGCCGAGTGGAAACTGGCACTTACCCCTGAGCAGTTTATTGTAACCCGCAAACAAGGCACCGAACGCCCATTTAGTAGTCCACTGGCCAGCAACCACGAGCATGGCATTTATCGATGCGTTTGCTGCCACGAGCCGTTGTTTAGCTCCGATACCAAGTTTGAATCGGGAACGGGCTGGCCCAGTTTCTACACCCCATTGCGTAAAAATGTTATCAAAGACATTCGCGATACCAGCCACGGCATGGTTCGGACCGAAGTGCAATGCGCCATTTGCGATGCTCATCTGGGTCACGTTTTTGACGATGGCCCTGCGCCTACCGGCCTCCGCTACTGTATGAATGGGTTGGCGCTGGAATTTGTCAAAAAATAGTAAACGAAAGGAACCCATGCGATTTATTCAGATTTTCATACTTGGATTCTGGCTGTTGACGAGCTGTACACAGGCCCAGAACTTAGACACGACACCCGCCCGCTTACCGAAGCTGAAACCCGGCGAAGCAGTTGCTACCTTTGCAGGCGGCTGCTTCTGGGCGCAGGAAGAAGGCTTCGACCAGCTTAAAGGTGTTCGGGAGGTTATTTCCGGATATTCGGGAGGCAATGTTCCCAACCCAACGTATCAGGAGGTGGGTACCGACGAAACGGGGCATGCCGAGTCGGTGCAGGTGTATTACGATCCGAACGTGATTAGCTATCGGGAACTGCTCGATGCGTTCTTCGCCGGACACGATCCGACCACGTTGAACCGGCAGGGCCCCGACGTTGGGCGCGATTATCGGTCGGTAGCGTTTTACCGGACTCCGTCCGAAAAGCAGGAGATCATGGCCGCCATTCAGCGGGTCAATACGTCGAAGCATTACGCCAATCCGGTCGTCACGGAGATGTTGCCGTTCAGCGTATTCTATCCGGCCGAAAACTACCATCAGAACTACTGCAAGCTGCACCCAAACCAGCCTTATATTCAGCACGTTTCGCTGCCGAAGATCGAAAAGCTACGCCATGCCATGAAAGGCAAATTGAAACAGGAAGACAATCAGTAAATGGATAATGGACAATGGATAATGAACAATAAGTAAGGGCTATTTCACTATCCGTTGTCCATTACCAATTTATTAACTCCTCATTTTCAGATGGATGACCTAAATCAAACCGATAAGACGCTGCATAGTTTGGCACAATTGATCGCCCTGACTGGTATGCAGTGGCTGCCCCTCCAGACAGACGATAGCCAGACTAATATGGCCTGGAATCCTGTGTTGCACTGGCTCGAAGGGCGGGCATTCGACCAGGCGGGTCAGCACCTCCGGCTGGTAATTGATACCGAAGCGTTTACAGTTCAATTTGTTGATGGACAGAACCGGGTTTTGGGCCTGTTTTCGCCAGAAGGCAAAACACCTGCCGATGCCCTGATGTGGTGGAACGATCAAATGCGCTCCTGGGAAATTTCGGCAATTCGGCCCCTGAACTACCATCTCGATCACGAACCCGTTGCACCCGATGCGGTGTATCAGCGACCATCGGCGCTGAGCGAGTGGAACCACTGGCGCACTGTAGCCAATGAATCCCTGCAAACCTTGAACCAGTGGAGTGACCAGCAAAGCGAAATCCGAATCTGGCCCCACCACTTCGATACGGGCGTTTATTACAGCCTGACCGATGCGCAGCAACACGAACGGGCGGCTATCTGGGCAGGCTATGCGATAGCGGATTCGATCTGTTCTGAACCTTATTTCTATCTGTCTGGCTACAATAGAACCCAGCCTATTAACTTCCTGAATGCGTCTACGCTGTCGGCAGGGGAATGGCGCACAGGAGCCGACTGGCAAGGTGCCTTGTTATCTATTTCGGGCACTCCTACCCACGACCGTATTGACGCTTTCTTCCGGGAAAGTTATGCCTGGCTTCATGAGTCCATTAACCCATAAATTGGTAGTTATGAAATCTCTTCTGTCTGTCAGTTTCTTGTATACATTGCTGGTTCTGGGAATCGGTGGATGCGTAAAAGACAAAGACCTGGTTCCGCTGGGGAGTTTGGGGATGCCTGTCAGTACAGTTGACCCCGTGCAGGTTTTTGACTCAACCGGCCAGAAGCTACTGGCCTCTGGCAACTTTCAGAACGGCGTTCATACCGTGAGCGGCCGGGTACGCCTGTATGGGCGAAACGGCAAACAGACGCTCGTTTTCGAGAATTTCAGGAGCGACACCGGGCCTGATCTGCGCATTTATTTAGCCAACGATACGCAAGCCAGCACCTTTACGGAAGTGAGTTTGCTGACAGCCACTGGCAACTTTTTTGTAGATGTACCGTCAACTATAACACTAAGCCAACAGCGTTATGTGCTGATCTGGTGTAAGCGATTTTCTGTGCATTTCGGGAATGCCGAACTGAAATAATCTGGAGTAATAAATACCTTCACTACCTATTTTTCTAAAAAGCTGATGACTAACTGCCTGACTTCTTTTCTAACGATATTCCTGCTTTTCGCCAGCCAGTTAACTACTCTGGCACAGGGGTGCAGCGACGCTGGCTTTTGCACCATTGGCGCACTTAAACAACACGCGACGGGCGATACGAAAGGCCAGAAAATCAGTCTCCTGCTTCCTGTTGGATTGGGGGACGAAGCGGTACTGGTTTTTGCACCAGGCCTTCAATACGACAATCAGTTGTCGGCCAGGTGGGCCGTTCAGGCAAAATTAACAGCCAATTATGCTAGTGGAAACTTAGGAAGTGCAGCCGGACCAGGCGACATTTTCCTGTCGGGTACATACACATTGCCAACGCAAGCCAAATGGGCAACGTCGCTCACTCTGGGCACAAAACTGCCCTTGAGCAACAGCAACCTAAAAGCCGATGGTCGTCCGTTGCCAATGCAATACCAGAGCAGCCTAGGTACGGTCGATCTGATTACGGGCGTTTCGGTAAGCAATCGCCAATGGCAACTTTCGGCAGGCTGGCAGCAACCCCTTACCAGTGCGAATAGCAACACATTTCTACCCAGCCTGAATGGCAAGCCCGAAGCCCCGGCCTATCCACCGTCCAACCAGTTTACCCGGAAAGCTGATGTACTGGTAAGAACTGCTTATACGTGGATGATAAACCCCAAATTTAGCCTGAACGGAGGTTTGTTAGGCATCTATCACCTGGCAGAGGACACCTATACTGATGCCAGCAGCAAATCGGTAAAGATCAATGGATCGCAGGGGTTAACCCTCAATGCCACCCTGGCCGGTTGGTGGAACCTAACGCCCAAAACGCGCATCGGCTTTACGGCTGGTACGCCACTGGTCGTTCGAGAAGTCAGACCCGACGGCCTGACCCGAAGCATCGTTTTTGCGCCCGAAATAAGCTGGCTGTTTTAACCCGTTTCTTTTACGTTTTTGGGTTCAGTATTCGCGGTTTTATAAGAGATAGCAACCACTACTCTTCACGTTGACTAATAGCCACCCCAACGGGCAGAACCTCTAAACTCCCCCGATCCAGTTGGGCAAGTACCTCCTCAAAACCATAGCGAGGTTGCCAATTTAAAGCAGTTTTTGCGCTGGTTCCGGCATAAACCCGGTCTATAGGTGTTGGTAAGGGCCACCCTCGCTCGTTAAAAGCCGTAAGTAAGGTTGGTACACGTTTGGCTAAGATCGTTGTGGGATTGGTTGCTAAATCGGCACAGTCTTCTGGCTGAAAAGGGGTATCTCCTGAGACGATAAATTCCTGATAAGCTTCTCCTTCATTGGTCAATGCAGCAACGTGAGCACGGGCCACATCGCGCACATCAACACCCCGCGTTAAGCGATAAATGGCCATCAGGTCGGCCGGTTCAGGAAAACAGCGCGACATACGGATCACACGAATAGCCAAATGGTCGTCGGCTACACGGCGAAGTAAAGCTTCAGCCTCCAGCTTCGTCCGATGATAAATGCTTCGAGGCTGAGGAATTGTTTCATCCGTCACCCAGGCAGAAAGACCATCCTCGATGCTCTTGCCAAAAATGGCGGTTGTACTGGTAAAGACAAGCCGCCTGACTTGTGTGGCCAAAGCTGCTTCTGCGACCAAACGGGTTCCATCAACATTAATCCGGGTAAACTCGGCATCGGATAGCACACCCACATGAGGAGCATGTAAGGCGGCCGTATGAATGACTGCATCTGCCCCCTTCATCACATCGGTCAGGAGGTATTTGTCAGCAAAATCAGTCACGATGCGCGTGGTTGAGAAAGCGGTTCGATCAATACCAACGACATCGTGTTCAGTGGCTAAAGCGTTATAAATAGCCCGCCCAACTCGCCCCGAACTTCCGGTCAATACGATTCTCATTACCTATTATAGCTTCTGGCACTACACTGTTCGGCTGAAAAGGCTCACCTACATAGTTTTGAAAGCTATATAGCGAACAGGTAAACTCATTATCTTTGTTATGAGTCAAATTAGCCCTAAACACAAGACGTATCTCCAACTGTATCAGAAATACCAGACTTTACCGCCTGTTTACCAAGCAGAGGTAGCTGACTTTGTTGATTTTTTGGCTACCCGTAAAACTACGGAGAAACCTCTTGAACGAAAAGCTCCCGTATTTGGGAGTGCCAAAGGCCAGTTTCAAATGAGTCCTGATTTTGATGCACCGCTGGACGATTTAGAAAAATTACCAGCACATCGCTACCTGCATGGACCGATCCAGCGGAGCCTGAGCCAGCGGCTGAACCGAATCGGTGTAAAGAATGAGCCAGTTATCGGCCTGCTCTAACCGGCCCCTCAGTTCAACCGAACGGCCTACATTGATTAATATAGATGCATTCAGTGGCTCTCCCATCGGTCCCACAACTAAATAGTAATTGCGCTGACCACTGCGATTCTGAACCGCCAGCAAGGGAGGAATACCCCCGGCAATGCAGCGCACGGCACACGACCGATGCGGGCGACCTTGGCCGGGTTTCATCACGCCAAGCATACACTTAGGGTCTGTAATTTCGCCGGTTAACCTGACGATACCCAAGCTACTCTGCCCCAGCGTTGAGGAAACGGGCGGTATTGATGACGGTTTTATACCAGAAACATCTATTAAAGCGTCGGCTTCCTCGGTCAGTTCAAGAGCAGCTTTCCCATCGTGGTAAATAAGCGTTCCCCGTACTTTCAGCCGTTTATTGGTCAATGGGCCGTATTTACGTTCCCATGCGTTCAGGGTTGAATCGGCCCCGCGTTTGTTGAAACCGATGAGTAATACCCGTTCAAAAAGTGGGGCATTATCGGCTGTTTGTTTCACAGGAACCCGCAAAAAAGGTACAGGCGTTCGGATCAGTTCACCTTCGAGTGTTGTCAGCGTACCATACTCGAATACAGCCCCCGAAAAACCGCGTTGCTGCCAGACGAGTAGCCCCGCCAGAATGGGCACAATTAAGGCTAGTGCAATCACGGCTCGCCAAACCACTTTTCGAATTGAAAGAGGTGCGTCGGACTGCCAGCCAATGTAAAAATCATCTTCTGGTTTCATAGCTATTAATGAAAAATTGATAATTAATAATGGGATTCTCTGCGGCATTATGCATTAGCCATTATTCATTGTCCATTAAGTAAAGCTGGCGTTTGGGGGGTGCCGGGTGGAGCCGGAGTTGGGTCAACCCAGACCCTTGTACTAATGCACTTTACAGCATAGGTTTCTACTTTTTCGGTGAACGGCGGGGGCGACTGACCATTGTGGGGCAAGTATTGATAACCATGCCAGGGGCAAGTAATGCAACCGTCGATGATCTTTCCTTCGCCCAGCGGCCCATTCTGATGCCGACACTGGTTATTGATCGCCGACACCTTGCCATCGTATCGAAACAGCGCAATGTTCTGGCCATTAATCATCAGGGTCTTTGCCCGGTTTTCGGCAATCTCATGCACATCACATACCTCCACAAACCCATCCATCGCCTGACCCAGCGGCCTACTATCCGTTCGCTGGCTGACAATCGCTGCGGCCAAATGCAAGCCAATTACCAAAGCCATGCCAATTCCTAGCACAACTGTGTAAACTGTAGCCGTTTCCTGCTGCAATACGCCAAGCAATACATGCATCACGAGGAGGCCATAAACGACATATACACCCATGTGCAGGGTTTTCCAGACTCGGGGGCTTAGGTTTTTTAGCCAGAAATCATGACTGGTGGCCGCCATCAAAAACAGAATCAGAAGGGCGAAAAAGCCCAGCGTCTGAAACGGGAATTGCGACAGGTGCTCATAGCCGGGTTCGGACGTAAAAAGCGACACCAGCGGATCGACATTGCCACGCGAATGAAACTGAATCACGCTGAAAATACCATGTACCGAAGCCACCAGAAACATGCTGACCCCCAAATGCCGCCGGTTATAAAGCAATGGCAAAAAACGGGTACTGAGCCGACACAATGGGCCAATAATCAAAATAACGTGAAGCATCAGAAAAGCCAGTGTACTGGTCGCCCGGATGATGATGGTTTCGGCAGTTACGTCGGGAAACAAAACAGCCTGAAGCCCACAGAAAATAACCAGATATACCGTGGCAAGTCCGGCAATGGTCCAATCATATAATTTTTTCTGACCATTCCAGGAAACGGGCAGGTAGTTTAGCGCCATACGATCTTAAAATTGAATGGTTTGAAGAACGCTGTGTTTGAGATCATCCACCAAGCTGATGGTTGGGTGCAGTGTTGAATCGGGTAACGCGAACCGATAGATACCCGCTACATCTACAGAGCCAATGGCCAGTTGGCGTGTGGGTGTAACCACGTTGACCACGACCGAAGGCGCTTCGTAAGGTTGGCGAACAACGAGTTCAAGCTGAGGATCGGCCGACTGATTACTACGGCGAAGCGTGGCCTGTATGCCCGGCTTTTCTACGGTTCTAACCACGATAGGAAGGGCGTCCGGCAAAGGCAAAGCAATGGTTTGTTGCTGGATAGGTGGGTCTCTGTCCAGGCTCAGTGTAGAAATAAACCCGATGGGTAACAGGATTGCCAGTAGCCCCCACATTGCCCGGTGTGTTTGTCGAAGTTTTGGTGTCATGGTCATACAGGGTTAGAATCAGTAGGTGAAGACGACCGATGCCGAAGTAGTTTTTGTAAAAGCAACGGCCAAAGGGCAACCGAACCAGGCAACAGCAACAGCCGAACAGCCAGGCTCATGTCTTTAGCTTCGTGATCAATACGGGCAGCTCCCCAGCCAATAAAATACACCCCAAAAACAACTCCGGCCCTTACGTAGCCATAAAACAGCATAACCAGTAGTTCAATCATGACTTTAGGGGTTAAGCCCGGTTATAGATTTTCACGACGGTTTCGCGCGTCATTCGGCCCGTATCGCTGATCAGAAAGGTAATCAGGTCGGCAATGCGTTCGGTCGGCACCCAGTGGGCCGGGTCGGCATCGGGCATGGCTGTCCGGTTGGCGGGCGTATCGAGGGTGCTGGGCACCACTACGGTGGCGGTCGTATGCGCGTGCTTACCCTCGGCATTGATCAGCTTGGCCAGTTCAAAAACAAGGGCTTTGCTCATGGCGTAGGCAA
Organism: Spirosoma aerolatum; assembly: GCF_002056795.1. Classification (NCBI taxonomy): domain Bacteria; kingdom Pseudomonadati; phylum Bacteroidota; class Cytophagia; order Cytophagales; family Cytophagaceae; genus Spirosoma; species Spirosoma aerolatum. The sequence goes on along the minus strand of NZ_CP020104.1, from coordinate 2,824,851 downwards.
ATACATCCTTCCCTTCAGTCGGGTTGAGCGTAGGGCGTGAACCGATCAGCACAAACTGGCCTCCTCCCCGTTGTTCAAAGCGACACATCAGCGGTTTGACGAGGTTAAAGGCTGACACAAAATTGAGGTCAATCATTTTTTCGAGCAGCCGAACGTCGGTTTGCTGAATACGTCCCATAGCAAATCCTCCGACGAGCAACACAGCCGCACGTATATCAAAATCCGACGTATCGGTCATGAAAGTTGTTATACTAGCTTCATCCAGCACATTGACCACGTAAGGGCGCACATTGGGCAGATGGTCATACAGGTGAAGGTCGCGGTCAGAACTGAACGTGGCCAGTACCAAATAGCCTTGCTGCTGCAAGTGTTCAACAACCGATTTTCCCAGATTACCGGCAGCTCCGGTTACAAGAATTGTTTTCATAAAGACTTGATTTCAACTGTTTTTAGTCGCTTTTGTCATGTTGTCCTAACTTTCATCTTCGCTCCACCAGAGCACTTCATACGTCTGGCAACCGCTTTTCTGGCCGGATAGGTGCATGGCCATTGTACGACACTCACCCTGCCGCCGTCGGTAACGGCGTCGGTAGAGCCAGCCTGCCAGCCACATACCCGTAATGGGACCGATGAAATAGAGCCACCAGCCTGCCCAGACCTGTGCCGACAAGGCCGAGCTAACGGTGCGGGCCGGGTTGATGCTCATCCCGGAAAAAGGAGCTTCAAACGTGATGTACAATGCCACAACCAGCCCCACAAAATAGCCCGTGTAGGGAGCCAGCCGAACCGAATTACTGAGGATCAATACCAGCGTGAGCATGCCAAAGGCCAGTAAAAATTCACACGCCAGCGCCACCCAAACACCCGTTGGACCGGGTTGTGTTGTTATAAAATTGACGGCTGGGTGCGCCATGTAGCTCGGCATAAGCCAGGCCAGCAGGGCAATAGCCAGCGAACCGCCCACAAATTGCGCCACGATATAAGCCAATGCATCAATGGTCGAAATCCGGTTCAGCCGCCACTGGGCAATGGTAACGGCTGGATTCAGGTGTGCACCCGACTGTTTGCCCCATCCCGAATAAATCAGCCCGATGGCCGTTAGCCCCATCGCTACGCCAATCAAGGCCCGCCGAACAATCGATGAATCAATAACCTGCCGAATAGGCGAAGCCGGATACTCGACGGCAATGACAACCAGCGAGGCCGACACCATAAACGTACCTAAGGCCCAGGCTTCAATCAGGTAGAGTGGCCAATTTTTTTGTAGTGTTTTCATCCTTTGTGCGCGGTAACCGAGCCGGGTAATCGGTCAATAGTTTGATAATGGCTCCCACCGACCAGGCCTGATTGGCAGTGCCTCGTCCGTGTTGCGGGTGCAAGCCGTCGAAAATTTCGGAGATACCAAAGAGGCAGTCGTTTTCGTAAAAGTGCTGTTTCAGCGTTGCCAGTTCGCCATTCATACGCTTTCGGGTAGCTACTGTGTCGCCATGTACCCGTACATAGGCGGTCCAGTATTCACCCAGCAAAAATGGCCATACGGTTCCCTGATGATAGGCCGTATCGCGCAGCCACTGATCGCCCCCATAAACCGCCACAAACGCCGGATCGTCGGGCGAGAGGGTTCGCAGGCCATAGGGTGTGTATAGATGAGTCTCTACCATCTTGAGAATTTGTTGTTGGTCAGTTTTGTTTAGCAAGGGAAATGGTAGGCTCAAGGCATAAATCTGGTTGGGCCGGATGCTGGCATCGGGTGCGCTGCCAGGAAGAACCACATCGTTCAGATAGCCTTTTTCATTCCAGAATGCCGACCGGAAACTTTTCTCAAACCGCCGAAGCATCAGCCCATACATATCGGGTTTTCGACGTAGTTGCTGGGCAAAGTAAATCGTGATTTTCAGCGCATTGTACCACAACGCGTTCACTTCAACCGGACAGCCGTGGCGGGATGTTACGACATAATCGCCTACGCGGGCATCCATCCAGGTGAGCTGGGCGGTGCCTCGGCCGCCGTACAACAGCCCCTCATCGGTCACATGAATACCGTAGCGGGTGCCGTTCTGATGGGCATCCAGTATGGTTAGCAACTGCTCATAATATTGCTCCACAAACGCCAGGTCGTTGAACCGTTGGTGGTATTCGTAGAGGGCCACAAACAGCCACAGCGTCGCATCGATGGTGTTGTATTCAACCGGGTCCTGGCTGTTGTCGGGGAAGCGATTGGGCAGCATACCATCATCCAGATACTGAAAAAACGTAGCCAGAATTCGTTTGGCCGTTTGCTGATGACCGAGCGAAATACACAGTCCCCGCAAGGCAATCATGGTATCGCGGCCCCAATCGGTAAACCAGTGATACCCGGCAATGATGGTCTCGCTACCTGTCGATTGCCGTTGTACAATAAACTGATTGGCGGACAGCACAAGGTCTTTCAAAAACGAGTCTGTTTGTGATTGGCGTAGGGCTTCAACTCGATTGATTTCAGCAGTACGTAAATCAACAGGGTTTGGAATCAGCAGATTTTCATCCATCGAAAACGTCAGAAAACATTCGTCACCAGCCTCCAGCCGTACCTCCACGTAACCTACTGAATACGCATCCTCGACAAAGTCCAGTCCCCGTTTCTGCTCTTCCCGATACGTAAACTGATGATACCACGCCCGACTTTCGACGAACGTTCCGCCCGAATAAGCCCAGTACACTGGCTGAGCGCCATAATGGGCATAGAGCTTCAGGTAAGGTTTGATCTGAGCGATGTAGTAGTCGTAAAAATCGGTCTGATGAAACAGGCTGTGGTAATCGCGCTGCACAAATAAGGGCATTAGTTGCAGGGTGACGGCAGTTTTGCCCCGGTTCTGATACGACACCAGCGTGGTGTTGGCGTTCTGAACCATCCATACGGTTTTGGCAATCTGGTGTTCGCCTACCTGAAAAGCCCAGGTTGGTAATGGCAATCGCTCAAACGAAACCAGATGCTGCCACCCCTGCGGATGCACAAACTCGCCATACCGATTGCTCGACAACGATACACTACCCTGTTCGGTCAGCACCGTTTCTTCTACCTTCGACACCACTACCTGACGGTCGGTTGGCGGATTGTGTGCCGCCACCAACAGTCCATGATACCGACGCGAATTGGCACCCGTCAGCGTACTACTGGCATAGCCACCCAACCCGTTGGTAACGAGCCATTCGCGGTCGGTGAGTTCATCAAAATTATTAAGGTTCATGAAGATAGTCTTTGGGTTATTCAGTTCACGATCCAATCAAATCCGCAATTACACCTGTCCAGCCGGTTTGGTGGCTGGCTCCAACACCCCGCGAGGTGTCGCCGTGAAAATATTCGTAGAACAAGACCAGGTCTTTAAAATGCGGGTCAGTGGCATATCGGCCTTCGTTGCCGTTGACAGGCCGATACCCGTTGGCATCGGGCCGGAAAATACCAACCAGCCGCTGAGCCAGCATAGAAGCCGCTTCACCCAGCGAAATTTGTTGCCCCGAACCAGTTGGAAACTCTACCTGCACCTGATTGCCGTAGTAGCTATGGTAGGTACGGAGCGCGCAAACCAGCAGATAGTTCATCGGCATCCAGATGGGGCCGCGCCAGTTGGAATTTCCTCCAAACAACCCACTCGACGATTCGCCGGGTTCATAACGTAACCCAAACTCCTGCCCGTCGATATGCACTGAGTAGCCGTGTTCGTGAATTTTGGAAATAGACCGGATGCCGCCCGGAGCCAGAAACTCACCTTCATCGAGCATGGCATGGAGTAGCCGTTCCAGCCGGTCCGGTGGAATCAGCGACAGCAGCAGATCCTGATTCTCGTCAATATCTTCGACCACAATGTGCATTTTCCCCTGCTTCTGATATTGCTGGAACCAGCGCATCCGCTTCGTAAAATCGGGTAGTTTGGCGAAGATGCTTCTCGGAATTTTCAGGACGGCAAAGAGCGTCGAAAGCCCCACCAGCGACCGAATTTTTAGCGGTATGTAGTGCTGACCGGGTAGTTCCAGAATGTCGTAGAAAAAGGCTTCGTTTTCGTCCCACGAACCATCCCAGTCTTCGCCCAGGCGGTTGAGCGATTCGGCGATATAGACAAAGTGCTCAAAGAACTTGGTGGCTACGTCTTCGTAAGTAACATCAGTTTTGGCAATTTCGAGCGCCATTTCAAGCATATTGAGGCAGTACATCGCCATCCAGCTTGTGCCGTCGGCCTGCTCTAATCGACCACCGCCCGGAATCTGATTGCTCCGGTCGAAAACACCAATGTTGTCAAGTCCAAGAAACCCGCCTTCAAATACGTTGTTGCCTTTGGCATCTTTGCGGTTGACCCACCACGTAAAGTTGAGCAGTAGTTTCAGGAAAACCCGTTTCAGAAAATCCACATCGCCCACGCCCGTCTGTGCCGCTTCGAGCTTGTACACCGCCAGACACGACCACGCATGAACGGGCGGATTTACGTCACCAAAGGCCCATTCGTAGGCGGGTAACTGCCCGTTGGGGTGCATATACCACTCGCGTAGAAACAGAATAAGCTGATTTTTGGCAAACTGGGGGTCAACCCGGGCTAACGGCACGCAATGGAAGGCCAAATCCCAGGCTGCATACCAGGGGTACTCCCACTTGTCGGGCATCGAGATGATGTCTTCGTTGTTGAGGGTTCGCCACTGGTGGTTCCGGCCGTGTTTGCGTTCGGCAGGTGGAGCAGGCTGGCCGGGGTCGCCGTCGAGCCATTGGGGTACGTCGAGGTAATAAAACTGCTTCGACCAGAGCATCCCGGCAAACGCCTGGCGCTGAATGTTTTTAGTTTCGGCATCAGCCTCCGGCGACTGAATGGTAGCATAAAACTCGTCGGCCTCCTGAACGCGCTGAGTAACTAGCTGATCGAACTCCGCACCAAGCGGTTTGCTGTTGGCACTGCGTGAGAGCCGCAGTTTGACCGTTACCGACTCACCCGCTGGTATGGTAAGCTGATAGACCGGAGCCGCTTTGGACCCTTCGACACGCTGGCTCAGACTATCGAACTCTCCGCCAATAATGGCCCGGTGGAAAGCGTCTTTGGTAAACGGATGGGCACTTGGATAACCAAAAACGCGCTCGGTGTTGGTCTCATTTTCGGTAAACAATACCGTTTGGGTCGGCTCAAAATAGAGCGTGTAGGGGCATTGTCCGGGATGTTCGGTCTGTAAGCTACCGGCCCCTTCGGTATCGGCACCACGTCGAATCCGGGGTTTGGCCGGAATCTGCCCAAACGACCAGTTGTTCCGAAACCAAAGCGTTGGCAACAGGTGTACAGGAGCGGCTTCGGAGCCGCGATTATGAACCGTAATCCGAATCAGAATATCCTGTTCCGACGCTTTGGCATATTCGGTAAATACGTCGAAGTAGCGGTTCTCGTCGAAAATACCTGTATCCAGTAGCTCATATTCGGGTTGATAACGGTCGCGGGAGCGGTTGGTCTCTACGAGGTCGGCATAGGGAAAAGCCCGTTGCGGATACTTATAAAGGTGCTTCATGTACGAGTGGGTGGGCGTGCTGTCGAGGTAATAGTACAGTTCCTTCACGTCTTCGCCATGATTCCCTTCGTTGCCCGTCAGCCCGAAAAGGCGTTCTTTCAAAATGGGGTCTTTGCCATTCCAGAGGGCGATAGAAAAACAAAGCCGTTGCTTTTCGTCGGAAATTCCGGCGATGCCGTCTTCACCCCAGCGGTAGGTTCTTGAGCGAGCGTGGTCGTGCGAGAAATACTCCCAGGCATTGCCATAGGGGCTATAATCTTCCCGCACGGTTCCCCATTGCCGCTCCGATAGGTAAGGCCCCCAGTGCAGCCAATCTTGTTTTCCGCTGTATTGCTCCTGCAACCGAACTCGTTCGGCCACAGTGTTTGGTTGTTTCTTTGTCGTTTTCATCGAGAGGTTGGTTAGCCGTTATCTTCAAAACCGGGGTACAGTGTCATGCCGCCATCTACTACCATCGTATGACCGTGAATGTAATCGGCTTCGTCGGAGCAGAGCCAGGCCACTGTTGAGCCAATGTCGGAGGTTTCGCCGATGCGTTTGTAGGGAATCAGCTTCATTAGGTTCGACAGAGCCTGTGGCGTTTCCCAGGCGGATCGGTTGATAGGTGTACGAATGGCGCCGGGTGCTACGCTGTTGACCCGGATCTTATACCCACCCAATTCCTGAGCGATAGACTTCATGAGCAGCATAACCCCACCCTTTGAGGCCGCATAATTGGAGTGACCCGCCCAGGGGATAATTTCATGCACCGAACTCATGCAGATAATCTTGCCGAGCGACTGCGACACCTCCGGCCGTGGCCCCCGACGCAGAAACTCACGGGTGGCTTCACGAGCGCACAAAAATTGCCCAGTCAGGTTTACGTCCAGCACAAACTGCCAGTCTTTCAGGCTCATGTCGATAAACTTGGCATCTTTTTGCAGGCCCGCATTGGCAACCAGAATATCGACCGTACCGAAGGCGGCAATCGTATCGGCAAACATTTTCTGTACCTGATCTTCCTTGCTCACATCGGCCTGAGCAAGCATGGCCTGACCGCCATTGTCCCGAATGAGTTGGGCGGCTTCTTCGGCTCCGACCGGGTTGCCGATGTAGTTGATTACGACGTGAGCACCTTCCATTGCCAGCGAAAGGGCGGTTGCTTTCCCGATGCCCGAACTGGCTCCGGTAATGATGGCCGTCTGGCCGACTAATCGTTGGTTGGGTTTTTGAAACATGTTACTGGATAGTTAAATAATGGTTTTACCAGCTTACCGCCGTTGACGGTTCTGATTTTATACAAGCCGGTGTGAGCGGGGAGGTATAGCGTCTTGGTATGATGAATATCCTGAATGTCCCGGTTGGAGACGTAGCGGTATTTTTCGTCAGGCGAAACGCAATGCCGTTAGGGCTGCCGAGGTTGGTAGCGAGTAGTTCAGCGGCCTGAAAAAAGGTATTGCCCATCCGTTCGAGGTAGAGCAGATGTCTGCCCGAATCCACAATGGCGATGCTACCGCCGGGTGCGCCGTTATCGACGGCGTATTTGATAGCAGCCGAAGCGGTGGTCATGGCCAGCAATACGGCCAGTACGGTGCGTGATGGTTTCATGGTTACGGGTTATTCTTCAGGCTACTTTTTGCTGACGGAGCAGGCTATACGCTTTGTCTATGTCACTCACCCCAATAGCCAAGTGCTGAAACCAGCGGTCGTTGCTCTGCGAATCGGTGGGTATGGAGTAGCCCGTTTCAGACTTACCGTCCGGCGGATCACTTCCCTAACTTCCTGCGCCTGTCCGGTCCAGAAAAACAAATTGAACAGAATCAGTGCACACCCAAAGTGGTTTTTTAGCAAATGGCGTTTCATAAAGTATCTTTATGGAATGCAGAATTGGAAATCGTAGCGAGTGAATAACCGGCAATAACCACGTGCCTATAGCACATTTTTCAGTAAATGATCGCCGACGCGCAGGGCATTGGCAACGGTAGTCAACGATGGGTTGTAAGCCCCCGATGAGGGGAAAAAGCTCCCATCGACCACGTATAGATTGTCGAGTTCATGCGCCTTACAATTCACATCAAGCACCGACGTAGCCGGGTCCGTACCAAACCGGAGCGTACCGCACTGGTGCGAAACCCCGCTGATTCCCAGATCGTAGCCTGCCCAGTATACGGTTTTGAGAGCGGGGTCTATATCGCCCAGTTTCACAAACAGATCTTTGAGTTTTTGTTTCAGGGCTTCAAAAGCGGCCACGTTATTCTGTTCGCGGTGATAGATGAGTTGGATAGCCCCATCGTGCGTGAGTGTTACCCGGTTTTCAGGGTCGGGCAAGTCTTCGGCGGTCAGCCAAAAGTCGATGCTGTGAGTCGATAGCCAGGCCGCGTCTTTGTCGGGCAGAAAATCAGCAGCCAGTTCAGCCACCGTGGGCGGGTCGTTTTTGCCCATCAACTGAATTTCACCCAATGGATACGGGTTTTCGGGCGTGGCTTCGTAATAGTCGCCGATGCAGAAATATTTCTGAAACGCAGCTGTATTCAGCTTGTCAGGCGTGTAGGCAATCAGGCAGCCGTTGATATGGGCCATATAATTTCGCCCGACTAGGTCGTTGCTATTCGCTAATCCGTTGGGGTGCTGCCCGTTGGCCGAGCGTAGTAGCAAAGCTGCTGAGTTGATAGCTCCTGCCGCCAAAATCACCAGACAGGCTTCAAACGTTTCTATTTGGCCGTTTCGCAGCACCTGCACAGCCGTAATGCCCTTGCCTGTATCATCCGTAATCAGTCGGGTAGCTACGGTGTTGGTCAGCAGCGTTACATTTGGGTATTGTAAAGCCACCCGGACACCCGTTACATGCGCATCGGCTTTGGCTTCAGACGGGTCGGGGAAGCCATCGAAATTGCCCAGCACCGTGGGCGCGTCAGGGCGTTCAGGTTTATCCTGCCCCAGCCGCACCGCCATCGGAATCGGAAACGGTTTCAATCCCGTTTTCTGGACGTTTTCGTAGAGTTCTTTGGCAAAGGGTTCGGGCGTAATGGGGGCATACGGATACGGCTGGCTGGTTGGGGGCTCAGTAGGATCGACACTTCGGATGCCATGCACGCTATAAAGCCGTTCGGCCTGATCGTAATAAGGCGCAAAATCGGCGTATGTCAGCGGCCAGGCTGGCGAGATACCCGTTTCGTGCTGTGTCTGTTGAAAGTCGGATTCGCGCAGCCGAAAACAGGCGGCTCCGTACATTTTGCTGTTGCCACCCACTACATAGTGCGTAAACGGCTTAAACGGCTGGTTGTCTTTATCGTACCAAACCTCGTCGGTGCGGTAGCGGCCATTGACCACTACTTGCATAACGTCCCAGTTCTCTTTCTCTTTGGGGATAAAATCACCCCGTTCCAGAATCAGAATTTTTTTCCCGGTTGGGGCTAAATGCTGGGCAATTGTTCCACCACCGGAGCCGGTTCCGATGATAATAATGTCGTAGGTATGTGTCGTCATGACTGGTATTGGGCCATTCGTTTTGTTTTCCGATGGTTCGGTGTACTGCCTTTAGCAGCCCATCGGATTTAAGAATGCCAACACCATACCAGTTGACCAGAAAGGCTCAAAATGCCATTTATGCCTCAAAAAGCCACTTTTTTGATAACCGGAGACAATGCCGATGGTAATTTAATTCCTGATATGTCGGGAGACTTTGGGCATATCGGGAGATGAAATTAAGTCTGGCCAAGCTATGGTATACGTCTGTATAGGGGTGGTTTAACAGCACAAAAAAGGCTAACGTGTACGCGATCAAACCGTGATTACCCTGGTTTATCGTGCTCCCAGCAATACGTTTTTGAGGTTTCCTTTTTCTTTGGCGACTTGATACAAGAGATAAGGTGCAAAAACAATAATACCCAGTATTGTAGCCACCAGGCCGACGACAATGGAACCGGCGGAGAATTTGTTTCGCCACATGATCCATAACCCCGATAATAGTAGATAGCAACTGAAATCAAGATTAAACTGCCCGTTCCAGTTGACAGCCTGAATGTTGGATAAAAAAATCCCTACTAGATCAGCACCATCATTTCTGAAGGCTAAAGCTGTGTAAATTAGTAGTAGTGTAGCTTGGGCTATAAGTAAGCCTTTCAGAAAATTGGTATTTCCCATCGTCAGTTTTGAATTAAGGTGTTGCCGGTTTCCAGAGCGGCCCCACGGCGATAAGTAGTATAAGGATGTTGATAAACGCATTGGACGGATTGCCGGAAGCAAGGCTACCGGCACTATCTAAAAAGAACCAGGCTAAAATTCCGGCCAATACAGCTTTCCTTACTTCTTCGGACGCTTTGTCGTAAACCCATTTTTGCAGAAACCAAACGCAAACGCCCCACCCAAACAGGAAGCCTCCGGTTAAAGCCGATAAAAACCGGGTGGTGGGCGCTTCGTAGTTCTGCACCCCATCGAGTGGTACACTCAACAGATCCAGCGTCCATCTGGCCGGTTCGGACGTGGGGAGCATTGTCCCGAAGAAAAAGATGGGCCCAAAAGAGCCGATGACGATAGCAGTGATTTTCAGGTAGAATTTGTGGGATTTGTGTGTCATTACTGAAGCTTTTCGCAAACGTAATCACACGACCTCTTACATTTTAGACGCTACCGTACAATGCCTATTCGAAGCGTTGGGCTATTTTTTTCAAGTTGATAAAATACGCTGTAAGCCATTCGACATTCAACTTGTCGTGGTTAATCTGAAGAAAGAAATTTTCTAAAGCCAGCTCGAAAAGCCCTTCTAGTTGTTTATGACTAAGCGTTAGATTCAAGTCTTTCGCCCAAAGCGCTACAAACCCGCGACCAATAATCTGATTGGACTTTGCCAGCGTTTTCTGATACAAGTCGATATCCTGTTTAATGCGAAGCTGTCGATTAAAGAGCAGGTCGATTTTGTGTTCCACTAAAATAGCGATCAATTCAGGATCAATTTTAGTGGCATTATTCTCCTTTCCAGCAATCACTCCTGATTGCGTTAAGTGGTAATCCAGCAAATGACCAACAAAGATGTCCATCTCTGCAAAGTGGTGGTAGAATGATGATTTGCTTATACCCAATCGCTTCGCCAATGTCTCAACTTTAAGCGCATTGTCGCCCGAAATGGCAAAAATTTCATACCCGGTCTTTATCCAGATTTCTTTCGTTTCCGTCATTCTGCTTTGTCAACATTACCTCTGGCCACACATCATATCATCTGCTTCAAATGTATAGCACTATCGCTCAGAAGCAACAGACTCCACAAATTTGCTGTTCAGTTTACCTACTCGCAAAGTCTATTAAGATTCACTAAAAAATGCTGAGTTCAGTTGAAAATTCACGATATATCATGATTATTCTGATATTTCGTGAACGAATCAGAACTTGACAGGTTGGATTTCTGGCGTATTTTCATAGGGAAATACGCATCTTACGCAACTAAGCCACTTACTGGGCCAACAGCTACAAGCGGAACGAAAATTGAGCGTATTCTCAGAGCGACTACGCTGTTTACATTACTAAAAAAACGTATTCGGTCATGGCAGACCGTATGAACACGGACGAGAAAGCCTTACACCTCTCGCACTTTACAGTCGAGGAGGCTCTTGAAGCTATTATTCTCATCGACCAACATGGACAAGTATACCGGGCTAATAAAGCCGCCGGGTTACTGTTACACTATTCGATTGATGAATTAAGGGGACTTGCCTTCCCTGATTTCAGCATCGACTATGATGCCGACAAATTTGCTGCACTGTGGCAATCGCTGGAAAACGTACAGACCCAGACGTTCGAGATCCGGATGCGCCGAAAAGACGGTAGCCTCCTGCACGCTGAAGTCGGCATCAATTTCATTTATTTCGAAGACGAGCAGTACCTATGCTGTTTTCTGCGCGATGTGACTGAGCGTAGTCAACTGGATGAAACGCTACGGCTGATTTCGGAAGGAACAGCGGGGGTAACGGGTATGGATTTTTTCCAAAGCCTGGTGCAACACATCACGGCTACGTTAGACGTGCGGTTTGCGCTCGTTACGGAATGTGCCAACGTCGAAAAAACGCGTGTGCGAACCCTGGCCTACGTTGAACACAGTCAATTGCTCGAAAACATTGAATACGATCTGGCTGGTACCCCCTGTAGCATTGTGATGCAGGGCCGGGATTTTTACTATCCCTACGATGTTGAGCTTAATTTTGTCAAGGACTCGGGTATTGAATCCTACGTTGGCGTACCCATTTACGACCGGGCGCAGCAGGTTATTGGGCATATTGCTGTCTGCGACCATCGGCCCCTGCTAAACCAGCAGAAGTATCTGAGTGTACTGCGTATTTTTGCGTCGCGGTCGGGGGCCGAAATCGAGCGAAAAGTGGCAGAAGAGAAGCTTCGCCACACCCAGGAGCAACTCGAAGCCACCGTGATTGAGCGAACCCGGGAGTTTCTGAAAGCCAGAGATGCCGCTGAAATGGCCAACCGGGCCAAAAGTGAGTTTCTGGCCAACATGAGCCACGAACTCCGTACACCCCTCAATGGCATTCTGGGCTATACACAACTATTTCAGCGCGACCTATCTCTAACCGACCATCAGCAGCAGGGCATCAACATTATTCATAACTGTGCCGAAAACCTACTGGTACTGATCAACGATGTGCTGGACCTCTCGAAAATAGAAGCCCAGAAACTGGAAGTCGACCACAAACCGTTCAATCTGAACGAACTCCTGACCAACATTGTCAGCCTTATTCGGGTTAAGGCTGAGCAGAAGAATCTGTCGTTTTACTTTCAGGCTCCAGCCTCCCTTCCCGAAATGGTTATCGGCGACGAGCGAAAACTTCGACAGGTGCTCATTAACCTCCTTGGCAATGCCGTCAAATTTACCGATCGGGGGGGCGTTTCGCTGAAAGTGATTCCGCAGCCCAACGATCAGCTAACGTTTCAGGTCGATGATACCGGTGTTGGCATCCCGCCCGACAAACTAGACCTGATCTTTTTGCCTTTTCAGCAAGTCCGGGACGAAAGTCGGTTTATCGAAGGAACCGGTTTAGGACTGACCATCACCGAAAAGCTTATTACCCTCATGCAGGGAACACTTCGGGTGGTGAGTACCCCCGGCGAAGGCAGTTCATTTCGGGTAACCGTCCAGTTGTCGCCTATTGTCGTATCCCGTCCATTGGGCTTAGACCGCCGGGAACCTCAGCAGATCAATGGCTACGAAGGCCGTCGGCGAACGGTGCTGATTGTGGATGACCATTGGGAGAACCGGTCGTTACTGACCAACCTGCTGGAACCGTTGGGCTTTCGAACTCTGGAAGCCGAGAATGGAGCTGTTGCGCTGAAGCGTGCCCACGAAAACCTGCCCGATCTGGTGCTTATGGACCTGGTGATGCCACGTATGGATGGGTTTGAGGCTGTTCGGCAGTTTCGGCGCGACGCAGCCTTTTCGAGCGTTAAAATCGTTGCCCTGTCAGCCAGTTTGCTCAACAGTCAGCAGGTAAGTCTCGATGCGGGTTGCAACGATTTTCTGCCTAAACCCGTCAATATGGACGAGTTGCTGAGTGTGATTCAGTTCCATTTACAACTAAACTGGACCTATTTCGCGGCTACCGAGACTAAAACCCATTCGGCAAAACCCCAGAGCAACCACCGGGCAACAATGGCCCAACTGCCTCCCATTCATTTGCTCGAAGACCTGTATGCTACCTCCTTAACGGGCGATATTCAGGGCGTACTCAGCCGACTGGATATGATGGCAACGACAACGAAGGAGTGGGACGATTTTATTCAGATCATCCGGGGAATGGCCCGTCAGTTCGATATGAAGCGAATGCGTGATTATTTGAAAGACAGTTTATCTGCTTAACTACGCTCCCCTTCTGAAAACACCTACTCGACCATTGAATCATGAAATTTACACTGCTGCATTATGTTGTCGGCTTCCTGATGAGCCTGCCAGCCATCGGGCAGGAAATGGGTAGCCCATTGATGGAGCATTTTAGTCCCAAAGACTACCAGGCACACCCCGAAAACCGAGCTATTGTACAGGATGGTCGAGGGATTTTGTATGTGAGCAATTACAATGGGCTGCTCGAATACGATGGGGCATCCTGGCAACTCATTGAGGTGCCGGGCCTGACAGTCAGATCGTTGGATGTCGATCAGCATGGAACCGTTTTCGTGGGTACCCAAACCGATTTCGGCTACCTGAAGGCTATGCCAACCGGCCTTATGAAGTATGTGTCGCTGTCGGATCAACTACCCGCTTCGGATCGGCACGTATCGCCCGTCTGGCGGCTGTATTGCACACCCGATGGTATTTATTTCTGCACGTTTGAGAAAATTATCCGGTATCGACCCCAACAACCGATGCGGGTATGGTATCCCAAGCGGCAGTTTCAGCTAGCACATTACGCCCGCCGAACACTACTGGTCCAGGATGAAGGCATCGGTCTGATGCAACTGGGCACCAACGAAACCTTTACGCTCGTACCCGGTGGCGCATCGCTGGTAGCTATGCCTATTCAATCCATTCTACCCTTTCAGCAACAGAAATTACTGCTAGTTACCCAGCAACAGGGACTGTGGGTTTACGATGCAGCCGATCTGCGCCAACCATCGGTTCGCTCATCCATAACCCCGCTTGTCACGTCGGAAGATCGCTGGCTTCGGCAAAGTGATATTTCTCAGGCCATCGCGCTACCCGATTCGGCTACTGGAGTGATGCGGTACGCCTTTGCGAGTTTACGAGGGGGTATTCGGATTCTGGACACCAAAGGGCAACTCATTCAGCGTATTGATGAGCAAAATGGTCTAACCAAAAACCGGGTGCATAGCCTGTTTCTCGACCACCAGCAAACCCTTTGGGCCGGGCTGGCCAATGGAATCGATAAACTGGAGATCAATAGCCCTATCACCCGCTTTGGCGAGAATATGAATATCCGCGCTACGGTTTGGGATGTGTATAGGCACCAGCGGCAACTCTATGTGGGTACCAATACGGGACTGGCGTATCTGGACAAACAGACCGGCATATTTCGGTCCATTCGCGGCTCGGAGTCCCCTTGCTGGGATATGCTATCGTTTGGGCAGGATTTGCTGGTGGGTTCAATGGATGCTGTATTGCGGGTTCGCGACGGGGTGTTGCAACAATCAGTAGCTATTCCGGGTGGTATGGCTTACGCATTGGCACGGTCACAAGTCGATACAACGGTTGTCTTTGCGGCCATGTTCGATGGGGTCAATGTTTTACGCTATCAGCAGGGGGAGTTTCAATGGATAGGCAAGTTGCACGGTATATCGGGTGAATGTTGGTCTATTACTCCCGATGCCAATGGAAATCTCTGGATTGGTACGCATCTACAGGGATTCTTTTATGTCGATCTGTCAAACGGTATTCGCTTAAATCCACCAATCCGGCACTATAGGCTATCGGACGGCTTAAATCAGCTAACCTGGAATTACGTGGTGCCAACCTCCGAGGGATTATTTTTCACTACAAAAAATCGTATTTATCACTATTCATCTCGTTCTGACCGGTTCGACGAAGACACTCGCTTTGCCCCGCTCTTTCGAAACCCAAAAGTAAGTTCACCTTTTTTTGCACAGGATAAGCAACGCACCCTCTGGTTTGCTAATCCACTGGGTGTTTTGCGGCATCGGGGTAAGGGGGCATTTGCCTACGATAGTCTGAGCCTGTTGCCAATTCAGCGGAGTGGGTTTGCCATTCTGCCCGAACCCAATGGCATTGTCTGGATTGGTAACGACGAGGCTTTGTACCGCTACGACGGTACCCATAAACAACCGTCAACACCGTTTGAGTCGATCATTCGTGGGGTTCGCCTTACGCAATCCGATTCATTATTGCCCTTAACGGCCCGACAATCCGGCATTCAGCTTGCCTATGCCGACCGGGCTATAATGTTTCAGTTTGCTGCCGCTAGTTTCCTGGGAACCAGTGACAACGAGTTTCAATATCGGCTGATGGGGCACGGCCTGATGATGGACGATACGAACTGGTCAAAATGGACGAAAGAGCTTAAAAAGGAATATACCAATCTGCCCGCTGGCATGTACACGTTTTTCGTGCGTGCCCGAAATCCATACGGGCAACTCAGTCGCGAAAGTACCTATGTTTTTGTTGTACTGCCGCCCTGGTATCAGACAAAACTGGCTTATCTGGTTTATAGCCTTGCCACTGCCCTGTGCATTATCGGGATTATTCGTTTCTACACACGCCACCTTACCAATGAAAAAATAAAACTGGAACAACTGGTTCAAGCTCGAACTGCACAGGTAGTCCAACAGAACGAAGCGCTAGAAAAACAAGCCGTTGACCTGAAAGCCGCCAAAGAAGCCGCCGAGACGGCCAACCGGGCTAAAAGCGAATTTTTGGCCAATATGAGCCACGAGTTACGCACACCCCTCAACGGAATTCTGGGGTTTGCGCAACTGTTGCAACAGGATACGTCGCTGAATGAAACCCAGCAGAAAGGCGTTCGGGTAATTCAGGAAAGTGGTGCCAACCTGCTAACCCTGATCAATAAACTCCTGAATATTACTCGTATCGAAGGGCTGGAGGATGGAAAATGGAGCAATCCCACCAATATATCGGCCTCTGATGTGCCCCATGAGAACAGGGTGGCTGAACCTGGTCCACTACCGCCTTTATCGTATTTACAAACCCTACATGAATTGGCTATGACAGGTGATATTCAGGGCATTTTAGCCCAGCTTCAACAGATCGACTCGCTCGATTCAGCTTATTCACCGTTTGCACGAAAAGTTCGTGAGATGGCCGACGTATTTGATACAAAGCAAATCCGAGCTTACCTTAAAACTTGCCTAAAAACCTATGATTAACGAGAATGACCGCATACCCGCCAATATTCTGATTGTTGACGATACCCCCAATAACATCAGTATCCTGTTCGAAACCCTGAGCAGTCATGGCTATAAAGTGCTGGTGGAGCGGGATGGCAAAAGTGCCATCGAACAAATTCGCTATGCCCGACCCGACCTGGTCTTGCTGGATGTAATGATGCCCGGCATGGATGGCTTTGAAACCTGTCGACGACTTAAACTTGACCCTCAAACCCGCGATGTACCCGTTATTTTCATGACGGCCCTGTCCGAAACCATCGACAAAGTCAATGGTTTCAATATGGGTGCTGTCGATTACATTACCAAGCCCTTTCAACTTCAGGAAGTTCTCTCACGCATCCATACCCATTTGAGTATCCGACGGTTACGACTGGAGTTGCAGGAAGCTAATCAACGCTTGGAACAACGTGTGGCCGAACGGACCGAAGCCCTCTCCAAAGCACTGGCCGAGGTCGAACAACTTAAAAATCAGCTTCAGGCCGAGAATAGCTACCTGCGGGAGGAGATTAAATCGAGCAGTAATTTTGAAGAGATCGTTACCCAGAGCAAACCGTTCCAGAAAGTACTGCGGCAGGTGGAGCAGGTAGCCCCAACCACTACCACTGTGCTGATTCTGGGCGAGTCGGGCACGGGTAAGGAGTTGCTGGCCCGCGCCGTGCATAACCTGAGTAGTCGACGAAACCGGTCGCTGGTCAAGATCAATTGCGCCGTTTTGCCCGCTACACTTATTGAAAGCGAATTATTTGGGCATGAAAAAGGGTCTTTTACGGGCGCAACGGGACAGAAAATCGGTCGGTTCGAGTTAGCTGACGGTGGTACTATTTTTCTGGATGAGATTGGCGAAATGCCCATCGAACTACAAGCCAAGCTGCTGCGGGTATTGCAGGAAGGCGAATTTGAGCGGGTGGGCGGCAACAAAACCCTGAAGGTAAACGTTCGGGTCATTGCGGCCACGAACCGGGACCTGGAAAAAGAAGTGGCAGGAGGTCGATTCCGGGAGGATTTGTTCTACCGGCTGAACGTGTTTCCAATCCAGAGTTTACCCCTTCGCGACCGAAAAGAAGATATTCCCTTGCTGGTGCAGCATTTCTGCACCAAACACGGTCCCGGCATCGGTCGCCGGATTGAGGTCATCAGTCAGGACGTAATCGATACCCTTATGGCCTATAACTGGCCCGGCAACATTCGCGAACTGGAAAACATCGTTGAGCGATCGCTAATCATTTCGCCGGGCCGCAAACTCGAATTAGGGGACTGGGTAAGCCGACGAAGTACGCTTGATAAAAAGCTAAGTCCCATCACCCTGGAAGAATGCGAACGGGCACACATTCTGTCTGTGTTGGAAACAACGCGCTGGAAAGTAAGCGGAAAAAACGGCGCAGCGGCCATCCTGGATGTTATTCCCACTACCTTGGAGTCGAAGATGAAAAAATTAGGCATCAATAGAAATGCTTGACTATAGGATGCTCACATGCTGGGTGTTAGTAAAAATTGAACGGATAGGAATAATGCAAGTAGAGCAGCGCTGGACTTAGGCAATGGATGGCCGGTTGAAGCGGAGTTTGACCAGCGTCCCATTCTGGTTTTCGTAGGTCAGCATACCATCGAGCTGGCGGGTAAGCAGCTCCACCAACTGGGTGCCGAAGCCCGTTTCATTGACAGCTTCCGCAGGCTGTTTACCAATACCATTGTCGGCGACCATCAACAGCAACGAATCGTCGTCCATCCGTGTCAGGCTGATGTGAATTGTACCGCTGTCCTTATCGATAAATGCATATTTAAGCGAGTTAGTTATTAACTCATTGGTTATTAACCCTATGGAAACCGCTGTGTCAATATCCAGTACTAGCTCGGGCATCGAACAGTAGATGGTGATACGCCCGGCCGCATCGAACGAATCGAGAATGCTTTCGCTGAGGTTAAGAAAATAATCTCGCATCTCAATCGCCCCTAACTGCTTACCCTGGTAGAGTTTCTGATGGATGATGCCCATACTCTGCACCCGGTTCTGACTGGCCTGTATGGCTTCCTGTACGTTGGGGTCAGTAACTTTAGCCGATTGCAATGCCAGCAAACTTGATACCACTTCCAAATTATTCTTGACCCGGTGATGAATCTCCTTCAGCAGGAGTTCGTTCTGGGCGTTTTTCTGAGCAATCTCGTCGCGCTGTTGTTTAATGACTACGGCTTCCTGCAGGGCCAGTTCGCGGGCTTGTTCACGCAGACGAACCTTCAATAAGTACCAAAAGCCGAGTAGCAGCAGCAACGCATAAGCCGCATAGGCCCAAAAGCTTTGCCACCAGGGTGGGCTGATGTGTATGCGAAGGGGCGCCAGACTTGTCCAAATTCCGTCGCTATTGCGGGCTTTCAGGTGGAACAGGTACGTTCCCGGCTTCATCTGGGCAAAATCAACGGTGTTTTTCAGACCGATACTTACCCATTGTGGCTCGTCATCCAGTCCGGTCAGGGAATAGGCATAGGCACGACTGCTGGTGTTGCGGTAATCCAGCAGCGCAAATTTTAGTTCCAGGGTGTTTTCCCGGTGCGACAATGCCAGCTCATTGGCTCGCCAGCGATCCGGGGACATGGGCCGCATGGTTTGCGTTCCGTCGGTATCGAAGCAGGAAACGCTCACCAATCGCAACGGTGATGAGGCTTTAGGAATGTTGTGGATGGTATCGTTGGGCCCAAATCTCCGTAAGTTGTTCTGGCAACCGAAATAAATCTCGCCGGTAGTAGCCAGTGCTGTAATGGGTGTAGAGTAAACCGAGTTGCCTACAAACTGCGGAAACGTGGTTACGCGCTCCGTAAGGGGGTCGATACAGGATACCACCTGATGCTGGTTGAACCAGATTTTGCCGATTTTGTCGAGGGTAGCGTGGGCAAAATAATTATCCGTAAACCCGTTTGCTGCACCATATTTTTTGAATCGTCCCGTTTTAACCGAAAGTTTCTGTAAGGGAGCCGCATACCCGCTCGTTATCCATACATCACCCTGCTTATCAATCACGGGCGCAAAGGTGTAGTTGCTGGCCAGTCCATAGGGATCGCCTTGCCGGAGTACAAATCGCTGCACTTGCCGGGTTCGTTTGTTTACCCGACTAAGGCCGTGAGCGGCTCCACACACCCACACCGTGTTCTGCGCATCGACCGCAATCTTTTGCAGCGTGTTCGACAATAGGCTGTTGGCATTGGTAGGGTCGTTTTTCCACTGTTCATAGGTACTCACCAGCCCCGTCTCGACCGATAAGCTGCCCTTTGGAATGCGGAAAAGCCCTTTCCCCCAGGTTGAAATCCAGAGGTCGCCATCCCCATCAATAACCGAATCGATGGCATTTGGGATCGTCTTACTCCCTGCCTTATCTAAACGGACAGGTATGAGACGACCCGTCTTCTTGTTGTAAACGAACAGGCCAGCTTCCGCACCGACTAGCAGGTATGGATCGTGGCTGGTTCTAACCGAACCTGGCAGGGGGATGGTGAAATAGGTGAGTGGTTGTTTCAGTTCAATCTTCATTTCATTCTGGACCGGCTTGTATCGAATCAGGCCCAGATCGGTACTGATCCAAAGGAACCCTTCCGGGTCTGGCATGAGGGACTCCGTTGCGGGTCGGGCCGGAACCCCACCAGGGGTGTTAGTAAATTTTGGCAGTGGAATGTTGGGGTGGCGTTCCTGACGGGGGTCGAAAAAAAGCGGATTTTTGTCGCTCGCCCTCTCCAGCCAGATTAATCCCTGTCCATCTTCGTACAGGGTTACCAGTTCCTTGAGTTGTTCCCCATTGCTGATGGCGACAGGGGTGCATTGCTCCACGACGGTCCGGTCGGCTGAAATACGGAAGATGTCGTTATCGCAGCAAAGCCAAAGCCGCCCCGCCCGATCTTCCAGAATCACTTTTGGAAACGGAATGGGTTTGCCATCGGCCGTTCGACCATCGAACCAGTTGATTTGCCCTGTTTTAGGGTTAAAAACCCGCAGCCCGGTTTGGTCCGGAACCCCCATCCAGATCAGGCCCCGACGATCTTTGCAGAGGCCGTTAATCACATTGAGACCATCCGTGGCGTTGATCACGGGCACCCCGGATTTATTTACCGTCGGAAAGCACCGCCAACGGTTACTTGTTCGGTCAAACTGCTCGAACCCGGCGGTTGTGCAAACGTAAATATGGCCCGGCCTGGATTGGCCCAGCCTGGATTGGCCAATCCAGGCCGGGCCCGGTTCGACCAGAATGGGCGACACCGGATTGCCCTGCAACTGCCCTGGCTCGCCTGGAATGGGCAAAAAACGGACAGTACGGCCGGTTTTGGGGTCGAACCGATTCATGCCATAATCGCTGCCGATCCAGAGATAACCGGATTCATCGCGTTGAAGAAACCGGAGCTTATCCGACGATAAACTGGTTTTGTTGGTGGGCAGGTGCTGAAAATGGGCCACGTTGCCCGTTCGCGGATTATAGGCATTAAGGCCCCCATCGCGGGTGGTTATCCAGAACATGCCTCGCTCGTCCTGAATTATATCCGCCACCCGCGCCGAGGAGAGGGAGTTCAAATTTGCCGGATCAGAGCGCACCGTTACAATCTCATGACCGTCGTACCGGCTCAGGCCACTGCCGGTGACGAACCAGAGAAAATCGTCCCGGTCGGTAAAGAATCGATTGATGGTTAATTGATTTCGGTTGCGACCCAACGTCTCTTTGGGGGGTTCGTCGAAGTAAAGCTTCGTGGATTGTGCCTGCCCGTCTGGTACAGACAGGCACAATAGCAGGAAGAACCACCCAAAAACAACGTATCCATTCATGTTGACTTGTTTATTAGCCCAAGCTACTTCACTTGCCTTTTTGATCCTCGTTGTTAATATCGCGGATGCAGATAAACTTTCCGTCGCGTTTTTCAAAAATACCCATGTATTTGCCGGTGCTCACTACGTTGCCAGCCGCGTCTTTAATCGTTGTCTTCCCGACTTCAGTCACTAGATTGTCATCGCCGTATACGTCCATCGTCTCGTAGAAAACCGTAGTTCCGGTTTGGCGCGCTTTCATACTTTTGAGCAATACCTGCCGGATAGCAGCCTTTCCTATACACATGGGTTCGTCGTCGGCCATTTCTACGGCATCGTCTGCGTAGAGTGCCATTACTTTGTCGATGTCCCTGGCTGTTGTGGCGCTGGCCCATTGGGTTTCGATGGCTTGTATTTCCGTTTTGATGGCGGCCATATCGGGTTTAGCAGCTACCTGCTCGGTTGCAGTTTCCTTTTTTTGGGCGGGGGCGTTGCAACCGGTAACACAGACAGACGTTATGGCAACAACGGCCAGAAGTAGGGTAAATGGATTGGTTTTCATTGGGTTTTTGATGGTTAGACGATTTAGGGAACTCTCACTAAGCGACGGTAGAGTTCAACGGCTTTTATTTTCTCGTACACCATACCCAATTTTTTGTCTGCTTCCTGAAACGATTTGTCGTCGTGGATTTTCTGGTACGCGTTGGCATTGGGCCAATTGCCCTCGAAGTAGTAGCGGTATTTGTCGGCTCCTTCTCCCTCTACTTTGTAGAGTGTGTATCCGGCATTACTGTACCCCAACCGTTTAATGATCGTGTTCAGCTCGCCAATCACCGCCGACAGTTGAGCCTCCGTTACCCCCGCTGGCATATCGAAAAGGTGAATACTTTTGAGTTGAGTCGTTGCCGTTTGCTGAGCCTGTGCAGATGACGACATGCCGAGGCTAACCAGCAGCCAAAGAGCAGATAGGGAAATCAGGAGTTGTTTCATGGGTTTGATTGGTTGATTTGACTGTTTTTAAGAGCGATTCACCAGCACCATAGGCTGGGCTTAGCTGTGCTTATCCGTTCGGATTTAGGTAGTGTCGTCGGTTAAATCCAATTCCATAAACAACAAATAGTCTTTAAATTCTGCGGGGATTTCCATTTCCGGATACGCGTCAATGTCATGAAATCCAACACTTCTGTATAAGGAATGAGCTGCTTCCATAAACTTGGGACTGTCAAGCCGAAGTTTTTTATAGCCGACTTTTTTCGCTTCAAGTAGAAGTTCTTCGAGGATCGCTCGTCCAGCCCCAATTCGTCTGGTAGCTGGATCAATAAACATTCGTTTTATTTCACCGATTTCGGAGTTGATACGTTTTAGGCTTCCAAGTCCACATAGTTTACCGTCATAACTAGCCAGGATTAGCTGTCCGTAAGGCGGTTGAAACTTGCCAATCTGTTGGATATCCTGTTCAACAGCTTCTTGGGGATTATGGGGATGGACGCCATAGAGTTCCTGCATTTTGTCGTTCCCCCAAACTAAATAGTCAAACCATAATTTTTTTACGGCTTCCAGGTCGTCAGGAATGACAACCGTTCTTGTTTGCACATTTTCACTTTTGTTCATTTCCTGAATAGATTTTGATTGTTTACTTTCTGTGGTAACCTTGATTACAGATAGCTCAGCCACCACTGCTCTTTGTGCGTTGTTTTGTAGGCATCAAACCAGCGACACAGGGGATACAACGACGCGACAACGGCTAGCCAAATGAGATAAACCACCCCAAGATCGTAGCCTCCATCGCCGGGAAGCACAAACCGCATTGGTATGATTTGCAGCGACTTATCGGCCTCCGTCATGGTATGACCAGCGGCAAAAAAGACTAGCATGCGCAGGGTATGCAGCATATAAAAATGGATCGTGTAATAAAAAAAGGCTGTTCGTCCGTAGGTGCGCAGCACGCCCGTAATGCGATTGTGTACATTCTCCAGCAACGCCAGGCCCAACAGGCCCGGGCCTACCGTAATGCACATATACAGCAGCGAGGGTGGGTATTTATGCACCTTCAGGAACGAGAACAATGTGGTGAGGCCGTCTTTCTGGACGCTCCAGGGGAAGGGGTCGCCGTATCCATTCAGCAAACGCAGCACAACAAATAACCCAATGGCTCCGGCACCGAGATAAACCAGCCACTGTTGACGCTTCGTGGCCGAAACCGCTGGCTCAAACAAACGACCCAGGCAGTAGCCCAGCATCATTAGCCCCAGCCAGGGAAGAAACGGGTATAGTACCACAATGACCCGACCGGGAGCGTAGTCAAACACACGGTGACTGCCGCCATGAACCAGCGCCCACCCAAAACCCGACGTAAATCCCGGTGCCTGTTCCACCGCATCCAGCAGATTATGGCCTAAAACGATCGCTAAACCAAGGCTCAGTATGACCCGGAACGGCAGCCAGGTCAGCCCGACCATGAACACCATACTGATGCCCAGCGACCAGAAAACAACCAGCGTGATGGGATTAAACAGGGTAAACGTATCCGCCGGTGCAATCAGGAGTACCTCGGCTACAATGAGCCATAGACCCCGTTTCAGCAGGAACAAACTCAACTCGCTGCGCGATTTTCGTAAGCCCTGCAGGTAGATGGACGTACCGGATAGTAAGGCAAACGTAGGGGCGCAGAAGTGGGTAATCCAGCGGGTGATGTACAGGACCGGTGTGGTCGTATCGAGATTGAGCGGATCGTCGGTATAGGCCTGAGCGTGAAAGAAATCGCGCGTATGGTCCAGCGCCATAATGATCATAATCAGACCCCGCAGTACGTCGATGGACTCGATGCGGCTTTTGATGAATGAAGGCGCTGGATTGAGGGAGCCTGCGGTTGCCGATTTATGGGTGAGCGGAAAGGTCATTTCGCTATAACGGCAAAAACTAGTCTACGTGTCATGAGAGATAGGGGCCAGGGCAGGAATCTGTAAAAAACGATGAGGGTCATCATCGAATCCGATTAAACAAATTAGCGCACTTTATAGGCTTCTAACTCAATCTCAATCAACTGGCCGGGCAAGGCTAATTCCTTTACGCCAAACCACGACCCAGTCGGAAACTGCTTTTTGTAGATCGTATTCCGGTAAGCCGACTGGTTCACAAATTCGGGCATGTTCGTGGTCAGAATATTCTCCACTACAACGTCGTCCCAGGTGTAGCCATAGTGCTTCAGAATTTTGTCCAGATCGGCGTAGCAATTTTTCATTTGTTGTCCCAGATCACCTTTCGCCGTCAGGTTTCCTTTCTCGTCCATACTGACCGCACCCGATATTTTCAGTTCATTGCCAATCCGAACGGCATGGGAATAGCCATACGCTTTTTCAACGTCGGGCCGTAACAGGAAGTACTCCGGTGCATCGGATTGAGCCGCTGGTTTCTCATCTGCTTTTTGGGGAGCGGTATTGCAGCCGACGGCAAACAGGGTCAGGGCGGCAAAAGCGGCCAGCATCATGGTGAATTGATTGGCTTTCATTGAGGTTTGGTTGGTTAATGTGAAGAGATCAATTCCCTTTTTTCAGAAAGGATATCAGCCCGGTGAAATACGTTTGCTGATCGTCATACATCGCGAAATGGCTACCGTTGGGGCATACTAGAAACGTACCATTTTTCACTTGCCCGGCCATCCATTCCATGTGTTTGGGGTCCATCGTGTCGTAGGTGGCCCCGATAACCAACGTCGGCACAGTAATTTTGGGCAGGTCTTTGCTACGATCCCAGTTTTTTAGATTGGCATTGCCCGCCATGCCAAACTCGCTTGGCCCCTGCATGGTCACGTACTGCTCCTGATTGAGTTTGGCAAACCCCCGGTTCAGCGGTTCGGGCCATTGTGAAGCTGGTATACGGCAGATGTGTTTTTCGTAATAATTGGGCAGCAACAGTTCCATATAGTGCGGGTCGGCGAAGTCGCCTTTGGCTTCGAGTGCTTTGATCTCGGCCAGCACCTTTGGGTCCATTTGTTTGGCCAGTACCTCGTTGGCATAGCGGCTGTAGGCGGGCGCACTGCTCATCATGTCTGAGATAATTAATCCCCTGAGGTTTTGCCCGTATTTGAGTGCGTACTCGATGCCCAGAATGCCGCCCCACGAGTGGCCATAGAGGTAAAAATTGTCTTTATTTAGCCCTAAAGCGACCCGAACCTGCTCCAGTTCGTCGACAAAACGGGGCAGCACCCACAAGCTCTTGTCGATTGGGCGGTCGCTGTTACCCGCGCCGAGCTGGTCGTAATAAATGAACTCGATGCCTTCTTTGGGCAGAAAACTCTCGAATACCTCGTAGGCCTCATGACCTGCACCGGGACCGCCGTGCAGAATCAAAACCTTGACCGTTGGGTTGTTGCCAATCCGCTTCGTCCACACGTTGAATGTGCCTTTCGGAGTCTTGATCGGGATTATTTTCACACCCCCGGTTTGTATACCCGTATCGGCGGGGGCAAAGTAGGTTTGGCGTGCGTTAGCCTTGTCGGCGTTTGGTTTTGGGTTACAGCCTGCAACGGTCAGGCCAATGAGCAAAACAGCAAAAGTGGCCGGTAAGAGCGAAGAGAGAAATTGACTGATCTTCATGGGTCTATCGAATAGAAAAAAGGCTGCGAGGATACAGGTTTTATAGGCGCTCAATGTGCTCTCATTGTTGTTAGCTGAAATGAATTATTTTTTGTGGCCATACAACACCCTGAGTGTTCGACTAATCATCGCCGGCACTACCGACATGTGCGTTTCATCGTCAAATATGTGCGTAGTGAGGGTTAACCCTTTGTAATTTCTGCTCTTTAGCGTATCTGCAAACGCAGTCATTACAGGCGTCATTGATTTGCCTTCCATGCTGCCAACAGACATGAAAATTTTGACGGGTAACGATTGATTTTTTGCTGAAAATGTTTTTTCAATTTTAAACAGTTCTTTACTGTTCCACCATAAAGAGGGACTATTTATGCCATACTTATCGAAAAGATCTGGGGCCATAAAAAGACAATAACTCACAAATAGTCCGCCAAATGAATGCCCTGAAATACCGCGTTCTGTTGTGGTTTTATAGTGCTTATCAATAAATGGAATAATCTCTGTTTTGATTACATCTAAAAAAACAGGAGCTCCTCCAGATGATAAAGAACCTTCAGTCAAACCAAATGCTTTTGTGTACGTAGGACTTGCATCAAATGCGGCATCTTTGGTCGGTGTGTAATCTTTCCATCTATTTGTCATCCAAGATGTTAGTGACTGTTTCCATTCGTACTCAATTCCTACAATTATCATTTTATCCAGATCGCCAAACATGTCCATTGACGTTCGGGCAGCATGGGCAATAGGAAAAGCTAATCCTCCGTCCAGAATATATAATACAGGATAACGAACTGTGTCTTTTGGAGAATAATGCTGAGGTAATGAAATAGATAAATGATACGTAGTCCTGTTAATCGTTGATTGTAGAATATGTTCTGCTTTTTGATTAATAACGGGTGTAGAATTTGCCTGACCCATTAATTCGTGAACGGTTGCCGATGCTAATAAAACTGATAAAGTAATTATGATAAGGAGTGAATTATTTTTGTACATATTCTTCATCTAATGCAGGTAGTTAATTAAAGAGTACGGCTTTTTTTGCAGTATCAGTACTCAACAATGTGCCGTGAATGACTTTGCTTTTTTTAAATACGGCTACTTAACGGCTACCGGTGCCGCTGCCGACTCGTGGTAAAACGTCGCTTTCCACGCACCATTGATTTTGGTAAAGAGCATCGTTCCCGCTACGTGCTCAAACTTCATTTTCTGGCCGGTTTTGAGCGTTGCATTCTGTTCCATCGAGAACGTATAAAGCACCAGCGAGTCAGTCAAAACCCGAATCACTTCCTTAGCTGGCACGACACTCAACGTCTTCATCTGGCTAAACCCGTCTGCGTTCAGTTTTTTGAGGGCATCGTAGTCGCCCAGGGTGCCATCGGGATTGACGGCCTGAAAATCAGGTGTATTTTCAAAGTATGTCATGCACGTTTCAATGTCCAGTTTTTCGACCTGTTGGAAGAATTCTTTCACAAGGGAAGAAATTTCCTGTTCAATCGCCTGCTTTTGTTCAGGTGTCATTGCCGACGCGTCGGTCGTTTGGGTAGCCGTTTCCTTTGCGGGCGTATTGCAACCTGTGGCAAACAGGAACAAGGCCATAACAACGGCCAGCATCTTGGGTACTTGATTGGTTCTCAATGTTTAGTTTGATTGGTTATGGAATTTTGGACTGACTGAATAAAAAGGGCGAATGTGGTGGGGCAGAACCGATTATTCCTTGCTCATAATCAGCATAGTAGGCTTACCAATAACACCATCTTTCCGCATTGTTTCCGCCAAATCCGGGCGAGCAAAAAAAGCCTTCGGTGCGTCGGGCGAGGCCCACTCGCTGATGATACAAACCGTGTTGGGGTCGTCGGCCAGCGTACTGACTTCGGCACTTAGTTCGCCTGCCAGCATTCGTTCGTTATAAAACAGATCGAAGCCTTTTTTCCAGGCGACATAGTCGGCCACTTTGTGATAAACCACCGTTTTGACGAGTTTGGATTGTGTGTTGCGGCTGATCTTCCACTGCCCGTTCTCTTTGACAGCCGTGTTGCTATAAGCCCCTTCTCGCACGATCCGCTCTCCTTTTGCCGACCGCCCCGTTAGGTGATAGGTTCCCGTGAAAATCACGCTGCCATCGAATTGCGGGCTAACACTGGCCAGCGAAATGACGTTGGTCACGTCAGCATCGACAAACCCCTGTGTGTAAAAATCAACTATCGCAGCCCCTTTTGTGGTGGTGCCGTCCGTAGCTGTCCGCACGGCATCGGCGGTGAACATCATTTTCAGGGTCGCTACGTCCTCGCGGTTGTAGGCATCCTGAAATCGCTTCATCAGGTCGCGCATCTCAAGCCCAATCGTGTTCATAGTCCACTTGACCTGACTGATTTTCCACTGTCCGCCGACCTTGCCGATCAGCATCTCGTAGGTGCCCGCTGTAGGGTTTAGCTTCGCGCCGGTTTTCCGCACAAAATCGTAGCCGCTGACGGTCGTGCCGATTTTCACCTTGCCGTCGGGCTGGGCCTCGGTGCTGACCACCGCGAAGTCCATATACGACCCGGCCGTTTCGCCGAAATCGCGTACATAGTCGGCTTCTACATCGGCTTTAGAACCGGGCGTTACACTGCCATCGGGGTTTACCCAGCCAACATTGTCGGCAAAAAGGGTCATCAGCGTGGGCCGGTCACCTTTGTTATAGGCAGTCTGGTAGGTTTTGGTAAAGGCAACCGCTTCGGGGTTGAGGCCCTGAGCGAGGGTGGTGGCTGCGAAAGCCGGGAGGAGCAGCAGCGTCAACAGCCGGGCCATGAGGAAAACTAGATTACTGGTTTTCATGGGTGTATAGGTTATGTGAGTTGATCGGGTGAATTCCTGAGCCAGCCTTCTACACGGCCTGCTGTAACGTTTCCTGTGCCGACCTGAACGCTACGCCAAGGTCATTGGTCGCCAGGGTGTTGCTGTATACAAGTGCAGCTTCGACTGCGGGCGGTTGCTGGTTCAGCATAAGCGACAGATCGGAGATGCGGTAACTTTCACTCGAAAGGAGGTAGTTTTTGCCGTGCAAGCCCGACCGGGTAGCTGCCTGAAAAACGGCCTCGGCCACATCGCGCACATCCACCACCGAAAAGGCTATATCGTTGGCAAACAGCATCTCGACGAATGGGTTGGGGGCGAACTTGTTTTTAAACAGGTGGAGCATACCCATCGACGTTGAATCGGCGCGGGGCGACAAGCTGGTGCCAATGACAAAAACGGGCGAAACGGTAGTGATCTCGAAGGGTAAATCCGGGTTGTCCTCGATGAATTTCCGTACGACCTGGTTGGCCAGAAACTTGGCTTGTCCGTAGGGATGGTCTTCCGCACTGAACCAGGGCGTATCAGCTTCGGAAAATACCTGACCGGCGGGGTGGTTAGGGTGAGGCATTGGAAACGAAGTATTATAGGACGCCACCGAAGCGATGAACACCACACTTTTGAGCCCCTCGGTTCGCTTGGCGATGGCCAGAAAATTTTCTGTACCCCGGATGGTGGGGTCTAGCAGGTCGCGCTGCGGGTCTTCTACTGCCAGTTGAAAAGGTGTGCCGCCGTGTACCACAATCGTGCAGCCCTGCATAAACAACTCAAGTGCAGCCACATCGCGCACATCGCAGGTCACCAGCATCAGGTTTTCGGCCCTGTTGAGGGTGCTCAGGTGAGCGTACTTTTCGGCGTTGGCCGGGTCAGAAGCCGATACTTTCACGACATATCCTTCGGTCAGAAATTTTTGGGTGATGTAGCTGCCAATGAAGCCAGCACCGCCAAGGATGCCTACCGTTTGCATAAAGTTTTGGGTTTAAACCACCGCGCCATTTACAGCCCAGTGATGGCATGAACAGAATCGGTTAAGGAGGAAGCGGTAATTAGCTCGCAGCCGAATAGGTCAAAATCGGACAGGAGGTGACTCGTTCCCGATTCTATTCGCCAGATGAGGGGTTTCTGTTTTGAACCGCGCGTATAACTTACCCTGATGCTGTGGTTCGTATAAGTGGTAATCGTAGCCACGGTAGGCCTGCAAGATGGCAGCGGGCATGATACACAGGAAGCAAAAAATCGCCGGCGAACGAATAGTGGCAAACGGGAACGGCATGGTTAAACATAGTTTGGCTGTGGTCTGAAACGGAGCGGCCCAATCAGCCCGGCAAAGCGATTTGGCTGATAACGGATCTAAACTATCGCCCTCGTATTTCCCAACCTAGTTCGCCCGGACGAGCGTATCCTTTTACTGTCCGAAAGGGGGGATTTTCTTACCGGATGTGTGAACGGTAATGCCGGTTTCGCCCGGCGGTCTCAAATGGTCTGAATTCGTTTCAGTAGTGTCTCGCGCAGGAGGTGGCTGAGCGGAATTGTTTTACCCCCAATTCCGATATGACCTTCGCCTACCTCATCAACCTGCGTCAGATTGGCCAGATAGGAGCGGTGTACACGTACAAAAAAGTTGGCCGGGAGTTTGTCTTCCATCACCTTCAGGGTCGTTGTCAGCAGATATTCTTTGTTGGCCGTGTAGAGGTGGCAATAGTTGCGGTCAGCTTCCACGTAGAGAATATCGGCGATGAAAATCTTGACGATCTTTTCGCGGTGCCGCACAAAAATCCGGTCACTGAGCACAAAGGGTGCGTCGGGGGCAGGGTTGGCAGCGGTGGGAGGCTCGTCGGCCAGGCGGCTCATGGCCAGCTCGATAGCCCGTTGTAACTCAATGGCCCGGATCGGCTTGGCGATGTAAGCGTAGGGATGTGTTTTTTTTGCCCGGGCAAAGGTAGCCTCGTCGGTATTGGCCGTGACGTAAATAATTGGGATGTTCCACTGCTGGTGGATAGCATGGGCGGTATCGATACCGTCGAGTGAGCCTTTGAGACTGATATCGAGCAGAATCAGGTCAGGCCGGTTGGTTTCAGCATGTAGGATGGCTTCTTCGCCCCTGGGCACAATCCCGCTGACCTCATAGCCAAGTCTGGTGAGTTGCAGGGCGATGTTGGCGGCAATGATCATGTCGTCCTCCACGACGAGCAACTTCAAAGGGGTGTCCATTCTATTTGTTGATCATTCGTGAAGTAATCATTACGCGCCTACCGAAGGCGGAACTTGGTACCGCGTATCCTCGGTAGCGCTGGCAGTGTAATCAACACTATAAATCCGCTACGAAGTAAACTCAAATTTTATAGTTATGAAAATCAATGACTTGATTAAGTGAAGCCATTAGGCTAAGCAGGAATTATGCCATTCCGTAAACCTATCAAAAGATTAAGTTTTATAACCTGTCATGTCCTGATTGGAATCGGCCAATAAACGGACTATTCTTCGTAGATGTAGTGTTTTACCATATTCCAACACAACTGAGTAGGGAAATGTAGACTTGATTTAGTTTCTGGCTCAGCGGAGTTTGCCTAAGTCCTCGGCCCAGCTTTACAGTCGGTCTAAATCTGTCTATAGTTAAAAATACATCCGTGCCGTAGTAGCCCTGTTGGCAGTGATGGACAGGTTTCAGTATTCCATCAGCTAACTAACGGGTAGGTTAGCTGATGGAATACTGGAGAAGAGAAATCCTTTTTCCAAGCTAGCGCCTGGAACACGGCCATCCTTAATAGAGCCTCAAATGGCACGGTTTACAAGCTCGCTATGGGACATAGATTAATTGGGATCGATTTTTTCCTAGGGCCTATCGGTCCGAATACCCTAGTCAAACGCCTTCAGATGCTTCTGGAAAATAGCATCGTACTTGGCCGTTGCAACGGGCTGGTTTGCTTGTTTACAGGCCTCAACAATCGTTTGCAAAACATACAGGTCGCCGTTTGGGCTGCTGAATGTGCTCTGGCTGGTTTTGGCGTAGGTTAGGTTCTGGTCGGCGCGATGAACCATCGTATCCGCCAATGACAGGGCCTTTTTAGCATCATTGACCGCAAACAGACACGGCACATAGTTCGCTACTATCTGGTCGTAGGGTAGACTCTTGTCGGGCATCACCTTGAGCGAATAGTCCAGCACCTGACGTGCTTTGTCCAGTTGGCCTTCTCGTAAAAGCTGGTCCGTCAATCGCAGGAACGCCAGGCGAGCCGAAATGACGGGCGGCCCTTTGTAGGTCTCATCGTAGTACACCTCAGGATTATTGAACTCCCGCCAGAACGTCTTGTGCATCATAGTGTCATACATCACCTCGGAGTTGACGTAACCGTCGGTGGCTCCCGGAACCGCTACTGGCATTAACCGGTACGCGTACCCTTCTAGCTGCAGGTAATTTTTTAGGTTTAGGTAATGCTCATTGGCCAGCGTACTGGAAAAATAAATGGGGCGCTTCCAATTGTTGGTGGCAATCATATCGAGCATCACCAGATCTGGTTTTAGCAGATCTTTTTTACCAATGGTCCATTGCATGGTGTCTTTCAGCAGCGGACGTAGAGAAGCCGGAACAAATTTTGCCTGATCCACCGCTTGTTTGTCAATGGGTAGAAACAGGACGGATGAAGGCAAAATATTCGTCATTTCACCCGTCGTCAAGGGCACCTGAATGGCGGGATTGTTCGCTTTAACCAAACTGATGTATTGCTTCAGATCAATCCCGTTTTTGACCCCGGCGATCTCGTAGAAGGGAACAATATCATTCTTGCCTTTACTAAATTGATCGAGCTCTAACGACATCGGAACTGCATCTGACTCATAGGTCTTCCGCTTCATCTGCTGAATGTACCAGTCTGTACCCAGCAGACTCAGATTACACACCCGTACATCGCGCCGAAAGCCTTCCACTTCCTGGGCATACCAAAGGGGGAACGTATCGTTATCGCCTTCGGTAAACAGAATCCCATTGTAGGCGCACGAGTTGAGCATGTTCTTGGCAAAATCAACCGAGTGAAAGCGGTGATCCCGATTGTGATTATCCCAGCTTTTGACACACATCATGATTGGAATCAATAGGCACATTCCCAAGACAAATTCATGGCGAAACGCTACAGACTGAAAGCGCGCGATGATTGCACGGACGAAATCGACCATAGCCACCACGCCCAGTCCAAGCCAGATGGCAAAGAAATAGAAGGACCCCACGTAGATGTAGTCGCGTTCACGGGGTTCGGAAGGGGGAGAATTTAAGAAAATCTGGAGTGCAATGCCCGTCAGCAGGAAAAGTATGCCTACCGTAACAAAATCGGGTCGACGATGCCGATACTGAACCACCATCCCCAACAGGGCCAGCAGAAACGGCAGCATGTAAAAGTTGTCGTGGGCTTTGTTGGTTTTTAGTAGATCGGGCAGGTGTTGATTCGATGACCAAGGCAACAGATATGTAGCTCCTTCCACATCGCTTTCCCGCCCGGCAAAATTCCACATCAGGTAGCGCCACCACATGTGATTGAGCTGATAGGTAAACAGAAATCTCAGATTATCCCCCATGGTCGGCTTCTGCCCTTCGGCCAGTCCAAGCAACTGTCGGTATAATTGAGGATGGTTCAGGTGCGTACTATAGATACGGGGAAACAGCATTTGGTCGCCAGGAGCGTAGATGTATTCGGGGTAATAATCGACGATGATATATTTATCCTTATCGCGCTTCCAGATGGGCGCACCCTTTTTTGAGTCAATGGGTCGTGCCGTAAAAATGGGGCCATACAGCAAGGAACGGCTTTCATACTGCTCCCGATTCTGATACGCCCGGAATTTGAGGATATCACTGGGATCGTTTTCATTGATGGGCGGGTTATAGCCTGCCCGGACCAGCACCTGCATGTAGGAAGCATACCCAATCAGTAGAAAGGCAACCGCAAGCAGCGCTGTATTCAGCAGCACCTTTTGGCGACGTATGGACCAAACCAGACCATAGGTCACGGCTCCGATCATCGCTAGTACAAATAAAATCGTACCGGAGTTGAAGGGTAACCCTACCGTGTTGACACCGAATCGCTCTACCACGAAAGCCATGGCCGGAAGCCCAGGAATCGATGCATTGATCAGTCCCAATATAGCTAGCCCAACGCCTATTGCCATTACGCCCCCCCAGAACGTTGGTTTAGACCATTTGCGGAAGTAATAAATAAGCGTCAGTGCAGGTAGAATAACCAGATTGAGTAAATGAACGCCTATCGAGAGGCCAACCAGATAGGCAATCAGGATAAGCCAGCGATTGGCTGTAGCCTCGTCCTCAATACGTTCCCAAGTAAAGGTAGCCCACACCACAATAGCCGTAAAAAACGAAGACATGCCGTACACTTCGGCTTCAACAGCAGAAAACCAGAAGGTATCGGAGAAGGTATACGCCAAGGCGCCTACAGCGCTGGAGCCAATAATCAACCGGCTATCGGCCGGACTGTACTCGCTGCCTGGCTGGCTGGCGTATCGAGTGGCTAACAGCTTTTGCGTGAGCAAGCTAATGGTCCAGAATAGAAACAGAATCGTGAAGGCGCTGGCAACGACCGAGACCATATTGATCCAGTAAGCTACTCGCGTTAAATCCCCTAGCGACAGCATGGAGAAAATCCGGCCCAGCATCAGAAACAACGGAGCGCCGGGTGGGTGAGGAATCTGAAGTTTGAACGAGGAAGCAATGAACTCACCACAGTCCCAGAAACTGGCTGTGCGTTCGACGGTCATGGCATAGGTCACGAGCGCAATGGCAAATATGAGCCAGCCCACAAGCCGATTCAGGCGTTTGAAAGAAAGCATATAGCGGTAGATTTAGCCACATGAATAGTTTGTAAGAACTCGCCAAAACTACAGGGTATAGCTGCTTCCTTCGCTGAGTACACTTGTTAAGAAGTGTTAATAACCGCCTGTTTTATAGATATTTAACATTTGAAACAAAATTCAGGCTAGAACTAGTTTTTTGGTCACCAGGATAAGACTGCGTCGTGCGGATAAGGGTGATTCGTGAAATCACCTATCCTCAGATAGCTTCCAAATACACACAACTTTAAGTGATATTGCCGAAACATACCGATATATCATCATTCTACGGCCTATAAAAACATTCATCCACTTTCATTTTACATTTTCTAAACACTGGTTCAGAAAATGACAATAGTTATAAGCCTAATTTACCCGATGCGCTTATGTACTATCGGTTAGGGACATTGGACCAGCCATCGCCACTGAGTTACGATCATTACGAATGAATTGAAGGCCATTACTGATCCAAAAAAAATAGCGACATCGGCCGTCCGACTGTCATGCTGGCGTAGTCCCCTTTGAGTATTCATCTGGTCAATACAGGTCAAACCTACTATAGAAATCGAAGCGGTCCGTTTTTACAGATTTACCCATATTTGTCTTTCACCAACTCTTCAGGATACCGAATTCTGACCAATTCCCGGCTTTCGGCCTGGTGAACAACGTCTTTGAGTGGCTTTCTGAATAGATCGTCAGACGTTTGAGCCACTGTAGCGATACTACTGATCAGCAGCAGAACAGCAGTGATTTTTCCTGCGTTGCCATATGCTGTACGTTTCGACGTACCTTCTGCCAGCTTTGCTTTCGACTGTTTCCGCCAGCCGCTATACAGCAAATTAGCGTCCAGTTCGGGTTTAGGAAAAAACAGACTGGCAACATATCCCACGCCAATCACGATCAGGTGACTGTATACGCCCAGCATCAGTTTGTGGTGTGTGAAATTATACACTCCGAGGTCAAGCAGGAGTTTTTTTCCGTCGCCATAACCGATTTGGGTGGAGGTCAGAAAGGCATAGGCCGTAAACAATATGCAGACGACTATGGCCATGTTAACACCCTGTTTGTTGGCCCGTGCGCTGAATATACCCAGCAGAAAAATACCGACAATACCGCCCGAAAAAATGGCGTATAGCGTAAAGACAATGCCCAGAACGCCTTCGTTACCGGCCTGCAAATAGATGGCTCCGATGCCAATGGCAATCAGGCCCGATACGACGACAATCGTTTTGCTAACAGTCAGGTACTCGCGGTCGGTACGGGTTGGCCGTAATTTTTTGTAGAAATCTTCCAGACCAACAGCAGCCAGTGAGTTCAGATCGGCGCTAAGGCTACAAATAGCGGCTGAGATCATGGCCGCCAGAATGAACCCAACCACGCCCGTCGGGAATCGGGTCATGATAAAATACGGGAACACCGCGTCCGGGCGCATGCCTTCTGGAAGTGGCTGCTGCTTGTAATAGACGAACAGAGCGGTGCCAATAAACATAAACAACGCCCAGACCGGAACGGTCAGCGAAATGCCCAGTATCGACGCCCGGATGGCGGCTTTGTCGGTTTTGGCAGTCAGGTACCGCTGCACTACCGTCTGGTCGGTTCCATATTTCTGGATGGCGTAGAACATACCGTTGATGGCCATTACTACGAAGGTCAGCTTCGTAAAGTCCAGATCGTACGGCCCGAAGCCGGTTCGTCCGTTGGCCGAAGCGACGTTGATAACCTCCGAAAAGCCGCCCTTGACCGAAAGCAGAATGACCACGACGCAGAGAATACCACTCGCAAAGAGCATAAAGCCCTGAAACACATCGAGCCAGATAACCGCTTCGATACCGCCCAGCAGGTTTACAGTGATGATGATCAGGCCGACGACAACAATGATGTAGAACGTGTCGCCACCGGTCATGTTGGTGAGGGCTACCGACAGGAGAAAGAAAACCGTTCCCATCGACGAAAACTGCCTGAGGACGAACGCTGTGGAGCTATAGTAGCGGGCAAACGCACCAAACCTTTTTTCGAAATATTCGTAGGTACTCAGACCGATTGCTTTACGATACAGCGGAACAATGAACCAGATCGTTCCGAGCAGCACGATAGGTACCATCAGGCCCTGCACCAACAAAAGCCAGTTCGATGAAAAGCCTTCGCTGGGATACCCCAGAAACGTAACGCTGCTGATCAGCGTCGCCAGCAGCGACATCCCGATGGCCCAGGCAGGTACCCGGCCACGAGCGGCAAAATAGGTTTCGGTTGTGCGCTGGTTGCGGGCGTAGCGAAGCCCGAAATACAGATTGATAATCAACACGGCGCCAATTATCAGGAAATCAATTACGTTTAAGGTCGGGTTTGACATTTAAATCGTCATTTAGTGTCATTAATGGCATGTCATTCTATACATTGTAATAAACGTTTTCTGTCATTCCGAGGAACGAGGAATCTTCGGCTAAGCATCGTGTTTTCTTCCTCGCCCGAAGATTCCTCGTTCCTCGGAATGACAGAAAAAAAGATAGAAAACGTTTATTATGCAGCATTCAATGACCATGAAATGCCCATAAATCAGTTGGCCAGCGGTAACTGCCTGGCTTTACGGTTATATGCAAATGGCTATTGCCAACAACAGCACTTCGGACAACACCAGCGGCCAATTCCTGCGTTGGAGACAGCCGATTAACGCCCATTTCGCGCAGCACAGCCGATGCTGTTGAGCCACCTTCGATAATCAATTCGTCTACGGGAATCTGGCCAAGCACGCGCTTTACAGCTTTTGCCAGGGTTGTCCGTAACTGGATTGCTAATCCCTGCGTATCAACGTTCGAATCGGCATTAATTGCCATAATAACCTGCTCATGCCGTTGAAAACATGTAACAATACTGGACACCCAATCGGCTAATTCGACGGGGTGCTCGTCGGCGGATGCCATCAGAGCATCTGGCATATAACAAACGAAATTTCCGGCCATGGCTGCATTTTTTACCAGCTCAACACGGTGTCCAAAGGCGCTTCCACACACATAAAGTCTGCATACGCCCAATGCTCCCGACAGACGAGCCGTTTTTTTGAGGGCGTAACGAGCCTCCAGAATAGCGGTAAAAAAACCAGCTCCACCAGCCGGTAGGGTCTGTTCGTCAAGTCGGTTAGCCCAGGTCATCAGATCACCCTGCGTGCCCACCTCACCAATGACAATCCCCCGTTCAGGCAACGTTGCTGTAGCAGATTGAACAGCCATTGGTGCCTCATTCACCGCTAATCGCTTCATGACATTCGATTCCGTTATCGGGAATTCCGGGTCTTTTGAAAAATGGGTCTGGTGGATCGGTTGCCCCTGAACGTAATAATGCCCGTCGATCAGGATTCTACCCAAGGCCGGATTGGCCGGAACAATAAATGCCCGTTCCAGACCAAGAACCGTCAACTGCGCTTTCGTTTCGGCAATGACATGTCCACGAAGTACCGAATCAACTTTTTTAAAAATCAGTTCGGGATTCATCATGCGTAAAGCTGCACTCACACCCGTCATTTCCCGAACGGCCTCCTTTTCCGAAACTGAACGGGCATCGGTCGAAATCACCAGCAAATCCGCTTTTGATCGGAGGTTGACGAACATGGCAAGTTCTACGGTCAACCCATAAGTAACGCCAATCCCCGCCAGCTCAGCGGCTCCCGTCAAATCATCAGCAACAACAGCAAGCATAGTTTAAAGAGCGATAGAGTGAAAGAGCGAAAGCGTGGATTGCTGAACGATAGAAAAGATTATACCAACTGCCGCTCTTTCGCTCTTTCACTCTTTCGCTCTTTTGATAACCTCACCGCCGACTCAATGGCTAACACCATGGCATCGGGGCTGGCGACGCCTTTTCCGGCAATTTCGAAGGCGGTTCCATGATCGACCGACGTGCGGATGATGGGTAAGCCCATCGTAATATTAACCCCTTTTACGCTGTCCATCTGCTTTTTTTCGGCGTTCCATTTGAAGCCGGTCAGCTTGAATGGAATGTGTCCCTGGTCGTGGTACATGGCCACAACACCGCCGTAATAGCCCGTTGCTGCTTTCGAGAATAGGGTATCGGCCGGAACCGGACCTTCCACATCAAAACCACGCCGTTTCGCTTCCAGCACGGCTGGCAGAATTTCCTCGTCGTCTTCTGTCCCAAAAAGCCCCGAATCGCCCGCGTGTGGGTTCAGACCCGCTACGCCAATTTTCAGATTGGTTTCGCCCAGTGAGATCAGCCCGTTGTGCAGTAACTCGATCACTTCCAGAATCCGGTCTTTTTTGACCAGATCACAGGCTTGTCGAAGCGATACGTGGGTTGATACGTGAATCACTTTCATTTGGTCTTCCACCAGCAGCATCCCGTATTTTTTGGTGTTGGTATAATGCGCGTAGATTTCGGTATGCCCCGCAAAATGATGCCCCGCTTCGTTGATGGATTTCTTGTTGATTGGCCCGGTTACGGTCGCGTCGATTTTGTCGGCCAGGGCCAGCTCGATCACGGTTTTGACGGAAGCAAAAGCTGCTTCTCCGGCCATCGCCGATATTTCGCCGAATGTCAACTGCGCCAGATCGACATTCGCCAGATCGTATACATCGACCGTACCCAGTTCAAATTTTGCCTCATCGACAGCCTGAACTGGATTGATGAGGGCATTGAGGGCTAGCCGTTCGGTAATATCCCGAAAAACGTCCGCATCGCCCACCAGAATAGGATTACATAGCTCGTAAACAGCAGGATTCAGCAGGGCTTTCACAGCGATTTCGGGGCCAATGCTGGCCGGGTCACCCATTGTAATGCCGATTATCGGTTTATTAGTTGTGTTCATCGTGTAATGCGGGTGGAAACCCGCTAACTTTAGAAATCGCGGGTTTCCACCCGCATTACTGACAACAGTTTTAGCATCTGCCAACCGTAACCCGAAGGCTGTAAACGGCGAACTTATAGTTGTATCTCTTCCTTAACCAGCAGGTCGGCGAAGGCGGTTTTTAGCTCGGTTTCTTCCTGTTCGGAAAGAGGTTGCAACGGGGGCATCATGGTCGTACCGCAAAGGCCATTCTCCTGCATCAGCACTTTAAGCGCCCATAATGACTCGCCCAGCGTTCGACCCGACTGGTACACGTGGCCAAACAGATCGGACTGGTTCTGATAATAAAACGCCTTCTCTTCGTCGCCCTCTTCGACAGCCTTCAGCATATCGCGGTAGATGCCGGGAAACAGATTTCCGGTGCTGGGAACAAGTCCATCACTGCCCGCCAGTAAAGCATGAGCCGACCGGGCCGCCCAACCCATAAAATGGCTGAAATCAGGCCGATCAGCCCAAAGCGCAACAGACTCGGCAAGTCGTTCTGTACTACGCTCCGAATCTTTAAGCCCAACGATGTTTGGATGGTAGCTTAACTCGTCGATGAGCGAAATTGGAATCGACATGCGTGTTGTAGCGAAGATATTGTAGATGATCAATGGACCGTTCAGTTGATCGGCCAGTTGTTCGAAATACCGCTTCATCTGGGAATCCGACAGAGCGTAATAACTGGGCAGCGTAGCACATACCGCATCGACGCCCACATCAAAACAGTAATTCGACAGCTCGACAGACTCTTCCAGACAATTTCCCGAAATACCGGCGTATAGCAACATGTCGGCCGATTTGAGCCGGGCAGCTTCGTTGGCATACGCCTTCTTTACGGACATGGGAAGCGATGTGGCTTCGCCCGTTGTGCCTAGTACAAAGGGCATCGCTTCGGCAGCCTGCAGGTTGCCCATCATTCGTTCAACGGCCGCTACATCCAGTCGATACGTTTCGGTCAGGGGCGTAACCAGCGGAACAACAACACCCCGGTATTTCTTTTTCATACGTTAATAAGCGGCTGTATAAATAGCTATAGCATCCGCGCGGGTTATGTCGCGCGGATTATTTTTCAGTAATCGGGTGATCGTCAACGCATCGTCGGCCATCTGCGGAATGGCCTCATAAGGCACATTCACATCCCGCAAGCGGGCCGGAATGCCGCATTCCCGAATGAGTTCACGAATTTTCTGGACACCACTCGCGGCTGTTTCAGCACAGGAGTCTGCTCGTTCGCAGCCCAGCGCAACCGCCACCTGTGCATACCGACGAACCGAGGCTGGTATGTTGAACTCCATCACATACGGCAGCAGTAAGGCATTGGAAAGGCCGTGTGGCAGATGGAACAGGCTGCCTAACGGGTACGCCAGCGCATGAACCCCCGCCGTATTGACCGGCCCCAGGCAAAAACCACCGAGCAAACTACCCATCGCGACCTGTGTCCGGGCCTCTTCATCGGCCCCATTACGGACCGCCTGAACAATGTTATCGGCAATCAGGCGCATGCCCTCGTAGGCATACATGTCGATATACGGCTGCGCGAACTTGTTGGTGTATGCCTCCAGACAATGCGTGAGCGCGTCGATACCCGTTGCCGCCGTGATGGATGCCGGTACACTTAGCGTCAGCAACGGATCGACGTACACGATGTCGGGAACCAGAAATGGGCTGATGATGCCTTTCTTCTGATTATCGGCCTCGTCGACCAGGATGGCATTGGGCGAGGCTTCGCTGCCTGTTCCTGACGTAGCAGGTGCGCAGATCAGTTTTTTTCGGCGTCCGTTCAGGTTGCCGATGCCCAGCATATCGGTTAGCGTCTGGTCGTTTTCGAGTTGAGCGGCTACCAGTTTGGCAACGTCCAGCACACTGCCACCTCCAACACCCAGCACAACATCCGGGTTAAACGGCCCGACGGTTTGCATCAACGTCTTGAAGTCGGCAAACGACGGTTCCTGAACAATGCTGGTATCGATTTGTACGGCAATACCGTTCGCCTTTAGCGTTTCGACCAACGGGCTAAGCTGCGCTAACAGCGGCACGATGGTTATTAGCAAAACGCTTTGGGGCGACAACGCTCTGATTTCGTCGGCCAGACCCGCCAGAGAGCCCTTGCCGAAAACCAGTTTACCGGGAAAATGTATGGTTAAGTTCTGTGTCATTCGTTATTGTCTTGTTCAAATCAACCCCACCCCAACCCCTACCCTGATTTCAGGGGAGGGGCATAATGCGGAATCCGAATAGTCTTTTGTCTGTTTTCCAGAGGAAGGCCATGAGATGGACTCCAAAAAGTCCCTCCCCATATGTTAAGGGGAGGGATTAGGGTGGGGTATTTTCTACTCTTTCGTTATCTCGTTCGCTACAGGCGCTATGTAGCCGTCCAATGCAGGCCAGATACCGTTTTCAATGGGTTTTAGTTTTAGCTTTTTAGGGTCAATGACCGCGTGCTTGATCTTCTGCCGACGCCAGGTGTAGATCACATGGATCATTCCATCGCTGGTCTGAATCACGGAGGGGTACGAATACTGACTGATGGGAGAATCTTCCAGAATGACGGCTGCCAACCAGTTTTTACCATCGTTCGATACGGCTAAGTTCAGGGGCGTACGTGGCCCTTTCGCCAGATTGCCCGGTGGCAATACATGGTTATAGACCAGCACCTGCCGACCATCTTTCAGGGTGACTGCATCGGTGCCGGAGTTGTTGTTGGGCAGCGATGTTTTGGCCAGTGGTGACCAGGTTTCACCGTTATCCATCGACCAGGATTCAAGAATAGCCCGGTCTTTGCTGCGTGCCAGAATTTGTAGTTTACCGTTCCCGTACGTCAGAATGCTCGGCTGGATGGCATTCAGCGTTCGGTCGGCGTTGATCGGACCGATTTTTCGCCAGGTTTTACCGAAGTCGGGGGTGATTTCAAAATGTAGTTTCCAGCCGTCGCCTTCGGTACTGCTCGGGCAGAACAGATTTCCGTTGGCGAGTAGAACGGGTTTATTCTTGACCGGGCCAAGGTAGCCGTTGGGTAGCTTACGTGCGGTCGACCAGGTACGGCCGCCATCTGAGGAAGTTTTCAATTCTCCCCACCATTTCGAGGGACTCGGACCGACTTTGTAGAACAGCATCAGATCACCTTTCGGAATTTGATACAACACCGGGTTCCAGCAGGCATACCGAAGCGTATCATTGATGATGCCGTTGGCTACGTTTTGCGGAGGTAGCCAGTGCCCTTTTTCCTGCCGACTCACCCAGATACATACATCTGGATTACGCTCTTTAGTACCGCCAAACCAGGCCGACACCAGCCCCGTCGGGGTTTCGACAATCGTAGCTGCATGGCTTTCCGGAAATGGCGGATTTTCGACCACAAACTCATCCACCACCAATCCCGACTGCCATTTAGCCAGTTGCGCTACTGACGAGCTAAGCAGGGTAAGACAGAAGAAAAGGGTTGTATAGAGGGTTTTCATCGTCATTTTTTTATCTCTTTTTTTTTATTCCGACTGGTACGCCTAGTCCCCAGGGAGGAATCTCAAATTATCCTGATAACTAACGTGAACAACGGATAGAATCTGCAATTTTCCACTGATTGTCAGTTGTTTATACTATTGTTTTTTGTCATCCCGACCTAAGGAGGGATCTTCGGTAAATAGTCCCTTGCCCAAGATCCCTCCTTAGGTCGGGATGACAAAAAACGAGTATTATTCTATTCGTAAATCCTCCATTATTCACGTTAACTAATACCCCTTACGGCTTCTTCTCGGCGGCTTTTTTGGCTTTGATGGCTGCAGTGTAGGCACTATACATCTCCCGCCAGTTGCGGCCGTTGGCGTTCAGATACTGTTCTGATTTGGTTTTGTAGATCTCGAAAATGGCCGAGATTTCTTTCATGCTTTTGTAATCGACTGCCTGTTCGCGGGCCTGCTCCAGAAAGCCCAGAATCGTTGCTTCTTCGGTAGGAGTGATATTGGGGACAATAGCCCGGTAGCCGTTCATCGTGAAAGCCACTTTACCGATGGTGTATTTGTCCAGAATGGCGTTGACCTGGTTTTTATCCAGATCGTTTTGCAGCCCCATCATCAATGCCTGATGAACCGTTGCCGGAATGGCCGAATCGGCAATTAGTTGGCGGTCAAGCTCGGATAGCGGTTTACCCGTTAGAGGATTAATGCCTGCCGGAACCGTACTGGCCGGATGCTCATTATGCCAGTCGCGGACGGCTTTCAGATGCGTTGCGACCACGTTGGTCAGGCGACTTTCTTTTTGCGCATCGTTCAGGTTCAGCGAAGCAATCCACTCGGCCGCTTTCTTATCCAGTTCGGCATCTGCCTTGATTTTGGCATCAG
Organism: Spirosoma aerolatum; assembly: GCF_002056795.1. Lineage (NCBI taxonomy): Bacteria > Pseudomonadati > Bacteroidota > Cytophagia > Cytophagales > Cytophagaceae > Spirosoma > Spirosoma aerolatum. Next base: position 2,781,282 of record NZ_CP020104.1, on the reverse strand, counting down.
CCGAAGGAACGGCCGGTTTGGTTGATTGCTCCTGACTGTAAGCGGGAACGGTTAGGGCAATAGCAGCCACCAACACACAAAGGGTGAGTGTCTTTTTCATTGGTTGTTTCGGGTTATTGATTGAGTCGAACGTCCGTTCCGACGATCCGACGTTGCTGAGCGATTATGTTCCAATAGGCGCTTACCCTTGAGCGGATTATCCGTTCGAAATGGCCGGGCGGGAAGCCCTTCTTTATTGAACAGATTTGGTTGGGCGGCTTCGTCCCAGGCAAAACGAACGGCTATCGGATGCGCCACACTGGGAGACGAAACAAGCACACGTTTGCCGTCGATACGCGCCTGAGCCGGAACAAAAACGCTATCGGCCCCAGCCACCGTAAAGCCCGTAAGCGGTTGACCGTCTTTGCTAACCAGACCACTACCGATTTGCGAGAACGTCAGCTCAGCGGAGCGTCCTTTTACCGTCATCTTGTCAAAGACAGGCCCTTCGGCAACGATGTCAGCTTTGTTGTAGGTGTTGGCTAATGCCAGCAGGGCCAGCCGCCGACCGATTTCCCATTTGAAAGGCGGATGAATATCGGACAAGTCAGCAGCCAGATCGGTTGTGGTAATCATGCCTGTGTTGGGCATGGTCAACACCCATTCCTGCGCTTCGCGGAACTCGGGCAAGGTTTCTTTGCTCAACACAATCTTCTGCTTCGATTCGGAGTACTTGAACGGAGCCAGCGAGACGTAATAAAACGGTAGTTTCTGATCTGACCAGGCAGCTCGCCAGCTTGTAATCAGCGTTTTGAGCTTGTGCGAATAGGTGACGGTTTCGTTCAGAAAACAATTGGATTCGCCCTGATACCACAGAAAACCCTTTATGGCAAACGGCACCAGCGGATGAATCATCGGCTCATAAAATTTGCCCGGTTCTCCGTCAATCTTCTGATTCGTGTAAAAAATATCTTCACGAAAAGCAGTCTCCGAAATCCACGGTTCAATCCGGCTACCCGGTACGGCCGACGAGATGACACCAATTGGTACGTTCAGGTTTTTGTAAAGCTCTTTGGCGAAGAAATAAGCGGGTGCGGAGAACGACCGTAACGCTGAATCTGCTGCCACGCCCCACCCGCGATGGAGTGAATCGGGCTTGCTCAACTCTTTGCGGTTGACCAGAAAAATCCGAATCTGTGGATTGTGCGCAAAGGATAACTCTTCAACGGGATTGTGTCCATCGACGGGTTGAGTAGCCAGTGCCGGGTTCACTTTGCTGTTTTTCCGCATCGTGTACTCCATGTTCGACTGCCCGGAACACAGCCAGACTTCACCCACCAGAATGTTTTGCAGTCGGATCGTATTCGTCCCGGAAATGACCAGTTCAGCTGGTATGGCCGACGCTTTGAGCGGTTTCAGGGTAACGCGCCATGCCCCGGCGGCATCGGCTGAGGTTGTGAGATTTTGCCCGGCAAACTGAACCGTTATGGTCTCGCCAGCCGCAGCTTTTCCCCAGATAGCCAAGGGTTTTCCCTGCTGTAGCACCATGTTATGCCCCAGAATGCGCGGCAATACAATCTCCGCTTTCAGTTGTGGTGAAAGGAGGAAGAAAAAGGTAGCTAACAGTTTATGGAACACAGATTTTTATGATGGTTATGATTTATTTTTTAGTTAAAAAACTGATTATCAATAGACACAATGGCAAATCTTAATTGATCATAACCATCATAAAAATCTGTGTTCTATTCAGCGCGTGACGGCAACGAACTCGTTTTGAATGACTTGATTACAAACACCGCTTCGGCTTCCAGTTCGCCCGCTTTGGGCAGATCGTAGTTCTGATCGGTGGGTGTATCGGCATCGGGAAACCGGCGAACCCCACCCGTTCGGAAAACTACCCGGCGAAACGAAGCCACCGGCGCGAAAAATAGCCTGGTTCCTTTAGGCTGGCCGTTAACGAAGGCTGTAAACATCCGTTTGTCGCGGTCCAGCTCGATCCGTACGTCGTACTGTTTAGTAGCTTCATATTTCTGAATCCCCGAATCACGGTAGCCAACTTTGGCTTTGAACAGGCTATCCGCATCGAACATCAGTCGAACGGCCGCGTTGCCTTTGGCGTCCTGAAATTCAATCTGGAGTGTGCCTTTGTTGGCTTGCTGAGGGACGACCGTAAACTCGACAGCCAGCTTCTTCGAATCAGGGATTACTCGCTCGGCTTTGGCGTAATCGAAGGGGTCTTTGTCCCGAAGCACCAGCGCTCTCGCACCTGCTACCGATTCGATTTTTGCCGACGCGTATAGTGGACTGTAGAGGTTCCAGTATGTCAATTCATCACCGGCAGGCATCAGCGCAAAGGTTTCGTTCGGGTGAGTCGATACATCACCAGTGATTGATACCGGAATTTTCGATACCCAGATATCCTCCTTGTTCATGCTGTAGGTCACCCACAGATTACCGTCGGGGGCGTACCGTTGCCTTCTTCAATACCTCGTACATACTGGGGACCGTATGATTTATACGCCCCACCGTACCGCATCGTCGTGATCTCGCCATTGACCAGCAGCAGATTAGTATAGTTCAGCCCATCCTTACTGGTTGAAACGGCCAGCGGCCAGCGAAATTCCGACGGATTATAGACAGTGGCGAATAGCCCATCGGAGGTGCGTTGCCCCCAGATTTTGGCGTTGCTGTTCACAAAGCCCGGTGCCCGTAGCGGATTGTAGAGCCAGGTTTTACCCTCATCCTTGCTGATGCTGGTCAGGGCGTGTTTCCAAAGCCCCACCACCCGATTGTCGGGCAAATGGTAGTAGCTGAATGCCTTTATGTCTTTTTTGAGCGGAATAAGCGGATCGTTGCGGTCGGCCTCTTCTACCCACTGCTGCATCATCAGCGGATTCGCCAGCAGTTCGTTGCAGGCCTCCACAAACCCCTTGTCTTTCGAACGGGTATAGAACGGATATGCCGATTTCGCCTTGTCCCAGGATGAATTGTATCGAATGAAGTAAATCGGCCCAAACGTGCCATCTGCATAAATTTCACGCACCACCCGACCAATGCCGTTGCCGTCGTTGGGATCATCTTTGGGCCCCATCACGATACCGTAGAAAGCCAGTGTCAATAGCCTGCCATTCTTAGCAGTGAAGAAACCCATACGCTGGTGCATGACCGCATACAAATCGTTAGCGACTTCCGGGCGACCTTCTTTCTTCCAGCCATCGGGAATTTTATACGGGGGAAAAATAATGGTCGGTTTCGACCAGGAATACCCGTCTTTTGAAGTCAGCAGCAGCGTTTGCCCCGGTGGAACGTGTTCACCAACCGGATTGCTGAGGTATTGCAGGTAGAACGTCTGGTTCCAGTATGCCAGCATAGGCGCATGGTTGTAGGTCCAGTTGGTACCACCCGCTAGTTCAGGGTGCTCCCGATTGGCCCGAAACACCTGAATGTTATGTACACCCACCGCCGGACTCAACTGCCCGTGGTGATAATCGACATTGGATAAGGTGGTGCCGACATAACGAACCGTATCCTGCGCGTAGGTTTGGATGAAGAGAGCGAGTACAAAGGTTAGGGTTTGGACACTAATCCGCCCTACCTTTTTTGTCCTTCCGACGATAGGAGGAATCTCAACGCTACGAATAGGAAGGCTTGAGATTCCTCGTTCCCCGGAAGGACAAAAGCGCGTTGCTGAGGTTTTATTTATGCTGAAAAATCTCATAGCCCTTTACTTTTTTTTACCCAAATCACCTCAGGTCCGTCGCTCTGTTTTTTCAGACTAACCATACCGCCCCCTTTTACAGCCTCTTTCGATTTGGTTAAAACGCCCGTTTTGGGGTTGATGTAACTCACCGAAAATGAACCGACCGATTTGGTCAGGTCAAGCTCAACAGGGGTATTACCTTCTACGTAGATGATGTAGCCCGTTTTTTCGCTGCCCATCGCCCATTGATTAGCTGGTTTTTGCGGCAACTCCATTGGCTGCATCTGGGTGGCATCGGTCAAAAATTGCGGATCGGTTACTGGGGGCACGTTTGGCATGGAGCCGCCCGCCATCAGCACCGCCCAACCCATTGAGTCGTAACTATCAGAGGCATAGGTGACGGCTTTTTCGGGGAATTTCTGACGGTATTCACAAACCGCCCGGTACACCTGCTCGAACGATGTTTTTTTCGGAGGAGTCAGTCGGGCGTGTTGGCGCGGAGCCAGATTTTGCCCACCTGCCGGTGCATAGGCCGTACCGTTGGCCTGGTAATACCAGTACCGAATATCGATCAGATTAACCAGCGACGCCCGCTTGACATCCGCCAGAATCGCATCCTGAACATCTTTGGTCGTGCTCAAGCCAATCGTTGCTTTTCGGCCCGTTTCCTTCTGCCATTCACCGATTACGTCGAGCCAGAACTGGACGAAAGGCAGTGGCCCGGTAAACTCGGCACCGATCAGTTGCACCACCCCCGTATTGCCCGTGAAGTTGTCGAGGCATTTGCGGATATAAGCCCGATGCAACGCCCGACGAACCGGATGCGAGACATCGTAAAACTGCTCGGCCATGAAAATTCGCTTGTCCCCGGCATACGGTACTGGCTCCGGGAATCCCGTATGATTGATGTTGTTGGCCGGTCGCCAGGGGAAATCGGCATAGTGCGCCCCCGCTTCAATAATATTGTGCTGGAAATAATTTTCGTGAATGAGTATCAGTCCTTTTTGATCAGCGAGGTCAGCGTATTGCCTCAGGCGATTCCAGTACCAGGCATTGTATTTCGTCAGATCATATTTGCTGAGGCCATCCCAGGCGGTTTCTTTGCCGCTACGGGCGAAGGGTAGTTCATAAAACGGTGCCCACACGTCGCCATCCATCCGACGAATCCGCTCGTGATCGTCCCGGCGACGGTCGTACCAAAGGCCATAGTTGTGGTCGATAGCCAGAATATTATCGGCCTTCATCGAATCGGTCATGGCATCCAGATTGTCGGTCAGGCCGCGCCCCGTCATACCGGGTACAAATCGGGTAATGTGCGGTTTGGCATTCGGTAGGCCATAAGGTCGTGCGCTACCGTTCCACCAGGTGACTTCCTGCCGTGTACCAGTCAGGAGTTTGGCTCCCCGAACGAGTTTTCCGTGCAGAACCTGCATCGGCTCGGCCGGTCGGCGGTCCGACTTTGCAGCAGCCGTTTCTTTGGGAGTGCCAATGGCGTCGATAGACGGAGCGTTCGACGCTGTTGAAATGGCTTGCCGACTGGGAGCGGCCATGATAAAATCGTACAAAGTTGGCGCCGGACTGACAGCCTGTTTAGTCAGTGCCGCAGCCACTTCAATTTTCGGGCTACTCGATGCTTCGGACTCTACCGGCAGCAGGATGGCTCTATCAGCTACCTTATCACCCAGACGGTCTTTCAGTTGCGCATAATACAAACTCCGGGGTTGAATATGCTCGTTGGCATTGTCCCAATAGCCATCCCCCGCAAACTGCGCCCAGATGCCGAACGCCCAGTTTTGTGCCGTTGGGGGCTGGTAACAATCGACGCGGGCGGCTGTCGACTGCCAGAAAACGCTGTTAGCTGCATTCCAGCCAGCGCCCTGCTCGTCCTGCCCACGATTGGCAAAGCGCAGGGCATTACCATCGATCGTTACAACATCGAACAGCACCCCCGATGCCCAACTGTCGATACTGCCGCTGAAACTGTACGGCAAATGGGATTCGCACTGCACAAAGGCATTAGGGCCAGCCGCACAGAATCCGACGGCAAAATCATGGTAACCCGATTCGGCATATAAACGCTGACAAAGAACCTGTTGGCCACGCACAAAAAACGTATTACGACGTTCGCCACCGATTTCGGAAACGGGAGCCAGCGATTGGCAATCTTCGACGGTGATGCGTCGGGCGGTTTCCTGAATGTTTACCGCTGAGCCAGCGAAATGTCGAAAAACAACCTGCCTAACCCAGGCATCCTGAACATTTTCGAGTACAACAGCCATCCAGCGATGATCTTCGTCTTTGGGATTAGCCTTGTCGTAGGCAGATTCGAGTTGGAGATTTTCGACCCCCGCCTGGGTGATCCGGCCTGGCCAGTTGTAGCTGGCCAGCGTACCTCCGCCATAGGTCGAATCCAGGGCTGTTGTAATGGGTGCATCGAGGGTCAGTTCCGTGCCGTTGATGGCCATAATCTGCCGATCCCAGTGCAGATCGCGTTGACCCGGTTTCCAGCCTAATGCCGAAAGGCCACCGCCAAACGTATCGGTGCCGAGTTTCTGAATCCACTCTTTAGTAGAAGGTCGCCGTATCTGCACGAAACCCCCAACCTTGAGAGCAGTTGGGTTCGTTACGTGCATTTTTGTCGCATTGACCGGCACGCAGGCGTCTGAAATGGTGATTGCTGTTGCTGATTGCCGATCTGCTTTTCCCGAAATAGTAAGTACGTTGTCGCGGCTGGTTCCTGTGCCCAGAAGGGTGGTTCCGCCAGCGTTCATGCCGCTACCCCGTAGCACCACGCCCGAAGCGTTGATACGCAAGCTTCCGGCTACTTCGTACACCCCTTTTTCGAGTAAAACCGCTCCCCGGAACCCATCATTGCCCAGCGGTAGCGATGCCACATAGTCTAGTGCGGCCTGAATACGCCGGGTCGCATCACCTTTCCGAACCGGCACAACTACCCTGATTGCTACGTTCGGGATGACCTCGTTACCTGCTTTATAGCCGCAATACGAAAAGTCGGGAATGCGATTGCCGCGCTCGTCGGGAGTGTACGTCAGGTGCCCATCATTTCCTACTGCCACCGGTTTAGCGGGAACCGGTTTGTTCTTTTGCGCATACACGTCTGCCATTCGCCCAAAAATGGCGGCAAGCAGTGTAAGCAGAAGAATGAATGAGCTAGACTTAAGCACGGTGATTTAGGCTAATTGGCTACTTATGTATTTGTGACGTCAGGTTTAAGAACCTACGTCACAAAAGGGTACTCCAAACGCACGGACTATACTACGTTCGTGGGCGTACGGTCTGAACGGCTACGACACTGTTCAGAAAATCTTCGATGTTGGTATAGCCGTCTTTGTTTTTATCCTGGCTGGCATCAGACGGATCTTTCGGATTCAATCCATTTTTGGTTTCCCAACTATCGGGCATACCGTCTTTATCTGAATCAACGTAGGGCGTTCCTTTATATTCGGGATACCCCCCTACCTGAATCGGGTCAGTGATGATGCCGTTTTTGTACGAATCAATCGGCAATCGACGGTGCTTGAACTGCGTTTCGGGCAATTTAACACCTTCTTTGTAGGCGATTTTGCCGGTACGCGCCTGCTCCACAACCCGCGTATCGACCGGATCACGTTTGGGTAGGGTTGCCCCTGCATTAGCCAGAACAAATTCATAAGCCTGTTTGGCCGACAAAATAGTCAGTTTAGGCATCGGGAGAGGTTCGTTCCACTTCATTTTAGAGGCATATTCACCCGCATTGGGCATATCTTCTACCTGTACGCCACCATCCCAGTTGTCTTTTGTCACTTTATCATTCCCCTCTACAATGTTACCATTGACATAAGCCCGTCCGTAGACCCGGTAAGGCAGTTTGCTCCGGCCCGATTCGGGTTTTAAAATCCGATAAGCCAGGGGCGAATCTTTGGGTGTTTGTGGGCCAGGCTTGTAGTAGTTGTTGATAATATTGTACATAGCCGTATAGTCGCCCCCATCGGTAGACCGGTGCACCCAGTTGAAGATCACATTATTGGTAAAGTTGAAAATACCGTTCCAGCCGATTGACGGATTCCGGCCTGCATTATCGGCCCAGAGGTTGCGCATGAACGTACAGTTTTCACCGCCCAGCGTGCTGCCAAAGGCGTGATTCCAGGTATCGAGCGCTTCCGAGAAAATGGAGTTCTGAATCGTGATGTTAACCGTCGGGAGTTTTTCTTCTACGGTTTTGCCGGTACTATCGTTGTACATGTGCCGGTACATCGACATGTTTTCGTCCAGCCCCCAGCTCGCCGATACGTGGTCGATCATGATGTTACCAATTGGGTTCCCGCCAATCGAATCGTCGCGACGGCCCACGTTGGTCTCGCCCCGACGGAACCGCATGTACCGAATCAGCACATCGTGCGTATTGATCCAAACCGACTCACCCGCCACGCAAACGCCATCGCCCGGTGCTGTCTGACCAGCAATCGTAATGTATGGCGCTCTGATAATCAGCGGGCTTTTGAGCTTGATAATACCGGCCACATTGAACACAATGGTACGAGCGCCACCCTGTTCGCAGGCTTCGCGCAGCGTACCGGGTCCACTATCGGCCAGACTCGTTACGACAATAACTTTACCACCCCGTCCCCCGAAAGTGTAAGCGCCCCCCCCTTCAGCACCCGGAAACGCCGGAATACTAGCCTGTGGTAAATCGACCGGACGGGCCGCCCAGGGGATATACGGTTTCCCTTCCTTCGCTTCCTTTTCGATGATTGGTTTCGCCTTTTCCCAGGCAATATTCGATTTTCGCCAGGTCTCTGTGAGCAATTCATCGCTTTCTTTCTGAACGTCCGCCGGAATGGTCGGATACTGAGCGAAAGCGGGTGTCTGACTCAACATCAGGGTAACAGCAAGGGAAACAGGGATAAGTAGCTTTTTCATTGGTGACTTTGTCAGTTAGTCTATCCTCCTCAAAAACAGAATTTTAAACAATCTGAACATTACCAGCGCCAGGCAAATAGTCATATTGCATATTAATCTCAAAATAAGGCTAAAAACGACCCCAATGTCTATATCATTTTTTCGGCAATGTATAGGATATTATCATCCCCCATTAAATTCACCTAAACTCCCTGCTTAAATGCTACAATTGTGTTGTCAGTATGTTCAACAAGTAACGTTTCCTGAACTTAAAAACTCCTATCCTGTATCCAACACTTTATCGGGTAAAACCAACGCTTTCCCGGCTTATTGGCGTAAGGCCAGTATCTTTACACCAACCTGCCTAAACCGCTCGTTCGAATGAAACGTATTATCTCATTTTTAGCTGGATCGCTTTTTTTAAGCAGCATGACGCCTGAATCGCCCAACGCCACCAACACCCTCCCGCCCAAAGCCAGTATTGAAAAAACTCTTTTTGGTACGTTCCCCGACGGGCGCGAAGCCGACCTGTTTACGCTCCGAAATGCCGCCGGGATGGTCGTAAAAATCACCAACTATGGCGGTTATATCGTTTCTATTGCTACGCCTGATAAATCGGGGAAACTGGATGATGTGACGCTGGGCGTACCGACCTTCGCCGATTATATAAAAGGAACCCCTAGTCTGGGACCTATCATTGGCCGATACGGCAACCGGATTGCGAATGGGAAATTTACGCTGGATGGACAGGAATATACGCTTGCCCAGAACAACAATGGCAACCACATTCATGGTGGTCCTACTGGTTTCGATAAGCGGCTCTGGCAAGCGACGCCTAAAGATGGGGCCGAACCTGCCGTTGTACTGGAATATACCGCAAAGGATGGTGAAGAAGGGTATCCGGGTAATCTGGCCGTTACGGTTACGTATACGCTTCAAAAGGACAATGGACTACGTATCGACTACAAAGCCACTACCGACAAACCCACGGTTTTTAACCCGACCAACCACACGTATTTCAACCTTAGTGGCATGAAACACGATGTAATGAATCATGTATTGATGGTAGCGGCCAATAAGGTGCTGGCGACCGACCCTAAACAGATTCCTACAGGCGAAATTTTACCCGTAGCCGGTACTCCGTTCGACTTTACAAAGCCAACTCCCCTGGGCGACCGGATCAATGACACCACCAACGTTCAGATCAAATATGGCAAAGGCTATGACCATTGCTGGGTATTCACCGATCAATCGAAGAAATTGAAGTTGGGCGCTACGCTATATGATCCAACTACCGGGCGATTTATGGAAACCTTTACGACCGAACCCGCCGTACAGGTGTATACTGCTAACAACCTGAACGGCAAACTGCAAAACAAAGATGGAGTGCCGCTCAGCCGTCGATTTGGGGTATGTCTGGAAACCCAGCATTTCCCTGATTCGCCTAACCATTCGAATTTCCCCAGTACCGTTCTGCGCCCAGGCGAAACGTTTAACAGCACAACCGTGTATCGATTTTCGGTAAAATGACCTCAAACGTCACGCTATTCCCTTTTCTAAAACCCCTATTTGAAGCTCGTGAGGGCCGGTCGTAAGAACCTGCCCTCACCCTACCTGAGCAAAACGCTGTAAGTTGACTAACGCAAAGAACTTCTTAGGTTTTAGAAAGGGGGATGGCTGAGAAAATTACAAATTCCGAATATACTTCTGCCCACCCAGGTAGCGCATCTGACGGGCAATCTGACGGGTTCTTCGCTGAACGTAATTAGAAGGGTGAGCAATCGAAAACTTACGCGGATTGGGTAATACGGCCGCTATCCGGGCGGCTTCATCACGCGAAAGCGATGCCGCTGAATGATGGTAAAAGCGTTCTGAAGCAGCTTCAACTCCAAATGTCATAGGTCCGGTTTCGGCCACATTCAGGTACACTTCCAGAATCCGCTTTTTACCCCAGATCAGCTCAATCAGCACCGTAAAATAGACTTCCAATCCTTTTCGGATATAGCTGCGGCCGTTCCAGAGAAATACATTTTTGGCGACCTGCTGCGAAATGGTACTGGCTCCCCGTGGACGTTTGCGGGTTTTATTTTCTTTAATCGCATCCTGGATTTCATCGAAATCGAAGCCCCAATGGGTCGGAAACGCCTGATCTTCCGACGATACAACCGCCAATGCCGCTTCTTTACTGATTTCGTCGTAGGAACGCCATTTTTTGTAAATATGACTACTATGCGTGGTACTATCTCCCTCCATCCAACGCGAAACCATCAGGGGGGTTACCACAACCGGCACGTATTTCAACGCAATAACATACCCCAGCGAACCAAAGAAAATCCAGAGGAACGCTTTCAGGCAAAACCAGTACACACGTTCCAGAAAAGGCCGTTCGCGGATAAACTGGCGGGTTTTTCCCAAACGGGACGAATCCTGCTGATTCGACCGGCGGAAACGGCGGGTTTCCGGTTGAGGATTGGGTTGATTGACTTTAGGGCGTGGTATTCGGGGACCACTATCACGGAATCTATTGACAGGTTGCTGAGGATTCATAGGTGTAGGCGCATTCCGCGAAAATACTAGTAAGGCTGGTGGAAACCCGTTCTTTTTAGCGAATAAAACCAAAATCCCCGAAAAAGCGAGGCCCTACGGCAGAGCACACTCCCCTACTCCACAAATAAAGTTGCAGCAACCCGATCGGCAAACAACTTGCCCGCCTGGGTCAGACGCAGCCAATCGCCCTCGCGTATAAGCCAGCCCGATGCGTACATGGCCGACAGCTCATCAGCCTGTTGACAGGTAAAATCCATTGCCAGTAATTTGTTCAATTCAGTTAGTGAGCAGCCCCACTGAGTCCGTAATCCAGTCAGCAGATAGTCGTTTACCTGATCGGCGATGGTTAGTTCTTCGCGTTCAGCAGGTACGCGTCCCTGTTGAATGACAGCGATATAACGTGCATTGTTGGCAATATTGTATTGCCGCGAAAAACCATTGTAGGAATGGGCACTGGGGCCGACACCCAAATAGGGTTTGCGCTGCCAGTAGGCGGTATTATGCCGGGCATATTGAACAGCACCTTTCTGATCGGCACGGGCAAAATTCGAGATTTCATAATGTTCGTAACCAGCCAGAATCAATGCCTGGGTCAACTCCTCAAACTGGTCGGCAGCCAGCGCTTCATCGGCCGGGGGTAGCTTTCCTTTTTGTTGCCAGCGCCCAAAAGCGGTATCAGGTTCAATGGTCAGGGCATAGGCCGAGAGGTGTGGTATGTTCAAAGCCAGCATCTTCTCCAGATCCTGTTGCCAGCACGACTCATGGCGGTTCGGGATTCCATAAATCAAATCGACGCTCAGATTTTCAAACCCCGCTTCCCGGGCCAGACCAACGCAATTTTCCGCTTCCGTAGCCGAATGGGCGCGGTTCATCCAGCGAAGTGTTTTCTCGTCAAATGTCTGAATACCAATACTCAACCGATTTACGTATCGACGAAGCATCGTTAGTTTTTCACGACTCAGATCGTCCGGGTTAGCCTCCAGTGTTATTTCCACGTTGGGTGCTATGACAAACTGATTATTGATCGTCTCAAAAAGCTGAGCCACTTCATTCTCCGTCAGGATTGAGGGTGTTCCGCCACCCAAATAAACTGTTTCCAGAACCGAGGTTGGCAAATATTCTTTCTGTAGGCGGATTTCCGTGCAAATGGCCTCAACCAAAGCTGGTTTCAGGCGCATGCTCGTACTAAAATGGAAGTCGCAGTAGTGGCAGGCCTGTTTACAAAACGGTATGTGCAAATAAAGGTGCATCTCTGCTTAGAGACAAGAAAACAGGAAGTTGGGTTCAAAACAGATGAGTACAATCAGAAAACGCCCCCCTCTCCTCCGTTTATAACTTTTTCTCCAGCACAATAGCCAGTCCACGTTTTCCCTGCGTGACGCCAATGATGTCGAAGCCAACGTGTATATTCAGACTAAGCATGGAACGCCACTGATTGTAGGTCTGCGTTCGGATGGTATGGTATTTCTGGGTTCGGCACCACTCGTGTTGTCGGCGCATCAGTTCTGACGCAATTCCGTGACCTCTGAAATCGGAATGAACCCCACCGAGCCAGCTATAATAATGGCCCTTCTTCCGTTCATAGCCCAGTTTACAACCAACAACCCGACCATCGGCCAGTGCCAGTTGCATTTGCAACCCTGTTCGGGATTGCTGATCAATGAGTTCAGCGAGTAGTTTGGAACGAGATCGATTAGAAAAAACAGCGATAAGCAGATCGATCAGTGAAGAAAGGAGAGGCTCCTGGGGAAGCTCAGAAACGGATGTATACTGTATTTCCATCCAGCGAAGATGGACAAAAGGCCCTATCGGGCAAAATAAGCCGGATCAATCCGGACACTTTTTACAGCGTTTGCCCTTCTTATATTTCTTGCAGCATTTTTTCAACACGCACTCATAGCCCACGAAAGGGTTGCTCTGAATCAGGGTCTTAGCATCGTTTGGAGCAAGGGTATAATCAGTAGTCAGCAAATCCGTACTCATGAATCGTTGTTGTTTTCTGCCACAAAGGTAAGCTTGTTTAGATTTATTACAAATTAAAATAATTGATTTCTTTTAAAAGAAATAGCCCGAAGGCGTTGATGCTTTCGGGCTATGACTTCGTGATTGATGAATTGAATAGCAAGCTACTTCAGTGATGAATTTCTCCGGTCATATACAACTGCACCTGCCCTGAAATATCGACCCGGATGGGGTTGGTTCCATCATCATTGAGTTTACACCGAATATAACCTCCTCGTTTTGACAACTGGCGGGCCGACAGTTCCGTTTTCCCTAACCGCTCGGCCCAGTACGGCATAAGCGTCGTATACGCAGAACCCGTTACCGGGTCTTCATCGATACCTGCCTGCGGACCGAAAAAGCGGGCTACAAAATCAATCCCTGAATCCGGATTGGCGGGTGCGGTCACAATGACTCCCCGCGCGGGTACGGTATTCATTTCCCGAAAATCAGGTTCCAGCGCTTCGATCTGGTCCTGCGATTTGTAAACCAGCATGTAATCGGTTTTACCCTTGTAAATTTCCAGGGGTCTTTCCTTTACACTACTGATCAAGGCAGGCGGTTGGAGGTTAGCTTTGTGAACTATATCAGCCGGAAAATCAAGCGTTAACCAGCCATCCTGGCTTCGGCACACTTTCAGCAAACCCGATCGGGACGTAAAAAATACCTGATCGCCCAGTTCAGTATTTTCCAGGAAAAACAGCACGTATCCTGTAGCGAGGGTAGCGTGCCCGCATAGGTCGACTTCGATAGTAGGCGTAAACCAGCGAATATGATACGTGTCTTTCTGATCGGTTTTTACATAAAATGCCGTTTCTGCCAGGTTGTTTTCTGCCGCGATTTGCTGTAGCCGTTCATCAGGAAGCCAATTGGTCAACGGTATAACTGCCGCCGGATTACCGGCAAACAATTGATCGGTAAACGCGTCAAGTTGATAAATACGCATGAGGGTTTAGGGATGTGCCAAGCACTATTAACACGTTAGGAATAGTTTTCTGTGGTTTGTAGGGTATCAAATAGGGTTGCCGAAAATTCCGTTAGTGAAGGTAGAATCACATCGGCTATAGCAAATTTCGGGTCATTCAATTCAAAGGCACCAGGCACTGCCACCGTTCGCATACCCGCACTGTGAGCCGATTTCAGTCCATTGCCTGAATCTTCAAATGCCAGACAGTCGGCAGGTAATACCCCCAGTTTCCGGGCCGTGCCCAAATATACATCAGGAGCCGGTTTATTACGCGCTTCCAATGTAGCCGAATGCCAGAGAGTGAGCGATTGGCGGATACCAAGCCGATCGACAACCACTTCAATCAAACTCATGGGCGACGCCGAAGCAATGGCCGTTGGCATGCCCTGCTGAGCGAAAAAATTCAGTGTTTCAACAGCCCCCGGCATCGGTTCTGCCATGTGCGCGATTCGCTCATGAACCCCTTCGGTAATGGCGTCGGCCAGTTCCTGAAACCCTCGCCCTATTGCTGTTGGGTCAGCCCACGGACGGCGGGCAAACCAGTAATGTACCACATCCAGAATGGGCAATCCCGTCGTCTGTTTGCACTCTTCGTCAGTCAGGTATAGCCCAACCGTGGCAAATACCTCACGTTCCATAGCTCGCCAGTGGGGTTCCGAATCCACCAGAAGGCCATCCATATCAAATATTGCTGCTTGTATCAAAATAGGTTGTAGGTCATTAAGTTGATGAATAATGCAAAACGAACAATGAATAATTGAACATCAATCGAAGAATTACATTATCCATTGTTCATTATTCATTTACACACTCGCCTGACGGAAGGGTTTTACATCGATGGTTTCCCAAACGCCCTGCACAATATACGGGTCATTTTGCAAGTAATCATCCAATCGGTCCTTCGATTCGAGATTTAGTAAAAGCATCGAACCAATCATTTTCCCATCGGGATCGAGCAGGGCACCGCCCAAAATAAACTCTCCTTTTTCTTTCAGTTGACGGACGTACTCAAAATGAGCCGGACGGGCGGCCATCCGCCGATCCAGCGCATCGGGGTCGGTATGGTCGTATGCGTGAACAACGTATTGCATAAGTATTATGAGTGTATTGACCAGCTAGGACTGGATTAAGCTAGTGGGTTTGCTGTAAAACAAGCGATCATTCATTCGTAGAAGGTCCGGGCATCATCTAACAGAGTTTTGCTTCTTCATCGCTTAGAAAAGCTTCCATATCGTAGTCTGCTGACTGACGGGCAGCGAAATTCCGTTCCAGAATTTTACCAGCGTCACGAGAAAAGCGACCAGTTTTTATGAATAGCTCATGAAATTTAACCCGTGCTCCCTCGTGTTTTTTTGTGGTGATGCCTTCTGTCAATAGTAAAGCGCAGACACAATAAAAGATTGCATAATATGCTCTATTTACCAGCGCTAAAACACGGCCATTCTGATGCAGAAACTGGGCATCGTCCAGAGTATCAGAAGCATGTTCTAAAAAGCGATCAATCTGTTCTTTCATACCAATACTCCTTCTCTTCGAGCATTTTGATAAACAGGCCTAAACGATTGTTGATACCGCTTAACGGAAGCGGGTAAAACCGATACTGCCTTACCGAAGAATAAAATCCATTGTAATATCACTTAATCGGAATAGCTCGGCATAGGTATTTACGTTTTCGTCGTTCAGTAGTACCATCAGGTCAATGTCCGACTCCTCGTCGTAATCTCCCCTGGCATACGAACCATACAGCACCACATCGTGCAGACGGTCGCCGTAAAGCGTCTGTAGGCTGGTTTTAACTCCCTCACGATGGGTTCGATGGCCGGATTAATGCGCGTTTTCACGCCGAAAAGTAAGCGATTCGCCCTTTTCTTCCTAATTTCAGGCTTTCCCTTCATCTGCTTACGCTATTTTTTCATGAAACACCTCTTTTACTGGCCACTCACACTTCTTACGGCATCGGTGCTTGCCCAATCAGCGCCCAAATCGTCGGGAACGCCGGAGCTTCCGCAACTCACCGTCGAAACGATTATGCAAGACCCTAAAAATTGGGTCGGCACGTCCCCTTCCAACCCATTCTGGTCCGAAGATTCACAGACGCTTTATTTTAACTGGAACCCCGAAAAAGCGAAAAGTGATTCGCTTTATAAGGTAACGTTCGTACCAACTGCTAAAGGCAAACCTCTGACGGCATCAAAACCTGTAAAGGTTAGCCCCGCCGAGCGTCGGGCATTGCCCACGCCACCTGTAGCCGCCTACAACCGGGCGTATACCCAACGGCTGTTCGAACGGCAGGGTGATTTGTATTTGCTCGACGTAAAAACGGGTGCTATCCGGCAACTGACGAATACGGTTGAGGTTGAAAATGATCCAAATTTTTCGGGCGATGAGCAACGGGTAGTCTTCCGGCGCAGTAACAACCTGTTCAGTATCGATCTGAAAACGGGCCAACTGGACCAGCTAACCGACTTCCGGCCCGGCTCGAAAAAGCCCGATCCCAAACCCTCCGATGAGGAGAAATTTCTGAAACAGGATGCGTTACGGCTTTCGACGGTGCTGACGGAACGAAAAGAGAAAAAGGACGAAGGCGAACGTATCAGCAAAGCCGACCGTCCCAAACGCCCGAAGGAAGTTTACCTGGAAGAACGGCAATTGCTCGGCCCACAACTTAGTCCTGATGGCCGGTTCATTACGTATCGACTGTCAAAAAGTGCGTCGAATGTTAAAACAGCCCAGGTCCCCAATTATGTTACCGAATCGGGCTATACCGAAGAAATTGCGGCTCGTACTAAAGTAGGGGTGCCAGCCGCTACGCAGGAGTTTTTTGTATACGATCGGGTAAAAGATACCGTGCGAACCGTTAGCCTGAAAGCTATTCCCGGAATTTATGACCAACCCGCCTATCTGAAAACGACGGCCAAAGCAAAAGCCGACACCAGCAAGAAAATGCGTCCAGTGACCATGACCAGTGTGCTTTGGTCGGACGATGGCAAACTGGCCGTGGTAACCGCCCGGTCGTTCGATAATAAAGATCGCTGGATTATGCGGCTCGACTTGGAAACCCAGAAACTCACCGTTCTGGATCGGCAGCACGACGATGCCTGGATTGGCGGGCCGGGTATTCAGGGCTTCGGCCCATCGGCTGGTAACATGAACTTTCTGGCCGACAATCAAACGATCTGGTTCCAGTCGGAAGCAGACGGCTATTCGCACATCTACACGGTTAATGTGCTGACGGGCGAGAAAAAACAACTGACATCGGGAAAGTTTGAAGTACAACAGGTGCAGTTATCGAGAGATAAAAAATACTTTTTCCTGCAAACCAACGAAGTCCATCCCGGCGAACAGCACTATTACCGGATGGCCGTTACGGGCGGTGAACGAGTAAAGCTCACCACTATGCCGGGAGCCAACGATGTAACCCTGGCCCCTAACGAAACACGGATGGCCATTCGCTACTCGTCGAGCAACCAGCCCTGGGAGCTTTACGTTACCGACATCAAGGCTGATGCGAAAAAGGGGGATATTGGGAAAGACGCGCTCAAACTGACCGACTCGCCTACCGCCGAATTCAAAAAATATCCCTGGCGCGAACCGGCTTTGGTAACCATTCCCGCCCGCGATGGCCAAACGATTTATGCCCGGCTATATAAACCGACAAAAGCAAGTGGAAAAGCGGTTGTGTTCGTTCATGGCGCAGGTTATTTACAGAATGCACACAAATGGTGGAGCCAGTACTTTCGCGAGTATATGTTCCATAACTTACTCACCGACAAGGGGTATACGGTACTGGACATTGACTATCGGGCCAGTGCTGGCTACGGTCGTGACTGGCGAACGGGCATCTATCGGCACATGGGTGGTAAGGATTTAGATGACCATGTCGATGCGGCCAAATGGCTGGTGCAGAACCATGGTGTAGATGCGAACCGGATTGGCATTTATGGCGGATCGTATGGTGGGTTTATTACGCTGATGGCGATGTTTACCACACCAGATGTATTCAAAGCCGGTGCCGCGCTTCGTCCTGTAACCGACTGGGCGGCCTACAACCACGGCTATACGGCTAACATCCTGAACGAGCCCCAGTTAGATTCGCTATCGTACCGTTTGTCGTCGCCCATCAACTTTGCTGAAGGGCTGAAAAATTATCTCCTCATCTGCCACGGTATGGTCGATGTAAACGTTCATTTTCAGGATACGGTCCGGCTCATTCAGCGACTAATCGAGCTTCGAAAAGAGAACTGGGAAGTAGCCGCCTATCCTGTCGAAGATCATGGGTTTGTGGAGCCTACCAGTTGGATGGACGAATACAAGCGTATTCTGAAATTGTTCGAAGAGCGATTATAGATTAAACACGGAGCCGCAGAGCGCACAGAGAATTTATATTTCCTCTGTGCGCTCTGCGGCTCCGTGTTTAATCTAATCTCTATTACTTCGCAATCCACTCCAGCATCTTTTTCCCGTTCTGATTATCAGGATTGAGAGTAACGGATTTCTGGTACATGCTGATGGCTTCTTCTTTTCTCCCGTTCTTCAATAACGCTTCGCCAAGACTATCGTAGGCATTCCAGCTATCAGGGTATTGTTTTACGATCAGTTTAAATACTGCCAATGCTTCCTTCGGTTTTCCCTGTCCATTCAGGAGTCGATATCCCCAATCGTTCAGATCAGTCTCGGTTGGTTGAAAACCCGGGTTTGTTCGTTTCAGCTCAGCAAAGATGGCTGATGCCTGATCGAAGCCCTGCTTCTCCAGTTGCATACGTAAAGCCGTAATCGGATCCGACAAAGGGATTGCCGGATTAAAGAAACCAGCCAGTTCATCCACAAACTCCTCGGGATACGAGCCTGCCAGATTCGTCAGAACAACTATGGCCAGTTCATCCTCGGGGTACACACACATAGCCGAACGACCTCCTCCTGTAATCAAAATAGCGTCATGTTTAGGGCGTGGCTTCACCGTCCAGCCAAGCGCCCACTGCGTAGGACTTCCGTTATTGTAAGAGCCTGGTGTCCAGAGCGTTTTTAAAGCTTCTTTTGTTTTCAGCAATTTGCCCTGTTGCAATGCTATAATCCAACGGGCCATATCTTCAGCCGTACTGTTCATACCCGAAGCCGTTCGGCGCATGGGCGGAAACTCGGCGTAATTGGTAATCAGCTTTTCTTCGCCCAGCGGTTTACCATCCAGACGGGTCACATACCGATACGATTGTACCATACCCGGAATCACATCGCGTGAATCGCCAAAGACCGTACCAGGCATGCCGACCACATCGAACTGACGTTCTTTGAATACCTGTGCAAAGGGTTTACCTCGAAATTTGTCGATGATTTTACCGAGCAGCAGATAATTGGTCTGATTGTAGCTGAACTGCGTTCCGGTTGGAAAATCCATCGGAAACGTCTGAATTTTAGCAAAAGCCGCTTCTTCGGTGCCAACGCCTTCCAGCCCGTATGTACCAGGATTGAGTAGTTGATTGATGTCGGGCAGCCCCGAAACGTGAGTCAATAACTGGCGGATCGTGACGGGCCGCCAGGCCTGAGGAAGGCTATCCAGATACCGGGATACCGGGGCCGAAAGGTCTATTTTCCCTTCTTCCACAAGTTGCATGATCGCCACGCCTGTAAACGCTTTGGTGCAGGAGTTGATCGGGAAAATACTCCGATTGGTAACGGGTACTCCATCCTGCACATTCGCCATACCGTACGACTTCGACAGGACAATCTTCCCCTGCTGAACCACCGTTACCTGTAACCCGGTAATCCGACGTTCACTTAGCTTTTTCCGAAGAAAGGCATCGACCTCACTGGGTGTTTGGTGAGTTCCTTCCTTCGCTGGCCTCTGTTGACCGAAGCCCAATGAATTTACCAATACAATAAAATAAGCTGCCAATACAGCCCAGGTCTGACCTCTTTGTACGCGCATAAACGTTCCGTTTCGCTGGAAACTTCAAGGAGCCGCGAAGGTTACAGCTGATAGGGAAAACCCGTAAACAGGCTTACTTTTTAAAGGCCAGCGCTTTTACCGGCTGAATCCGGTTAATGATGAATGTTGGAAACCAAAGCACCAGCGCAATTAGCAAAACGGCCCCTCCATTTAAGGCCAGAATAGTCGGCCAGTCCCACACAATGGGTACATAGTTCATAAAGTAATTTTTGGGATCGAGCGGAATCAGTTTGAAACGGTCCTGTATATAGCAAAGCCCCAACCCGACTACGTTGCCAATCAGTAGTCCCCAACTAACCATATTGAGCCCGACAAATACAAACATGCGCCGTATGAGCGGATTAGCGGCTCCCAGTGCTTTCAACAAACCAACCATAGGTGTTCGCTCCATCATCAGCACCAGCAACACCGAAATCATATTGAACGAAGCAATAAACGTAATCAGGCTCAGTAGGATAACCATATTTCGGTCGAGCAGAAGCATCCAGTCGAACAAGGGTCGATACTGATCCGTTACGCGCGTCAGGCGCATATCGGGCGACAGGGCCTGAAAAACGTTGGCGGCTGTCTGGTCGAGTCGGGCAAAATCATTGACAAAAATCTCGTAGCTTCCTACTGAATCAGGCCCCCAGCGATTCAGCCGTTGAATGAGTCGAATATCACCCAGGGCAATGGTTTTATCGACTTCTTCCAGCCCGGTGTCATAAATACCAACAACGGTCATCTTACGAGCCCGCGGGGCATTCCCCAGGAAATACAAAGGCACACTTTCGCCCACGTTTACCCCCAGTTGGTTTGCCATGTACTGACTCAGCAACAGTTGGGTCGATCCGGAACCTGTATCGGCTCCAACAACGGGGACTTTTCCGGCTACCAGCGATCCCTGAAACAGATTCCAGTCATAATCGCGGCCCACACCTTTCAGAATCACCCCACTCAGTTCCTCTTTGGTTTTGAGGATACCCGCCTTTAGCGCTACCGCCTGAATATGCCGAATGCCCGGAATTTTCGTACTGTCGTCGTACAGGTTGGAATGCAGAGGCAGGGCCGTTTCTTCATACGACATATTGTTGGTAAACTTGCTCACGCCCAGATGCGCCCCAAACAGAAAAATCTTCTGCTGAATCGTATGTTTAAACCCATAAAGGACCGCAAAGGCTACAATCAGAATGGCTAAACCCAGCGCAATACTGCCAATGCCGATTCGAGTAACCGTAGCCGAAAAACTGCCCTCTGGCGCGTGGCGAACCTTACGGGCTAAAAAAACAGGGACGTTCAAGTTGAGTGGTTCGTCGTTTGTCGATAATTGTCCATTGTAGGTCGTATAAAAAAGATGTTTTTAGCCGTGAATCCTACCGATAAACTGACTACTATTGACTAGCGACTGTTATTTTGTTCTACAACGTAAAAGTAAGAGTTTTACAGTGATTAACTGGCCAATGATTACAATCGATACGACACATCAGCCAATTTGGACAACGAATCGACTACGTACCCATATTCTATCTCTGCTGTTGGCGCTGTCTATGTTGAGGGCACTGACCACGTATGCTCAATCGGTAACCCGAATCGACAGCCTGCCCGCTGATGGATTGTCGCTAGTAAAGGGCTGGCGCTGGCATACCGGCGATAACCCGGCCTGGGCTAATCCCTCGTTCGATGATAGCCGATGGGATACCATCCGGCCAGGCCGTCCAATAACGCGTCTGGACAACGTCAAAAACCATCCCCTTGGCTGGCTGCGCTATACCTTCACGCTTAATACAGATACGCTGCCTGTTTCTCTGGCAGCTACGCTCAATCAGGCCGGGGCTTCGGACATTTATATAGACGGGTCACGATGGCAACAACTGGGACGAGTCGGGTCAACCTACCAGACTCAGCGATCTTATACGCCATCCGATCATGCGATCTACCTTCTGCCCCCCTTAGCTCCCGGTCGTCATGTACTGGCTATACGGCTTTCGCAGCAACTGCCCCCCTGGTATTCGCCTAAGTTCCTTTATTTTACCCTGCCTGTTTTCCAAATTACGTTGTTCGAAGCGCAGCACTTAGCCACGAGTCAGTTTAACCGACTGTATACCCAGGCGCTTGGCAATTACCTGCTGGTCGGTATCTTCTTCATGCTGGGGGTTATCCACTTTCTTTATTATTACTACCGCCGAAAGCGGGTCAATCTGGTATTCGGACTAACCATGCTTTCGGGGGCTTTCTGCATTACACTGGTCGAATTGCTGGGCCTCATCACCGATCCATCAATTGGCGAATGGCTTATCGTAAGCCAGGGATTACTCGTATCGCTCTTTATGCTGATGCTCCTGGTCACCTATTACGTCTACCTGGATCAGCCCTTACCCTGGTTTTTAGTCATAGAGGGTATTTTGCTGATTATCCCCCGGTGTATAATGTCCTTATCGTCATCCTGGCAAGTCGCCAGCATTATATCCATTCTGGCCATTACCGGGCTATTTGCCGATGGCATACGGGTCAGCATCAATGCCATTCGGGCCAAACAAATAAATGCCCGGTTCATGCTCAGTAGTATTCTTGTCATGCTGGTCATCCTGCTGCTGGGTGGCTTTATGAGCTGGTGGTTATCAATCCACTTCCCGGCTTATAATGCAATTTTGTCAGCCATGACGAATCTGCTTTTCTTCCTGACACTACCGATCACATTTGCTATCATACTAGCCCGTGAACATGCCCAGACGAACAAAACGCTGGAAGAACGACTGGTACAGGTGCAACAGCTATCTGCCGAAAAAGAAAATATTCTGACCCAGCAAAACGAAACCCTCGAACAACAGGTGACCCAGCGCACATCTGAACTGACGCAATCGCTGACCGAACTTCGCGAGACACAGCAACAGCTAATTCAACGCGAAAAAATGGCTAGCCTGGGCGAGCTTACAGCGGGTATAGCCCACGAAATACAAAACCCACTCAACTTCGTCAATAACTTTGCCGAGGTATCGGGCGAGTTACTGGTCGAACTTCGGGACGAACAACAAAAAGGGACGAACCGCGACCTAACACTCGAAGAAGAACTGCTGGACGATCTGACGGGTAATCTGCAAAAGATTCGGCAACACGGTAGTCGGGCAGCAAGTATTATCAAAGGCATGCTGGGTCATGCCCGCACCAGTACTGGTCAGCGGGAGCCAACCGACCTGAATACCCTCTGTAACGAATACCTTCGGTTGGCCTATCATGGCCTCCTGGCAACAGACAAGCAGTTTAACGCCCAACTGGAAACTCATTTCGACCCCAATCTGAAAGAGGTAACTGTAGTGCCTCAGGATATGGGGCGCGTACTACTCAATTTATTCAGCAATGCGTTCCATGCCGTTCGCGAAAAAGCGACTAAGGCTACTGGAGCATACCAGCCAATCGTCGTTGTACGTACGTATCAGGAAGATACTGGGATCAGAATCACAATTCATGACAATGGTACGGGCATCGCCGATCAGGTCCGGGCCAAAGTGTTCAATCCTTTTTTTACGACCAAGCCTACCGGGCAGGGAACCGGCTTAGGCTTATCACTCAGTTACGACATCGTCACCAAAGGGCATGCTGGCTCCCTAACCTTCGATACGGTCCCCGATCAGGGAACAACATTTACCATTTGGCTACCCATCAAACAGTAGCTGGCCGGTTAGTAGCTCCAAGGGCCGCAGAAGATCTAAACATCCTATTTCACGGTGTCGGTTATTAGTAACCGACACCACTGCCAAACCATAGTGCCGACACTACAGTATCTAAAGCCTTAATCGCTTTTTGTGGTGAAAATTGAGTTGGTCAAACGAAAAATGCTCTAACTTTGCATTTTAGAGACCAATTCATGGCCACCGAACAAATTCTGATTCTGGATTTTGGTTCGCAATACACCCAACTCATTGCCCGCCGGGTGCGCGAACTGAACGTTTACTGCGAAATCCATCCGTATAATCACATTCCCACAATCACGGCTGACGTCAAGGGCATTATTCTTTCAGGTAGTCCATCATCCGTTCGTGATACTGATGCCCCTGAAGTTCATCTGGCAGCTTTTCGGCATAAACTCCCCATTTTAGGGGTATGCTATGGCGCTCAGTTACTGGCGCACACCAGCGGGGGCGACGTACAGCCTTCTTCCATTCGTGAATACGGCCGGGCCAAACTTGGCACAGTCGATACCGAAAGTCCGCTTCTGAAAGGTATTGACCAGCATTCGCAGGTCTGGATGTCGCATGCCGACACCATTACCAGCGTTCCCGATAATTTCACAGTCATTGCCTCCACCGATACCGTTCGGGTAGCCGCTTTCCACATTGAGGGCGAGCCTACCTATGGGATTCAGTTCCATCCCGAAGTGACGCACTCACTCCAGGGTAAAACTCTGCTTCACAATTTCGTTGTCGACATTTGCGGCTGTGCGCAGAACTGGACATCCGAATCGTTTGTCGAAAGTACCGTAACCCAATTGAAGCAAAAACTAAAGAACGACAAAGTCGTGCTGGGCTTATCGGGCGGTGTCGACTCATCGGTTGCCGCCATGCTGATTCACCAGGCCATCGGCAGCAACCTCTATTGCATTTTTGTCGATAACGGTGTGCTGCGGAAAGACGAATTCGAATCGGTACTCGAATCGTACAAAACACTGGGGCTCAACGTTAAAGGCGTCGATGCCAAAGACCGATTCTATAGCGCATTAGCAGGTCTGACCGATCCCGAAGCCAAGCGGAAAGCCATCGGTAAAACCTTTATCGATGTATTCGACCATGAAGCGCACCTGATCGAAGGAGTTTCGTGGCTGGGGCAGGGCACTATTTACCCGGACGTGATCGAATCCGTATCCGTAAAAGGCCCTTCGGCTACTATCAAATCGCACCATAACGTGGGTGGTCTCCCCGATTTCATGAAGCTTAAAGTCGTAGAGCCACTGAATACCCTCTTCAAAGATGAAGTGCGGGCCGTCGGTCGTACACTCGGTCTTCCCGATTTCATCCTGGGACGCCACCCGTTCCCCGGCCCAGGGTTAGCGATTCGGATTCTGGGCGATATTACGCCCGAAAAAGTAGCGATTCTGCAACAGGTCGATGCCCTGTTTATTGACGGGCTGAAGCGCGAAGGACTTTATGATAAAGTATGGCAGGCGGGTGCTATGCTGCTGCCGGTTCAATCGGTTGGCGTTATGGGCGATGAGCGTACATATGAGCGTGTAGTTGCCTTACGGGCCGTAACCTCTGTGGACGGGATGACCGCCGACTGGGCACATCTGCCTTACGAATTCCTGGCTGATGTATCGAACGAAATCATTAACCGGGTAAAGGGGGTCAACCGCGTGGTGTATGACATTTCGTCGAAGCCACCTGCTACCATCGAATGGGAATAAATTGACCAACTACCAGGACACTACCAATAAATTAATGGCTTTTTGCGCCTTAACGTCCCTGCAGTTTACGATCAGGTTTAGAGTTAACAATTTTTACAAACGCCCGACTTAGTAATCGGGCGTTTTATTTTGGAAAAAATGCATACTTTCGCCCGCAATTCTAACCTTTTGTTTCTGTATGAAAACCTTACAAATGACTCGGATTCTGGCTCTCACGTTAGCTGGTGTATGTATGACTATGATCAGTTTCGCACAAGGCGACAAAGCCAGCCGCCCCAGTCCTCCCGCTACAGCTAGCGGTAAAATTGGTGGAGCCACCATCACCATCAACTACAGCAGTCCATCTGTAAAAGGTCGGAACGTATGGGACCCCGCTGGAACGCTGGCTCCTTACGGCAAAGTATGGCGGGCTGGTGCCAATGAAGCCACCATCTTTGAAACCGACAAAGACATCAAAGTAGAAGGTAAAACCTTACCGGCCGGTAAATACAGCCTGTTTGCTACACCTGGCGAAAAAGACTGGAAAATCATTTTCAATTCACAAACCGGCCAGTGGGGCATTAAGCGGGGTGGCGAAGCCAACCGTGACCCAGCCAACGACGTGCTGACCGTAGAGGTTAAACCCAAGAAAACGGCCATGACCGAAAAACTCGTGTATGAGGTCAACAGCAAAGGCGTAGACCTGAAATGGGATACCGTCGATGTTCCCATCTCGATTAAGTAGGTTTAATGTCGATCAACAAGCCGAAAGGTCCTGAACACATGTTCAGGACCTTTCGGCTTGTTGATCGACATTAGTTTGGCTATTAGTCGATCTTCAATGCTTCCTGAGCCCGATCGATTCCTTCTTCGGCTGAGTTGGCAGCATTATCAACAGTATTGTTATAAGCTCTTTTCGCCTGACCTAGCTTCTGATCAGCTTTGGCCTGTCCTTCCTCCTTGTATTTATCAAATATCTGTTCGGCCTCATTGGCATACTGATTGGCGGAATTGCTTGCTTTCCCAACCACTCGGTCGACCTGAGATTTTACCTGGTCAACACCGTCTTCCCATTGGCGTTGCAAATCGTCCATTCCCTGCGATAGTTTTTCGCGTGTTTCTTTCCCGCTACGGGGAGCTGTCAGATAACCAATGGCCAGACCAGCTAATACTCCTCTTAGAAAGCTCATAATCGTGTTTGTTTTCAGTTTTGATTTACGATTAAAGAATCTGTAAAAAAAAGTATGCCATTTCGCCTGAGCAATCGCTAACCAATTGTTTATCAGACACAAAATTCTATTTTTTGTTTATTAGTATCGACTGTATCTACAAGTTCTGAGTATTTTTTTCTACAGGATAGGGCAAACAAAGGGCCACTACACCTGTAGCAGCCCGGTAATGTAAAGTCTAGAAAATCTGTTTTACTGATGGGTCGGGCGGTTACCGCTTCTCAGCGATAACTTCCCGAATGTCGCTGATGATCTTCCCAGCCAGATAATCGGCCGTAGCCAGTGTATCCGATTCGGAGTAGATTCGGATAATAGGCTCGGTGTTGGATTTGCGCAGATGAACCCACTCTTTATTAAACTCGATTTTTACCCCATCGAGGGTATTAATCGGATTTCGGGCATATTTGGCCTGTATTCGATCAAGCACGGCATCGACGTTAATATCGGGGGTGAGCTCTATTTTATTTTTCGAGATGTAATAGTTGGGGTACGTCCGTCGAAGTATGGAAGCCAACTTACCCGACTTGGCCAGATGAGTCAGGAACAGCGCAATACCTACCAGTGCATCACGCCCATAATGGAGGTCAGGGTAAATAATTCCCCCATTACCTTCACCCCCAATCACAGCGTCGTTTTCCTTCATCATATCCACCACGTTCACCTCCCCAACGGCCGATGCAAAATGTTGCCCACTGTATTTCTGAGTTACATCCCGCAAAGCGACTGTACTCGACATATTCGACACGGTATTGCTCGATCGGGGGCTTCCAACTGGATTATTTTTCAGAACATAATCCGCAACAGCTACCAGCGTGTATTCTTCGCCAAAGGGAGAACCGTCTTCGCAAATCAGGGCCAGCCGATCAACGTCAGGATCGACAACAATGCCGAGATCCGCTTTGCCTTTCTGCATTTCTTTAATGATATCCCGAAGGTTCTCTGGTAATGGTTCAGGATTATGGGCAAAGTTTCCGGTCGGTTCGCAGTGCAGTTTAGTCACCTGTTCAACACCCAGTGCTTCCAGCAACATCGGCACGGCCAGACCACCCGTTGAGTTAACAGCATCTACCACTATACGGAAGTTTCGGGCGGCAATCGCTTCTTTATCAACCAGAGGCAGAGCCAGAATCTGGTCGATATGTTTCTGAAGCCAGGTCGAGTCGGCCCGGTATTGGCCTAACTTTCGCACCTCGGCAAAATCGAACGACTCAGCTTCGGCAATGGACAATACCTCGGCTCCATCCTGTGCTGAAATAAACTCACCCGCTTCATTGAGTAGTTTAAGGGCATTCCACTGGATTGGGTTATGGCTGGCGGTTAAGATAATGCCTCCGGAAGCCCCTTCGCCGGGAACAGCCAGTTCGACAGTAGGGGTTGTGGACAGGCCCAGATCAATCACGTTGAGGCCAAGCCCCTGCAACGTAGCTGCCACTAATTTAGAAATCATTTCGCCCGACAGTCGACCATCCCGGCCAATGACCACCGTCTGACGATCGGGGTTACGCTGTCGCAGCCATTGCCCAAAGGCGGCTGTAAATTTAACGACATCTAAAGGTGTCAGGCCTTCTCCACTCTGTCCTCCAATCGTTCCTCGAATGCCGGAAATAGACTTTATTAATGCCACGTGACGGGTTGGATAATTGTTTCGGTTAAATTGTAAAAATAGTTGATCGTTGTCAGTCGTTGGTTAATTACCATTACTTATTTAATGGTAAGTTGTCAATTTCCGGTATAGAGACGGGTTCAGTAGCGACCACGTGTCTGTATAAACGATAAACGAGCGAGCCTTCGTAGCTAGTTTAGATGAATGTCAATTCTGATCGTAAGGTAGAATTGGCCCGCCCCATAAACGTGCCACTGATTGGCGCTGCCAGCTCTGGTTTGGCCGTCGATGTCAGAAAAACATGCCGATTTACCACCAGCGTGCCTTCGGTAGGGTCGAAACCGCGCCAGCCTGCTCCGGGCAAATACACCTCTGCCCAGGCATGAAGCTGATGCTCCTGCTGAGGATTACCCAGCAAATAACCACTCACAAATCGGGAGGCAATCCCTAAGCTCCGGCAGGCCGCCATAAATAGGGTTGTATAATCGCGGCAGGAGCCTTTCCGTTGACGCAGCGTTTGCTCGGGGGGTAACGGAAGACCTTCCTCACGAACTTCATACGTAAATTTCCAGATAGCCTGGTTCAGTGCCATCAGAAACGCTGTTGTCTGCCAATCGGCCTGAGCCGCTAACTCTCTGGCCCAGCTTTCGACCTGCTCTGTTACACTCAGTTCGTCCAGGTACGGACGCAGCAGTTCGTCTTCTGCTTTAGGATACCGAAAAGGAACCTGCTGGGTATCAAAGGGAAACAAAACAAAATCGAACGAGTTGAATTCGTCAGATTCCAGTTCCATTTCAACAGTTACCCGCAAATGTGAAGTCAGATGACTGAAGTACACGACCTGCTGTACATTCCCTTCTACATCAACATTACGCACAATGCGTGCTGGTTCGGGATCAATCTGCAACGTGTACGATAGTAGCCGCTGATACGGGTACATACGCGGATACAGGTACAGCGTTTGTGGCCCTAAAGCGACAGGTGCATCGTATGTGTACTCAGATTCATGCCGAACGTGCAGACGCATGTGAAGATAGATATACTGTATGATATAGGTTGTTTGATTCTATCGGAGAACGTTTACCTCCTTTAGTATACTACCTGCCTCATACATTTTTTACGGCGCGAACTTTTTCAAAGATGGGGTCCATCCAGTAGGAAGGCAGTTTCCGAACGGAGTTGCTCAGCAGGGCACTCCATTGGTGCGATATTTCGTCCATATCTTCCTTATCGAGTCGGTATTCCGTCATATGGAAGCTGTTTTTTGGATAGATCACCACATCGAGTGGGTAATCAACATCGTTGGCGCTAACCCGCGTGGCATCGAAGGCCAAAAAACCAATTTTAAGCGCATCCTGCATACTGGATTCGTACGACAGGTTTCGGAATAACAAAGGCTTTCCGTAGCCCGAATTACCAATAATTTTAAACGGCGACCCCTGATCTACCTCTACCCAGTTCCCTTCGGGATAAAGTAAAAACAACTTGTGTTCCGTATCGTCTTCAAGTTGACCACCCACAATGGCGTTCAGATTGAAATTCAGCCCATTGGCAATAATCGACGCTTTATCCTCCTGGGCTACGCGCTTAACCTGCTCACCGAATGCGTTAACAGCTTTGTAGAGTTTATTGAATGATCGATCCTGTTCGGTAAGCACTTCACTAAAATAGGTAATGGCTTTATCACGGACAGACCGTAGTCCTGAAGTCATGATAAACAGGGAGTGATTCTCAACTTCATGAACGGAGATTTTTCGGTTCGAAGAGACCTCCGTACCCGAAGTCAATCGTCTGTCGGCAATGGCAACTAGGCCCGACGCCACCTTAACACCTAAGCAATACGTCATTCTATACAGTGGGAAAAGCAAATCGTAAACCCGACAAATATACAGGTTACCCCAATTTTTGTTCGATTTACCTGTTGGTTTTTCTTCAAAATTAAGGTAGGATGCCAACAGACACTGATGTTTGGCCATAATCGTTTGATGCGCTATGCTTTACATTTCCTAGAAGCTCAACTGTTACAGCTAAAATTCATGGAATCCGCCCAATACATATAGAGCAGAAAAGTTGACAACTATTGGCCGCTATACAGAGGGTTTTTAGGAAAAAAGGTTTGTTTTTGGGAAACGTTTGTGTTACTTTGGCAAGCGGAAGGTGATATTCCCTTTGCCCATTTTGCAATGAACTTTGACGACGAAGACGACGACGATAGCTTTCTGGACTGGGATGGCTTCGATGAGGATTATGACCCGGAAGAGGCTCGTGCCGAAATGGAAGCCGAAAACCGACGCATCAAGAATCTGCCTATTCTGCGGAAAGCCAACGAATTGATGGAACTTACACAGGCTATTGTGGAAACCATCAATAAGGAAGACGATGTGCTGATGATGCATGAACAGATGCTGGCCAATGCAATGATGCTGGCCCCTAAAATCGTTGGAGCAGAAGGGGGCGATTTGTACACCCTGCGCATGGAAAATGCCGTCATCATCAAAATGCATGCCCGCGAGCTTTTGGCGCAAACCTCCTACTGCAAAGCCGAAAAATTAGCCGCAACCGCTTATTTGAACCTACTTCGGGATGAAATCGAACAGTTTCGCATCCTGTTCGTAGAATGGGTAAACAGCTTCGATAAGGACAATGACGCCCCGGATGACTGGGGACTCTTTTACTAGCGCTCGTTTAGTGCCAGAAGTCTTATTCGAATAGCTTCGTCTTCACACTCTAATCGGTTTCGACTGGAAGCTTCCACAGAATAAATGCTTCTGATCCCATCTGAATACTTTACCCCATCGTATCGGTTTCGTGACTGAACAGACTATCTTTGTTTGTCAGGCTATGAATACCTAGTTATGATCGGTTCTATACATCCTTTTTCCTTGTTTCCAGCACGATCAGGCCAATCAATCCTATGTATGCTCATAGGACTTATTCTCTGGTTACCTGCCTGGGCCGATGATCTGACCACGGCAACTGCCCCAACGGATCTGGTTGTGACGGTAAGCGGAACAGTATCGGTTTGCGCTGGCACCAGCACAACCCTCACTGCATCAGGCTGCCCTACAGGGGGTACTGTCCGCTGGTCAACAACGCAAACGGGGGGGACTATCGTCGTTACTCCCCAACAGACAACTTCCTATACCGCCATTTGTCAGGTAGCGGGCTCAGGCAGTACCACCGCCATAACCACAACCACTGCCGTAGGTACCGTTCGGGTTTACCGCCCTATCGTCATTTCATTTGACTACCGCCCCCCTTCCTGCTACAATCTGCTGGACGGAGGTATAGTGATCAATGGCAGCGGTGGTGTTGGTCTATTGCAGTATCAACTTGGTGATTTTCCTTTCCAGACGTTCAATGCCTTTGGCCCCTTCAAAGCAGGTAGTTATCCGGTTGTGGTTAAGGATTCGGCAGGTTGTATGCTAAAAACGACTGCCGAGCTACCGCAGCCCCCTCCCATAACGGCAAACGTCATGGTCGTCAACGCCAAATGTGTGGGTAGTCGGGATGGTCAACTGGTAGCAGTAGCGGCAGGGGGCGTTGGCGATTATCGCTACGCACTTCAGGGAACTCCCCCGCAGGAAAGCAATGCCTTTTATGGACTTAAAGCTGACTCAACCTATACACTGATTGTATCGGATAAAAATAACTGTGTGTTATATAAACCGGTTTATATTGGCCAGCCTGCCCCTTTTTCCATCAAACTAACCCCCGTACCAACACGCTGCACGGGCTCGGTCGATGGAAGCATCAGCGTTTCGGCTACAGGTGGCTTGTCTCCTTATCAATATCAGCTTGGTAATGGAACGTTTCAAGCAGGCACCCAATTTACCGGGTTAGCGGCTACCAGCTATGAAATAACCGTGATGGATGCCAATGGCTGTAGAGGCAAGCAAAGTGTAGCTGTGCCACAACCGGCTCCCCTGGCTCTTAACGCAACAGCGAGACCTGTGCTCTGCTCAGGCCCCAATACCGGAGCCATCACCATCACACCGTCTGGAGGAACCGGAACCGTTCTTTATCAGGCTACCAGTAGTTCTACCCCTCAAAGTACCAGCGTCCTGAACGGGCTTACGGCGGGTACCTATACCGTGGTAGGTACCGATGCGAATGGCTGCACCGGTATCGTATCCGTAACGATTGGGAACATTACTCCTGTAAAAATACAGGCCACGCCCATACCGGCTACATGCTGTACATGTCCAACCGGGGCGATTAAACTGGCGGCTACCGGTGGCACAGGTACAGGGCTTCGTTTTCAGATACTTGGACAGGCCTTACAAATCAGTAGCCAGATTAATAACCTAACACCCAGCCCCTATCGGGTTCGGGTAGTCGATGATGGTGGATGTAGTGATACAACAACAGCGATTGTCACGGATGGAGGAGCGCTGACCTTATCGACGGGTACGGTTAAAAATGCAAGTTGCCCGGGTAGTCGAAATGGCGAAGCGACCGTGCAGGTGGCCGGGGGCACCAAACCATTTACCTATTTCTGGACAACGGAACGCCTGGACACATTAAAGCCCTATACAGCCACTCAGATCAATTTACTGGAGGGAACCTACACGGTCAGCGTTCGGGACAGCAACCGTTGCACAACGTCCACTTTATTTGTCACGATTAAAGCGCAGAATCCGACA
The DNA here is from genome assembly GCF_002056795.1 of Spirosoma aerolatum. Lineage (NCBI taxonomy): Bacteria > Pseudomonadati > Bacteroidota > Cytophagia > Cytophagales > Cytophagaceae > Spirosoma > Spirosoma aerolatum. The sequence goes on along the minus strand of NZ_CP020104.1, from coordinate 2,748,414 downwards.
CCTGCCAAACCGATTATTAGTCAGATTTCTACTAGTAGTCTGGTTGTCAATCAAACGAGTGGCGTCCAATGGTATTTGCAAACCGGAACGAATTCGGCTACGGCTGTTTCAAATGCGACTAGTGCCACGCTGGTTCCCTACGCGAGTGGCTTATACACCGTGATTGTAACGGTCAATGGCTGTGCCTCTCCCCCTTCCGATGCCTTCAACTTTGTACTGACGGCTCTGGAAGAACCTAAGTCTACTTTAACGGTACGCATAGTGCCTAATCCTGTAGTCAATCTTCTGCGTCTGGAGATTGAGCAGTTGGAACGATCGGCTATACAGGTTCACCTGCTTGATGCAGCAGGGCGAGCGATTCGAATCTACCAGATACCAGCTTTCAGTGGTAAAAAACTGGTCGAATGGCCGATCGATGGTATCTCTGCGGGTACGTATATGCTAAAGGCAAGTACCGAATCACGCCAGTCGCTGATGCGGGTAGCCGTAGAGTGAAGTAGTCACAAAAAGCGGGAATCTAGCAAACGAGCCGCTGAGATTTTCTCAGCGGCTCGTCGTTTTTATTTCTCAATTAAACTGGGGCTCGTCCATCGCTGCGCTACATTCAGCGTATAGTCGACAAAAGACCTCACAGTTCGCTCATAAACTTCATGCCCGACAAAATGACCGTGCTCGTCCAGATTAATCGCCGTTTCGTGCGACTCGTACAACTTGGGCGATACAATCGAATAGCTGTTGGTAAAGCTGATAATTTTGTTCACTACTGTAGTCATATCGAGAGCAGGCTGTCGGCCTCCGCGTCCGTTCGAAACGCCCACCATTGCAAACACTTTATTATCGAATAAGTGCTTGAAGGCAGGGCCACCCAACTGGTGAATCGTGTTGGTTGCCTGTGGAGGAGCGGTCCAGTTATACTCAGGCATGGCAAAAATTACCAGGTCGGCAGTCTCCCAGTTACGGATGAGTTCTTCCTGAAACGGTGTCAGGCCATCTTTTTTGACAGCCCCCTGACCAACAAACGGTATATCGTACTCCTCAAAATCTATGATCGAAACCTCATGGTCGCCTTCTTCGGCCAACAGACGGCGAAGGTAGGTCACAAAGCGCAACGAATTGCTGTTCTTGCGCGACGAGGTGGCTATAAGCGCAATTTTCATTGTAGTAAGCTAATTCAATTCGCTTAGAGAACCCCGACGCTGTTGCTTTAGTTCGTACTCTTTTTTGTCGTATGTTGCAACCCTATTGGTACGAACGGAGTCTTTTCAATAGCTTATTAATCAAATTACTAGCTACCATGAGACTCGTCTGCATCCTCACCCTGTTCAGCATAACCTGTGCGATGGCTCAGGCACCAGCCACTCGAATCCGGAAAGATTCGCTGCCTTCTGTTTTCCCACCCGACCTTATGCCAAACGTGCAGCCGAATAATTCATTTTACCGGCATCCTATGGACCCCAAAACCGTTGTGCGAGCCACCCTGGATAATATGCCGATAAAAGTGCCCGACTCGTCTACATCCTACACAATCCAGCTTAAGAACCTGGACTCTAAAAAGCTGTATTACTGGAATCCAGGTACCCAACCCATTCCGAAAAAACGGCGGTAGTCATTAGTCCAGAGCCTGGGCCAAATCAGCCAGCAAATCGTCGGCATGTTCAAGACCAACTGATATACGCAACAGATTTTTCGGCGTTATCGAGTTTGGTCCTTCTGCCGTGGCCCGATGCTCGATCAGCGATTCAACGCCACCCAGGCTCGTAGCTCGTGTAAACAGCGTTAGCTTCCCAATAAAGCGAAGCGCTTCGTCGGCTCCCCCTTTTACCTGCACCGATAGCATGGCTCCAGGCCCTTTCATCTGTTGCTGAATAATTGACCGTTGTGGGTGGTTTTCCAGGCCGGGGTAATGTACGCTCTCAACCGCCAAATGATTGGTCAGGAACTCCGCAATGCGCTGCGCGGTATCACTTTGGGCACGTACTCGCACACCCAATGTTTTGATTCCCCGACTAACCAGCCAGCAATCGAACGGGGATGGAACAGCTCCCGATAATCCCTGTAACAACCGCACTCGTTGGGTAAATTCGGCCTCTTCCTTAAAAATCAGCGCTCCACCCAGCACATCGCTGTGTCCACTCAAATATTTTGTGGTGGAATGCATCACCACATCACAACCTAGCTCGATAGGCCGTTGCAGAACGGGTGTCGCCCACGTATTGTCGCATACGCAGATCGCTCCAGCGTCGTGAGCCAGTTGACTGATCGACCGTAAATCGGCAATATCGAGCATGGGATTGGAAGGCGTTTCGCACCAGAGTACGCGGGTATTCTCGTGGATCGACGCGCGTACGGCTTCCAGATCGCGCATATCTACCCGTGTATAGGTAAGCCCCCACGGATGAAACACCTGTTCGAGCAGAGCGGGAGTACCATAATACGCGTCGGTCGATAGCAACACATGGTCACCGGGGCTGAGCGCCTGAAATAAAGTCATTGTGGCTGCCTGACCCGATCCAAACGCCATCCCGACAGCCCCTCCTTCGAGCATTGCAAGGGTTTTTTCCAGAGCCTCCCGCGTCGGGTTGTTCGGGCGGGTATAGATGTAAGGACCCGGTAGCTCATTGGCTTCGTTTCGGGCATAGGTGGTCGACAAATGAATAGGAGGCACAACTACCCCAGTGATCGGGTCGGGCTGATGGGTAGCGCGGAGGGCAAGTGTATCGAAGTGCATAACCGAGAATTTTAAGGCAAACGGTCAACAGTAAACCAAATACAGTTGACTAAGCCTACCAAACCGTAAAAACGGCTCATTTTTTGTTATCGAAATTGCAGGATTCTGCTGGTTCTTTTGCCATCAGGGCTTAAATTGTTTACCCCTCCTAACCCACTATGCTAGCTTTTCACTGGAACAGACGGATTAAATGCCTTCTCTGGCGACCTACACCACTCCGCTTACGGCTAAAACAGCCGCGCATTTGCTCCGACGGGCAACCTTCGGACCAACCCAGACCGAGATTACCAGCTTTACCGGCCTGACTGCTACGCAGGCGGTTCAGTTGCTTATTGCCAATGCCAATTATTCGCCCACCCCGCCTGTTGACCTGGACGAAAATCAGCCAACAGCCGGGCAGACGTATCTGGATAAGCCGTTCAATCACAACCGAAATTTCGATTTTGGCCACTACCTGAGCTGTTGGTGGCTGGGCCTGATGGCCTCCCAAACAACCCCGCTCAGCCTGCTCGATAAGTTGACCCTGTTCTGGCAAAATCATTTCGTAACGACCCGATCAACTGTTGGCGATTATCGGTTTCTGAATCAGTATCTGCTGTTGCTGCGCAATAATGCACTGGGCAACTTTCGGAATCTGGTTATTCAGGTTACCAAAGATCCGGCCATGCTGCGCTACCTGAACGGGAATGAGAACATTGTAGGACACCCCAACGAGAATTATGCCCGGGAGCTTCAGGAGCTGTTTACCGTTGGCGTTTTTGATTTCGCCGGGAATAAGAACTATACCGAAGATGACGTAAAGGCAGCCGCTAAAGTGCTGACTGGCTGGGAGTATACGAACTACGAAGTTGACAATTCGACCAGTTTTACAACCATCTTTAATCTGGCCAACCACGATACTACGGACAAAACCTTTTCGGCTAGTTATAACAATACGGTGATTATAGGTCGATCAACGAACCCATCGCCTACCGTCACGGCAGGCGATGCCGAACTCAGCGATCTGGTTAATATGCTACTGAGCCACCCAGCGTCGGCCCGGTTCATTTGCCGGAAACTATATCGGTGGTACGTCAACCCCAACGTTACACAAGCGATTGAAGACGACATTATTATTCCGCTCGCGCAGCTTTTCGTCACCAATAATTTTGCCATTCAACCAGTTATCGAAAAACTGCTGACGAGTCAGGTATTTTTCGATACGGCAAACATCGGTGCACTGGTAAAGTCGCCGGTCGATCTGGCCGTGGGGGCCATGCGGTTCTTCAACCAGCCTGTGCCAGTATTGCCAACGCATTATGTCGGTTTTCGGAATTATACCGATTTTATGTTCTATCGCATGCAGGACATGCTCATGCCTTTGTTGGATCAACCCTCGGTGTTTGGCTATGAACCTTATTACGATACTGGCTACACCAAAATCTGGATCAACACCACTACCATTGGTTACCGCTATGAGTATACCGATGCCTATGTGTTAAGGTATCTTCAGATTGACCCCACGTATCTGATGGGGATTGATGTACTGGCTTGGGCTACGTCGCTCCAACCGAACTTTTCGGATGTCGCTGGAACCCCTGCCATTTCCTGTGCCGATGTGCAGACAGGCTTTTCTAAAAATCTGTTTGCCATTGACTTACAACAATCACAAAAAGACTTTCTGATCGATACAATTATGATGCAGGGCCTGCCGCGTACATCCTGGACATTCCAATGGAATGCGTACCGAACCAATACAAACGACGGAGGAGCCCGGTATGAGGTTCGCTCTCGCTTAGAGAACCTAATGAAATATATGCTTCGGATGGCCGAGTATCATATCTGTTAAAGCAGACCTCGTTTTAAACCGCTGATTTATTGTATATTTTTCAACAAATCAGTAAACTTGTTATTTATCAGACGATTAAAAACTAGTTCACAATCCGTTCAGATCGTCTTTAACCGTAACGTAATCGTAGTGAATGCCTTATCTGGAGCCGTATACCACCCTGCTTACGGCCAAGACGGCTGCCCATTTGCTTCGGCGGGCAACCTTCGGGCCCACCCAGACCGAAATCACCAGTTTCACGGGCTTAACGGCTACACAGGCAGTTCAGCAGCTTATCAGCAATGCTGACTACTCGCCACCGCCACCCGTTGACCTGGATAGTAACCAACCAACGGCCGGGCAAACGTACCTCGATAAACCGTTCAACGGCGACCGAAATTTTGATTTTGGCCATTATTTACGGTATTGGTGGTTGGGCCTGATGGCCTCCCAAACAACCCCACCGAGCCTGCTTGATAAACTAACCCTATTCTGGCAAAATCATTTTGTAACGACCCGCGAAGTCGTCGATGACTATCGCTTTGTCAATCAGTATATGCAGTTGTTGCGCAACAATGCTTTGGGAAATTTCCGTACGCTGGTCACTCAGATCAGTAAAGACCCGGCTATGCTGCGTTACCTGAACGGCAACGAAAATGAGGTCGGCAAGCCCAACGAGAATTATGCTCGTGAACTTCAGGAATTGTTTACAGTAGGCGCATTTGATTTTGTCGGAAATAAAAATTATACCGAAGACGATGTAAAAGCAGCAGCCCGGGTGCTCACAGGTTGGAAGTACACCAATTATTGGGTAGTTGGCTCGACCAGTTTCAGCAGTACTTTTTCACTGTCGAAACACGACAAAACCAACAAAACCTTTTCGGCACAGTATAACAATACCACCATTACAGGTCGATCGACAACAACGGCAGGTGACGATGAACTAGCCGACCTGGTGACTATGCTGCTGAATCACCCACAAACGTCACGGTTTATCTGTCGGAAACTGTATCGGTGGTACGTAAATCCTAACGTTACCCAGACAATCGAGGATAACGTCATTGTTCCACTAGCCCAGTTTTTTGCCAGTCCATCAAATAACTACGCCATTCAGCCGGTCATTGTCAAATTACTAACCAGCCAGATTTTTTTCGATGACACCAATCGCGGGTCTCTGGTAAAATCACCGGTCGATCTGGCCGTGGGGGCTATGCGGTTCTTCAATCAGCCTGTACCGGATATGACTACCGACTATGCTGCGTTTAAGGTGTACTGCGATTTCATGTTCTGGCGTATGCGTGACATGCAGATGGCGCTGATCGATCAGCCGTCCGTTTTTGGGTATGACGCCTACTATCAGACCGGTTATTCGAGAATCTGGATCAATACGACTACGCTGGCGCTTCGGAGCGATTATACCGATGCCTATATCTGGCGCTGGCTTCAGGTAAAACCAACCTATAAAATGGGCATCGACCTACTGGGCTGGGTCACATCGCTTCAACCCAACTTTTCGGATGTAGCCGGAACGCCTGCGATTTCATGCGTTGATGTTCAGGCTGCCTTTTCTAAAAATCTGTTTGCCCTCGATCTGTTTCCGTCGCAGACCAACTTTTTGATCGACACGATTATGATGCAAGGTATTCCGCGTTCGTCTTGGACAGTTGAGTGGAACAATTATCGCTCAAACCCAACGAACATGAACCGAAAAAATGCAGTGCTGTACCGATTACAGAATTTAATGAAATACATGCTCCGCATGGCTGAATATCAACTTTTTTAAAGAGTGAATGAGTGAACAAAACGCGTCAGCCACTCTTTCACTCATTCGCTCTTTCACTCTTTGACCAATGAAACGTAGAGACTTTTTGGCAGCAGCCTCCGCGAGCCTGGTGCCTGTAATGCTGGATGGATTTGGGCTGAAAGCCATGACGAGCCAATCCGCTCTGGTTCGATCCCTGTTGCAAACGGGAGCCCTGGCTACCGATCGGGTCCTGGTAATCGTGTATCTCAATGGCGGGAATGACGGCCTGAACACCGTAATTCCACGGGATCAATACTCGCTCTATACAGGATTACGAAGCAACATCGCCATTCCCGAAAACGCAGTCTTGGCGCTGGATGGCAATCCGGCAACTGGCCTCCATCCGGCCATGACCGGCATGCGCGATCTGTACAATACCGGTAAACTCTCAATCATTCACTCGGTTTCGTACCCCAACCCTGATCAGTCGCATTACCGGGCTACCGACATCTGGATGACCGCCGTCGATGCCAACGTTACATCGGATTCGGGCTGGGCGGGCCGTTATCTCGAAAATCGATTCCCTGGCTATCCAGTTGGCTATCCGAATCCGCAGATGGAAGACCCACTGGCGATTCAGATCGGCTATCTGACCTCAACAGCCCTATTGGGGAGTCAGCAATCCATGGGCATTGCTCTCAGTGACCCCGATAGTTTTTACCAGTTGGTCGGATCGGGGGGCACTACATCGCCGGGCGATGTGCCCTGTTGCGATGCAGGCGAACTGATTGCATTTATCCGGCAGCAACAGGTTCTGTCGGTTGGCTATGCGACCGAGATTAAGGCAGCTGCCGATGCGGGTCAGAACATGGCCACTTATCCCGATGCATCGGCCAAGAACTCACTGGCCGACCAGTTGAAAATCGTAGCCCGGTTGATCCACGGAGGACTGAAAACGAAAATCTATTTTGTCTCGCTCAGTGGGTTCGATACCCATTCAACCCAGGTCGATCCAACCAACGTGCTGATTGGAGCCCATGCCGACTTACTGGGCAAAGTATCGACGGCCATCAGTGCCTTTCAGCAGGATTTAAAGTTGCAGGGCACCGAAGACAAAGTGGTTGGCATGACGTTCTCCGAGTTTGGACGACGGGCCAACTCCAACAATTCGCGAGGCACCGATCACGGTGTTGCGGCTCCCATGTTCGTTTTCGGCAGTAATTTAAAGCACCGCACCTTTGGTCAGAACCCCGATCTTGCCAATCTGACGGGTCAGACTGGCAACAAAGATATCACGATGCAGATCGACTTCCGGCGGGTTTATACCGACATCCTCAACGACTGGTTTGGCACCGCTTCCACAACGACAAACTCATTACTTTTTCATCCTTTCCCCACCATATCGCTTTTCTCAGATACCGTCGAAACGGTGGCATCGGGCAACTGGCAGGACAAATCGATATGGACTGTTGGGCGCGTTCCGTTTGCCAACGAATATGTAAAAGTAAACGCCGGGCATACGGTCACCATCAGCCAAAATACGTCCGTCAAAAATATTCGTCTGGATGGTAAATTAGTGTACACTGGGTCTTATTCCGTTCAGGTTACCGGCTGAGAATTTGTTCGTCAACCCAAAGGGCTGTTGCGTTTCATGGTGCAATTCTGCTACCTTTACATCAATCGTATGCTTGCATACTAATTAGATTATTGCCTAATCCGTTCTTTTATTAGTACAGGAAAGAACGACTAGCCACTTAGCCTAAGCTCGATGGAACAAACCTATCAGTCACTATCCTTCGCACAGACCGATGGGGTGATGACCATTTCTTTACTTGGCCCTGGCAAAGGCAATGCGATGGGCCCTGAGTTTTGGGAAGAACTTCCCAGAGCCATGGACGAACTGAACCAAAAGCCCGACGTTCGCTGCCTGGTGTTTCGGGGAAGTGGTGATCATTTCAGCTATGGCCTCAATGTGATGCAAATGCTTCCGCGCCTTGGAACAATGACTACGGGCACCGTACTGGCCCACCAACGAGTCGACCTGATGGCGCAGATTCGGCAAATGCAGTCGGGGTTTCAAAAAATGCATGAGTCGCCCAAACCCGTTATTGCGGCTGTGCATGGCTGGTGTATAGGTGGAGGCTTAAATATGATCGCAGCGGCCGATATCCGGCTATGCTCTCGCGATGCTAAATTCAGCCTCCGGGAAGTGAAGCTGGCCATTACGCCCGATATTGGCGGTCTACAGTTTCTACCCCAGATCATCGGTCAGGGCTTTACCCGCGAAATGGCCTTTACCGGGGCCGACTACGACTCCGCCTTTGCCGAGCGGACTGGCCTGGTCAATCATGTTTACGATACGCCCGATCAGCTCTTCGAAGCCGCCGACAAACTAGCCCATCAAATAGCCGACAATCCGGCAACAGCCGTACAGGGAGCCAAACGAGTCTTGAACTACAGCCTCAACAAATCCATCGAAGACGGTTTGCAGTATGTGGCCGTCTGGAACTCCAGCCAACTCCAGTCAGCCGATTTTTCGGAAGCCATGCAAGCCACGCAGGAAAAACGTAAAGCCGAATTCAACAAGAAAATAGACAGAGGATACTAAATGAGTGAATGATTGAATTGTTGAATGATTGAATGGGGTTCCTTCGATTATTCAATTATTCAATCATTCAATCATTCAACAATTCAATCATTATGACAACAGGCATGCTGCGCGATGATGCGCTTAAGGGGAAAACGATTATTGTCACCGGGGGAGGAACGGGACTGGGTAAGTCTATCAGTCGCTATCTGCTTCAGCTTGGGGCAAACATCACCATTTGTAGCCGTCGCCAGTCGGTGATCGATGAAACGGCGAAGGAATTAATGGACGAGACTGGCGGGCAAGTTCTGGCAGTTCCCTGCGATGTTCGTAATACAGCCGACATTGAAGCCGTCCTCGCGCAAACGATTGAGAAGTTTGGTAAAGTTGATGGATTACTGAACAATTCGGCCGGTAATTTCATTAGTCCGACTGAGCGCCTGTCGTACAAAGCCTTCGATACCATTGTCGATATTGTGCTGCGCGGAACATATTATTTTACCCTGGCCGTGGGCAAATACTGGATTGAAAACAAGATTCCAGGAACGGTGCTGAACATCTCAACAACTTACGCAACAACAGGTTCGGGCTATGTCGTTCCTTCGGCGGTAGCCAAGGGTGGAGCGCTCATCATGACCAGATCGCTGGCCGCCGAATGGGGGAAATACGGTATTCGCCTAAACGCCATTGCCCCTGGTCCATTCCCGACCAAAGGTGCCTGGGATCGGCTTTTCCCGGAACCGTTGATGAAAATGATGGACCCTGTCAGCCGCATTCCCCTCAAACGCGTGGGCGAACATGGCGAACTGGCGAATCTGGCGGCCTACCTGTTGTCCGACTATTCGGGCTTTATCACCGGCGAGTGCATCACCATCGATGGAGGGGAAGTACTGGCAGCCGGGGAGTTCAATCACCTCGAAGCCGTCTCGTCGGAACAGTGGGATATGATCGAGCAATCCATCAAACAGGCCAATCGAGATAGTAAACGGGCGAAAGAGTGAGCTGAAGAAAAGGCGGCTGATACCAGAGAATTCACTCGTTCATTCTTTCACGCTTTCGCCATTTTTCGGCACTTTTGCGGCCTCAAAATCGTTATCCTTATAGATCAAAATCTTAAAAAATGCCTAACTGGTTTCTAGGAAAAATCCGCTATCAGCAGCCCATCGACGACTCGAACGTCGGAAGCCGAAACGAAGAATTTATCAAGCAAAAGACGGTTACCGAAGCCTATCTGGTCGATGCCGTTAGCTACACGGATGCCGAAACCCGGCTTTATCAGGAAATTGCGGCCAACACTCCTGAGTTTGATATTACCAATATCTCGCGCATGAAACTGGCCGATGTATTTCACCACGACGATGGTAGTGAAACCTGGTACAAAGTGAAAGCGATGTTCATCACCGACGACGAAAAAACGGGCAAACAGAAGAAAACACCGAGTGTGATGCTTGTCAATGCCGACACACCCAAACAGGCCTATGAACGGGTTGAACAAAGCCTGAAAACAGCGCTTGACCCATTCGAAATTACGGACGTAAACATTACCAAAATCCTGGAAATTTTCCCCTATAACGAAGAGGAAAAGCGTAACCTGCGTCCCTTAAGTGACTTCATGAGCCCTGAGCCAGAAACGGTTTAGAGCTATCGATTACAACCCCATATCGGCCAGTAGGGTCTTAGCAATAAAGAACGTTATACTATACTGATGAAACGACCTTTATTGCTAGTAACCTTATTGGCCGGTATTGTTTTTGGGTGCAAGGAAGACACCAATATTGCGGCTGTTACCAACGACGGCCTGAGCCTATATTGGGACCATGAAATCTTTGGTGAAGAGGGCCGCCGGTTTCGATTTGAATTTTCCAGCCAGAAAGCCCTCTCTGAACAATACCAGTTGGTTTTTCAAAAAGCAATTACAGCTAACATCATCACAGTCAGACTAGCCAGTACAACCAGTCAGGGGCCATGTCAGTCCTTTCCGGGAGCCAAACCAGGGTGTCTTTCTAAAGGTGGATTTTCTATTCCAGAAAAAGACCTTCCTCCCGGCACGTACACGATCAATCTGATTACGCCCTCCTTTACGGAAAGTGGTCGACTAACCATTACCTCCGAAAAAGCAGTACTGGACCTGGGAGCGAACAACCAATTTACGAGTTCAGTTGAACAGGTTTTTCCAATACCCCGTCAACTACTTTTTGGATCAATCGTTTACACGGGTTCCGATAAAACACAGGCTGCCAACGATCTCATCGCCTACTTATCGACCCTTGGCGTAACCCCGGCTACGGTACCGGACCATCCCTACCGACACCTCAGCAGTGAGGCTTCACATTTAGCTACCAAAAACTGGCCTGAAGATAATCACATGATATCGCTGCTCTATTCGATGAAGCGAAGTTTCCGGGACATCATTGGTGACCTGAAACGGTACGTCGATCAAACAGGCCAGCCTTTGTCCATCTATCTGTATTCCAGTTTGGGCGGAGAAGTCCGATTGGGTACGACAGATCCGCTTTTCATCTATGGAGCTGACCAATAGAATAGGCCTTTCAGGTATTATTTTATAGAATAAAGACTAAGAATTACAGAATTTCGACCGTTGACAGATAATCACTTGCCTTGAATAGCTTCTATTGTAGATATTTGTGTCACGATGAAACGCACTCTGTTCAAATGGTTCAACTTACTAATGGCCTGCATCGTGCTGCTGAGCAGTACGGGGTTTGGGCTGGTTGAACATTCGTGCCAGATGCGTGGCAAGAAAAAAACAATGGTGGTTGCCTTTAGTGAGGTAAAAGCCAAACAGGGTTGTTCAGCCGATCAGCAGTTGGTATCGACCGACGAACCGACTGTCAAAAAAATGGAATGCTGCCAGGACGATCAGCATTATGAAAATGTAGACATTTCGTCGTCGTTAAGCCAACTGGTTGCCAAGTTCGTTAAAACCCTCACCGAAACGATTTTTCACGGTGTAGCTACCGTTCTGGCCTGGCTTTTCAATTGGGTATTTGCGGGCAATTCGTCGTCGGTTTCGGCATTCCCCTCTCCTCCTTCTCTTTCCGGACGCGATATCCTCACGCTCGTTCGTTGCCTGCTTATTTGAGCTTGTTGATGCATGAACCATGGCTCGTGTCTTTTTGGCATTGGCCTGTTGTCCTGTTTTCAATAAATCAACGAACGCATGAAAGCCTTGTCCACCGGAATGATGCTGGTTATTAATGGGTTAATACTCTCTTATCAGACGGAGGCCCAGACCGTACCTTCCCAATCGTCAACTATAGATTCGTCAAAAACACTTCTTCTTCGGGGGCGCGTTAGTGAGCTCGTCAATAACAAAACCATACCGCTGGTAGGGGCTACTGCCGTATGGGCAGGCACCTCTTGGGGTACTGTGACCGATACCGATGGTCATTTCCAACTCCCAATTCATACCAATTCGAAGCAATTGGTTATCAGCTATGTCGGTTACCGTTCTGATACGCTTCTGATAACCAATCCAACGACTCATCTGAACGTAACCCTTCGCAGCGAACGTACCTTGCAGGAAGTAACGGTATCCGGCGCACCGGGTCAAATTGATCGCATCAATCCGATTCAGACGGAGTTTATCAACCAGCGGGCGCTGGCGAAAGCTGCCTGCTGCAATCTGTCGGAAAGTTTCGAAACCAACGCATCGGTAAGCGTGTCGTACAGTGATGCCGTTACCGGTGCGAAACAGATTCAGTTTCTGGGATTGGGTGGCCAGTATGTGCAAACCAATGTCGAAAATATTCCGAACATTCGGGGACTGGCAACCACCTTCGGGCTCAACTACATTCCGGGTACCTGGATTACGAGCATTGACGTGGGTAAAGGCGCCGGGTCGGTAGTCAATGGCTACGAGTCGATGAGCGGGCAAATGAACGTTGAACTTCAGAAACCTGACCGGAATGCCGGACCGGATAACCAGAAGCTTTTCCTCAACGGCTATGTCAATAGTTTTGGCCGGGTCGAAGGAAACATCAACTGGTCGAAACCGCTGGCCAACAAACGAAATAACTATAACGATCTCAGGCCAGGTCAAAAAGACCGGAGCATCTCTGACCCAAAATGGAGTATGGGCGTGCTGGGACACGTGAGCACGCTCCGTACTGAAATTGACCAGAACAAGGATGGTTTCCGCGATTTACCGCTCTACACCCAGGTCAACGTCATTAACCGTTATAAATACAACGGGGAAAAATATATGGCCCAGTTTGGGGTAAAGGCCCTTTACGAAGACCGCGATGGTGGACAGTTATCGTCAGTTGGCAATGCCCGTTATCGTTTTTTGAACACAACCAAACGGCTGGAATTATTCTCAAAAACGGCAAAGCTATACCTCGACAAGCCGTATAAAGGGTTAGGTCTTATTCTGAATGGGGTGCATCATGAGCAATCGGCCCGGTTTGGTTTCGCACCTTACGAGGGTCGCCAGCAAACGTTTTATGCCAACCTGATTTATCAGAGTATCATCGGAAATACCAACAATGCGTTCAAAGCGGGATTAAGCTACCTGCTCGATGATTATTCCGAACACTATAAAACCATTCAGACAGCCCGAACCGAGTCGGTGCCGGGGGCTTTTGTCGAGTACACGTATACGTATCCCGAAAAACTAACGCTGGTATTGGGCGGTCGACTCGACTTTCATAACCTGTTTGGCACCCAGCTTACACCACGCGCCCATCTGAAATATAATCCTAGCCAGCACATCACCCTGCGGGCATCGGCGGGTCGGGGATTTCGGGCGGCTAATCCATTTGCCGAAAATTTTGGGTATCTGGTTAGTTCACGGGCTGTGTATCTGAACCAGCCTTTACAGTTTGAATCGTCGTGGAATTATGGTATTAGTCTGACGAATGATTTTCAGGTGCTTGGCAAAAAAGCATCGCTGGTGCTGGATTACCACCGGACCGATTTCCAGAACCAGCTTATTGTCGACATTGAACACCCCGGAGAACTTTATTTTTACAACCTTGCCGAAGCCGGAGGCAAAGCCCGTTCGTTTGCCAACAGTTTTCAGGCCGAGTTGAATGTACAACCTGCCAGGCGGTTTGAGGTAAAAGCAGCCTACCGCCTGTTTGATGTGGAGCAAAGCATGGGTAGTCCTTTTGGTGAAGAGCGACTGTTACCCAAAATGATGATCAGCCGTGAGCGAGTTTTGCTCAATGCGGGGTATGCACTGCCGTTCGACAAATGGAAATTCGACGCTACGCTCCAATGGAACGGCCCACGTCGGATACCCTATCTGCGCGAAGGTTATGTTCATACCAGCTATCAGAATATGCCGGTCGATATGGCACCCAGCTTTTATAACCTCAATGCCCAGCTTAGCCGCGCTTTTCGCAGCGGCTGGGAAATCTACCTGGGTGGCGAAAACCTGACGGGCTTCCGGCAACTCAATCCGATTGTGGCTGCGAATGATCCTTTCGGGCCTCGTTTCGATGCAGGCTCGCAGGTGTGGGGGCCTATCACGGGCCGTATGGTGTACGCAGGTTTCCGTTTTAAACCTCAACCCTGACTGGGATTTATGTGTTTCGGCTGACCGACTTTGATGATTGCCTTCGGAGAAGGCTGGGAATACTAGCCATGATCGGTCAGTTAAATCCCATAAATCCAGGTTCTGAACTATGACACTAATCATCCGAAATATGGTGTGCGACCGTTGTAAGCGGGTTGTACGCGAAGAACTAGAAGCCCTGGGCGTGAGGGTGGGTCGGGTAGAGCTGGGAGAAGTTGACGTAGCAGAACTCCCTCCTACGCTTACCCTGAATACTGTCCGCCAGACGTTGCAGGCTAACGGCTTCGATCTGGTCGACGATAAAAAACAGTCGCTGGTGGAGCATATCAAGATTCTGCTGATCAACGAAATTCAGCACCTCAAAAACGAGCGGCTGGCCTCAGAGAATTATTCGACGTTTCTGGAACGCAAGATAGGCTATGAATACTCGTACCTGAGCGGCCTGTTTTCTACCAGCGAAGGACACACCCTCGAAAAGTACATCATTGCCCTCAAAATCGAGAAAGTTAAAGAATGGCTTCGCTATGACGAACTAACACTCAGTGAAATAGCCTGGCGACTAGGGTATAGCAGCGTTCAGCATCTTTCGAATCAATTCAGGCAGGTAACCGGGCAAACACCAGGCCAGTTTAGGAAAGCAACCCACGTAGAACGACGTAACCTGGATTCAATTTGAAAGTCAAAACAACAACAGAGGTATTCTGTGTTTTGCATCGCCCCTAGTAGTCATAGCCTCTGCGCCCAAACACACCGTTATGAAGAGCCGAGTTAAAGCCCTGATCAGCCAGTTGATTGAGCGGGTGCTACGCATACGTGGAATCCGGATTCTAACCAAGGAGCAAACCGAAGATTTTCTAAAGCCATATCGAATTGCCAATCATCCATCTGATCACATTCGTCTAACCGATGTTCCTAACGGGAGCAATCCAACGCAATTAATTTTCCATCAAGCTGATGCGATCACGGAATCAGCCCAGGTCTGGGATTACAACCAGCTCGACCAGAAAGTCAGGCTACTCCCATATGGAAGTGCTTTAATCAACCGTAACCTGCTCTGTACTAATTTTGGGAATCACCACCTGTTGGAAAATCTCCTTGGCTGGCGGAATCGGAAACCATATTCCGCCAAAACGGTCATCACTCCCTGGAGCCATTATCTGGACGGTATTGCGTATGGGGGCTATTACGATTTTGTGGTACTAGTAGCTGCTCAACTGTGCCGGATCAAAGACGCGCTGCCTGAGCCAGTATTTTCAGAAGCCATCGTTTCGTATCCCCTATTCAACACGCCGTATGAATGGGAATACCTAAGCCTGATCGGTGTCAGGAACAATCAGATTATCGACAGTAGCCACTTTGCAGTTGAAGCGGATCGGTTTATTAGCGGCAATAACGGCCACTGGTTTTACCCGAATGTAGCTGACATTTCAGCCCTAAAAAAACAGGTCGAAGCCCAGCTAAAACCTGTTCGAAACAAACGAAACCGCATTTACATCAGCCGTTCGGGCAGACGTCGGATTGTTAATGAGTCCGACCTGATTCGTATGCTCAAAGGCTATGGATTTGTCATTATTGACGACCAGCCCCGATCCGTAACCGAACAGGTAGATCTTTATAAGAACGCATCCTTTATTATAGGTCCTCATGGGGCTTCGTTCACCAATATTATCTGGTGCGAACCCGGTACCCATCTCTTTGAATTGTTTTCGCCCAGTTATGCCCCACCGCACTTCCAGTATCTGGCATCTGTACTTAAGATTAACTATTCAGCTTATTACCAGGGCACTTCAGGAGAAAACCAACATGCAGAGCTTGAAGGAAATATCAAGGTATCGGTCGATGAAGTAGAACGTTGCCTGAGCCAATTGCTCAATAGCGAATATGCCTGATCTGATAATTTCTGTACATCTTACCTGGAATTTTGTAAAAACTCTATCGATTGTCCGTAGTTATTTTGACAGACCAATGGTGGTCGACCAGCATATAACTCAACATGACTATGGAAATGATGCAACACGCTCACGAAGATACCTGTTTCGACTGCGCCCAAGCCTGCGAACGCTGTGCCACTGCCTGCCTGGAAATGGGCGACAAAGATGGGCGCGGCCACGATATGACCGCCTGCATTAAACTCTGCCGGGATTGTGCCGATATTTGTACGCTTTGCGGTCGACTGGATGCCCGTGGCTCTGATTTCTCACGCGATTTCATGGTACTCTGCGCTGAAGTATGCGACGCCTGTGCCGACGAGTGTGAAAAACATGCCAATCACGTTGCCCATTGCAAAGCCTGTGCTGAAGCCTGCCGCAAATGCGCCGAAGAGTGTCGGTCAATGTCGGCCAGTGCATAAACGCTATTTTCACCGCGAGGATGCCAAGGCGCAGCGCAGAAGCTAGGTTGCCCAGGTTCTTTCCTATACGTTCTCGCGGTGAATCTGATAGAATAGATCAATCATACAATCCTGACTTTCCAGTTACCTATACTGCAAAGGGGCACTCTCACTACGCACAACAGTTGCATTTGCAAATGGAGCATGTGATTCATAAGAAAGCAATGAACAAGTTTATTTCCTGGTTCTGACAGGCTTTCTCGTAGCGTACACGTTTCTGAAGGTATGGCTAACAAATCGAAAACTGCCTTGTATGGCCGATACGAAAATGTTGGAAAAATACCAGAGGAGTTAGGCAATATTGATCCAGGTTTCAGTGGCATACGTGTTCACACAGCACTGGTGATAAACAACTTAACGCTCTACTTGAACTAGCGAATAGCCCGGCAACTCAATTCCGATCTGGTTCTGGGTGCGCAGGTAACCGGCAGTGTACCCGACAAATGGCTTCGACCTTTATACGGTAAAACCAAATCTCCGGTGAAATTTACCTTCGTTTATCACCAGCCTGATGGCCATGCAGGGGATGATCAGGATGCGTCACCGACAAATGCACAGAATGTAAGCTATTTTTGGCACCAAAGCCGTTAAATTTTCGTTTTCAATTCACTATAAACCAATTAAATACCATGATTCGTAGCCTGTTTCTAGCCGCTCTGACCTCACTTCTGCTCGTAGGCAATTCCTTTGTTAGCTCGCCTACCCGCGACGATAAGGAGAAAGAAGTAAAAATTAAAACCTCTGCCATTTGCGGTATGTGCAAAGCCCGTATCGAACGAAATCTATCATTCGAGAAAGGCGTTAAAGAAGCGGATCTGGATGTTAAAACGAAAGTGGTTACGATCAAATACAATCCCGCCAAAACGGATGTTACCAAACTCAAATCGGTGATTAGCAAAACCGGTTACGATGCCGATGAAGTCGTAGCCGATCAAGCCGGGTATAACAAACTGCCAAGCTGCTGCAAAAAAGGTGGTGGTATGGATCATCAGTAACTGTAAGGTGGGCGGAAGTCCGCCATTCTCAGGTCTAGCGCGGGTTTCCACCCGTCAGTTTGTACCCAACTAAAAAGCTCGGAATGTCTGATTCCGAGCTTTTTAGTTGGGTACAAACTGACGGGTGTTGATTAAACCATGTTGGCTGGGCTTTTCAATCAGGATTATATATCTGGCTTTAATAAATAGCCCAGCCCTATGAAGGTGTGAATCAGTTTGTGATCGAACTCCCGATCAACCTTATTCCGCAAATAATTAATATATACTTCTACCTTATTGGAATTATGTCGTTCGGTCATATTCCAGGCTTTCTCCAGAATCTGTGTCTTCGTCACCACGCGCCCAGCATTTTCAATTAAATATTCCAGAAGCTGGAACTCGCGTACGGTTAGCCTAATTCGTTTATTACCCCGATAGGCCGCTTTTTCGGCAATATTCAATTCAAGATTATCAACGCGAAGAATCCTGGGCCCTGAGAAGCCACCTGTCCGTCGTCGGTATAAAGCAAAAATGCGGGCCTGAAGTTCGGAAGCATCTACCGACTTGATTACATAATCATCAGCCCCGGCATTAAGTCCTCTCACCTTAGTGGCCGTATCGTTTTGAGTAGACAGGAGCAATACAGGCGTAGAATCATTCTCCTGACGCAACCGTCTGACCAGTTCAATACCATCCATTCCAGCGGTCTGTGTATCGAGCAAAATCAGATCGAAGTGGGCATGTAACGCCTGCGCAAATCCGAGTAAGCCATTGCGGGCCTGTTGAATCGTATGCTGGTGATTGGGTAAGATCCGGGTCAGAAATTCAAGATAAGCAGGATCATCCTGGATGAGTAAAATAGTCATAAGTCATATAGCCTTACCGTACGTTTTAGGCCCGTACGCTTCTTGATTCGGCTACAAAAGACTCCGTTCGGCTTTAAATCGATTTTAAAAGGCTATTAAATCTTCTTTAAAAATTAAGTAGTATTACAACAGTTGCCTGGACAGTATCTTTTAAGTAAAGCCGTTCTTTTTTAATCAGATATTAATAAGCCCTTAAGCACTCCTTAACTGAGCCAGTGGTATTTGCAGCCAAAATCAGCCGGTTCCCTGGCTCTACTTTCCGTTTTATTCTATGCCGAGTCCTCGATCTATCCGCTTTTTCTACCATCTGGCCTTACTAGCCTGTATAAGTATATTTTCGCACACAAAGGCTCAGACACTGAGCACTCCACCAGCCACTGATACTACCCGGCAAAGCCTTCCACAACTGGAACAACAATTTCTGGAACGCAATTTTCAACTGCTTGCCCAGCGGTATCAGATCGATATGGCCGATGCCGCTATTACCCAGGCTGGCCTTCGCCCCAACCCAAACCTGTGGTTTCAGGGAAATCTGTATAATCCACAAACCCATAAAGTACTGCCATTCGGTCGACCTTCGCAGGCCGATATTGATGCCGGGGTTTTTAACAGCGGTTACTACGCGGTGCAGCTACAGCAGGTGATTTTATTGGCAGGTAAACGTAGCAAACTGGTTGCGCTGGCCGAGAGCAACAAAGCATTAACGAAGCTGGCTTTCCGTGATCTGATGCGGACACTTCATTACCAGTTGTATACCACCTATGCCAATCTGTATTATGATTTACAAACACTGCGGCTGTTCGACGATGAGGTAACAAGGCAACAGCGGCTGCTCGAATCGTATCGGATTGCCCTTCAGTCGGGTGGAGTAGCTCCTTATGAAGTGACTCGGCTGGAAGTTGCCATCCGGGATTTGCAAGCCAATATTGCTACCTATCGGACACAGATTGCTGACGAACAGGCCACTTTACGGATTCTGCTTCGGCAACCTGCCAATACGTTTATACTGCCAACGGAACTACCCGAACGAAAACTGACCCTACCTCCACTGGCCACAGCCCTGGACTCGGCACAAACCAACCGCCCCGACATTGGCCTTTCGCAGGAGCAGATCAACAATGCCCAGCGCAGCCTGGCGCTGGAAAAGGCCCGCCGAACCCCCGACCTCACTACCGGAGTCCTGTTTGAGAAATACGGAAACGCGTATGTTAATTTCCTAGGCTTTCAGGCATCGATGGACTTACCCCTTCTGAACCGCAATCAGGGTGCTATTCGGTCGGCCGAAACAACGTTGAAAGCAGTTTCCAGCGGCCTGGAGAACCAGCAGGTCGTAGTGCAGAGCGATGTACTAAATGCCTACGACAAGCTGAGTACGTATTATCAGCAGTTCACCACCCGCCCAGCCGGGTATCTGGAGCGAATTCAGAACATTTCTGTCGAAGCCACCAAAGCCTACAATGCCCGGACCATTGGTCTGCTGGATTATCTGGATAAAATCCGAACCTATCAACAGGCGCAACTCAACAACATTAATCTCCTGAATAATCTGTTCAATACGCAGCAATTGCTCAACTACACTACCAATACCCGGTTCTTTTAAGCTATGAAAACATTCATTCCAGTCGTGGCGCTTGGGCTGTTCGTCGCGGCCTGCAGTCATAAAAACAAAGAAGACGAAAAACTGCCTACCTCCAGTGCCGATTCATCCACTAGTTACCTGACCGATTCGGTTCGCCAAATGAGCCCGGAAGATGAACTGACGCTAAATGGTACGGTTACGTTTGATCAGGATAATGTGGTACGCGTATTCCCGCTGGTGAGTGGAAATGTCGAAAAAACAAATGCATCGCTGGGAGCCTATGTACAAAAAGGGCAGGATCTAGCCTTGATTCGCTCAGGTGATATTTCGACGTATACAAATAACTATCAGGCCGACAAGTCGGATCTGGAAGTTGCACAGCAGCAGTTGAAAAATGTGTCTGCCCAGTTCAAATCAGGCTTTGCCTCGGAAACCGATCTTCTAACGGCCAAAAACAATGTCAAAAAAGCAGAAGACGAGTTGAGCAAATCGGCCAACATTTTACGGGTCTATGGCGGAACGTCCGGGAACACTAACGGAGCCAGTCAGCCCTATTTCACCGTTAAATCCCCAATTGCCGGGTATATAGTCGAAAAGAACGTCAACACAGGCCAGGATTTACGATCCGATAACCAGAACCCGCTCTATACCATCTCCAGCCTTCAGCAGATCTGGGTACTGGCCAATGTGTATGAGCAGGATATTCCCGAAATAAAGCAGGGCCAACCCGTCGATATTCAGGTACTGGCGTATCCCGACAAAGTATTCAAAGGCGTTATCAGCAACGTGAGCAGCGTACTCGACGAGCAGGCGCGGGTACTGAAAGTCCGTATTGTTCTGCCCAATAAAGATGGGATGCTCAAACCCGACATGTTTGCCACGATCCACGTCCATCTACCCAATTCGAGTGGTGTAAACGGAGGAAAATCGCTGGCTGTTCCGCAAAAAGCCGTCGTCTTCGACCGAGATCATTATTACGTGATTGTACAGACCGGCAAAGACAAATATGAAGCTCGTGAAGTAACAGTGCTGAAAAATACCACCCGCTACGCGTTCATTGAAGGCGGCAACTTAAAACCGGGCGACATCGTCGTCACCGAAGGCAGCTTACTCCTCTACAACGATTTAACGGACTAAATCCAATGAGCGAAAGAGCGAAAGAGTGAAAGAGCGATTAGCTGGCGCATGCATATTTCACCAATCCGGCGACCGCTCTTTCGCTCTTTCACTCTTTTACTCTTTTACTCACCATGAACAAGTTCATTCGTAGTATCATCACGTTCGCGCTAACCAATCGGTTTGCTATCTTTTTTGGGATTGCCCTGATTATTGTAGGTGGCGTTGTTTCGTTTTTGAATACCCCCGTCGAGACGTTTCCCGACGTGACCAATACCAACGTCATTGTCATTACCCAATGGCCGGGGCGCTCGGCCGAAGAGGTGGAGCGCTTTGTCACACTGCCACTCGAAACCGAACTAAACTCGGTTCCCCGGAAGAGCACGCTTCGGTCAGTATCTCTATTCGGCCTGTCGGTTGTAACGATGATTTTCGAAGATGGCGTCGACAATTTTACGGCGCAGACCAACGTAGCCAACCGAATTGCCGATGTGGATTTGCCCGATGGCGTTTCGGCTGAGATCGAGCCGCCTTATGGACCAACCGGCGAAATTTATCGGTTCACACTGGAAAGCAAAACCAAAGACGTTACCGAACTCAAAACCATACAGGACTGGGTCATCGAACGGCAGATCAAAAGCGTACCAGGTATTGCCGATGTAGTGAGTTTTGGGGGCAAGGTTAAAACGATTGAGGTGAGCCTGAACCCTACCCTGCTGGCGAATTATGGGTTTACCGCCCTCGACGTGGATGATGCCATCAAATCCAGCAACATCAACGTAGGTGGCGATGTGATCAAACAGGGAAATCAGTCGCTGGTGGTTCGGGGCATTGGCTTGCTGACCAAACCCGAAGATGTGGCCGGCATTATTATCGACAACGTAAACGGCGTACCGATAAAAGTTCGGGATGTGGCCACGGTGAAAGAAGGTTTTCAGCCCCGACTGGGTATTGTGGGGCGGGATAAACAGGACGATGTGGTGGAGTGTATCGTTGTGATGCGCAAAGGCGAGAACCCCAACGATGTGATCCCAGCTCTGAAGGCAAAGATTGACGAGCTGAACACGAAAATTCTGCCGAAAGATGTCAGAATCAAGACCTTCTACGACCGCACTACGCTCAACAATTATACACTGCATACCGTCGGTGAAAATGTGCTGACGGGTATTTTCCTGGTAACGCTCATCCTGCTGATCTTCCTGGCCGACTGGCGAACAACACTCACCGTAGCCATTGTGATTCCGCTAGCCCTGCTGTTTGCGTTCATCTGCCTGCGAGCCCGTGGCATGACCGCTAACCTACTCAGTATCGGTGCCCTGGACTTTGGCATCATCATCGACGGGGCCGTCGTGATGGTTGAAGGGCTCTTTGTCATGCTGGCTCATAATGCCGAAAAAATGGGCATGATGAAATTTAATAAGCGAGCAAAACTGAGCTGGATCACCCAAAATGCAACGGAACTGGGCAAATCCATTTTCACGTCCAAAATCATCATCATTACGGCCCTGCTTCCCATTTTCACCTTCCAGAAAGTAGAAGGCAAGCTGTTTAGCCCATTAGCCTGGACCATTGGTTTTGCCCTGACCGGATCGCTGATTGTGAGTCTTACCCTGATTCCTCTACTCTGTAGCCTGTTGTTGAACAAGAACGTTCGCGAACGGCACAATCCTGTCGTAATGGGTCTAGAGAAAGCGTATGTTCCGGCCCTGAACTGGGCCATTCAAAAACCCGCAGCGATTATTTCGATTGCTATTGGCGCACTCGCTTTTTCGCTGTACCTGTTCCTGTTTCACATTGGCTCGGAGTTTTTGCCGCAGTTGAATGAAGGGTCGATTTATGTGCGGGCCAGCCTCCCCTATTCGGTTGCGCTGGACGAAAGCTATGCGTACACCCGTAAGTTCCGGGCCATTTTTGAGGAGTTTCCTGAGGTTCGGGGCGTCATTTCGCAAACAGGCCGCCCCAACGACGGCACCGATCCCACCGGATTTTTCAATAATGAATTTTTCGTTGATCTCTATCCGAAAGAAGAATGGAAACGGGACATTACCAAAGATGAACTTATCGCTCAGATGCAACAGAAACTGGCTCGCTTCCGAGGTATTTCGTTCAACTTCTCGCAGCCCATTTCCGACAACGTAGAAGAAGCGGTATCGGGTGTGAAAGGATCGATGGCGATCAAGATTATCGGCCAGGATTTAGATGTGCTTGATAAAGAAGCCACTAAAGTGTTCAACGTGATGAAGACCGTGCGGGGTGTCAGTGATTTGGGTGTATTTCGGAATCTAGGGCAGCCGGAGTTTCGCATTCTGCTCGATCCACAGAAACTGGCGTTGTACAACGTACCTACCGATGTGGCCCAGTCCGTCATTGAAACCGCTATCGGCGGCAAAACCGTGACCCAGTTCTATGAGGGCGAACGTCATTTCGACATAAAAGTGCGCTACGACGAACGATTTCGGTATTCGCCCGAACTGATCGAGAATTTGCTGGTACCAACCCGGTCGGGCAGTAAGATTCCCCTGAAAGAACTTGCCGATATTGGCACCCGGTCGGGTCCTGCTTTTGTCTATCGCGAAAACAACGCCCGGTTCATTGCCATCAAGTTTTCGGTGCGGGATCGTGATCTGGGAAGTACCATTGCCGAAGCGCAGAAGAAAGTGGGCCAGCAGGTAAAACTCCCTGAAGGTTTTCAGATGCGCTGGGCGGGCGAATTCGAGAACCAGACGCGGGCCGAGCGCCAGTTGGCCATTGTAGTGCCGATTAGTATCACCATCATTTTTCTAATCCTGCTATTCACCTTTGGTAGCGCGCTGGATGCGGCCCTGATTATTCTGAACGTACCCTTTGCCCTGATTGGCGGTATGCTCGCCCTTTGGCTGACGGGAATTAATTTCAGCATTTCGGCCGGGGTTGGTTTCATCTGTCTGTTTGGCGTATCGGTGCAGGATGGGGTTATTCTGATTAACCGCTTCAAGGAAAACTTACACAACAAACTGCCCATCAGTGAGGCCATTCGGGAGGGAGCCTTGACGCGGGTGCGCCCGGTGGTCATGACAGCCCTCATGGCGTCGCTCGGCCTGTTGCCAGCCGCCCTTTCGACCGGCATTGGCTCCGAAACGCAGAAACCACTAGCGACCGTTATGATAGGCGGACTGATTACCTGTACAATTTTATCGCTACTGATTCTACCGGTTACCTATGAGCTGATCCATAGCCGTCGTGCCCGGAAAGAACTGGCTCGCCATGAGTCGAAAAAGGTCCAAATACCTCATCACCCGTAAGAGCTACCCCACCTCGATTTCGTTATGGTTTATCCAATGCGCCTTATCAGACTGATCGGGTACGCCCTTGTTTGCGGTGTGGTCGCCTGCCGGGGAACAGAAACCCTGAACTCCACCAATCCGAACCAAACGGCATCAAATCCGCTGATAATCGGCGATTGGGGCGTTCAGGGGCAATTACATCAGCAAGCAGTAGCCGACCAGAACGTGGGTGTAAATGGCTTTGCAGATGCTAAAAAAGCACACCAAATCAACCATCTTTGTGGATTGGCGATTGATGTAGACGATGTTTGCGTTAGTGCCGACAGATTTATTCGTGTAGGCACTAACGCAAACATCGTCTTATGAAATTATTCCTGCTCTCTCTATGGTTTTGCCTGTCGGGTCTCTGTTTTCAAACGCAAAGTCTTGCCCAAACCAAATCCCGAGAACACTATAAGTACCTACTCTACGTACCGAAAACTTACGCCACCGATCAGGCAGCGTATCCGTTGGTGATTTATCTGCATGGTGGTTCACACCGGGGAGAGGACCCGGCCAAATTGAAAGCCTATGGCTTACCCTACCAGGTTGAAAAGGGTCAGGATTTTCCGTTCATCATTGCTTCGCCCCAATGCCCGGATGGTAAATTCTGGTCGACCGACAACTGGTTTGAGCCACTGTATGACGAACTAAAAGCGAAATACCGCATCGACCCTAAACGGGTGTACCTTACGGGTATCAGCATGGGAGGGTATGGAACCTGGCAAACCGCCGTAGCCTATCCCGACCGATTTGCGGCTATTGTCCCCTTTTGCGGTGGTTGCGACGACTCGACCCAGATTTGCCGTATCAAACAGGTTCCGGTCTGGACATTTCATGGTACAGCCGATGACATCATTCCTATCAACGAGACCGAACGTCTGGTAAAGCGGCTAGAGCAATGTGGCGGGCAGGTAAAGTTTACTCGATTAGAAGCCGAAGGGCATGGTATTCAGTATCTCTATGGCGACAAAACAATTTATGAGTGGCTGCTGAAACAGCACAAATAGCCGGTCATTTCAACACCGTAAAATCGATAGTCCCCTCCAGTAGCGGCTTCCACTCAGCAGGCGTACGGTATGTTCTGAAATTTTCGACTCGGTGGAAGGTCAGGAAGTTGGAATTATGTTGATTATCAGCCCCGCCCATGCCATCGTCAAAGGCCGTCCGTGATGCAACGATAATATCGTTCCCATCGAATTGCCAGTCCAGGTACTGAAAACCAGCCGTCTCAATATCAGGATGGTATAGGATAATGCCGTGAATGGTCCAGGTTTCCAGATCGGGCGACGACAGCATTACCTGCGCATTACGGGCTCTTTCCCGCTTATATGTCCGATGTTTGGGAAGTGCATAGTTTGTAAACGTAAAATACCGTTTAGTTTTCGGGTCGAACCGAATATTGAATTTTTTGCAGGCGCCGGGTAGCTTAATAAAGGTCACAGTACTGGAATCAGCCGTTTGTCCATCGTCGCTCGTGCGGTACATAGCTGCCTGATCGTCTTGCAGATTATTGACCCGCAGCAAATTCCAGATTTCGCCTTTGGGGTTCATCACTACGTTGCCCTCCAGCCAGGCATTACCCGGTCCCCAGGCCGATTTATTGTAGATTAGTCGGGGGGTAAATGTCCAGCTTTTCGGATCGAGCAGATCGGCATCTACGGGTGCAGAGGCCACGAAACTCTGAAAATTTCCCCAGCTCGTTACGGGCACGTTTCGCTCCATCCCTTTCCAGACACGGCCCTTAAACACCTGAACCGGCACCGACGCACAGTGATACCCATCCTCTTCTTTCAAAATCCCTTCGTCAACACGGCTCCAGTTCCGTCCGCCATCCATCGAGCGCCGAATCGACATCCTGCCGTATTCTCGGGTGGTGCCGAAAAGGTACAAGGCACCTTTGTTGATAAACAAGCTTGCCCACCATAGGCTGTCCAATTCAGCAATTTTTTGCCAGCTTTTACCCCGATCTTTCGACTCAAATACATGCGTATGCTGAGGAGTAGGCCCTTTGCCAAAAATATCGTGCGATGCGATGTAGTTTCCATTCGGTAAAATAATGAGGCTAGGCGAGCCAATAAAATTACGGGTCGATTTGGGCAAATGATCGATGACAACGCCCGGCACTTGCGAAAAATCCTGTGCCCAGGCGCTCATTACAATCCCTGTCCACAACAGCCAGATACCCACTAACTGCTTTGGCCAGGATAGTCGAAATACAACTCCTTGATCGTTCATGTTTACCTTACCTGGTCTCTGTTCATTCAATCTGGACTTACTTACTGCTTTACGCATCAAAAAGCTTCCTTTTGGAAAGAAATACCCGAATTAACGCTGACCCTATGTTCAGTTGA
This sequence comes from Spirosoma aerolatum, assembly GCF_002056795.1. Taxonomy (NCBI): domain Bacteria; kingdom Pseudomonadati; phylum Bacteroidota; class Cytophagia; order Cytophagales; family Cytophagaceae; genus Spirosoma; species Spirosoma aerolatum. Next base: position 2,721,426 of record NZ_CP020104.1, on the reverse strand, counting down.
TTGTAGATGGCGGTAAAACAACAGACGTGAGTTAGCGATTAATTAATTTCGCACGACATCTCCGACCTCATGAACTACGACAACTCGCTCACTTTTGCCCAACAACTCGATCAGAATGACCCACTGCGTCACTTCCGGGAGCGCTTTCATATACCACAACGGGATGGTAAGCCTTTGACTTATCTGTGCGGTAACTCATTAGGCCTACAGCCCAAAAGCGCCAGAGCCACCCTGAAACAGGAATTAACTACCTGGCAACATCTCGGTGTTGAAGGCTGGTTTGATAAACCGGAAAGTGGGGAACAGCCGTGGCTTGGCTACCATATAACCTGCAAAGAAGCACTGTCAGAAATAGTTGGTGCCGAGCCTTCAGAGGTTTGTCCCATGAACGCCCTGACCGTCAACTTACATCTGTTACTGGCATCCTTTTATCGCCCAGCCGGAAAGAAAATCAAAATCCTGACCATCAAAGGTGATTTTCCATCCGATCAATATGCCCTTGAAACACACATTAAGCACCGAGGGCTTTCGGTTGATGATGTTCTGGTTGAAATCGCTCCACACCCCGACGACAACCTCATCCATACGACCGATATTCAGAGAGCCATCATTGAACAGGCCGATTCGCTGGCCCTGATCTGGCTGAGTGGCCTGAATTATTATACAGGTCAGGTCTACAACATGGCAACTCTAGCCGAAACGGCCCAAAGACATTGTATCCCCATTGGGTTCGACTTGGCCCATGCCATTGGCAACATCTCGCTCCGTATGCACGACTGGGGTGTTGATTTTGCCACCTGGTGTTCTTACAAATACCTGAATGGAGGCCCCGGTGCGGTATCCGGCGTATTTATTCACCAGAAACACCACGAGCAGAACTTACCCCGACTGGCGGGTTGGTGGGGCTACCGGGAAGATCGACGGTTTGACATGACACCGGGTTTTCTGCCAGCGCCCGGTGCTGATGGCTGGCAGGTAAGTACGCCGAATATTCTGGCACTGGCGCTGCATCGGGCGGCTATTTCCATCACGGCAGAAGCAGGCATGACAGCCCTGCGGCAAAAAAGCGAACACCTGACAGGTTATCTCGAATATTTATTAACACCCTTCAACGACATCCTGATTCTTACCCCCGACGATCCGAATCAACGCGGCTGTCAGCTTTCTCTACTTGTCCGTAAACAGGGAAAAAGTCTATTCAACTATCTAACCGAGCAGGGCATTATCGGCGACTGGCGTGAACCCGATTGCATTCGGCTGGCCCCTACTCCTTTGTACAACACCTTCGAAGATGTCTGGCGGGTCGGGGCTGTATTGGCTCGCTTCTTCCAACAATAGCCCCGCCCAGGCGGTCCCGACGGATTGTTATGATTCTTATGATTTACACAGATCTTAATGAATCATAACAATCATAAAGATCTCTATTTTATTCACCTTGATTGAAGGCCATATTCCGTTTCAGCCCTTCTAGTTTTGTACGCTTCACAGCCGACCGGCGAAAGACTTCCCGGAACACGTCTTCCGTGATTTCTTCCCAATCGGACTTGGTGAAGGCGGCCAATTCAGGATGTAGCTCAAAGGCGGGGGTCTGGTGCGGCCGGGCAAATCGATTCCAGGGGCAGACATCCTGGCAGATGTCACAGCCGAAAATCCAGTTGTCAAATTTCCCGCGCACCTCTTCGGGGATGGCCTCTTTCAGTTCGATCGTAAAGTAGGAAATGCACTTGCTTCCGTCTACCACATAGGGTGCCACGATAGCATCCGTCGGGCAAGCATCAATGCAACGCGTGCAGGTACCGCAATAATCAGTAATAGGGCCGTCGGGCTCCAGTTCGAGGTCCAGAATCAGTTCACCAATAAAAAAGAACGAGCCAATCTCCCGATTAATCAGGTTCGTGTGCTTGCCAACCCAGCCTAACCCCGCACGTTTAGCCCAGGCCTTGTCCATCACTGGTGCCGAATCGACAAAAACACGGCCATTTACTGCACCGATTTCCTCATCAATAAAAGCTAGCAAGTCTTTCAGTTTGTCTTTAATAACGAAATGATAATCGGTACCATACGCATATTTCGACAGCTTGAAATCGTCGTCACCTTCGGGCAGGCGCTGTTCGGGATAATAGTTGAGCAGTACCGTGATGACTGACTTAGCCCCATCGACTAGTAATCGCGGGTCAAGTCGTTTATCGAAATGGTTGGCCATGTAATTCATCTGGCCATGCATCCCGTTTTTAAGCCAGGCTTCCAGCCGGGGCGCTTCATCTTCCAGAAAGTCTGCTTTAGACACTCCACAAAAGTCAAAGCCTACTTCGGCCGCTTTCGCTTTAATGCGTTGCGTATAGGCACGGGAGGGAGAATGCATTGAAATTGTTGTATGAAGACAGAAAATGGACTGTTGGCGCTTACACGGTAAAACGATATTCGACGCTTTTTAAATCCTGCGAACCGTCCAAAACTTGAAAATCCTGGCCTAAAATCCTGACAGATTATAAAATCCTGGTTCAGAAATTGTGTCAACTTGGCAGAAAACACCGTTTTGGCCGGGCTTTTGCACATCTTTGCATATGAATTTCTGGAAGCGAAATAGAAGCTCATCAATGGAAAATAAAGACATTTTGGACGAACAAGCGTCTATGGATACCCCACAGCCTGACAACCTGACAAACGAAGAAGCGGTAACGGTCAATGGTGGAGAAACTGAAGAACCCACACAGACGGCTCCAGCCGACGATTTTATTGCCGAAACCAACCGAATTGGCAGCGAATTAGCCGAACTGAAAGATAAATACCTGCGTTTATACGCTGATTTCGAGAACTTCCGCCGTCGTACAGCTAAAGAAAAACTCGATCTGATCGGTAACGCCAATGAAGGTGTATTGCAGGCGCTGATTCCTGTTGTCGATGATTTCGAACGGGCTTTGCAATCGATCGACAAAACCGACGATGTTGCTGCTGTCAAAGAAGGCGTCTCGTTGATTTATAACAAGTTATTCAAGACCCTTGAAAGCAAAGGCCTGAAACCGATGGTCTCAAAAGGCGAGCCATTCAATGCCGACCTGCACGAGTCCGTTACGCAATTTCCTGCCCCGAGCGAAGACCTTAAAGGTAAAGTGATCGACGAAATCGAAAAAGGATATTACCTGAATGACAAAGTCATCCGGTTCGCAAAAGTGATTGTAGGCAGTTAAAATCAATGATTGAATGACTGAATGATTGAATGATTGAATAGTTAATCTATACTCTATTCAATCATTCAATCATTCAGTCATTCAATCATTCAAAGATATGGCAACGAAGCGCGATTATTACGAAATTCTGGGCGTCGATAAGAACGTCTCATCGGAAGACCTTAAGAAGGCCTATCGGAAAATGGCTATCAAATATCATCCCGATAAAAATCCCGATGATCCCACCGCTGAAGAGAAATTTAAGGAAGCCGCCGAGGCCTACGATGTGCTGAACGACCCCCAGAAGCGGGCTCGTTATGACCAGTTCGGGCACGCGGGCATGGGCGGTGCGGCCGGTGGATATGGCGCTGGCGGGCCAACAATGGAAGATATTTTCAGTCAGTTTGGTGATGTTTTCGGCGATGACTCTCCGTTTGGCAGCTTTTTCCGTGGGGCCAACGGTGGAGGAGGCCGTCAACGCGTTCGTCGTGGTTCCGACCTTCGCATCAAACTAAAACTGAACCTGCAGGAAGTTGCCAATGGCGTTGAAAAGAAAATTAAGGTAAAACGGCATGTGACCTGTAACACTTGCGGAGGCAACGGCTCAAAAAACGGTACGGCGGTTCAAACCTGTTCGACCTGCCAGGGCACCGGTCAAATTCGCAAAGTGGTCAACACGATGCTGGGTCAGATGGTGTCGACCAGTACCTGCCCCACCTGTAATGGCGAAGGTAAAATTGTAACTGACCGCTGTGAAGTCTGTTTTGGCGAAGGGCGCGTGTTGCAGGAAGACGTTATCCCGATCAAAATTCCAGCGGGTGTTGCCGAAGGTATTCAGCTATCGGTGGGCGGCAAAGGTAACGTCCCGCCACGCGGTGGTGTTGCCGGCGATTTGCTGATCGTGATTGAGGAGGAAGAAGATGCAGACCTGAAACGCGATGGCAACAACGTTGTGTTCGACCTATATGTCAGCTTCATCGATGCAGCCATTGGTACCAGCGTGGAAGTGCCGACGATCGATGGCAAGGCACGCATTACCCTCGATCCGGGTACACAAAGTGGTAAAATTCTCCGCCTGAAAGGAAAGGGTATTAAAGAACTCAATGGCTATGGCCGGGGTGATGAGCTGGTTCATGTAAATGTCTGGACACCCAAGGCTCTTTCGTCAGAAGAACGGTCGATTCTGGAGAAGTTGCGCAACTCGCCCAATTTCCAGCCGAAACCCAACAAAAATGAAAAAGGCTTCTTCGATAAGATGAAAGACTTTTTTCATGGTTGATTATCGGCCAATCTGACACCCAACAAAGGATCAACCTAGCCCCGAAAGGGGCTTTTTTATTGCCTTTGTTACTCTACTCCATCACGATACGCGAGTAAGTTCTCAGTTGGCGCTTAACGCCAATTTCACACGAGATCGGCTCTTACGCAATGGGGGTGTATTTTCAGGAAACACGATTCCCATTTTCCAGAGCGCACAGGCTGGACTGGGGCTGAGTTATCTCTTTTAACACGATGTCAGCATTTAATGAGGTCACTTTACTATCGATACAGAAGGCAATCTAAACTGGGCGACATCGGTTGATAAGGCTGTTCGGTTTTGTTTTAGGGAAGCAACAAACAGACTGGTATCAGAGCCATAACTACGTTGACAAACACCGAATAAAAGAACCCCCTGCTGGCCCGAGGCACTCGTAAACGGTTTATACCGATACACATTTCGTTCAACAATCTGCAGCGATCGGCCGTCGGGAGCGGGTTGGCTCATGACAAAGTCGAGCAGGATCTCTCCTGTTGATGGATGTTTGCTGAGTTGGTATTTCACCAGGGGACTAGGGCCATTTTGTTGGTTAATTTCGGCTATTTTCGACGCTACCACCTGGTTGAGGTCAACATGGCCGGTCACAACATCCAGCATCAGCATTGTTTTGAATGCGTTCGGATTGTCTCCTTTGCCGATATATTCCTGCTTGTAGAAAGTCGGGTTTGGGTGCGAACTCCATGTCAAATGATAAGGAACCCCTTTAAACAGAATGGGGCCAGGCACCTGTAAGTAATTAGCAGGCTCCGGCTGCGCTTGTGCCGATGACGCCAGCATGATCAGGCTAACAGCCAGCAGAGAAAGATACGTGTTCATGTGTATGTCGTATAGCCGACCGTATGTATGGCCGTTTTAATGGCCTAAAAGTGGCAGTCTGGCTATTGGTGAACAAGCCAGAGTTTGTAACGAGTCTCAAAATGCCAACGATAGGCTGTTCGACGGCAATAACATGTAACTTGTTTCGTAAGGCTAAATTATCCTATTCAATTCCCTAAGACACCATTTAGTAAATTTACGATAAAACAGATAGGCACAAGAGTGACATCGACAAAACAGAATAGTCTAATTCAGTAACATATACAATTGGATACTAGAAGACCTATCAGCTTATGAATTACCATAATAAACCCACTATTCAGGAAGTAATTGATCAGGCTAAATACTATTTTGACCAGGGGATTAGCCAGTCTGAAGCCATCCGGCTAGCCATTGCCGCCAGCAAGCCCGGTTACTATGCCAAACCTACTTCGAAGCTAGTGTTAGGCTACGTAGCTCGACCCAATTAACAAGTAAGGTGTTCCGGATTTCTGTAAGCAGGCTCCTGACCTCATTCGGCAGGTAAATCAACACGGTGTGCAGTTCTTTACGCTGGGGTACTGTAGCATGCCTAGGTATTTGCCGCAGAAATCCCCTATCTTCTATTTATCCATCTTCTGGCATACCTGTCCAATCTTGCCATCCCAAAGGCAATCGTCAAAATTAGAAGTGCCAGATTAGTTGGGTTTGTAAACCAAAGCTGTAAGACGTATACTGAGAGAAGGTATAGAAAGCGTCACTGGCTGGTCGATAAAACGAGTAGCTGGCAGTGGGTTGAAGCAAGATCGATAAACCTGAATTAATTCGGTAATTTATTCCTATACCGACTACCCCATCCGTGGTGATAGGGCGTTCCGTGAACGTTTTACTCTTCGCCAAAATAGCTCCAACTGAAAAATAGGGCGATAATCGAGAGTCGGTTAACCGATGATTCACCAGAATCGGGAATAGCCAACCCTTACTGATGAAGGGAGTATACTCGCCATAGGGTCCTTGTGGGCTTTTAATATGGTCGGCATTTCGGTAGTAAAAAACACCTGCCGATATATCCCATTGCGGAGTAAAATAATATCTTGCCATTAATCCAACTGATGAAACGATACCATGACCAGAAGCTAAAGTCTGTGTTGTCGACCCGTTGAAAGTCTGACTAATCTGATACGAATACGGATTGTAAGTAAACCAGTACGAAGGGGCTATCGACATCCGGCTTTGCGCCAGTAAGGAACTTGTCACAGCTAAAAACAGGCCTGCAGAGAGTAGAAAATTTTTCATAGGTTGAGATCATTAGTACTTGAATTTGGCTTGCTAATAAATGGTTGTTGGCGAAAGAAAGATAAAAATGATCATTATTTCAGTATTCAATTCGGAAGCACACAATTTTCAAGGTCTTTTTATGCGTAAACTTTATTAAATACACAATTTTGAATTATTGTTGGTGCAGTTTGGGATTTCTCATACATCAAGTTTTCGTACGAAGGAATCGGTTAATTGTAAAGCCGTTTCGGATTTGCTTTCTTTACTGGTCAAGTTGAATCGGCATGCACTCGGGTTCAGTCAACTCCGTTATGTACGTATAGGCTTATGCACCAAACACTATTTCTTTGCATCTCTCTACTTCTCGCGGTTTCGCTGCTGGTTATGATTGGCCAGCGATTGCACATCCCTACTCCTATTTTCCTGGTAATCAGCGGCCTGATCGTCAGCCTGATTCCCGGTATTCCACGCATTGAGATCAACCCTGAGCTTATTTTTATGATCTTCCTGCCGCCTTTGCTTTACGAAGCGGCCTGGTTCACATCGTGGAAAGAGTTCTGGCGATGGCGACGGATCATTATTGTACTGGCGTTTGGGCTGGTTATCGTTACGGCTTTCGCTGTGGCTTATGTTTCGAGTGCTACGATGCCCGGTTTTACGCTGGCGATGGGCTTTCTGCTGGGCGGTATCATCTCTCCCCCTGATGCCGTTGCGGCTACTTAGGTTTTAAAGAATATCAAGGTATCCAAAGCCACTATCAGCATTCTGGAGGGCGAAAGTCTGGTTAACGATGCGGCCAGCCTGGTTGTATTCCGATTTGCGCTGGCTGCGGTTTTATCAGGCACCTTCGTATGGCAGAGTGCCTCCGTCGATTTTGTGCTGGTAACCATATTGGGTATTGCTGTTGGGCTAGGCGTGGCCTGCGTTTTCTACGCCATTCATCGCTGGTTACCAACTACTACCCGAATCAGTATCTTGCTCACCTTCATGGCTCCCTATATAATGTACCTTGTTGCCGAAGAGTTTCACGTTTCGGGGGTCATGGCAGTTGTGAGCGGAGGATTATTTCTATCCAATCAGAGTCATGTCATTCTCAATCACAGCTCACGCATTCAGGGTACGGGTATGTGGGCCACTGTAGTTTTTGCCCTGAACGGTATCGTGTTTATTCTAATTGGCCTTGAGTTGCCGGTGATTATCAACGGACTTGACGGCTATTCGAAAACCGAAGCGATTTTATATGCCCTGATGATTACCGGAGTCATCATTGTTACGCGAATGGTATTCACAATTGCGTCCTCCTACTTCACCCAGTTTATTGGCCGATACATAACTGTGGCCCGGCGTAATCCTGGCTTGCGTGGGCCTATTGTTCTGGGCTGGGCAGGTATGCGCGGGGTTGTATCCTTAGCCTCTGCCCTATCCATACCGTTAACATTGCCCGACAACACACCATTTCCCCATCGGAATCTGATTCTGTTCATTACGTTCGTCGTCATTCTGGTAACCCTTGTCTTTCAGGGCTTAACCTTACCAATGGTTATTCGCCTGGTAAAGCTTACAGACACCGACGAGGGTTTATCGGAAGATATGCAGGAATCAAAAATTCGCCTGAAAGTATTGAAAGTTGCCTTAAACCATCTTCGTGAAAATTATGCCGGTCAGCTAACAACCAATGAGTTGGTAGAAAATCTTAAGAACAGTATTGAAAGCGAACTTCACCAGACCAAACGGCATCTGGACTCAGTGGAAAACGATGGGGAGTCTCTAACCGAATATAACCAGATCATGGCCGATATTATCAGCGTAAAACGTGATGAACTCCACCGATTGCGTAATGTTCAGGAGTTCGACGATGAGGTTATTCGTAAAGAAGAGGCCCGGATTGATCTGGACGAAGAAAAAATCAATCATCCTATTCATTAATCCTTCTGCTCAATCCTCACATGCAGTTGTCCGACGTAGCCCACTACCGATTACATAACCAGCAGATCGCCCAACCAACTCATACAACGATCAACGAACTGGTTCGCTGGATGGGTGCTATGCAGGCGCAGGATGCTCACATGGTGAAATGGGCCATTGGTGTCAGGTCTCCCGGTATGACCGAGAGTCAGGTTGCAGCCGCATTGGATGCAGGAGAATTGATTCGAACTCACTTACTTCGGCCGACCTGGCATATTGTAGCCGCCGAAGATATTCACTGGTTACTGGCTCTGTCTGCTCCGCATGTGAAAGCGTCTATCCGATCAAGGCTTAAGGAACTGGAAATCACAACCGACGTTTTGACGACATGCTATACCATTCTTGAAAAAGCCTTATCGAAGCAGGTTCATCTGACTCGCCCGGAGTTGATGCTTGAATTCCAACAGGCAGGTATACCAACCGATAATAACCGATCGTCACATCTGATGCTACTCGCCGAACTCGATGGCATCGTTTGCAATGGAATGACCAGAGGAAGTCAGCTAACCTATACGCTACTTCAGGAGCGTGTGCCCAGGCCCCAGCCCCTACAACGGGAAGAAGCGCTGGCAAAGCTGGCTCGCACCTACTTCTCCAGCCATGGGCCAGCTACGTTGTCCGATTTTGTCTGGTGGTCGGGCCTACCCATTACAGACGCCCGGCGTGCCCTGATGGCAATTCAATCGGACGTTGTTTCGGAAAACGTCGGCCCTCAAACCTACTGGTTCGATGCCTCACGATATGTCCTGCCATCTATTGACGATTCCCTGTATTTATTGCCCGCTTTCGATGAATACACGATCAGCTATAAAGACCGAAGTGCTGCTCTTTCTGCCGATGCTCATCAGATGGCGATTTCAGCCAATGGGATATTCAGCCCAATTATTGTTTATAATGGGGCGGTCATTGGCCTTTGGAAACGAACCTTAAAAAAGGACAAAGTGATTCTTGAACCCAGCTTTTTTGAAAAGCCAACATCGTCGATTCTGAACCTGTTTGAAAAAGCCTGTGTCGATTTTGGCCGGTTCCTTATTCGAAAGCCTGAACTAGCCTACGAACAAAACAGCCCGGAAGTGTGACACTTCCGGGCTGTTGATAATAAGCCAGACTCAGTAAGTTTATGGCTGAAGCCGGATCAACCGAAGGCGTTGATATGCTTCTGGAAGATCGCTTCGTATTTGTTGGCCGCAGCCGTTTGTTTGGCATCCTTACAGGCTTCGACAATCGTTTGCAGAATATACAGATCGGAGTCAGGACTACCAAAGCGGTTTCCGTTACCACTCTTATCGTAAGTCAGATTCTGGTCGGCACGAACAGCCATTGTTTCGGCAATGTCAAGGGCTTTCTTGGTATCTCCTACTTCAAACAGGAATCGCACATAGTTTGACGAAATCTGGTCGTACGGGATACTCTTATCCGGAATCACCCGTAGCGAATAGTCGAGCACTTCACGAGCCTTGTCTTTTTTGCCTTCGCGCATCAGTTGATCAGCCAGTCGGAAGAAGGCAATCCGGGCCGAGATAACCGGCGGTCCTTTATACGTTTCGTCGTAATACGTGTTCGGATTATCAAAATCACGCCAGAAGGTTTTCTTCAGCATGTTGGTGTACATGATATCGGAGTTCACATACCCATCCGTTGCACCCGGAATAGCTACCGGCATCAGTCGATAGGCATAGCCTTCCAATTGCATGTAATTTTTCAGGCTCAGGTAGTTATCACTGGCCAACGTGCTAGAGAAATAGATAGGTCGTTTCCAGTTGTTGGTCGCAATCATATCGAGCATGATCAGATCTGGCTTGTATAGATCCTTTTTACCGATGGTCCACTGCAAGGTATCTTTCATCAACGGACGGAGATTGGCTGGAACGAAATTAGCCTGATCAACAGCCGCTTTGTCGATGGGCAGGAATAACACCGACGACGGCAGAATGCTGGTCATGTCGCCACTGGTTAGCGGCACCTGGATGGCAGGATTGTTCGTTTTGATCAGGCTGATATATTGCTTCAGATCAATACCATTTTTCACACCCGCCATTTCATAGAAGGGCACAATGTCGTTTTTGCCCTTATTGAAGTTATCGAACTCCAGGGAAATCGGTAACGCATCTGACTCATACGTTTTGCGTTTCATTTGCTGGATATACCATTCCGTGCCCAATAAACTCAGGTTACACACCCGTACATCACGCCGGAAGCCTTCTACCTCCTGAACGTACCAGAGCGGGAAGGTATCGTTATCGCCACCTGTAAACAGAATAGCATTGGGCGCACATGAATTCAGCAGATTTTTAGCGAAATCGACCGACTGGTACCGGTGATCACGGTTATGGTTATCCCAGCTTTTAGCCCCCATCATAACAGGCACCAACAAACATAGGCCAACAACCAGACCATTTCGGGCCATATCGGATTTCAGTGTATTGCGTATACCTTCAGCTATCGCCATTACGCCCAGGCCGAGCCAGATCGCAAAGAAATAGAACGACCCTACATAGATGTAATCGCGCTCGCGAGGCTCAGTGGGTGGCGAGTTCAGGAAGACCTGTAGGGCAATACCCGTAAACAGAAACAGCAAGCCGACAATCAGGAAATCACGACGCCGACGGAAATATTGGAACGCAATGCCAAACAAACCCAAAGCAAACGGTAACATGTAGAAATTATCGCGGGCTTTATTGGTCTTCAACAGATCAGGAGCACCGTTGTCCGACGACCAGGGTAGCAGATAACCAGCCCCTTCTTCATCGCTCTCCCGCCCAGCAAAGTTCCACATCAGGTAACGCCACCACATGTGTCCCAACTGATAGCTAAACAGAAACTTCAGGTTGTCGCCCATAGTCGGCTTCTGTCCTTCGGCCAACCCCAGCATCTGGCGATAGAGAGCCGGGTGGTTCTGCTGACTGCTATATACCCGTGGGAACAGCATTTCGTCGCCCGGAGCATATACGTATTCAGGCTGATAGTCGAAAATAACGTACTTATTTGCTTCTTTTTTCCACATCGGTGCGCCACGCTTCTGATCAATAGGACGCGATGTGAAGACGGGTCCATACAGAAGCGACCGACTGCCGTACTGCTCCCGTTTCAGGTACGAAAGGAAGTTCAGGGCATCATCGGGGTTGTTTTCGTTGATAGGTGGGTTAAAATCGGCCCGCACCAGCACCTGCATGTACGATGCATAACCAATCAGTACGAACGCCAGTGCCAACAGAGAGGTATTCAAGACAGCGCGACGCTGCCGTACTGACCAGATGATTCCATACGTAATAGTGCCTAGGAATATCACGGTAAAGAAAATAACCCCTGAGTTGAAGGGGAGGCCAAACGAGTTGACAAATAGCCGCTCTACGGCAAACGCCATACTGGGCAGGCCAGGAATAATACCGGCATTTATAATCCCCAGTATAACCAACCCAATACCGGCCGCAATTACGCCACCCCAGAATGTTGGTTTCGGTTGTTTTTTGAAGTAATAAATCAACGCCAGAGCAGGCAACGTTACCAGGTTCAATAAGTGGACCCCGATCGATAAGCCCGTCAGATAGGCGATAAGAATAAGCCAGCGATTAGCGGCTGCTTCATCGTCGATACGCTCCCATTTGAACGCAGCCCATACAACAATGGCCGTAAAAAACGACGACATCCCGTATACCTCCGCTTCAACCGCCGAGAACCAGAACGTGTCGGAAAAAGTATAGGCCAGCGCCCCAATGGCACCTGCACCCAGAACCAACAGCGTGTCGCTTGTGGTGTATTCACTTTCAGCCTTCCCAAATATTTTCTGGGCCAGCATCGTAATGGTCCAGAACAGAAAAGCGATGGTAAATGCACTGGCCAGTACCGACGCCATATTGACCCAATAGGCCACATTAGTCAGGTTGCCAAACGACAACATTGAAAACAACCGTCCTAACAACAGGAAAAACGGAGCGCCAGGTGGGTGAGGTACCTGAAGCTTAAATGAACACGCAATGAATTCGCCACAATCCCAGAAACTAGCTGTTCGCTCAACTGTCATTGCATAGGTAATCAGGGCAACAACAAATACGAACCAGCCTGTCAGGGTGTTCAGGCGTTTAAATGATTGCATACAAATGAAGATTAACGAATTACTTTTTGTGTAAGCAGGGTCTTCCAGACCGGACCAAAATTACACAAAAAGCGGCCGGGCCGGGTCATGAAGGGCTGTTAAAGTTTGTTAATGCACTTGTAATTAAAATCACTATCACAAGCTATAGAAAAGGAGAAATTACCACGTCGACATATAACCGTAATTCTGAACTACATCTTTTTTTATCAGCACAATTGCCTGAAAGATAAAATTTATAGCAGGACGTCACCGATAATCATTGAAATAAAACCATTATTATCCAAACCTATTCATAGTATGACAAAAAATAAATTTTTAACAAGGTGTTCAATATTTAATTATAGTAATTACAGAACAACATTAACTTTTCAATTAAAATCAATTTATCATACAGTTATCAACTATCCAGGTAAACTATTTTCGAAAAATACGCAATTAGACTTCACAATAACAAATACTTTTTAAAGCATAAAAAGCCGAAAGATCGGCTTTTTATGCTTTAAAAAGTATTTGTTATTCAACTAAAACTCTCAAATCAATTTTTTTCTGTAACAAAGCATCTTTTAACTCTACATAATATTTCGGATACGACCTTCCGAACGAGTGCCAATAGTCTGGAGGTAGTTGATATAATAAATGTTGTATTGTAATATTTTCAACAGATACGGCTGTATCGATATGCCTTTTTATATCTAGAAGAAGTGTAGACCTTGTTACCGCTCTAAGTGGTAAATCGCGGATTTTCAGACGTTCATCGATAGCTAGTGTACGCTGCTGCCTACGGATTAGCTCCTGATGGATAAGTTCCTGCATGATTAATAAGTTAGCCGTTGAGCTTGATTTTAATTGTTGATTTGTTTTCATAAATAGTGAGGGTGCGAAGGTTTTTTCTTTAATTAACTATACAAATAAAATCAATTTTTCCGTAAAAAAATCCCTACTATTTCAAGTGTTATTTAGTTTTTTATTAAGCGTTATTTTTAAAATACAACAAAATTATAAATTAAAAATATTGCCGATTAATAATACATATAAAATATAGATTTCAATAATTATAAATTATCATTTTACAAAACTATAATTCAATATATATAGTATAATATTTGTAAAGTTTACGCTAAAAAAATCTCAATTTATTATCAAGTGTTTTACACATTTTTCATTCAATTATTTACGCATTTCTAAATAAAATTCATTCAATTTTTTGCATTATATACCATACACTGTTTAAAATATGAAGAATTAAAAATTAAATAAATCTATTTCCAAAATTGAGAAAGTGGATTCTGAGGCAATACTGGTGAACGCGCAGTATGAACAATGGGGTGCGCATGCTTAGGCGCAAACCCTATCAGGAAAGAAGGGGAGCAACTTCGTGGAGGATACTCAACGATGAACTATGTAATGCTATACAGGGCAGGACACTAACCACGGTGACACGTCTAAAGTATGCCAGCACCTGTCTAAGGGCATTTTTACAAAAGCCTAAGAAGCCAACTAGCTAAAAATCAAAAACTTAACCAAAAGAACACTTTTCTACGCTTATTTGGACTAATCAGGCTAAGTCGGATAAAGCGAGTCTGAAAGATCGAGTTAACGTAATGTCTAGCTTTTCTTGGATTGTTGCCTGGGGATCAACAATTGGCTTCTGGCAGTGTAAAAAAACCCGACGGGATACTATCCCGTCGGGTTTAACTGGCTTAATGCATGAATTTCTTCTAAGAGACGCAGATAGAATTCTGTCTGATCTATCTTAATAGATTTCTCCTCGCGCAGCTTTCAATGTGTTTTGCATCAGCGAACATATCGTCATCAAACCGACTCCACCCGGAACGGGCGTGATGAAGCTTGTTTTCGGAGCGACTTCGTCAAATTTCACGTCGCCTTTCAGAGCAAAACCGCTTTTCTTACTAGCGTCTGGCACACGCTCCAGGCCTACATCGATCACCACAGCACCTTCTTTAACCATGTCGGCCGTCACAAACTCGGGTTTACCGAGGGCAGCTACCAGAATGTCGGCCGAGCGGCAGATTTCGGCCAGATTTTTAGTACGGCTATGTGTAAGCGTAACGGTACAGTTGCCAGGGTAGGTGTTTCGTTGCATCAGAATCGACATGGGAAGCCCTACAATCTGACTTCGCCCAACCACAACACAATGTTTGCCCGACGTTTCAATGTTATAGCGTTTGATCATCTCCAGAACACCCTGTGGAGTCGCTGAAATATAAGCGGGTAAGCCCTTCGCCATACGCCCAATATTGATGGGGTGAAAACCATCTACATCTTTGGCCGGACTAATGGTTTCCATAACCCGGTCGGGATTGATGTGATCGGGAAGGGGGAGTTGCACGATCAGGCCATCCATATCCGGGTTTTCATTCACCTCGCGAACTTTATCCAGCAATTCGGCTTCTGAAACCGAAGGATCGAACCGAATCAGCGTTGAGTGCATCCCAACTTCCTCGCAGTTTTTCATCTTCGAGGCTACGTAGGTTTCTGAAGCGCCGTTGTTGCCAACCAAAATAGCTACCAGATGAGGAATTTTGCCCCCCTGCTCGCGAATCTGCGCGACCTCAGCCGCAATTTCCTTCTTTATTTGAGCAGACAGGAGCTTACCGTCTAACAGTTGCATAGGAATTAGTAATATCTGAAAATCTGGTGCGAAAGTACCACCTTATCCAGTATTCACCAGCACAAAGATTGAATAGTTTGTCGTTGATAATCTACAGTTTTCGGTATACGGTTTTCAGTACGCGAAGGGGTTATGGGCAGCCTAGCGAAAACCGAATCACCGACTGTAAGCAAATTTGAGGATATAGCCTTTCTTGCCATCGCCTTCGCTGGCAATATACAGATCGCCATTGGGCGCAAAACAGATGCCTTCGGGCTGACGAAACAATTTGGGATCAAGCGGCTCGGAGTATTTGATTTTTGCCTGACGGCTGGTAATGACCAATCGTTTGCCAGCCGACGTAAGAATATACCAGTCGCCCGTCACAGGGTGAACGGCAATACCGGATGGTTTGTAGGTTTCAGGATCGATGCCAGCTGCTTTAAGCTGTTCATCATTGAGGCTCATATCCCTAAATACCGCTTTATTCAATAGGTCGAACGAATAGACAGCTTTATCGGCAGATCCTTTTCCCTGTTTAACCGCAATCAGCAAGCGTTTCGTTTTAGGGTCATAGCCAAGACCTTCAACTTCAGTTTTTTCGGGCAAATCCGTTTTTGTCCGGCCTATTTGCGTCGATTCTGGTTTGAAGCGAAACAGATTGCCGTTGCTCTCAAGGACATACACTTCATCGTTCACGTATTCGATGCCCTCAAAATCACCGTATCCACCGAAACCATAGTCGCTGGCTATCTTACCTTTCTTCGTATCGAACACGTATACGACCGCTTCTTCATCCTGTACACACAGCAATTTATCGTCTTTAAAATACGTCAGTCCCGATATTTCCTTTAGTTCTTTAGGAAGCGTGTAATTTTCAACAGGTTTGCCGAGTTCATAGGGGAGTTTGAAAGGCGCTTCGAGCGTTTCAGCCTCAGGTTTATCAGTCTTTTTTGAGGAGGGGCCGCAACTAGCCAGCAGAAGCAACAGTCCGATAATCAGACGATTCATAGTTTATCAGAATTTGAGAAGTGACAAAAATGCGCCATTTCCGACAATACCCTACAGTTTTACGACCCATTGCTGAAATTTTTGTGTGATCTTTCAAATTTTCGACCATATTGCAAGTACGAACCAAAACCGCTCTACCACGATTAATACCATTTACCTGTAATGCCCAATTTAGCTTCCGTAAAACGATTTCCAGGAATTCTTTACGGCATAGTGATTGGCCTGCTGCTGGGGGCAATTAGTTATGCCGGTACGCTAGAGAGTGCTAATTTTCAGCAATATTACATTCTGGTCCAGGCGCTTGCACTGGGCATTGGTATCCTGCATGTGTGGTTAAGCCCCCGCTTTGCGCCCAATCTGGTTAGGACGTTTGGACTCGGGTTCATGACAACCCTGTTCATTCTGCTGGCAGGTATCGGTTTTGCCCTCCTACTCTATGCGCAAACGGGCTATCTGGGCAGCCGTTGGCCATTCGTTTCCAGTCTGTTACCATTTCTTATTCCATTTTTAGTCGTTCAGGCCTATCAGTATTTCATTCAGATACCTCCTGCCGATTACAAAAAATGGTACTATCCGATCAATGGCGATATGCCCGATCTGGATCTGCTTGACCTGTCGAAGATTTTAGTGATTCAGTTTGAGTTCTTTAAAACTCCAGCCGATACGAACTACACTAATTTTAAAGCCAAAGCCCCGGTAGCCATGTCGCTGGGCGATTTGTTTCTGGTGTTTATCAACGATTATAACGAACGCACACCCAACAGTCCTATTCAGTATACCGATGCATCTGGTCGGCCTTATGGGTGGGTATTTACGAAAAAAACAGCCTGGTGGCAACGTCCGGTCTATTTCGACCCGGCACTCGATTTTTCGCAGAACCAGTTGGTTGATAATGCCACGATTATTGCCCTGCGAGCAGCCTGATATACAGAGCTTTTACCGATTAAAAAGAGTATCTCGTTTGCGTTACGGCTCCCAGATAGAAGGTAGATTTTTATGATGATTATGATTCATTAATACAATCGCAGCTGAACAAGAGCAATACGTTTTCAAACCTAAATCGTACTGACCATTCATGAAACGCTTACTTCTCCTGACCTGCTGGCTGTTGCTGGGGAGGATCAGCTTCGCTCAATCCAGCAGTATACTCATTGACGCTACAAATCGGTTTCTGGCTACACTCAGCACCGACGAACTAGCCAAAACTCAATACGCCTTCAACGACAGTCTTCGGTTCAAATGGACCAACCTGCCCGTAGGTCTGGTGCCCCGGCCAGGTATTCAATACGGCTCTCTATCCGACAAAAGCCGCATGGCGTTTCACCGGGTACTATCAGCGATATTGAGTTCGCAGGGCTATCTGAAAACGACCAGCATCATGCAACTGGACGATATTCTGAATACGCTTTACCAACAGGCGTTTGATAGTGGCCAAATCGACCAGAAAATGCTTAAAATGATGCAGGACCTCAAATGGTCGCATGGCAACTACTATATTTCTGTATGGGGTAAACCGCAAGCCAGCGAACCGTGGGGATTAAACTTTGGCGGCCATCATATAGCTCTGAATCTCACCTGCGACGGTCGCCATGTGTCGATGTCGCCCTATTTCATTGGCACCGATCCCTCAGAAGTCAAATCAGCGAAGTATGCCGGATGGCGGGTGCTCAGTAAGGAAGAAGATTACGGCTTTATGCTGATCAATGCGCTGAACGACACGCAGAAGAAAGTGGCGATTCTCCAACAGAAAATACCGGGCGATATTATTACCAGCCCGCAGAGTAACCAGCGCATTACCAGTTATTATGGCATTGCTGCCAGCCAGTTTACCAATGACCAGAAAGATTTACTGAAACTGCTCATTCAGGAATATACCCATAACTTCGAGCATCAGAAAGCCCATCAGCTTTTCAATAAAATTCTCAAATCGGGCATCGACAAGGTCTACTTTGCCTGGATCGGTAATCAGGAAGCTAACAAACCGCATTACTACATTATCAACGGCCCTGATTTTCTAATCGAATATGACAATGTGGGTTTTCAGAACGATGGCAACCATATTCACGCTATTCTGCGCGAAAAAGGCAGCGAATTCGGCGAAGATTTATTGAAGCAGCACTATTTGCAGAGTCATAAGTAATTGGTATACCGCAAGGACGCTAAGGCGCAAAGAATAGGTTTATATGTCTTTGCGCCTTGGCGTCCTCGCGGTGTCATTCAATGACAGCTAAACTTACAGAAAATACGATTTCAGATACAGCTGCGCTAAGAAATAACCACCACCAACAATCAGGAGCGGTACCGCTACAGCCAACCAGATAACCGCCCAGCCGAAGGCGCCAAAATACGTTAGAACAACCGGATTTTCGGGATCACTGGCCTGATAAACAATCGTTGCTTTTTCGCCTACATCCCAATCGGGGGGCGAAGCAGCAAACATATAGGAATGCAAAACTTCCTGACCATTCATGGTTTGGTATTTAAAAATGGGCCGGTAGGTGTATCCTTTTTTTGATTTTTCTTTTTCAAGCCTGTCCACAACAGCCATAACCCGATGGCCCGACTGAATGAGGTTAATTGCTTTGGAAAACTTTGATACAGAGAGGATGAGCAGGCCAGCGCCAACCAAAAATGTGATTAAATAACCCATATCGTTTTCGTGTTGAGATCCGTTTGGCGGCTTATTTTTCCCAAAATCATTAGTTCAGCATGATAACACCGCCCTTTACCTCAACCATCGCATCGCCTTTGAGTGAGGTTTGCGTTCCCTGAAGCGAGAGTTGACCGTTGGCCTTGACTTCGGCCGTAGCATCGGCTTCGGCACTAACCTGAGCGCCTTTGACCCCGACCTTAGCCGTCCCCTCAATCTTGACTTCGTTGGTGGCTTTCAGTTCGATATTGTTCTGCGCTTCGAGGGTAATATTGTTCTGCGCTTTTACTTCAATGTCTTTTCCCTCAATATGAACAACGCCCTGCGTTTCGATAGTAATTTTTCCGTCATCGGCGAAGGAGAGCAGAATACGGGTGTCGCTCTTGTTAACGTTGGTCAGTTCAATTTTTTCTTCGCCACCCTTATCGTAAAGGCTAATCTTGTTGCCAGCCTTCGTTTGTATAGTTTTCTGAATATTGTCGCGGTACGTATAGTCTACCCCATCTTTTTTCGGATACAGACTAGTCATTACGTAGGGATACTCGGCCAGGTTCGACTCATACCCAATCATAACCTGTGCATCGATTTCCGGCACGAACAACATGCCTTCGCCATCGGATGTGTAGGGGTGTGCTACCCGAATCCAGTCTGATTCCTTACTATCGCCTGGCCACATGAACTCCACCTTTACCCGGCCCAGCTTTTCAGGGTCTTCATTATCAACAACTTTGGCCAGTTCGGGCTGTCCGATGGGTAACCGAAACGATGGGTTGGGTGGTGGATACGCCACTGAATCGGGAACGGCCCGAAATGTATTGGAATAGTTGCCGCTACTGTCCAGAGTATGCGATACGTACGTAACCCGATAACTACCAAAGTTTTCTTCCGACGAACCTCGTTCGGTTATGCGCGTGCCTTTTACCGAAATAACCGTACCGACCGACACATCAGGATTCTCGCCAAATCCCTGAAAATCGACCAGTCGGCTAGCTTCCATCGCCTTTTGCGTTTTGGTCACATCGTCCAGTTCTTTTTGGGCATACACGAGTTTGGGCAGCGGCACCTGCGATTCCTCGCTGAAAATCTTCTCCGATTCATCAAGGGTAAAGTCGCCCCACTGCCCCAGCCCATCCACCTTCTGATCTTTGGAATGGCTCTGGTAGGTTTCGTCGGCCAGATAGTCGTAGCGGTTGAAAAGGAATTTGGCGGGTTTCACACGCAGGCTCATGGCAAACGTCTGCATACCGTCGACGTTAAAATCCACTTTCTGATCGTTGGGTTTGCCAAAAATCAACTGCTGACCGTCGTAGAAACACCACTCACCATACTCAGCCGCCAGCCGCGCCAGAAACTCAAACGCGGTTTCATCGTACTGAACCACGTACCGTAGCGAGTCGGAGTGCTTCGGTTTGATTGATCGTTTGAGTAGGTTACTGGGGTATGGACTCAGCACTTTATCGACAATATCGGATAAGCCACATTCCAGAAATGACCGACGTAACCGACTATCTTCCAGCAGAATAGTTAAGCCATAGCCCGTCAGAACAAATACATTGGACGTATCGCTGGTATTCTTTAGCGCGAGTTCGGTAATGATTCCCTTAAACTTGAAATCGAAGGAGCCTTGTTCGAGCAGTGGTTCAAACGAGAACTGAATCGTTTTGCCGATGACATTTTTGTGCGACTCATGAAAAAACAGTTCGTTGGCATCTTCCAGGTCCTCGAATGGCACTGACAGGCTAAACTGATGATGGCCAAACAAGTCCTGCTCAATGCTCAGCGATCGAACGTTTTTCAGTTCTTTACCGCCTTCGAGTTCAATATGCGGGACAACCTGTTTCGCCATAGACTAGGTGTTTTGATGGTCGATACCATCCAGCTTAATTTTCTCCGCCGACAATCGGATCAATGTACAGTAGCTGCTCCCTGTTCGTTCCACGAAGTGTAACAACCGTCTACGATTTGTAATTAATCGCGCCTTAAAATCATCATCATGCGGCCCAATATCCGTATTGACGATGTCCTCCACATCGGCCGATATACTGGCATGATCAAGGGTAGCTGCTGACATAAATTCACTATACATCGTAGCATAGGCATCCTCAAACTCAAGTTTTTGCAAGGTTGATTGCTGGTCGGTGCGGTTAAAGGTGATATCACCATTCTTTTTTGTGGTTGCCCCCGTCGCCCAGTCACCCAGCAGGTCTTCGTCGGAGCCATCCAGAATCAGTAAAATTGATCCCCCACGTACCCCCGAAGTCGGACGACCACGATCATATTTTTGGGAAAGCGTATGCTGGCACTGCAACACATTGAAGGTTTTTCCTTCAACCGTTAATGTAGCTAGAAATGACATATCGTTTGGGATAAAATCAGGTAACGCGCAGGGTCGCTTTATTAATAACCAGTTCTCCGCCCGTTATCAATATTCGGGTATTCATGTAGTTCATATCGGCCATAAAAAAATCTGAATAGCTGACACAAACAGACTGCTTGAATTCAATTTCCTTGAATGTGGCCGATTCATCAATTCGGCTCAGGATAACCTTTCCATCTTTCTGCATGTGCGGATCAATCATCCAGTTTTTAATGGTTTTATCATCCATCACATCCAGGCAAATCACCATTGCCCAGGAAGGTCGGGAAGCTGGTTTACCCCGCTGATCCTCCTTCCTGCCAATTTCCAGCATCATCCAGTTGATGTTGTAGGGATTACCGTCAATATTTAATGTTGCTTCAAAAGCCATAACGTACTCATTAGTAAAATTTGTGTCTGGAAATCAATGCATTCCAGACACAATCTGATTAGCTACTTTTTCCCCCACTGGTTATCATGTTCCACATCCCGTACCCGGATCTTTTCGCAGGATAACGAGAAATAAGTAACGTAGGCATTACCCGTACGACGTTGAAAGCCGCGAGCCTGATCAAAAGCACTTAGCAGAGGGCGGAAATTATCGTCTTTACCACGAATTTGATTGTACACCCGGTGCGCAATATTGGTATTATCGTCTTCTTCAGCCGATATTAAATTGAACTCATTGCGGATACCCATACTATCGTCAATAAAGTTCTCATTAACATCGGTGATAAAAGCGCTTTCGAAGGCATACTCAACCAGGGTACTTCCCGAATCGTCGATGGTCTTGATTTTACCACTTTCGGTGCGGGTAGCCTCGCAAAGCCATTCGAAGAAGATGTCGTTTCCTCCTTCTACAAGTAAAAAAATATCGCCTGTGAATACGCCGGAAGCCGGTCGCCCCCGGTTATCCATCGCCTGATGCAACGAAATGGCGAATTCATAGATTGGTAAGTCTTCGAGGCCGGCAACGGTTAAATTTGCTTTGTAAGCCATAGTTATATAAGGTTAGAGGTTAGCTCCAGACATGGGGTAAGGAGGCATTGCCATTGCTGATCTCATCTCCCGAAATAACCAGTGTGGTCATTAGAATGGAAGAGTCAGCCACAAAGCCTTCCGTCATTCCATAACAGTGAGCATCTTTCATGGTCCACTGCTTCAGCACAGAGCCTTCTTCATCAATCTTATAATATTTGATCGTGACATTTTTGGCCATGGTTGGGCTAACCATCCATTCGGTAAACGTACCGTCCTCATCCGTATCAATCGCTACGGCAATAACCCACCTGGCAGCCGACGAAGGCCGCCCTTTTGTATCGCGCTTCCGGTGACAGGTCACATAAACTTTTCTCAGCTCAATTGGATCGCTAACGCCATCGATCTCTAACTTGGCATTAAATGAAGCCATACTAACTAGTGTTAAAAGGGTGAATAAAAGACCTTACTGTTGATCATAATCTGCTTTCCACTCAGCCGAATCGGGGTCGTCGCCCTTCTGTCCGTCGAGTTTGAGCAGGAACGTTTTAGCGGGAAAATAAGGAACCATGTGAATGTCGAGGTAAATCCGATCTTTTTGCTTAGGGTCCTGCTCAAAGCGCAACAGCTTGAACTTTTCGATGAGCTTACCCGGCCCCGTTACGTTGTCCAGAAACTTTACGATCTGCTTCTGGATATCGGCTTTCGTGTTGTAGTTGAAATTCTCAAACGCCCGGCGGTTCAGGAAATCAATCAGCACTTTGGTGATGTAGTCGAATACACGGACTACGGAGTAGGTCTGCAACCCGAGGTTATCGCCATTGAAAAGCGTTTTGGCCGAGAAGGGCATCACCTTGCCGTATTCGTTGACCATCGGAATCAGGCCCATTTTTTCGAGTGTCGATATTTCGCTTTTCTTCAACGGGAACCGCACGCCGTCGGCTCCATTCAGCGAACCGTGTTTCCGCCCAGCCGACACCTGCGACATGACCGTTGCGTATAGCTTACCCGCCAAGGCACTTGACCCTGGCACATACAGGTCTTCTTCCTCCCCAACGTCCTGGTGCCGCCCACGTCCGGCCAGCCAGTTGCAGGTCATCATCACGTTGGAAAGATAAGCATCCCCACCTGTCAGATCAGCCGATTCAAAGAGATCAACCACGTCGTCGGGGGCGTCGAGGTGTTGGAAGTCCGTCACCATCATGACCTTGTTTTTATGCGCAATCTGCGCCCACGTATCCACCACTTTCTTTGACCCCAGATAACCGGGCAGCACCATCAGGGCATAGCTATCACGGAGGTCAAGCCGGTCGTAATTACGAGCAAACTCTTCGGCAACCGCATCGATAAACGTAGTATTATCGAGGTCGGTGAGCTGCTCCGGCTCGGCGTTCATAATGTTGACATTCTTTACCTTGTCCTGTTCGGTATTGGCGTAAAAGCTGGCAACTGACCGATAGGCCTGTTCCAGTCCACGGCTGGCTTCGAAGGCTCGGCGTAAGTTTTCGCTCAGCAGCGTCTGTGCCGCTTCGGCCTTCGACTGGGCAGTTTCGGCCAGCTCAGCTACTGAATCGGCACTGGTGAGCAGGTCAAGCATGAGTTGAAGTCGTTTGCTCAACTGCGCCCGTTCCTGCTGCTTCGACTGCTCGGTAAGGAAGATTTTCTTACGGGCCTTTTTTTCGGGATTCAGATTCTGAACGCCCTCCAGGGTCGTTTCCAGAATAGAAAATCCACCGTATTTGGCTAGTTTGGCCGAACTGGCTTCAAGGGAGGGTATATCTTCAGCGAGCTTTTCGCTGGTTTTGAGCGGTTTATCCTGTGCTTCCATGTTGTGTGTTTCTGTTTACTGTTTATAGTTTCCTGTTGGCTGTTGCGGGCATGATGGATGCGTCAACCGACGGAAAACTATAAACTGAAGACTGTAAACTAGTTTATTGGGCTTCTTCCAGTTCACGAATCATAGCCTGAATAGCTGCTATATAGGCGGCTTTCCCATCGGGGTTTTCGAGCATTGTTTTTAGGATTTTGTTCGATTTCAACTGCTTCACATAGCGCTGAAAATCTTCAAAAGTCATGCTCAGCTCCTGGAGGTATTCGCTCTGGGCGATAATACCTTTTCGGCCAAAATCGGCTAATGACATAAACTGGAGGGTTTCGCTGGTGCTGCCTCCTTCGTCCGTTTCAAACTCGACCTCTACTTCGGGTCGGAAATGGGCAAACACCTCTCCTACTGTTTTCAGTCCTTCGACCACTTCCGGGCGAACAGGCGGGTCGGATGTCAACTTCTCAATGAGGAGGGTTTTATTTTGTGGGATATCGACGATGCTTTCGCTGACATTGAGCTTCCGCTCCTGCCCACCAATTCCGTAATCGAACATAATGTATACTCAGTTAAACGGTTAGAAATCAATCTTTGCAACCTTCATCTCACCCACCAATCAGCACGGTTGGGCAACCCGCTACGATGCTTCCGCCATGAGCGGTGGTATCTCCCATGCGAGCAGCAGGCTTTCCGCCAATCAGCACCGATGTGGAGCCCATCGCAATCACATCAGGAGGGCCTACGCAGGTACACAGATCACCAACTACGGAAGCCGGTTGACCACCGATCAGCACAGTCGGCATTCCAGGCCCCATTATGGGGCCGCCCACATGCGGAATCGGTACTACGGCCGGTGTTTGCATGGGGCAAACGTGCATATCGGCTAAGCGTGCGGCAGGCTGTCCCATTGGTTAAGCGGTTTGCGCTTGGCTATCAGCAGGTTGTTCAACAGAAGTGGTTAAGGCCGTTTCTTCATGGGCTATCGTCCATTGAAGCTCTTCATTGTTTACATCGACGCGAATGGTAGACCCTTTCATTACGTCTCCGGCAATGATCATTCGAGAAATGGGCCGCCGAAGTTGGTTCCGAATTACCCCTTTCAGTTGCCGGGCTCCATACTGCGGTGTAAAGCCCGAAAGAGCCAGGTGCCGACGAGCCTCGGTTGTGAGATCGAGCGTAATACCTTGCTTCGTCAATTGATCGGTCAGGCTGCGCAGATGGAGGTTGAAAATCCGAATCGCGTTCTCTTCCGAGATCGGGGCGAAGGGTACGATCTCGGTCAACCGAGCCAGAAATTCGGGGCGAAAATGGCGGCTCATGGTTTCCATCAGCTCCGTATTGGTCGGAATCTGGCCTTCGCCAAATCGCTGAATAACCAACTGGCTTCCAATATTTGAAGTAAATAGCACAACCGCATCCGAGAAATCGCCTTCCTTCCCTAATCGGTCGTGCAGACGACCTTCGTCCAGAATTTGCAGGAAGATGTCGAACACAGATGGGTGCGCTTTCTCAATTTCATCGAACAGAACGACTGAGTAGGGTTTCTCACGGATTTTATTCACCAGCAAGCCCCCTTCTTCGTAGCCGACATAGCCCGGAGGAGCCCCGTACAGCAAAGCCGCTGAATGTTCTTCCTTGAACTCCGACATATCGAACCGAATCAGGAACGACTCATCGTTGAACAGGAAATCGGCCAGCGATTTGGCTAGTTCCGTTTTACCCGTACCAGTCGGTCCAAGCAAAAAGAAGGAGCCGATGGGTTGACCGGCTTTGGTGAGGCCGGAGCGAGACTCCAGAATAGCGTCGGCGACGGCTTTCACGGCATGATCCTGCCCGATAACGCGCTGTTTCAAGACTTCATCCATTGCCAGCAGTTTGTCTCGCTCTTTGCTTTGGATTTTCCCCAGCGGAATACCCGTTTTGTGCGAAATCACGGCCGCTACATCATGCCGATCGACGGTTGTTTTTTGCGCATCGGTCAAGGCCGAAAGCCGGGTTAGTTTCTGCTGAATATATTCGGTCAGTGTCGAAACCGATTCAAAAGGATCATCCGTCGATTCGTCATCGCTCTCACGTTCCGCAGCCAGATTCGCTAATAGAATGGGGCTTATTTTGGCTTCCAGTTCCTGATGGAGGTAACGTAGATTGCTTAATGAGCCACTTCCATCAAATGAATTGGTCAGTTTGTTCAGTTGTTCCGTCAGTTGAGCCACTTCTGCGGGGGTTCGTTCGCTGATCATACGAACAGCCGACAACGTGCGGTCGAGGAGGTCAACGGCAGCATCGGGCAACCGACGATTTCGGCTATAACGCTTGGCAAGGGTGACGGCTTCCGAAACCGCATCGGCCCCAACGGTGAGCTGATGATGACTTTCGTAAAAAGGAACCAGCCGTTGTACCATCCGAATAGCCATATCGACCGAAGGCTCTTCTACCCGCAACACATCGAATCGGCGGCTAAAAGCTTCATCGGTTTCAATATATTTCCGGTATTCATCGAGCGTCGTAGCGCCAATCACGGTCAGATTCCCTTTGGCCAGTTCAGGCTTGAGCAAGTTGGCAACGCCCGTTCCAAGCGGCCCCCGGCTGTCCAGCAGTTGGTGGATTTCGTCAATGAACAAAATGATTTTGGCATCTTGTTTTAGCTCTTTGAGAATGCTTTTCAGCCGATCTTCGACCTCACCTTTGTAAGAAGCACCAGCCACCAATGCCCCCAGATCGAGTTCGAGGAGCCGGGCATTTTTCAGATGGCCGGGCACATCGCCCGCCACGATATTAAGCGCAAAGCCATCGGCCAGGGCCGTTTTCCCGACACCCGGTTCACCAACCAGAATCACATTGGGTTTGGTCCGACGTCCCAGGGTTTCGGTCATCATTCTGACTTCCCTGTCGCGGCCCAAAATCGGGTCCAGACGTCCTTCTGTAGCCATAGCGGTTTTATCTACACAATACCGCAGCAACGCCTGCTCCGACGTCGGTTTACCAGCTCCGGCTGCTTTTGTCCCGCCCTCCGAACCAGCCGCTGGCGCAACCGCTGTCTGAACATCGGCATCAGCCAGTGCCGCCCGCATCAGTTCGACCTGTGTCAGAGGAAAGCTCTTCAACTGCTCTGGCGTAAACGCAATCCCTGGCTTGAGCAAAGCCGCCAGCACACAAACAGGGTCGGTCTGTGCTTTTCCTAACTGCATGGCAACCAGATCGGCCAGTTCCATGGTAGCTTTCACTTGTTCATCGCCCGGTGGGTTGGTCGATAATCGGCTAGCTTTAGGGCTGGCTTCAATCCGTACCTCGGCCCACTCGCGCAGGTAAGGCACATCCTGACCCATCACACCTAGCCAAGAAGCCAGTCCTACCTCATTATGAAGCAGGCCCATGAGCAGATGCGCCGGAGCGAACAGCTCATTCTGATACTCCTTCGAAAGAGCCTGGGCAATCTGTATCGCCCGTTTTACTTCTTCAGTGTATGCCATCAGAATCGGAGTTTAACTAGTGGAGGTCATTAGGTAGCCATTGCTTGTCATTCGTCGTTGTCGAGGGCTATACACCGAGTAGCTCAGCTACCATCCATGCCAACGAATGCCCATAACAATCAATCAGAACCTAATCGGCGTAACTTGGCATTGATAGCCGTGATACGCTGCTGGGCATCGGGACGGGTATTTTTTTCCAGCGTTTCTACGGCAAATTCATACAACGGACGACGCCAGAGCGGGGGGCGGTTTGTGGCATCGGCTTTTTTCTCACATCGGTCCACAATCTCCATTTCCACATCCGCTCGTGATACCCCTGCTGAGGTAGGCGCAGAAACGGTCGGAGCGGGATTGCTACCAGCCACTTTCAACTGGGCTGTTAAATCATTGATACGTCGTTGGGCATCGACCAGTTTGCCCGTGCATTCCTGAAACTGCGACAGGTAATTGGGTCCGCCACCGCCCGATGGAGCCGGAGCAGCCGCTGGCGCTGCGGATTTGGCCGCCAGCAGTTTCAGCATTTCGTTCTCCTGTCGTGCCTGAGTCAGTGCTGCCGTCAGTTTGTCGATCTGGCTGGCATCGATTCCCTCTTTCTCCAGCAATTCGCGCAAGTAACTGATGCTGTTGCGGTAGGTAAGCACGGCATCGTAGGCATTGATAATCCGATTCGACAGTTGCTTATTCATGG
Source organism: Spirosoma aerolatum (assembly GCF_002056795.1). Taxonomy (NCBI): domain Bacteria; kingdom Pseudomonadati; phylum Bacteroidota; class Cytophagia; order Cytophagales; family Cytophagaceae; genus Spirosoma; species Spirosoma aerolatum. The sequence goes on along the minus strand of NZ_CP020104.1, from coordinate 2,693,224 downwards.
GCTGCAATTGCACGGTATCGGCTTTCAACATGTTTACCTGCTGTTGAATCCCACTTTCCAGTCCCGAGAGCTGGGTCTTTAAACTTCCCTTTTCAATATCGGTCGCTTTTAAATACGCCTGATCGGTGGTCTGGAGCGTTTTCAGGTTCGCCGTTACGCCCTCCATCGGCTTCATCAGCTTTTGCGTTTGCTCATTTAGCGTTTCGGTCAGCCGAGCATTTTCCTGCTTCAGCACATAATTTGGCGCGCTAAATAACAGATATACGGCTAGTAAAGGAATACTAAGCGAAAGGCAATACACACCCAGAAATCGGCTGAAGGCTTGCTGGCGTTCCGGTTTATTGAGAGGTTCCATCGATTATATAGAGAGTTTTTTTCAGTGGTTAAGGAAGACCGTCAAAACGGCTGATGCAATCAATGTTAACTTATTTTCAGACAGCCACTTAGAATGACTTATTTAGCGGTTCTACCCAAGTGGACTCCAACGCGAACGGGGCTTTTCGGGCGGGGTTTCCTTTACTTCGTGTTCGATGATGAATACGTTTTGCCCTTTGCGTTTGCCGATAAAATCCAACTGAGCCAGCTTATAAAACACATTCGAAACGGTTCGATAAAACGTATCCAGCTCCGCCAGCAGTTGGGTCAGTTCCGTATGTTCATACGGTAATTGCAGAACTGCATTGAGCTGCGCTTCCAGAGCGCCTGGCGTCAGATCAGCCCATTCGCTGATATAGCCAATAAACTCTTCCCGTTCGCGGCCGCTAAGCATAGTCATAACCACACGCATTGCCTGAATGGGCCGTAAAAGTGTTTCAGCCATATACACGGGTGGCTCGTAAGGAACAATCCAACTATAGCGCGTACTGATGTCGCCCAAGGTAAAGGCAATGCGTTCGGCCATCAGTAAGGTACTGGTTTGCAGGGCGTTTTTTGAATCCCGCTCCTTAGTACGCTGCAGGATTTTGTACGCATTCGTTTCCAGCGATTCGAGGTGTTTGCCAAATTGCTGGTGCCATTGCTGGAGCCGGGGCAGGCTGTAGACCGATGTACAGGCTGGAATATAATCGGGGTCCTGCTGAACTTCGCCATTCCCATATCGAATCCGGCCAACAATCAACTGATAGCTTAATTCCCCTGCCCGTACCTGCGCCGATGGCACCACATCGAGCCGATATTCGGGACGGGTGTGCGGATGTCGTGGGGGTGTTTCGGTCAGGATTGGCTCGCCTGTGGGTACGCGTTTGAACGGATCGACTGTCAGCAGTACATCGAAGGTTTGTGGTTTACCCGTTTGCAGGCCATAGGTAGCTGCCAGTGTTGCAAACGAGGTCGTACAGGTTAGCGAATCAGTCGGATTATGGTAATCAATCCGTCCCCCATGCGGACTGACCGCCCGACAGGTGCGAAGCTGGACTTTTATATTTTGGTTGTAATCGCATTGAACCTGCATGTCGAGGGCATTCGAAGCAGGCAAGATGCCATAGCGAAACCGCGACAAACCCATGGCATGGCTATCACGCAATTGATCGTGCATGAAATTTTCCCACTCCGTAAAATGGCGTCGGGCGATCTTCATGCCATCCACCCAGTTGACGGGAAGATAGGAGAGTTCTGGTATTGTCATAGTAGAGAGGGCCAATTATTGATGTATAATATAGGATGTATGATGGCTACATGAATCTGTACATTAAAATACATCCTACATCATATACCATACATCCAATTATACGTTTGTTGTAAAATCCAATCGTCCAAATACCTCGTTTTCGGCCAGTAGAAACGTATCGTTCAGAGCTGACGTATCCAGTTCAATACCTACAGCAGCATCCAGGGGAGCCAGATAACCCGCAAGCCACTCAATCATTCGACGCCCATCACTACCAGGCAGGTAGTTGGCCACCCGTTCGGTTCGGTCGATATGCACGATTATTCGCAGCAACGGTTCTTCGTCGCGTAACCAACCATCAACTACCGAGCTTTCGCCCAACTGCCACTCCCCCAGTGGTGCAGTATCAGTCTCGACCAGCGTCATGCCCCCTGGTTCAAGCTGTAGGCTTACACGCTCTTCCATCAATTGTTCGTAGCAGGCTTTCATCGCTGTTGGATCGCCTACCATATGATGGATCACGGGCAGGATGTACAGCAAACGTTTTACCTGCTCCGATGTCAGGAAATTGGGAAGGTTCCAGAACCAGCTCAGTAACTCATTAGGTTGCTCGGTATCGCTATGAACCGGGTACGCACGCTGTTCCTGCTCAAGTCGAATACGCTGCCGAAAAAACTCCTGCTCAAACGGCAGAAAAAACGTACGGGCCGCTTTTTCCCGTTCGCGTTGAATGCTCATTTCGCGCAGGATAGCTTCTTTGGACGTTGCCACCTCATTTGCCGTTGGCTGATGAAAAACCCCTTCCGGCAGCAGATCATACAAACCACTTCGGTTCAGGTCAATCTGCAACCACCGCTTCGACGTATGCTGAGCTTCCTTCCATTCCGTTTGGCTGATATCGCGCCCAAAAGTCCGTTTGCCCAGGCCTTCCGGGTTGAGTACCAGTTCATCGAGCGAAACCCCATCTTCGAGCATATCCGCCAGCACTACCTCGGCTTTCAAGTCGATGGGCAGGTGCTTAAGTCGTTCGGCGTAGACGGATAGCATATCCATAAGTTACTGAATTAAAGGCAATTCAATCAATCTATATACTGGATACTAAGTGAATAACTGGGTATGTTTTAACCTGACAACACAACGACCTCAAATGGCAATGCCGACACCGACTGCGTTTCCAGACTACGTTGTAACAAAATGGCCTGCTGCTGCCAATCGGCCGGAGAAAAGCTACTTCTGGCCGAGGGCTGTAAGCTGACTCGAATACACCGCTGGAAGCCATTGGTTGGTAATGGATCAATCCGAAATGATCGCTCGACAAGAACCGACTGGAGGTGATGGCCCAGTTCGGCCTGGCAGGCAATCCGGACATCTTCCAGCGTTACGATACGATTACGGGTCAGCAAGGCCCGTTTATACTGGGTAATTTTCTCCGATTCTTTTGGTCGCTCACGCCCACCCGCAGTGGTCGTAATTAGAAATCCACCATCTTTCCGAAGATTGTTGTCGGCGTATGGTGTCAGGCGGCTTCCAGCCGGAAGGCGATTGGCAGCCTCCCCATCGCAAGTCCAGTACTCGATATAAACCGTATCACCTGGTTGCTTTGGTTTGATAATCAGGTATGGAATCGTATCGCGTTTCTGCGTTTTCTGATCTACTTTTGCTTCAAGCCGAGCCAATGCCTGATTCAGTTCCCGAATGACTGACGTCAGAAAATCTTCGCCCAGGGCCGCAAAGGAAGCGCTTTCGTCGCGCAGTAAATCCTGTAAATTCGTCAATGCCTGACGGGCATCCCGTTCATCGAATCGACTGACACCGTATTGGATCGTATAGGTTTCAGTTTCCACACCAGACATAGTTCCTAGTGGAATGGCCGTTAACGAGCGGTTTTGACTGGTTCGTATATCACGTACCGCCAGGAAGCATCGATCGGTTTCGAGTGGGATAATATTGAGGTTCTGCTGAAGTCGGTACGTAATCCGGTGAAGCCGTCGGTTAATCACTGGAAAGCAATTGACTCCACAGATTACACCTGCCAGCGTTTGTACACTGACGGTATGGGGCAACCGCACCTCGATCCACCAGCATGATTCCCGAATGGTCCTTAATTCCCGGTCTGAAAACCACTGAGCTATACCCGACGGATAGGGCTGGCGATGCTCGGACATCGATTTGAACAATGGAGCCGACTCAACCGTCACAAAATGGCGTTCGTAACCAGAAACGGCCTGTTTTTCTACTTTGTGCATGACGTTGAATTCCCGCTCGAGCAACGAACCTGATGAAGTATCTGTAGCATCGGTTGGTAAACCTGCCCGTACCTGTACAGTTTGTCCGGCCAGCCACCAGGAACTCATTGTTAATGCAGCCAAATTCTCCTGCCGATCAGGTTCCGTTGGCCAGTCAAAAAAGAATGAGACCCCCTCCAGCGAAGTAACGTCCTCGTCCAATTCCAACCCCAGCCAGAGCGATTGATAGGGCAACACAGCCGCTGCACCCTGATGCTGAGCAATTGGTAGTTTCTGAATGGCTTCATCGACCCGGAACAGCGTTTCGGTAGTCGCTATATACCGTACAGCACCGTCGACAATGGGAAAGGTGCCGACGGGTGAAAAAAAGGCTTCGAGTGCATTACCCGCATCGGTACGGGCGGCTCCGGTGCGCTTAAAACTGAGCTGGGTTGCAGCCGATAAACGAGTCTTAGGCTCCACCGGACGCGCCTGCGCGATGGCAAAAGCCGGCCGGGCGACATCCGGTTCAGGGTGCAACACCTGAGCCAGCCGATCAAGCAGGCGGGTTTGGGTATTGCCAATCTCGACCGATACCCGTTCGAATTCCATGGCGCAGGCTTCGATCAGCAACGCTACCAGAGGGTCGAAACTATCCAGATCTGTTTCGGCATACCCCCATAGCTCAGCCGCCCGGCGTAACATCCGGGCTTTGACTCGCTCGCGGGAAAAACCTTCTGCAACAAGATCGGTAGCCATTTGATACGGGTTAGTTAGTCGTTGGCATTCTCTTCACAGGAGTCAGTTTCGGGGGCGAATGCAACCATCACCCCCTAAACTGACTTCCACAAATCGTTACTCGGTTGACAATGGAGCCAGAAACAGGCTCCGCTGAAACGAAAATTGTTCATTAGTACGAACTAGCTGACCATCGATCCATACTGTTAGCCGCCGTTTTACTCGTTTGCTTACCCGTCCAAGCAGCATCTCCTGATCGTTCAAATCCACACGTACCCGCACTTGAGTAAGTCGCTTTTCATGTTCAGCAATCGACGCTTCGATGGATTGGCGAACCTCTTCTTTCCATCGGCTATTGGCCTGATTAGAAAAATCTTCGTCCCACAGGCTACAGCCAAACGATTCGTCGAAACGTGACTCGGCAAAGTGCGTTGTCAGCATCAGGTATAAATTCTGGGCAATAGACTGCGGCAACGAACAGGTTGGATGCGGTTTATGTTGCAATACCTCATCGAAACGCAACGGCAACGCATAATAGGGTTGAGACATACCAGCCGTAGCTTAAAACCGGAATAAAATACCAGCGCCAACGCCAACGCTGTTCATGACCACATTCGAACTGGCAGACTGATAAACATCCACCCCGTCCTGCTTGGTATTGGTGTACTCGCCCTCCGTTTTGTATTGGTAGATGTACGTAGACTTGGTTGTTGATCCAGACTTTGTACTGGTCGAGGTATATAGAGACTCCTTTGGCCGGAACGACTGGTTGTAGGCAACTATCTCGGCAAACCCACGCAAACTCTCTCCCAAACGGAACTGAATGCCTAAAGCTGCCTGATAGCCGATTGCCAGCGAATTTTCACGATAATTGGTTTCACTACTGGTGGTTGTGCTGGCCCCGGTTGTTGGCGCATATAGGCTATTCGATGTAGTTTTATAATCCATCACAATCCCCCTACCAGGCCCAATCGATTATATATGTAGTAGGCAGGGCGTGATAGCGCTTTAAAAGTAATGTTGGGTGTGATGGATAATACCCGCAGGGTTGTCGAAGTTGTACCTGTAGATGTATAATTGGAGCCTTTGTAGTTGTTCTCCGTCGTTAGGGTAGACCCGAATAGCATATCGGCATCAATACCTAAATTAATAAATTCACTGACAATTACGCCGACACCAATGCCAGCCCGAGGCCCTGCCCCTAATCCTGTAGCATTATTTTTGAAGCCTGTGTTCGTCATACCAGACTGGCCTGACGTATAACTGGTAGTTACCTGGGAGCCCGGCGTTAACAGCCCATAAAACCCATAAAGCTTGATATAAAACGGTGCTTCAATAGTTGCCTTGGGTTTATGTGGGGCTTTTCCGGTGCTTACCGACTCCGACGACCGACTCGTAGTGTTTAAGGATGCTATTGTTTGGGCATGGGCAATACCCATACTAACAGCCAGACAGGTTAGTAAAAGAAGATGGCGATGAGTAGTCATTGGTCATGTTATTTAACGAGGTAAAACGTACACACAATGAGCCATTTAGACGGCTCAGCAACGAACTGTTCACCGATGAAGTGAGAGGCAAAATAAATCGTTAAAGAGACAGCGTCATAGCGTATAACTACGCGTCTCACCGGGCAAAAATCCGGGTTTTATGGGGATCTATTTCGCCCACCGAATAAGCTCAGCCATCCAGACTTGACCTGATTATCTTCCTATGCCCTGATTAATGACCAGACTACCTATGAAAAAAAAGCATAACACCCTGATTTACAGGAAGTATCAAACAATTTTATTACTAAATATACGATTTAAAATACTATATATAATTAAAAATATACACTCCTCGCTATTTCTCAACAAAATTTTACTTTAGTGTTCAAAGCTATTCGTAAATGACTTGATGGTCAGTCTGCTTAACCAAATTCCCAATAGAGAACAACCTTATAAGACCACTTCCTGTTTCGCGTCGGTAGTGGTAATTCGTTCGGCTTTGCCGACCATAAATATGTAGGCACAAGCCCCGATAAACTCAACAATACCAATAAATACGATGGCGGGTTTAAAATCAGTGCCCGTTATCAGATGCCCAATGGTAATGGGCACCACAATAGAAGCCAGATTTCCCATGAAATTAAATACGCCACCCGTTAGGCCAATCAAGTGCTTCGGCGATAAAATGGAGACGAATACCCAGGAGATCAACGCCATACCAACGCCGAAAAAGGCTAACGACATGAAGAAAATAATCATGGCGACATCATCGGTATAATTGGCCCCGATAATCACTACCGACAACAGTAATCCTGCAATAATTGGTGTTTTGCGGGCCATACTTACGGATTTCCCCTGCCTTACCAGCCGATCTGATACAAAGCCCGACAGCAGCAGCCCTGCGCAAGCCGCCAGAAACGGAATAGACCCCAGATAGCCCGACTGCCTGAAATCGATTCCCCGGTATTTGACCAGATAGGTTGGAAACCAGGTTAGAAAGAACCAGAGTGTGGCATTGACCGAAAACTGACCGATGTAAACACCCCACAAGGTCCGTTTCGAAAAGATCAGTTTGAAATTCTCCCAGCGCCATAACGACGGGGTATCCGTCCCCGATTTTTTGCCATGAAACAACCCTCCCCCTTCTTCAATATAATCTAATTCGCTCTGATTCACACGCGGATGATCCAATGGATCACGGTAGAACAGATACCAGACAACACCCCATACCAGCCCTACCAGGCCCGTAACGATAAACAGCCCTTTCCAACCTGCATAATACTGAACCGTCACTAAAACCGGCGTCAGGAAAGCCAATCCAATGAACTGTCCGGACACATACATGGAAATAGCCGAAGCTCGTTCGTTGTCAGGAAACCAACTGGTGACAACTCGGTTATTGATCGGATACGATGGTGCCTCGAACGTACCTGTTGCCAGTCGAAGCGAAAATAGGCTCAGAAACCCACTGGCAACTGACTGGGCCATGGTAGCGATTGACCAGGTAACCAGGCAAAACGCATATAAAATTCGTGGACCAAACCGATCGGCAATAATCCCACCTGGAATCTGTAAAGCAGCATAAGCCCAGCCAAAGGCCGAAAATATATTCCCTAACTCAACAGTCGATAGCTCCAAATCTTTTCCCAGCTCGGTAGCGGCTACCGACAGGTTAGCGCGGTCCAGGTAGTTAATCGCTACGTTCACAAAGACGAGTGCTAACATGCCATAGCGCACCCGGGTCGGCTTTTTATCAGTTGAGAGGTTCATTCGTTCGGTTAAGGTTTCAGTTTATACGTTATCGGTTTACAGCCTTAACGGGCCGTCCAGCCGCCATCGACGGTAAGCATCGAGCCAACCATATACGTACCGGCATCGCTCGCCAGAAAAATAGCGGCCCCCTGAATTTCTCGTAATTCTCCCCAGCGTCCCAGGGCCGTTGCTCCCACGACAAACTTTTTCCCTTCCTCCGTATCAGCAATCGGCACATTCATGGCCGTTAAAAATGGGCCTGGGCAAATGGCATTCACGTTGATGTTAAAAGGAGCTAATTCAAGCGCCAGCGCACGCGTCATCTGCACGACAGCCCCTTTGCTGGCCGTGTACGGCGTACGATTCGATAAACCAACTAACCCGAGCGTACTGGCCAGATTGATGATGCTGCCCCGACCGGCTTTTTTCATATAAGGCGTCACCGCTTTAGAACTCAGCCAGGTACCCGTTACATTGATGTCCATCACGGCGGTAAAATCATCAAGCGTGAGTTCATCAATAGGGCCCCGAATGTTGATACCTGCACTGTTGATCAGAATATCGATTTGGCCGAACGCGTCTATGGCGGCTGTTGCCATCGCTTCGGTTTGTTCCTGTTTCGTAATGTCGGCGGCAAAAGCGATGGCTTTTACACCAAAATCCTGGGTCAACTCCTGAGCGGCTTTTTCGCATTCATCGGCATTTCGGCTCACCAGCATGAGGTTGGCTCCCGCCGACGCTAATCCGGCGGCCATCGCCAGCCCTAATCCTTTCGACCCACCCGTCACGATGGCGACCTTCCCTGTAAGATCAAATTGTTTTATTCCCGGTAATACGTCTTTTGTCATACGGTTGTAATGGTTCTCGATTCAGATGTATTCTATCTAGCTATACCATTCCTAATTTTCCTTTACTGTAATTGATACAGGCAACAATGTTTTCTTCTTCAAGCGCCAGTTTCTCGTCGGCGCTCAACTGAGATACGCGGGGTAATCCTCCGGGATATTTGTGCTGCCGAACTGTCCGAAGCGAACGGGCCAGATCGGAACCAGGTAAAGCAGGAAACGTTTCCCAATAGGCTTCCGTCAGACAGGGGATTTCCAGCGGATCGCGGGTAATCATTTCCAGGCTGAACGTGCCCGATGGATTGTATTTCCGGCAGAGGTCGACCATTTTTGGCAGGTCCAGAATCCCTTTACCCATAGGCACTTCCGACAGAAGGAAACCGTTCGGATACTCTTCAACAGCCATGTCTTTTACGTGAGTGCTGAATGTGTAGGGCGCTAACGTCTGCACCACTTCCATGGGGTCTTCGAGTAGGGCCATGCTGTTGCCAAAATCCAGCGTTACGCCTATCCATTCGCTATTAACCTGTTTCAACAAATTGACCAGATCTGGTGCCCGCCAATCTTTATGATTCTCGACGCCCAGTTTGACTTTGTGTTTACGAAGTACAGGTTCCGCCAATTGTAGGGAAGCCAGCGCGTTTTTTTTGAGCTCCTCAAAAGCTGCAACGGAGTGATAGGTTTCGTATCGGCGTCCACTCGAACAGACCGTCCGAAGTACCTGCGCGCCAGCCTCGCGTGCCCCGATTACATCCTGCTCAAACTTAGGCACATCCTCTGCTTTTTTGGGCAACCCGATAGAACCTTCCAGATAGAGGCCCAGTTTCTCCCGTTTTTCGCGTACTTGTTTGGCAAAATCGCTCGACCAGCCATTGACGATTACCTGCACCCCACCGGCCCCTAGCTGATGGCAGTGATCCAGCAATTGAAGCGCGTTGGTAAAGGGTGGATATTTTTTACTATCCACTTTCGAGTTCCACCGACTCCAGTACGAGTGTACAACAATACCCATGCGTTTGTCGGCCAGAAAGTTGGGCAACTCAGGCAATGAAAATGCCACTGCCCCTACCGAAGCCCGCTGTAAAAAATCTCGTCTATCCATTTGGTTAAGGAGTTTAATGCACAATGAATAATGGACAATGGATAATGAATAATGGGCAGCTCATCCTCTAAAGACACACATTATGCATTATCATATCAATTCCCATTTGCCGGAGCTTTGGCTTCAAGTACATACTTATTTAGCTCTTTAGCGGTCCAGGGCACTACCCTACCCTGCGACGTCACACGGGTCATGCCTACGGTTCGTCGTCCCATTGGCCCTGCGTTGTTTCCCCATTCGTTTCGGATATAGGTCAGAATGGCGGTAATGACGCCATCGTCCATGGTTGAGTGCGAAGGCATAACAGGCAGAATATCAGGCGCATCGTACATTTTCTTATTCACTTCGATGGGCCCCTCAATACCGTGGAGAACAATGAGTGCCAGCCGTTTTTCGTCGCCCAGTACCCAGTCAGAGCCAATGAGCGGTGGAGCAAATCGGGCTAGTCCAGCACCATCGGTTCCGTGACAACCCGAGCAGGTACTTAGGTAGTGCTGACGACCTAACACAAACAGTTTTTGTTCCTCATCGTTCAGCAGGCTTTTGGTCTGCGCAACGGCCTTACTGGCGGCATGTCCGGGCCATTCAAACATCGTATTCAATGTAGCCAATCGCGCCGGGTCGACTTTCGCGGCTGAGCGGGTGAGCAGACTAGGCGCCGATACCAGTTTAACCGGTTTCATTTTAGTGTTGCTTCCACCCATCGACAAGCCCGTAAGAACGGCTTTCTGCTGCCAACCCAACGGTTCTTTTCCCGTATCGAGTTTCGCCAGAAGCGCACTGAGCTGAGCTGGATTTCGGTTACGAGCGATCGATGTTGCCAACATTTCGATGAAAATTTCTTTCGTAGGCTCATGAGTCTGCCACTGCGGAGAAGCCAGTAACCGCTGCAAAAACGCGGCTTCCTGGTTCGACAGACTACTCATTACCGCATCGCGAATGAGTGCCGAATCACCATAGCGTTGTGTAATATTGGCCAATAAGGGTTGGGCGTCGGCAGGGTCAAGTGCACTGGCAGAAAGTGCCATCTGAAGAATTTGTTCGATGGGGGCCTGTTCCCAAATACCTAATAATTGCTTGCCTAATTCTGCCCGAACGGTTTTATCCGCTTTGGCGAACGGTTCCAGCAATCGGATGGCGGTGGATTTGACAAGTGTATTCTGATCGGCTAATACACTCAGCAACAAATCAGGCTTGCTCAGCTTTAACCCATCCAGTGTCCATAAAGCATGAAAACGACCTAGCGGCTGTGTTCCTTTCAAAACAACATTGGTCAAGGCAGCCTCCACTCGCTTATCAGCCCGGTCTATCAGCAATGCCTGCGCCATATCCCGATGCCAGCCGTCTGGGTTCGATAACTCGGCCACTAACTCATCACCCGAAGCCTGCGACAACTTCCTGGCTTTCTGCGCTTTCCAGTTTTGGGGCACTACCCGCCAGATACGGCCCCGGTTAATGGGTTGGACCAAATCGCGCGATAGGGATTGTTCTCGCAAGTATGGCGTCACATACGCCTTATGCTGAATTACACCCCGGTACATATCGGCGATGTATAAAGCGCCATCGGGACCTGTTGCCATATGAACCGGCCGGAACCGCTCATCCGTCGAAGCCAGAAATTCTTTTCCGGGATGTGGGTCGTGAGCCGTCAGGGATAGCCCTTTCGATTCGGTTACATTGCGTTTAACCAGATTACCAGCGGGTTCACAAACGAACACATTGCCATAGTAGGAAGATGGGAATGCCGTTCCCCGGTAAAACAGGGGTGAACAAGCAGCTGTAAACTCCTGCAGACGCCCTTCCTTATCCAATGTACCGGGAATATAGCCCCGGTTAACGGCGGGGTTTGGTCGGATCGGGTACACGCGTCGGTCGATGGTCAGCCCATGGTCGATACCCGTTGTTGGCTTATGGTTTTTATTGCGTGACAGGTAGTTGGGCGGAACCAGATCGGCGTGGAGTTGCGACCAGTTGTAGTTGTAGTACAGGCGTCCCTGGTCATCATGACTGATGCCCCACTGCCCACGGAACTCGGTACTATCGCGAAGCCATTTTCCATTGGCTAGTTTGTAGCGCACCCGCGCTTTGGCATTGTAATACCAGTTGTCCATGCTACGCCAGAGACCATTTGGTGCGTGTTCGGGAAGCCCTGTAGCGGCATACTGATCGTCGATGAGGGTTTTCGTATCAGCCTTCAGATCACCATTGGTGTCTTTGGTGAGCCAGAGTGCTCCATTTTCGGCAATCAGTGCTCCATTGGGTATCAGGGCAATAGCGCGGGGCATAACCAGACTATCCAGATAAACTTTGCTAACATCCATCCGGCCATCGCCATCGGTATCCTCCAGAATCGACACTCGACCAACCTTTTTCTCCTCGCCCGCACCGTCGATGTTCATCATGAATCCGCGCATTTCGACTACCCACAGCCGACCATCTTCATCGAAGGTGATCGCAACGGGATCTTCGACCATAGGCTCAGCCGCTACCAACTGAATATCTAGCCCGGGTTCAAGCTGAAACGTACTGAGTTCTTCGGTGGGTGTTTTGGCAGGCGACGGCCCTTCCCCTGGCTCCGTTCGGATGTTTGTTTTAAAACTCAGCAGGCAGAAAAGTCCAACACAAATCAGGCAGAGATAATAAGCAGGCTTACCCATGATACATAACGTAGCATTATTACCAGAAAAAGCATTATTAGCCGGATACTACTTGTGTACCAATCGAGTTTTAACACCGTCTTATTAATTAAGCCAGTAGTATCACCGGTATAAATCAACGGTTTTGATTCGTTGGTATCGTTTTGTAGATTTGTTCCTAACGAACAACATACTCAATCATGCAATTGCCCCTCAACATTCCCCAAATCGACCGCTTCACCGATGAAGAGTTAGTCCAGTTCTGTCTGGCTAATCCCAACCTTCGTGTTGAGCGCGATGACAATGGCACTGTATATATTGATATGTCTCCTACCCATTTATTAACCAGCGCGAATAACAGTGAGTTAAACGGTGAGTTTGTCATCTGGAACCGTAAGACGAAAGCTGGTAAAGTTATTGACTCGAACGGCGGTTTTTTTCTGAGCGACCAATCGATGAAAGCACCGGATGTGGCCTGGATTCGGCGCGAACGCTGGGATGCGCTGAGTAAAAAGGACAAGCACTCATTTCCGTACCTGGCTCCCGATTTTGTGCTCGAACTCGTCAGTGATTCCGATCACCTCGACGCGGTTAAAGCGAAAATGGAGAAGTGGCTGGCCAACGGTGTTCGCCTTGCCTGGCTGGTTTCGCCCAACGAGAAACTCACCTACATTTACCGCCCCAATCAACCCGTCGACACTAAAACCTTTTCAGAAACACTATCAGGCGACGATGTGCTGATTGGCTTTGAAACCGTGTTAGCCGATATTCTGGAAGATTGATGGAATAGGCAAATCATTGCTTCGCGCTCTACCAGTCCATTAGCCCAGTTAAAACAAAACCGCCAGCCTCTACTGACTAGCGGTTCATTCACTTTGTTCCAAAGTTTAGCTTAGTTAGCGCAAACGTAGGTTTCGGCCACGGCATTACTGCTTGCGTCGGTATAGGTTATTAAGAAAGACGAAGTGCTGAGAAAAGTTAATGTCTGACTAATGGGACCAATCGGGTTAAAACCGCCGAAGGTAACCGTTTTTGAAAGTGTTACCGTACCATTGTTGCACGTATAGGTTCCCCCTCCTGCGCCACCCGTGCCGCAATATTCAGGGTCTTTCAGCAAAACAAATTGTCCCGTCAGCTTTCCGCCCGGAAATGTAAGTATCAAACCTTGCTGGCATGGTGTGATCGCTTCAACGCTATTAACGGTTCGACTCGTCAATCGCCAGTTTGCACAACCAGCGACTCGGGTTGCGACATCATCGCAGGAAATGGATGGGGGAAGGCGGTGGTCGGCGCACGACCAGATAATGGCTAAAAAGCCGTACAGAAAAAAGCGTAATAGGTTTTTCATACTATGTAAGTGTTAAGTGGTTTAACCTATTCATATGTAGGCACTTACAAAGCTAATCATATGTTTTAAAGTTTCAACAAATTGTACTACTATAAAAAATGAAGTTATTTCAACACCAGAAATAGTCAGATATAACTATAAAAAAGACAGTACTATAAACTACAGTAGCTATACGTTCCAGCCAGTTTGTCAGCACGATCTGGATGTCCATTTAACTTCTGGCTAAACAAAAAACGCCAGGTTAAACGTCCTGGCGTTTTTTAGACATTTTTCGCAGAGAACTTTATTCGCTATGCCTCTGCCTTTAATCCATTTACGCGGTAGCCAGAGCTTTGCGCTCACCGATTTGCTGACGCCACATAGCGTAATACAGTCCTTTCTGTACAAGCAATTCCTCATGACGGCCCTGTTCAACAATGTGCCCCTGCTCCAGCACAAAAATGCGGTCGGCATGCAGGATCGTACTCAGACGGTGGGCAATCAGAATAGTAATCTGCTGGTTCATAGCCGATACGGTGCGCACGGTATCCGTAATTTCCTCTTCGGTGAGCGAATCCAGGGCCGATGTCGCTTCATCAAATACGAGCAACGAAGGTTTACGAAGTAACGCACGGGCAATGCTAAGCCGTTGCTTTTCGCCACCCGACACTTTTACTCCCCCTTCCCCTATAACGGTATCAAGTCCCTGCGGGGCACGGGCCAGCAGCGAGTCGGCAGCTGCCTGATGCAACGCCGTTAGGCATTCTTCGTCCGTTGCGTGGGGCGCTACAAAACGAAGGTTTTCCCGAATGGTTCCGGCAAATAACTGCGTATCCTGCGTGACGAAGCCAATTTGCTCCCGAAGCTCATCCAGATTCACATCTGCCCCCGGAATACCATTGTACAAAATCTGTCCACTTAATGGCCGGTATAAACCAACCAATAGCTTAACAAGTGTCGTTTTACCAGACCCACTCGGCCCGACAAAGGCCAGTGTTTCACCCACCTGTGCATCAAACGAAATACCATCGAGAGCTGGTTTGTTAGCCGTCAGATGTTTGAAATGAACATCGTCAAAGGCCAGTGTCTTGAGCGAATGAACCGGCTGTGGAAGCGCAGGCTGCACATCGCGGGGCGTGTTCAGAATCTGCTGGAAATTGGCCAGCGACGCTTCCGTCTCCCGATATACGTTGATAATATTACCCAACTCTTGCAACGGCCCGAAGATGGCGAAAGAGTAGATGAACAGCGAGAAAAATTCACCCACCGTAATGCGTTCCTGCACCACCAGAAACAGCATAAACAGCATGATGGCGTTACGGAGCAGGTTTACAAACGTGCCCTGGATAAACGACAGCGACCGGATATAGCGAACCTTTTTAAGTTCGAGCTTCAGGATTTTTTCGGTTGTGGCATTCAATCGTTCGGTTTCCTGTTGTGCCAGTCCGAGGCTTTTCACCAGTTCGATATTACGTAAACTCTCTGTTGTTGAACCCGCCAGAGCCGTTGTTTCGGCAACAATCGTTTTCTGAACGACCTTAATTTTTTTGCTCAGCAACGAACTCAGAATACCCAGCAGCGGAATAGTCAGGAAGTAAACCGGAGCAATTGGCCAGTAGACTGTTGAGGCATACCACATCACGAACACGATACCGACAATGGAGGTAAAGAGCACATTCACAAACGATTGAATCAGCTTTTCAACATCGGCTCGCACTTTCTGTAACTTACCCAATGTCTCTCCCGAACGTTGATCTTCAAAGACTTGATAGGGCAATTCGAGCGAATGCCGAAGCCCATCGGTATAGAGCTTAGCGCCCAACCGCTGGGTAATTACGTTAACGTAGTAGTCCTGAAAGTTTTTGGCAATTCGGCTCACCATTGCTACACCAAGCGCTTGTAAAATCAGCAGGCCAGCTCCGTTTTTCAGGAAGCTCCAGAAACTAATCGGCCGAAGGGCTCCACCGGGTTTAACAACATACTGGTCAATAATTTTTCGAAAAATGTACGGATCAAGTAACGAGAAAATCTGGTTGATGGCGGCTAGGACAAGAGCGAGTGCCAACAGGCTCCAATAACGCCGTAAATAGCTGTAAAGAAGTTGCATAGGTATTTGTGTAGGAGGTATATGAGCAGCGTAGAAATGCAGGGCTGCCCTGCTATACAACACAAAAACAATCAATTTAGGTCGCTAACTCTGCGCAAAGCCTATCGATTTGTAAACTTTACGAACGCTTGGCACCTTGGCGTTTAAGCCCGAACTTTACTCCATGAAAAATACATTTCTACTCCTCCTGACAATTGGTTTATTAGCTGCCTGTGGACGCTCTGAAAAAACGCAGGAAGCACAAACTCCATCAAAAGCCGACTCAGTAGCGACCGCAACCCCCAAACCCAAAGATTGTAAAACCGTTGTCGATGCTGACAAGCTGGGAAAATCCGATGTGTATCAGGAATCTGGTAAGTCAATCAAGGTGACCTTAACGCTGGCGCAGGATACCAGTTCAACCGAGACGTCGGGCGGCTGTTATTTCAATAACACGATCACGGTACTGGCAACAAAAAAATCAGGCAGTCAGCTATTCAAACGTACATTGCTCAAAGATGATCTGCTGTATTTTATCAAAAGCGATGAGGTAGTAGAACGCTCAGTCCTGAAAACCGTCACCTACAAACCAACCTTCAACGGCCAGCGCTACATTAATCTTGTCATGCGTGTAGTTGACCCCATCAGCCAGAAAACAGCCGACTACACCCTGTTCATGAATTACTTCGGGGAGATTGTAAAGGTAAAGTAGTACACCCCTCAACTTAATGAAGTGACGTAAACAATCTAGTAGCAAGGTCAAAAATGTCCTGCTTTCGGGCAATAGCGTCCACCCAGGATTCTGGTATAGCTTCCAAGCCATAATATAACCCGGCAAGTCCTCCCGTTACACAGCCAGTAGTATCTGTATCATTACCAAGATTTACTGCTTTCAATACGGCATCAACATAACTATTTGTTGTAAGGAAAGACCACATACTAGCTTCCAGGGTGTGTATGACATAGCCTGACGACGCAATTTCAGCTTCGGTATATTGATCGATAGGCCTTATCTCATAGTCGCCAATTGGATTTTCCAATAATCTGTGGAAGTGATTCAGTTCCTTTTCTGCAAGGGCTGCATGCTTCTTAACAAAATCGTTTACTTCTGCCTGCATGGCTTTGAAGGCCTGGCGCTTTTCAAATCCTTTGATTAGTAGTAACGCATATTCACAATAAATAAAACAAGCAAAAACTGATCGAATATGAGCATGAGTCATCCCGGACACCTGTGCAATAATCCGAAAACGCTCATGAATAGCTTTGTCTTTAAGATAAAATACGATCGGCAAAATACGCATCAATGACCCGTTACCATTATCCTCCTCTCCAGCACCCCCAGAAACTAATCGATCAACACCACTCGCTACCCTATGCAAAGCTCTCGACGTAGCTATACCTATATCAAACACAGAGCCATGTGGGGTCCAGAGTGTCCCTTCGTACCACTGCACAGATTTCACTGCAATATCATTGAGACTATACCCGCCACATAAGCTTTCCGCTAAGCAAAAAGCCAATGAACTATCATCTGACCAAGTTCCTGGCGGCTGATTGTGTGTGCCATAACCCATCATGTCAGTAACAGTATGGTCTCTTAAATAACTACGAGTCAAAAATTCAACTGGTACTCCCAGAGCATCGCCAACACAAAGCCCTACAAGCGCATCTAGTACATAATTTGATGAAACGACAACGCTATTCATTGATTCTGCAAGTCTGTTAAAGGGTTGATCGTACTATAATAATTCATTGAATTCAGGTCAATCAATAACAATATAAAAGCGGGTTACAACTATCGATCAATGGTTGTAACCCGCTTTTATATGCGAAACTCAGAACAGATTTACAAAGCTCCCGCTTTAATCTCTTCTACAACCGCCGGATCGAGCAAGGTAGTCGTGTCGCCGAGATTACTGGTATCGCCTTCGGCAATTTTGCGCAGGATTCGACGCATGATTTTCCCCGAACGGGTTTTAGGAAGCCCCGTCACAAATTGAATTTTATCGGGCTTGGCAATCGGACCGATTACCCGGCTTACCGTTGCCAGAATATCACGCTTGGTCAGGTCAGCGTCATGTCCATTCGGTTCCTGATCGGTAATCACATAGGCATATATGCCCTGCCCTTTGATGTCGTGCGGATAGCCGACTACCGCACTTTCCACTACCCCTGTGTGCATGTTGATGGCATTTTCGACCTCGGCCGTCCCAATCCGATGACCCGATACGTTCAGCACATCATCGACCCGACCTGTGATGCGGTAATAGCCGTCTTCATCACGGAGGCAACCGTCGCCAGTGAAATATAAACCCGGATAGGTAGCGAAATAGGTTTGGCGGCAGCGTTCGTGATCGCCATAGGTTGTCCGTAAAATACCCGGCCACGGAAATTTCATGCACAAATTGCCACTCACGCCATTGCCTTCGATTTCTTTACCCGTTTCATCCACCAGTATCGGCTGAACACCCGGCAAGGGTAGTGTGGCATAGGTTGGTTTGGTTTTGGTAATACCCGCCAGTGGGGAGATCAAAATACCACCCGTTTCGGTCTGCCACCAGGTATCGACAATCGGACAGCGGCCCTTACCGATGTGCTCGTCGTACCAATGCCAGGCTTCCTCATTGATCGGTTCGCCAACGGAGCCAAGCACCTGTAAGCTGCTCAAATCGTGGTTTTCGACTTTTTCCAGTCCAAATCCCATCAGCGACCGAATTGCCGTAGGAGCCGTATACAGAATATCAACGTTGTATTTATCGACAATATCCCAGAATCGGCCCGCATCAGGATAGGTTGGAACGCCTTCAAAAATAATCGACGTGGCACCACAAGCTAGCGGCCCATATACAATGTAGCTATGCCCGGTAATCCAGCCAATATCAGCTGTACAGAAGTGGGTCTGCCCTGCCTCATACTGAAACACATTCTGGAACGTATAGGCCGCATATACCATGTAGCCCCCGCAGGTATGAACCACGCCTTTGGGTTTCCCGGTTGAGCCAGAGGTGTATAGAATGAACAGCATATCTTCAGCGTCCATTTCTTCAGCCGGGCATTCGGCCGTTACCTGCTTCAATTCCTGCTCCCACCATACATCCCGTCCTTTCAGCATCGAAACAGGCGTTCGGGTACGGGTTAGCACAATCACTTTCTCAACACTTGGGCAACCAATGAGTGCATCATCGACTGTACTCTTCAGTGGAATTTCTTTATTGCCCCGGTAGGCCCCATCGGCCGTTACTACAACTTTACACTGTGCATCATTGATCCGGTCAGCGATACTTTGTGCCGAAAATCCACCAAACACTACGGAGTGAATAGCACCAATTCGGGCACAGGCCAGTACAGCGATGGCTAGTTCGGGCACCATGGGCATATAAATACAAACCCGGTCACCTTTTTGTACACCATTACGTCTTAACACATTGGCAAATCGGCATACCTGGTCGAACAGCATCTTATAAGTTAGTGTAACGCCCGCTTCAGCCGGATCGTTAGGCTCCCAGATAATGGCCGGTTGATCACCCCGGTCAGCCAGGTGCCGGTCAAGACAGTTTTCCGTAATATTGAGTTTACCTCCTATAAACCACTTTACATTGGGTTCCGTAAAATTCCATTGCAGGGTTTTGGTCCAGGGTTTACGCCAGTGAAAATTCTGGGCAATTTCGGCCCAGAATTCTTCCGGGTCTTCTACGCTTTTCTGATAAGCGGCCTGGTACTCGTCAAAGGTTCGGATACGCATAATCAAATGAGTGATTGAGCGAATGAGTGATTGAGTGAAAAAATTCGCCGACAAAGCTATTTACTCATTTACGCATTCACTAATTCATACGCTAGATTTAATGACTGACGGAAGCTATGGTTCCACACGGCATCCGGATTGCTCGGCTACGATTTAATCGCGGATGAGCAGGTAAATACTAGTAAGTCAGATTACTCTTTTACTCTTTAGCTCTTTCAGTCTTTAAATAAATTACCCCTATAATTAGACAAACGCTGGCTACCAGAATTGGGTACCAGAGTCCTTGCAGATACGGTTTGGAGATAGAGCCCGGAACAGCTTCATTGGCTTTAGTGGCCGATGCCACCAGGGCCGTTGCAATAAACGGGGTTAAGCCCCCGAAAATCCCATTGCCGACGTGGTAAGGCAACGACATAGATGTGTAGCGAATACGCGTCGGGAAAAGCTCGACCAGGAAAGCAGCAATGGGTCCATAGACCATCGTCACGTACAACACCTGCACAAATACCAGAAGAATCATCAACCAGAAACTATTGTTCGGTAATACAACGGCTTTGGTAAGCTCAGGCTTTATCGCTGGAGAGGCCGAATCAGGTCGGGTAACGGTCCGCTCAATGTCTTTGGCAACGAGCCCATCCGAATAAAAATGGGTAGTTGTCATGGTCGTTACCAGGTTGCCGTTATCCTGTTTACTTAATTTCCGATCAATGGTACGAGCATCGCTAAACTCCTCCCGCTGGCTCAGATCGGCCAGATTGTACATTTTGTCATAGATGGGCCGGTACGTCAGAACGCCCAGCGCCATACCCACCAGCATAATCGCCTTCCGGCCAATCCGATCTGACAGTCGCCCAAAAATGACGAAGAAAGGTGTAGCGCCTAACAGGGCAATGGCCACAATCACATTCGACTGAACGAACTCGACATTGCAGGCTTTTTGCAGAAACGACAGCGCGTAAAATTGCCCTGTATACCAAATTACGCCCTGACCAGCCGTAGCCCCGAACAAGGCCAGCAAAACCATTTTCAGGTTCTGCTTCTTACCGAAACTTTCAGCCAGCGGATTTTTCGAGATTTTACCTTCGGTTTTAAGTTTGGCAAACAGGGGGGATTCGGCCATGCGCATCCGAATAAGTATAGATATGCCTACCAGTACGATAGACAGCAAAAACGGCACACGCCAACCCCAGTCCGAAAATGTATCCACTCCTAGCGACTCACGGGTAAGCAGAATTACCCCCAGCGACACAAACAGGCCCAATGTAGCTGTCGTCTGAATAAAACTAGTGTAATAACCACGTCGTCCTTCGGGGGCATACTCTGCCACATACGTAGCCGCTCCCCCATACTCCCCTCCCAGCGCCAGCCCTTGTACCAGCCGTAATAAAAGGACCAACAACGGAGCCCAGAAACCAATGGTTGCATAGCCGGGAATTAGCCCAATGGCAAACGTAGAACCACCCATCAGCACCAGCGTAACCAAAAACGTATATTTACGTCCTACCAAATCCCCAAGTCGCCCAAATACCAGGGCTCCAAACGGGCGAACCACAAATCCAGCAGCAAACGTCGCCAGTGTCGATAGCAGCGCAGCCGTCGGATTATCAGTTGGAAAAAATTGAGTGGAAAGAATGGCGGCTAAACTGCCAAAAATGTAAAAATCGTACCATTCGATCAGCGTTCCGACCGACGAGGCCGAAATAACGCTGAATAAGGTACGATTATCAACCGCCTTTTTGGCGCTGGCTTTCTTGGAAGGCATGAAACGAGTCTTTTGCCAATAAGCAACCCAACTATAAATTTTACCGTACTACTAATTGAATGATCGAATTGTTGAATGATTGAATTGTACCCTCGCCAGGTATTTATTCAATCATTCAACAATTCGATCATTCAACAATTTATGGTGAAAGCCGCTCGATGATCCATGCTTCTTCTACCTTTCGATAGCGGATTCGGTCGTGTAATCGGCTGGGGCGTCCCTGCCAGAATTCGATGGCATCGGGCACCACCCGAAAGCCACCCCAGTAGGGTGGTCGCGGAACGGATTGACCCGCAAACTGCATGTCCAGTTCACGCTGCCGGGCTTCCAACACCTCGCGACTGTCGATCACCTCCGACTGGTGTGACACCCATGCCCCGATCTGACTACCGCGAGGGCGGCTGTTAAAATACGCGTCCGAATCCTCATTACTTACTTTTTCTACCCGTCCTTCAATCCGAATCTGGCGTTCGAGTTCAGGGTAAAAAAAGGTCAGATTGGCAAACGGGCGATTGGTGAGTTCACGCCCTTTTCGGCTTTCGTAGTTTGTGTAAAATGTAAACCCGTCGTCCGAAATATCCTTTAAGAGCACAATTCGTCCGTCGGGTCTACCTTCGTCTGTCACCGTACTAATATGCATGGCGTTCGGTTCAGGGACCTTAGCTTGTAAGGCGGCATCGAACCAAAGCCGAAACTGAGCGACCGGATCCGGTAAAACATCTGCTCTGTCCAACCCGTTCAGAGTGTATTCATTTCGTAACTCACTAATTGCTGAGGGCATTATATTAAGGCCTTTAACGGCTTTTCAATTTCTGTACTACAAGAAAATCCGTATATTATCGTACTTTTGCAAAAGTAATCGGTACGTTCCCAACATGGCAAACCAAGAACAGGAAATTAACCAGCAACCAGAAACCACCCATCAGGCCACTGAGTCGCTGGAAGTGAATACCCCCGAAGATACCAATACCCCCCCCGAAACCACCGTCGAGGGCCAAGAAACTACGCCCGAACAGGCAGAATCGTCAACCACACCAACCGCTGAAAGCCAATCAGAAACTGGGGTTGATAGTGCTCCTATCACTGAACCGACTGCTTCGGCTACTCCCGAAGACGCTACAGTAAATTCGGAAGAAACTCCATCAGGTTCGGCATCAGTTGATGAACAATCGGCTGCGGAATCTCCTGTGGTAGAATCGGCAGATGAACCCATGGTAGAAACTCCTGAAGCGACACCCAGTGACGCATCAACGGCCGATGTAGTACTAGAAGTCCCCGTAGCAGAGACGACGGAAAACCCGGTCGACCATGAGCAACTCCCAACCGAGTATGCCGATTTAACGGAAGTTGAAGAAGAAGCCGCTGCCCCAGAAGCCGATTACAGCCATTTTTCGAAACAGGATTTTGTTAATCTGCTTGAAACCCAACTGGCCTCCGTTAGTCTGGCGACCGTAACGCCTGGTGATTTCAAGAAGGCCGATCAGGTTCTTAAAGAGGTAAAACCTCTGTTCGACCAAATGAAGCGGGCCGAGCGCGAAGCAGCTTTGCAGGCTTACATGGCAGAAACAGGTGCCGATGAAGGATTTGAGTATAAGTTTGACGATACAGTTTTGCGGTTCGAAGAACTATACAAGCAAATCAAAAGTCTGAAAAATACCTATTTCCAGAACCTCGATAAAGCTAAGGAAACAAACTTCGCGTCGAAAACAGACTTACTTACCCGGTTGCGTGAACTGGTCGAAAACGACGAAAACAACGCGGGAGACCCCAAAGCTAGCTGGAATGAGTTCAAGAAAATCCAGGACGAATGGAAAGCGGCTGGGAATATGAACTCGCCACACAATGCAACCCTCTGGGCTACCTACCATGCTCTGGTTGATCGGTATTACAGCAATCGAAATATCTATTTCGAGCTGAAAGAGCTGGATCGTAAACGAAATGCAAGCCTGAAAACGGAGGTTATTGAGAAGGTTGAAGCCATGGCGAAAGCCTCGGAAGGGACGCCGGTTACCCGACAAACCATCGACGAAGCCAATGCCTTGTTTGAAGAATACAAGCACATAGGTCCGGCTCCAAAAGCCGAGCAGGAAGTGCTGTGGGGCCGGATGAAGGCTGCTCTCGACGTTCTCTATGATAAACGCCGGGATCAGACCAACGAGCAACGCAAAGAGTCGGCACAACTGTACGAAGAGAAGTCAGCTATCTACGAAGAGCTGGTTCCCATAACTTCCTTCACCTCCAACAGCATTAACGACTGGAACGACAAAACGAAAGTTGTTATGACGTTGCAGGATCGCTGGAATGCCATCAAAGGGCCCATGCCCCGCGAAGAAGGCAAGGAACTGAGCAAGAAGTTCTGGGCAGCGTTGAAAACCTTCTTCCATAACAAGGGCGAATTTTTCCGGCAACTTGAAAGCAAACGGGAGGAAAATCTTCGCGCTAAAACACAGCTTTGTGAGCAGGTAGAAGCCATTCTGGCTTCAGGTGAAGAGTCGCCTGAAACCACGCAAACTGTTATCGAACTGCAACGTCAATGGAAAGCCATTGGCCAGGTGCCCGAGAAGCAAAAAAATACTATTTTTGACCGATTCAAAGCGGCTTGTGATGCATTCTTCAATAAGAAACGGTCGAAAAATCAAGAGACTGAGCGGGAATTTGAAGAGAATTTAGCGCAGAAAACTGCCCTGATCGAACGAATTGAAGCAGCCGCCAGCGCAAATGCTGACCTCTCAGAATTGAACGAATTCAAAAAAGAGTGGAACGCGATTGGTTTTGTTCCGAAAAAGGACATGCAGGCTACTCAAAAACGCTACATCAACGCCATTAACGCGCTGGTTGGTGCAACTGGTAAGATTCCGGCCAAAGATAAAGAGCGCATCATGCTCCAGAGTGAAGCGGAAGCGACTCGTTCAGGAAGCTCACGGGGTGGACGTGATTTCAACCGAGGAGATCGCGATGGAGGAGGCAACAAGCGTGAAAACGACATTCGCCGGAAGATTACGGCTATCGAGAATGACATTGCTACCTATCGGAACAACATCGAGTTTTTTGCTCGTTCGAAGAATGCCGATAAACTCCGCGCCGACATCGACAAGAAAATTGCCGAAGCCGAAAAGCAACTAGACGAATTACGTCATCAGTTACGCGTAGCCCAGGCCTAGAAGTCGGTTTTAGTTTTGATCGGTCATTGGCGCAGTTGAAACTAAAAAAAGATTTGGCTTGCATGGAATAGAAAATAACTCTATTTTTGCACCACAATTCAGGATCGCCAGTGTCGGATAGCGGTCGATTCCGCCTGATTTGTAATCAGGATGCGCAAGCGCGTCGGGGGTTCGAATCCCTCCACTGGCTCACTCAAAATCAAGCACTTACGTTTTTAGCGTGAGTGCTTTTTTGCTTTGGTTGCAATACAACTTGCAATACATTTTTATTATTGATCCGTGAATAGGTTTGTAATGTTCGTATCTTGCCTTCATTATGGCAAGCTATCAACAGACCCAATATGAAGTCCTGCGCCGACGATGTGCCACTCTCCATCAAGAAGGCTGGAAACAGGCCGATATCGCTCAGGCCTTAGGGCTAACTCAAGGCTGGGTCAGTCGCACTATAACTAAATATCGTCAGCAAGGTCAAGATGCACTGACTTGGCGCAAACCTGCCGGGGCTACAGCTAAGCTGACTAATACGCAACTGGCTCAACTAGTTGAGGAATTGAATAAAGGAGCTGAGCATCATGGCTTTCCGGGCCAGATATGGACCCGTCCTCGCGTCAATGAGGTGATCAAAAAGTTATTTGCTGTCAGTTATGACCCCTCACAAGTAGGCCGGATTTTAAAAAAGGTGGGCTGGAGCAGACAGAAGCCGCAGCGCAAAGCCTATCAACAAGATCCTCAAGCGGTTGCCCAATGGAAAGAAGAACGCTTACCCGAACTCAAAAAAAGCCCAAATTGAAGGGCGCGTCATTTTATATGTGGATGAATCGGCTTGTTATTTGTTACCCATGCTGGCTAACACATGGGCCCCTCGGGGGCAAACACCGATATTAGTTGAGCAAGCGGGACGGGCTCATCTAAGTTTGATCGCTGCTATTGCGCCTAACGGTCGTATCTATGTAGCGGGGCAAGACCAGCCGTTTACGGGTGAAGATATTGTCTGGTTCCTCACTATGCTGTGCGGGCGTTATCGCAAACGAAATATGCTGGTGATCTGGGATGGGGCTGCCATCCACCGCAGCGAGGCCGTCAAAGCTTTTTTGAAAGCACGTCCAAACCGAGTTCATTTAGAGCGTTTACCGGCTTACAGCCCAGAGCTGAATCCAGTAGAACTGATCTGGAGCTACCTGAAAGGTCAGTTAAAGAATCAGGTGTTCACTAATTTAGATGAGCTAACAATTGCGATTCGTGAACAAATTAAACATCTACAAGCCAATCATGAGTTAGTTAAGGCTTTTTTCAACAAAGAGGAAATAGCCTTCATTACAAACTAATTCACGCATCAATAATACCTGTTTACGTATGGATTATTCGATTGATAATAGAGTATACGAGCCTTCTAAATTAGAATATCCCATTATTCATATTACTCAAAGTTGGACAATCTTACAAAAGATTGTTTTAGAAGGGTTTAAGCCAAGTTATTGCACTGAATCCTTATCTAATAATGATAAAGAAATCACTGCCGCTTTCCCAATGATCTCATTCACGAATATGAGTGTAGAAGATGCCAAGAATTTGCTGAAATCTTATGGCACATTAGCTATTGCTATGAAAAAGTCATGGGGAGCAGAGCATAAACTTAACCCAGTTTTATATTTAGATAGGTCATCTGAGCTTACAAATCATATCATAAATGCTTTCAATTTTATCAACCATTCACCCTCATGGCGGATCGAACCAGCGGTTTTTGGGAGACATGTCGATCATAAAGGTTATTTAATCAAAACGTTAATTGATTTATTCTCATATTCTAAGAATTATGACGGAAAGTTAATCCGGAGTGATACACGTATTAGGGAAGACTATCGATTTGGATTAGAAAGAGAATGGAGATATATAGTTAGGGATGAAAGATACCCGCCATTCTTAATAGGGGAAAAGATTGATCAAAAGCAAGTCTACAATGACATGATTAGCCACATAAGAGTTGACTTTGAGATTAAAGATATAGATACAATTGTTGTTGAGACAAATTATGAGGTCGAGGAAATCAAAAAAATTTTATATACAAAATATGGTCCTCAAATTGAATTACCCCCAATAGAAATTAATCCAAGAAGACACATATATGAGGAATAAACCACACATATGTGTCTTCTCTTTCGGAGGGATCAAATCAAATACCTCTATGAACTACTCTGTTCGGCTAATCGTTAGCTTCGCCCTATTACTTTCACTCAGCCAGTGTAAGGAGCCATCCGAAACAACTCCTAGCGACTCCACGCCTACCCGTGACGACAACATGGCGCTAGGAAATCCTGACGGCGCTAAATCATCTGGATCTAGTCCCAATGCATATCTGATTACTCGCTCTACTTATTCGCTTTCCTACAACGACTCCACCGGTATAGCTATACCGGTGGAGCTGGCATCTGTCAGTGACCTGGAAAGGATCGGCTTCACGCTACGCAGGTAATTCTATTCCTGACTCAAGTAAATCACCCATTATAAAGAGTCTGACAGTGGTTCATGGATAGTTCACTAATTATGTATGTGCCTAAATTCCATCACTATTATTCTTTTGGAATGACATTTTGGAGTATATCATTAAAAATACTTGCCGCCCTTTCATTAATAAAATTTTCAACAGTTCTATAAAGTTTCTCTAAAAGCTTCTCCACTTCAACTGTATATGGATCAGGCTTGACAGCTTTAGCGGATTCAATCTTTTGAAGTGTTTCTAATATTGATGTAGCTGAATGATATAAGCTAGATGAGCCTTGCTCGTTTGTCTTAGCCGTTAATTTAAGAATACTATCTTTTGTCCTTTCATCAATGATTTGAAATACATATTCACGTGCAGACAAGACTTTCTGTATAGAGGTTATGTATTTATTATCATCTGTCAATTTTGATTCATAAAAATATGTGGACGGGTTTTGCTGTTTCCAGTTTACCTTGCCAGAAGCAGTCATAGTAACTAGCGTATCGATATTATATAATATCTGTTTTTTCGAATTTACAGTAGCCATATTATTGTGGGTTTACGGTGCGCCGTTCGAACGTTCCAATTAATTCTCCTATCTGGCCATTTAAAACAGCAAAAGGGCCTTCTACTGCATTGTAAACAGCGTTACTTACTCCATCAGTTTCATCGCTGTAAGGCCTTACATCGTCCAATATTGCTCGGATTGCATCAAGCATCTGTTCTACCTGTTGTATAATTGTTTGTAGGTCTTGCTCATTCCGATAGGGGGAAATTAATCGTCTGATTTTACGATTGTATTCGGCTAGGATATCTCGGCAAGTAGTGTATCGAATATTGACTTCAAATTTGTCATGTTTTTGAACCAACTCTTGCAATTCCATGGCAATTGCCTGACTTTTCACTGACTTGGCTGCCTGTTCTGCAGCTTCCTTAGCGCGTTCTGCTTCTTTATATGCTAGCCAAGTTAACCATAAACCAAGACCTGAAAACGCTGTGGATATTAAGAAGTCCGGTTTTCTATAGAAGGGTTCGGCAACGACCAGACTGATGTCTTTTATCAGCTTTAAAATTTCCTCCATGAACAGGTTGACGGTAGATGTAATTAATTCACTAGTCCAGTAAAGTTATAAAAAGCTAGGAATTCACTACTAATAACCCAACGAACAGTTTGTTATTATAAATCGATGGCTTCTACCTTTCAGTAGATTAATCCTTTATCAAAATTTGAAAAGACCGATGGTATATCAAGGTGATATTGATAAGTGGCTAGCAGTGGGATATGTTAGCCTTAAGAACCGTAATAAATAAATCCCTCGAAATGCATAAGGCGACTTACTGGCAAAAAGGTAATTACCGGCTTTTGTCGGTTCTGTCAGTAAGTCGGGCTATACGTCTCAGAAATAATAGTATATGGCTGGCAAAGCTCTTGTCTTATCACTTACATCGGTTAACTCTGCCAGTCGATAGCCATTCATTTATTATGGCCTTAGTATACCATACATCTTTGCCTTTTTTATAAGGCGTTAAGCCGAAACGCCGGTAATATAATAGGGAATCATATGAGCATTTCAGGTAATCTTGCGCTTCTTTGGTAGTCATAAGCTGACTTTCATCTAATTCTTTAGTCAAAGCAGTTATCTTTTCCTGGGCTTTCTGGAATGCGTCTACTGCTTTTAAAAGGGCATTCTTGTAGCCTTCGACTATCTCATGATCAATGACTATATTCATTTGTACAGTAATTTTATAGGTATTGCCACTGCTGTACGAACTGTATTTCTCTTTCTGTAACCGGATTTTCACCTCGTCTTTTCTTTCGGAAAGTACCAGGTGTTACATTGTGAAAGACGCAAAAGTCAGCTGTAAGAAATGATCGAAGGCTTGGACTTACATCCTTATAAGCTTGTCTCAACCGTTCAAATGGTTTTTGGGGCTTCTTATTGACCTTATCAAGCATATTAATAGCAGCTTGTAAAGCTTCTCGTAGAGATTTAATTAACTCTGTATCAATAATTTCCACAGCCGGTTCAACCTGTGGTCTTTCGTTTGTATTCATTTTCGTATTACAGTTTATTTGTTACATACATTATAAGTGAATTATTGAAATTATATAAGAAAAAATTACCTAACAAACATCTGATTATTAACTATTTAACAAAAAAAGCCCGACTCAAAATCGGGCTATACATTGAATGGCAGTTAACTATATTAGTAATGTGCAGTTATTATACAGTTGCCGATTCTAATTACTCAATTCGCGTACTGGCTTGATCTAAAACCAACACCGTTTCATTTGCCTCTTTCAAAGCAACCAGAAAATTAACCAGGTCCAACATTAAGTCTAAATGACGTTTGTTTTTGGGATTTTCCAAGTCAACAGAAGGGTTAGTGCTAGTAAGCCACACTCTTAGTAGCTCGTTAATCGACTCAATAGGACTTATACAATCCGTATAGTCTTTGACTAACTCAAGTAATGTTGTTTGAGCGTCTAAAAGTGCTTGGTTTACTTCCGAGCTTTGCCGATTGTCAACTATAGATAATGTTTGGCCTTCATTTTGGGCCATTTGTGGAATGGTAGTTGCAGATTCTGCCTTACCGACGTAGTTTTGCTCCGTGTTCATTTGATTTCAATAAGTTAGGTGAAACACTTGCCCTTCTGCTACGGTCGCCAAACTCAAGCATAAGGGCTTTTTTGTTGAGTACAAATGTAAGCTTTATTTGTATATATACAAATAAAGCTTACATTATTTTTTTAGTTGCCTTATCCTTTCTGGGGGGAATTTATCTATATCTATATAGTCTTTCAAACTCCCCGTTGGATCTGGTATTTGCACCTTTTCCAACAATCCTTTTGAAATTCTACTATAAATAGCTTGAGAAGAAACTCCACAAAGCTTTGCGTATTGATAGGGTGTGACGTATTTCATTGATATTTTTTATAATAAAGTTAAGTCTTTAATTGTATATATACAAGCAAGAGTATTCTGTTTAATTTATTAGCTAATCTAAGTTGTATGATACAAGTTTGATTCTAGAGCGTATGCAAGTAGAAATAAGACAAGCTTGATCAGGAAACCCGCTTCGGTAACGGCATGAATCTTTTGAGGAAATCGCAACTTGACTTGACTAAAAGCTTGTTCGATTGCCTGACGACGCATCTTCTTGTAAGCGGCTATCCAAATCGGGTCAGCCCGATGACTATTACTCTTGCGTTGAATCTGTAAGGAAATCTGTTCACAATCAGCGTACAGTTCCTCTTGTTCGTAGTCGGTGTAGGCAGCATCACCAAACACCTCGCTACCTGCGGGCAAATGCAAATGCATCATCTGAAGAGCTGTTATATCCGCGTACGAACCCGGAAGAATAAAAAATTGCACGGGCTGCTTAGTACTGGTGGTCACTACTTGCACCCGATACCCAAAGAAGAACCGTCGTTTGGAAGCAATTTTGCCTCGATACTCTTCCCCCTTGACCAACCGTGAACGGCTGATGCGAATATTATCGCAAACCGATACAGGAAATGAATCAATTAGATACTGACTGCTCACATTCAAGGCTTTAAAGAAGTCGGCCAAATAATAAAATAAGACACTCAAGGTATGAGCGAGTCGATGCAACCGGCGATTAAAGGCCGACTTTTCCAGCATAAGGACACCCTGCTTGTCCGCCATATAGAGCATGGCTGAAGCTTGGTTGCCCCCAAAGAAACGAGCCGATATGATGGCGGTAGTCAACACAATGCTGTCTGTTACTTTAGGTTTAGCTTGTGGTTTGGTCGATCTAGGGTGATTGGTTTCTAGAAAGAAATCATCTAGAAAGCAGTAAATTGCCACTACTTTTTCAGACATAGTCAGAGCGGGTTACTGATGTTTTCGCACCTCAAAGGTACTCTTGCTCTTGGCTATGTCTTTTTTCTTGGTGTCCCATCAAGCTATTTTCATACAACTTAGATTAGCTAGTGAAGAAATTATGGAAAGATTTTACGAGAATACATGTCTTTCACAAAAAAGGGTATTTTTCCCGTAGAAAAATGATCGCTAAAAACAGTAATTGCAAACTTCTGTTATGGCTTCAGACCATATTGCCAATAGGTATGTAAGTAAATTTTTCGGAGCTAAAAGTATTTGATAGTCAACTACTAAGAGGTAGATGGTTCTGTAAATTCGTGTACAATAGTATGTTGGGTGATATGTCGATACCTAGCTTCTATTTCCAGCATTCGGTCGACATGCCGCACTCGTCTGACAGGCACGCTTTTACGTTTCAGTTCGAGCTTCGGTCGACAGGATGCACTTGGGGATAGGGACAGCTTAACAAGCGGGGGGGGGGTGCGGTCGACAAGTTGCACTCTTCAGACAGCCGACAGGTCAGGTACGTTTCCGCTGACAGATTAGCCAATCAATAAGGACAGTTGGTAGAAACTCGAAGACGATATTTCACAGTAATATTTCATTAAGAAACCTAATGACAGACAAAAAATCAGTAGACAAGAAGCCAACTTGCGGTATAATAATGCCAATAAGTTTGATTGATAATTGTCCACCAGAGCACTGGTCAGATGTACTTGGAATTATAAAAGACGTCTGTATAACTAATGACTTCTTCCCTAATCTAGTAAGTGACGCAGATGATATTGGAGTAATTCATAACAGAATAATTGAAAATATTTACTCTAGCGATATTGTCATATGTGATGTGAGTTGCAAGAATGCTAACGTCATGTTTGAATTAGGAATGCGTTTAGCTTTTGACAAACCCACGATTATTATAAAGGATGATTTGACGGGGTACTCTTTCGACACTTCACTTATCGAACATTTAGAATATCCAAGAGACTTAAGATTTACATCAATTATTAAATTTAAAGAGAACCTTGGTAATAAACTTAAAGCGACTCACGAAAAAGCAACGAAGGATCCAAATTATTCAACATTTTTAAAAAACTTTGGCAAATACAAGATTGCTCATTTGGAAGACAGAGAAGTATCCTCTGACACTTATATTCTTAATGCCATAGAAGAGTTACGAAGAGACGTTAGAGTTATTAAAAACTATTCTATAAACGATAAAAGTGATGAAGTTTCAAGACTAATAAGAAGTAGGTCGATTATGGAAAGAGAAATGCTAGAAAAAGAAATTTCTGATGTGGACAGGCTTAAATTTAGAAAAGCTGTTCAGGAATACTTAAAAGCAAACAATATCAATGGTAAGCCGAAAGAATTAGACATGGAAATTGGGGCAATAATTGACGAGTTAGAGAAAAATAATGACCTGAAGCGAATTGCTGGTAATTCTTCAACTTTCAGACAATTAGTACGAGATAATATTTACTAAATTTCTTTAGAAGGTGGCTTTCGGGTGACAGGAGGCAGGCCGCAAAGTCAAGCCAAGCAGCCCAACCGGCAGGGGGTGTAAAGGCAGGCGAGTTGTTCGCCCGTTTCAGCTATCTTGCAGGGCCATCAACCCCCTGGGTCGTTGGGTGGTGCCAGACAGGTATAAAAATGAGTGTGCTCCATCGCTCCGGCGACAGGATGCACGTTTCGGACAGGCAGGCTTGTGAGTCTCCATTTCCGGCTCCGTGCGACAAAGGAAACTCCCCAGTCTGGCAGGTTTAAGCTTCCATTTCCAGGTTTCGGGCGACAATGCAAATGCCCCGGTTGGGAAGGTTGGGGTTTGTATTTCAAGGTTCTGGCTGACAAGCCAACCGCTCCAAAAAGGCAAGCAGTAGGCTTCCCGCTCAGTTTTATCGGCTAGTAAGTTTTAAATATAAAGCTCTATATTTGAGTTAATTACTATCCTTATTCTGTTTAATCTTGTAATCAATGAACAGCTATAGCGGGGCAGTGCTTTATATCGTACTCCTACTTCTTTCAACCTGTGCATTTAGTCAGACCACATTAAAAAAGCTGGACCCGGACACGCATTCTATGCCGAAGGAATGGGAGGTTTATTATACTAAGATTCCAGTCAGTGGTGGAGTAAGGGTGGGGGTCATGGCCTTCGAAACCAGCGAAAAGATAGCACCTACTTCTTTCTTCATTAGGATGCCACAACACACCCAATCTAAATTGTGCGTAGAGATTAGTTCTCGAGATGGTAGATACCAAGCTAAGGTACCTTATGAGATCCGTGGTTTTGAACCTGGCTTATATGAACTTAATCTACCTACTAAATATCGAAATGAACTCAAAAATTATACAATTAGAGATATAACCATCATAGCTAAAATTGTTAAGAATTGTGATCTAGAAGCGGAGTGTTATGTGCTGTCGGCTTGGAATAAACCTAACTTCAGTAGTCAACAAGTTTACATTTATTTAAATTCTGAACAGTATACAGAGCTAGTCCTGACTAATCCACGTAATTCGACTGAGCATATCCTTGAATGCGAAACGATTAATGAACCAATCAAAACTGCCTATAATTGTGTATGTAAAGTGGCTGGTTATAACCTCAATGAATTCTCCGAGATTCGAATTAGACGAACTATTCGTAAGATTACAACAAGATATTTTGACTTTTTAGATTTGCCAATTCGATTTTGAAATGGGTAAAAAAAATCTACGTAAAGTTGTAAGAATCGGTATTGGATTGATAATTTTAGTATTCTTTATCTATTCCCTTTTACTTTTATCCGATCCTATTACAACAATATTCAATATAAACGCTATAACCGAGCGGATATCAATCAGTTCGATTGACGAAAATGGTAGTGAGTTAAACTTAGACGGAGTAGACATTTACGGAACAGGTTTAAAGCCATTATACAAAGGATTTATCGGCCAGTTTAAACTCAACAAAGATGTATCGGTCACAGTAGAGCGAGTTGCTTATGGATCAGCTACACTGACTTTTCGTGCTCCAAAGGGACAGAAGTCAGGAACTTTGTATGATAGGCAAGAAAAATTGATAGACACTACAGGACATTACTTAGAAATAGCGATTAACAATCTAAGGATGAAAGCCGATAGTGGTCAAACATTTATTTTTTCATTCGATGGCAAGGTAAGTCTTGGGCGCTCGGTGGATCATGAAGTTGGTTACGAGAGTACTGCATTGCTTCGAAGCGGTAATATTAATATGACTGGAACCTCGACTTGGTCTGATAACTTCGACGCTGGTACTATTCAGCTTTACTTAGGTGACGAAATACAATTTCATGACCAGAGTGAAAATGCGATAGGTTTCATCACCTTAAATGAAAATCCTGGTATGCAGGTAGCCTACCGAGTAGTCGCCAAACAGGCCACTATTTTAAAACCAGGGCCCAAAATGGAAAAGTTGGAAGTGAGTGGAGTCAATGTCTCTGCAACGTCATTAGACCGCATTTCGAAAGCTTCCCTGTTCCAAATTATATCGCTGTTCTTCAGCATATTGCTCATTGCTACTAATCTAATTGCTTTTTTAATTGATGTTTATACTAACAAAAAAAATCTTTCCACCCTATTCAAATGAAATCTTGGCTTAATTACTTTACTGGACTTCTAATTCTTGTCTCGCATAACGTGTTTGGACAACAAGCAGTATACATAAATGCTCGTGAAAAGGGCACAGGTATACTAAAATCGCGGACGAGTGAATGCTTTGTTATTACACCTGCCCATGTGGTTAAAGCTGAAAATCGTCCATTTATGATCTTAGGCGCTCGAAATACTCTTTCTAGAGGTGAAAAAGTGCGGGAATATGAATCAGATCTCGCCATTACTAGAATTATAGACGGCGGAACTCTGAACTGTGAGGACTGGAACGTGGATCCGAATTACGAGGAGATATTAGCTAAAACCAATGAGGGATTTCTCGAAACTGCTCAGACAAATGGGGGTGTAAAATCAATGCAAGTATTTATATCAGAGAAAGACGAAACCACTATAACTGTACGTTCCCGCTTTTCTAATGATAAGATTATTAAAGGGATGAGTGGTTCTTTACTTTTTACATCCAAAAATGGAGATAAAGTTTATTTAGGAATGCTACTTGAGGTTAGTGGAGACGACGAAGGGATCGTCCTTCAGGCTAGCAAAATAGACAAAGTAATAAGTAGCTTTTTTGAAATAAAACCTGCCGCTAAAGGCAAGGCAATAAATCCAACTGTTAGTCAAGCCAATCGATATAAATCGATGATAAGTACTATTGACGAATTACTTCCTAACGCAACAAAAGCTTATGATTTATTTACTGATGTTATTTGGAAGCATCATGATTGTGACGTAGTAGAACAAGCAGTGAAAATCAATAAAATTATTGGCTTATCCCTAAAATCTTTAACGACAAAAATATACGAAGATGAAGCATTAGTTAAAGAATCAAACTTCAACATCCGCCCTATAAAAGACCTAATTTTAGAAATAGATCAATGGGATAAGGATTATAACCAACTAGCTGATAAACGTAAGTCTCCTTGTAAAATGCCAATGTTTGCTGCCATGCAGTACCTAATGTTACGAGGAGATTTAATAGAATTAAAAGCTGAACTTAATCAAAGATTGAATATTAAGGATCTTTCTTCTAAACCTAATGAACCAGTCAATAACCAACCCACTTCTATTAAATCCAATCCAACTAAATCCGATCTGGCTAAACCTAAGGCTAAACCTTCTCAAATAGTTAGCACCACTCGGCGATTCTTGAATTTACCCTTTGCCGATATGGTTTATGTTCCTGGCGGTACCTTTAGAATGGGTGATGATGAAGGTGAAAGCGACGAAAAACCGGCTCATAATGTGACTCTTAATTCATTCTTTATGGGCAAGTATGAGGTTACTCAAGGACAGTGGGAAAAGATAATGGGTAATAATCCATCACATCAGAAAGAGCCAAAGGCCTTTAGTAAAGAAGATTGTTCAGAATGCCCTGTTGAACAAGTTTCGTGGAAGGACACGCAGGAGTTTCTTAAAAAATTAAATGCTCTTACAGGGGAAAACTACCGTTTGCCAACCGAAGCCGAATGGGAATATGCCGCAGGAGGAGGAGCAGGCAAACGTACCCGATTTGGCAATGGTCAGGATGTGTTAACACAGAAGCAAGCTAATTACGATCAGTTAGCTAACCAACGAACTGATGATTACTTTATGAGGACGATGAAAGTAGGAAGTTTTCCACCCAATAGGTTAGGTTTACATGATATGGCGGGTAACGTGTGGGAATGGTGCAATGATTGGTCAGGAGACTACCCTGATTTTGATAAAGTTAATCCGACTGGCCCCTCTACAGGCACACGCCGAACATTGCGTGGAGGAAGTTATAGCTACCCTCCAAAATATTGCGAAATAACACATCGGACTACTCAAAGCCCATCGCACACTTTTATTGATATCGGCTTTCGGATTGTATTATCCGCTCCTTGAGTCAATGGTGATCGACACGATGTATTAGTCAGCGTCAAAAGACTCCCGTCAACAAGCCGCATTTGGGCGTCAGGCTAGCCCAAAAAAAATGGGTTCTGCCGATACGAAGTACTTGGGTATTAGGCGGCTTTGACAGATCGAAACATGGTCGGTCAAGCATTGCGCTCGGTCTTATAATTATGTGCGTTGTTGTCCGCTCCGCGTGGGGCGGCTCTCGGTCGACAGGATGCTGGCCGCAAGGTCAACGTTTGGCAGCCCAACCGGCAGGGGTTGTAAGGATTCAGTAGATAAGGCCAATAACTATACAAATCATTGGCCTTATCATTTACAGGGCTATTAAAGCTGCATTACAGACCTTTCCCGAACGATACGGGCCTAATTTGTTGAGGTAAAAAACATTGTCGTTTATCTCCAGGCTACCAGCCCGTACACCCTTTAGCCGAATAGGTACGCTTAAATCCAGCGTAGCCACTTCAGACGGTTCCAGGTAGACCGAAACGGTTAACATTCGCGGTCTGCGTAGTACCCGTTTTAGGGCTTTGAAATAGCGATCTAAAAGCGGTTGTTCAGTCTGGCCGAATACAGGCGAAAAAGCCAGGCTAAAACTATTTTGGTCGGTCCTTACACCTTCAGGACGAATAGCCCACCAGCAGCCCGTAAGTGTCACAGGCACCGTAACAATGTCGCCAGCAGGTGTAAGCGTTTTGGTCTGGACCGTTACGGTTTTGGTCGGATCAATCAGCACAATACGTGCCCCCGCGTCGTTCTTTTCTACGCTGGTTGTATCGCCTGATTTTTGAATTGTGCGCGTTTTAATCAGGATCGGTGCCCCGTAGCCGCCTATAACGTTTTGAGACTGTACAGCCGCCATAAATGGCAGTTCAAACAAAGGTTCCGTTCGCACATCCGGTAAGATGCTGGACAAGTACCCATCACCGTAACCGATGTTTGCCTTATCTTCGTTTTCTTTCCACTTGCACCAGTTTTTGGCCCCGTACCCCTCAATCTTTGGATCAAATTGCGGTTCTACCGATTCGTCTACGCTGGTTGACCAATCCCGCGCAATGGGAATTTTCGTAACGGTATCATCCAACGGCACCAGCCGAACTGTTTTCTTTAGTTCATCGACAACGTAAGTGCCCTGCATAGCTTTTGCAATGGTTAGCACCAGGTCAGAACACGAAATATCTGAAGGCAGATTCGGTGCCACGGGCCACATATCGCCCAAATGAACCGAAGCGTCAGGCGTGAAACTTACCCACATATCCCCCGAAGCCAGGCTAAAAAAGTACTGGTAGTCGGAAATTTCGGTTCGGCTGCTTCCTTTTAGTTTGATTCTGATTTCGTCGTCTTTTAGACAGTCTACTGACTCATTCAGCGTAAGCGTTTCGGGAATGTCTAACCCATCATAATAGCCACCCTTCGTATAGTAGCTGGTTGCTATCTCCTGGCCGTTCCTAAGTAGGATTAAGTTTATGTCAGCAGCCCCATATTTTACGATACTGATAAACTGAATTTGAACCTGAACCTTTAAACGCATCCGGTCTGGACAGATGTAAGTATAACGGTCTGTTTTGAATGGCTGTAACTTCCCTTGCTTATAGCCGTCCAAGATAAGATTGTCAACTGAAAAAGGTAATACCATATCTACAGGGCTGCCATTTTCTAGCACAATACTAGCTGTCCCTCCATTGGTTGTAATCCAGGCTGAACGGTCGTCTATCCATTGCTGATCGTGACTTTTTGGGTCGGCACCGACAAACGGCAAAGCCATTGCCAAAAATAACGGATCATTCAACCAGCCACCTACGGGTTTGTAACCCGCTTCTTTGCATATCTGGCCGAAAATAGTTTTCACAAATACACCAGGGTAAATAGTATCGTAAGGCACAATACCTGCATCTATGCCGCCGTAGTCGATCATAGGGTAAACAACACCGTCCGACGATCCCGCCACACTGGAAATGTGTTCGAGCGTCCAGGGATGATCTAAACCCGAAAGGTCCAGGGCTGTTAGGGCCTTGTCTTTGATGGCATCCCAAAAACTAAGCAGACTGTCAAATAAATTGGCCTTCCAGCCAGCTTGAAAGCTGTCAAACTCAATAAAGCCTTTAAAAATTTGCTCGCCTTCGTCAATTACGCTGGCTGGTAATTGGCGATAAGGCAAAGGTCCACCCGCGTCTACTTGTTCGCCCCCTTGCATAATGTCACGCATGGCCAGACTATCGGGTAGCGTAAAGGTGTTTGAGAAAGAAGCGGTACGTGTGTCAGGTTTTGATAAATCGTTACCCTGAAAGGTTAGGGTAAAATCGACTTCAGAAACCCACTGTCCATTGATATACAATCCATTATTACTTGTCATGATTTTAGCTGTCTAATGAGTACTATTTATTGGTTGAAATAGCTGGTTTTCTTACGCATTGGAATGCTCACTTTAGCCCGTCCTACTGGCACCTTGTATTTGGTATAGACCGCGCTGCGAACCGCATCTAGGGCATGGTTATAAGCATCTATTGGTGTGTTCGTAGCCACACCACCAGCCATGATCCATTGATAGTTTCGCACTTCTCGCCGTAGGTTTAAGCTCCGTTTGGTATAATGAACCTGATATTCTTTGAGCTTTTGAATGCCTGCATTTATGGAACCTGGCCCTTTCGTACACGCCTTTATATTCAGCCCTGCTAAGCGTTGCCCACTGGCCAGGGTAGTCCCTCTTTTGATTTCTTCAATGCTTTTCGGTTCTGC
The DNA here is from genome assembly GCF_002056795.1 of Spirosoma aerolatum. NCBI lineage: Bacteria > Pseudomonadati > Bacteroidota > Cytophagia > Cytophagales > Cytophagaceae > Spirosoma > Spirosoma aerolatum. Next base: position 2,654,187 of record NZ_CP020104.1, on the reverse strand, counting down.
ATTATCGGCAATCAGCTCTTCACGAGGGTTGACCTTAGCCAGATGAGCCCGTTCGATAATGTCAGGATTGGTTAGCCCTGTTTCGTAGATCAACTCATCGAGGTACAGTTTTCGGCCAGAAATGCCAATTCGGATCAGCGTAGTCGGGTCGTTGGAGTAGCCAAAATCCATCCCTAAGAATTGACTATCACAGGCCGGGAACTCATCCACTTCAATCCAATCAGGGAATACCATGGCTTCCGTAGAAGGTCTGGGATCTTGCTGGTAAAGGCTATTGAAGGTTAACGGGCTATTTTGTCGAATGGCTTCTAATCGTTGCTGTGAATGGCGTTCAGGCCATAAAGCCGTTCCTACAGGCCTTTGGTCATAGGGTACGATGTCAGCCGTTTTTAGAGCTGCAAAGCTGACCACTTCCCAACCTGTGGGATTGGCGTCAGACCGATACCCATCCCGTTCCAAAAAGCGGCCTGCTGGATCATCTTCATCCCATCTGGTAGTGACGTAGAGAATTTGGCTATCGTTGTGAAAACGGGTTTCGACCACATCAACAATCCAGTTCCAGGTATTTTCTCGAATCGTTAACGACTGAGCTTCTAAGCGGTCTTTTAACAGATCATCTAAGATCGCTATGTCGACTGGATCACCTGTCAGTGGTCCTTGTCGGCCTACTGACTTCAGTGAGCCATTATAGCCTACTAAATCAAATTGCTCAGTCGTTCTGGAAACGGCTTCATCTTTAGCACTCGCTAGGCGAACCGACGGAAACAAAATCTGATAACGAGGACTGGTTAACCGCTGCTGAATTTCGCGGTTAAACTTCTTGGCCTTAGAAGCGGCATAACTCAGTACCGCAATCCGTAGGTTCGGATTCAGGCCGAACAGGTAGGGCGGAAACGAACGAGTAGCTACTTCGCTTTTGCCATTTTGTGGAGGCATAAACACCATTAGCTTTTTGATTTCCTTTCTGGCTAAGGCTTGTAGCTGGTTACAGATCACAGCATGAAACCAGGTCATTTGGTAGTCAGGTTTAATCTGCTGGACAAATCGAGCGAAGTCACGCCGGGCTAATTCCCGGCGTACTTGCTCTAAGCGGACTAAATCAGGATTGATCGGCTGCATGGCTTACTTTGGTTTGTAGGTCAGTCAGCAGCTGGTTTAGCTGCTCGTCGGTCAGGCTGCTTAGATCGTTGGTTTCGATTTTGCCTGAATGAGCTACTTCTACCTTATCTCGCCAATCATCAGGCTGTCGGTTCTTCAGCCAGTTCAAAGCGGCACCTGCATCGGGGGGAATCAACTTCGTTACTTCTTTGGTGACGGTTAATTCTGCTCCGATCAGTTCACGGGTCACTTCGGTAAATTCAATGCCTGTTGCGCGTTTAAAAAAGCCTTCGGCTACGTTCATATCCGCTCCTACTTTTCCGGCTTTAACTGAGGCCGAAAATTCAGGGTGTTTCTTATACCACTCTTTAATGGTGGATTCAGCTACCTCGAAATGACTCGCTAAATCGGCATCCGTAGCCCCTTTTAGCAGGCAGAACTTACGGGCTTCTTCAACATATTCAGGCTTGTATTTAGTGGGGGCACCTCGCTTACTTTCTTTCATATCCTTTAGCTGTCTGTCATTAGTAGGCTATGCCTGTTGTGGAGATAAAAATTTAGTTGTGAAGCTTAGTTTACCCGCTTCATTGGCATAATGCTCATTGTAGTTGCCAATTAGACTAATCGCATAGGGTAAGGCATCTTGGATTAAATAGAAGGAACTATAGGGCTTAGGTTGTCGAAGTTTATCTATACGCTCCCGGATCTCTTCATCCGACAAGGTAGAAAGATCACTGACTTCCGGTAACCGAATATGTGGCCCTTCCAGATTGATTAACACGTAGCCAAAGCCAGGGTCATAGCCATATTCGTAGTAGTATTCTCGCTCACATGTGAGTTCGCCTAGGCTATTCCAAATCGCTTTTGGGGAGTTAAACGCTTCGTCGTTTTGGGCTGGATCAATTGTGACGTCCACCGATTCTGTCAAGGAACTGTCTGCATCCACCGTTATGGCTATGCGTTTAGTTCTACCTTGTGGAGTTCTGAAGTTCGGCTGAAACTGCTGACTGAAGACCGTGAAAAGAATTTCTTGTCGATTAGGGATTACAGTCCGTTCAATTTCAATGAGGGATATGGTTATTTCCAGCACATGATTTCGAAGCGGTTTGGCCTGCAAGTCTTGAGCATATTGAAAAGCGGCAAGTCTGGCGGATAATAAATTGGGGAGTTGAAATGTACGGGAATTACGGCGGCTCTTATCTGAAGGGTCAAAGGCTTCAACAAGGTAGCCAGGCACTGAGGGGTTTTCTTGGGGATTCATACTAAATTAGTTTATGAGATATGAGTTTGTAAAATGCGTTTTGCCTGGTTAATCAGTCGTTCTATGGCTAACCCTACTGGTAGGCCGTTTTGGTTTTGATAGTCCTCCCAGGGCGGTATTTGCTGGCCTGCTTTTGCCTTTTTGTCTAAGACGTCGACTACCACTAGGGCCAGGCTGATTAATGCGTCGTTTGGGTGTTTCATTATTTGTGTCTGATCTGGTTCGGATGATGTAGCCATTGGCACGTTTAAGAATTGTACCGTCTGAAGCGATAATTTCATCAGGGGTTAGTTTAACTTCCTGATAACCCCAACGGGTACGTTTAAACGTTACGTTATCACCACAGTGGTCATTCCTATGCCCATCAGGGTAGCCGTGCTTATGGCGTTGAGCGCAAAAAGGGCAAGGCTCTGTTTGGCTGGTGTTATCTTTTCGGAACAGGACTGCTACCGGATTGCCTAGGTACGTTTCATAGTTCTCACAAATGGGTAATTTGGGGGCTCTTCTCATGATTGATTATTGGTTTAAGTGTAGCATCCCATTCAGCGGGATAAGTATTATTGGGTTCGTTCGCTAAGACTTCACCGTAAATAATTTGATCGCTATCAGCAGGGAAGTAGCACGGACGGGTTAGTAGATCGCGCAGATCAATGTTCGTCATACTTGCTGGTGCATTCTTTTCGACATAATCCGTCACATGTAGTGATTGGACCAATGGCCGTAAAGCTTCAGCTTTTTGACACCAGTCATCATACTTTCCCGTGTCAGGCCATAAGGTCACATTGCGACCACGTAGTACACGGAATCGTTCAGGGGAATACCAGCTACCACCCGTGCTACCGCCTGTTGCTAACCAGATGTATTGCGGCCATATAATCGAACACACAATAGCCGTTGATTCGCCTTCTACGATAGCCACTGCTTTGTTAGGGTATTCCGTTAGTAGGTGTTCACCAAAGAAGCATTGCTGAAGGTTAGGCCGATTAGCTTTTGAATAGCAGGGTAGGAAACGGCCAACAATTTTACTCTTGTCTGTAAAGGGTTCTGTTGGTTTATAGCGTTTGGCTTTAACATCCCATTCTAAGGCTTGCTGATGGTTCTTTACCCGCCTTCCGCTCATGGCATCAAAGACAATAATCTTGATCTGGCAGAGCCGGTAAGCATAATCAAATTGAGGTAAGCAAGTCGCTTGATACCCGTAATACTGCCAGCGTCTTGAAGTACCTAATCGGTAGCGGGAAAAAACTTCCTGTGCTGCCTGTAGGCCATAGGTGAAGCTTAAGTACTCGTACAGCCCATTGTGCTCAAAGTGGGTTTGGCAACGCTGGTAGTATTCGATAGGAATATAATCAACGGGCTGAGGGGCTATAGCTACTTGAACAGGTCGTGGCTTAGGCTTATCAACTGCTGTGTCACCATAATACTCTTGAATCAGTTGGGCTTTGGCCGTATTGAAATCAAGATTATAGAACAGGCTGTAAGCTGTAACCGGGTAATACCGTTTGCCATTCTGAAAATCCTGAATGTAGGGTTTGCCTTGTTGATCAGCAGAAAAGTAAACTTCAGCACTATGTTTCGTTTGGTCGAGCAATCGTACTGATTGTTGATTTCTGGTCAATGGCTCTCCACACAATTCGGAAAGAATGGCTGTACCATGTTGTTGTTCTAAGGTGTCAATTGAGGTATTATACATGGTCTATCGTATTTGTTGACCTTAAGTGTGTTACCTATGTTACCTGTGTGTGTTGACACGCTTGACATACTGTGTTACCTATGTGTGTTAGCGCCTATATATAATAGGCGCTAACACACATAGGTAACACACATAGATTATAAGGCTGATTGAGGATTAGAATCTGGGGTAATTTTGTAGAAATCCCACTTGGCTTTTTCAGGACGAAACTTGGTTATCATACTATTCAAGACAATTCGCTGAATGAATTCCCGGGCACGTAATTGAGACAACGAGACGCCTATATGTTTGGAAGCTTCAATGATGTTCGTACTCAGTTGGCCATAAGCTAATTTATCCTCCTGGCTGAAAGCCCGTTCGACAATCGCTTTTAGGTTTTCAGGGGTCATGCTGTCTGCTGTTGCTGGACTGACTTTTCTTAGCCCCTGATTTCCATATCGTGCATTTGTATTGTCAGGGACATCATCAATTAAATAAGGCAAGCCTGTTTCATCGACAGCGAAGCAGAATGGTTCAAATTCCTGATTCCGGCAATACTCAGCTTTGACATGGGATATATCACGGTTTTTTTCATCTCTGGTTACGGTGATAACCGTTTCCGATTTGTTGACTAATTCGGTGCCTAGATGACCGCGAAGGTTTGTATCCGACTTATTTTGATGCAGTACACACATAATATGGATATTTAAGCGGTCGGTCCACTGTAGTAAGTGGGTCATAATTTCACTGGCTTGTTCAGCGTCTAAAACCGGATCGATCGCTAGGTCTCGGACTCCATCAATGACGACTAATCCGAGGCCAGGAGTATTGTTGATCGCATAATCAATGGCCTTTAGGCGAACGTCAGGTGCAAATGGGCGTAAAGAGTAGACCAGTAGATTAGGCGGATCATTGATCCCACATAGCCGACAAATCCGTTTTACGACCTTTAATACATGCTGCTTACTTTGCTCAGTATCGAAGAGTAGGACCGTACATTTATTGTTTGGCAGAGCACCCATTACTCTGTTTAGAACTAATGTACTGGACACAGCAGCAGCGATGGCGAAACTAACAGCGAATGTCTTTTTGGCTTTTGCTCTACCCGAAACGGTTGTAATGTTCCCTAACGTACCTACTATATACGTTTTTTCTTCTCGTTGAATCGTTAGACAGGCTGTATCTTCTTCAATTGTATCGGTAGGCCTTACCCTTGCCCCAGCTAATATGCTGGCAAAGTCAGTCTCAGACGATTTAGATTCAGGAGGCTTTAACTCCATTTCCTTGACTATATCCTCACGTGGTATCGACGTCTTTTTGCCGTTCGGATTATGCGTAAATTTGTCCCGATCTTCTAGTAAAGGGACCGTTGATTGTGGCGCACTCATTCGGTTCCTTTATTTTTTTCGGTAAAACAAGTTCGAATGCTGTAGATCGGATTCGGAGAATGATAATGGCATGTCTACTGTCGTATAAGGGCGTATGAAATTACTCATATTATCTCCCTCCCGCATTTAGATATGCCTGTAAATCAGATGGGTAGAAGTAAAGTCTACCAAACCGCTTGGTATGTTTAATTTTCTTAGCATTCTGATAAAGGGTCTGTTTGGCAATTCCAAAGCGTTTAGCCGCTTCATCTGTACTAACGGGCCTTTCGTCAGCTGTAGATGTGCTGATAGTTGTGCTACGTAGAAGTTGTAGGGTTTCTACCTGTTGTGCTTTAACTATGGCTAACTCTCGCGCCAGTTCTGCAATTGAAGTTTCTAGAAACATAAAAGCCTGTCGATTTGATGACAGGCCAAAATTGGGCAATCTATTAGTTGCGTTTTTTGCGGCAAATAATTAGCAAAGAAGTAGCAAATTAGGGTTGATTTAACCATTCTTTTATTCGTTGCTTATGAATAGCAATCTGACGCTTATCTTCATCATTAAATTCAGGGTTTAAACGGTTCAGAGCAGCATTAAGGCCCTGTGGAGAAGATTTAAACATAAAAGAAACTTGCAAGGCTCTCCACAAAGCAGTTTTATTGTTTTGTGTTGCTGTTGCTGTAATATGCCCCATCTGAATCAATGCCTCAAGCATGTATGCATAGAATCTTGGTTCCAAACCTATATATTCTTTCTTAAGAATAGACATAAGTTCAGTTTTATTATCTCCTATCAGATAGGTTTCAAATCCAAGTTGACTATTGTCAGCACCAGAGGCATTATTAGAAGGTTGGGCAGCTACTTTTGATTTACTTACTTTTTTACCTTCTATTGAGTCTGGCAATAATTCTGATGAATTTTTTAAACTTTGAATCTGCTCTTCTGTTGATCGAATTTCATCAAGTACATAGTCTTTATACTTCTGTTTTTCGATAATATCCGAAGTGCGAAAAATGCGTTTTGGCTTACCATTGGGGTAGGTTGGAGATAACCAAGACTCAACATTACGTGTCAATTCGTCTTTTAACCACAGCAGACGAAAGTGAGCAATATCGGTAGAAGTGTTAACAAAGTCATTATTGACCCGTTCACTTATAAATGCTTTCAAGTCTTGGTTGTACTTCTTTTGTCTGTGTTCTTTAAGCAATTGGTAATCATGCGTGGGTACTGGTATGGGTTTTCCCTGCCGTTCTAGGTACTCATTATAAGGTTTCATTATCCCTTCATGGAAGGCCTTGCTTCCTGTATACTTTAAAGGCTTTCCGCCTTGTTCAGGATCTCCGTCGTAAATAGTCATAGATGTTATAATAAATTAAAGAGCCTCTAAGAAAGATTTCGCTTCCTCATCATCAAACGAACCTAAATAACTCTCAGTAGTCTTTAGATTAGTATGCCCTAATGACTTACTGATAAAGGCAAGAGAAGCCTTGGACTTAAGTAATACAGTCGCAAAACTGTGCCTAGCTGAATACGTGGTTGTATCTGCTTCGATTCCGAGTGAGTTTGCTATTTTGCGTGTCCAGCGGTTTGTAATGAGCGTTATTTGCTTGACAATATCTTTACGCCTTCTGGCATCCATATCAGACGTTAGAAAGGGAAACACGTAGCTATTGGGGCTTTTATCAGCAATTGCCCATCGGTCAATAATAGCGAGTGTTTCAGGCCGCAAATGGGCTATAATCTGTGTCTGGTTCTGCTTACGACTTCGGCTAGTTTTTTGCCGCACAAATGATAACTTCCCTCCCTTCAAGTCTACCTGGCTCCATGTTAGATGGCAAATGTCAGTCAGATTAATGCCATTACAGTAATAGGTGAATAGCCATAGATCATGGCTGCGTTGCTCCATTGTACCAGGTAATGGCTGATAGGCTTTGAATTTGTCAATGTCGGCCTTAGCCAATGCTTTCTTTGGGTTCGAACCAGCCGGTATAACATAGCCATTAGGCCCGAATGGGTAAGCATTACGAGGCACAATATCCGCTTCTATAGCATCATTGACAACAGCACGAAGATGGCGTAGGTATATCCCTATGGTAGTCAGACTTGCACCTACACCTGGTTTACGAACATTTCCATGTTTCTGCATCCACTGCTCATAGGTGGTCAGAAAATTAGGTGTTAAATGCTCAAACCGTAATATATCGGGCTGGCGAGGCTCAGTTATTTTTCGGTGTGATAGTGGTATACCAAGAAATTCCTTACGCTCTTCATCGCTGAACGAGTCTACAAATCGACGTAGAGACTTGGCTGACAAGTCAAAAAGCTCAGCGTTCCCTATCCGATCTGCTTTTTTCATCTTGGCTGACTGAGCCTGTAAAGCAGCTATAACATCAGCTTGTTCAACTGGCACTTCTTTATCTTTACCATAGTTGACTATATCATTGGCAAAAGCATCAAAGCTAAACTGACTGCCTAACTGGTCTACAATGTCCTGAGCACGTTTGAAATAGCCAGTCTGCTTTTTGCCGGATTCATCCGTGAACTGATCGCCGTAAATACGGTGCCATAGAGCGCGCTTTTCTTCGTCTTTAATGCGGTTGTCCAGCTTATTTTTGCTGGCTTGCAAAAATGCCCATTCATCAGTGGTAACCCTTTGGCCAGTAGTAAATAGTCGCTGCTTTCTATCAAGGCAAACCAACCACTTTATAACTCCCTCCCCTGCCTTACTTGCCCGTTTATCGAAGAATAAATTAACTGTCGCTTTGCTCATGCTGTATTGCAAGTTGCTAGAAGTTGCAATACAACTTGCAATACAAAATTAACAATTTAGCACATAATACAAATAAATATAAATAAAGCTTTTAACACTAATATCTTGTAAATCAGTAGTATAATATTCAACAAATAAATATACGATTAATAGAAAAAACAATCTTATCATGATTTGTAATCAGGATGCGCAAGCGCGTCGGGGGTTCGAATCCCTCCACTGGCTCTCTCAACATCAAGCACTTACGTTTTCAGCGTGAGTGCTTTTTTATTTTATGGGCAATTCGTTTGAGCAATTTGTTCTGAAATTGTGGATCAAAACCAAAAGTTGTGGAGTGCGTTGCATTTTTCTAGGTTTGTGCGTTTAATCAAACCGAGTTGTTTTGGAAAGCTTCTTACCCATCATTCAGTTTCTATTGCCTGAGTTTATTCTGCAAAATTTTGAACTGACTTCTATCGACCGTCAGGACGGTGTTTTCCACGTTCATATCGAGGAGAAAATGCCGACCAGAATGCCCCCCCAACGCCGAAACCTACTTTCCAAAGGCTTCTTCTCCACCATCACCCTTCAGGACTTTCCTATCGTTGGTCACCAGGTGTTCCTCCATATCAAGCGTCGTCGCTGGCTCAATACCAAAACCGGCAAAGGCGTGTATCGAGACTGGACTCAGGTGGCTGATGGCACGCGGATGACGAGTGAGTTCGCGGCTTTTTTAAAAGGCATCAGTCAATATCAACCCGACTAACATCAGCGCCATCGGGGGATTTTATGGCGTTGGCGGCAAAATTCTATTACGCCAATACCTTGATTATCAGAGTGGTTTTACCAATTGAAATCAAAAGCAACATGCCAAAGCCTGGTTGCTTTATCCCCAAAACCTGGGTACGCATCTGTCACTGGATGAAACGAGTCTGTCACAGGGAGAACTCTATACCACCCTCACCAACAAGGCAGCCAACGGCCACAAAGGCAGTATGGTGGCCATTGTGGCGGGCACTAAAGCCGATACTGTCATTGAGGTGTTGCGAAAGTCACCTAAAAATCAGCGCAAAAAGATCAAAGAGCTTACGGTTAACATGGGGCTGATTGTCAAGAAATGCTTTCCAAAGCCACTCAGGTAACTGACCGATTTCATGTGCTACAATTAGCGTTGGAGGCCGTTCAAGAGATGCGCATTGCCTATCGCTGGCAAGCCCTGGAAGCCGAAAATCAGGCTCTGTAGCAGGCCAAGCTTAACCAGATCGACTATCAAGCGGAACTACTTTCTAATGGGGATACGGCGAAACACTTGCTGGCTCGCAGTCGCTATGTGCTCTATAAAAAGCCAGAGGATTGGACGATTAGCCAACAAGAACGAGCCACACTACTGTTTGATCGGTATCCCGATTTGAAGATAACTTATGAATTGAGTCAGTCCCTAAGCCACATCTTTGAAAACACCACCGATAAACTTTACGGCTTAGCCCTCTTGGCTAAATGGCATGAAAAGGTACGCCAAACCGGGTTTAAAGCCTTAAACCCAGTAGCCCGTTCCATTCAGAATCAAACGATTTTGAACTACTTTGACAACCGCCGTACCAATGCCTCGGCCGAGTCGTTCAATCCCAAGATCAAAGCGTTCGAAGTCAGCTTCGAGGGGTTGGAAACGTGGAGTTCTTTCTGCATCGGCTAACTCAGTTATATACTTAATCCAAGATGCTCCACAACTTTATAACTTGATCCTTGTTTAGGAACGCGACCTGATATTATTCTCCAATTACCAGGGAACCATCAAACGCCTAAGTGATTTTCTCTCGTAAGATACCAGTCGACGCATTGAATTCGAGTTGATCGAAAAACCCTTTTGATTTGACTAATTGGGTCTGCAGACGTATTTTTAAACGTCTTTCCTCTCTCCAATCCGTGAAATTCTGTTATTGGCTCTTTGTAGTTGGGTTGTTATGGAGCGGCCGCTTGTCCGCCCAACCTTTTACAATCCATAACCTGGGCCTCCAGCAAGGCTTACCTGAATATTACGTCTCGGGGCTGGTTCAGGACAAAGCCGGTTTTATCTGGGTGGCCACCCGCGACGGGCTTGCCCGCTATGACGGGCGACAATTTAAGGTGTTTCGCAAACAGCCCTTTAATCCCCATTCACTGGCCAGCAATGTCATCTTATCGCTTCAAACGGTTTCGGACACTACCCTATTAATTCAATTTGAAAATTGGCATATCCAGTTATTTAACCCATTTACCGAACGGTTTACCGACCTGACTATTCCGAAGCCACTGGAAAAAAGCCCCAGAACGATTTTGACCGGGCAGGAAGACCAACTTTGGGGCCGGTTACCCTACCAGTTGGTGGGCTTCAATCGGAAAACCAAGCAGTTGCAATCACACCCCTTTCCGCAATCGGCCAGGACAACTATCTACTTCTCGCAAAAATCGCTATTACAGACTACGCAACAGCATCTTTTTGCCGTCACAACGGGCCATTTGCTTGAATTTGTACCCCAAACTGGTCAATTTCAGGATTGGCCGCATCCTGGCCTGGGGCAGGTCAATAAAACGTTAGAAACCTACTATGATACCCACCTGATCCAGCGGAGCAATGGTGAAATTATCATAACAGGCCTTCAACAACTCATTTTCTTCAACCCCAAAACCCACCAGTTTCGCTCTATTCCGATTCCGGGATCAATTCATGTCCATGCCGGACTGATTTATGAGGCTGCCGATAAAAACATTTACTTTACATATGGGATGACTGTCTACCGTCTAACGACGGACGACCATATCCAACCCATCTGGACGGCTTCCCGGATCGACTACCGGAATTATTTTCATGCCCTGCTCCTCGATCGGTCGGGCGTATTGTGGATCGGCACGAATGGCGATGGCATCTACCAGATCGATCTGAGCGCGCTGCCCATCAAAACGTATCCCCAAAAAACCTCATTTATCCAAGATGTACTCACCACCGAACTGGGTGTATCGGTGCCAGATTGGGCAAAAACCAATCGATATGATTATGGATTGCGCTGGGGAGGAAGGGCTCCCTACGTGAGCATAGGGATTGATACGCGCTATGAACTCTTCCGGGCTGACCGCAGAACACGATCGCTACGCTCCCTGCTTAAGCTACCTGAGACCCAACCAAACCCAAACAGTCATGGGGGAAATGGTATTCGGGTCCTACCCAATGGGACAATCTGGCTCTATAACCAGCACTGGGGTCTATTGAAAGCTGACACCACAGGACGATTATTGGAGCATGTGGCCTCCCCCCTGCCTATTGACCGGATCACCGCCATTCAACCAATGGACCACTGGATTTGGCTGGCCTCCGAAGAGAGTGGGCTGTACGCCTATGATCTAAAGACCCACCAAATCGTTCATCATCTTCACAACCAACCCACAGATTCTACCTCGCTGCTCTCCAATCAGGTACTTGGGCTAGTTGCCGATCCCGGCCATGCGGCACTACTATGGGTCGGCACCCAGGCTGGGCTTAGCTGCCTGAACACCCACACCCTACGGTTACAAAACTGGACGGAAAAGCAGGGACTACCCAGTACCAGCATTCAAACGCTGTTAGCTGATCGGCAGGGGTACCTCTGGTTCAGTACGACCAAAGGCATCAGCCGAATGGATACCCGAACGGGTAAGATGCGACATTTCAGTATTTCCGACGGGCTATTAGATATTGAATACCGGCCAAACCACGCCGTGGAATTACCGGATGGTCGATTGGCGTTTGGTGGCCCGACGGGTATAACCGTGTTTGATCCACAGCGTCTGCTGGAGAGTTCCCAACCCATCCCCACGGTCCTCACCGGGCTTAAAATTGACAACCGAGTGATGGAGCCTGGTCAGGCCGACTCACCGCTTCGATTGCCGCTGAACGCCATTCAGACTTTGCAGCTCGGGCCCACACAAAACTTTTTGAGCCTGGAGTTTGCCGGTTTACACTATAACAAACCCACCACGCTACAGTATCGCTATCAGCTAACCGGCGTGAATGATGATTGGGTCTATGTTGGCAACCAAAACGTAGCTAATTACACGCAGCTGGCACCCGGCGCCTATGAGTTTCGGGTGAATGCAGCCGATGCCCTGGGCAACTGGAGCCACGTCGTTAAAACCATCCGCATCATCATTGCCCCCCCCTGGTGGCGGACCTGGTGGGCTTACGGCCTATACGGACTGCTGATGATCGTGTTGGTTCGGGCTTACATTCAATACCGAATCAATCAGACGCAGCTTCAAAAGGAGGTCGCTCTCAAAGAGCAGGAGGCTCGCCTGGTCCAGGAGAACGCCGACTGGCAGACCCGCTTTTTTACCAACATCACCCACGAATTCAGAACCCCCCTGACGCTGATCATCAATCCGCTGGAGCGACTCATGGAAACAGCCGCTCCAGCGCTGCAGCAGCCGTTAGGGGTCATGCATCGCAATGCGCAGCGGCTGTTACGCTTAATCAATCAACTCCTGGACATCGCCAAGCTGGAAGCGGGGCAGTTAACCATCACCCAATCTCAGGGAAATCTACCTGCTTTCGTTGCCGGGCTGGTGGATGCGTTCCGACCTCGGGCCGATAAAAAAGGGGTTGAACTCACCTACGAATCATCGGGGCTGACGGCGGATTACCGATTTGATGCCCACAAGCTGGAGTCGATCGGCTATAATCTGCTTTCCAACGCGCTCAAATTCACCCCATCCGGTGGGCAGATTGGGGTCCGTCTGATCGAAGAACGTTCCGTGGATGCGCCGAGCGGGTTTCAACTTCAGGTCTCGGATACGGGAGTCGGCATTGCGCCAGAGCAACTGAACCACATTTTTGATCGGTTTTATCAAGGCCGTCAGGTGGAAGGCAGCCTGGGGACTGGAACCGGGATCGGCTTGTTCCTGGTGGCTGAATTTAGTCGGCTATTGGGTGGAACGGTAACGGTTGAGAGTCAGCTGGGGCAAGGGACTCGTTTCACCGTGACCTTACCACTGGAGCAGGCCGACCCAGCAGCCCCCCTCGTCGAAACCATTCCCGCCCCACCTGTTTTGTATGCCGAAGAAGCACCCAAGCCGTTCGTTGCCCCCGATACGGCTCCGCTGGTGCTACTGGTGGAAGATAATGATGAACTGCGGGAGTTTATCGCCGGGCAACTGGTCGGCACCTACCGCATAATCACGGCAACCAATGGACAGGACGGCTGGGAAATTTGTCTGAGTGAACTGCCCGAACTGGTCATTTCGGATGTGATGATGCCCATCATGGATGGCTTTACGCTGGTGGAGCGGATCAAAACAACCCCGCTCACGGCCCACATGGCCGTTATCCTGCTGACGGCCAAAACCATGACTGAATCCCGCATTCAGGGCTTATCGGTGGGGGCCAATGATTACCTGACCAAACCCTTCAACGTTCAGGAACTACAACTGCGCATCAGCAACCTGCTCCGCCATCAGCAGCAGCTTCGCCAGCACTGGCAGCAGCGCATGAGCCAGATCGATGAAGGTGAGCACCCAACCCCGCTGACCCCACCTCCCATCGCTGATCCCTTCCTGGACAAACTCTACCAGTTGCTGGACAAGCAAGTCGCCAATCCAGCCTTTACCATCGACCAATTGGCCGATGATCTGGCCGTCAGTCCCCGCACCCTTCGCCGGAAGGTAGCGACCGTAACGGGCAGCAATGCGGTTGAGTTACTGCGGTCCTACCGACTCCAGAAGGCCGCCACCTTGTTACGGGAAGGTGTGTCGGTGTCGGATGCCGCCGAACAAACCGGCTTTGAAAGCGTTCCTTATTTCTCCCGCTCCTTCAAAGTGCAGTTCGCCGTATCACCTTCGGCCTATGGTCCCACCCGCCCTCGGGCTTAAGCCAATCTCCTTCTCATCCATATTTTTCATCTAATTGTACCAATCAATCCCCTTTGGTGCGCCTGATAACGGCTCATTGGGCAAAATTGGCCGATATGATCAACTGAATTGGCCGTTTTGGGCAACCAGCCCAGGACGGTGCTGGGGTAGTTTTGTCCCGGCAAGTAAGCACCGCCCGCTGGCCTCGAAGGGGCATTTATTCCCTGCCCTGAGGTCAGTCAACCTGCGCCAAACAGCCTGTTTCCCTGTAGTTAGTCAAAGGTAATTTTTCACCAAAAATCAAAACCTACCATGTTTTTACACTCGAATTTAACGACGCGCCGAAAATTTCTGGAACGCTCCTTGTGGGGCTTTGGCAGTGCCTTTGTAGTACCCAGCCTACTGGCCAGCTGCACCGACCACATTATTGACCCTACCAACCCCAATCCGCCAGACGTTAATCCACCTTTAGTAGGCGCTGATGATTATGATTGGAATGACCAAATAAAATCACTCATCCTCCTTGGACTTACCACAGCGGTCCCCGAAGGCGGTGAAATCCTTGGCTTTTTTGTTGAAACCTTTTGGCCCAGCTCAGGCGATGACGTATGGAGCCAAGTCAGGGAACAGGTAGAAGCATTAATCGACGAAAAAATCGCTGATGATGTCTACGGCAGGGTATCAGCAAATCTGGATGGCTTGAAAAACGTTATTATCAATTATACGAATGCAATTAATAACCAGGGTGATATCAAAACGAATTGGGTCGATTTAAGAAATGATTTTTCTCTATATCAGCCTAATTTTCAACAAACAGGGGACGAGGTGCTGCTATTGCCTTTGTTTGCTCATTTTGCCAACATGTACCTGGCCACATTACGTGATGCAGTAATACATGGGAGTGAGTGGGGTATGGCTCCTGGAGACGTGGCGCAAGCACAGTCAGACTTGACTCAGAAGATCACTGAGTTTACTACCTACACCGCAAATTGGTATTCGAGCCATGCATCTGACCTGTTGTCAAAGACACCGGAAAATAACAATACAAACCAGCCTTTTTTTGCAGTTAATACGTATGAACGCCAGATGACGTTATCGGTACTGCACTTTATGGATACCTGGCAGTATTATGATATCAGCCGATTCCCGAATGGAGCGGTAGACTCTTCTGGAACGCCGATAAACCTGTTTTACCGTGAAATTTACTCGGACCCGTATGGCAATACCCGTAATGGTAATGGTGGACCCACCGGTCACCCCCTAACTTTACCGCAACAGGCGGCTACCCAGCGCCCTACTCAAATAACCGTATGGAGTGGCAGTCGAATTGATGCGGTTCAGCTCACCTATCCAGCGAATGGTGGACCCGGGGGGGTTACCCAAACGCCCCGAATGGGTGATCCAATTGGGGGCTCTAATGCGGGCAACACCTTTACTAATTCGCCCGACAATCCGATCATCCAGGCTCAGGTATCCTATGACTATTATGAAAAAAATGTTAATAACCAGAGCCAGGCCATTGGTACAATGTTCTTCACGTTTAGCGATAAGACAAATACACATCAGATGGGCTCATCCGTGGGATATTACAAATCGGGTGTGGTCGGTTATACGAATCATGCTTTGTCTAGTATTTACAGTCCCGGCTACAATACTCAATATGGTAATAGTGCAAATTGCATCGTGTTTGGTTTTATGTACTGGCTATCGCCAACCGCCACGTTGGGCGCGCTTCGTTCCAATTATGTAACAAACCCTATAGAACGTTCGTTGGCTGATTTTGCCAAAGCCTTCCCCAAACTGGCTATTCCGGCGGGTCTGATCTCAGAAGAATTAAAGGCGGCTCGCAAGGCGCACTGGGCGTCGATCAAAGCGCGCGCCAAAAAATAGCTGGCATCGTCTTCGCCAAGCGATTGCTTGATCAATGGTCCGGGTAGGGGCCGCTGGAGTAGGTATGTTGGCAATGGATGCAGGGTAGGTGGGGCTGTCGAATGCCCTAACCGCGGCCAAGCTGTAACGCGGAACCGTTTTAACAGGCCATTTTTTATCACGCCAACAGCGGATAATAAGCGGGTGACAAGAGAAAAAAAGCATTGATCCTGATGTAGCTCGATGTATATTCACTAATACACTACACGCATGAATCAATCTATATTCTGGATAGCCCTGGCGGCTTACGGCTTACACATTCTGGCGGAGTTTTTTTATGATTGGCGCAATTGGTCTACGCTATTTCCGGTGACGTATCTGGATTTTACCCGGGTGTTCATCTGGCTGATAATTTTTATGCTGACCATCGATATTGTCGAAGAAGCAGGCATTTGGTCGATTGGGCTAGGTTGTTTGATTGGGTTTGTCTTCCACGTCACGCATTTGAACGGGCTGAACCGGGTGAACCCCTTCGATGGCAATCCGGCCAGTGTCCCACTGGGTTCGATGGTGCGCACCATCAAAATTAACGTCTTGCAAACCTTCATTCATCCTCGATTCCATCCCTTTTCGAAGCAATAGACGGTGAGTATATCTTATAAACTCCATTCAGCCAGCCTGTTGCTTGCCCGATCTAAGGCCGGAGCGGAGACATGCGTCGTCCCAGGCTGTAGTTGCAAAAGTCTACCAGGGTACTAAATAACTAAGCAATTTATACTTTAACCTGTGTACAATGTATTCGACCAATCGTTTACTCCGTATTACCAAAACGGTTTCGGTAAGCGCCATCGGAATCCAATCGTTCTTCATTGTGTTGGGCAACATAACCGATTATGACACAAATTATCTGTTCGTTGAACACGTTCTAAAAATGGACACCACCTTTTCCAATAGTCGGATTCATTATCGCAGCCTTGACAATCCAATTATTTTTCATGCCTGTTACGTGCTGATCATCGGGCTGGAGATATTGATGAGTGTTTGTTGTCTGCGGGGAGGCTGGTTGTTGATTAAGCATTTAAAGAGCGATCCCATTACATTTCATGCGGCTAAGAACTGGGCCGTGTTAGGCCTTACCATCGGGATACTGATTTGGTTTCTGGGCTTCGAAGTAGTGGGTGGAGAATGGTTTGCCATGTGGCAAAGCACGAGCTGGAACGGCCTGAACAGTGCGGAACGAATGGTCAGTTTTCAAGTTCTGACCCTGCTTTTATTGCACCACCGCGATGCGTAAAACGAGGAAATTACTCTTTAGAAGATAACCCATCCATACTGGTATTGCCCTAAAATTGCTGGATTGTGCGGGTATCATTGTCTTTTCCTGATATAGGTTGTCAGATTTTCACCAAAAATCGACCGCAACGGCAGACCGTAACCATACAAGACCACATGCGAGACCTTTTGATCGGCCCGACGAAGCGGTCGTTTCCAGTATAGCGAACAACTTAGCGAAACCGCCGTTTTCCGAATTCACTTCGGCGGAGAAGATGTGAATCAGGTGATGACGGATTTAGGTGTTCACATTGGATACACAATTCGCAGCTGGGTCTAACTTTACCGCCAGACGATGCAAAGGGGTCTGCTAACTTTGCCGCCATGAAGCAAGCGCAAAAGTGGGATCAATCGGAGCGCCGAAGCGATTAGGTCGCGATAAATTGCACAAGATCTTATACAATCACGCTATGGTCATCCGTCAGGGTCGAAAGACGCCCCAGACCACCGATTCTAATCATCGCTTACAAAGATATCCTAACCTAGTTGGACGGTTTCGAGCGAGTTACAGAGTAGGAACAAATTTGGCCGTTTTGGGCTACTAAATTGGCCGATTTGGGCTACCGGTGCTGGGCCACGCCCCCTACCTTTGTCCCACAATCGGATCAAGTCAGCCAAAATAATGTGCTCAATAAGAACCAGCTGGCATAGTCGCTCTGGCATGGCAACTAGCTGATTCTTTGACAAATAACACATGTTGCGTTTTCTTTTTTTTCATACATATAAATTTCAAGAATCATGATTTCAAGCATTTTTGCCATTATGGGTTTAGGCGGTCAGGAAATGATCTTTATTATGCTGGCATTAATCCTGCTGTTTGGTGCCAAAAAGATTCCCGAACTGGCCAGGGGCCTGGGTACGGGCATCAAAGAGTTTAAAAACGCCACCAAAGACGTTCGCGAGCATATTGAAGACGGCCTGAAATAGGTCAATCCGAGTGAATCGAGTTTGTTTATCGACAACCAATCAGCCAGTCATTTAGAGAGCCAGTTGATCAGTTGTTAGCATTGGTTTGTATTTCGGTAATAGGCCTGCCCTGTCGGAAAACAAGAACTGTTCTCTTTGTTGACTCTCTGCCGTATTTTTCTTCCGTATAAGCTGGCAGGTATGCGACTGATTGGCGTTTACCGTTAATAAAATTTTCCGCATCGGGCCGTACCGTTAAGCTGGTTCCCCGCAACGGCGGACCGCGCCGGGACCAGTGGCTGAACCGGCTAACCTCCGATCGGGCGAATGAGGATCACCACCAGGATAGGCTGATTCAATCGTTTCAGTCATGTACAACCCCATTTTTAAACAGAATCTTAGCTTGACTTTAGCCGTTTGTCAACCATCTAGTAGTTACTAAGGCTATAAACTCGGACAAATACACCTAATGAAGGTATTACTCACGGCGAATCGTCTTAGCGTTAAACAAGTCAACATGGTTACCCCTAGACTTACTTCTGGCTGTTGAGCCAAAACCAACACTACTCCCATTCATCCATTATGAAATCAATCATATTCCTCCTGAGTATAGCGCTTAGTGGAGGGCTTTATGCCTGCCAATCCTCTCAGAAAACGGTCAAGCAATCGTCAACGCAGACCACTGCTAAGCAGCCGATTGCCGATTCGATTGTCCGAGACACCGTCACCAATAGCCAGGGTGTCAAACTGGCGATGGCTTACGACAACGCCAAACACACCGCTACGTTTGTACTGAATGGTACAGAAATTAAGCTAAAGCAGGACACCACGGCTTCAGGCATAAAATACAGCAATTCTGAGTACGAATACACCGAACATCAGGGTAAAATGACGCTCAAAAAAGGGAATGAAATCCTCTTTCATAATCAATAGTACTCAGCTTTATGTCTAGTACTTGTCCAATTTAATAGTTAGACATCTTAGAGTACTAGCCTCTATTTTGGAAGAGCACTAGCCTATATAATGCCGCTGAAACAGCTATTGTAACGAAACTTCAGGTAAGCTTTGCTTCTTTAGCTGTGGTATTGTAGCAGGATTGTCACGCCACCTATCCCTGGATCCAGGCCAACGGCAGTCGTTATTCACCGGATCAACTACTGATATACCTCAATGACTTTGCCGATAATGCCTTAAGCGATTAGTGTTACGCGCTCAGTCAGCAACGCGCTACGCTTTAAAGGTTGCTACCCCAAACTCGTCTAGTCTACCCCCCGCGCCAGCGAGCTGTCAACGGCGGTAATAACGCCTTATTTCAGCGACGGACTCTGGTAGGCTACTATGTGCCCCCTCGTCAAAACAACCCCGCTCACGGCCCACATGGCCGTTATCCTGCTGACGGCCAAAACCATGACTGAATCCCGCATCCAGGGCTTAAATCAATTCTCTTTTTCATCCATATTTTTCGGCTAATTGTACCAATCGGCCCCCTTTAGTGCGCCTGATAACGGCTCATGGGGCAAAATTGGCCGCTAAGGTCAACTGAATTGGCCGTTTTGGGCAACCAGCCCAGGACGGTGCTGGGGTAGTTTTGTCCCGGCAAGTAAGCACCGCCTGATGGCCTCGAAGGGGCATTTATTCCTAACCTGAGGTCAGTCAACCTGCGCCAAACAGCCTGTTTCCCTGTAGTTAGTCAAAGGTAATTTTTTCACCAAAAATCAAAACCTACCATGTTTTTACAATCAAATTTGACGAATCGCCGAAAATTTCTCCAACGCTCAGTGCTGGGAGCCGGGAGTCTCTTTCTCTCCTCATCGCTCCTGCAAAGCTGTACTTTACAGGACCACAACATTCCTCCGATTCAACCGCCTTTAACCGTAGATTCGTCCGATTGGAATGAATTAGCCAAAGATGCCATCACCGACGCGATTAGCGCTGCAGTCCCCGAAGGCGGGGAAATCATTAGCGGTGTGATTAGCGTCTTATGGCCCAACTCAGGATCCGGCCCATGGGACCAGGTTAAAGCCCAGGTACAAGCATTAGTCGACCAAAAATTCGATGACTATACGTATACGCAGGCAAAAGGCGCACTGGATTCCCTGAATTTACTTATAGTGGATTATTTGAATGCCATCAAAGACAACGGTGATGTAAGTGATAGATGGATAAGTGTACACGAAGTATTTGTTGGTTCTCGCTATCTTTTCACGACAGCTGGTTACGAGGTGTCGCTGTTGCCCTTGTATGCCCAGTATACCAACATGTTCCTGGCTCTATTACGCGATGCGGTACTTCATGGGAATGATTGGGCGATGAAACCTGGAGACGTGCAGCAAGCTCAGACCGACTTGACAAGTTTTATCGCAGAAGCGGTCAATTATGTCTCTGGCTGGTATACGAGCAGCCGAGCTAAGTTAGTCGGTAAAACGAAGCGAAATGATGTGACGTGCGAGCCATTTTTAACCGTTAACACCTTTGACCGCCAGATGACCATGCTGGTTCTTGACTATATGGATTCATGGCCCTACTATGATCCTAGCATCTACCCCAATGGTCCGAAAAATCCGGATAATACGCCGATCTATTTATTTACCCGCGAGATTTACTCGGATCCGTATGGTAACATCTCAACTGTCGATAACCCTAACCAACCCCCCATCGCATTACCGACACCGGCAACCCAGTTTCCGCTTTGGTTTGAGGTATGGGGTGGCCATCGAATTGATGCGGTTGACCTAACCTATCCAGCCGGTGGCGGACCGGGTGGGGTGGAATATACGGAACGAATGGGCGATCAAAATGGGGGTACGAATGCGTTCCCACTGGGCGGTGTATTTAACTTATCACCCGACGCACCGATGGTCCGGGCGCTGGTAACCTATGGCATTCCAGATGCTGGTGCCATGGCTATCTACACGCTTCAATTCATAGATGCTAACGGCACCTTTACCCAGCAGATGGGCGGACAAAAGGGAGCTGGAGGATATAAAGCGCAAGTCGGGTATGATAATTATGCGCTGTCAAGTATGTACATTCACGGCATCTGTGACTCTTTAGGGGACAGTGCCGATTGCATCATCTTTGGTTTTATGCGCTGGCCGCGAAAGTAAACCGCATTCGCGCCCGCCATGTAAAAAGCGTCACAGAACATTCGGTGGCTGCTTATGCCAACGCTTTCCCCAACCTGGCATGTTGGCAGGTCTGAGCATCGACGAAAGACAGTCCGCAAGGTGTTCTGGGATTTGCTTAAAGCACTCAGCTGATATTTTCAACGAATTGGTATCAGCTGAGCTAAGAGGCCGGTTGAATAGCCCTGGCATACTGCCAGGGCTATTCCAGAATGGTGATTCGGATCCAGTAGTTGATCGACTCTAGTACCATAAATGGCCTATAACAAGGCTTATGCAGCGGCTACACAAAGGAACATGTACCGCTAACGAACCGCTTCAAATCCTGCTTTCGGACGAATAGCCTTCTGGCTCTCAGAATGTTCAACTTGGCCATTCCAGTTTATAAATAAATTCATATATCGATAAAACCTCCTTGAAGAGGTTATTGGTAAAAAGTCTCTTTTTCGAATTCAACACGCATATAAGTCTATGACCCGCGTAAAATCATTTGCCACCCCGCACAAAGGGCTTCGAAGCCTAATGAGCCGATTTTCCTATACCTTAGGTTTTATCGACGTTGACGATCCCACTCAACTGAGCCAGCTCAAAGACTTGGGACAGGAGCTGTTTACCCTACTTACGCATCATGCTCACACCGAGAATGAGCATACCCTGACGCTTTTGGAAGAGCGGGCCAAAGGGGCATCTGAACATGACCGGCACGACCACCAACAACTCGAAGGGGTTCAACTAGCGCTTGAACAGCAACTTGCAGGTTTGACGGGCAACGAATCCCAGGATGAGTTGCACTCGTTTTACCTAGCCTTCTCCCGGTTTCAAAGTCAATACCTGGAACACATTTTTGAAGAAGAAACGGTAACCGAACTGTTGTTGCAGCAATATTTTACTGATGAGGAACTCATCCAGCAACGCAATTCAGTAATGCAAAGTTTTGACTTTCCGATGCTGCTGCTTTGGCTGAAATATATAATTCCCGCCCAGCGTGAAGCTGAGAATGTCGGGATGCTGTCGGGCTTAAAAGCAACGGTTCCCAAACACGCCTTTGAGCAGATTATGACGACTATACAAGGTGAGATGGAAGCCGAGCGCTTTGACGCTTTACGGTCAAAAGTAAATGAAGTCTGAAACGACCGCCAGAGAGGGCACCATGATTGCCAGCATTAGCGGATAGCCATTTAGAGGTTACCAGGCTTAGCTGGGCGACCGAAGGGCTATCGTTTTTATCCTATAACCACGTTGAGTCAAAATTATGGAAAAGAACTATCAGTTTGTCGTCCTAATTCTTCTGGGCGTCCTCACCCTGGCGGCCTGTAGCGACCATCTGCTGCCACAACCGGGCCTTGGTGAGCCGGCATTACCAACCGATACCCACAAACGCATTGCCCTGCTGGCGATGCTGGCCGATATCAACTACGATCTGGTGGCCGCATCCGAAGAAGAGCTACAACAGAACACCGTAAAGATTAATGCGCTTTTGCAAACCAACGCCGACGTACGTGCCTATCTGGGTACCGACTGGCAAGTGGTTTGGGGCCCCGCCATTGCCAATAGCCGAAAGAAATCCACCACCAGCAAAGTCGACAGCTTCGTCACCGACAATACCATGTATGTGGCCCGAGGCACCGACCTGGCCACGGGTAAAACCATCCATGTGGTGGCCATCGCCGGTACGAATGCTGTATCGCGAAAAGGCGCGCTACTAGAGGATTTCAATGTATTCAACCAAAAGCAATGGGACGGGGAAACCGACTGGGGCACACCGGGTAGTGGTAAAATCACCGCAGGCAGCGCGGTGGGGGTCAACCTCCTGGGCTCGATGAGAGATCCATCCACCGGAAAAACGCTGCTCCAGTTTCTGAGTACGCTGCATGGTGCCGGTCCTACCGAGGTGGCCTTCACGGGCCATAGCCTGGGCGGAGCGCTCTGTCCCCTGATGGCTCTCCAATGCATGGAGTGGAAGCAGCAGATGGGCTATACTAATCTGACGGTGAGTGTATACCCCATTGCCGGGCCGACCCCCGGCAATAGTGAATTTGCCAACTATGCCGCCCAGAAATTTGGCGATAATTATCACTCGGTCATCAACGCTAATGACATAGTCCCACATGCCTGGCAGAAGGACATGTTCGCGAAAATTCCGTCGCTCTACAAAAACGCTCCTCCGTTTAACCCAGGTGGCAAAAAAGGGTTTACCTTATCCTTCGACGATCAGGTAGCCTTCGATGCGATCAAATTGGCGATCGATCTAAAAAGCTACCAGCGGATTGCGCCCGACCGGGAGTTTGTCTTCCAGGGCACACCGAATGTGTATTCCGATGGGTCGGGTACTTTTTTTAAAGAGGCTAAGTATCAACATACGATTGCGTATTACAAGGACGCCTTCGGGTTTCCTCAACCCATTATTGATGCCCTGTCCAACTAATGCGGACTAAAAAATCGCTGCTTAGCCTACTCCCTATTTTCAGTCTTGGTCATACGATTGTATAGTTGGTCGGCTTTGCGCATCCATAAATCAAATTGCTATGTCGTTTGCTAAATCCAGTAGGAAGCTCCCGTTAATTAGTCCCGGCAACATCAAAAGAGGAGGCTATGTTCTTGGCTAAGAAACAAAGCTATCAACAAGCCAATCCTGTTTGTTTAGACCCACCATTTCTGTTCAACGTGTTGGTGAACCGTTAATTGATTAGCGAAGTCAATTCACCCATGGAGAAAATGGTTGCAACGGGCATTATGGCTTATCTGGAAGCCATTCGTCGGGTTCTTCGGCAAAATGGCACCGGCTTTCTTTCATATTATCAGCAGACCGGACAGTTAGTCATTGGGCAGTAATCGGGCCGATTACTGCCCATCTGGCCAGTGAATCCTGGAATTATTTCTTTTTTCCTATTAACCTATGGTGCATGCCATTTCTCGTCCCGCAGGACGGATCACCACCCTGGATGTGCTCCAAGGAGTTGTGCTGCTGGCCCTATTAATCGCTCAGGGATATGGTCATTTTGCCAGCCCATATCCCGGTCATTCGTTACGGCTGGATGAGCACCATCCCGATCTGCCGGTTCATTTTATCCTGCAGTTGCTGGTGAGTGGCCAATTTGACCGGTTGGGCAGCTTTTTGTTCGGACTGGGCTTTTATCAATGCTGGCAACATGCCGGACTGGATGGTCCCGGACTGGATGGTCCCGGACTGGATGGTCCCGGACTAGATGGCCCGCGCATAGCTCAACGGTTACTACTGCTGCTGCTGGTCATTGGCCTTTGCCTCAGTCTATTGATAAGGTCGGCTGATCTGCTTTTTCAGTACGCGCTGCTAGGGTTTACCTTGCCTTACTTTTGCCGCCATTCGGTGTCAAGCCTGCTTGGCTGGATGGTGGGCCTGGCCGGGCTAGGTATCCTGGTGCCCAGCCTCCTGAGTTTACTGCCTGCTTTTCATCTTCCTATGACGAGCTTTAGAACCGGATCAGTCGGAGAATTCCTTAACTGGCAGTGCCTGCGGGAGTGGCTGGTGCCTGGCCGCTCGGTGAGTAAGGGTTTTACACCTTTCATCTCCTACGAACTGATGATGCTGGGTGGCATGCTGATAGGTAAGCTAGGGATATTACCCCGCGATATCAGGCTTAGAATGCATTTATCGTTGCTGCAACTACTACTATTGCCGGTAGCTTTTATCGTCAAAGGGGCTTGGGTGGTCCTGGCCTTTGGCCTGGTGGTACTGCCCGAGTGGGTTGTAGCGTACCAACCCGTGTTATTGATACTCAGTGGCTTTGTGGGCCCTTTGCTGTTGACCGGGGTTTATTTACTGGATATGGGCTTAAATACCCGATTGATTCCCTGGGGAAAGGCAAGTTGGCTGGGCCAGGTGGGCCAGATGGGCCTAACGAATTATGTCCTCCAGTTGGTCCTCTGTCCACTGCTGCTGTACGGGTATGGGGTAGCGGTTTCGGGTCCGATACCGCTTTGGGGAAGGGCAGGCATCGTTGTTGGCATTTACACTTTTCTGATCGGTTTCAGCCGGGTATGGCGTAAGCATTACCGGCAGGGGCCAATCGAATGGGTGTGTCGCCAATGGATTTATAATAAATGGGGTCAGTCGAATTCGGTAACCATGGCTAAGCGTTAGTGTGGATACGTTTTGATCAGTTAATAGACTCTGCCGGGTATGGTTTCATCTCACTTAACGAAAAACATGACGAATTCTATTTTCTGGGTAGCTCTGGCGGCCTATGCGTTACAAATTCTGGAAGAGTTTTTTTATGATTGGCGCAGTTGGGCTCAGCATACCCTGAAGCTACCCGTTGACTGGACCGGTTTCTATCTAACCAATTGTGCCGTCCTGTTTCTGGGCGTAGCTTGCGGAGGTATTGGTTGGACTAATCCCATTCTCGCCCTAGCCTATCCGGGACTCATGCTGATCAATGGCCTATTCTTTCACGTTTTACCGACCCTGTTAACCAAACGATTTTCACCGGGACTCCTCACCGCTTGCGGGCTATTTTTCCCCACCTGCTTTTTCGCCTTTCAGGAGGCCCTCGATCGGAACGTATCGGTTGGTACCATCGCGGTGGCCATCGGCCTTGGCGCTATGATCATGGCCTTCCCGATCGTCCTGCTAAAAACGAAAGGCCTTCCGATATTTGACCAAAAAGCCTACGGCAAGTAGGCTAGTCGAAACTAGATTTTCAGGAAACTACCGGGCGATCATTAGCCCGGTAGTATATAAGGTACCAATTCACATGGCAACTCAACCGATCAATGGTATTTCGCTGTATTATGAAGTGCACGGAACAGGCGAACCCCTTATTTTAATCAGTGGACTGGGCGGTGATCATACCTTCTGGCAACCAAGTCTACCACTCTGACCATTGCGCAATGGTCAAGCCACCCTAACCTGAGGCAAAAACGCTACTGGGATGATTAGTGGATACCTGCAGGGTTGCTAGACAGTGGCTATCAACAACTGAGAATTATAAACAATCCCTACTAGTACTATAAAAACTAGGTAATGAGCATTGCCTTCATTGGTTACCCACTCACTGTTGCAATTTTTCTTCTTCTCGCACATGCCTGGATTACGCCCTTTGGTTATCGCTGCACTACTCACGGTAGGCGTTCACACCGTTTCGTTTAGTCAGCAACGGGCTGGTTTACAGGGTGAGGTAGAAATCGGCAGCTTTCTCTCGTCCTCATCCGCCACCCCTTTCTGGCTACGGACCAATCAATATGGCATCGTTCCCCTGCAATCGACAGCGGGTCTTGTGCAGGCCGCCATCTGGAAACCCTACCGGCTACCCGACTCCACCCATACCCAACCCGTTGATTGGGGATTTGGCCTAAATCCGGCCCTGACCTATGATCAGGCCGATAAACAGAAACTACTCCTGGCCGAAGCCTATACGAAAATCAGGTTCAGAGCCATCGAATTTTACGTGGGTCGCTGGCGAGGAGTCACCGGATTGGGGGACACGACCTTATCATCTGGCTTTTATGCGGTTTCGGGAAACGCCCTGCCGATTCCCAAACTACAAATCGGCACGGTAGGCTATGCGCCCCTTCATTTCACGAACGATTTCCTGGCCATCAACGCAGCCTTTTCGCACGGCTGGTTTAACGTGCCCTATATTCAGGGCGTTCGGTTCCATCAAAAGCACCTGTATCTACGGCTGGGAAAACCGGCAGCCACGGTAAAATTCTACGCGGGCGTCAATCACCAGGTGCAATGGGCGGGCCACGCGGAATATTTAAAACAACGACCTGACTTGGCGGATGCCAATGGATACTTCCCTTCAGACTGGCGTTTTTACAAATACGTTGTGCTCTCGTACACCCCCAGCGACTGGAAAAATGTGTCGGGCTACACTGATTTTGACAGTTATCGGGTGGGCAATAGTGTTGGCAGTATTGATGTTGGTCTGGAGTTTACCACCAGGAATGCTCACCTACTGGCTTACTATCAGCATGCGTACGAAGACGTATCAGGGATTGCCTTCCTCAATATGCCCGACGGACTTTGGGGGCTCAGTTATACCCCTACCCCAGCGCACCGGGCTTCGTTCCACGTCAATCGGCTGACGCTGGAGTTTCTGACAACGAAAGATCAAACGGCTCCTACCTTTATTATACCGGGCAGTCGCTATCAGGGGGGCGATAATTACTACAATCACAGTCAGTACTGGCAGGGCTGGTCCTATTGGGGGCGAACGATTGGCACGCCGTTCATCGCCCCTGGGCAAGATTTTGACAAGGCGTATAACTTAAAAAATGGTCAATTTTTCCCTAACAACCGGCTGAATATGTGGCATGTAGGGTTACGGGCAACGTATCGAAAAACAAGTTTTACGGTACGTACTTCGTATAGCCAGAACTATGGTACGTTTAATGAGCCTTTTGGCTCCATTGTGGGACAGTTTTCGGGTTTACTGTCAGCTCAACTTCCAATGCCAAGATGGTTTCATACCGATCTCATCGCGAAAATTGCGGTGGATACTGGGGGATTGTATACCCAAACGGTTGGCGGTTATATCGGTCTAAAGAAGAGCTGGTAAGACGCTGATCGACTCGGGTAAATTCATTGACAAGCCGTTGAGCAAACAATTTTTTGAATAGGAAGCTGTTTAAAAAATTGTTTGCTCAACGGCTTTACCCCTAAATCCCCTAAAGGGAACTTTTTGCAGCTGCGAGCAAAGTCCCCTTTAGGGGATTTAGGGGTAAAGCAGGTTCAAATAAGTACCGTGTCTATCTGGCAGAAGAAAAGTTTAAACAGCTTCTAGATTTGAGGCCAAACAATTAAATTAATATTGGCTTGTATTTTTTCGAGCTATCTTCTAGTAAAGCCGTTTCTGCAATCAAAGGCTCAAGATATTTCTTGAAGTAATGTATTTTTCCAGCCCCCAAGGACATTAATCAAGATAGCATAATCTGTTCTATTGATCAGATAGTAACTTATCGTTTCTTCAAGGTTTTCCATAATTATGATTTGTTTCGGCAGAAAACCAAAAACCCTTACAAAGTACTGATATACAGGCACTTGTAAGGGTCAATTGTACCGGGAGCCGGACTCGAACCGGCATGTCCTTGCAGACAATGGTGTTTGAGACCATCGCGTCTACCGATTCCGCCATCCCGGCATCTGGAACCGTTCGCCGTTACCGACGATGCGTTTGTCAAACGTGGGTGCAAAAATAGATGGCTGACTCGTGTTTTGCAAATAAAAATTAAAAGATACTTTATTTATCACACCCCCAGTCACTTAGCAGAAATCAAACGAAACCTGTAGATTTACAATTGTACAGATTTGCATTTATTATGCCTTCGTCATTGCCGACTCTTCCTGTAACGCCTTCTCTACCCCTGCTCACAACTTTACTCGACCATTCCCCGTATGGTGTAATCGCCTATCAGGCTATTCGAGACACAAACGGTACGGTTGTAGACTATCAAACGCGGTTTTATAACCAGCAGGTGCTCGTCATTACAGGCCATACCGAAGAGCAAATGACTCAACAGACACTGTTTGAACGGGCACCCTATATGCGAGAACATGCCGAAGACCTGCGCCGGGTGGTTGACAAGCAGATTCCATACGAAGTTGATGAGCTGTTGCCAAGCAACAACCGATGGTTCCTTTTCGATAACCGCCCACTTGAAGACGGCTTTTTTACTACATTTATTGACATTGACGATAATAAACGGGCTCAACAACAACTTAATCAGCAGCAACAGTTGTTGCAGGGAGTCATTAATGCGACCGACAACTTTATTGCTTATTGCGAAGCCGTTCGCGATCAGACTGGCGAAATCGTTGATTTTGTGTATCGTCTGACCAATCGTTTCTTAACCCAACGGTCCGATGTAGCCGCCGACCAGATTATCGGTCATCGCATGACTACCTACTTTCCGAGTGTCAAACAATTGGGTTTGTTCCAGCGATTTGCGGAGGTAGTCAGAACGGGCAAACCGGAAAGTTTTGAATTCCAGTATCAGGCCGACGGCTACGATGCCTGGTATCTGATTTCGACAGCTCCTTTAAAAGAGGGGATCGTTTTATCATTCAAAAATATTTCAGCCCTGAAACAAGCGTCGGTACAGCTTCAGCAACAAAATGAACTGGTCGAAGGGGTACTGAGTGCGTCAGACAATGGTGTTATTGTGTATAAAGCCATGCATAATGACACATCTGACCAAGTTGATTTTCAGGTTGTACTGATCAATGATGCAGCCCTTCGCTTTACAGGCTATCCACGAGAGCAGGTGGTTGGGAGCTTAGTCACTGACTTGTTCCCTCACACGAAACAGATCGGTATGTGGCACCAATATGAGCAGGTCTATAAGACGGGCGAAACATTCCGGGGTCGACACTACTATGCCAATTTGAACAAGTGGTTCGATGTAACGATCAGCAAACTGGAGGATCGACTGGTTGCTACCTTCAACGATATAAGCCAACTGTACCTGGCCACCCAACAGCTTCAGGAGCAGGCCCGTCTGTTTGACGGCGTTCTGGACAATATCACCAATGGCTTGTCGGTACTGGAAGCCGTACGGGACGAGTCAGGCGCGATTATAGATGTTCGGTATGTTCGTGTTAGCCAGGCCATTTTGAACGACACAGGTTTACGAGCCGATCAACTCTTGAGTAGAACAATGAGCACTGTGTTTCCGGGCGTTAAAAATACCACTTATTGGACAGCTTTTCTTCGGGCCTTTGATACCGGCGAACCCCAGCACTTTGAGGTTAAATACGCATTCGACGGGTTCGATAACTATACCGACAACTGGGTTACTCGCCTGGATGACAACCGAATTATTTCAGTTTATTCCATCATCAATGAGCAGAAACAAGCTGAAGCTCAAGCTCGTCAGCAGGCGGCTCTACTCCAAACTGTACTCAATAGCTGTCCGATTCCCATTGCCTTGTTTGAAGCCATCCGAAATTCATCGGGTCAAATTGTCGATTTCCGGTATCTACTTCAGAATGATACCAATGCCCGGCTGGTCGGTTTGCCCAATGTTAACGCTACCAACAAAACGATGCTTGAGGTGCTGCCGATTCTGAAACCATTAGGCATTTTTGATGAGTATGTCCGCGTGGTCGAAACAGGGCAGTCCAAACGGCTGGAACAACAGTTTACGGATAGCCTTATTGATGGCTGGTTCGATATTTCTGTCGTGAAGCAGGAAGATGGTATTGTGATAACGACCAACGATCTGACACTACTGCATGAAACCCTACAACGAGCCGAGCAACTGGTCAACGAGCTGAAACTATCGAACCGAAACCTGGAGCAGTTTGCCTACATTGCCAGCCATGATATGCAGGAACCCCTGCGAAAAATTCAGTCGTTTGGTAATTTATTATTGGATTATTACAGCAGTTCGATTCCTGAAGATGGCCAGAATATGCTGCGCCGAATGCAGTCGGCTGCCGATCGAATGAGCCAGTTGATCCGGGATTTGCTGGCCTATTCGCGCCTATCGATCGATTTAGAGCCGTCTAAACCGGTTAGCCTGCAACAGATTTTATTGGAAATAAAAAGTGATCTGGAGATTATCATCCGGGAAAAAAATGCGCAGATTACCCTTGCCCATAGTTCGAATACCAACTTGCCGACATTGGCCGGAAACGCCAGTCAATTGCGGCAACTGTTTCAGAACCTGTTGAGCAATGCGCTGAAATTTGTGTCGCCCAGTACAACGCCCATTATATCGGTGCAGGCTCGTTCGGTTAGTAGCTACGATCTTCCCACTACGATTGTCAATCGGACAAAGCGTTCCTGGGTCGCTATTGATATAACTGACAATGGGATTGGTTTCGACGAAAAATACCAGGATCAGATTTTCCAATTATTCGAACGACTACACGGCCGAAACGAATACAATGGCACAGGGATCGGGCTGGCGGTTTGCCGAAAAGTAGCTGAAAATCACGGCGGAACGATAACCGTACGCAGTCAGCCTGGTCAGGGCACTACTTTCACAGTATATTTGCCAGAGAGTGAACGAGCGAAAGCATGAAGGCGTGCCGCAAACCCATTCGTTCATGTTTTATTCATACCGCAATGCTTCGATCGGGTCGAGTTTGGAAGCCCTTACGGCCGGATAAATACCGGCAAACAAGCCTACCGACACGCAAACAACGATGCCTAACCCCATCCAGCCCCAGGGCACCACAAAACTACCATTGCCCTGACTGATCAAACTAGCAATAAGGTTACCTACGCCCAGGCCCAGAACAATACCGCCCAAACCACCCAGTATACAAATAACAATCGCTTCGATCAGGAATTGCTCACGAATGCGTTTGGGCGTTGCACCCAGCGATTTACGGATACCAATTTCGCGGGTTCGTTCCGTAACCGACACCAGCATGATGTTCAGTAAAGCAATCGACGCACCCAGCAAGGTTATAAACCCAATCCCAAAGCCACCAATTCGCAGATAGCCACTGATGGTTTCAGTCTCTTTGGCCAGGTCATCAGCCCGCTCAATTTCAAACGAATCGGGCTGACCAAGTTGATCCCGACGAACTAGTCGCATGGTTCCGCGAGCTTCTTCTACGGCCTCGTCCTGACTAGCGACTGATGGTGCAGAAGCCGTTATATCAAATGAGAGTTGTCGGTTACCTGCCAGTGCCCGTGCGTTATCCAGCGGAATCAGAATCATTCGGTCCTCGCCACCACCCGAAAATCCACCTTTCTTATTGAGCACACCAATTACTTTGTATTGCGCTCCCAGCACCCGAATCGATTGATTCAGCGGGTTGATCTTTTTTTCAAATAACGTATTCGCCGTTTCGCTCCCTATGATGGCGACATTCAGCGAGTTTTCCAGATCATTTTGCGTCAGATTACGGCCGCTTTGCAGTGTAAATGCCTTGACGGTCAAAAAATTATCATCACCTCCAATAAGCTGTACATTAGGATTTGTTTTCCGGGAGCCAAACTTGGCCTGAGCAGCTCCAGCTATCACCGACGACACCGAAATAGTGGCTCCATATGGAAACCGGCGCTTAAACTGGATAGCGTCGAAATAATCGATAGGTGCATCCTGCCGCAGTACACGCCCGCCCCTCCGGAAGGCATCCTGTCGGGCAACAATGCTGAATGTATTGGCTCCCAAACCCGCAAAGCTATCGTTTACAGAGTTCTGGAGCCCATCGATAGCGGTCAGGATACCTACCAGCGAGGTAATACCAATGGCTATGATCAGCGACGTCAGTATCGTTCGAAGCCGATTACCCGCAATCGAACGAAGGCCTTCCCGTATGTTCTCAATCAGATTCATTTTTGAATGAGTGATTGAGTAATTGAGTGATTGAGTGAATAGTTTGTCTCAATCATTCAATCGCTCATTCACAATTAAATTCTTGCACAATATTTGTGTATATTTCGTTATAGCAAAACTACCAAGCGCATCTTTAACGGGGAAACCAATGAAACGGCTGCTATTACCGCTTATCCTAATTCTGAGTCTGGCTGGTCAGGTCTGGGCCTCTAAAATCCTGATTCCGATGGACGATGCCCAGAAGAATCATCTTAAAGCCTATGGCATTGCCTATTGGGTTCTTAAAGTACATGATACCGAAATCGACTGGTTGCTTAACTACCGGGGTGGCTCGTTCATGATGCCGCAATCGCAGGCCTTCATCAATGAAATGGTGATTCGGGGCGTCAGTTACGAGGTTATTTCTGATGCGCAATCGGCTCAGATATTGTCCGAAATCGCAGCGGCCGATGCCAATATGGATGCCGTTAAGCTCCAGAAACCACCCAAAGTAGCCGTCTATTCGCCCAAGACCAAGCAGCCGTGGGACGATGCCGTAACGATGGTGATGACCTACGCCGAAATTCCCTACGATGTGATTTTTGACGAAGAGGTGATGAATGGCAAAATGCCTGAATACGACTGGCTACACCTTCATCATGAGGACTTTACGGGACAATATGGAAAGTTCTTCCACTTTAAAGACCAGCCGTGGTACATCGCCCAAAAACGGGAAGCGGAAACCATCGCCCGAAAATATGGCTTTACCAAAGTACCTCAGCTTAAGTTGGCCGTAAGCCAAAAAATCCGTGAATTTGTGCTCGGTGGTGGATACCTCTTCGCGATGTGCAACGCAACCGATACCTACGACATCGCACTGTCGGCTCATAACACGGATATTGTCGATTCTTTCTACGATGGTGACCCTGCCGACCCAAACGCGAATAGCAAGCTGGACTACAGCCAGACATTTGCCTTCCGTAATTTTCAGGTCTATACCAATCCGTACCTAATCGAGTTTTCTAACATCGACAATCAACCTGAGGAACGTGGCCTGAGCGAGCATAATGATTACTTTACGCTGTTTCAGTTCTCGGCCAAATACGACCCCATCCCAACCATGCTGACTCAAAATCACCAGAACGTCATCAAAGGATTTATGGGGCAAACGACGGCGTTTAAGAAAGCCTATATCAAACCGGAAGTAGTCATTATGGCTGAAAACCGCTCGGTAGGCGAAGCCCGATATATTCATTCGCCTTATGGCCGGGGATTTTTCACGTTCTACGGAGGCCATGACCCGGAAGATTACCGTCATGAAATTGGCGAGGAGCCAACCGATCTTAACCTGCATCCTAACTCAGCCGGTTATCGCCTGATTCTGAACAATATCCTGTTCCCAGCAGCCAAGAAGAAGAAACAGAAAACCTAGGATGAATGCCTTTACCGAATCCCAGCGCTTTCATCAATGGTGGATCTGGACACTATTGGTGGCTGCCCTGTTAATCACCACAGTGCCTTTACTACTTACAGATGCTGGTAAAGAGCCTTTTGCCTGGGGTGGTCCTATTGTAACCCTATTGGTTATACTCCTAATCTACGTCTGGCGGCTAGACACCAAGATTGATGAACAAGGGATTCATTACCAGGTTTTTCCCGTTTTCACCTGGCGTACCATTCCCTGGACATCAATCCAATCAGCTACCGTAACGCACTACGGCTGGGTTGGCTATGGCATCCGTCTGGGTTTCGATGGCTGGGTGTATAATATTGCGGGCAGTAAAGGACTGCGTATTACCAAAAAAGGGAATACGATCATCACGATTGGCACCCAGCGGCCTGATGAGCTACAGGCGTTTTTAATTTCCCAACAAAGTTTAATAACAACTTAATTCGGTTTCAATAAGGGGTTAATGCACCGGTGAGTAGTTAGCGTAACAATTCATTTTTCGCTAACAATCATGAAAAATCTAATACTCTGCGCATTAGCTATCTACCTGGTAAGTAGTTGTACCACGATCCGTCAGGGAGAAGTAGGGGTAAAACGTCGATTCGGAAAGCTGGACCCATCGGTAAAAGGGGCGGGCATTCACGGGTATAACCCGTTCACGACGACCATAATCCGGGTACCCACACGGACCATTAATTTACCGCTAGCCCTGGAAAATATCCCATCTAAAGAAGGGCTCAACATCAGTGCCGAAATGGCTGTTCTTTACCGAATTGTGCCCGAAAAGGCCCCTCAGGTACTGACTACCATTGGCGAAAAATATGAAAGCGTTGTTATTGTGAGTGTATTCCGATCGGCAGCAGCGGATGTCTGTGCCCGTTTTTATGCGAAAGATATGTACACCGGTCAGCGCGAAGAGATCGAAAAGGAAATCGCGGCCGAAATGCATAAGGTACTGGAACCAAGAGGCATTGTCGTGGAAAGCGTACTCATGAAAAGCATCGAGTTACCTAAAGGGCTGGCTCAGTCCATTGAACAAAAGCTCGAAGCCGAACAACAGGCTCAGCAGATGGAGTTTATTCTGCAAAAAGAGCACAAAGAAGCCGATCGGAAAGTGATTGAAGCCAAAGGCATCGCGGATTCCCAAAAAATTATTTCGGAAGCCCTCAACAAGCAGATTATCGAATATAAAACCATCGAAGCCTTCCGGCAGCTAGCCACTTCGCCCAATGCCAAAATCATCGTTACCGACGGCAAAACCCCCATGCTCATCAATCCGAATCAGTAGCCTGGTTCAATTGCTAAACCACTCATCCACCATTTCTTCACGGCTTTTGCTTTCCAGTTTACGTTCCAGGTCGTCGGGGATTTTGGGAAAGAAATCAATGCCCGTTAGCTGCTCGATTAAATCAACCGGTACCACGAATGATTTCAGCGATTCCGTTGAGCCTTCGTTGTCGAGCAGGAAGCCAATCATCCGGATTTCAGGCTTATTGCAATACAGGATGACTTTGTAAAATTTTTGGGGTACACTCACCTCCGTACTTTTTCCGATGGTAGGCAAACCAGGTTTCAGTACGGGTCCTGTAATGACATACAAGCCATTATCCCGACGGGCCCAGGTACGCACCAGACTTTCCAGATCACTCCAGATACCCCGGTTAAAATCCGGGGCCTGTGGGGTGATGTTGCTCATAAAAAACGTTTCGCGCATGATTCGCTGCGAAAATTTAAAATCGCCAGCCGGGGCCAGGTGGCCCCGGTCGTAACCTGATCGGGTATAGTCGGATGGTAAGGCTGTTCCATTTTCGACAGATGGGTCCGGTTTGAACTGTTCGTTTTTACGATCGGCATCTCCTCGGGTTTCATACGAAAGCAAGGGATAAGCCACCC
The DNA here is from genome assembly GCF_002056795.1 of Spirosoma aerolatum. Taxonomy (NCBI): domain Bacteria; kingdom Pseudomonadati; phylum Bacteroidota; class Cytophagia; order Cytophagales; family Cytophagaceae; genus Spirosoma; species Spirosoma aerolatum. The sequence continues at coordinate 2,618,352 of NZ_CP020104.1, read as the reverse complement.
ATTCGGCGTCTTTATATTGATCGCGATAGCTAAGGGTATAGCCTTCGTGGCGGATCAAATCGCCATTCCATTTGGACTGGGGCAGCAGGAAATCGGCCTGTTTTTCGAAATCGAACCGTTGATTACCCGAGGAAGCTTCCGATGGCGAATTTCGATCGCCATCGGAAGCCTCGCTTTCATCCGACCGTGATTTGTTTCGATTGTCGGTAGCCACATCCGACGATTGGTCAGGTTCGGGCGCTTTGTATGGGTTATCTCGCTCCCGGTCTGGTCGGGAACGGCCCAGGCCAATGATCTCCCGAACATCGTTCCAAAAGGCAACTACTGGCTTCGTTTTGCCGCCGTAATGCAGAAATAACCCGATCAGGAAAAAGATAAACAGCGTTACGAGTGTATTTCCCCGTAGACGGAAGCCCCGGCGGGTTGTATTTTTTGGTGAAAAGCGAGGTTTCAGATGCATAGGCCAAAGTTAAGTTTTTGTTTGATGTTATAGGCTGGTCGTTACAAAAGAGGTACTGCCGCCGTCGATCTGATCTATTCACTTATCTCCCGGAACATGAAATTCAAAATGACTGTTACCCCTCCATGTCATCTTTACGCATTATTGTCATTGGTGGTGGAGCAGCCGGTTTTTTCGGGGCCATCACAGCTGCCGAAACCTTTCCTGACGCCACAATCACAATTTTAGAGAAGAGCCGAACGGTCTTGAATAAAGTCCGTATTTCGGGCGGGGGGCGCTGCAATGTTACCCATGCCTGTTTCGACAATAAAAAACTGGTTAAATATTACCCCCGTGGTGAGAAACCATTACGCAATCTATTGAATCAGTTCGATGCTACGGCCACCGTACGCTGGTTCGAAGCGCACGGGGTTGCGTTGAAAACAGAAGCGGATGGCCGCATGTTTCCATCGACGAACACCTCCGAAACCATCGTAACCTGCCTGATGGGCACCGCCCGTCGACTGGGTATTCAGGTGCAGACCAGTTGTGGGGTATCGACACTTACCCCTACGAAAACGGATGATGGACAAACAATCTGGCACCTAACCCTGCTGAACGACGAGGTTATTCAGGCCGATCGGGTCTTGATTGCTACTGGTGGCTATCCACAAGCGTCCTCTTATCATTGGCTGCCTCAACAAGCCGAAGCCCTGGTATCGCCCGTTCCTTCATTGTTCACGTTTAATGTACCCGAGAGTTATTTATTACCCTTAGCAGGTGTATCGGTTGTTGATGCGGCCGTTTCCATAAAAGGAACCAAACAGGAACAACGTGGCCCATTGCTGCTGACGCATTGGGGGTTTAGTGGCCCGGCTATTCTGCGTCTGTCGGCCTGGGCGGCTCGTGAACTGGCCGCTATGGACTACCGATTTGTCCTTCGAATCAACTGGACTCCTACGCTCAACGAGCATCAACTTCGCAACCTGCTCCAGGACTTCCGCCAGCAAAATGGACGGAAACAGGTATCTTCACAAAATCCGTTCGGTTTACCGAATCGGTTATGGCAGATTTTTGTGTCGGAGTCAGGCATGACCGACGCACAACGCTGGGCCGACTTACCTGCCAAATTGCTGAATCGATTAATTGAGCGACTGACCAACAGCCAGTTTCAGGTTGTTGGGAAAACGACCTTTAAAGACGAGTTCGTTACCTGCGGAGGCATTGCCGTTGACAGTCTGAATCCGCAAACACTCGAAAGCAAAGCCCAACCCGGTCTATTTTTCGCGGGCGAAGTCCTGGATATTGACGGGATTACCGGGGGGTTCAACTTTCAAAATGCCTGGACTACGGGGTATGTAGCCGGAAAACATATTGGCCAGGGATTGGCGAGCGTAGCCTGACAATCCTTGACCATCTTTAATTACTTCTGACTAAGCACTACCCGCGCCGTTTCCTCGTCTCGTTTCAATTGAGCTACGAGTGCAGGAAGGCCGTCGAATTTTTGCTCCGGGCGCAGAAACTCCCGAAATTTCAGGGTCATGTGTTCGCCGTAGATGTCCTTGTCAAAATCGAAAATATACGTCTCGATGGTTTGGTGCGTCCCCGCCACAGTCGGGCGGAATCCGATGTTAAGCATTCCACCCAGCGTTTGTCCACCGTACGCCACCTCAACCGCATACACCCCATTGGCAGGAATTAATTTTGTTGGATCATCGACCTGCATGTTGGCCGTAGGGAAGCCAATCGTACGGCCCAACTGACGGCCTTTTACAATCGTACCTGTCAGGTTGTAAGCACGTCCCAGCAAGCGATTTGCGGTGTGAACATTGCCTTCGTTCAGGGCCGCCCGAATTTTAGACGAACTAACCCCTACTGCATCCACATCCTGACGGGGTATTTCTTCCACCTCAAATCCATACTCATTCTGATGAGCACGAATATATTCAAACCCGCCTTCGCGATCGCGGCCAAAACGGTGGTCGTAGCCAATAACCAGCTTCTTAGTACCAATTTTATCGATCAGAATCTGGCGGATATATTGCTCGGATGTCAGTTCAGAAAACGAACGCGTGAACGGAATAACCACCAGATGATCGACACCTGCCTGATCGATCAGTTCAATTTTTTCGTCGAGCGAGGTCAGCAATCGTAGATTCTGACTATCGTTTGATACGACCGTTCGCGGATGCGGCCAATAGGTAATCAGCACCGACTCGCCCCCATTCGTTTGGGCTATCTCAGTTAGCCGCGCCAGAATCGTCTGATGGCCTAAATGAACCCCATCAAATGTACCGCTGGTAACTACCGCATTGACTAAAGGTTGTATGTCGTTGAGACCGTTGTAAATAATCATGTTCAGTCGCTAATCGTGAGTCATCAGTTTGAAAAAGTCGGCAACGTTACTATTGCTGACTTTTTCAAACTGATGACTCACGACTTATCTTTATAAACTCGTCGATGGTATGGGCTTCTTCGATACGAAAATGACCAATCCGCGTTCGACGCAGGCTACTCATATAGGCACCATTGTTGAGTAACATCCCCAAATCGCGTACGAGACTGCGAATATAGGTGCCTTTCGAACATACGATGCGAAAATCTACTTCAGGGAAACGGCTGGCATCAACCTCAAAAGCAGAAACCGTCACCTGCCGAGCCTTAATACCTCCCTCCACACGGTCAGCGGTTTCGCCACGTCGGGCTTTTTCATAGAGCCGTTCTCCATTGACCCGCACAGCTGAGTAAATGGGGGGCACCTGCAAGATGTCGCCCGTCAACTGTTGAGCTGCTGCCTGAATCTGATCGGCTGTAATACCCGTTGTGTTGAATTCAGCATCGAATCCCGTTTCCAGGTCGACCGAAGGGGTTGTTTTACCGAGCACTAACGTACCCGTATATTCTTTTTCCTGCGCCTGATACTGGTCAATTTGTTTGGTCATCTTGCCCGTACAAAGAATGAGCAGGCCAGTTGCCAACGGATCGAGCGTACCGGCATGGCCGATTTTCTTGAATTTACAGGCGTATTTTAACTTATTGGCGACATCGAACGATGTCCACGTAAGCGGTTTATCGATCAGGATAACCTGACCGGGATCAGAAGCAGGGCTTATTTCAGTTTGTTGTGACACAGCAATACACGGAGAAACCGCAAAGATACACAGAGTAAAGCCCAATGCGTGTCTTTGTGGTTCCTCGTATATTGTTGCACTCTACTTTTTAGAGAACATCCAGCTTTACACCAGCTGCCAGCAAACCCAGCAACACCAGCCCAAGCACGATCCGGTAGTACCCAAAAACTTTAAAACCATAACGGGTCAGGAAACTAACGAAGCCCCGAATTGCCAGCATGCCAACTACAAAAGCGATGGCATTCCCGATCAGCAGCGTTTGATAATCGTCGGGTTGAAGCAGTTTATAGGTTTTCAGCAGTTTATAACCCGAAGCCGCAGCCATAGTCGGCACCGCCAAAAAAAAGGAGAATTCGGCCGCCTGAGCCCGAGTTAATCCCTGGAACATACCACCGATGATGGTTGCCGCCGACCGCGAAACCCCCGGAATCATAGCAATACACTGAAAAAAGCCGATTCGGAGCGCATCAGGCACGGTAACGTCGCCATCTTTTGGCTCCCGATTCACAATTCGATCAATGAACAGCAGGATGATACCACCCACCAGCAACATGATGGCCACGACCGTAACATTCTCCAGCAGTGAATCGATGAAGTCGTTCAGTGCAAAGCCGATAACAGCAGCGGGAAGAAAGGCAATCAGAATTTTACTATAAAAATCGAGCAGAGGCTGCAAACGGGGAGGAAATGATTTCAGGTAACTGGGTATGGTAAAATTACCCGTACGAGGATCGGTCAGAAAACGACGATGGTACAACACCAGTACCGACAGAATACAACCGAATTGAATATCGACCGTGTAGAGTTTGGTAAATTCATCACTGGCAATGCCAGCCAGCGATGAGTAGATAATCATGTGCCCGGTTGAGGAGACGGGCAGAAACTCGGTTAAGCCCTCAATAATCGCCAGTACAATTGCGTGAATCAGCTCCATTAACTAGTATAAAAAAGGTATAGCGTTGTAAAATTGTCGAGTTACCGTCAGAAAATCGTTTCGGCAAAACTACTTTACAACGCTATAACTTTATAGCACTTCAACTTTATAACTTTCCGCTACGCCTTGGGTCGGGTCAGGATGGCAACGAATTCCAGAACAAAACCGCTCATTACCACAATCGGGCCGAGGGTCAGTCCTAAAAAGCCAAAACCAAACTCTTCCTTATCGAGGCTCATAATGAAAAACCCGGCCAGAATAACCCCTATTCCAATTAGCATGAATAGGTAGTTCTGTTTCCCGAACGGAAGTGCCGCAGCTGCCGATGGTCGCAACGGTTCGCTACTTACGGGCCGAATAGGCGTACTTTTTGGAGCAGTCGTCGGCGTGACTGTCGTTTTTTTTGCTGGTTCTTCGCGAGAGAGCGTAGCTGAGCCAGTCTGCTTATCTTTTGCCATCGTTTCGTCTATTTAATGGAGAATGAACATTAGCGAGTAAAAATGACTGAACAAACCCTCAGCTGTCCATTACTCTTTACGCATTATTCCGTTTAAACTATTCACTACTTAGTAAAGCTCATCCAGTGTTAAGCCGAGGTAACGATTTACGGCCTGAAACGTACTCAAAAAGCCAATCAATATACCTAATCCAACCACACCCGCCATCAGAAAAATGGTCTTTTCAGTATCCTGAAACATCCCCACTTCGGGTAGGTTATGGATGGCAATCTGTAAACAAATCAACAACAGGGCGACCGCAATCAATCCAGCCAGAAATCCCTGCCACATACCCCGGCCCAAAAAGGGTCGGGTAATAAATCCATTCGTCGCTCCTACCAGTTGCATACTCCGGATGAGCATACGCTGTGAATGAAGCGCCAGCCGGATCGTATTATTCATCAGCACCACAATGATCACTAACAAAATCACGGCAAATGCCGACATGACGGCGTAAATCTTGGTGATATTCCGGTTGATGTTATCGACCAGATTCTCCTGATAAACTACTTCAAATACCCCATCGATCTGCTCTAAATCCTGCTTTACCTGCTGCAATTTCGCTTCTTCAAAATACCCTTCGTTGAGTTTGATGCGGTAGCTGTCATGTAAGGGGTTTTCTCCTAAAAACTTCGAAAAATCCTCTTTGGTTTCGGCAATAAATGCTTTGGCCGCTTCGTCTTTCGTTACCAGAACTACCTGCGGCTTTCCATCTGTTCTCAAAACGTAAGGGCGTTCGGCAATGGTCTGAAAAAGTTTTTCTATTTTTTTCTCGTCCAGGTCTTTATCCAGAAACGCCCGGATTTCGTAATTTTCACGAATATAGGTAACCAGTTTTTTCGACTGAATAGCCAGTAAACCGCAAAAACCAATTAAAAACAACGCCAGCGTCAGACTAAACAAAATCATACCGCTGGGATAGGCACCAACTTTCTTTTTTATACGAGCCATTCAGGGGTTCGTGTTATGTGACAAAAATAATGGATTCAACTGCTAAGCGGTCGAATTTAAGAAAATTTAAGTGAAGCACAGAGGGAAGGCGATCAGTAGTGCCAATTAGCCTATGGCCTTGGCCCACTATTCCTGCTCATTATCACCTCTTCTGGGTAGCCCACCTCAACCAGATATAAGCCATTTGCCGGAACAGCTCTTCCAGCCTCATTCCGGTCTTTCGCCTGTATAATCTGCTCAAACTGATGGATATCCATCCGCTCCTGTCCTATCTCAAGCATCGTGCCGACAATTGTACGTACCATGCCCCACAGGAAGCGGTCGGCCCGAATATGAAACGTCAGGCAATCCTCGTTTATGCGCTCCCAATAGGCAAAATCGAGACGGCAATGAAAATGATTGACATTGGCCCGCGCCTTACTGAAACTTTGAAAATTTGTGTAATTCAGCATACACTGGCAGGCTTCGTTCATTAATTTCTCGTTGAGTAGTGGCCGGAAATGATACGTCAGTCCATACACAAAGACGTCCTTTTGCCGGGTAATGTGATACTGGTAATATCTGAAAGTGGCCGAAAATCGTGCATGATCTGTTTTCCGAACCGGAAAGATAGCCCGAATGGCAATATCCTCCGGCAGAAGGCAATTCAACGAATAGATAAATGCTTCCGATAAACTAAGCTGCTCATCGGTATCAAAATGGGCAAATTGCTGCCGGGCATGTACTCCCGCATCTGTGCGCCCGCTGCCCACTACATAAACGCGTTGACCCAGACGTTGGCTGAGCGCAGCTTCCAGCGTAACCTGAATACTAACACCGACCGTCTGTGATTGCCAGCCGCAGTAAGCCGTTCCCCGATACGACAATTCAATAAAATAGCGCATAGGGAGCAAAAATAGTCAAGGATGGTCAGGTGATAACGAAAACGCCACATACCCTGTAGGCATATGGCGTTTTCTGAAACGATTGATTCACGTAACTTATCGGGGGCCTCGCTGATGGCGCTCGCCAAAACCACCCCCGCCCTGTTGCGGCTGTCCCGGGTTATGCTGAGGTAACGACTGAGGTCGGCTTTCCTGCATCCGCTGGAAACCACCGCCACTTTGACCGCCCTGCATAGGTTGGCTATTCATTTGTGGCTGCCGCTCAACCCGGTCAAACGACCGATTCGGTTGTTGCTGAAAACCACCCTGCGGGAAGTTTCTTGGCTCATTCCCTCCCATTCGTCCGCCATTTTGAAAACCATTGTCGCCCTGTGACGCGTTACCGGGTGAATAATTCCCACGGCTTGGGGCTGGTACTGGCGAAGGCATTGTACTATTACCAGCATTAGGCGATGGTGCGTTATTAAAACCGCCACTATTACCCCCACCATTGCGCTCCATTGGGAATCCATTGCCCCGACTCATGCCCCCATTGTACTCACGGCTGGGCACGTTGCTGCCCCCATCGTAGTTCGGGCGATTATCATAGCCTGGGCGACTATCGTAATTCGGGCGATTGTTGTTAAAGTCACCATTATACCGTCCGCCCCGATTATAGGTCGCGTTACCACCATCATAATCCCGACGGGGTGCGTTATTGAAGCGATCATTATTATCACGACCGGGATTATGGGCAATTGCAGAACCAGGACGATAAAAACCGACGGATCCGTTGCCAACTACCGACCGACCAGGCCGATCCATATGTTCGACACGATACACCGGAACGTTTTGACGGGTTGCCCGTTCAATATCAGTTCTCGGCGGCCCATAGGCATACGCTCGTCCACCGCCCCGATAATAGTTATTGATAATCGTTGTTTGCTGATAGACATTCACTACGCGTGGGCGTGGCACACAATAGCTATACAGATTCGGGCTGGTTATGTAAATCTGGGGGACAAAATTCCAGTAAAACGAAGGGATATTGATGTTGACATTAATATCCCAGCCAGGTGCCAGTGGTGCCCATCCATAATACCCTCCACCCGACCGCCATGATACCCACGCAGGAGCCCAGTCGCTACCTGGCACCCAAAGCCACCCACCGTAGGCAGGGTCGTAAATCCAGCGACCATAGTGAAACGGCGCCCAGCCCCAGGCATAATCGGATACCCAGGTATTGCCATATTCGGTCATGACCCAGTGACCTGCACTGGCATACGGCTGAAAATTAGGTCCGGCATTGGGTAGCCACACATTTCCGTAGCCAGGGTACTGCATCCATTGCCCATATGGAGACAGTTCGTTATAAAACGACTCAACAGGCACCGTAACACCGGGTTGAGCAGCGGCTTCCTGCACCAACGATGGACTCAATGCCAGTAAAGTCATCAGTGCGAGCCGTTTTATTGTGTTTAGCATGTTCATGGCGATTCATTCGTAAGCGGTGAGTACTGACACTCATCATGAGTTAGACTCATTTGCCGTAAAAACGTTTAACGAATCAGCAAAAAAACTGGTATAAAAACGCCCACCTGAACAACCAAAGTCCAGGTGGGCGTTTTTGTTAGGTTCCGAACGAATGGCTATTCTTCGTTTGTAATAAACATTTTCGGCTTGGGAGCTTCGATACCGTCTTTACCAAACTGCCGGGCAATATGCTCGAGCATGTAATAGTACGTATCCCAATAGGTGTCGCTCTTGGTCCACACACGCACATCGTAGTCACGTGAGTTAGCCCCCAGTTTTGCAATCAGCACATCATGCTCCCGATCCTGAAGCGCATATGGGCAGGCTGCAATGACTTTCTGAATCGACACCTTGGTAGCGTCCAGATCATTTTGACTGCCTACCGTATACACCTGATCAACACGAATAACTCCCTTTGTGCTGATATTCGTAATAGCAGCAGTCGACAATGATCCGTTGGGCAGAATGATCGTTTTGTTATCCAGGGTTACCAGCGTTGTATCGAAAATTCGGATCGCTTCAACATTTCCCGTAAAACCTTGTGCCGTAATCAGGTCGCCTACCCGAAACGGCTTAAAAATTAAGATTAATACGCCCCCGGCAAAATTGGATAAACTACCCTGTAAGGCTAGTCCTACGGCCAGACCAGCCGCTCCAATGATAGCCACGAACGAGGTCGTCTGAACACCCAGCGTGCTGGCAATACTAAGGAGTAATAAGACCCTCAACAAACCATTGACCAACGATAGCAGAAAGGGTTGTACATCCCGATCGACATGCCGTTTGGTCATAGTAGTAGCCAGAATTCGGGTAATCCAGCCTATAGCCCAAAGGCCAACGATAAGTGTCAGGATCGCCAGCAGCACACGGCCACCATAAAGCGTAACAAAGGTGACTACCTGCGTGTAAAAAAGTTCCAGTCGGGTTTGCGCCTGTTCCATAGTGAAGGGGAATTTGTTTGACAATCAGACGCTAACCCCTTAAAAAGGTAACTCGCTGACATCCCCCTTTTCATCTATAATTTTGATAGCCTACATCGTACAGGCCCGTCAGGCTTCACAACCAGTTTTTCCGACGGAATATCCAAACGGTCAGGGCCGACGAAAGCACCATCATAGCCAGCGCAAATACATACCCATATTTCCAGTGAACTTCGGGCATCTCATCGAAGTTCATACCCCAGATGCTGGCCAGCAAGGTTGGCGGCAGAAAGACCAGCGACACAACGGTAAAGATTTTGACGACCCGGTTCTGCTCCAGGTCAATCAGACCGAGGTAGGTATTTTGCAGGAACTCCAGTCGCTCGAAAATGAAATTTGTGTGTTCGATCAGCGAGTTAATATCCTTGATGAGGGTTCGTAACCGTTGCTGCTCCAGTTCATTGAACCAGCCATCAGAGCGAATCATGGATGAAATAACTCGCTGTTTATCAACCACATTTTCCCGAATCAACATGGTTAGCTCCTGATAATCGTTGATATTCAGGAGCATCTCGCGGTCCAGATTGGCATCCAGATCGAGCATCCGGTTGATGGCTTTGATTTCGTTCGATACTAACTCGATCAAATCAGCATCGTAATCGATCCGTGACTCAAAGATGGAAATCATGATCTGGGCCCCATCGCTGAAAACTGCCCGGCGCGACTTAATCCGCTTTACCGTATCGGCAAACGATTTCAGATCAGCATTACGGTAGGTGAACAACGTGTCATCTTTCAGGATAAAACTCACCGGCACATTCACATACCGTTGTTCCTTATCAGGAATAAGAAAGTTGGAGTTGGCAATCATGAAATCATCTTCTTCGATGTACCGCGAACTACTTTCAATTTCCAACTGCTCCTGCTGACTCAGAAAATCGACATCGAATTTTTCTTCGACACTCTTTATTTCGGCTGGGGTTGGATTCTGCAGATCGACCCATAGGGTTCGTTCGGTGTCGGAGAAGGAATCAATGTCCCGAATTTTGCGGACGGCGGTTTCGTCCTGTTGAAAGATACGAATCATAAGCGTTGGCCGGACTGATAATCCAACCGCAAAGTTCGTAGAAAATGCAGCACAAATTCACCGTAAAATATGTTATCGTTGTAGCCGACCCCCAATTGGCTGGCTATCTATTATGCAACCTGAGTCTGTAAGTAAATTCGTTTCGAGTACTCCAACTACCAAACGTCGCCTGTTTGTACCGGCTCCTAGTGCTATTGATTATTGGGAAGCGGCACTCTCGGTAGGCTTTCCGGCTGCTCTCTGGCGATTACCGAATCAGCAGGATAAACACCTGATTGTATCGTTCGATGATGTACTACCACGGGTGTCGGCCGATCTGGAAGAGTTGCCCGCTGGTTTTGTAATCAGCCCTTTCGACAACCTCGCCCGGAGTATGCATGTTGAAGCACAGCCGGATGAACATTTAGATACGACCGACTACGTTCCGCAAACGCTCTTTTTGCGGGCCGATATTCAGGCAACATTTTCGGGCAATTCTTCCCTTGCCAATCAGCCCACTCATTCAGATAACTCGTCAGCGAAAGCTGAGCCGTTCTGGCAGGCGGTCCGAAAAGCCATCGCTACAGGCGACCAACCCATATTGAGTAACCCGGTAGCCCTTAACGAGCCGCATGCACAGGAACAATATGTTCAGAATGTAGCAGAAGCGGTTGAAGCGATGCAACGGGGCGAATTCCGCAAAGTGGTTTTATCACGCACAAAACAGGTACTGTTCGCTGAGGCTCCCAATGCGGTAGCGTTGTTCGATAAACTTTGCGAAAAATACCCGAATGCCTTTGTATCAGCGGTTTCGATACCAGAGAAAGGGCAAATCTGGATCAGCGCTACTCCCGAACGACTGGTCAGCCAAAATGCCGATGGTATTTTCCAGACAGCCGCCTTAGCCGGTACCCAATCGGCCTTCAATCCAGATGGCACTGCTAAGCGTCCAGCCGAGGCTATGTGGTCACAAAAAGAGATTGAAGAACAGGCGATTGTATGCCGCTACATCATCGAATGTTTCAAGAAGATCCGTCTGCGGGAATATATTGAAGAAGGGCCAAAGAGTGTTATAGCCGGGAATCTGATGCACCTGGGCACCTCGTTTACCGTCGATACGCAGGCAGTGCGGTATCCCCAGTTAGGAACCGTCATGCTTCGGTTGTTGCACCCAACGTCAGCCGTTTGCGGCACTCCCCGCGATGTAGCGTTCCGGTTTATCCAGCAACATGAAGCCCATAACCGCGAATTTTATAGTGGTTTTTTAGGCCCTGTCAATATCAATACGAATCAGGAGGGGCCGTCGAGTCATATTTTTGTACATATCCGCTGCATGAAACTCGAAGGCAAACAGGCAACACTTTACGCAGGGGCAGGTATCACCGAAGATTCAGTTCCCGAGCGCGAATGGCAGGAAACCGAGATGAAATGCCAGACGCTGCTTTCTGTAATAATTGAATGAGTGAGTGATAGAATGATTGAATAAAAAAGCTTGCGTCAGCCTATTCAATCATTCTATCACTCACTCATTCAATCATTGGATTAAGCTCCTTCGGCGGGGTCGTTGGGAGCGCGGGAGCCATCTTCGGTGGTGCGATCACCAGCTTCACTGGCAGCCGACGACTGGGTTTCAGAATCGGGAGCTGTGCCCTCCTCATCCGCATGTTTAGTAGTCACTAAGGGCTCTTCAGCCGGATCTGGTTTCATAACGGTGTATTTGGTTCGACAAGCGTATAACTCAGAAATCGATCTCTGAGTTATACATGCCGGGCTAATTATTCCATACTATCGTCGTCCAGATCGTCTTCGATGTCATCATCATCCAGTTCTTCCAGATCGTCTTCATCGAAATCCTCCAGATCATCGGCCCCAAACTCTGAATCGACACCGGGGTCGTCTATTTCATCAAAGTCAACGTCATCGTCGTCAAAATCATCATCATCATCAAAAGCAAATTTGGGATCAGGGTTCAACATCAGCACGTCTTCATCCTGATCAAACGTTGGCTGGTAAATCATGGTCAATAAAGGATAAATGTTGGTTCACTCGACATAACGCGGCTCTTTCCCGTAAGGTTTAGCCAGCGCTCAAACTTATTCAATAAAAGCTCAAAACTACAAGCCTGCTATCAAGTTTATGCATAATAGTGCCACAATTGTTGCATCAACTGGAAAAAAATAGCTTTTTGGCTCAGCTAATGAAGAATTACCAGCTCCGACGGTTGTCTGATCAACCTATTCTGCAAACCCATGATGTCAAACCGAGCGTTGAAGGATTTGACGTTCTGGGCGCCTTTAATCCGGCAGCCTGCCTCTTCAACGATGAAGTTATTCTTCTAGTACGCGTGGCCGAAGCCCCAAAAGCTGAACCAGGCTTTATTCGTATCCCACTCATCGACGTAGTAGATGGCATCCCTACGCTGTCGATCAAACAATTTCCGGAACCCAGCGAACCTTACGACCCCCGCTTGCTTTCGCTAAACGGAAAAGTTTATTTAACCTCGATGAGCCATTTGCGACTGGCCCGCAGTCGGGATGGTATTCACTTTCAGATTGAGAATAAACCTTTTTTATTCCCAGCCCGCCTTGATGAAGCCTTTGGTATTGAAGATGCCCGCATTACGTTTCTGGAGGGTAAATACTGGATCACCTATACAGCCGTATCCGAGCATGGGCCAGGTGTAGGCTTGGCCGTCACCACCGATTTTGTACACGTAGAACGCATCGGCATGATTCTCCCACCCCCTAACAAAGATGTGACCCTGTTCCCCCAACGGATCAACGGGAAGTACATGCTGCTGCACCGGCCCATGGTTTCGGAAATAGGTAAACCGTCAATTTGGCTGGCCGAATCGGACGATAGTATCCACTGGGGCAATCATCGCTTTCTGTTTGGCGGTCGGGGACATATTGACACCGACCCACTTGGTCATTCCTTTAGCTGGGAAGGCGGCAAAATCGGAGCCGGGCCTGAACCAATACTCACTGACGAGGGCTGGCTGGTGTGTTATCATGGAGCCGACGCAACCCACTCGTATTCGCTGGCACTTGCCCTACTGGATAAAGACGATCCCGCGCGGGTACTTGATCGCTCTAACCTCCCTTTGCTTACCCCCGAACATCTATGGGAGCGGGAAGGCTTCTTTCCGAATGTTGTATTCTCCAACGGCTGGATTCAATGGCCCGATTCCGGGCGTATCTGGATGTATTACGGAGCCGCCGACTCGGGCATAGGGTTGGCCGAACTGGTCCGGGTGTAAACAAAACCCCGGCCAACAAACTGTCGACCGGGGTTTCAATCCATGGATTGCCATGACTAAGCAATCCAGTCTATACCTGACTAGTGCTATTCTTTTTTAGGCGGCCATGCGCAGAAATGAATCGTGCTCCGAAGCTGGGGCACTAAGCATGGGCGCAATGATGGTATTCATTCGTTCGCGTACGAAACTCTCCTGCAAATAAGAAGGTAACTTAGCCACTAATTGGCGATACGCCTGCATACCCAACGCTTTCGCAATATACGCTTCGTGTACGGAGTTCACATGCGCAACGATATTGACCAGACTCTGATGAAACAGCTTCACATCGATTTCCGAATCGACAAACCGTTCAATTTCTCGGTTGGTCGACGAAATGCGTAGGCGGCTCAGCATGTCGAAATAGGTTGTGTAGCCGATCTGTTTGGCCAGTTGCTTGTATTGCTCCACACTGAACTTCTGTAAGATCTCACCCGTTTTTGGGCTTCGTAGCGCTGTTTTCGGGTTATTCTGAATGGCGTTGCGCAAGGCTTTCACCCGTTGATCCCGCGTGGTTTTCAGAAATTGTGCCAATTCGGCCTGAACAGACCCTTCGCGCGAAGGCAGCAACAGGTCTGATTTAGTCGCCACGCTAAACCGTTTGGCCATCGGCAACCGTTGAATCCGGTAATTATTGATAGGGCCAAGGGCATAATAACCAATCGAAGCGGGGTAATAGCCACGTACGACCATGTTTCCAATCCGCTTCCGAATTAACTCTTCGTTGCTCACATTCACGCCCTGAACTGCCAGAAATGCCCGTGCGCTGAACAACGCACTGTAATAGGCCTGTGGGAACGTCCAGTGCAGGGAGCTTTGCAGATACTGTTCGTCGTTGACGACCGGCGTAATCCGCAAGGCGTATTCGGCACTCCAGCTATTGAGTAATAGCTTTTCCAAAGCTTTCCGACTCTCGTCCGTCACGCGCCCATAGAACTGCTGAAAAATGGGAAATTTAGCGAGATCGAAGAGGTCGTTCTGGTGATGGATATGATAGTCCATCGAGAAAAAATGGTTCAGAAACACTTGCGCTGGAATAGATTTCCGCCAGCTATCGTCGAGCGGCAAATTGCCCGTTGAAGCGGGTGCAAGGGATGCCTGAGCGTTCGGGGAATGCATCGTTGCGTTGGTTTTCTGTGTCATACAATAGTAACGAAAAAAGGCTTTTTCCCGTTCATTTTTTCACAATTATTTACACAGCACAATACGCTGATAATCAACAAATTATACACTATTTTTCAACTCAAAAAAGAGCCCTTATAACAACCCATTAGAACATAGCCGATAGCCCATTTATAAGGCATTTAACGTACTTTTGAGGGACGTTTCAACGTTGCCTTTAAACTATGACGTGTATTCAATATATAGTAATTGCCGGGTGTATCTTCAGTAGCCATGTAGTATCTGTCGTATGGGCCCAGACCACACCTACCCATCAGGTCGCGCCAACCACCGGTACGGCTATTGTACAGGGATTCGTTCTGGATGGCCAGACAAAAGCGCCTATTGCCGGGGCTATTGTTATCGCCAAAAATCAGGCTGGAGCCATTCGTGATCAACAACCCACCAACGCCGAAGGGGTATATCAACTTAAGCTTGACCCAAAGCAGTCGTATATTTTTACAGCAAAAGCGGATGGCTATATTACGCTTGACGAACAGCTTTATTTCTCTTCGCCAACGGCGACCAGCATGGATCGATCCAGAAATCCAACGTTACTTTATCGTACAAGCTCAAACCCAGTCAGACCGAGCAATGCTGCTCCTGCTCATACTAGCACCTCAACGGTTACAGCACCTCCTGTAAAAACTCCAGCGACCACGCCCCCTATTTCGGAGCAACCGGCAGTTAGCAACAGTACAACCACTGGTCGTTCGCGTATAACACCCCCTAAAACGCTGGATGCCAAAGTAATCTATACCCCCCCCCACTGGTTGTTGCCGCTGGAACAACTACCCAACTGAAAGCCCTTCAATTTGTACAGAGCAAAGCCGAACTCCTGCCCGAAGCTCAGCCAACCTTAGATCAGCTTCTGGCCTTTATGCAGGAACATCCTACTGCCGAAATCGAACTGGCAGGTCATACCGACAATCAAGGGGATTTCGATGAAAACCTTCGCCTTTCCAAGCAACGTGTTGATGTGGTGAAGGAGTACCTAGTGAAGAACGGCGTTGCTGCCAATCGAATTAGCACCCGTGGCTTTGGGCCAACACGTCCTATTGCCAGCAACAATTCAGAAGCCACACGAAAGCTTAACCGCCGGGTTGAAATGACGGTATTAAAACCGTAGAGATGCATCCTTGCGTCTCCTATGCGTCAGCAGCAATTTAACCATCTGGTCAATAGACGCAAGATGCGTCTCTACGCTTTTCGGCCCAGCCACAAACCGGCGATTACGAGCGCTGTACCTGCCAGTGTGTACCCTGTGATGGGTTCGTCCATAAGTAGATACGAGTAAGCGAAACCGAAAATCGGACAAAGAAAAAGCCAGAGTGAGGCCCGGACTGGATCTTGCCGAACCAGATAAAACCACAATTGCAAAGCCGCTACAGATACGGGCAAAATGAGCCAAAACAGCGATGCCCAAAATCGCATGTCGTAATGAGATGACGAGAAATCGGCAAACAGCAGTGTAAAAGGTACCAATTGTAATCCACCCAGAAATACCTGCCATCCATTGATAACCAGGTTCGGTAGCCGCCATTCGAAACGCGCATAATAGACTGTTGCCGCCGATACCGAAATCATGCCTACCAGCAAAATTAATAACCCTTCGACCGTAGCATAGCTGTTTTGCAAAAGCGGATAGGTAGCAACCCCTACCCCAACCAAACCCAGCAACAGCCCGCCGATTTCGTTCCAGCCCGGTTTCCGGCGCAACCATAAGGCCGATAATAGGGCAATAAACAATGGATTCGTAGCAGTTGACAGGCTTCCGATCCCGGCTGATACCTGTTTTATAGCCAGTACAAAAGCGCCCAGGTAAATCGTGGTATTCAGGAGCGAGAAGACCATTAACCGCCCCCATTCGGTACGCGTAGGCCAGGCGTCTGGCATATGCTGTATACTATACGCAAACAGGAGCATTCCGCTACCCGCAATCAAAAACCGAATATTCGCCAGAATCAGTGGATGCGCCGACTGTACCCCAAACTTGGTAGCCACCGAAGCCGACGCCCATAGAGCCGCAAAGAGAAGACCGGGAAGAATTGTTTTCATTCGGCTCCTCTTAAATGACAATAAATTTCATTCCTTATTTACGATAGATTGTTCGATACTGCTTCTTAGCTAAAACCCAATCTTCCCCTTGCGGGTGTTGGGCTTCTGGTCGGCGGCCCAGTCGCGCATGTCGGCCAGCTCTTTTTCGAAACCTCCCGATAGAATGGGGAAGCGACACCACGAACGAGGATCGAGATTATGGTCGTCGAGGTGGAAAGAGGGCGCGTACCGCTCCCGTTTCCACTGATTCCGGCTCCAGAGTTTGAAGAACCGCTCGACCCAGAGCAACAACCGATCCCGGTCATAACTGCCTGCATAGCGCACTTCAATCATCTTCAGGACTTCTAAAGGCGGCTGCTTATCCCGAATGGCACATTCTTCAATCGAGTTCAGCACATCGTAGGGCATGAGATCGTCTTCGTCAGTTTGTTTTTTGTCCAGCGGGCGCAGTTCGGCCGTGGGTTGCAGGCTATTAACCACACTCAACCCTTTGACCTTGATCAACTCATCGGATGCTGATGGATCGCTGACGGTGCCCGTTCGGTCGGCGGGTGTCCATTCGTTTTTCACGTTCAGTCCCACCGTTTCGAGCCAGCGCAACCAGCCCCGCAGAAAATGCTTATCGATCCCCGTAATCGGCGATATACTACCGGCCGTGTCGCCATCCATGGTAGCATATCCCACAGCCGCTTCCGAACGGTTCGACGTACTGAGCAACAGCGCATTGTTCAGGTTCGCCAGCATCCAGATACTCGGAGCCCGCACCCGTGCCTGAATATTCTGCAACGCCAGATCATCGCTATCCCACGAGAGTTTACGACCCAGTTGTTCTTCGATCAGTCCCCGGTAGGTTTCAACCAGCCCGTTGATATTGATATTCATGAAAGTAGCCCCAATGTCGTCGGCCAGGGTTTTGGCTGAATTGAACGTATCGTCGGAAGAATTTTCGGTGCCCTGATACATGACCGTCAGGAGCTTACCGACCATTTCTTCAGGTGTTTTACAGGCCTGAATGGCCTTGATATAACCCAGCTTTTTTTTCACCCCATCCAGACCGATATTTTGAACGGCCATCCGAATCATCAGAAAGACCAGAGCGGCAATGGCCGACGAATCGGCTCCCCCACTCAGCGACAATACATACCCATGCGAGCGACTTTTCCGCAGGTAGTCGAACAGGCCAAGGGCAACGGCACGGGCAAATTCTTCTTCTTTCAGATAGCCTCCCCGCTCCCAGGCTTCAAGTTCAGCCTTCTGGATGACAGGAGCAATGTCAGGCCAGTCGAAGGTCGTCGTCACGCGTAGGTTCGGATAGGCCAGCGACAGGTTAGCTCGATTCTGCGTCTGATTCAGGCGGGTAGCTTCCACATCCACTACGGCCGAAACAATCAGAAAATCTTCGTAGCTCAACCGTGGCCCCGACACCAGTAATTCGCCGTTCGAGGCTACCATTGCATCGCCGTCGTAGATCATCCGGCCTGCTTCATTACCGAGCATATTACTGTACACGTAGCTCACCCCAAAGGCCCGCGATGCATCGACCACAAACCGTTCGCGCACCTGCGATTTCAGAAACGCAAAATGGCTAGCCGTTGGGTTCAGGATAATGTCGACACCACGCTCATACAGCAACCGCCCCGGCCGACTAGCTACCCACGCATCTTCGCAAATCTCGAAGCCAATACGAATACCCGACAAATCGAAAACGACATCGCCAAAGGGATACATAAAATCACCGATTTTGATCTCATCCCGAACGTAAGGCGGCCAGGGCTGGAACCATCGGGTTTCGTAATGAACGCCATTATTGGCCATAAACTGCTTGGCCGTAAAGCCCAGAATCCGTTTGTTCGCTATCAGGCAGGCTACATCGAAGGTTCGGTTATTATGTCGCAGGGGTAAGCCTACAGCCACGGCAATTCCACTCGTGTGTTCCACAATATCGAGCAGAGAAGCTACGGACTGATCGATAGTATTCTGGGCAAAAAAAGCATCCTCACACCCATAACCCGAAATACAAAGCTCTGTCAGGCACAGCAGACTCACATTCTGACGCTGTGCTTCTTCAATGGCGTTGATAATATTCTGTTTGTTATGCTCCCAGGCTAACGGGATTTGATTCAGGACTCCGGCGGCAATTTTCAGAAGTTTCATATTCAATGGCGAAAGAGCAAAAGAGCGAACGAGTGACAGAGCGAATAGCTGCCAATGGCAACTACGTACTCAAGGCTCGCTGCTCATGAAATAAGGTACTGCAAGAATAACAAAGATGGAGCGAAAATAGATTTTCGAAGGGCAAACAATAATATTTCGGCCGCTTTTGCGGAGTTACCGCTTACAGGAATACACGATTAGTTTCTTTCAGACAACACTTGCCCTTTCCCGTAGCAGGGTCTCTGCCTGAAAACGACCTTTAAAATAAAGGTAGGAGCCAATGACCAGCAGGATATACAGAACGGCCATGATGTAGGCGCCATAGATAAAAAATTCGCGGTAACTGATTGTCGCATGGCCGAAGTTCTTGTAGAGCAATACGCCTACACTGCCCAGATAGCCATACCAGTCGGCTAACGTGACGATAAAACCGACTGTACTGACGTAGCGAAAGGAGGCTATTAATCGCTCAAAATACAGGCCGTTACAAGGCACGTAGGCCATATACAACCCCAACCCCGTCAGCAGAAACCAGTTACCGGGCGACAAGGTCCCCGTTGCATACGCATACGTACTCAGGCCCACCAGCGCCCCACCCGCCAGCATCAGTCCATTCAGGAGCGTAAACGCCCGGAAGTTATTCGACACCCGCTGAAGCAAGGCCATAATGATCAGTACCCCTACAGCAACCAATGTTTCGGTTTTGGCGAAAATTCCCGGATTTTCGACACCCGCATCTTTTAGAATTTCGGGCCCAAAATTATCCCGAAAGTCGCGGAAGGCCGACAACAATACATAGGAAAGGATCAATAGAATCAGGCCGGGACGGAAATTGGCAACAAAAGCACGTCGCTCATCGGCATCCATCGGTTTGCGTAAGGTCCGCGAGGCCCGGTCTTCATCGGTTGGGGGTGGCAGTAAGGTAAGTCCGTAGATCGACAGCAGCATAGGGAGCACAAACAAACTGCCCGTGACAAAAGGTAGCCAGAACTCCGAGATACCCCACGCAGTTTTAATGGTCAAGGCCACAGTTTTTACGAAACCAGACGCGAAGATGAATGAAGCTGTCAGCCCAGCCACTAGTGCATCGGTCTGACGGCGACCTTCCAGAAAACCCAGCATGGTTCCATACACCAGTCCGAGTGGCAAACCATTCAGAAACAGAAAAACGATATTCCAGGGAGCGGGTACCAGCGCAAAGCCCAGCAACGCCAGCAAAGCCACGCCCACAAAAAAGAGAATATTGACCGCCCGGCGGCTGGGCGACATCTCCGACACGACCTTTACGCCAATCCCTTTCGACACGGCATAGCCAAACACCTGCGCCGTGACGAGCCAGATTTTGTAGCTGATTCCAGCAAACATCATTCCCTCAAACGTAACGGCTGTAATGCCCCGACGAAAGGCATACATGCAAGCATACGTACAGAATGCGACGGTAGCGCCATACAGAACGAATGCCGTAGGGTTACGAAGAAAAGCGGGAGATTTCACAAGGGGAAGTTTATGTTGATGAGTAAGGCGTCAGTCAGCCTTCGGCTGTTTCTAGTTGGCCTTGTCTAAAAATAAATATAAGGATTTAATCTGATCATTTTCAACAACGGCCACATCCATACCCGTGGCCACGGGCTGAACTCCCTGAGGACCAAGGTTCCAGAAAATCATTTGTATCGCATGGTTCACCTGAGACGGCTTGTTCAGTTCAAAATGAAATTCAACCGGCCATTCCGTCTGCAAATTTGTGATCAGTTCGTTGATAGCCTGGTGGCCAATGATAGCTTCCCCTGAGTTGCTTTCATAAAAATGAATGTCAGGCGCATATATTCTACTCATTGCCTCCAAACGCCGGTCAGCATCTCGATCATTCCAGACTACCAGTAAGCTATCTTCTAAAAGTTGGGCTGTACTCGCCATGAATCGATTAATTTTTATGTGCAAAGGTTGGTATACGTAATGTTAGTTTCAGGCTTATCATGAACTGCCACATTGATGCAAGATAAGACAAAATCATACGTTCGGGCATCAATAATCGCCGTTCTGCTGGCGGTAGTGTTCGGCACGCTGATCGGCCCGGTCGTCCATTTCGGGGCCTTTCTGGATTTTACGCCAGTCGAATGGTTTTTTGTAGGGTTTCATGGCTGCCTGTGGATCGAAAACGCGGGCATCGGGCAGTACCGCGTCGTAAGGGCGGAAATCGGGTTTGTCGGTAAAAAAATCCTGCAGAAGCGAAGCCGTCTGGTCGTACTGGTTCACATACGGAATGCCCAGGATATTGTACATCACTTTCAGGATCGAACCGAAATTGGCATGGGTGTGCGATACATAACCACGTTTTACATACGGCCCCGCCATCATCAGAATCGAGCGGTGGGCATCAATATGATCCACACCGCCCTGCGGATCATCTTCGGTAATGATGACCAGCATGTTTTTCCAGTACTTCGTACGCGACAGGAAATGGAGCACGCGCCCAACGGCCAGATCGTTATCGGCCATGTACGAATGCAGGTAAGGATAGCCAAAATCAGATCGGGGACCGGCACCATGATCGTTCGGTATCTGCATCGTTACGAGTTGCGGCATGGTTTGCTTACTCTTGCCTAACCATTTAGCCGTAAATTCCCGCTCGAACTGCTCCATCCGGTACTGATCGGGCACGTTGGTATTGTACCCGGCATAATCGCGGGAGGTGTGCGGATACACGGCTTTCGGCATGGGGAACACCACCGGCTGAGCCGCGCCAAACTGGGTAGTTGTCCACTCTTCGACCGATCCGGCATATTCATTCGCTTCTCCGAAATTATAGAACGGGATTTTATTACGTTCAAGCGCTTCCCAGAGTCCACCGATTTCGTTGTAATCTTCCGGGTCAATAGCGCCCGACGTCTTGGGAAATCGCCGACCCGGTGCTTTTGAATCGGCGTCGAACCGACCTTTTGAAGCCGCATTGGCCTCAACCCACTCATTCGGAATGGTACCCATCATCCAGTGATGACCATGAATACTGGCGTCCGAATCGCAGTAAAAATTATCTGAAAACGCAAACTGACGTGCCACCCCCAGGTGATTGGGCATAATATCGGCGGCTGTGACCCGAATGCTATCCAGGGCCGTATCGGTTGTTCGGCCGCTGTTCCCGCGACTAGTCGACACGCGGGTTTTGATGGTCACCCCCTGACCGAACCGGGCCAGCGTTGAATCTCCATCACCCGTTCGTAGTTGCCCTAGCACTTCGTCGTAAGTCCGGTTTTCTTTCGTGATGTAGACAATGTATTTGATGGGCGACTTACTGGCGGGTGTCTGGCGAATTTTCGGCAAAGCGGGTAAGGGATTTCGGCCATCGTCGGTAACGGTAACAGCCTGATAGGTATTTTCCAGAACCTGCTTTGTGTAGGTGGTTAGTTGAGTTTTCTCCGGCACGGGAATGGCCTGAAACGTACCGAGTTGAATATCGCCAATGTAGGTTCCCTGTGGTGGCTTCACGAAACTGGCCCCTCCATTGGGTCCGGCCCCATATCCTCTTGCGGAGATGGCATACAGCATTTTTTCATCCGGCGACAGTGCTACCCGCGTAGGGCCCCACCCCGTCGGGATTAGTCCGCGAACGGTGCGGGTTGGCACATCGACTACGGCTACGGCATTGAAGGCCAGGAGTGCCACGTACAGCGTTTTTTCGTCTTTGGTTAGCGCCATACCAAACGGCATCAATCCCCGGAACCGATCCAGTTTCGGGTCAATTTTCAGCGCAATGGTTCCGGCTAATCTGGGAACTGAACGACCACCGGGTTTATAGTCGATAATGGAAATATTGTCGTTGGTGGCATTGGAAACGTACGCGTATCGACTTCCAACCACCACCGAGTTTGGCGAAGCTCCACCAACCACTTCGGCCTCCTCGATCATTTCGCCAATCTGAACGCCGGTCTTGATTTTCCGAACGACCTTGTTGGTCCGCAAATTAACCGTCCAGACACTCATGGCTTCATCGACCAGGGGGCTTCCCAGGCCCGGTATCCGACGACCCTCCGCTTCAACCCCCTCCTCCGACTCTTTGGTATGAGCCGCATACGGCGGAAACTTCAGGGCCATTGTTTCCTGATTCTCTTTGGTTACACCGGGTACTTTGGGGTAGGCATACAGCCCAACGTTCGCCACGAACGCCAACTGCCGATCCGGGCTAATGGCCAGGCCGAAGGGTTGCCGTCCGGTCGGAATCGAAGCCGTGATTCGTTTGGTAGCCAGATCGATCCGTACCAACCGGAAATTGGCGCGATCAAGCGCAAGCAATTCATTGCCATTCAGGAGCAGGTCCGATGTAAAGCTATCGGTATAGCCATTGCCATCCAGATTGATGCTGTCGATGGTTTGGAACTGATCGGTATCAAAGATGAGTACCCGGCCTTTATCACCATTGCTCAGGTAGGCTATTTTGTTGTCGGCCGCAAAAGCAACGCCCAGAAACGAGCCTGCTTTTAACGCTTCAGGAATTTTACCGGCATAATCGGGAATACGGATAGCCGTAACCGACTCAGGCTGTGAGGTTCCGGCCCGAGACAAGTGCAGAACGGTCAACACGCCGTCGTGCAGCGAAACAGCCCGCTGCCCATTGGGCGATATAGCTAACCCAAACGGATCGTTCGTAATGCGAATGGTTCGCCCTGCAGGTGTCACATAGCGTCCACTTGGCAGGACAGATCGGCCAGCCGTATCAATTTTGCAGAACTCCGCCCGACCTGGCACCTGCAAGGTCGTATAGGTACGTTGGGCGAACGCAGATAGCGAAACAAGCAGAAGAAGAAATGGAGCGAATTTCATAGTTAATTACCAGAACTCTCTACCCGTTGAGCCATTGCCAGATAATAGGCCATATCCGGCGTAGGCAGACCGGGGATTTTCGCCTGTTCGTCCCAGCCACGTACCTGTAGAATTTCCCGAAAATAGGGATTGGTTTCAAAGGCCAGCGCTTCGCCCGGTTTCATGGGTCCGCCCTGAAACTCCAGCGTTTTCAGACTGGCCTCCGACAGCCGATCAAAGTAAGCCGCATTTTTATAGACCAGATACCGCTTGGCATTCACGTGATGCTCAATCAGTTGCGCGACTTTCTCCGAAAAGCCAAGTTCCCGCAGATAGTCGGCACCGAGTCGTTCATGGTCTACTGTACCGTACCCATCCATGTAGCCATTGGCTAAGTCGGGCGGAAGCAGGTGACCAATATCGTGCAGAAAAGCGGCTACAATGGTTTCTTCATCCGCCCCAGCCTTTTCGGCCAGATGGGCACATTGCAGTGCGTGTTCAATCTGGGTTACAGGCTCCCCAAAATAAGCATCCTGCCCACCTTGGGCGAAGAGATCAGCGATAACTTGCATAGATTATGTGTACTGAAGGTAAGTTCGTTCAATGCTTCCGTCGTCGAACAGGTCAAACAGGGCGTACCCCGCTTTCGTTTGCTGATAGGTATCGCTTTTCCACCAGTTGCCCGACACAGCCCCATTGCAGAAGTAGGACACGCCGTTGTAATCGACCCGGTCGAGCAGGTGCATGTGCCCACTCAGGGCCGCTTTCACGTTTGGGTATTGATAAAATAGCTTCAGCAACTCGGGCGTATTGGCTAATACCAGTCCGCCCGAAATAGCCCAGTTGCCATTTTTAACGTTCGCTTCACTAAAAAAGGCCGTAGGGCTGAAAATAGGAATGTGCGACAGAATTAGCACGGGCGTTTTCGGATTCGTTTTTGCCAGATCGTTCTTCAGCCATTCCAACTGCTGCGGGTCGATAAAGCCCGTATACCATTTGTTTTCGGGCGTTAGCTGAACACTGTCGAGCATGATAAAATGCCAGCCGTTTCGGTCAAAGCTACGGTATCGCTCGCCAATACGCATCAGATCGACGGCCCATTTTTTACCATACATAGGATCGCTCTTGGCCTCTTCATATCCCCATACGTCGTGGTTACCGATGCAATATTCGATGGGCAGCGAGTTCTCGGCTTTTACAACCGTATGCCAGGCATCCCACTGTTTCTGCACCTCGGCCCGATCCTGTTTCAGCGCATCCATGATTACGTCGCCCCCATGCAGCACAAACGCAGGCTTATCAGCCTGATTTTGTACGTGATGGAAACAATTGGCAACCCCTTTCATGGGCGTCGTTTCGGGTGTAATGTGCGTATCGCCCACGTAGGCGAATCGAACACTACGCTTGCGGGCCAGATTCTGTGACGACGATTCAGGTGTTAAACCAGGTACAAACGGTAGTAAGCTGGCAGATTTGAGAAGGGTTCGACGGTTCATAAGGTAAAAACGGATGGACGAAAATAGACCAGTTGGGGCGGCTTCAAGCAGGAATGCGTTAAAAATAAAGGAATCCCCTTAAACGCCCAATAACCGTTCTCGGTAAAAGCCAGGAACGGTTTCAATAGTTGGTCCAACCGGGGGATTGATGGTTGGTATCGAATTTTTCAATCATCGGGAATGCCTAGACAAATGATTGCCTGGGCATTCCCGATGGGTTTATTTCAAACTCCACATAGCGGCATTGATGTCGTCGTTACCGCCGTACTGGCCCTGAACAGCCGCTGTATTATTGGCCGCGTTATACGACCGTTCGGTTGCCGGATACTGCCAGCGGAGCGGGATTCGCTGGCTGTTGCCCGTTCCGGGACCAACCAAAAAGGTCGGTACGCCCGTCCGACGCTGATTATAAAACGCTTCCAGACCCGACTGTTGGGCAAAGGCCAGGTATTTCTGGGTCAGAATCTGCTTCAGCCCATCAGCCGAATTGCCCGCATACTTCACCGCCGACTGCGCGTAGTAATCGGCAAAGCTTACATTGACCGTATAGGTGTTGAACACTTTATACCCACCGTCGGCCGAGAAATACACCGTATTGGCCCCATCTTTCAGCCCATAAAATCCCCACGATGCCAGAATGCCGTTTTTGTAATACTCTTCCGCATTACCAGCCGCCCAACCCCGGTTGATCCCTTCGGCCAGAGAAAACTGTAGTTCAGGATAACCAACAAGGATGTAAGGCTCAGCCGTATAGGTGCTGTAGTAGTGTTTTCGGTTCTGGAACGAATAAAGCCCCTGATTGGCGTTCGATGACATGATCGCCAGATCTTCGCCCGACGATGCACCCACAAACGCGGCAAAATCAGTTGGTTTGACACCTGCTGCCACTTTGGCCGTAGCCGGTTCGGCTACGACAAACGTGCGCGGATCTTTCAACGTTGTCAGTGTCCCCAGATAGGTAGCGGCCATATTTTCGCGCGTGGCATTCTGACCAAAGTTATCGGGGTTCCGATTATACTTGTTATACTGGTTGTTGTAGATGTACTGCAGGTTATC
Source organism: Spirosoma aerolatum (assembly GCF_002056795.1). Taxonomy (NCBI): domain Bacteria; kingdom Pseudomonadati; phylum Bacteroidota; class Cytophagia; order Cytophagales; family Cytophagaceae; genus Spirosoma; species Spirosoma aerolatum. Next base: position 2,592,004 of record NZ_CP020104.1, on the reverse strand, counting down.
GTCCATCGACGCCATCAGCGGATACTTGGTGGGGTTATTCACCACATCGGCAAAACGCGCTTTAACGTTCAGATCCGCATCTGATTCTTTTTTTGACAGACTGATCAGCACACGCAGTTTGTACGTGTTCACCACTTTTTGCCACTTGGCCAGGCTGTTATTCAGGTAAATATCACCTGCCAGATTATTGTCGTTTTTGGCAATCAACGAAGTCAGATCGCTATTGGCATCGTCGAGCCATTTCAGAATCTGCACATACACGTCCTTCTGCGAATCGTACTTCGGCGTTTGATTGTCGAGTCCCTGTAGTGCCTGTGTCATCGGAATATCGCCCAGGCGCTTGGTCATCTGCTCGAAAAAATAAGCCCGGAAAAATTTACCAAGAGCCGAATAGGCATTCATATCGGGAAGGCCCGCTTTTTTAGCCTCCTGCTCCATTTTTACCACATTTTTCAGCGTCGTGTAATACAGCCCGGTCGATGTCCAGGAGTATTCGTTGGTGGCGTAGTAGTTGTAGTTACTGGCGTAGAACTGGTTGTATCGCTGGGAGTCGTTCCAGGCACCACCACCCGCAATGCTGTACATGTCGTTCAGTACGCCATTGAATACCAGCGATGCGGGTGCGCTCGTAGGCCGGTTAGGGTCCTGTTCGAGTTGATCGAAAGGTTTCTCGCAACTGGTCAGCATCAAGCCCAGCGCCAAAACCGGAAGGAGTATGTGTTTATGAATTTTCATAATTGTAAAGTCGATAATCGGTTTACCCCTAAATCCCCTAAAGTGACTTAAATCCGAGTGGAAGCAGAGTCCCCTTTAAGGGATTTAGGGGTAAGACGTTTTTAAAATACCAGATTCAGATTGATACCATACCGCCGGGTGGTTGGGGTTTGCAGACCTGAGATACCACCTGTCAGATACTGGTCGAGGTCGATGTCTTTGTATTTGGCGAAATACAGCAGGTTACGACCAACCACCGACACACTCGCCTGTTTTACTCCCAGCCGACGCAGGGCAGTCTGTGGCAGCGTGTAACCAATGATTACCTCGCGCAATTTGGCATAACTCCGATCCATCAGGAAGGACTCCGCCTGCCCATATACCCGGGCGATGTAGTCCTGTGCATACGTTTTGGTCGTGTTGGGTGCGTATTTCAATTCGCCGTAGTTGAGGATGTTCCCGTTTACGTCGTAGTTTATTGAGCCACTCGTCAGCACTACACCTTCACCCACATACGATTTGACAGCCTGTACATCATTCTTACGGGCTTCGCCATAGGCTCCCTGAATGGTTTCGATGTTACGACCTCCCTGGAAGGTTTTCTGCCGGACATAATCGCCAATGATCCCCCCCACGCGACCATCGAACTGGAAGCTGAAGTTGATGTTTTTATAACTGAAGCGGTTATTGAGTCCCCACACAAACTTCGGATTCACATACCCCAGGAACTGAGCCACCGGATTGACGATCGGCCGTCCACCCGCATCGTTGATCAACTGCCCGTCGGGCGTACGGATGAACGAACCCGCATAGAACCCATCGGTCCGATCGCCAATGTTGATAAAGCGTGAACTACTGCTACTACCCACAAAATAGTTGGAAGCCAGGGTATTGATACCGCCTTCGGGATACACTTCCTTCAGCCGTTCGGTATAGGTCGAGTAGTTGGCAACCACGTCCCAGTTGAAGCCTTTAGGCGAACGAATCGCCTGGCCTGTCAGCGAGATTTCTCCGCCTTTTTTCTGCGTCATGATTCCATTCACCAGTCGGCCTGTGTATCCCGTTGATTCCGAAGAGGGTAGCGTGAAGATACGAGGCCCGTCGTTGCTGATGAAGTAAGCCGCATCCAGCGCCAGTCGGTTGTTCAGGAAGCGAATGTCCAGCCCTACCTCCGTTTGCGACGTGGAGTTCGGCTTCAGGTTCGGGTTGTTGAGCGTATTGGTATAATAGGCTGCCGGTTTGTTATTGTACACAAGGGGTAGCGAATACACCGCCGAGTTCTGGTAGGTTGGTCCACCATACGAGGAGCTGTAGTCAACCCCATAGCCCAGCGGATACGAAGCGCCCGGTGTTGTACCAATCGTCGACTGGGTCAGACCGTCTTTTACATTGGCATACGACGCCCGTAGTTTCAGGAATGAAATACCCAGGTTCGTTGGCAGATTGATATAGTCTGATAGAACTGTACTCAGCGCTACCGACGGATAGAAGTACGCATTGTTACCTTTAGGCAGGGTCGAAAGTTTATCCATCCGGCCCGTTGTGGTCAGCGTTACATAATCGCGGAACGTAAAGTCGGCTGAATAATAAGCAGACAACACCCGCATATCGGCCTGGAAGTTATTGGCGATTAGCGCATTCGATGAGTTGGCGAAGTTGTATACCCCCGGAACGTTCAGGTAGTTGGTGCTGGCAAAGTCAGAATTGTAGTTAAACACCCGAGCTTCGCCCCCTGCCAGTGCATTTACGGTCAGATCGGGCGTTACCTTTTTGTTGTACTGAAGCAACACCTGGTTGATGTTATCGAACAACGCCCGACGATCTTCACGATAGTCACCCCGAGCTTCTTCACGACCATAGGTGGTAGCCGAGTACGGGAATTTTTCGGTGCGAAGCAGGTTGTAGGTTGTCAACTGGGTTTTTGCCGTTAGTTGAAGCCCATCGGTAAGTTGATACCGTAGTGACGCATAACCATACACGTTGTTGTTGTAGTGACCGCGCAACCAGTATTTTGCCAGGAACCAAGGGTTATTGTAGCGCTGATACTCGGCATAAATCTGTTGCGTTCCTTCCTTACCCGGCTGCCAGATCTGCTTCATATCGTCGATGTTCCAGTCGGCACCGCCCCAGGCAATAATATTATAAATCAGCGAGTTCGGACCGTAGTTTACATCGGGGAAGTTGGGCGTAAACTGCCGATTGTAGTTCAGGCTGGTTTCAAAACGGAGCTTCGGCGAAAAGTTGTACCCACCCGTAATGTTAAAGTTAGCCACATTCAGTTTGGTATTCGGAACCAGACCACGCTGGTAATTATACGACAGCGAAAAGCGCATATCATATTTCTCGCCCGTTGCGGCTACCGCTACGTTATTGTTCGACAGGATACCCGTCTGGATGAACCGACGGAGGTTGTCTTTCCCGCGCGGAGTAAATGGCGTAGGCTGACGGTCGCTGGTAAACGTGGCTCCATTCGGGAACTTGGTCGTGAACGTTTGACCGGGTACTACCGGACTGTCATACTGTGGAATCAACTGACCATTCAGAGCAGGTCCCCAGATGTCGTAGTCGCCATCGTTCAAGCCATTTCCTTTGCCATCGCCGAAGGCATAAACCCCATGATCGCCAGGACCGTACTCATCCTGCACTTTCGGAATGGCAATGAATCCCTGATCGAACATCTGGCTCGTGTTCACTTCCACCGAAAAACCACGCTTATCTTTCGTACCACGTTTGGTGGTAATCAGAATGGCCCCGTTCTTACCCCGGAAACCATACAGGGCAGATGCCGAAGCCCCTTTCAGCACCGTGTAGGTATCAATATCGTCGGCACTGATGTTCCAGGTATCGGACGTAATGGGAATACCATCGACCACAAACAGGACATCGGAATTACCCCGCAACGAAATGTTTGGGCGGCCCAGCAGTTCCGACGAAGCACCGATGGTTAAACCCGCTACTTTTCCGGTCAGCGAGTTGATCGGGTTCGGTTCACGCGCTTTGAGCAGTTGTGCTCCATCGACCGACTGAATAGCTACTCCCGTCTGGCGTATATCTTTCTTAATACCCAGCGCCGTTACGACTATTTCGCTCAGGGTAGCCGTACCTACGGCCATAGCCACATCGATTGTGCTGCGGTTACCAACGGCAAGCTCCTGAGTTTGATAGCCAATGAATGAAAACGTCAGCGTACCGTTGACTGGTACGTTTAGCGAATAGGTTCCATCGGCGCGGGACGTAGTACCCGTGGAGGAGCCTTTAACCACAATCGACACACCCGGTAAGGGTTGATTATCGTCGGCCGAGGTAACTCGTCCCGAAACGGTTTGTGCCCAAACCGACAGGATTGGCACCGCACTAACTAAAAACGTCACCAGCAGGCGTCGCAATGAGCCGGTTAGTGACGTTGAAGACAGTAAAAGAAGCTTCATACGCTTTTGCAGGTTAGTATTGCTTAAGTACTTTTCCGCAAAAGTATGATCCGGCTATTACGCCAGTATTACCTCTATTTTACTTCATTATCAACAAGATAACGCGCTATAAGCCGAACATTAAGGCAACTTTACCAAATCGTTATGTTTCGATTTTACAGCCTCTATACGTATACACCTAACCACTGACGGATACTTTCTTCGGCATAACCCGCGCCCGAACTCATGCCTTTCCCTCCTATACCGGTCACGATCCGAATGGTAGGATCAACATCGTACTCAAAGATTTCGGCTGGAGTCTGGCTATAAAAACCGGCCCAGGTCTTTTTTATGGCGATTGGAAACGAAACAATCCGCCGGGCTTCGGCCAGCATAAGGTCGTTGATATAATCCTGCGTATGATACCCCAGATCTTCGGCCTGGGTAGCGTTGGCATATTCGTGCGAATCTCCCACAATAATCGAACCGTCGGCAGCCTGCTTGAACAGAATATGAATACCCCATTTTTTCAGTTCGGCCAGCGAATCGGGCGTCTTGATAGCCACATACGACGGACATTCCTGAAATGACTCATACCGGCGAATGGTCAATCCGGTCAGGATATTGCCAGGTAGTTGAAGACCAGCTACCGGTTCCGCCAGGAGCATTTGTAGCTTACTGACAACCAATCCGGCCTTAGCCAAAATTTCCGAATACAACAGACGAACTTCATGCCCTCCACAAATGAGTACTCGATTTCCCTGAAAACGCTGGCGGTTACTGAGGGTTACGGTAGCCCCTCCCCCATCTGGCTGCACATCAATAACTGCCGAACCCGGTCGGTAGTCTACACCGTGTTTCTCCTGGACATATGCAATGAGTCGGTGAATCATCTGTTCCGGCTCCACACTCATCTCACCGGGAAAAAATAACCCGCCCACTACATAGTCAGGCTGCAAGGTAGGGTATTTATCCAGGCACTCTGCTTTGGTCAGTAATGAACAAGGGTAACCAATCTGCTGGTATCGGCCACACAACTCATTTACCAATGTCCACTCATCGTTGTCTGACGCGATATAAATGGTACCATTGGCCCGAACAGTCAGGTCGGTTTCCTGCTGAATACGCTGGTAAATCTCCAGGCTCCGACGCCCGTAATCGAACCATCGGCCAGCCAGCCCGGAGGGAACCACCTGCCCAAAATTCCGCACAGTAGCCTGAATAGGATAACGATCTTTTTCGAGCAGTAAAACCCGCAGCCCGGATTTAGCCGCATGATAGGCATGAAATGTCCCGAGCGCTCCGGCTCCAACAATAATCAGGTCGTAAGTAGGCATATATCGACGTACGTTCCTCCGCTATACTTCAATCATTTCTTTTCGAGACTCAATCAGAGCAGGCAATTCGGCCAATGACCCAATCAGTAAATCGTGTGGGTGCGCTTCCAGTTGATCGCGGGAATGAGTGCCATTGATTACGCCCAGATTGAGGGCTACACCAGCCGCCCGGCCCGACAGCAGATCGGAAGGCGTATCGCCAACATTGATCACGGCTTTGGGGCTAGACACGTTTAGCCAGTTTATGGCCCGCTCAATCATGTATGGATAGGGCCGCCCACGCTCTACTTCATCGCTGGCGATGGAAAGCTGAATGATACTCTGCGGACTGCCCATGTAGCGTTTGTCCAGCCCATCGAGCCAGCCCAGTTTCTCCAGAATAATATCGGTTACAACCCGATAAAAACCCGTAGTAAGCGCAATAGCAATTCCCTGGCTTCGTAGGTAAGCAAATGTATCCAGGCACCCCTCGGTTGGTGTGGCACCATGAGTTCGGTAATGCGCTTCCAGAATATGCCGGAAGGTAGCATACGAAACATCGACCTGCCGCTGAATATCAGTATGCAACTCACCGAGTTGTTCTTTCCAGAGTGTCTCGAACACATACCGTTTGGCTAGGCCCTGCATAGCCAGAATGCGCTCATCGGTCACGAACAGGCCCGTTTGGGCAGCCGCTTCGGCAAAACACCGTTCCACCTCGTGATGGTCGGTTACGGTAGTGCCTGCCATATCAAAAACCACTAATTCAATGGGTTGCATGGATTGAATTTATCTGAGGAGAAGTAAAGCAACGGATTTTTTCAGTACAAGCGACCTGCTTCGTATTAAGAAATAGAGAATATTTTTAGTCGTTCTGCCCCAGTCGAGCCATAACGGTGGGTGTACGCCACTTTCCTGAAGCTAGTTGGATTCCTATTTGGTTCGTACGATGGTTAGTTTTTTCAGCAGTTCTTTCCGGCTGGTAGCTGGAATCTGGATAGCGGGCCGGTAGTCTGTTAAGAACAGGTAATTAGGTTCTACGCGCTCTACATGGTCGAGATTAATGAGTAATGAGCGGGAAAGGCGATAGAAATTAGCCGCCTGAAAATACTGAGCCAGATGGCTCAGGTTCGTGCTGATATGGTGCGTTTTGCCATTGTTCAGGTACAATTTCACATAAGCCCCGTCGGCTTCAACGTATAACACCGTATTGGGAGCCACCTTCTCATACCCTTTATCGACCGGCAGGTACAAATACCCCGACGAAGCAACGTCTTCCGACTCTTTGAGCATCGACTGGAAATAATAATAGGCCAGTTCGACCTGTAATTTCAATTCGTCGTGCCGAAAAGGTTTGAGCAAATACGCGGCCGGAAGTGTTTTCTTAGCTGCCTGAAATGTTGATGGCTCCGAATTGGCCGTCAGGTAAATAATCGGCATTCGATGAATTTCCAGCAGTTCCCGCGCTGTTGTTATTCCATCGGCACTGGATCCTTCCAGTTGTATGTCGATCAACGCCAGATCGGGCCGGTGCCGCTTAACAGCTTCCAGCGCCTGATCAAATGTACGCGCAATAGCCACTACCCTATGCCCCGCTTCCTGAAGCGTCTCGCGAAGGTCCATAGCCGTAATGGTTTCATCTTCAACAATCAGAATCGTTAACGGATTCATAATTCCTCACTAACTACAGTTTATAGACCATACTAAATAGCGTTCCCTTTCCGCCTTCGCCCGTGCTGAACGAATAGGTTCCCGATAACTGGGCTACCTGTGCATCGATTAGCGCCATGCCGAACGAGGTACGCTGAACCACTACATTATCATCCCAAAATGACGTTTCCGTATTATCGAAACCAGGCCCATTGTCAGCAACTGTGCATTCAAGCTGTACTCCCCGCTGGCGGCAGCTAATCCACAACTGAGGGGTATCATTAGCAGGAAACGCATATTTACAGGCATTAGTTATGAGCTCATTCAGAATCAACCCCATCGGCACGGCTTTATCGACCGTAAGCGGGATGGGCGCGATCGTAAAATGAGGCTCAAGCGCCGGATACCCAAAGGTTTTTAAAACCCCCTGCACCAGTTCCCGAACAAATTCGTCCAGATCAATCTGTGCCAGCTTTTCTCCATCATAGAGTCGTCGGTGGACAATCGCCATGGACTGAATCCGCAATCGACTTTCTTCAACAGCTTTCCTGGCCGATTCGTCCGACAATCGTTTAGCCTGAAGATTCAGCAGACTGGCTACCACCTGGAGGTTGTTCTTGACCCGGTGGTTCTGCTCTTTTACTAACGCTTCGTTCTGGCGGCTGATTCGCTGATTGCGTCGATTAAGTCGAAAAAACACCAGGCTCATAGCCGTTACCAGCACCAGCAGCAACGATAGGGTAATGGTAAATCGACGCTGGCTCTGCAGAGTTTCGGTACGCAACATCAATTCACGATTTTGGGCTTTCAGCAGGGCTTCTTTTTTTTCCGTTTCGTATTCCACATTGAGCCGGGTGATGGCTCCCTGGTGATCAGCCCGAAAGGCATAGTTCTGAAGGCGTTCCAACTGCCTTAGTCGTTCGTAGGCCAATTTCCACTGGTTTGTCTTTTCATAATAGCGAACAAGCTGAACATCAATACCGATCTGAGTATCGTAATCATTCAGATTTCGCGATTTATATTGTTTTTCGGCATCGCTCAGCAGCTGCCAGGCCTTGTCAAACTGTCCGTTATCAAGGTAGATTCCGGCCAGTTGCGGCATAACTTTCAATAGAATATCCGCCTTCTTCTTGAACTGAAATAACGTTAATGACTTCTCCAGATAGGTAGCGGCCTGTGGATGTCGAGCACTGGCCAGCAGTTCGCCCAGGGCGGCATATACATCGGCGACGCCAACGCTATCTTTCAACCGTCGACAGGCGGCTTCGGCTTCGCCATAGAAGAAAAGGCTACTGTCGTACGACGTTCGAGCCTGTGGGCGCTGGTTCGTCCAGATATTTGCATAGACCTGTCCCAACCCGATGCAGGCTCGTGAAAGGGCAGTATCTGACTTCAAGGACCGTGCAATGTGCATGGCATACCGGCCGTATCGTACTGCCTCTGTCAGATGCCCCTGCTTGATTTCGATGTTACTCAGCCGATAGTAGAGCCGACTGAGTTCTTCCGAGAAACCTTTGGGTTCAAGAATACGAAGTGATTTGATAAAATACCGATGTGCATTCTGATAGTCGCCTGTAAAGGAGTAGGTTTTCCCATACAGGTAGTAGGCTTCGGCCAGCAATGACGAATCCCGTTTTGCCAGGGCTTCCTGCTCGGCTTGCTGTGCCTTTTGCAGTCGATTGGTCTGTACCTTCAGATAGGAAGGCTCCTGCGCAATGCCTAGGCTGGACGCAATTAGCCATAACCCTCCAAGGCAAACGAAAAAGGCTCGCAAACAGCACGTCATGGTGTGAAATTCAATAGGTAGTCAACAACCTCTCTGCCAGCAAATCTACTCAACCCCTTGCTTTTCTAGACAATTATTTTTTCCACAAGAAAAAAATGAGGGTTGGCAAGAAAAAGCCTAGGGTTGACATAGCTTCCCTTGTTACTGATTTTACAATAAGGCTTATTTGTAAATATTTACCTATCAGTAGGTAGCCATTGTTTACTTCCGCTTTCCGTTTTTAGTCACACCTGCTCAATCAAAACGCTATGTTCAACCTCTACGATCACCCATCCATTCCTCACGACTAACCAACCTGCGCCTGGGCTGGTCCACGCCTTAGCAGAATCTACGATTCCGGTTAGTAACTTATTTTTTGGTCTGACCTTCCCGCAGCTTAAGGATAAGTTCTGTTTTATGATCATGCAGCCGCTTTTCTAACCCTACTGGATAAATGTGCGGGTTTACGAAACGCTTTACGCCAGGGTGCAGGCCTGCTAGTTGTTCCTGCACCCGCGCCCGTACGTCATGAATACCCGGCGAGGTATACACGCACTGACCGTCTTGAAATACAGGTACCAGCAAGTCTTCGTGGGGTTGGTTGGCGTCAAAACGACGGCGTTTTGTAAAGTCGAGAGGATCAATCATAGTGGCCATACCTGTTGATTCATGCATCACCTCCGTATCGTAAATCATGTCGGCCAGAAAGCCGCGTTCGTCCCGAAACCGGCGAACCTGCTGAATACCCGGCGTCGATATTTTAATAGCCTGTTCGGACAACTTCATTTTATAAGACCACTCGCCTGTATCGTTCCGCAAGGCAGCCAGTTTATAAACCCCACCCAGCGCCGGTTGGTCGAATGCGGTAACGAGCTTGGTGCCCACACCCCAAATATTGATTTTGGCCCCCTGCTGCTTCAAACTGTTGATGATTGTTTCGTCGAGGTCATTGCTGGCCACAATGTCGGTATTCTCAAACCCGGCGGCATCGAGCAGTTTACGGGCTTCGATACTTAAATAGGCTAAGTCGCCCGAATCGAGCCGGATACCCGCCAGCCGATGGCCCTGCTCCCGCAATTTTTTCCCGGTCTCTATGGCGTGGCGAACGCCCTGTAAGGTATCGTAGGTATCGACCAGCAGTGTAACGTTGTTGGGCAACACCTGGGAATAGGTGTCAAATGCCTGCTGTTCATCATCGAACGACATCACCCAGCTATGGGCGTGTGTTCCCCGAACGGGAATATCGTAAAGCTTACCGGCCAGTACGTTGGAGGTAGCATCACAGCCCCCAATATAAGCTGCCCGGCTGGCCGTCATTCCTCCATCGATCCCCTGTGCCCTGCGCAAACCAAATTCAAGCAGTTTATCGGTGTCAACCACCAGCCGCAATCGGGCGGCTTTGGTCGCAATCAACGATTCGAAATTGATCAGATTCAGCAGCGGTGTTTCGAGCAGTTGGCATTGCAAAATAGGCCCCTGCACCCGAATCATCGGCTCATTTGGAAAAACAACCGTACCTTCGGGAATGGCCGAAACGCTACAGGTCAGCTTCAAATTGGCCAGATACTCCAGAAAAGCCTCCTCAAACATCGGCTCTCCATCGTTTCCCCGGAGCGTTCGGAGGTACCGTAGATCTTTTTTTGAGAAGCCAAAGTTCTGAATATAGCCAATCACATTGGCCAGTCCACAGGCAATTGTAAAGCCCCCACCGAATGGGTTTTTGCGAAAGTACAGATTAAAAACAGCCTCTTTCTCAGCTGTTTTCGATTTCCAGTATCCATACGCCATGGTTACCTGATACAGATCTGTCAGCAGGCTTAAGGACGTATCGTAAAGCTTATTTGTCATGAGTGCGAAGGTAGTATCTAACAACTTCACAGAAAATTTATGTGCACAAAAACAAAAAACCGATTATTTTGGTCTGATAATTGTGAGGGGCAGTTTTGCGCTACCAACTTAACCGCTCAACATAACGGATCAACTCTACCGCTTATAGCATCAACATGCAGAAGTTAAGCCTATCCCAATCACTTCAGCAAAAGCTATCTCCACAGCAGATACAATTTATCAAGCTGCTGCAGATACCAACCGCTGAATTAGACACCCGAATTGAAGAAGAACTGGAAATTAATCCAGCCCTGGAAGAGGGTATGGATGAAGAATATGAGCAAAAAGAGGAAGACGATCCATACGATGAGGTAGACGATTACAAAGAACGCGACGACGATTTGGACATCGATAGTTACATTAAAGATGAAGATTATACGGGCTACAAAATGCAGGGCGACGGCAACTATGCCGAAGAGGAACGCGAAATGCCGTTAGCTACCAGTTCGAGCCTGACCGATGCCTTACTCCAGCAATTTGGGTACCTCAATCTGACCGAACAGCAGCGAATCGTAGGTCTTCAGCTTATTGGCAGTATCGAAGCCGATGGGTATATCCGTCGATCGTTGCAGGCAATTGTCAACGATCTGGCCTTTGGGCAGAATGTGTTTACCTCTACCGAGGAGGTCGAAGATATTCTGCATAAAATTCAGTCGTTCGATCCACCCGGCATTGGCGCCCGTACCCTACAGGAGTGCCTGATCCTGCAACTTCGCCGGAAAGACCAAAGCGACCCCTACAACGTACTGGCCATCCGTATTATCGAGGATTTCTTTGACGAATTCTCCAAAAAGCATTACGATAAGATCCAGCGACGACTCAACATCAGCGACGATTCGCTAAAAAAAGTCATCGACATCATCATCAAGCTCAACCCTAAACCCGGCTCGGTCGAGGATGAAGCCGGAGCCGCTCAGTACCTGGTCCCTGATTTTATTCTGACCAATAACAACGGCAAGCTCGAACTGACGCTGAACTCTAAAAATGCCCCTGAACTACGGATCAGCCGGTCGTTTGCCGATATGCTCGATACCTACGACAAGAGCAAAAAGCAGAACAAATCCCTTAAAGAAACGGTCACCTTTGTGAAGCAGAAGCTGGATGCAGCCAAATGGTTTATTGACGCCATTAAGCAACGCCAGCAAACCCTGCTCAAGACGATGAACGCTATTGTTCGTTTCCAGTACGACTTCTTCCTGACAGGCGACGAATCACGGCTTAAGCCCATGATTCTGAAAGATATTGCCACGCTGATCGACATGGACGTTTCGACGGTTTCGCGGGTAGCTAACAGCAAAGCCGTACAGACCGAGTTCGGGATCTATCCACTCAAATACTTCTTCTCGGAAGGTATTTCGACTGATACAGGCGAGGACGTCAGCAGCCGGGAAGTAAAGAATATTCTGAAAGACCTGATTGACGCCGAGCCTAAGCTTCATCCCCTTTCAGACGATAAGTTGGAAAAGATACTAAACGACCGGGGCTATAACATTGCCCGGCGTACGGTAGCCAAATATCGCGAGCAACTCAACATTCCGGTCGCCCGGTTACGAAAACAGCTTTAAATCTGAATAATGAATAATGTACAATGAATAGTGTATGAACTGTATACTCTACTTTTGCATCATCGTTCATCATCATTCGGTGCCGCCCGCGCGGTTCATTATCCATTGACCAACAGTTTTGCCCGCTTTCTTTCGGTTATTTTTCATCCGTTGCTGATGCCGACGCTGTTGTTTGGCATATTGCTGTTTCAGGTGCCCAGCGTATTGGGCATGGATGCTTTTTCCAGTTCATTACGGCTCAGCTTACTGGTTCTGATTTTTGTAGGGACGTTTGCGGTACCCTCCCTATTGATCTACTACCTCTTCCGCAGCGGTTACGTCAAAAGCCTGCAACTCAATACGCTGGCAGATCGACGATTGCCCTATTTTCTGACCGCCCTGATTTATTTATTCTTGGCTTATTTGTTCACCTTTCGGATGGAGCTGGTATCGACCGTTGCACCTGAAATCGGTGTTTTATTAGCCAGCACCGCTATCTCTATATTACTAGTAGGTTTGATTAGCCTGAGTTGGCAAATAAGCGCTCATAGTGTAGGGGTCGGCGGAGTTATAGGGGTAGTAGGTAGTATCATGCTTAAATTCAGCATTAACGATCTATTTTTCTCATTGCTCCTGCTCGTCCTTCTGGCAGGATTTGTGGCAAGTGCCCGGCTGAAGCTCAATGCCCACACGCTTTCACAAATTACAGTCGGTTTAGCACTTGGTTTTGGTGTAAGTTTACTAACAGTATTTTGGCTCATTTAAAGCCATTAGCTTTGCGTCATTTTATAGTCATTTATAGGTATAGACTGACAACCAATGACAGTTTATGACTATAAATGACCAACAGCGCCCCTTACCTTGTATGTACGAAAACTTACTTTACGAAGTCACGGACTCCGTTTGTCGGATTACCCTGAATCGCCCCCAGGTATACAATGCCCTGAGTCCGGGGTTGATTCAGGATATTACTTCAGCCATTGAAGCAGCTGGTGCCGATGACCAGGTACGCGTTGTGATCCTGACGGGTGCAGGCGACAAAGCTTTCTCGTCGGGTGCCGACCTGAAGGAAGGGTTTGCCAAAGCTGCCTCAGCGAGCAGTTCTTTACAACTAGGCGATTCATTGCGGAGCACCTATCACCCCATGATTCGGGCCATTCGGAACCTACCCAAACCCGTAATTGGGCGGATTAATGGCGTGGCGGCTGGCGCAGGTTGCTCATTAGCACTGGCCTGCGATCAGATTATATGTGCAGACGAAGCCTACTTTAGTCAGATCTTTATCAACATCGGCCTAATGCCCGATGCAGGTTCCACCTTTTTCTTACCCAGACTGATCGGCCCACAACGTGCGTTTGAGCTATGCAGTACAGGGCGCCGGGTATACGGCCCAGAAGCCGCTCAAATGGGTCTGGTAAGCCGTTCCGTCCCCACAGGTGACCTCGACGATACTATAAGCCAAGTAGTAGCCTATTATGCCTCAGCCCCCACTCGTGCTATAGGAGCCATGAAAAAAGTATTGAATCAATCACTGTACTCAGACCTTGACCACCAGCTTGAGCAAGAAGCTGACAATCAGGATACTTTAGGACAATCAGCAGATGCAATGGAAGGCATAAGCGCGTTTCTGATGAAAAGAAGACCAAATTTTTCGGGCAAATAGGTTGACAATAGAGCTTTTTCTTCCTACTTTTGCACTCCCAATCAACGGGAAATGCATTCGTAGCTCAATTGGATAGAGCACCTGACTACGGATCAGGAGGTTTGGGGTTCGAATCCCTACGAGTGCACATTGATTATCAGCCACTTAGCGTTAAATGTTAAGTGGCTTTTTATTTGCATACATTAATCATTATTTATATTTCAACTAATGCTTATTTCTCTTAGTTAATTCAAATAACAAATTCTAATCATTAGCCAATATCATTCTATGAATGAGATCTACGAAACTTTATAGCTTAGAATAAAAGTTCAAAACAGGTTCGTAATATATTTATAGAATTCGTCCCATAAATCAGAACACTTATGCATGCATTCATAGTGTTATTAGGTCAGTTCAGCTACGAAAGCGTACCTTTGTGGAATGGAGCATACCGAACAACCCCGTCGGCCACATGGTAAACGCGCCGATTTGCAGCTAACTGTGTCGGAACCGGCTGAGTTAATGGCGTTTCTAATCGCCAAACTGCCGCATAAAAACCGGAACAATATTAAATCGCTGCTTCGAAATAAACAGATTCTGATTGACGGCAAAGTCTATACGCAGTTTAACCATCCCCTTCAGCCTGAACAAGTTGTGACTGTGGCAGCCAATCGGGCGCCCGAAACCTCACAGTATCGAGGGTTAACCCTGCTGTACGAAGACCCGGATATTATTGTCATTAACAAACAGGCTGGACTGCTTTCGATGGCTACGGCCAAAGAACGTGACCGTACAGCTTATGGCATCCTGAGCGATTACGTCAAGAAAGAAAACCCAAAAAATAAAATCTTCATCATCCATCGACTCGACCGAGAAACATCGGGCGTAATGATGTTTGCCCGTAGTGAAAACGTGCAGCAGTTGATGCAGGAATCCTGGAACGCCACGACCAAACAGCGAACCTATGTCGCGCTGGTCGAGGGCGTACCCAAGCCGCCTGCAGGCACCATCACATCATACCTGCGGGAGAGCAAAGCGCTTATCGTGTATTCCAGCCAAAACCCTGACAACGGCCAACTGTCGGTTACCAACTACCGGGTGTCTAAAGCAGCAAATGGCTATGCACTGGTTGAACTCGAACTGGAAACGGGCCGAAAAAACCAGATACGGGTCCATATGAATGACATTGGCCATCCTATTGCTGGCGATGTCAAGTACGGCGCTCAAACCGACCCCATCGGGCGTCTGGGTTTACATGCCGAAACGCTGGCATTTACTCACCCCATCACGGGTGAAGTCATGCGTTTCGACGCGCCAATACCCAAGACATTTCTGAGTGTTGTAAAGGAACGGGGACAAGAGTAGTTAACCGTAGTCAGGAATGGTCAACAGTTGTTTTCGTGTGGTGTTAGATGCTTTCGTCTGGCACCAAAAAGTTAGTATTAACCAACGTTGACCTCTTGCTTATTTTTATTTCACAAATCGGTATTTAAGGAGGACCCAGATGGCTTCGATGCCATCGAACCAGGAAATTTTCTTGCCTTCGGCAATGGATCGGGGATAGTAACTGATCGGTAACTCTTTGATTTTTATACCCCGTTTGGCCACTTTGGCCGTTACTTCAGGGCAAAACTCGAAACGGGTACAGTCGAGCGGGATCGATCGCAGAAAATCAGCTTTGAACACTTTATAGCAGGTAGGTTCGTCGGTTAATCGCTGATTGTAAAGGATATTTGTGAGCATCGTTACGACTTGCCCGCCAATGTAAAAACTCATGTAGGAGTGGCGATTTTCGGGCTTCAGAAATCGCGACCCATATACAACCTGCTCTTTCCCGTCAACAATGGGCTGCACCAGTGCCAGATAATCCTGCGGTTCGTATTCCAGATCGGCATCCTGTACAATAGCAATATCACCCGTCATATGCTGGATAGCCGTACGGATCGCTGCCCCTTTTCCCTGATTGTGTTCATGAAAAACAATTGTCATGTTTGGCACAGAGCGATAGCTATTTAGCCGGTCGCGGGTGCCATCGGTAGAGCCGTCGTCGACAATAATTATTTCTTTCGTTAACGGAACAGCCTGAACTTTCTCAATGAGTATATCTATATTTTTAAACTCGTTGTAAGCAGGAATCAGAACGGATAGCAACATAAAACAAAGATAATCGAAAAGAAACCAACTGCGCAGTGTTTACTTCCGTACCCAGTAGGTTAGCGGAAATCGCGGGTCTTTCACCTTCACGAAATGTTGTTGTAAACCAGCCTGCAATTGGCGAATAGCATACGCATTAGTAGGTTTATTGATGGCCGTACTATCATCGATCAGACTGGATCGATTGCCAAAAATAACCAGTTTTAAACTCGTGTCGGCCAGCGCCTTCCCATACGTATCCGGATGTGATTCGATGTAATGGGTTGTCTGCATCTCGGTAAAAATGAACGGTACATTCGGCTCCCGGTCCGACAGATAGTATAAACTCATGGCGTTGTCGAAGAGTAACACATGACCATTACCTGCTCGTTCCCGAATAAACGCGCCCGCCTGTTCTTCACCCGCATAATCGGCGATAGACGTAAAGCGTTTGAGGGCATCGGGACGATACAGCAGTAAACTCACGAGTAGAAGCACACCTACCCCACCGATCCCTATAAAAATAAGTCGGTAGGGTATGTTACGATGACGGGCTTCGTACAACTCCAGCCATTGATCGGCCAGAAATCCCAGGTGCAGCGAAAAGAAAACAGCCGCCTGAAAAAAGTAATGACTGGCCTGCGTTTTCAGCATGGGGACACAGGCAAAAGCGGCTAATAGGAGTACCAGCCAGATAATCGGAGTTTTCTGATAAATGATCCGGTAGGGACGTTGTACAACCAATAGGGCTGAGATCAGCAAGAGCAGAATCAACCAACTCAGCTTAATAAAAAACTTAGTCAGAAATAAGGTATGGGCCGGGTAGCCACTGAACGGGTAAATATAGGTCCACTCCAGATGCGCATCCAGCCGATTAGTTGTGTAAAAGTAGAGGATGGAGAGTAGTAGCGGTAGTGCGAAACCCAGCAATACCAACATACCCCGAATGACCATCGGCCAGAAGGTGATTCGTCCTGTCAGACACAGGAGCAGGATATACGCGCCAAAACCAATTACATAAAAAGCAGCTACACTCTTGAAACACATACCGATCCCAAGTAAAAAGCCAGCGGCCAGCCAACGCCAGTTCGGTCTGCCGTTGTTGCCCACAGCCACCGTAAAAGCATTCAAGCCACAGATAGCCACCCAACTTTCGGGCTCCAGGAAATTCATTTCCATGAAAAAGCAGCCGATTGCAGTCAGCACCACGGTCAGTAAAGCGGTTCGTTCACCAAACAGCCGACCAGCTCGCCAGGCAGAAATCAATACACCAACTGCCAGTAGTGTAATCAGTGCAGAAACGGTAACGTGGTTATAGCCTCCCAATAGATTCAACAGTACGCTCGTAGACGAATACAGCAGGTAGGATTTCGACGGAATAAAGTCGTACAATTGATAGCCTTCGCTGAGCGAACGCGCAATCACCAGGTACTCATAAGCATCGTAGCCGTAACCGGAATTATACGTAAACAGGTAAAAAACAGGACAGAAAAAGGCTAAAACCAACAGAAGCCGCGTCATAAAACGTCGATAGCGCGTTAAGCAAGTTACTACTTTACCGACAAATGTACTGGTTTAGGGCCAAGCCATCACCTTATCCACCGCCTTTTTGTCGACCGTTTGCTCATTTCCTGACGCATCGACTTCCTGAAAATCAGATTTCATAAATCTCAATTACGGCAAAATCCGTTCATGCCCAAAGGTGCCTGTTCAGTAGCATCAGGCCGTCAAAACTCGAATCTCGAAACGGCTTAGGAACTGTTTTTCAAACGTTTTCCGAGAAATCGAGTTTTGACAGATGCAGGTGCATTCATATTCTTCACCCGGCTATTTATCCTCTTCGACAGCCAAAAACGGGCATTCCGCCAATTTGATTTCTCAGGACAATTTATCCATTGGACATTTGACGCGTCAATTTTAACCGTTATGAGAACGCTGATTCTTTCTATACTTATTGCTAGTGCGACAACTGCGTTTGGGCAGGTGACAACCGTACCGGGTAGCACCAACCCTACAACGCCACAAAGCACCCAGCCCAGCAACTTAACTGTTCCTGCGGCCACGCCCCCCGATCCATTTGGCGCAATGCCCAAATCAACAACTCCCGATAGTTTTACAGCTCCTCCAGATTCAGCACCGTCGACCATTTCGCCAGAGGGAATCCCTCCTCAACCCGGCGCTACTCCTTCGGAAGCTGACCCCATTGCCCGTGGCAACGGAAAAATTACGGGTGTTCTGATGGACTCGACGACCAATCAACCTGTTGAATTTGCTACCATTGCGTTGCTCAGTACATCGACCAATAAACCCATTGACGGAACAACGGCCGATGCCAAAGGCCAGTTTACGCTGAACCGGATAGCTCCCGGCAAATACCGGCTGCTCTACTCTTTCATCGGTTATAAAGACAAACGCAGTGCTGTACTGACCATTGCCAAAGGCGGCACCGTTAATGTAGGCACCATTAAACTTTCGGCCGATGTTAAAACGCTGGCCGAAGTAAACGTAGTTGGTCAGGCAGCGATGGTCGAGGAGAAAGTAGACCGGCTGGTGTACAACGCCGATAAAGACCTGGCTGCTAAAGGTGGCGATGCGACTGACATTATGCGTAAAGTACCGATGCTGTCGGTCGATCTGGATGGGAATGTCCAGTTGCGCGGAAGCAGCAACGTGCGGGTGTTAATCAACAACAAGCCCAGCACCATTGTTGCCAGCAGTGTAGCCGACGCGTTGAAGCAAATCCCGGCCGATCAGATCAAGACCGTTGAAGTAATTACTTCGCCATCCGCCAAATATGACGCGGAAGGATCGGCAGGTATCATCAACATTGTGACAAAGAAAAATACCCTACAGGGTATGACGCTGGATGCAAACGGTGGCGCTGGCAACCGGGGGAGTATGCTTGGCTTACACGGCAATTACCGGACCGGCAAAATGGGCTTCTCGCTGGGTGGTTTCGGCCGTGCAGAATACAATATCAAAGGATCGTTCCTGAACGACCAGACGACCCGTTCTTACGATCAAGCGACCAACACCTACTCAGAGCCTACCCGGACACTCCAAAGTGCCAATACCCTGAATCAGCGTCTGAACGGAAACTTCCAGCTGGGCTGGGATTACGATATCGACAAGAATACATCGCTGACGGCCAGTATCCGATACGGTGCCCGCAATGGTATTACCAACCAAACCAATCTGCTGACCCAAACAACGGCGCCGAGCAGTTATTTTCCCATCGTCACGAATCGAAACGTAAAAACAACGGATCTGTCGGGTACGGTCGATGCTAACGTTACGTATACCAAAATTTATAAGCCCCAGCAGGAATTCAGTATGCTGGCACTTTATAGCCGCAACAACCGGACCAACGATTTCGTGGCTGACCTGCTTGGTGGTACCGATTTCCATACCGTTACGGGCCGTCAAAAGAACGACAACACCAGCTACAATCAGGAATCGACGCTCCAGATCGACTACCAGACACCGATTAAAACCAATCAATTGCTCGAATTCGGTGGTAAAGGTATTTTCCGGCAGGCTAACAGCGACTATCAGTATTATTTCGCTACGGGCGAAACAGGTGGTTATCAACTCGACACGTCGCGCCCAGCCAATGCTCTGTTCTACAATCAGAACATAGCCGCTACCTATCTGTCATATACCCTGACGACCAAAAGCAAGTTTACCATCAAGGCGGGTGCCCGGTATGAGTACACGTTCATCAACGCCCGGTTCAGTAATGAAACAGCTACCCCGGCTGCCACTATCCCGAACTATGGCAACATTGTACCGAGCATTAACATCTCGAAAAGCCTGAAGGGTGGCAAAATTATCAAACTGGCCTACAATCGTCGGATTCAACGCCCTGGCATCCAGTTCCTAAACCCAAACATCAACGCGGCTAACCCAACTAATATCACGATTGGTAACCCCTACCTGTCTCCCGAGTTGACCGATAATGTGGAGTTCAGCACCAGTGCCAACATCAAAGGTTTATACCTGAATGCGTCGCTTTTTGCCCGTCGGACCAACAACGAAATCACAGCCGTTCGGGACGTATCAAAGCAATCGATTGGTGATCCGACCAATCCAGTATTGCAACAGGTGATCCGTACCAGCTACCAAAACGTTGGGCACGAAGATGCGGCTGGTCTGAACCTGTTTGGCAATGGCATGCTGTTTAAAAAGTTACAACTGGGTGGCGGCATCGATCTCTACCATGTAACTCTGACCAACAACAATGCTAACCCAATTTATTCGGCTTCGAACGCAGGCTGGGTGATTGGTGGCCGGATCATGAGCAGCATTTCGCTGGCCAATGGCTGGGGCTTCCAGCTCTTTGGTGGTGGCCGTGGCAAACAAATTCAGTTGCAGGGTTATCAGAGTCCCATGTATTTCTACAGCCTGGGTCTGCGGAAAGAATTCAATAACAAGAAAGCCAGCTTAGGCTTAGCAGCCGAAAATATTTTCAACCATCCGTTTACCCAGCGTGCCGAACTGTCGTCGCCAATTCTGACCCAGAGCTCGCAAACAAGCTTCTATAACGCTGGTGTTCGGATGACGTTTAGTTACAAGCTTGGCAAAATGAGCTTCGACCAACCACAGAAACGCCGGAAATCAATTGAAAACGACGACCTGAAAGGAAACGAAGGTGGAAACGATAACAATGAAGGTCAACAGCAGTCGTCGCCATCGGGCAACGGTGGTGGAAACCGGGGCGGTGGCAGTGGACGTGGAGGCCGTCCTCGCTCATAAGCTTTTGCGAAGAGGTATATCCGAAGGCATTGACAACCTTCGGGATTGACACTACTCAACGACAATTACACTTCATCAGATTAGATTAGGTTGAGAAAACTCCTCCTGCGTTGCGGGGGGAGTTTCTTTTTTTATAGAGTAAATCTAAAAACGGCCCGACCCGGCAAACCTGCAAATTTGTCACTTAGGTTAGTTTGGTTATTCTTTTCAAACGGGTACTGTAGTTTATCTCACTCTTTTTTTTAACCTTGCAAAAAGGAGCGTTTTGAAGAGACGTCAATCACAAGTAATTAGGCTGACGATTTGTGCTTTAGCTATCATAAACGCACTTATACAACAGGAAAATATGCTCAAGACTAAAGTGAGTCTGCTCTACTTTGTAACAACTGTACTCTTGGGATTTCATTCAGTTGTTGTGGCTCAGTCTGTCAGTTTTAAAGACAATGACCGAACTCAATTCTCATCAACGAAGATTATCAAAGAGTCTGAATTAGTGCTATTGGAAACTGAAACATACAGTTCATTCAAACAATTGATGGCCTTGTTTCCTGGTAAAATCGTCTATGTTGACGTTTGGGCCACTTGGTGCAAACCTTGTCTAATCGAGTTTGAAAAGCATCAAGCCTTGGAAGATGTTACTCAGAATAAGACGGTCGAGCTGCTTTACCTGTCCATCGATAGGACCAATTATAAAGGGAAGTGGCTAAAAACAATCAAGAAATACGGCTTATCTGGTCACCACATTATTGCAAGCCGGGAATTACAAAAAGACATGTGGAAAGTTGTTCATGATCAAGAAGACCGTCTATCTATACCCTACTACTTTATTAGCGATCAAACCGGCCGTATTTTATTGAGAGATGCCCCAAAGCCTAGTCAGGGAGATACTCTAAAAACGAAGTTGGAAGAGGTTATTTTGAAAGCGAAGTAAAATAAGACATTCCTAATTTTTCCGTACTAAAGTGTCAGATCGTTTTTCTCGCTTTATTCCCTTTACATAAAATCAGTTATTCAACAGGTCTAGGAAATGTACAAAATTTAGATTACTCTAAGCCTTGTACATTTTTCAGACCTATTTTATAACTAGACTTATGTTAGGGGAAATAAACAATAAAACCGGATCTATCTTGTTTCTAGCTAGACCCAGTTTTATCATATTTTAGTATTCATTCATAATTTATTCAAATGTCTTAAAATCAATCCGTGAAATATCGTATTTACCTGTTTTGCCGTATTCTTCCAGAATCTCTTTATGGCGTGTTTGAGCCTGCTCCAACGTATAATATCTATTCAAATCACTGGTGCATAATTCGTTAGTTGGCTTACAATTCTTATTGATAAAGGTGCCAAACTTCTGAATAACGTCGTGCATTTCTTTCTCTTCATTCCCGGATGCTGTTCTAATATCCGTATAAACCATTTTTAGTTTCTCGGGACTTTCAAGGCGCGGTACTTCTCTAGAAAAACAGAAATAGTACTTAGTAGTAGGCTCGACCTGTTTAGATCGAACGAACAGTAAGCATACAATACTTAGGGCGAGTAAGGCTACAAACTTTTTCATAGTAGAATAGAATAAAGGTTTGAGGTTCAATCATGTAACGATATATCTGTTTTTTGCTGTATAATCTCTTTTATGATAGCCAAAGTACGAAACAACAGGCTAATTACTGGTTCAGAAAACGCCCGTTTTCATGTAACGTTCATCGATCAACTGATTACACCAATCATAGCTAACCGCAGTCTCAAATTGTTATCCGCTCCGGTGGCCTAGTCACGAATTAAAATCAAAATCTCACATTTTAGTTGAGTTTGTTACCGGGCTACCGAAGCGGACTGATCGTCAAATGATAAATTTGCTGGGCCGTCGGTTGGTCAGTTTTTTTAGCTTTACCCTTTATCCCGATATTTTTACGTCATCAGGCCGCATACGAATCTTTACCCACATTCAACTTACCTTTGTATTTCATTTTTACCAATGCTGTTTTGAATGGCAGTCGGTTGATAACCCGGCTCCGCTTCCACGTAATCTTGTTGTATGAAATCAAAAAATTTAGTTAGTCTGTTTGTGGCTGCCATTTTCCTAGTATTGGCGGCTACGGGTCTCCTGATTTATTTCGGTCAGGGTTCGCACATTGTCGATCATACCCATGCCTGGTTTGGTATGCTGTTTGTCACAGCCGCTATCTTCCACATTGTCAATAACTGGTCGTCGCTGGTGGGCTACAGCCGAAATCGCCGGACGGGCAGTTTACAGAAAGAACTCATTCTGCCTATACTCGTCGCCATCGTTTTTGCGGCTGGTATTGGGTTCGATGTACCCGTTTTCAATAAGCTGGCCAATGCGGGTAAGAATTGGGTACGTGGCAACAAACCCCGGCCCGAATCGATGCCACAAACCAAAGTCGATTCTATTGCCTATGCCGTTGAAGTAGCCTACGCCAGCGCTTACAGCAAAGGGGATACAGCCGCTCTGGCTACCGTCATGAATTCTAAAACGGCCTTGCTGACCGAAGCCGGAACGCTTCTTCACGGTTCGGATGTCCAACAAAATCTGCTCAAACGCACAACCCCTGAAGTTGTCCAGACCAAAGTAACGAATGCCGAAGCCCTTGACGACCAGCTCATTGTTGTACGGGGTACGTTAACCGGCGCATCAACGCCCTCCGTCTATACCCATGTACTTCGGGAGCAGGATAAGAAGTGGCGTATCGTAGCTGCCCAGCAGGCCTATCCGTCCGTGCAATAGTCGAGTATAACAATAGCCTTTTCTTAGTAATGGGAATCTGGATACGCCGGGTTCCCATTGCGTTTTGTATTCCTATTGGTGCAACGGAAATGTACTACCTTACGTATTGATTACCAGACAGGGAGGTATCCTATTCAACAAAATAGTACAATACCTTTCTTTTTTAGAATATCCTGAAGGTTTTATCAGGTAAGCTGATTTTGAGGGCGCTTTTTTTAGTTTATAGTAAACTCTATTGACTATTTTTCGCTTACGTATAGGACAACAGTTCGCTGACATACTGTTTGAATGAATTCACTACTACGCACCTTAACGGCTATTATTCTTTTGCTGATGGGATGGTCTGTTGAGATCATAGCTCAGCCCAAAGTCTATACCATTAGCGGTCAGGTAACCGATGCTACTACGGGTGAAGGTATTCCCTTTGCCAGTATTGCGCTAAAAGGCAAAACGGCCGGTACAACTTCTGATGTCAATGGTCGCTATGTATTGCGAGTCAACGCGTTATCCGATTCCTTACAAGTCCTTAGCTTAGGTTATCGAACAGGTACCTATCCCGTTCTGGCTCAAGCTAATCAGGTCATCGATGCCCATTTATTGGCAGCCGCTACCAGCTTACAGGAAGTAAAAGTGTACGCCAAAGGGGGCGATCCGGCTTATCGGGTAATGCGGGAAGCCGTGCGCCGGGGCGACCAATACAACCCGGCCCAGTTACGGGCGTACCAATACGACAGTTATACTAAAATTGAAGCGTATATCAATAATTTCGCCCAGAAGCGAAAGAACAATAAGGGGCCGGGGCCAATTGGCAAGCTACTGGGAAAACTTCCAGCCATTACCGATCAAAACGGCCAGCCGGCTGTGCCCGTATTTATCTCCGAAACTCTTTCTAATTTTTACGCCCGTACCAATCCCGAAAAAACAAAAGAATATCTGCTCAAATCGCACGTAACGGGCGTGGGTGTATCAGATGGCGGGTTGATTGCGCAACTTACGGGAGCCTCATTCCAGCAATACAATTTCTACCGGAACGCGCTCATCGTACTCCGCAAAGACATCCCTTCGCCCATTGGCGCACAGTGGGAAACGATCTATACGTACCGCCTGAAAGACACGGTTCAGCTTAACAATTTAGTTTGTTACGCCATTGAGTTTACGCCCAAACGCCTGAGTGATCTGGCGTTTAATGGCACCATCTGGATCGACACAACGCACTTTGCTCTGGCACAAATTGATGCTCAGGTAGATAAGCGGGCAAACATCAACTTTGTGGACGAACTCCACATTGAGCAAATCTGGGAAACGACCCCGTCGGGTTTACGCTTTCCGGCCCAGACGCAGGTTACTATCGACAGTGACGAGCCAACTCCCCGATCACCGGGTGCTTTGGTCCGCTTTTTCACATCGGCACAGAATATTATCGAGAACAACCCGAAAGATATTACGTTTTACGATCCGGCTATCGAACTGGCCGATGATTACAAGGAAACCGACTCAGCCTTCTGGCAAAGTGTACGACCCAGTTCGATCTCAGCGAATGAACTTCGGGCCATGAGAGTGGTTGATTCAGTACGGAATGTGCCGATCATGAAAGTAGGCGGAGAGATTATCAAACTGGGCGTTATCGGCTATAAAGCATTGGGTAAATCGAATCTTGAACTGGGGCCCATTCTATACTCCTACGCCAACAATGATATAGAAGGTAGCCGGTTTCGGCTGGGGTTAAGAACGACGACGGGTTTCAGCAAAAAGTGGCTGCTGAGTGGTTATTTGGCCTACGGTACCCGCGATGAACAACTGAAGTACAGCGCCAATATCGAATACATTATCAGTCGAAAGCCCTGGACGGTGTTTGGTGTAAAACGTTCGTATGATCTGGAACGATTGGGCGTATCGGCCGACAACATTGGCAATAACTCGCTGTTTGCAGCTTACTCCCGATTTGGTACCATCCGACGGCCTTATTTTCAGGAGGAGAATCTGGTGTATTTCCGACGCGAAATGGGCCGGGGCTTTACGCAAACGCTGGCACTGCGCAATCGTAGCTTTGAGCCGCTGTTTCCGTTTGCCTTTACCCCCCAGAAACACGACGATGACCAGTCTATACGAAGCACCTACGAAACAACCGAGCTGATTTCGGAAACCCGTTTCGCTCCCGACGAGCTCATTCTCCAGAATGATAACGTTCGTGTCAGCACCGGAGCCATTCGCAAACCAATTCTGACATTACGCTACACGTTGGGTCTACGGAACGTCCTCGACGGCGACTTTGCCTATCATCGCATTGCGCTGACGATGAAACACTCATTCCGAATGGGTGTATTGGGTCGAACGTATTATACCATTGGGGCGGGTATCATTCCCTCTACGGTTCCCTACCCGTTGCTTTATATGCCGCTGGGCAACGAGTCTTCGTTCTATGTTGGCAATGCTTATAACCTGATGAATTATTTCGAGTTCGTCTGTGATCGCTGGGCTACCGTTCAATTTGAACACAACTTCAACGGACTGCTATTCAACCGATTGCCCCTCCTGCGTCGGCTCAAATGGCGGGAACTGGTAACCGCTAAAGTACTGGCTGGAAGTGTTTCGTCGCAGAATCTGGCTATGATTCCAGCCACCAACGCTACTGGACAAGCTGTTGAAGGATTCAGTTCACTGAGTGGCACACCATATGTGGAGGTGGGATACGGCATCGACAACATTTTCAAAGTTCTGCGTATCGACGCCGTACATCGGCTTACCTACCGAGATAATATTGGCCGAACGGGCATTCCCGTAACGCCTTTCGCCATCAAACTATCGGGCTGGCTGGCGTTTTGACATCCGTTTACGGTGGCTCATGCGTGAACACGGCGGTGTACGCCAACTGTACCAAACTTGTCATCCCGACGAAGGAGGTATCTTGAATTTCTAAGTATCCGAAGCTCCCTCCTTCGTCGGGATGACAGAAAAATCGGAATGACCCACACTAGTTCAGAGGGAAGCTTATACCGCTTTCGTCAAAACCTCCTCTACCGTTAACGCTTCGAGCGAGGGAACAACCAGGTCAGCCTGAGTCAGAATTTCGGGCGACCCAAGTCCGACAACAACCATACCACCTC
This sequence comes from Spirosoma aerolatum, assembly GCF_002056795.1. NCBI lineage: Bacteria > Pseudomonadati > Bacteroidota > Cytophagia > Cytophagales > Cytophagaceae > Spirosoma > Spirosoma aerolatum. The sequence continues at coordinate 2,565,341 of NZ_CP020104.1, read as the reverse complement.
GTTTACCAGCCTCTACCCCTGCAACGGCATCCTCAAATACGACACACTCCTCTGGACTGAAACCCAGTTCGGCGGCACCTTTGGTAAATACTTCAGGATCGGGCTTTCCTTTGCTGATTTTATTTCCATCAATGACGACATCAAAGGCCTCGGTCATGCCAATCCGGTCTAGAATCATACCCGCATTTTTACTGACCGACCCCAGCGCGGTTTTAAGACCCGCTTTACGCACCTGAGCGAAGAAACTTGCAACACCAGGCAGAATATCTTCGGGCGTCATCCGGCTGACCAGTTCCAGATACCAGGCATTTTTTTGGGCCGCCAGTTCTGCCTTTTTCTCATCGGGTAACGTAAGTCCACCATGTACCAGAATCAGGTCCAGCGATTCCATTCGGCTCACCCCTTTGAGACTTTCGTTAAACGCTTCCGAAATATCGAAGCCAAGCTCATTGGCCAATCGTTTCCAGGCCTGGTAGTGATAGATAGCAGTATCGACTATAACCCCGTCGAGATCGAACAGGAATGCTTTGATCGGCATAGTGATGCAGGTTGACAAACAGCAAAAGTAATGCATTCGCCAGTAGCTTACGGCCCGAATAAAAAAACTTGCCGGAAAAATTGGAAAAACAGTCTGTGCTTCATTTACTTTGTATTTCAAAGTACTTTTAAAATACAAACTATGGAACCCGTATCAACTCCCGATCAGCCTGTATCTTTATTTGACCGAGTAAACCATTGGATCCGTACCTCAACGATGCTGAAAATGGCCGCTATAGGTATACTTATTCTGGTTTTACTTATTCCAACGGAAATGCTCCAGGCGCTGATTCGAGAGCGCGAATCCACCCGCAACGAAGCCATAACAGAAGTTAGTGCTAAGTGGGGGGGCCAGCAGGTAATTGGGGGACCGGTCTTGTCGGTCCCTTACGAGGTAATCAATAAGGATGAGAAAGGTACCGAACAGCGGCAAACGCTGTTCGCCCATTTCCTGCCCGACGATTTGCAGATCACTGGCAAGGTGCAACCCGAACAACGTAATCGGGGCATTTTTGTGGTGATGCTGTACAATACCCGACTGACCATTCGGGGTAGCTTTCATAAACCGTCCATTGCATCGCTGGGTATATCGCCTGAGGCCATGCAGTGGGATAAGGCATTTTTATCGCTGGGTATCAGCGACATGAAAGGGATTCGGGATGCGATTACTTTCCGAGTAAATAAGGTGCCTCTATCGGCCGAGCCGGGTATTCCCAGTAATGACCTGCTGCCGTCGGGGGTAAGTGCCTCTATCCCAATCCAGCCTGAAACCGAAACCCTTCAGTTTGAGTCGGCTATTAATCTGAACGGTAGTACACAACTGAGTTTTTTACCGTTTGGCAAAGAAACACACGTGAGTCTACAATCGCCCTGGTCGACGCCAAGTTTTACAGGTTCGTTTTTACCCGACCAGCGCAGTATCGACGAAAAAGGCTTCCTGGCTTCGTGGAAAGTCCTGCAATTCAACCGCAATTTTCCGCAGCAGGGCGTTGGTAATTTCCTGGCGAAATCGATTTCGGGCTATGATGAATTACCAACCTTTGGGGTAAAGCTGCTGCTCCCGGTCGATGAGTATCAGAAAACGATGCGATCTGCCAAATACGGCATTCTATTCTTGATACTGACCTTTGTATCGTTCTTCTTCGTAGAAATTCTCGACCGCCGACGCATCCATCCGATTCAATACCTGCTGGTTGGGTTTGCGATCTGCCTGTTTTATCTGCTGTTGCTCTCCATTTCGGAGCATCTGTCGTTCGATGGAGCCTATCTGATTGGGAGCGGGATTATTCTGGCCCTAATCACCTTTTATGTCCGCTATGTATTTCAGAATCTGCGTCTGACGGCCTTATTCAGTGTAATTCTGGCTTTGCTTTACGGATTTTTCTATTCCCTGCTTCAGTTGGAAGATTATTCACTGCTACTGGGAAGCCTAGGCCTGCTGCTGATTCTAGGGGTTATCATGTACCTCACCCGAAACGTGAACTGGTACAAGGCGTACGATGCCGAAGGGGTAGCGGTTTAACCGGGAGCGGTCATTTCCCATCCCGAAAACCCAATGCTTTCGGGATGGGAAATGACCGCTCCGGCGCTTACTCTTTCATCCCCATAAATTCCAGGCCATCGGTCTCGCCCAAACGGTGGCGCACCATCAGTACCCATCCTTTCCGGGGTCCACGTAGTGTGCTAATTTCGTCAACGGCATACTGCCCAATGGACTGTCCATCAACGGATAATTCGTAGGCTGTCGAACTACTTTTTACGGCCTTTACCCCGGCAAGTTGATAGGTCCCCACACCAAAACGGTCGTAAGTAAAGCGGTAAGTGGACGAACCTGTCTGATCGACCAACAGCCGTTGGGTAGTGGGCATTGCACAGCGAATCGGATCAATTTCCAGTCGAAACTGGCCAGGCAACGTACCATCATCGGCAGAACTAACGCTGTCTTTCTGGCAGCCAGAAACGAACAGGATTACGGATAAAAGAAGGAAAAGTGATTTCATAGGCTTGGCGGTTTCCGATAGGACTCCAAACAGAATCAAACCGTTGGAATTGCTTCCGGCAGGATTTTATCATTCATTTCAATCCTGTTCATCCGGCAAATCCTGCCAAAAAGCTAAACCGGCAGGTAAACCGTAAACGTTGTTCCTTCGCCAATCTGACTCTGCACGTCAATAGCCCCATCGTGCTGTTCAATCACTTTTTTGACAATAGCCAGTCCAATCCCAGTGCCGGTGAACTCATGCCGGGTATGCAGCCGCTGAAAAACCTGAAAAATCTGATCGGCATATTTCGAGTCAAAACCGATGCCATTATCGGCAATAGCAATAGCCCAGTAAGCGCGTTTAGCCGACAAGACTGTCGTACTGATTGAGGGCAATGCTGAACCCGGCATTTTTTGAGCCGTAATCTGCACAACCGGCGCTATGAGTATACCATTGGCATCTTTTCGGCAAAATTTAAGGGCATTGGAAAGCAGGTTTTGAAATAACTGACGAAGTTGCAATCGGTCACCTACAATGTCAGGCAACTCCTCATGGGCTCCTAACTGAATGGTTGCCTTGGTCTGTTCAATGGGATGCCATAGGTCTTCGATAATATCCTCAATAAGCCTGCCTAACGAAAACGATCGGAACGTTTCGCGGTGAGTGCTGATTCGGGAATAATCCAGCAAATCCCGAATCAGCAATGACATCCGTTCGGCTGCAACCTGCATCCGTTCAACAATATCAATGCCTTCCTGATCGAGCTGACTAGCATACTGGCTACGAAGAATATCGCCGAACGACTGAATTTTTCGTAATGGTTCCTGCAAATCATGACTGGCAATGTACGCGAATGTTTGGAGGTTTTCGTTCGAACGTTTTAATTCCAGGTTAGTCGCTTCAACCTGGAGTCGATTGCGATGATTTTCTGTAATATCGACGTTTGAAATCACGACTCCATCACCCGAGCGGGTGGTCAGCCGTAACCACCACTGATCGCCAATACTGAATTCGCTCAGGTCGGGGTCGCCCGTTTCAACAACATGCACGTATTTGGCAAAATCGATCTGTTGCTGTTCGGGCGTAGCCACCTCAAAAAACCGTTTTGTCAGGATAGGCTCGGCCAGATCGCCCCACATCCGAATGGCCTGCTGATTGGCCAGAATCGTATGGAAATCAATAATTCTCCCGGTTTCGTCGCGAATGGCTTCGTGCAGTGAAATGGCCGCCTGGGTATGATCGAGCACAGCCTGTAACAAATCGGCCTGCTGCTTTATTTTCAGTTCGGCCTGCTTGCTATCGGTTATATTGATAAACGTGATAACCAGTTGATCCAACTCAGACCGCACGGCGGATACTTCGAACCAGCCCTGCAAACCATACACATCCGTGTAATGTTCAACGATTTGCTCGGCTTGCCCCGTTTCAACCACGCGTTCATACAGCGCAAACATCCCCGACTGAACATTGCCCGGAAACGTTTCCAGCATTCGCGTGCCAACGATCTTTTCGGGCGACATCTGCAAAATACGCTCCACAGCCCGATTGGCTGTCAGCATCAAAAAATCGACAACTTCTCCCTTCCGATTTCGAATGGCCTGCATCGATATAATGCCATTCAGCGAAGCATCATAGGCAGCCAGTGCCAACTGCACAGCCTCAGCCGACTGTAGTCGCTCAGTTGGTATATGATCGGATGCGTTTGACGAGTTCATAGGTCAAAACTATGTTACAGGTTGCTCAACTTCCTGTACCGTCGAAAGTTTCGAACAATTGACTTATAATCAGTCCATAAAGAAGCAAATTACTTCACCAATTCCAGTACCAGTGCTGATTTGGCGGGCAGTTTCAGCATGTTCAGACCGGTTAAGGTTTGATCGGTCAGCACATTGCGGGCTTTTGTAAAACCGTTCATTCGCTCAGCAAACCGAGCCGCGTCGAGGGTTATTTCTTTTTCATTAGTATTGGTAGCTACCATCACGGTCTTGCTACCATCGTAGCGAAAATACACATACGTACCATCCTGAGGCAAAAATTGCATGAGTTTTCCTGTATGCATTACTGGATTATCGCGTCGGTAGGTAGCCAGTTTACGCACGAATTGAAACGCTTCGTTTTCGCGGTCCGTACGGCCAGCGGCCTCAAACTTGTTTTGCTTGTCGCCCGGAAAGCCGCCGGGAAAATCGCGACGTACTTCGGCATCCGACGGATCTTTGAAATTCTTCATCAAGATTTCGGTTCCGTAATACATCGACGGAATTCCCCGCGTTGTCAGCAACCAGGTCAGGCCAATTTTATACTTGTCGAAATCATCACCAATGACCGATAGATAGCGGTCGGTATCGTGGTTATCCAGAAAGGTTACCAGCTTGTTCGGATCCACATAAACGGCATCCTGCGCCAGCGCCTGATAGAATCGATTTACGCCATCGTCCCAGCTAAAGTTCTGCTTCAGCGCATCGAGCATCGAGGAGTACAGCACGAAATCGAGCCCCCCTGGCTGATTCGATTTAAACGGAAAGTCAATTTTATTACGCGTATAGTACGCCTGGTCGACCACGTTATTCACCCACGATTCGCCGAAAATGTGAATCTTCGGATACTGATCCATAAGCGCCTGGTTGCATCGATTCATGAAGGGCTGGTCGTTGTACATATACGTATCGACCCGCCACGCATCGACACCAAAATTTTCGACCGTCCAGATGGCGTGTTGAATCAGGAAATTAGCCACGAGTGGATTGCTTTGATTCAGATCGGGCAGGAACGGTACAAACCAGCCATCGAGCGTAACCTTCCGGTCGCGTTCGGCTCCGTGTGGGTCGGTAATCGGCTGGTATTTGTAGGACGTATTGGTATAGGTGGGCCACTGGTGCAGCCAGTCTTTGCTGGGCATATCTTTCAGCAGCCAGTGATTGATACCGGCGTGGTTATAGACTGCATCCTGTACCACTTTGAGGCCCATAGCGTGGGCTTTTTTCACAAAAGATTTATAGGCTTCGTTGCCGCCAAGCCGTTTATCGACGGTATAATGATCAGTAAAGCCATAACCGTGATAGGCCGATCGCATCGCTCCTCCTTCGTTAGTTAGGGGCTGGTTATTTTCCAGAACGGGCGTAAACCAGATGGCTGTAACCCCCAGATCTTTCAGATAATCGAGCCGTTGAGCGGCCCCGGCCAAATCGCCCCCGTGCCGATAGAACGGGTTGGAACGGTCAGCGTTCGGGTCGGCCATATCGGCAAATTTATCGTTGCTCTCGTCACCATTGGCAAAGCGGTCGGGCATAGCCAGGTAAATAAAATCAGCGGCCGAAACGCCCTGTCCTTTCGGGCTGTTGTCACGTGCTTTTAACTCAAACGGCTGGGTTAATGTCTGGCTTCCCCGTTTGCCAATTAGCTTCATTGTACCCGGTTTAGCGGTAGGTCCAATGGTCAAATCCAGAAAGGCGTAGTTTGGATTTTCGACCGTATGCGTTTTCACCAACTTTACGCCTGGATAGTTCAGCGAGTAGGCCAGCGTTCCGGCATTAGGGCCGTAAATCAGCAATTGCAGGGATGGGTTTTTCATTCCGACCCACCAGTTGGTCGGATTAACGCGCTGGATAAGGGCATTCTGCGCTAACGCCGTTTGGCATAGAGTCAGGAGAACTAGAAGGCCCGTAAACGTGCTTCGTTTCATAGATATCATAGGTAGCAATGAGAATAATGCAACAAGAACGTAAAATTAGCCCAATATTTTAGCCAAAAAAGAGCCTAGTTTTGTAGTAGTAAACTTGAGTGGTTGCACCACCTGACTTATTCCGACCGTATGTACACCGCATCTGCTGTTCCCGTAATGGACAAACTGATCATTTACCAGATTTTCACCCGCCTGTTTGGCAATCAGAATACAACCAACCACTGGAATGGAACGCTACAGGAAAACGGGGTAGGAAAATTCAACGACATCAATAATACGGCCCTTCAGGCCATCAAGCAATTTGGTGCGACGCATATCTGGTTTACGGGTGTTATCGAACACGCTACCCAGACCGACTATTCAGCCTATGGCATCCGGCCCGATGATCCAGTCGTAGTAAAAGGGCGGGCGGGTTCACCGTATGCGGTTAAAGACTACTACGATGTCGATCCTGACCTGGCCGTCAGTGTTCCCGACCGAATGGCTGAGTTCGACGCGCTCATTCAACGGACGCACGCCCATAATCTGAAAGCCATCATCGATTTCGTACCCAATCATGTTGCGCGGCAATACCAATCGGATGCCAAACCTGCGGGGGTGGTCGATCTGGGACAGAACGACGATACGACGGTCGGCTTCTCGCCCAGCAATAATTTCTATTATTTGCCCGGTCAGCCGTTCAAAGCCCCTGAAGGAGCTACGACTACCCTTCAGGAGTTTCCGGCCAAAGTAACGGGAAGCGGTTCAATAACGGCCAGCCCCGACATAAACGACTGGTACGAAACCGTCAAACTCAACTATGGCATCAACGTTTTTGATGGTAGCCGCCACGTCGACCCCATTCCAGCTACCTGGCACCAGATGCTTGACATTCTGCTGTTCTGGTCGGCGAAGGGTGTAGATGGTTTCCGGTGCGATATGGCGCATCTGGTGCCTGTAGAGTTCTGGCAGTGGGCCATCAGCCGGGTAAAACGACGCTACCCACACATGATCTTCATCGCCGAGATTTACGATCCGGGTCTCTATAGGCCGTTTATTTTCGTAGGTGGGTTCGATTATCTCTACGATAAAGTGGGGCTTTACGATTCGGTCCGTCGGCTCATGGAAGGGCATGGTTCCTGTTATGACCTTACACGGGTATGGCAGCAGGAATCCGGCGATTTTGCCCAGCATATGCTTCGGTTTCTGGAAACCCATGACGAGCAGCGTATAGCCTCCCGTTTTTTTGCCAACGATCCCTGGGCGGCCGTTCCGGCTATGACGCTAACGGCTACCATGCACACGGGGCCGGTACTTATCTATTTTGGCCAGGAGGTGGGTGTAAAGGCCGAAGGTTCCGAAGGGTTTAGCGGGGATGATGGCCGGACCACGATTTTCGATTATTGGGGCATGCCGCGTTGGCAGGGTTGGCTCAACGGTGGTAACTACGATGGCGGACGACTTACCGACGATCAGCGAAATTTGCGGGCGTTTTATCAGCAGTTGAATTACCTGGTCATGGGTTCCGACGCCATTCAAAATGGCTATTTCTATGATCTTCAATACGTGAACGACAATGGGCAAAGCCCAGGATACGATGCCCACCAGATTTACAGCTACCTGCGCTACACCGACCGACAGAAACTACTGATTGTCTGCAACTTCTCGGCATATAATACCTATGACACAACGATTCGGATTCCTCAGGCGGCTTTTGGCACAATGGGCTTGACCGCTATGAATACGTATCGGTTTGTGGATATTTTTCTGACCGACACCGAACTCGAAGTTGTCGGTTCGGCGGGTGTGCCGGTACGACTTCCACCACGGAGTGTGCGCGTACTGGAAATAAAATCGTAACTTTTAGGTACTTTTTAGGGTTTGCTTCGTCAAGACAGAGCAACCGACCCAGACCACCATGATGAAACTGTTTACAGCATTCTTTTTCTTACTTATACCATTTAGCACACAGGCTCAGGAAATTACACTCTCGTCGAATCAGCAATCGCTGACCATCGTTGGTGGAAAAACAACACCTGAAACGATCCTGTCGATTGGCAGGCAGTTTATTGGTTGTCCGTATGTACCGCATACGCTCGACACCAATCCCACCGAACAGTTGGTGGTAAACCTGCGCGAATTCGATTGTACAACCTATCTGGAAACCGTGCTGGCCCTCTCCCTGGCGTGGCAGGATGTAAGCGCTAAACCGAATCAGACTGCTTTTGAACAGACTTTCCGAACCTATCTGACCAAACTTCGATACCGGGATGGGCGAATTGATGGCTACGCCAGCCGACTACACTACTTCTCCGACTGGCTTCGTGATAATGAACGTAAAGGCCTGGTAACCGATGTCACTCGTGAACTTCCGGGCAGTATGTCCGTTGCGAAACCCGTTTCGTATATGACCAACGCAACGTATAAGTACCCTCGTTTAACAGACCCCGCTATTCTTAAGCAAGTAGCCCAAACGGAAGCGGCTATCAGTCAGCAAACCTTCTCCTTCATCCCCAAAAAAGCCATTAAGCAAGCCGAGGCTTCTATACATGAAGGTGACATCGTGATGCTGATGGCAGCCCGACCCGGTCTGGATATGAAACATGTAGGCATTGCGGTTCGGCAACCCAACGGGCAATTATACCTGATGCATGCTTCATCTGAGCAGGGTGCAGTGGTTATTACGCCCTATCCTTTGAGCGATTATGTACTCTGGCACCGGGGTCTGTCGGGCATTCGAATTGCCCGTCTCCGCTCCGAAAGTGTCGCTCCCTCGATTATGGCTCGCGGGAAACAGGCGGAATAATGATTTTATAGTAATCATCTGTGGCCAGCAATTACCTGATCGAACGCTTCCAGAAACGGATTTATAGCCGATAGATCGCAAGCTGAACAGAGTGCCGAAACGCGTTGATCGCTAATGACCAGTCGCAGGGAAGCGATGGTCTGACAGTTGCTATCATATCCCCTGGCCTGGATGAGCCGCGCCCGTACATCGCCATCCTGCCAGCTTTCTCCCTCTATTGTCAGGAGTTTATTAGTTTGTGTGCCGCACAGATTCAGGCGTTTCGCTGATGCATGAATCCCTTGACGGTAGTTTAGGCGAAACATCTTCTGTAACTCATCATCAACATCACAGGAAATCTGGAACAGTCTGCCATCATAAAACACCAGCGACAGGTTTTTGACCGACAATCCGTTTATATCCACCGACTGAGCCGTAAATAAACGTACCTGATCGCAGGTCAGAGCCAGCGTTCCCTTAACCAGTACCGGTTCGACCTCAGTAAAGCTACTTCGGTTTATTGAGTCGAGCGTAGTCACTCCAATTCCATACCGACCTAGCCCTGCTATATGAGAATCTTCGGGGGTATGGCATAAAATAGACAGGAGTAAAATAGGCCAGATCATCGTTTAGGTTGGAGATAGTGCAAGATACCCGCTTATTGATCACCAAGGCACTCTTGCTCTATTTCTATTTAGCGGTATGCCGCTCTATCTAGGATTTAGCTTCAGCCTCTTTCAATGAATCGCCTTCCTCATCTCTGGTCTGGACGAACTCCGTTTTAATTCCGTTGTCAAGATAACGTTCTCGGCTTTGTGATCCTATTGGACCTGCTCCATTAATACCTATACCACATAGAGCTATCACGATAAGACATACCAGGCCAATAAGCCGGAATAGCTTTTTAATCCGTTTCACGAACATGTACTAATAAGTTGATACTACCTGCCAGTAGTAGTGAGAAGAAAAGGAAAATGAGAAGCCACAGCAGGGCTTTGATAAGAGGTATCAGCCTCTAAGTGAGCCAGAAAAGGCTCTCCGTCACTGGCAGGAATTGTCTTAATTGGAAGCAAACAAGCAAAGCGCTTAATGTTGAAACCAGTAAAGCGGACTAGCTTTAATTGAATACTAACCAAGGCGTTACATACCATTAAAGCCGTAAATTGACTGGCTCTAATCGGGGTGTAAAATGTGCCTGAGCCTTGGCTTGCTCGGACTGGCGGGGCCTGCTTAACTGTTGGCTTAGTAACCAGTGCCAGCTCCCTTTTAGCACTTATTGGCAGGCCGTCATGACTAGTAATATCCCCCCCTAAACAAGCCAAAAGACTACATAGCAGCGCTATAATTAGTAGCCACTTTGTGAGCCAGCATCGGTTGTCTAAGTAGAGAGCTTTCATGCCATTAAATTACAGCCACTGCCAATATAATAAGCTAGTCATTAGAAGCACTGATTTCTAATCGGTTGGTGTGCTGGCCTCTTCAAAAATACGCATAGCCATCAAACCAGTACCCACAGCACCACCAGCACGCAGGGCAGCCGCAATAAAAACGGTTTCAGCAATTTCTTCCCGAGTAGCACCTGCCTGTACCGCGTTATTAATATGGGATTCAATGCAGTAAGCGCATTGTGTGGTGAGGGCTACGGCCACGGACATCAGTTCACGATACTTAATTGGTATAACACCATCTTTACGTTCAGCGGTATGTTTAAGGTTCAGGAATGCCGCAGCTTCTTTGGGAGCTGACTTGATAAGTGTATCGGTATAAGCCCGGTCTTTAGGTGTTTGATATTCGGTCATGGTCTAAATGCGTAAACTAAAGATACTGCTGTATAATCTGACTTGTTAAGAAGGCTTGATTTGACAAAATATAACCAAAGCCATACTCTTTAAGATTTACTATTTCCGTGTCGCAGCGGCAACTGCTAGTAAAACACTCGCTATTCGTATCAGAAACCGCCTGTTCAATCGCTCGTTTTCCCATTACTTTTCCAGCCAATCCCGTAACTTAGCCGACCATTTTCCGATACGGCTATGAACCCTACCCTAATCCGCGAGCTGGCTAAAATGATTGACCACTCGCTCCTCCACCCTACCCTGACCGATGCCGAACTCCGCGAGGGCTGCGAACTGGCACTCAACTACGATGTTGCTTCAGTTTGCATCAAACCTTATGCCGTACGCATGGCGGCCGAATTACTCGCTGGTTCTGATGTGCTGGTGGGTACAGTCATCGGCTTTCCACATGGCAATAGTGCTACCAGCATTAAAGTAGCCGAAACCGAACAGGCCTGCCAGGATGGGGCTGTGGAGATCGACATGGTCGTCAATATCGGTAAAGTGCTGGGCAAGGACTGGCAGTATGTAAGCGACGAAATCTGGGTTGTTCATAAAGCCTGTCAGGCACATGGCGCTATTCTGAAAGTCATTTTTGAGAACGATTACCTTCCCGACGACTCGTACAAAATCAAGCTCTGCGAAATCTGTACAGAAGTCGGCGCTGAATTTGTTAAAACATCAACCGGATACGGTTTTGTGAAGGGTGCCGATGGTAAGTACAGTTACGAAGGGGCTACCGAACACGATCTGCAACTCATGCTCGACCATGTTGGGCCCGATGTACGCGTCAAAGCAGCTGGTGGTGTTCGTACGCTCGATGGGCTGTTGAAAGTCAAAGAGATGGGGGTTTCCCGGCTGGGTGCTTCGGCCACAGCAGCCATTATGGAAGAAGCCTACCGTCGTTTTGGTGCCGTTTCGGCCGATACTCCAGTAGGGCCAATAAGTGAATCAAAAGGCTATTAGTAAAGCGGGTTTCCATCCGCTACTCGCGTTCATACTTGCGGGCTTCCCCGCTTTACTCCCTATAATCTGTAAACCCGTCTATGCTTCATCTTGGTTTTGTTTCGGCTATTATGGCCGATTATGATCTGAATAGTGTATTAAAATTTGCGTCGGAACATCAGTTTTCCTGCGTTGAGGTGATGTGCTGGCCTACTAGCAATGCCGATACACGCCGATATGCCGGGGTAACGCACATTGATGTCGACAACCTGGATATTGACCAGATTCGGGCGTTGACACGGCTCTATAAGGTTTCGATTTCGGGACTAGGTTATTATCCAAATCCACTTGACCCAAACCCCGAACAGGCTGAATATTACCGGGAACATATTAAAAAAATAATCCGGGCGGCTGCCAAACTAGGCATCCCAGTCGTAAATACATTCATTGGTCGAAACCCTTCGCTGAGCATCACCGAAAACCTGAAACTCTATGCTGACCACTGGCCTGCCATTGTGAAAGAGGCCGAAGCCTGTAACGTTAAAATCGGCATTGAAAACTGTCCCATGTGGTTCACAGACGACGAATGGCCGGGTGGTAAGAATTTGGCAACAACACCTGCCATCTGGGATCGTATGTTCGAGATTATTCCTTCGCGCGCGCTGGGGCTGAATTACGACCCCAGCCACCTGATCTGGCAAATGATGGACGAGATACGACCAATCTACGACTATAAAGATCGGTTGCACCACATTCACCTGAAAGATGTGAAGCTGTATCCCGACAAGTTGAATCGGGTGGGTATCATGGCCAATCCACTCGAATATCATTCACCTAAATTACCGGGTCTGGGCGATGTACGCTGGCGTCATTTCTTTGCCGCACTCACCGACGTTCGCTACCGGGGCCCAGTCTGTATTGAAGTCGAAGACAAAGCCTTTGAAGGCAGTCCCGAAGATGTCAAAACCGCCATCCTGACCGCCCGGAATTATTTGAAGCAATTTTTGGTGCTATAGCCTATCGTTGCCCCTGTTTACAGTAGGCTAACGCATCAACGAATTTTGCATGAGCCTACTGTAAACTACAAACCTAAAATCGTATTTTTATTAAAAACTACGCATATGGTTGCCACGGCCTCACTTGTAACGCAAATTACCGAGCGACTCAAACAGGAGCCAGAAGTTTTCATTTCGGCCACACTGGATGAGTATTGGGCCTTGCTGGATGAGTTGCGCGACGAATCGTTTCCTCTTGATTATGAGATCGAATACATTAACGGACAGATCAGAGCACGAATCGGCATGGCCAGTGACAGACACGAAACGATTGTAGCCAACATTATCAGCGTATTACGAACAATTTATTACGAAAAGCCCGATATACGGGTGATGGGTAGCAATAAACTGGTTTTTGTTTCAGCCTGTGAATTGGCTGTAAAACCCGATGTTCTGGTCATGAAAGGCGAAAGTCAGCTTATTCTTCGGGAAGGGCAGGAAGCAGGCATCACCAACCCCTATCTGCTGGTCGAAGTACATTCCGATTCAACCTACCGCCAGGATTTATCGACCAAGTTACGTTGTTATAAGCAGCTCGAATCGGTGCAGCATATTGTCTACATCGATCAGGCAGTACATTTCGTGTCGGTGTATACCAAACAACAGGATAGTCGTCACTGGCTTAACGAGGATTATGATTCCCTTGATATGGCTATCCAACTTGGCGATTTCACCATTCCGATGCAGGATATTTACCACAAAGTGGCCATTGACAGTGCTCCAAACGCTTAATCAACTCGATACCGATCTTTTTCTGTGGCTCAACGGCCATTATACTTCCTGGCTCGATCCGATCATGATTTGGGTAACGGAGCGAAATAGCTGGTTTCCACTGTATGCCCTCCTGATTGGCTGGCTCATTTACCGCTACCGAAAACAGGCCATTGGCTTATTATTTACGCTCATTGCCGCCGTTGCAATTAGTGACCAGACGGCTTCGTCGGTCCTGAAACCGCTTACGCATCGGTTACGACCCTGCCATGTCGTTACGCTCCAGAAACTGATTCACCCCGTTATGGAATGCGGAGGTCCCTATGGCTTTGCGTCATCCCATGCCGCTAATACGTTCGCACTGGCCACCTGTCTCTGGCTATTGTTTGGAAAACGCTATCCCTGGCTAATTTTAGGCTATGTTTGGGCTATCGTTGTGTCGTACAGCCGGATTTATGTGGCTGCTCATTACCCGCTGGATGTATTGACAGGCGCTGGTATTGGCGTACTGGCGGCATGGCTCTGTGTGTATATATATCGTAGATGGCAAGCCCACGATTCTAGACATAACAAGCGTTTAGTCAACTAAAAACTACCAAAAGTTGTGCAGTATAACAATACGATTTAGTTTGCGGCAGTTACATACCACCGCAACAAATTGTATTCATGCTGAACCGTTTTCAAGCACTTATCCGCGACTATTTTGGCCTATCACATAAAGAAGCCCGAGGGTTTCTTGTTCTGCTTATCCTATCTGCCCTGCTTCTCCTGATTCCATTCGCATATCGTTTTTTTGCGGATCGGAAGCCTATAGATTCATCACCAGCCGATCAACGAAAGCTGGACAGTCTGGTGGCAATCATGCAGGCGGAAGAAGCGAAGCAACCCCGGTACGGCAGTCGTTCCGAAAAAGAAAAACCACTAGTGAATACTTCAGTGAACCCAAACTATTTCCCTTCGATCCAAATTCAGCGACCGTTGCTCAGTGGCAGCAGCTCGGTTTGCCCCGCTGGCTGGCCGAACGAATCGAGAAATTTCGGAGCAAAGGTGGGCAGTTTCGAAAGAAAGAAGATTTGCTGCGTATTTACGACTTTCCGCCGGAGCTTTACGATCAACTTGAGCCATATATTACCCTGAAAGAAGCTCCTCCCAATCAGCCGTTTGGCTCTAAGCCCTATTCTGCAGAAACACCCACGTCTACTGAGCGTCCCGCTTTGTCAAACCGATCTGCACCCACCGAACGGCCTGTCAAACCCGTACTGCAACCTTTTGATATTAACATGGCTGATACCTCGCAGTTGATAGCCCTGAAAGGCATTGGTGGCACACTAGCTGGTCGTATTATCAAATTTCGGGATGCACTCGGCGGGTTCGTTTCAACCGAACAATACCGTGACATTTACGGGCTCGACTCGCTGGCGCTAGAGGAGTTGCAGAAATTCGGTAAAATCCAGTCGGGCGTCCGTAAGATTCCCATCAATACAGCTACTGCCGACGAATTGGACCGTCACCCGTTTTTATCCCGTCGCCAAGCTCAGATTATTGTCAACTACCGCGAACAGCACGGTGCCTATACGTCTGCCGAATCGTTAAAACCCATTCGCGTTCTGGACGCCAAAACCATCGAAAAATTAGCACCCTATCTGGAATTTTAACGTAATGAATAATGAGGAATAGCCAGGCTTTGCATTGTAAGCAATCTCGCAGGATTAAATTGAATGAAATTTTGTGTGATTGCTTAAGTAGATTAGTGCAAATACATTAGGTTATTCCTGTCATCCCGAGGAACGAGGGATCTTCGGAGACTAGATAAAAGAGAATCTCCGAAGATCCCTCGTTCCTCGGGATGACAGAAACGTTCTTGTAGCATACTCTAAACTATTTTCGTTTGAGTAATTACATTATTCATTGTGCATTATACATTCGTTTACCGCTTCACCAAAAGCGCTATATTTTCGACGTGGTGTGTATGCGGAAACATATCCACGGGCTGCACATTGGCCACACGGTATCCCTCGTCCAGAATACCCAAGTCGCGGGCCTGCGTAGCGGTGTTACAGCTTACATACACAATCCGTTCGGGGGACGCTTTCAGCAATTGCCGCGTCACGGCCTCATCCATACCCGCACGAGGGGGATCAGTGATAACTACTTCCGGCCGACCATGCTGATCGAAAAAGCCATCTGTCAGAATATCCCGCATGTCGCCAGCAACAAATGTAGTGTTGGTAATACCATTGACCTGGGCGTTAATCCGCGCATCGGCTACCGAAGCCTCGACATATTCCACCCCAACAACCTGCTTCGCCCGACGGGCTACAAACAAGGCAATGGTGCCTGTTCCGGTATAGAGATCATACACACGCTCGCGCCCGGTAAGACCCGCCCATTCACGCGTGATCTTATACAAATTATGCGCTTGCTGGGCGTTGGTCTGGTAAAACGATTTGGGACCAATCCGAAACGTCAACGGTGGTCCGTCGGCTTCATCCATTTGCTCCTCAATGTAGGGTTTGCCCGCCCAGTTGATGACCTCCTGATCCTGATAGCTGTCGTTTTTCTTCGTGTTCAGGATATAATTCAACGACGTAATCTGAGGAAACGTTGTCTGAAGATAAGTGAGTAACTCATTGAGTATCTCAGGATTATCCTGAGCGACCTGCAACGTTACCATGACCTGCTGCGTAGTGGCAGCAGTACGGATGATCAATGTTCGCAGAAAACCCGTATGAGCTTTCAGGTTATACAACGTCAGGCCATGTGCAAAAACGTAGTCATTCACTGCCTGCCGAATCGCATTGGACGGATCAGGCTGCAGGTAACAATGATGAATCGGAAGCACTTTATCGAACCGACCCGGAACATGAAAGCCCACTGCACGCTGATCAATCAATTGATCAGTATTGACCTCACGCGTGGTCAGCCAACGCCCTTCAGCACAGGTGAACTCCAGTTTGTTTCGGTAGTATTGAGTGGGATGAGCAGGCAGGATAGGCCGTATTTCGGGCAGGGTTACTTTCCCGATGCGAGTCAGATGATCGACCACCTGCTGGTGTTTAAAGCCCAGTTGCTCGCTGTATTGAATATGCTGCCACTTGCAGCCGCCACAGGTACCAAAATGCTCACAAAACGGCTCGGCACGTACCGGCGACCATTCATGAATGTGTTCGGCTACCGCTTCACGATACTGTTTTTTTCGATTTGTAATGCGCAGATCGACCAGATCACCCGGAGCCACACCAGGGCCGCCCGTTGGATTATCCACGAAAATTACGCCCTCATCGGTACGTACAATACACTTCCCTTCGGCAGCCACCGCATCGATTCGGACGCTTGCCAACCGTTCGGGTGTTTTATGAATCCTTCTACGCATAAGTCCTAAAAAGTCGCTAATTTAAGCATCCATTTTCGGACGCTCTCCATTCCGAACAATTTCTACCCTATGCTCAACTTGTACCGTCTGGTAAAACTACCTTTTCTGCTAACCTCTTTACTACTGGTTATCAGCCATTTTAGCTCGGCAACGCACATCGTCGGAGGAGAACTTGAACTAAGGTATATGGGCACTCAGTCGGCTTATACCCATCGGGTCAACCTGAATCTGTATTTCGACCTGGTTAATGGCAGTCAAGGAGCCCGCGATAGCTACATACGTGTTGGAGTTTTTTCCAAGCGGACCAACCAGCTTATGGGCGATATTGCCCTTTTCTACGTCAGTGAGCAGCCCGTTGTATATACCAGACCGGCCTGTGCGACTTCCAGCCTGAGTACGTTATTGATCAAATACAGTAACGACGTAACGTTCGACCCCAATATCTTCAACGATCCGGGCGGCTATTACATTTCCTGGGATCGTTGTTGCCGAAATGGAGTCATCAATAATATTGTCAATCCCGGCGGGGCAGGCTCGACCTTTTACCTGGAATTCCCAGCTTTATCGACCAAAAACTCGTCACCAAATTTTACAATTCCTAAAGGCGATTATGCCTGTATTGGGCAACCCTTCACACTTGATTTCAGCGCCAAAGATACCGATGGTGATAGTCTGAGCTATACGCTGGTTACCCCTTACAATGGATTCAGCACGGCAGCAGTGCCCATTCCCAGTAATCCCAGCAATCCCTTTGATCAACCCGTCTTTTACTCAGGCCCGTATCCGACTATTCAATGGAATACTGGCATCTCTGTTGCGAATGAAATTCCGGGTTCGGTGCCCCTTCGCGTCAATGCCCGTACCGGTTTACTGAGCGTCACGCCCGACCGGGCAGGCTTATTCGTATTTTCAGTCGAAGTAGCCGAATTTCGGGCGGGTAAACGGATCGGGGTAGTTCGGCGTGATTTTCAGGTGCTGGTGATCGACTGTCCCCGCAACAACGCTCCCCAACTCCTTTTCAGGCCCGACGGTCAGAAAACCTTTTATAAAGAAGGAACCGTACTCAACATTGCCGAAAAGGATACGAACTGTTTAAGTCTGTATGTTACCGACATTGACCCGAACCAGCACATTACCATTATCAATATGAGTGGGTCACTGCCTGGCCTGACCATTGCCCCCGGTGATTTATTTACCCGGAGCAGCAAGGATACGCTCCAGGCGAAATTCTGCTTTGGTCGATGCGTTGGTGCCGATGGCAAACCTGTTACGCTCATGATTCGAGCTACCGACGATGGTTGTCCGCAAGGGCTTAGCGATACCATCAGCATCCAGCTATCAATAACTCCATCCCTAAACCATAAGCCTACAGCCAGTACCAACCTGCTGAACAATCTGGCCAAAATCAATGTAGGAACCTCGCTGACATTCACAGCTTTCGGCAATGATATTGACAACGACAATATTACCATTCAGGCCGTTGGTCGGGGATTTGCGCTGACTCAGGCAGGCATGACGTTCGGCTCAGCTTCGGGAGTAGGAAAGGTCTCCCAGCTCTTTACCTGGAAACCAACCTGTACGCAGGCAACCCAATCCAACTACATAGTCGATTTCATTGTGACCGACACCCGCTGTAATCAGAACCTGCGCGATACGGTTTCGGTCAATTTGTCGGCAGTAGGCAAACCCAGTCAGCCTCCCAGTATCCAGACCACACTCCCCCAGCCCGTGGTTGAACTCACTGTAAGTCCAAACGATTCGACAGGCCACACGGCTTTCGATGTGTTGGGTAACGACCCCGATCGGGATACGCTTCAACTCAGCGGTGTAGGGCGTGGTTTCAACGTGAAAGAGATCGGTATGAACTTCACAAATAAGTCAGGTTTACCTACGCTTCAGTCGGCTTTTGACTGGAAACCCACCTGCGAACTGATGGCAGGAAAGGCCGAAGCAACGTTTGTGGTGGATTTTGTGGTCGATGATCGATCCTGCCAGCCCAATCATACCGCTACTACGACCGTCACCTTCCATGTTACCAACCCGACATTCGCAGCCGACATCAAAGTGCCGAATGTATTTACCCCCAATGGTGACGGAATTAACGACTATTTTGCCGTTAAAGACCTACCCGAAAACTCCTGTAGTGAACAGTTCAGACGTATTGACATCACTAACCGCTGGGGCGCTACCATATTTTCATCGACCGACCCTAAATTCCGATGGTACGGCACGAACTCCCCTACCGGCACCTATTACTACTTACTTCTTACCACCCAACGAACCCTAAAAGGAACTATTACCCTGCTTCGCTAAGCTCAGTTGGCTGCCAATAAGTCGATTCAATTCATCCCTGCCGACTATCGACGAATTGCTCTATCTTTGCTGCCTCTATGAAAAACAAAGTTGTATTGATTACCGGTGCTTCGTCGGGTATCGGTCGGGCGCTCTCTTTCGCGTTTGGGCAGGAAGGAGCCCATATAGTCATCTGCGGACGCAAAGCCGACGCCCTACAGGCCGTAACCAGTGAACTCAAGCAGGCCGATATTGATGTACTTTCCATAACAGCTGATGTCAGTGTGGAAGCCGATGTCAAACGGCTCATCGAACAGACTATCGCTCAATACGGCCGCTTGGATGTTCTGATCAATAACGCGGGGATTTCCATGCGTTCCATGCTGATTGATACCGACCCGTCGGTTATTCAGAAAGTGATGGACATCAACTTCATGGGAACCGTCTACGCTACTCGATACGCCCTGCCCTACCTTATCGAATCCAAAGGCTCCATCGTCGGTATCTCCTCAATAGCCGGGTATCGTGGACTTCCTGTACGGTCAGGCTATTCGGCCTCCAAGTTTGCGATGAACGGGTTTCTGGAAGCTGTTCGCACCGAACTATTGCATACGGGCGTTCACGTATTGACGGCCTGCCCTGGATTTACAGCCTCAAATATTCGTTACTCCGCTCTGGATGCCCAGGGTAATGCCAAAGGTGAAACCATGCGCGACGAAAGCAATATGATGAGCGCCGAAGAATGCGCTGATCATATTCTAAAAGCCGTGAAATCCCGTAAGCGTGAACTTATTCTAACCACCCAGGGGAAGCTGACCGTATTCATCAATAAGTGGCTTCCCAACCTCGCCGACAAACTCGTCTACAACACGCTGGCCAAAGAAAAAGATTCGCCACTTAAGAAATGAGTGAATGAGTGAATGAGCGAAAGAGCGAAATGCTGACGCAAACCATTCTTCACTCTTTCATTCATTATATGATCCAAACGTTGTCACGTCGGATGAAGTAGAGTTCATTATGCCAGAGGATACGCAGGTAGATATCTTTTTTGCCCAGGATATTGAGCTTGTGTCCACGACCAATCACCTCCACTACGGGTGCGGCCGCAGAAGGGTCGGTGCGAAGCAGCACCCGATCATGGCTGGTAATACCCGACTGAACCCCTTCAGGCAAATTGGTAAAGATGAGTAACAGGAACAGATACAGAAAGACAATCCACTTCTGGCGGGTTGGGATCTCTTCTTTGCGGATCACCTTCAGGATAAGAACACTAAAGACATAGCCTGCCGGAATCAGCAAAAAGAGGAGAAAATAAATTCCGTATTTTCGATAAAACAGGTAGAAATAATTCAGGTCATCGGTCTCATAGCCGCTGAGATTATTGGCTCGGGCAATTTCATTCATTCGGCGCAGAACAGCATCGTCCGGGTGTCGATCAAAATAAACATCCAGATAATACAGCAATCGGGGAATGTCATTTTGCTGTTCATAAATGCTGGCAAGTTTTAACAATATTGGGTCAGTGGCGGTATGCCCTTCGGCCAACGCCATCTCAAATAAATAGGCAGCATGCGCATAATTTCCCCTGGCAAACAGCGAATCTGCTCGATGAAGAGAATCCGTTAAGGCCGTCTGTGCCAGCGCAGTAACTGACAGCAAACAAAAAAATAGGCTTATTTTAAGACGAATAGCTTGCAATGAACGAAATAAGGCCATAATTTTGCACCGCGATTAGGAACAAAGGCGCTCTCAAAAGCGAAATCTGTTCAACTGATTCGGTAGCTCAGCTGGTAGAGCAATACACTTTTAATGTATGGGTCCTGGGTTCGAATCCCAGCCGAATCACACCAGGTAGCTTAAACGAAGAAGGGTAAGAACAAGAGAAAACGGTACATCCATTCTCCTGTTCTTACCCTTCTTCGTTTGATGTCGTTAAAATGGAAGGTCGTTGCTTTCTTCATCAAAGGCTGCGTTGAACGACATAGCCGACGATTGAGCCGGCTGTGCTGAACGAGCTTGTGGTTGCTGCATCGTAGCAGGTTTTGCAGGTGCAGCCGGCGCACTATCGCCATCGGTCAGTTCGATTCGGAACGCACGCAGTTCCGTATACCAGCGATCGTTGTACTCGCGAGACTCGGCGCTAAAGGTGGCTTTCAGTGTATCGCCTTCGGCAAACTGCTTCAGGTCATTCGCTTTTTCACCCCAGGCGGTCATACATACTTTCTTAGGATATTGACTATCCAGTGTTTCAATAACAAACTCCTGTTTATTCCAGGCTCCATTCCGACCCTGACCCGTAACTTCGGGTAATACTTTTACAAGCTTTCCGACTAATTCAAGTGCCATGCTATATGGGCTTTAATCTGTTAATTTAGAAAGATAAAAGTACGAAATTTTCGTCGGTTTTTCCCCTGCCGCAAGGAAAAAAGCAAAAGATTTCCGGGCGTCTTTTGCAGAAAAACCTTAAAACGCTATATTTGCACCTCGATAACCGAATCGGCCACGTGGTGAAACTGGTAGACACGCCATCTTGAGGGGGTGGTGCTTCACGGCATGGGAGTTCGAGTCTCCCCGTGGTCACTTCAAAAAACGCTCAAATCAGCTTGATTTGGGCGTTTTTTGTTGTAGCGGGAGTTCTAATGGCAAAAAAAACGGCAGAAACTATTGCTTATCAAACAGGGTTTAGTACATCCTAAAAAACCGAAGAATTATCCCTATAAAGAACCCTTTTTATCGAAACCAATCGACAATAATTTAACAAAACAATGGGTTGTCGATTACAGCATCTGGTCGGAGCAAAGAGAGAAGCTGGTACGCAAACGAGTCGTCATAAAAGGAGCTACAATTGCAGCTCGATTAAAAGACGCAGAAGCGGTAATTTCCCTCCTATTATCTGAACTAAAAGCGGGTTCCTATATCGAACCATTAGAACAGCCCGAACCTTCTACAGCTAAGGTAGATTTGAAGCAGGAAATCGGCTGTAAAGAAGCAATCGACTAGTAGTATGGCTGAATAAAAGCCAGCGTCGGGAAAGGCGACCGAAGCAGAAGGCTGAACATTGGTGGCAAATCCGGCGGAGCCGATTCGTGTAACATTCATTAGAAGCGATGGTCGATAAGTTGGCCGTTATCAGATTGAAAAAGCGCATGTCTGAAGACTCTGAAGGCCCGATATTCAGTGATGACTTGAGAAATGTACATGCCAATTACTGCCGTTTGATGGGGCAATGGTCGACTTGGGGAAGAGAAGAGGGGGGTAGGGCAGACTTCTGAATGGATTGTCACCCACAAAACCACTAACTGAGTTTAACGGCAATCAGTATGGTTTATTTATATTTACGCACACTCAATCATACATACATCAATTTTACTATTTTTCACACATTTACAACTCAATCTGGAGTGAAGGTAATTCTAAAAGGTATAGCGGCAGGCCTGTTTGTCACCGCACTTGTTAACCCATTGGTTGGGTTTTCGCAAACCGGTCCAGTAACGGCCGATGAAATAAAGAATGAACGAGTCAGCGACAATCGCTTACAAAGTGGCTATCAAACCTCGGTGGCGGGTTGGGTCGTTAAGCTGGGCGATACACTGACGTTTGGTAGAGGCACCATGCCCACTAAAGCATTTGCCTTCATTTACGATAATGCTGGTGGCGTGGGTGGCAAATATGTCAATGGTCAATTGGTGCGTACCCACCTAACATCCGATTACGCCGGTAAACGAGGCATTGTTAAAGAGCTGGTGCAGAGCGGTACGCGCAAACAGGGGTTCAGCATGGGAGTCGTCGTTGGGGTGGGCACCCTGACACGTTACTACATTGAACTGGAAAACGCCATTGCCGAAGGTGAAATCGCTTCATCGGCTGGTGCCAGACCTAAATCAGCCGGTTCAGTCAGTGTGGCCGATGAATTACTCAAGCTAAAACAACTGCTTGACGCTGGCGCGCTCACGCAGAAAGAGTTTGATGACCAGAAGAAAAAACTATTGAATCAATAGGGGGCGATGCCATTCGGGCTTCTCAGCAAACAGCTTCTGCAACTCATTCAGACTGTTTTTATACTAGCCTGCTCTACGTACCCGGCCTTCGTTGGGCCGGGTATTTTATCGCTTTTCAGGACAGCCTTTAAACCTAATTAGTCAATTAGCCCTACCTTCGTTGATTAGTAGATGCAAAAAGACTATGACGTTTGATGAACTGAATCTGAACAAACCGCTCCTGAATGCGCTGAACGATCTCGGATACACGACACCGACAACCATCCAGCAAAACGTGTTTTCGGTCGTTATGTCGGGAAGGGATGTTTGCGGACTGGCCCAGACCGGAACGGGCAAAACGCTGGCGTATTTGCTGCCTT
This sequence comes from Spirosoma aerolatum, assembly GCF_002056795.1. Lineage (NCBI taxonomy): Bacteria > Pseudomonadati > Bacteroidota > Cytophagia > Cytophagales > Cytophagaceae > Spirosoma > Spirosoma aerolatum. The sequence continues at coordinate 2,541,811 of NZ_CP020104.1, read as the reverse complement.
GTCTGCGTCAGCTTCAGTTCTCGAAGGAAAAACTTCCTCAACTGATCGTTCTGGTACCTACACGCGAATTGGTCGTGCAGGTGCTGGAAACCGTAACGCAATTGACAACCTACCTGAATCTGGTAGCTGTAGGTGTTTACGGCGGTGTTAATATGAAGCCCCAAATCGCTCAGGTTCAGCAGGGTTTGGATGTATTGGTGGCTACCCCCGGCCGTCTGGTCGATTTACTATCGAATGGTATTTTAAAGACCAAGGCAGTAAAAAAACTAGTTATCGATGAGGTCGATGAAATGCTGGACCTTGGATTTCGGACGCAACTAAAAACCATTCTCGACCTGCTACCACCAAAACGCCAGAATCTGCTGTTTTCGGCTACTCTTACACCCGATGTCGAGCAACTGATTAATACGTTCTTCAATAACCCCGTTCGGGTAGAAGCGGCACCGATGGGTACACCCCTCGAAAACATTGTCCAGACGGCGTATGCCGTTCCCAACTTCTACACCAAAGTAAATTTGCTAAAGTTGTTGCTGCATCAGGATGCGAATATGACTAAGGTGCTTGTCTTTGCGGCTACCCGACAGTTAGCTGATCAACTGGAGGAAGAACTTGCCCCCACATTTCCAGCGCAGATTGGCATTATTCACGCTGGTAAAGCGCAAAATCATCGATTCGAAGCCGTTGAGAAATTTAAGTCGGGCAGTACACGGGTGCTAATCGCTACCGATATTGTTGCCCGGGGTATCGACGTTACCCAGGTTTCGCACGTAGTCAATTTCGACATGCCTGACGTACCGGAAGTCTATATCCATCGGATTGGCCGAACGGGTCGGGCCGATCAGCAAGGCATTGCCATAACCTTCCTGGCACCTACTGACGACGAACGACGGGAAGCCGTTGAAGCCTTGATGAACTATACCATTCCGGTACTCCCTTCTCCCGATGATCTGGTTATTTCCGATGAGCTGACAGACGCTGAACGGCCTAAAGTACACATGAGAGCCGTTGAGGTAAAAGTCCCTAAACGTGAGGATGTGGGCCCTGCTTTCCACGAAAAACTAGCCAAGAATAAAAAAGTAAATGTCCGGCGCGATTATGCGGCCGAAAAACGAGAAAAATATGGTCGACCCATTAAGCGAAGCGGAAAAAAGTAAGGTCACCTTTGCCTCACTTGGGCTATCGGAACCCCTGCTGAAAGCCGTGGAGGAGCATCAGTACACACGCCCCTACCCCATTCAGCGGGATGCTATTCCGCCCATTCTGCGTGGAAAGGATATTCTGGGCATCGCTAAAACAGGGTCGGGTAAAACGGCCAGTTTTGTTCTGCCAATTCTGGAGTTATTTCACCGAACAAAAACCGTTGGTAGTCGCTATGCCAGCGTGCTCGTGCTGGTACCAACCCGCGAACTAGCGAGTCAGGTAGCTGATGTATTTCAACAACTGGGCGCGCATCTGTTCCCGAAAGTAAAAACGGTAGCCGTATATGGTGGCGTATCCATTAATCCGCAGATGCAGGCCGTACATGGAGCCGATATTATTGTGGCTACACCAGGCCGGTTGCTGGATTTGCTCGACCAGAATGCCCTGCGCCTATCAGACGTTGAGATCCTGGTTCTCGATGAAGCCGATAAGATGCTTGCCCTGGGCTTTGCCGATGAAATGAACCAACTGTTTGATCGGTTGCCCAAAAACCGACAGACGATTCTGTTCTCCGCAACACTGGGTGATGCCATTGACGAGATCAATCAAAGCCTTCTGCGCACACCCGTAAAAATTGAAGTGGTCGAAGAAGCCACCAACCTCGAACTAATCGAGCAGGTTGCCTACAAAGTTGACCCAACCCGCAAAGGCCCGTTGCTGCGCTATTTGATCAAAACCGAACAGATGCAACAGGTGCTGGTCTTTGCTTCGTCGACCCGAACGGCCGACAATCTGGTCGTTAAATTGGCAAAAAATGGCATTCAGGCGGCTGCTATCCACGGCCAGAAAGGGCAGCAGGTCCGTACCGATGTACTCCACAAATTCAAGGCTGGTAAGTTGCAGGTGATGGTAGCCACAGATCTGTTGGCACGTGGCATCGATATTCAACTACTACCGTACGTAATCAACTTCGATCTGCCACGGTCGCCCAAAGATTATGTTCACCGCATTGGCCGGACAGGTCGCGCCGAAGCAACCGGAAAAGCCATTTCGCTCATCACACCCGACGACGAGCACCATTTTAAAATCATTCAGAAGAAGATGGGAAAACGGGTAGAGCAAATTGACACCACCGACCTGGATTTACAGGGCTACTGATCGTTATGTTCATTGTCTGGCCCAAGCAGGCATCAGGGAAAATACGGATTGATTGTCTGAATCATACTTACAGCTCCGATCGTTGGCTAGAGTGTAAGGCTCTTTTCAGCTTTCAACCGAGTCAGCTCACCCAGAAGCCGGGTTTTATTCGCCAGAGCAGGCTGGCCCAGCCGATCGGCCAGACGAGCTACGGCCAGGTTCAATGAATCAATTTCGGTTTCGCGACCCTGGTTAATATCGACCAGGGTCGAAATCAGTTGTCCTTCCGATCGTTGACTGATTTGCAACAGCCGTTGCTCTACTTCCGCCCGATTCAGCACGACACCTACTTTTTTTGCCACGGCCAGGCACTCATCGATAACCTCACGCGCCAGAGTCAATGCCGATGCATTCCGATGAAAAATTCCGTTATCGACGTCAAGCAGTGGACAAATAGCATTGAAAACACAATTGGTAATGACTTTCTCCCAGATAGCCTGCTGGATGTCAGCTTCTGTACGAAATGGAAACTGGGTGGTCGAAAGATTCTTCACCAGCTCTGCCAGCTCCGATTCAAGACCTCGAACGATACCAATGGGAGAAGCAGCTACGGGCTTGTAGCGAACCACATAGGGAGCCTGCACCTGGCTGGTTGCCAGTAACACGCACCGATAGAGTCGGGGAAAACCAGCCTCTAAAAACGGTTCTTCGACATCCAACCCATTTTGAAGCAAAACAAGGGGGGACTGGCCCATTTTTCCGGTCAGTCGCTGGGCCAGCCCCCGGTTACCGAACGATTTACTGGTCAGCAACACAGGTCCATTCAACGTCTTTATTTCTTCCAGAGAACGAACAGGTACTGTGGCCGATAGGCTAATGCTGTCAATGCAGTCAACTGTAATGCTTGCTTCGTCCGTTTCTGCCGGGCTCCCTTGCCGACCGCGTATCAGCGTGACGTTTTTACCAGCCTGCTTCAGCAACACGGCTAAGGTCATACCAATGGCGCCAGCGCCAATAATGTAGATGGGGTTGTTCATGAGGGATGAGTAGAAGACGGTTTAATAGCCACAAAACGTAGACGTTTATAATCAGCGAACCAGTGCCCATTGCCATAATTGGTCGATCGAAGCTGGTCGTTTACGGTCGATAAAACGCGTTGTCGATCGCTGGCAGAAAGCGAGTTCAACATATCCCCCGAAACATGGCCAGCCAGTCACTTATTCCGGTTTCAGGGTCAGCCAGGGGCGTATTGCGGTCGAAATACTGCATAAATGCAATGGAGAAACCAGCTGTTTCCAACATCGTTGCATACTGCCCTAAACTCGGAAAGTAGTTCGGACTGGCGGGTTCATGTATACCTAACGCAGCCAGAGCAGTTGTAAACGCGGTCAGGATGCGCTGCACGTTGCCCTGCCCACCCATCTCTGCCACAAAACGCCCACCCGGTTTAAGCGCGGCAAACACATTGCTTAAGACCTTCGGTTGTTCAGTTTCAGAAATCCAGTGGAGGGTAGCATTGCTAAAAACCGCGTCGAAGGGTTGGTCTGCAACCCACTGCCGCGCATCCGCCTGTTGAAAGCGAAGATGCGGGAATGATTGACGGGCTTTTTCGACCATCGAAGCGGAGGCATCGACCCCTGTAACATCTGCACCATGTTGAGCGATCTGAGCCGTCAGTTCACCCGTGCCACAACCCAGGTCCAGAATTTGCTCGCCGGGTTGCGGTTCCAGTAAACGGAGCACATCGGTTCCATAGTGAAAGACAAAGGCGTGTTTTTGCTGGTAGAGATCAGCATTCCAGGGGTTTTGCGAAGAATTCATAGTCAACAGACGAGGTAGCGATAAACGTTGAAACAAAGAGGTACTATAAAAGCCAGCTATCCGGCCCAGCGTCCTGACGAGCGTTGTTTAGAGGCCCATTGATTCATACTGCCAGTTGCTGGTGAATAAGTTGTCCGATGGTTTGCAGCCCCCAGGCAACACGCTCATTAAAAGGCATACCGTAACTTAGCCGCATACAGTTGCCATACTGTGGCTGGAGGCTGAATACACTACCGGGAAGAATACTGATTTTATATACCGCTAGCTGATCGGCCAGAGCTAGTGTATTAATCCGGGCATCTACCTCGACCCATAAGGTAAATCCACCCTGCGGCTCGCTGATGCGTGTGCCCTCCGGGAAGTAGGTACGAATGGTCTGTTGATAACGCTGGCAATTACCTTTTAGCCGCTGCCGAAGTCGGCGCAGGTGCAGTTCATAGCGATCATTGGCCAGGAAATTAGCCACTGCCTGTTGCGTTAGTCCTGGCGAAAAACCACCTTGATACCGCTTTATCTGAAACAGGGCCTCATAGTAACGTCCCGGAGCTACCCACCCTACCCGATAGCCAGGAGCCAGTGTTTTGCTAAAGGACCCACACCATAAAACCAGCCCTTGCCGGTCGAAAGCTTTACAGGGCAATGGCCGGTCAGGAGCAAAATGCAGGTCGCCATACAGGTCATCTTCAATGAGTGGAATCTGGTAGCGCTCCATCAGCCGTACCAGTCGTTGTTTGTGTGTGGCTGGCATACAGCAGCCGAGCGGATTGCTAAAGCTGGGCACCAGCAAACAGGCCTGCACCTGTCCTACTTGCAGATGCCTTTCCAGTACATCCAGGTCAACCCCCGTCAGCGGATCGGTCGGTAGTTCGAGCACCTTCAGTCCCAGCGACAGGATGGTTTGAAGAATGCCGAAATAGACAGGGCTTTCGACCGCAACGGTATCGCCCGGCCGGGTAACGGTTTTCAGACACAGGGTTAGGGCTGCCGTACAGCCTTCGGTTGTAATAATTTCCTCGTCGGTCAATTGACTACCCCAGAATAGGGCATAGCGGGCAATTTGTCGGCGCAATGCCTGGTTCCCGGTCATCTGCTCGTATTCAATACCCCCATGCGGCAGTTCGCGCTGAGCCTGCTGGAGCGCCTTCGACAACTTCTTTACGGGCAACAATTCGGGGGCGGGTACACCCAGCGACAACGGAAGCCAGCCCGGCTCTTGCTGCTGCCGCACCCGTCTCCGTAATACCGACTCCTGATCGGACAGGCTCGTCTGATGGGCCATTGCCTGCGGCTCCGATCGGTGCGGCACAGTGTCCATCCGATCAATCAGTGTCCGAGCATAGTAACCCGACTGAGGGCGAGCCTCCACTAAGCCTTCTGCCTCCAGACAATAGTAGGCTTGCTGTACAGTGTTGATGCTAACGCCCAGTTCCTGACTAAGCATCCGAACCGAAGGCAGTTTATCCCCCTCAGTTAACACCCCCAGCCGCAACTTATCGCCCAACTGACGAGCGACCTGCTGATACTTGGGCATCGATCCATTCATAGCCGGTTACTGATTGCGAAAGAGGTTTACACAACAAAAGTAGCGTACCCATCTGTACGGATTACCATACAGATTTCACGAAAGTGATCCGTACAGTTCCTCTGGTTCACCTAACAATTAATAAAGCCATCTGTACGATCCAGGAATCAATAAAGTGTATCTGTTTCCGTACAGTCTGGATTCCGTTTTTTGCCCCATGCAAATTCAGACAACTTCTTTTCCAGATCTCACCCGATTGCGGGCCGATACGCCCGGCTGTAAGGACCATCTTTTTATGAATAGCGCCGGGGCCTCTTTAATGCCAGAACCCGTTGTGAAAGCCATGATGGAGTATCTCCAGCAAGAAACACAGTTGGGCGGTTATGAAGTCGAACGGTTACGTAGTACCCAGATTGCCCGATTTTATGACGAAACCGCCCGGCTGCTGAATACCAAACCGGGCAACATAGCCTATGCCTACAGTGCCACCGATGCGGGCTTTCAGGTTTTGTCGGCCATACCCTTTCGAGCCGGCGATACGATTCTGACGACCACGAACGATTACGTGTCTAACCAATTGGCGTTTCTATCCATGCAACAACGATTAGGCATCCGATTGTTGCGAATCAATGATCTGCCCAACGGTGACCTCGACCTGACGCATCTGGATGAGTTGATCCGCACGCATCGACCCGCCCTGGTAGCTATTACACACATTCCAACCAACTCAGGTCTGGTGCTGCCAGCCGAAGAAGTAGGCAGACTATGTCGGCAATACGGCGTCTGGTACCTACTCGATGCGGCTCAGTCGGTGGGGCAATTGCCGCTCGATGTCACTCAGATCCAGCCCGATTTTCTGATCGCAACGGGCCGTAAGTTTTTACGTGGACCACGTAATACGGGGTTTCTGTACGTTTCTGATCGCGTACTGGAGGCCGGATTGGCTCCGCTCCTCATCGACCGTCGGGCAGCTAGCTGGACGGCGCCGGATGCCTACACCTTACAGACAGGTGCCCGCCGATTTGAACCCCAGGAAATTTCGCTCCTTAGCGTCGGGCTGGCCGAATCCGTTCGGTACGCCAACGAAGTAGGCCTGGACGCCATTAGCCAGCAGAACCAACAGTTGATGCACCGACTCCGAACGAGCTTGCAACAAATCGATGGGCTGACTCTATTGGACCGGGGCGCCCGACAAAGCAACCTCCTGACCTTTCATACCACCCGCCAATCGCTGGCTGCGCTGGATGCTTCACTCAGACGTGAGCGCGTAATTTTTACCGTACAATATGCCGCTGCCGCCCTGATCGATTTCCAGCGAAAAGGCATAGACTGGCTCATTCGGTTGTCACCTCACTATTTCAATACGCAGGAGGAAATCGATGCCGTCGTCGATGTCATCGATCAGGCGGTCCGATAAGCGCTCATTACCTTTGTCAGAATCAGCGCCGATTTTGTCCATAAACCAAGCTACCCCATGCAAAAGGATTATCTGAAAAGTGTGATCAGTCAGTTTGAGTACTATAAACTATTGGGTGACAAAACGCTGGCTCAGCTTCCCGATGAAGCGCTTTTCCGGCAGTATAACGCCGAAAGCAACAGCATTGCTACGATAATCAAGCACCTGTGGGGGAATATGTTGAGCCGCTGGACGGATTTCCTGACCACCGATGGCGAAAAAGAATGGCGTGACCGCGATGGGGAATTTGCCAATGATCTTCAATCCCGAGATGATGTGATTCAAAAATGGCAGGAAGGCTGGTCCGTGCTGTTAGGAACGCTCAGAACATTGCAGGAAGATGATCTGGCCCAAATCATCTATATCCGCAATCAGGGCCATTCGGTTCTGGAAGCCATCAACCGGCAACTGGCCCATTATCCGTATCATATCGGGCAAATCGTTTTTATCGGGAAAATGATGGACACTGATTGGGTATCGCTCTCCATACCCAAAGGAGAATCCCGGCAGTTTAATACCGATAAATTCGCAAAGCCCAAACACCGCGAACATTTTACCGATGAATTTCTGAAGCCGGAGCAGCCAGGTTCAGAGACCTAACTAAAGCCAGGAAAACACCATGACGCAACAACTAGCAACTCGATTTGCTGATGAATGGCTCAGCGCTTTCAACGCACACGACCTGACCGCCATTCTGGAGCATTATGCCGACGAACTGGAATTTTATTCACCTTTTATTCCACTCCTGAACGTCAACGACTCAGGCTGTATTACCAGCAAACGTGATCTGGAACGCTATTTTCAGATCGGGCTGGACACGTACCCCGATTTACATTTCAGCCTGCACAACGTGTTTGTTGGCATCGACACCTTAACGATTTATTACACCTCCGTTCAGAACCGACTGGCTTGTGAAGTATTTCGGCTAAATGCCGCTGGGAAAGTTGATCGGGTCTTCTGCCACTACACGACGGGCGCACCCTCCGATCAAAAAACAGCGAACAGCTAACGGCCTTGTTTTTCATGTAAACAACGAGCTACTAGCCCACCATTAAGGCGTTAGCCTACCGATTTAGAAAAGCGACCCATGGATCAGCCGAACCGTTTGGCACATTTACGATCAGTACGCATACCCGAAGCCCTAACCAAATTATCAATCACATGTATGATCTGGCCGTTAAAACAAAGAGCCTGATTACTGTACTGAAGGGCATATTAATTGTCCAGCGCCCCCAGTTCTGGATTTTGCGGGGAAAACAACCCGATTCATTGCGGCATTGCCTGAACTGGTCAGCACGATAGATGCCGAAAATGAACGTGACGTTCCTGGCTCATCACCTTAGAAACCCCACGTTCATTCAACGGCTTATCTAAGGCTTACGCATAGTCACGGATGAGGCTATTTATGCCAGTTTGCTCTTGAAGAAATCGATGGTTCGCTGCCAGGCAAGCTCAGCGGCCGCTTTGTCGTATCGAGGGGTTGTGTCGTTATGGAAGCCATGATTGGCATTTGGATAAATATAGGCCGTGTAGTCTTTCTTATTCTCCTTCAGTGCAGCTTCATAGGCTGGCCAGCCAGCATTAACGCCTTTATCTAACTCACCGTAGTGTAACAACAAGGGCGCTTTTATTTTAGGTACATCGTCAACAGGGGGCTGACCACCATAAAACGGAACAGCAGCCGCCAGATCAGGTATACGCACGGCCATCATGTTGGAAATCCAGCCTCCGAAACAAAACCCTACCACACCCACTTTGCCGTTGCAGTTCGGATTGGTCTTTAAATAGTCCGCAGCGGCTATAAAATCTTCCAGCATCTCGTCCCGGTTACGCTTACTTTGCAGCTCACGTCCTTTATCGTCGCTACCGGGATAACCACCCAGGGGCGACAGCGCATCGGGAGCCAACGTAACAAATCCAGCCAATGCCGCCCGACGGGCCACATCTTCGATATGCGGATTTAACCCCCGGTTTTCGTGCACAACCACAATTCCCCCCAACTTCCCCTTCGTACCAGCGGGTTTCGACAGCAGCGCTTTGATTGTACCTCCCCCTTTAGGCGACGGATAATTCACGAATTCTGACGTCAGGCGTGGGTCATCAGCCTTAATTTGAATAGCGCCTTTGTAATCGGGCATCAAAAAACTCATCAATGACGAAACGGTAAGGCCACCTACAGCATAGGCTGATAATTTCTGGACAAAATCGCGCCGATCGATGCGGCTATGGGCATAATCGTCGTAAAGATCAAATACCTCCTGTTTAATGTCTTCTTTTCGGATGGGGTTCATGGTCGTTAGAATACGTGTTTGGTTTAAATGTACGCAATTCCCCGCTTTTACGGTATTTTCTTAATAGAAGCTTAGTTTACAACGTAGTAGCTCATTGACTACCACCACTCATTCCTATATCCGCCCTCATCGTTGATTGCCTTCAGCCAACTTATAGCCAGAATGTATCAGGCCTATAAGCGACTACTACCGCCCCTAGATTCAGAGGTCAATTCCACTTAGGTACGATTAGCTCAGTGGACCAATACGGGCAAAACCCGCTGTAAATTTCAATTCCACTCAGGTACGATTAGAAGGACAACTGCCAATGCTACCCTGGGCCATTGGATAGATTTCAATTCCACTCAGGTACGATTAGAAGGGGAGAGTCCGATATAGTGGTCACCCTGGCTCATATATTTCAATTCCACTCAGGTACGATTAGAAGTCTGTTGGCGGCAGCTAACAATAGCAATCAGATCAAATTTCAATTCCACTCAGGTACGATTAGAAGTCGAACACGCTGCGGCCAACGATGGCCCCTATGCCAAATTTCAATTCCACTCAGGTACGATTAGAAGACCGTTACCATCGTGATACCAATAGTTCGCGGCTGTATTTCAATTCCACTCAGGTACGATTAGAAGACCTGAAACAAACGTAATGGACTTAACAAATACACTATTTCAATTCCACTCAGGTACGATTAGAAGGAGTCCGGTCAGGTGATCATAAATGGCAAATCCCTATTTCAATCCCACTCAGGTACGATTAGAAGGCTACTTGAATTACCTAACCGGACACTGCATACCAAATTTCAATTCCACTCAGGTACGATTAGAAGTATAGAGTCCATACAGGCTGTCCGTTTGGGTCTGTAATTTCAATTCCACTCAGGTACGATTAGAAGGCAGCGGTTTTTGCTGAATCTGGTGCCCGCTACCAAGATTTCAATTCCACTCAGGTACGATTAGAAGTCGTCGGCATAAGTTAAGCCTTCCTCTACTTCAAATATTTCAATTCCACTCAGGTACGATTAGAAGCATTGATCTTACCCCGGTTCTGAGAGCCTGCTTTAATTTCAATTCCACTCAGGTACGATTAGAAGATTCCGGTTGATGGCGAGGGGAATGCTGATGCAGAATTTCAATTCCACTCAGGTACGATTAGAAGGACCTAACAACCGCGTTTACTGGACTTATCGGCTTTATTTCAATTCCACTCAGGTACGATTAGAAGCAAACCTGCCCAGAAAACTATGACCAATCGGGAGTATTTCAATTCCACTCAGGTACGATTAGAAGGCGCAAAACAAGTTTGTATACGTCCGCTGTCCCAAATTTCAATTCCACTCAGGTACGATTAGAAGAGGAGTTTTTTGCCTACATCACGGCACCGCACTACATTTCAATTCCACTCAGGTACGATTAGAAGCGTTCGACGCGTATATCGGTGATTTCTAGAAACAGCATTTCAATTCCACTCAGGTACGATTAGAAGGTTAAAGCGCGCTGCATAGGCCCATGTATCCTCTTATTTCAATTCCACTCAGGTACGATTAGAAGGTTGGTTCCCCATAGTCTGAAAACTTACCGGGAATATTTCAATTCCACTCAGGTACGATTAGAAGCTTCGCCTTCCGGTCCGTCCCATTCAACGTTTAAATCATTTCAATTCCACTCAGGTACGATTAGAAGGCGAAGGGTACACGGTGATAACGCTCTACGTAGAATTTCAATTCCACTCAGGTACGATTAGAAGACCGATTCGCTGGGGTACACGCACATTTTCGACGGTATTTCAATTCCACTCAGGTACGATTAGAAGTCATAGAATGCCCACTTTATCTGCTCACCAACTTTATTTCAATTCCACTCAGGTACGATTAGAAGGGTAGGCTGTTTGCCCCATATATACCCAACCCTTACCATTTCAATTCCACTCAGGTACGATTAGAAGTTTTCGGCTTTGAGGTACTGTTCAATCAGCCGGAACATTTCAATTCCACTCAGGTACGATTAGAAGGTGATCAGAAGTCAGTGGCTTGTAGCCGAACCCCTATTTCAATTCCACTCAGGTACGATTAGAAGTCATTGGCTTGTCAAATATTTTCTTCCCCCACCCATATTTCAATTCCACTCAGGTACGATTAGAAGACTTTAGCAACGTAGGCGGCAGCGTCAGGGATTTGGATTTCAATTCCACTCAGGTACGATTAGAAGACGAGTTTGTTGCCAAAGCCCTGCCGGGCCTTACCTATTTCAATTCCACTCAGGTACGATTAGAAGTCTATCCGATAGAGCGATGCTTAAACCACACATTTAATTTCAATTCCACTCAGGTACGATTAGAAGAGAGATCGACCCACAGGGAGACGAGTACTACCTGACATTTCAATTCCACTCAGGTACGATTAGAAGTCAGAACGCCAGGTTGATTCACTCTGTAGCTTTATCATTTCAATTCCACTCAGGTACGATTAGAAGGACCTAGCATCTTCTTCTCTATCTCTTCTTTTTTGTATTTCAATTCCACTCAGGTACGATTAGAAGCCTTCTTATTAAGGAACCTGTCGATACTACACCCTAATTTCAATTCCACTCAGGTACGATTAGAAGGCCGACACCTTTATAAATATAGTTCGCATTTGCCCTATTTCAATTCCACTCAGGTACGATTAGAAGAATAGCGTCAGGGCAAACTTTGCCCAAAAAATGCGCATTTCAATTCCACTCAGGTACGATTAGAAGACCTCGCCCAACCGCTCGACTCGGTAAACCATTCCTTATTTCAATTCCACTCAGGTACGATTAGAAGCCCCGCGTAACAAACAGCACTTTATTGGCAACGTATTTCAATTCCACTCAGGTACGATTAGAAGTAACGTATTATTGTGCCCTGTCGTCAGTGCCACACATTTCAATTCCACTCAGGTACGATTAGAAGTCTACAGCATCAGGTATGAGTCGCATCACTTCGTATTTCAATTCCACTCAGGTACGATTAGAAGAATGGCGCAACGCACCCGGCCCTCAGTTTATACTCTATTTCAATTCCACTCAGGTACGATTAGAAGCGAGCTAGGCGAATACTACACAAAAATCAACGTCAAATTTCAATTCCACTCAGGTACGATTAGAAGCCTAAAGACGGAACGCCAATTTTGTTGACCGTTGCATTTCAATTCCACTCAGGTACGATTAGAAGTCAAAAGCAGGCCCCTAATCCGTCTGCCTACAGGCCATTTCAATTCCACTCAGGTACGATTAGAAGGCCCTTCGTATGATGGTCACTGACTTTTGGGACAACATTTCAATTCCACTCAGGTACGATTAGAAGTCTCCTTAGAAATGAAGCGGGTCCAGCTAGCCAGGATTTCAATTCCACTCAGGTACGATTAGAAGTTTTCCAGAACCAGAACACATAGCCCTGCTGAAGTATTTCAATTCCACTCAGGTACGATTAGAAGAAAAGGCCCACGGATTCCCGAACGGGCTAAAAAAATTTCAATTCCACTCAGGTACGATTAGAAGTACACCCCGAAATGCTTCAAGTAAATTCGATATATCAATTTCAATTCCACTCAGGTACGATTAGAAGCCAGTAGGTGCCGGGCTTACCACCCGTTACCCCGCATTTCAATTCCACTCAGGTACGATTAGAAGACGAGCTGATCAAATCCGAGGAGGGCCTAAACTCCATATTTCAATTCCACTCAGGTACGATTAGAAGCCGTGAAATTACGACTAAAAAAAGGGCTTTCCTTCGCCCTATACCACTTTTTATCCGCTCGATTGGAAGATAATTATCGTCTATCAGCAATAGTAGGAAAATAGCCCGCGATCGACGACACCTATAAATCAACCAATTAGCTCCAATTATCCCCAATTTAGCCTATAAATACCAGCATGTCAAAGAACGCTTTGGCGGGATCGACGATACGAAGCACTACAGAAAATCGTCTGTCGATTGCCGTTCTACCCCTACAATTTGCTTGTCGAGCCACTTCTGGTCCCGGTTTTTAAACAGAATCAGACTGTCCTCTTCTTCGTTCATAATGCGCCTTGCCTCATACAATAGCTCTTTCAACTGCACCTCCGTCAGTTCCCCTTCAAATACTGAATTCTGAATCCAGTTCAAATAACGCCGACAGAGCTTGAGCATCTTCCCAACGCGCTTCTGCCCCATGTCGTAAACTAAAATTACATACATAATTAAAGAGCGAAAGAGTGAATGAGCGAAAGAGTGAAATTTTCGCGTCAGCCTTTCGCACTTTCGCTCACTCTTTCGCTCTTTATAAGGCTACCACCAGGCTTTGAAGGGTTTGTAGGCATCGATGCCGAGTAGATGCTTTTGTAATTTATAGCATTCCAGTTTGATCAGGTGTTTGTAGCTGACACTGCGTCCCAGCGATCGATGTTTGATGGTTTCCTTCAACGAGGCATCGAACTCCTGCAAAAACCGCTTGCGTGCGCCCTCTTTCATCAAACAGCCGCCCACTTCCATTCGAAAATCCGACGGTTGTAGCTGCCGCTTGTTCACCATCCGAAAAATGAGTCGGTCGACCAGAATCGGTTTGAAGATCTCGGCCATGTCCAGCGCCAGCGAGTATCGACGCGCCCCCGGCTCATGCAGGAAACTGATGGTCGGGTTCAGTTGTGTATGATAGATCATGCTCAGACAGGCCGTGTAACAAAGCATATTCCCCAGCGAGATCATGGCATTCAGTTCATTCTGCGGAGGCCGTTTGCTACGACCGTCCATACAGAAGGTCTCACCCAGAATCGCGTCGAAACAGCTATAGTAGGTTTGGCGGATATTGCCCTCAATGCCCATCAGCGTGGGAACATCTGGCGCAGTGGGCACCGACGCCAATAACTGCTCGATGGTCGCGATGGATTCGGGCAGGCAGTTAGCTTTTCGACGGTCGGCGCTCCGATTATCGTAGTATTTCAATACCCGCAGAATGTTGCAGGCAGCTCCCTCTACAAACGCCTGGGCAATGACCATGCGTTTTTTGGTCGATACATAGTGCTTCGTTTGCTCTACCTGCATCTTGCCCGCCAGCAGGTACTCGCGGGGCATAAACGAACCGGTATAGTGCTCGTAGTAATCGAAGAAGTGGACGGCAATACCTTCCTTACCCAGAAAATTATACAGAGCCGAATTGGCATCTAAACTCCCGAATATATACAGGTCAGACACCTGCTCGACCGGCAAAAATCGGGGCTGGCCTTCGTTGCCCTCCTCGTCCACAGGGGTAAACTTAAGGGTGTTGTCCTGTCGGCTCAGTCGCCCCGGATTCATCAGGTATTTAGTCTGTTTCATAACGCTTCTATAGGGATCATCGATTCAAAAAATAATCGCGAAACGTAGCCAGTTCCTCCCGCTCGATTTCGAGGTATTTTTCAAAAATACGGTCGCCCACCTGTGTCCGTAAAGCTGAAATCCCAACATCGATCAGCCGTAAGCCCTGTTCGGTGAGCAGGATATTATCGAATGCCAAACCATCAAGGTCAGACGGACGCTTCAAATCCCGATGCACAAAGCCTGCCTGATGCAGTTGAGCCAGTTCATCAGCAAATACGTCGTACCATAATTCTCGGCGCTCAATTTCATAGGCTCTGTAGTCAATCGGACGAATCCGCTCCATCACCAACATTTCAGCTTGTAACGCTTCATTATAGTCCAGACGAACAAACCTGGCGACCAGATCATTGACCGAATTGGCAAATTTCATTTTCTCGGCTTCCGACCCAATGTCCGATCGTGTATCGCCTGTAAACAGTTTCCCCACCTCGGTTTCGGATAAGGCAATGACCGCATTGTTAGCTCCTGCCGATAATTGACGTGGATATTTCATAAGTGTACATGTGAAAGTGAAATTGTACCGTCTGAACAGAGCGAAACGTGAACGAAAGATACCCGCTACAAGCGGAAGTCCACTCATGCATCCGATTCTTCGGCATAACAAAAATCGAAATAACTACACGACCGGCATTTGCTTTTCGCGATCCGATCCGGGCATTGTTCGGAATCCACTATACGTTCGATGTCCTGTACCCAGGCTTCTACCCTTGGTACGTCTTCGTCGTCCAGCCGGACGGGCTGTGTCTGACGTAGTTTCGGATACTCGATCAGGCCGGTGGCCCCTTGCACGCCATTTCGCCGGAGCAGATACAAATAGAACTGCACCTGCGCCACATGCGAATGCTCGAGCTTGTCCGACTTTTTGATCTCATGCACGACTTTATCCACTGGGTCGTAGAAATCAATTCGGGAACCATCCAGCAGAATTTCGCGGTATCGCTCAGCGCGTTGCGGGTATGACTTCCCACCGATAAACGACCCTTCGGCCACCAGTTCCGAGGTATGCTCCATCTCAATCTTGTGATGAAACAACCATAACTTCCGGTGACAGACTTTATAGTATTTAATATACGTGCCGGTGATAGTCATGAGTCAAAAATCGAAACCCGATGTATCTATCCATTCCTCCTGCTGGTCATATAGTAACCCAAGTTCTGAGTCATATTTCTTGGTTAGAATGAAATACTTAATTTCGAGAAGTGACCCATCTTTCTTTTCTATACTATACGACTTTGCTTGAAGATTTTGATCGTTCTCTCGCATTAATTGAGCAAACTTATTTTTACGAATTTGCACCTTAAGGCTTTCTGCACCAATAAAATCGAATTGGCTTAACCGCTCTATGTACGCTTCTTGAAGAACAACCGGCAATACTTTGATTCCGTCAAATTGCTTGTAGAAATCCTCCTCTCCAAGCTTTGAGCGGTACATAGGAACAAGTCGTTCTGCTGAAACAAACAAACTGTTGTAGATCAAGTCAAACTGTTCTTTCTGCTTAGGCTGCCAGTCTGAATAAACATAGTCAATGTAATACTGTAGTTTCGCTTCGTCGATTATGCCATCATTCTCCACATTAATTTCCTCAAAGGCTTTGATCGTTAAGGTTATAGTTTCAGCAGGATAAATGTACTGATCTGTTGGGTTGGACTCCCGAAAAACTACTACTGGACTTACCCCCTTTTCTCGCTTACGATTTACTCGACCAAATCGCTGTATCAGTGCATCAATTGGTGCGGGCTCGGTGAAAATGACATCATAATCAATGTCTAAACTTACTTCAATGGCCTGCGTACCAACCAACAATTTGATTGATCCATTTTCTTCTCCACGCTTTAACTCTAATTCGTAACTATTCCTATCTCTTCCATTAAATGCGCTATGGAGAAATACGGCGTTTTCAACTCGCTCATTTAGCTCATTGAACACCATCTGCGCATTTTTGACGGTGTTACAAACGACTAGCACCTTTTTACCTTCAGCCAAAGTCTGTCGAATCAGATCAAGGCTATTTGTTAATAATCCGTTCTGTAATTGGAGTCGATGACGAACGAATTGGCTATACAATTTAGGTGATGCCTTTACCTCTGTAAACTTACCAATAGCATCTTCCAATTCTTTTTTCAGAAACGTCGGCATGGTTGCAGTCATAATCATTACCTTGACATGCAAACAGTTCACAGCGTATTGAAGCAGCACCTTAATCTGAGCAAAGACATCAGGACTGTAAGCGTGAATTTCATCAAAAATGAAATAGCTACCCACCATCTCAAATAAACCCTGCTCAAAGCCTTTTAGACCGAATAGGTGTTTTAGAAGCTGAAACGGCGTCACCACTTTTACGGGCGTAACCAGCGTCTTGAACTTATCTCTCAGTTCGTCAATTTTCTCTTTTTTATGGCTGAGTGAATATTGAAAATCATCGAAATAGTCATACAAGTAATCGCTCAGCTTACCATGTAACATCCCGACGTAAGGTTGCCCCATTTCCTTACCCAATCGCTCGTACATTGCATTTATGGACGCAGTAAACGGTAGGATATAGAAAACCCGTCCTTGTCCAAAATGCTTCATCTGCTCACGCAGCCAGATAATAGCACTTTCTGTTTTTCCAGAACCTGTAGGTGACGTTAGAATAAGGTTGCCTAAAACGTTACCACAAGCCAGTTGATGATCATAAAAATCACGGCCATTAACCTGTAGATCAATGCGTTTCTGATCTAAAAACCAAAACTGCTCATCCGAAATATGTAAAAGTTCACGAACTCGGGCAGAGCCCAAATGGTCACAATGCTTTAGGCCACCAAACAACATTAGTAAATCAAAATACCCCGGATTGGTCGTATTCATTTTACTGACTTGCCCTTGATAAGACAAAATTACCTGTTCTGGGTGCTGAATCGAGAACTTGCCAAGCTTGACTCCATACTCATTATCAGCTAGCTTAATCAGTAGTTTGTCGCGTACATTTCTACGAAATTCATCTTCATATTCAAGACGCCCGTCAGCGCCTGGTAATCCAAAAGCACCCCCGTCAGACTGGTAGAAATCACAGATATAGCGCAGCCAAAGTTGTTCATAATCTTTATGATGCCCAGCAACGACCAATCGGATTAGCTCTTTAATGCGTTTGTCTTCGTCAAGTCCTTCAATAAATGGCAAGGAAAATAATTCATGTCGTTGTTTACGCCATTGATTAGATTCACCACGTAGCACTTTCTGAAAGTCAACATGACCTTTTCCGAGGTCGTGGCAAACAATAGCCAAACGCAGCACTCGCCAAAAATCATACGAGAGTCGTAACCTGCTGATTTGTGGAAAATTCGTTTGTAATATTTCCCAAATCAGCAGGCAATCATCGATATGCTCCTGTAAGGTGAGTTTGGGTTCTGACTTAGCTAGAATTTCATCATAAGGCTTAGTCATATTCCGAGAAATCTAATTGATGTATATAGATGTCAATCCCTTGTTTCCCCACCTGTTCATCATGAATAGCAGGAAGATTACCCTTTACTGGTGTGAGGTAGCTAATGATTGAATACGGCTCTGTCCCCACGTTTTGCCGAGGAAACGTATCTGTAAAGTATTTGGGCAGTGCCTGGATTTGGCCAGCTAAATGGTTTTCCTTAAATGGCACCACCTGACCAGCGATACGTGATGAATACGCAACTTCAGGCAAATCCATAGTCGCCACACTGTCGACGGTTGCTAAATCGTTCATTCGCCCGAGTACTAAGGAATAATACGGTTGCCGGAAAAAATCAGCCAGTGTTTTGTCTGTCAGATAAATTTTCAAACGTGCGTTATACAAAAACTCGCGCCGAATAATATTTGACTTGGCATTGTTTGTAGCTCTGCCGTTACTACTATCAATTTGGTAGATCGTTTCCAGATCAGACGCTTTTGCCTCAAACTGAAAATAATAGCCCAGTTCAAGCTTCTGGTGGTTCAGATACTGTCCAGCGGCTGCATTAATCAACCCCAATACGGTACTAACTGGCGGTACTTCCAGCGTTGGTTGAACACCACTAATAAGATTAGGATACCGAAAGCTTGCCGTCCAACTGCTTATGTCCACTACATGAACTTGCATCAGGGTAGCTGGTTTTCAAGTTGAGCGCAATACGCATCAATCGTTTCGTTGATTGTTCCAAGATGAACAGTCGGATAGCCTTCCCCAAGCGTGAGCAGTTCTTTCAATTCATCGTTATACTCATTCAGAAATCCGCTTCGCTTGCCAATGAAAACCGTACCAGTAAATTGGTCTTTATAATCTTTCAGAACTTCTTTTAGCCCTTCTAGATTCAAGGTAACTCGATCATTATTAATACCTTCGCTCGTAACGATATGCGAAAACGGATGATTGCCACTGCTTGTCGTCGCCAACACAATGAACTTCGGCGTCACATCGCCCATGTTGTTTGTCTGCATGGCTCCGCCTGAAATCGTCTTCAGTGCCTGAATAGTATCTTTGGCCCGTTGCAGACGTATATCTTTAGGTAGCTGAACCAGTTTTTGTGGATTGCCTTTACCATCTTTAACATACGGGTCATCGATTTCCACTGCACCTTGCTCAAGTGCTTCATTCTTTAGCTTTTGCGTAATATTCTTAAACCCTGTTTTGTTGTAGTTCGCAAACGTACCAAGCTGGGCTAAATCGAGCGAAAACATTCCCTTCATGATAGCACTGTATTCCTCCTTGCTGTACGGCACAGAATCACCATCCTGACGGGCCATACTTGACCAGTTTTCTACGGTTCGTGCAGAACCTACCGATACAATTGCCGAGTTTTTCAGCGGAGAAACACGAGTTACCGTAGCATCGACTTTTTTGGTCTTGCCCTTTTCATCAACGACTTCTTCTTTGACGGCTTTCATATAGCCGAAAACATCGTCGTCAGCATACAGAAAAGGATTAGCTTCCGTAAAAGCGATTTTGTTATCACGAGTAATTGGCGATAATGACCAACCTACGTTACGTTGCAACGCTTCACGCCACCAATACCGCCAGGCTTGGCCCGACACGTAGGTATGCGAACGACCATTTTTAGTAATCTTTTTCGTGGCGACAGCATTTTCAAAATTACTGCTGCTACTTTTTCCAGCGTTGTTTAGAGCTACAACGTCAACGTCCAGTAGGACAAATCCTTGGGTTTTAAGGTTCATTGTTATTCGTTTTCTGAGGTTTCTACTTCTTGTTCTTCTATTTCAGTCGGCACAATCATGTGATTATCGTGCAGTTTCTCATAAATCGCTATCAGCAACAGATCCCGGATTTCTCGCCAGCTAACCGTTTCTGGAAACAGATATTCCACATCCTCAAGCCGTATTAATGGCGTTGTAGGGTTTGTTTTATAATTGTCGTCAATCAGTTTTAGCAGGTACTGCCGTACTTCCTGAACGTACTTTGCCCGGTTAAGTCTGAGTATAGCTTTTTTGATACTATCCTCATCGCGACTAACTATGAAGCCCGCGACATCTTTGATTTTTTGAAGGGTTCGTTTATCCATATTTTTCACATAAAAAAGGTAGTTCTCAACAATCTGAAAGGGAAACTTGTGTTTTCGAATCCATTCCTTGAAATAAGGAGCTAGGGTTTCGCCATTGAGTAATCGCTCTAAAATGACATTACGCCATGTACTATATGAATCATAAGCAAGTTCTTCTTTAGCTGATACCCACGTATCAGAATCCTGGCTGTATTTCGCATCCTTATACTTTGAGTTTCGGTAATGAGCGGCTACAAACGGCCGCCAGTATTCAGAGTAAGAAATAGCTTGGCAAAGTGCATAAAAGCCAAATACTGTAGCTGGTAGCTGATACATAACCACCTCTGGCTTTGCTCCAAAATTGGTAAAGTGGTATAAGCTTAATGTTGTGTCATGAACTTCAACCACATTTTCATCAAACCGCGCAAATACAGCCTTTCTAATATTCTTGATACAGGAATCAGCAAAGGCAAAAAGAGCATTAGCCACAATCCCATAATCTGAACGCGCAACCCCACTGGCTAAGCCCCGACCAAGGGTAGTCAGGTGTCCATCGGGTCCGGTAAGCAGTTGTTGCACATAGTATTTAGCAACAATGTTATTATTACTGCTTATAAGTCCAATCTTATCACCCAACTGCATTACACCCAGCGGTACAAAAAAGAACCGAACTATTATCTCTTTTGATAAGTATAGCCCACTCTCAAAACCATGATGAAAATTGATAAACGTACTTGACCCGGAGAGAATGTGATTATCACGTCCAGCAGCAAACAGGTTCGTTTTGCGACCAGAAATACGACAATAACCAACCTGAGACGGAGCCGTCTCGTTAAGTATGCTCCGATAATAAACCATTGTCTCGGCTAGCTTACGCTTACTATCAAAAGCAGGTTGTGTGATCTTCGAGTTCAGAAAGAATGCGTGAAGATTGGCATTCCATTGGTTGATATACATGTTGGCTACATACTCAATCAATCCCAAAATGTCCTTATCCTTCAGGTTTGGGTCTTCCCAAAGCGTTTCGATGACGTACCCACCCACATCAGCGAAAGGATCACCTGTTGGTTGAATTAATGAGGTTATCTCTATTTGCTGTCCCATGCTCAACTTGTAAAAGTTTAACCGAATATTGTTTTTTGATACTTGTATTTATATATTAAATACAAGTAAATATTTTAAATTAATTTTTTTATATATTTATTTTGTGTTGCTCAGTTGTCATTCGGAATTGAAATAATATAGTTTTTTGATACTTGCTAATCGTACCCGGCATGCTGAGTCATTTCCATCCAAAGCTATATTCCAAAACTACCTTTTCATTGACGAATGCGGTGATCCTGAATTCTATGGCAAACGCAAGAAACTGTTAGTTGGTCAATCAGGGTATCAACCGCTGTGGAATTGACATATACATGCGAACCCGCCTGCTACCCGGTTAAAGAAGTTTTTAATCGTACAGAAAAATGTGATTTTCTTCATTGTCTGAGTTGATTTATGACCCACCCCTTCTACGAGTTTACTATTCATAATGGAGCTATTCGCTTCGAGTTTGTTAGTATCGGTCAACGGGTTATCCGTAAAGTCATTATTTATCAAAAACTGCCACTTCCCAACCTTTATAATCTAGCCTTGGGAGATATTGAAGTGGGAGGCAAAGCCGATTTTGAGATCATTAGTGATAACGGCGATCGCGATTATGTTCTAGCCACTGTTATCCAGACATTGATTACTTTTTTTCAGAATCATCCACAGGCATCTGTCTTCATTACTGGCAGTACACCAAGTCGTACCAGGCTTTATCAAGTAGTAATCGCACGTGAACTGACAGAGATTCAGAAACGTTTCGAAATCTCTGGGGTTACAGAGACAGGAAATGAACCCTTTCAAAAAGGAGTACTTTATCGGGCTTTTGTAATTTCCCAAAAATGATTGTAGTATTGATAAAAAGTACGGCATCATGGCGTCTGTAATAAAAAAAACTGATCATAAACTCCCTACGAATCATCCCTTGGCTCGCAAATTTGACACAGCGGAGGAAGGTGCTAAAGCAAAGGCTGATTATCTCATAAATACAGTCTTAAAGAATTTTGACTGGGACGCATTTATGGCGAAGAAGCAGGCTTCCAAGAAGTAGGTATTACAGTACCCCCACTGCTCCAAATCCCTCCGCATTATACCGACCAACACCCGCCAGTACGGCCAGTTCAAGCAATTCGGGTGGGCCGCTTAACTCAAACGTGAAGCCGTAGTAGCCCCGTACTTTCGTCTCCGCTCGCGAATCTTCTTTAATCGTTATCAAACGTGATTTAGGTTCACGATTCGGCAATAGTCGATACGTCACTGCCGACGTCGCAAAATCATCGTCAGCTATGCCACTGGCCGATACGGTTCTGGGTACGCTGTTCCACTTCGCCAGTAGGTTGTCGATCAGTAACGGTCCGTAGTGTACGTCGGCCGGGTGCAGATACTGGTCCATACTCCGCCCTGTGGTTCCTCGCTCCGATTTTTCGGCAATCACGACCGGAGAGAGCGTTCGGAGTTGAACGGTCGTTGCTGGTATCTCTACGGGTATGGCCTCGACCCGCTCAATAATGAACTCTGCCCGGTGTCTGGGCGTGGCAATTACACACCGCTGATCCTGAAACAAACCCATGATGAAATGCTGGGCCGCTTTATCGACATAGAAGCTAACAATCCATTCAATGTAGGGTGTGGTCACCCATAGGCCACCTGCTGCTGTATCGATCCGCGCTTTGGGGATGATCAGGTCCGAGAACGTAAAGAGCTTGAACCGACGTGTAGGCGAATATTCGTAGCCCTGGCTGTGCAGAAACGTAGCATACTTCGCGTCGGCTTCGGCCAATACGGCGTAGATGAACGCGCTAAGTCGGTAAGCGTAGTTGAACGGTACGAGCGTTTGTCTTACGGTGGGTCGAAGGGTAAGTTTGAATTGCATATCTATATCATCGGCATGGATTGTACAAGAAAAATGAAACTTATGCGCTTTTCTACTATTTTTTGGAAAGGCTTGAGCGAACGTTCAAAAGTATATGGGGTATCGTATAGCCTATCTGTTCGCAACTGCTTTTTTTGCAGAAAATTCCGCACTCGTTCTGAATCATGCCTATTGTCAAAAACCGTGAAGATCGTCTTCACGCTATTAACAGCCGTTTGAATCGCTGGGGAAACCGCCCCGCTCCTACCGAAGAACTGGCACGTCTGTGCGATGTGGCCCAATCGACTATCAAACAGGACATCGCCTATCTGAAAGATGTTCATGCTGCCCCAATCGAATACAGTCGCAAGCCAAAGGGGTACTATTACACGGAGCCGTTCAATCTGGCTGCGTCTATTACGTTTACGGAGAAAGACCTGGCGGCACTCCATGCGGCCGTGGCCACACTCAACCAGTATCAGCACCTGCATTTGTTCGATGGTCTTCGCGGCACGGTCGATAAGATCGACAAAGCGGTTCGGTTCCGCACCAGCCCCTCCGACGATTTCGGCCAGTACATCCTGTTCGAGTCGGTTCCGTTCGTCAAAGGAAGCACGTATGTAGAACTGTTTTTGCAGGCGATCCATGCGCAGCGGGTCGTCACCTTTGCACATCAGCGATTTGATACGGAGAAAACCAAACCCCATCGACTATTTCCGTATGTCATTAAAGAACATCGGAACCGATGGTACGTGGTCGGCTGGCAACTAGATTATGGCAAAATCCGGGTTTTCGGTCTGGACCGCATCATCGACGGCACCCTCCAGATTACCGACGACACCTACAATGCTCCTGCGTTTGATGCCAACCTGTATTTCCATAAAGCGCTGGGGGTAGCCGCTTACGACAACCCGCCCGAAGAGGTTATCCTATCGTTCACACGCCAGCAGGGTTTGATTTTTCGGGCACAGCCATTTTATCCCTTTCAGGAGGCCGATGTTCTGGCCGATACCGAGAACGAATTTAGGATCAAGCTGTCGATTATCGTCAATAAAGAACTGGTTTACGAACTAGCCCGCCTGGGTAATTCGGTTAAAGTGCTCTCTCCGCAAACCTTAGTCGATGACCTTATCGACTTTCATCGGCAAGCCCTCGCCCAATATCCGTAAACGTACTGGCCCCGTATTGACTCGCTACAAAGGCCTATCGCAACTCCTACCCTGGCTATGACCGTTTATTTGGTTAAATCAACCTGAATGTTGAAGGCCAGCCATGCCTCCGATCGGTCCCGGTAGAGGTTCGTGGAAGCCGGAAATTTGGTGAATGTGATGGGGTTTTTGATCTGAACATATTGCACCGGAGCAAGCAGGGTAGCATTGTCGCCCGTCGAGTAATTCAACTGAATCGTAAAACTGACCCGATTAGGCCGGGTCCCCGGCAATGGTAATTCAGGTTTGACATCAAGTTTTTTCACTACCCCCACTTCGCCCGGTGAAATGGGACTGCTCACGGTTGAGGTGCCAACTTCATAGAAGCCCGTTAGTAGTGGAGGGCTGGGTATGGGACTAGGCTTAGGTGAAAAACTGGGGGTATTAATCCGCTTAAAATCGAGCGATACATTGTAAAAATACGAGTCGCCACCAGATGAGTGGATGGTTTTGACAGCCTTGCTTTTTGGCAATTTCACGGACGTAGCGGTGGGGGTAAGCTTGCCCACAACCTCCTGGTTCTTGCCCAGGAAATAGAGCGCCTGGATTTGAAATTCGCAGGGAAACGGGCGCGGCTGGCCGTTACTCATTTTGCAGGGAACGGGTGCTGGGGGAGCAACCGGCAGATCGGGCCGGGCAGCTAGTAAACGGGTCAGGAGTATAGCAACCAGCATCATTTTCATGGATAGGTTTAGCATACGTTTTCAGGCGTAACGAAAATGGGGTTTAAAGAACTCGCCATCGGTTAGCGCAAAGTAGACAGGTGGCAGGTTAATGTGTTTCTGGAGTTCCTGTAACTGCCTGCCAATGGCCTTCCATAGGTTCAGGTAGGTATCGACAAACTCACCTTCGTAGGGTCGGCCTAAATTGCTAAGGTCACTTTGGTGGTGAATAAAATCCAGCCAAACGCCGACCGTTAATCCTTTATTGGCTTCCTCCATATAATTCGAAATGACCACCAGATCCAGTTCGCCATCCCGACACACTAGCTCAGCGTGGATACTATCTTCACCCAACAGATGGATCGGATAGTCAAATTCGCTGAGCCAGTCAATGATGGCTCCATCATCCACACAGAACAGAATGTTATCTTCCAGATGACTCAGGGTTAAGCCATTGTATTCAACGGATTCTATTTTCAGGAAAGCTGACATGATCAATCTTGAGCTTAAAGTATGTTCGATGACTTGCGGTACCGATTAGCCTGGTCGATGCATTAGTCGAAAAAGATAGAAAAAGACCTCATAGAACTGCGAAAGGCCTTTTTGGTCAACCTATGGCAATCACTTACCTAGAAATTCACTTCGTGGCCGCTATGACTTTCTCAAAAGCAGGCTTGGGCTGGTTGGCCCGGTCAAAGAGCAACGGGTAATTGGTTCGCCCACGGATAGGCCAATTATTCAGCCAGCTATTCCCATCGTTGACGCCCCAAAAGGTTACGCGGGTCACTTTATCCTTGTGCTTCAGCAATAGGTTGAACAGAGCTTCATAATCAGCCGCCAACTGCTGTTGCACCGTATCTGGCAACCCAGCCGCGTAGGGGTTCGACTGCTCATTGGCGGTCATCCGCTGGCTTACATCGGCTCCCTGAAAATTTCGCGGCAGGACATCAATATCCAGTTCGGTAATCATCACCTTCATACCCAGAGCCGCGTATTGGATGATGCTCTCTTCGATGTCTTTCAACGGGAGTTTTCCTACATGCCAATGGCCCTGAATGCCCACGCCATCAATCCGTACGCCAGCTTCTTTTACCTTTTTGATCAAGGCGATACAACCCGCCCGCTTGGCAGGCTGCTCGTTGTTGTAATCATTATAGTACAACTCGGTACCGGGAGAGGCTTCCTGTGCCAGCCGGAACGCGTCTGTAATGTAATTATCCCCGAGGTATTGAAGAAAAACGGATTTGCGCAATGTGCCATCCTCATTCAAGGCCTCGTTCACGACGTCCCACGAGAAGACCTTGCCTTTATAGTGCCCGGCCACCGTTTTGATATGATCCGTAAAGAAAGAGCGAATTGAATCCTGGCTGTGAATACCACGTATGAAGGGGGGTAATTGACTGTGCCAGATCAGCGTGTGGCCGTTTATTTTGATATTATGCTTCTTCCCAAATTCAATCAGCTTGTCGCCCATGGAAAAATCGTACGTATCCCACTTCGGATGAATCAGGGCCGACTTCATGATGTTTTCGGGCGTAGCCATGTTAAACTGCCGGGCAATAAATGCCGTCATCTGCGGGTCCCGTTCCTCAATCTGGGCGTTGTTAAGCGCCGTTCCGATCCCAAAATCCTTTTTAAACGCATCTTTTAAGGATGGGGTGGATTGAGAAAATCCAGGGGCAGCTCCTGTTATGAAAATGGCCGTGCTTACAGCCATGAATTTTCTTTTTGAAATCATTGAGGTATACTGTTGATTTTGAGCAGACTACTTAAATTAAAACTGCGAATGTTTCAGAACCCTTTTGTCATCCCGACGCAGGAGGGATCTTCGGACAAGGAGACTTTTACTAGCACCCGAAGATCCCTCCTGCGTCGGGATGACAAAAGCGTTGCGCAATTAAAGGGTACTATTTTCTTACTGCTTGGCAAGCTTCATTTCACCGCGCTCACTTTTTACAACAATCTCTTTATCAGAAACTAACTCACCAGTGTAGCTCATTTTACGGTCGTTAAATGTGATGCTGTACGAAATCTTTTTGCCATCAACAGTGCCTTCCTGTATGGGAGACTCGCCAAATTGCGTTTTCCAAGTTCCTGTTAATTTATTACCTTCTACTTTAAAGGTATAGTTTACTTCAAACGTACCGTTTTGGGTTTCACGGCTACCTTTCCAGTTGCCATCAATTGGACTTTGCGCAAATGCCACCAAGCTCACAATTGATAAGAATAGAGAAAACAATAACTTTTTCATGGTACTAATTGGGGGTTTAGCTAGAAATTTATTTAAAAAGTAATTGAGAAAACTTAAATAAATCGTGCCGCCAGACAGGCCAGGTATGCCCACCTGCATATTCGCTATATTGGTACTTGATACCCATCTCATCGAATTTCTTCATCATGATCTGGCAGTTCTGATACGCGATGTCTTCCTTACCCCCCATCGAAATCCAGAACTGTTTCAAGTTGCTGTTGATGGTGCTGGCGTTGTCTTTCATAAAGGCGTATTGCGGATCGGAGAGCTTGGGATTATTGGCAAACCAGCCCGAGCTGAACACGCCCAGACTTGAAAACATGTTTGTGTTTTTAATACCCGCATAGAGCGTCTGTAAACCACCCATCGACAGGCCCGCCAACGCCCGGTTCTTCGCGTCGGTTTCGACCCGGAAATTGCTTTCCACAAACGGAATCGCTCCCTGTTTTAGCTCATTTTCAAAGGAACGAAGCACGTTTTCGTTGAAGCCAGCGAGGCCGCCCTGCATGTTCATGTTGCCATCGAGCATCACAATCAGCATGGGTTTGGCTTTGTTTTCGGCAATCAGGTTATCCAGAATCAGGTTGGTTCTTCCCTGCGTGGCCCAGCCCCGTTGATCTTCACCCCCGCCATGTAGTAGATATAGCACCGGATATTTCTCGGTCGATTTGTCGTAACCCGGTGGTGTATAGACGTACATTTCGCGCCAGGAATTTGAGGCTTTCGAGAGGTAGCGTTTGATTCGGATGTCGCCGTGGGGAACATCTTTCAGGGCATAATACCCTTCGTCTTTATCGGGTATTTCGATGCCACTGGCCATACGGCTCATGCCGTAGAAGGTTTCGCTGGCGGGGTCGGCTACAGGCAGTCCATCGATCAACAGTGAATAATAATGAAAACCCCGGCTGATGGAATCGGTGGTTACGTTCCAGAATCCGGCGGTATCTTTCACCATGTCGTATTTTTTACCCAGATCGACCTGAACCTTCTGCGCATCCGGTGCTTTTACCCGGAACACGACGCGGTTGTCGGGCAGAATCTGCGGGTACTTGGCATTCCGTATGTTGGTGGATGCTGGCGTGCCCAGAATCGTGTATCTGGTCAGTGACGACCCATCGACCGGCTTAAACAGGAACTGCGAGAACATGTACAGCCCGTTTTTCCAGACTTTGAAATCATGTACGCCCGGCTCAATGTAATAGATATGCGGTACATCGTTCTGATACAGGTAGTCGTGGGTGCGTTTGCTGAACGTAATCAGGCCGTCGGCATCACCGCACGAAATCCAGAGCAGTTTCAGTTTCTTCCTGGCCTCGGCAGGATTGGGCACTAACTCCTGGGGTGGCTTCGTGTTGGGAGCCGACGAGAACCCACCTACCCAGGCAAATTTGTCCAGATTACCCAGCCCGAAATTCAGCGATTGTCCCCCACCCATCGACAGTCCGGCAATGGCCCGGTGGTCGCGGTCGGTCAGGGTCGGGTATTTCTTTTCGATGAACGGAATCAGGTCATTAAGCAGGTCTTTCTCGAAGGTTGCGAAGGCTTCGACTTTGTCTTTGTCGAAGATATTGCCAACGGCCCGGTCGTCTTTCATCGCCCGACCGTTGGGCATGACCACGATCATCGGCTCCAGTTTCTTCTGGGCGTACAGGTTATCGAGAATGACCTGCGGCTTACCGCCGTTCAGCCATTCCTTTTCGTCGCCCCCGATGCCGTGCAGCAAGTACAGGACCGGGTATTTCGTTTTCTTGTTGAAACCGGGCGGGGTGTACACCAACGCTTTGCGGGTCGTGCCAACCGTTTTCGATTCGTACCGGATGGTGTCGAGTTTGCCGGTGGCAATGCCCGTTTGTACCTGATCGAAGCCTTTCGGCATTTCCTTATCGATTGGTTGGGCGTAACTGGTAGTGCAGAACAGGGCTAAAACAGCTAGGAATGCGACGAATCGTTTCATTGCTTATATCGTTTTTTGATATATTGTAAGTCTTTTTGTCATCCCATTTCTGTCATGCTGACGAAGGAAGCATCTCCAGTAGCCGGAGGTATTACCAGCCTCACCCGAAGATCCCTCCTGCCGCACCGGCGGACCGGTCGGGATGACAAAAACGGAATGACAAAAAACAAAAACACAGGTTATTTTTTGAAAATCAGGCTTGCGTACTGGCGCAGTGAGCGTCGCCAGGTTTGCCATTCGTGCGACGTGCCCGGCGACTCGTAGTACACATGCCTGATACCCGCTTTTTCCAGTGCTTCATGGAAGCCTTTCACGCCGGTATACATCCGCTCAGGCTCCTTGGTGCCTATGCTCACATAAACCACTTTTACCTTTTTATTGAATGCGTCAGCATCAGCCCAGGCTCCGTCGTAGAGTTGTTTAATGTCGGCTCCGGGCTGCAAACGGCCCGCTCCGCTAAATCCACCGATATAGGCAAATTTGTCGAGGTTGGTCATCGTAGTCTGGAACGTCTGGAAACCACCCATCGACAGACCCGCCATCGCCCGGTTATCCCGGTCGGTCAGCGTTCGGAAGGTTTTGTCGATCATCGGGATCACTTCCTTGACCAGTACTTCGGGAAATACATTGCTGTTCATTGAACCGGGGCCATTTCCTGTTGTACTGACGGGTTTTGTAGGGTCAGTGGCATACCCACGCTCCATCACTACGATCATGGGGGTCGCTTTACCTTCCGCAATCAGGTTGTCGAGGATAAAATCCATTTTCCCCTGACTGGGCCAGCCGGATTCATCTTCGCCCGCGCCATGTTGCAGATACAGAACGGGGTATCGCTTTTTCGGACTTTCGTCGTAGCCAGGAGGTGTGTAGACGTTGGCCCGACGCCATGCTTTGGTGATATCGGAATAATAATTAACGGAACGAACCTGACCATGCGGAACATTTTTGGCCTGATAATATTCCATATCCTTGTCGGGAATATCGATCCCACTTGCCATTCGGCCCATACCATAAAACGTCTGACTAGACGGATCGCAGGTGGCAACACCATCGGCAATGAGCGAATAGTAATGGAAACCTTCAACGATGGGTTCGGTCGTTACGGTCCAGAAACCACTGGAGTCTTTCACCATATCGTACTTTTTCCCCAAGTCGATTTGTAGCTTGTGAGCATCCGGCGCTTTCACCCGAAATACCACCCGGTTGTCGGGCAGCACCTGTGGGTACTTCTGCCCCGGAATATTGGTTGTGGCCGGAATGCCGGTGTTTTGCGCATGGCTTTGTATGTACAGAGCAGCCACACAAAGGGTTAAGGCAAGTATTTTTTTCATGGGAAGGTCAAACAGATTAATGGGATCATTCGTCTGCGTTTTAGTTTTTAAACAGCAATGGGGCAAGCTCATGCAGACTGCGACGCCAGGTCTGGAATTCGTGGGCCGTTTTGTCGGATACATACGAAACAGCATTATAGCCAGCCGCTTTCAGGTCGGTAACCGATTTCTGGACACCATCGGGCCGTTCTTTACTGCCGCAGCTAATGAAAACCAGCTTTGGTTTTGCCTTATCCTTGAGATCTTCGGGCGCATACACGCCACCGCTGAGCAGACCATAATACCCAAATACGTCCGGCTTGTTGAGAGTAATCATTTTGGTTTCCATACCCCCCATCGACAGACCCGCCATGGCCCGATTGTCGCGGTTGGACAGGGTGCGGAAATTAGCGTCTACATACGGAATCAGCTCATCGACCATCACGGTCTGAAATGGATCGATTTTAAACTCGCGTATTTTGCCAAACTTCACCTCGTTGGTCATGCCGTAGGTCATTACGATAATAAACGGCTTGATTTTACCTTCGGCAATCAGATTGTCCATAATCAGGTTGGCGTGTCCCTGATTGCTCCAGGCCGTTTCGTCTTCGCCCCAACCGTGTTGCAGGTACAGCACCGGGTATTTTTTCGACTTCTCTTTCTCGTAGCCCGGTGGCGTATACACAAAAGCCCGGCGGGATGTATTGGTGCTTTTCGACGGGAACAGAACCTGCTGCACCATTCCGTGCGGTACATCCTTCAGCGCATAAAAGTCCTGATCGTGAGCGGGTATTTCAATGCCGCTCTCCCACCGAACCGATCCGTAGAAATTCAACGCACCGGGGTCGTTAAACTTGCCACCGTCAATCGTCACGTTGTAGTAATGAAAACCTTCGTCCATTGGTCCGGCTGTGGTTCCGGTCCAGAATCCGTCTTCGCCTTTGGTGAGGATGGTACCTCCTTTTCCGCCCAGTCCCAGGCTCACCCGGACACTATCGGCTTGGGGGGCCTTGATCTTGAATCGGGCGTAACCCTGCGAGTTTACCTGCGGGTACTCCTGCCCCGGCTGATTCAACGAAGACGGTTTAAAATCCTCAACGATAGCCGGTTGGCTACCCTGCGCAAGGCAAGTGGTGTTGATTAATGTGGTTGCGAACAAAGCCACTAAAGTTGTACGAATCATTTTGTTAAGGGGTTTAATTACTATTATTTTGATGCTGTTTCATCCCGAGGAACGACCGGGCCGCCGGAGCGGGGATCTTCGGGTGAGGCTAAAACCTCCGGCTACCGAAGGTCCCCGCTCCGGCGGCCCGGTCGTTCCTCGGGATGACAAAACGCTACTTGCTTACCTTGATAAAAAATTCATCATTGAAACAATTCCTGTAACGTCGTTGCCAGGTACTGCTTGCAGTTCATCCAGGTATGGCCACCGGGAACGATGTAGCTTTTCGTCTTGATTTTCTTCTCTTCAAACATGGCGATGTTCTTTTTTACGGGTTCGTACAGAAAGTCCTCCGTTCCCACGCTGATGGTGAATAATTTCAGTTGGCTGTTGATCTTGTTCGCATCCGGCGACCAGTTTGTGAAGTTTTTCTGAAACTCTTCGGTAGCCGTATAGGGTGCATACGAGCAGATGTAGGCAAATTTGTCGGTGTTGGTCATTCCGATGTTCAGCGTTTGGCCGCCCCCGACTGAGAACCCAGCCACAGCCCGGCCTTTGCTTTCCTTAATGACGGGATAATTGGCTTCGACAAATGGAACAATATCGTTTACCATATCTTTTGTAAAATCGGGCATCGGGGCAGGGCGAACATTACCATAGGGCATCACAATCAGCATGGGTTTGGCTTTGCCCTGCGCGATCAGGTTATCGGCAATCAGGTTGGCGCGGCCTACTTTGGTCCAGGTTTCTTCGGTGTCGGAGCCGCCGTGAATCAGGTACAGCACCGGATATTTCGTCTTGCCGTTCGGGTTAAAACCGGGTGGGGTGTAGACCAGCAACTGGCGGGTTGTTCCGAGCGTGCCCGATTTGTAGTAGCGATAGCTGATTTTGCCGTGGGGTACGTTCTGTAGCGAATGCACCAGCGGCTGATCGCCCGGCACATCGACAATGCTCCGTTTGAAGCGTTCGTTGGCAAAGATGTAGGTGTTATTCGGATCGGCCAGTTGCACACTATCGACCGTAAAGCTGTAGGGATAAATATCGGGTTTGACGGGCGGCACCGTCACGCTCCAGGTGCCCGACGTGTCTTTGGTCAGGGCGACGGGGGCTTTCAGAAATTCACCAGACAGCATGACTTTTTTCGCATTCCGGGAAAAATACCGAAACGTGATGCTATGGTCCGGGTGTACGTCGGGCGAACTGATGGCGGGTGGTCGTTGCTGAGCCAATACTGCACTAGCAGAAAAAAGCAAAGCGTATAAGAAAGAGTTGATATGTTTCATGGCAAGGGTTCAGTCTATTGGATGCTAAATCCTGAAAGTTTATTACACCAAACTACTCATAGTCAAATCGTTAAATTTTAGTTTTGTCATCCGGTTTTTGCCATCCCGATGAACGACCGGGCCGCCGGAGCGGGGATCTTCGGGATGACAAAAACCGGATGACAAAATGTGCACATCAGCGAAATAGCAGTGGCGTAGTGGCAGCAACGTAGGTTTTTACATTCATCCAGGTATGGCCACCGTCGGTAATCAGGCTTTTAAAATTCACCTGTTTCGCCTTCAGATAGTCCATAAACTCCACCGTCCCCTTGTATAGAAAATCATCGCTACCAACGCTCACCCACAACAGTTTCAGTTGCTTATTGGTCTGTTCGGGTTTGGCTACGATCTGGCTAAAGTTCCCATCCATCTCCTGGGGCGACAGGTACGAGCTATAGGCACACACCCACGCAAATTTGTCCATGTTGTTAAAGGCGGTTCGGAGCGTTTGTCCGCCCCCACGCGAAAATCCACCAATGGCCCGGTTCTCCCGGTTAGGAATGGCCCGATACGCCTTTTCGATGTAAGGAATCACGTTGCTCACCAGGTCCTCGGCAAAATCGTTGGCGCGTTTGACGGCATCGGCTCCATCCCGCACGGTTGGGTCGGCAGGTTTCGAGCCGCCCTTTTGTTCGGCTACCCGAGCAGCAATGTTTCCGTAGGGCATTACGATTATCATGGGTTTGGCTTTGCCTTCCGCAATCAGATTGTCCAGAATCAGGTTGGTCTTGCCGACTTTGAAGAAGGTTTCCTCCGTATCGGTTGTCCCACTGATGAGGTAATAAACGGGATACTTTTTCGTGGGTGACTGGTCATAACCCGGTGGCGTATAGACTACCAGCGAACCCGTAGTCCCCGCTATCGACGGATAGTATTCGTAATTGATGGAGCCGTGCGGCACATCGCGCATGGCGTGAATCAGCGGTGTATCGCCCGGTACGTCAACCAGACTGGCTTTGAACCGTTCGTTGGGGAAGAAAGCGACATTGGCCGGGTCCATGACCGTAACACCATCGACTCGAAAACTATACGGATAAATATCGGGCTTGACCGGACCCACTGTAACGCTCCAGATACCCTGCGCATCTTTGGACATGGGCACGGGACCTTTTTCAAACTGTGCGCTTAGTTGCACGTCTTTAGCCTGTGGCGCCAGATACCGGAACGTAACCGACTTGTCAGCGTTCACCTGGGGTGATACCACCAGCGGACCACGGGGCGGCTGGCCGAGTGCCCCCAAATACAGACCAAACAGACTCCAGAAAAGCCCTATTCGGCGGATTAATCGTTGGTTCATCTTTATAAAGGTTTAGGAGTCAATTCATTTTTTGTCATCCCGAGGAACGACAAACGCATACGTTTACTTAGTAATGACATCCACTTCGGCATAGCCTGACGCTGAGCCGTCCTGGGTGTTTTTCAGAGCCCGCAGGTTGATGTATCGGGCTTTTGTTGGTTCAAAGGTTTTGGTTTGCCAGAATGGACTGTTTTTAATGTTCGAAAATTCGCCCTCGCTGACCCGTTTCCAGGTCTGGTTATCCGTCGATACCTCAAACTGATAGTGGGTAATAATGCTGGCTTCCTCCCACCAGTTCTGGGCAGGCAGATACCGGAAACCGGTCAGCGTTTCTTCTTTACCCAAATCAATAACCAGGTCTGTTGGCATTGCTTGACTTTTCGGCTGATGCCAGGAGGTAGCAGGGTTCCCATCTAAAGCCTGATACGCTGCCTTGGCCTCCGTACTCAGGATTTTCCAGCTACTACGGGCGATGTCGAATTTTTCGTCGCTGGCCACGCTGCTTTGTTTCGTAAACGGATTGTAGGTGATCGCCTTCAGATCAACTTTACCGGGACTGGTTTTTACCGGAGCCGTGTATTTGTTCGATTTTGCCGTTGGCGTACTGCCGTCGAGGGTATAATACACCTCCGATTCCGTATCGCCGGATTTGATGTGGATATCGCCAGCCTGATCGCGTGTGATGATGGGGGGCGTCAGAATCAGGGGCGCTTTATATACTTCAAGATTTGAAATCAACGGGCAACCTTTGGCATCCAGAATGTTCAGACGCAGTTGCGTGGCTTCAACGGTCGGGAACCGCAGAATCCGTTTATAGCCGATTGTCGTTTCTTTGGCAATTTCCTTCCAGTTGCCATCCACCAGCGCTTCGACCGTAAATGATTTAACCCGTTGACCCAACCGAATCGGCTCCTGCACCAGAAACCGATTGAACGCCGTGGGTTTACTGAATTGGAGAGTCAGCGATGCGCTACGAGCCGCATCGTCTGTCGCCCAATAGCTTTCTTTATCGGCATCGATGGCTTTGCTGGCGGCATAGGTCGCGCTTTTGCCGCGTACCTGGTCAGCAGTGGCACGGGCGTTCCTGGCCAGATTCACGGCAAAAGCTTCCTTCGTTGCTTTGGCAAAGGCTTGTACGGCCTGTTCGTCTTTCTCGTGAATCAGCCCGTTGGGCATGATCGGGAAATTGAGCAGCAGCGTCCCGTTCCGACCAATGGAGTTGTAATACGTATCCATCAGTTGGGGCAGGGTCTTCACCTTTCGGTCTTCCCGTTCGTGATAAAACCACTCCGGCCGAATGGAGGTGTTTACTTCGCCCGGTACCCAGGCATTGCCATTTTCGACCCCATGACGAAGCATTTGCTCCGGTACATCGCCGGTCGCATTTAAGAGGCTCCAGTTGGTTTCGCCAACGTACCCCGCTTCGGTACCTACCCAGCGCAGGTCGGCCCGGTCGCCACCATCGTTCCAGATGACAATTTTGGGCTGGAGCTTTCGCACGAGTTTGTATGTATTGGGCCAGTCGTAATAGGTTTTAGCGTCAATTTTCCGCGTTTCGTTGGCTCCACCGTAATAGCCCGACCCACCATTGGCCCCATCGAACCAGACTTCAAAAATGTCACCGTAGCTGGTGAGCAATTCTGTCAACTGGTTGCGGAAATAGGTAATGTATTCAGGCTTTCCGTAGTCGGGATGATTCCGGTCCCAGGGCGACAGGTAGACGCCAAACTTCAGGCCGTATTCTTTACAGGCATCGGCCAGCTCCCGCACTATATCGGCTTTCCCGTTCCGCCAGGGAACATTTTTAACGGAATATTCGGTGTATTTCGAGGGCCAGAGGCAAAAGCCGCTGTGGTGTTTGGCCGTGAAAATGATGCCTTTCATCCCGGCTTCTTTGCAGATACGCGCCCACTGTCGGCAATCCAGTTTGGTCGGATTAAACAGCTTCGGATCTTCGTTGCCGAAGCCCCAGGCCATGTCGGTATACGTATTTATCGAAAAATGAATGAAGGCATAGTACTCCATGTGCTGCCAGCGCAACTGGTTGTCGCTGGGCAACGGACCAACGGGCTGCGGTGGCGTTGGCTGAGCTAATCCAATTGTGTAAAAAGCCAGACTCAGGAGCAGCCACAGATTAAAACGTTTTTGCCTCATTCTACTCATTTTGTTAAGATGGGAGTTGTCTTTGTCATCCCGAATCGAATCACATTTGGTCTTAGTGTTTTTGTCATCCCGAGGAACGAGGGATCTTCGGACAAGCCCATTGAATAGTCCGAAGATCCCTCGTCCCTCGGGATGACAAAAACACCAATGAAAACTCAATTAATCATTCTTTGATCCAGTTATTCTGCTGCATCCAGGCAAACAGCGGCTCCATCCAGCCGGGATGCCGGAAAATAAACCCGTGATCGCCCTTGGGGTAAATGTGCATTTCGACGGGTACTTTCTGATGCCGGAGTTTTTCGAAATAGACAATGCTGTTGTCGACATCGACCAGTTTGTCGTCGGCGGCATGAGTCAGGTAGGTGGGTGGCGTATTGGCCCGAACCTGCAACTCATTGGAGAAAAGCTCGACATCCGCCCGCGACGGATTTTTACCCAGCAGATTGTCGTGCGAACCGCCATGCGTCAGGCTGTCCTGCATACTGATAACGGGGTACACCAGTATCTGAAAATCAGGGCGTAGACTGGTATTATTACCGTTTTCTACATAGGCTTTTTCAAAATGTGTCGCCAATGTAGACGCCAGATGCCCACCCGCCGAAAAGCCTATGACGCCTACTTTACTGGCATCGACACCCCACGTAGCGGCATTTTCGCGAACCAGTTTTATGGCCTGTTGCGCATCCTGCAACGGACCAATTTTCTTATCGACCATGATGGCATCGCTGGGTAATCGGTATTTCAGGATAAAAGCGGCCACGCCTTTCTCAGCAAAGGCCTTGGCAATATTGATACCTTCGCCCTGATACACCACAACCCCATACCCACCGCCGGGAATGATGACGACCGCCGTGCCGGACGCTTTGGCAGGATTCGGTTTGTAATACTCCAGCGTGGGTTTAGTAATACCCTTGAAAACACCCGTTGACGCGCCTGTTTCCGGCAAGTCAGATGCTTTTGCATTCGGAACAGCCCCCGGATAGAGCGGCATAATTTCCTGAGCACTTGCGGGTAGCGATGCCACCAGCAACCAACCAACTAAAGCGGCCAAAATGCCTTTATTTATTGAATTAAAGCGTTTCATATAAAGGAATCGAATGCAGTCTAACGTGTGTTTTTGTCATCCCGACGCAGGAGGGATCTTCGGGTGCGAGAATGTATTGCTGTTAGCGAAGATCCCTCCTGCGTCGGGATGACAGAAAAAGTATTCCTATTCACAGCATACTTAGTTGGTTACCATCGGTTTATAACCCAGCAGCGTCAGCATTTGCGTGGCGTATCGTTTTCCTAGTTCTCTATAGCCAGCCGCATTGAAGTGCAGATTATCGGCCGAGTCGGTACAGCCTGCCGACGAAATCACATGCGCGTTTTTGATCGTTTGCGGAAGCGTAGCAATGATTCTATTCATGCTCGCACAAATCCCTCCCTGATCGGCATTGACGGTTTCGCCAGCCAGTAGGGGGACCTTTTTGGGTTTAAGGTCGAGGTCATGCATCAGGTTGTCATACACGACTTTTACTTTTTTCGTCCACAGCGTATCGTTGGTATTCGACTCGCCCTGATGCAACAGAACTCCTTTAATGACGCCATCCTTCTGTGCCAGCTTCGCCATTTCGACCAGACGGGCGTATGGATTTCCGCCGTATTCGTTGATGAAGTTTTTCATCCAGCCCGGCACATTAGCCGTGTACGACTGGTAATGATCTTTGTCGAACAGTTCGATTTTACAGCCGCCCACCGCCACATTGATGACACCAATGCGGACCTTTTCGGGCAGATTGGCAACTAACTCACGGCCAAAGTAATCGGCGGGTGTAAGACCGGTCCGGCAGCGACACAAGGGAGGCACTGCCGTATACCACTGACCCATTTTTCGATTCAGGCTGGGGCAATCAACGGCTTCCAATACCTGAAATCGGCTGTTCACATTGACCGTATCCTGTGGTTCTATTTTGGCATTACCTTCCATGTTCGACTGACCGAAGCAGAGGAAGATGTAAAAGTTTTTGTCCTGAGCCGAAGCCCTAAAGCCGATAAAGGCAAAGAGGGCTAGTAAACAGATTTTATTCATAATTCATTTAGTAAAGGCTAGTAAGTTTAAGCGCCGTTTTTGTCATCCCGACGAAGGAGGGATCTTCGGTAGTTAAAAAGAGTCTCACCCGAAGATCCCTCCTGCGTCGGGATGACAAAACAGCTCATATTTATACAAATTGCTGATAGTCAATAGTTTGACTCTGATCAATATTCCTTCGTCATCTTTATTCTTTCTTTATGATTTGGTCGGTGATTCGGAAATAGTCGAAATCGGCAAAACCGCCCGTTTGCAGAGTGGCGTAATTGACCAGACCGAAGCGATAGCCCATAAAATGCGGGATGGTGTATGGCATTTTCAGCGGTTCACCGATTTTTGTCCAGGCTTTACCGTCGAGGCTGTAGAAAAAATTGGCGATGTCCTTACGATCCCGAAAATCACATTCAGCTTTCAGATAAACCGTTTTCTGGCTCAACGACACCCGTTGTACCTCAACAGGTTTCCCGGTTGCTGCACTGACCATCAAGATGGCGTTTTGCCCATTTTCCCGTTTTACGCCGACCAGACCGTAATTCTTCTGCAACAGACTCAAGCCCGCAAAATCACCATCTTTCAGATTGGATACATCGAGCGCGGTAGAGCCCGAACAGGTCGGGCCGATGGTGCGTTGGGTAAGCGTGTTGCGAGCCAGTACAAACGAGGTGTCGACCCGTCCGGTTTTCAACCGCAGATAGCCGCTTCGTTCCGTTACTGACCAGAGCCTGTTGTCGGGATTGTGGTTCCATTGCCAGACCAAGGGCAAGGCGGGCTCCCCTTTTTTGCGGGTAAATTCGTCGGAATGCACAATGCCGGGAATTAAACCCTTACTGGCCGGAAGGTCAAGCGTTTCGGGTACTTTGCCATTAACGCCCAACACGGGCCAACCGTCTTCCCACTTTACCGGCACCAGATACGGAATTCGGCCCACGCCCCCAAAATCGCGAAAGAGATAAGCAAACCACCGACCGTCGGGCGTATCGATGAGGCCACCCTGCGCCACGCCCAAATCCTGCAAGGCGACTCGCCCTTCCCACGGCCCCGTAAGTTTGTCGGCCCGGTGAATAAGTACGGTTCGCATGCCCCCTTTGGGCCAGCTAATGTTGAACAGGTAATACTTGCCGTTGACCTTGAAAAGCTGTGACCCTTCGGCTGGTAAGCCACCACCCGTGCCTGAAGGGATGCTGGCGTTTTCGATCAACACCTGCCCGGTAGTACCGGGTTTTACGCCCGACGCATCGGCATTGAGTTCCAGTATGTTGAGTTTACCCGCACCATAGATCAGGTACGTTCTGCCGTCGTCATCAAAAAACAGACTGTGATCGTGATAGGATGGTTTGAAGGAAACTTCTTTCCAGGGGCCTTTTTCGATGTTTTTGGTCGTGTAGATATAGGTCTTGCCTGTCGTTTGGGCGAAGGTGGTTGCGTAGTACGTTCCGTTGTGATACCGCAAACTACTGGCCCACGAACCACGTCCGTAGGTGCTTTTGCCGTTTGTCAGATTCAGTGCATCAACACTAGCCAGTGTATCGTAGGCATAGCCGACCATCTGCCAGTTAACCAAGTCTTTCGATTTCATGATCGGTAGGCCCGGACTCAGGTGCATGGTGGTGCTGCTCATGTAGTAGGTGTTGCCCACCCGAATCATGGCCATATCCGGCACATCGGCAAAGATGATTGGGTTATGTGCCGTTTGTGCTTTTGCGGAGAACTGCGTCAGCAAAAGCATAACGGCCAGCAGGCCAGATTGAAAAGGGAATACTTTCATACAAATGCTTTATTATGAACTACTTTTGCCATTCGTTTATTTGTCATCCCGAGGAACGAGGGATCTTCGGGTGATATAAAAAAATACTCTACAGAAGATCCCTCGTTCCTCGGGATGACAAAAAATGCGATGACAGAAGAACGTGACAAAAAACGCTTACTCCACTGGGCCAATCAGTTCAATGAAATTGCCATCAGGGTCCTGCACGAACACAAAGTGCGCTTTGGCGTTCAACGGTGTCGGGGTGCTGCCCAGAAACGGCACTTTCATTTGGGTCAGACGCTCAATGATGGGTTTCAACGCTTTCACCTGAATGGTGATGTACTGCATCCCCGTATCGTCCTGAATGTGTTTGGGTTTCGGATGGGAGGGCTTGCTACCAAAGCTCATCAGTTTCCAGTCGGTGGCATCGGGGCTGTTTTCGAGTTTCAGAATGGTTACGTTCGTGGCTACGCCGTTGGTCAGGCCGGAGCGTTTGCCAAAATCTTCGTTGATGGTGAAGCTACCCGTTTTGACCATACCGATACCGTTGACGTAGAAATCCACCGAGCGGTCGAGATCGGCCACAACAACCCCCACACCAATAACTTTGCTGGTGAAGTTTGATTGCGCATAGGAGGCCCAACTCAGTAGCAGTCCTAACGTCAGAAAATGGATTTTAGCGATGAATTGACACATAGGTTTTGTTGTAAAAAGCATGTTTGGCACTTGTAATAGTGTTAGTTTGACACATTTATGGGTAGCGACAATTTTACCTTCTCTACTTAGGCTGCAATGCATCAAATTTTAGCGGATTAAAAGTCTGATCTGGTAAAACCGGGGGGTAGCGGCCCCGTTGTTAGCAACGATTTTTAGCTTAAGAACTTCGTTATCAATCGCTTTTAGTCGAATGGTTTTGCCTTCGCCGGAAATAACCTCAGCCGGTTGGTCATTAATCAGGAAACGAACCGCATCGGCCTTCAGACTATCTAAAGTACTGACTTCAAGAAATTTACCTGTCCGATTTGTATTTTGTAGCTGATAACTCATAAAGGAGCGGGTACTGCGCCAGAAACGCTCATCATCGTAGCCCGATTGCGTTTTTTCTCCCTGGAAAGCGTGATCGACTTCGGGCTGCTGTTCGCCACAATTCACCTTATCGACCGTTTGGGCTTCAAGGGCCAATGCCTCGGCTTCCTGCTGTTTCAACCGGGCCTGCTGTTGCTGAAAAGCCGCCGGACTGAACGTCTGAAAATACATCTGATACCGCGCATCGTGGA
Organism: Spirosoma aerolatum; assembly: GCF_002056795.1. NCBI lineage: Bacteria > Pseudomonadati > Bacteroidota > Cytophagia > Cytophagales > Cytophagaceae > Spirosoma > Spirosoma aerolatum. The sequence goes on along the minus strand of NZ_CP020104.1, from coordinate 2,500,247 downwards.
TAGCGTAAAAGGGTTGCAACGTGAGCGAATCCAGTTGGAAGGTCAGCGGGGCAATGGGCTTTAGCTTAGCGGTGTAGGTAGTCGAATCGCCAACCAGCGCATACGCCTGATCGAGCGGGTACAGCTTTCCTTTGGTTTCGTGGCCCATGCGGCTATCGTCGGCAAAAAGACCATCCAGGTTATCGGTCGATGTTTTAGCGGCTAACACAATCGGCCCATGCACAAAAGCGGCCCAGTTAGAACCATCGGGCAGATACTCCAGGTGGGTTGATGTTTTAAAGCGAACAGTTACTTTATCGCCCGTTTTCCAGCTTCTGCGAATAGTTATATAACTCGATGGCTTGCTATCAACCGACTGCGGCTTGCCATTGACCAGCACCTCAACGGCGTCGGCCCATTTGGGATACCGAACGTTAAGCGCAAACGTCTGCGGCTTCGTCAGTTTCAACACCAGTTCGGACTGATCTTTATAGGGAAACTCGGTTGCCTGCGTAAGCTGTATTTTCTTATCGCTCCAGTTGACCGTCGACGGAATGAACAGATTGACGAACAGATCGTTGGCCGAATGACTGTAAATCAGTTCACCGTATTTGGTATGATTTTCCAGACCCGAACCCACGCAGCACCACATGCTGGTTTCGGGCTGCGAATACACGCGGTAGTGATTCGGGCGAATGGGCGTAAAATAAACAAACCCACCTTTCTGGGGGTGTTGGCTCGACAGAATATGGTTGTACAGCGTCCGTTCGTAGAAGTCCAGATAGCCCGGATCGGCCTTATCCAGAAACAGGGCTTTGCTCAGGCGCAGCATATTGAACGAATTGCAGGTTTCCGGCCCCTGATTCGACCGGAGCATCCGGCTGAAATCGTTGATGGGGTTGAAATGTTCGCGAACGCTATTGCCTCCGAAGGCAACACTGCGGGTTTGCGACACATTTTGCCAGAAATACATAGCGGCATCCGACCAATCGGAACGGCCCGTCAATGACGCAATCTTCTCGAAACCAATCACTTTCGGAATCTGCGTGTTAGCGTGAAGTCCCGTCAGTTTATCCTGCTTTTCCAGCAACGGATTCAGGAGCGAACGGTGCGATAGCCGTTGGGCGGTTTCGAGGTACTTTTTATTGTTGGTAATCAGGTAGAGGTCGGCGAAGGTTTCGTTGATGCCGCCATGTTCGGTACGGAGTATCTGCTGAATCTGCTCGTCGGACAAGGGTTTGATGAGGTCGATGAACCAGTCGCCCAAACCAACCAATATCTGCTTTGCCTGCTGATTACCCGCGTACTCGTAGGCATCGCGCAAACCGGCAAACAGTTTGTGAATGTTGTAGAGTGGTACCCACGTATTGTTCAGACCGAAACCACTGCCATCAATATCGCCTTTGTGAATCCGCTCCCAGAACACTTTACCCTGCGGAATACCGCCCACATAACCGTTTCCGTTTTTGGCCTGACACTGCGCCAGTTCTGAAATCATGTAATCCAGCCGTTTTTTGAGTTCAGCATCTCCGGTAGAGGCATACATCATCGCCAGTGCCGACAGATAATGCCCGCCAATGTGCCCATCCAGACCGGAGCTTTCCCAATTGCCATACCGCTGGGCTTTAAGGGGCAACCCGGCATCGATCCAGTATGGAGCCAGAAGCTTATCGGGGTTGAGCGCCAGTATGTACTTCAGGTCAACGTCCTGCGCATTTTTGAATGCTCCGCCGGTCAGTTTTACCTCCTGCAACGTAAACGGCTGCATCTGGGCCAGCACCGGGACGCTGAGCAAGAGGAAGGCGATATGTAAGAGTCGTGTTTTCAAGAGCTATGGCGTTTTTTGTCATTCTTTTTTGTCATCCCTTTTCTGTCATCCCGACGCAGGAGGGATCTTCGCACGATACAAAAAATTGCTCTACCGAAGATCCCTCCTGCGTCGGGATGACAGAAAAGGGAATATTACTTTTTATACATCGGGTCGTTACCCGCGTATTTCAGGTATTGGAACGAAGCTGAGTTGGTGGTTGGCTCGCCTGATGAGGTAGCATACAGGCCATACAGGCATCCGATAAAGCCCCCGGCTACTTTAGTACTCAGGAATTTACCGTCAACCTTGTCCTTGAGCAATTGCCAGTTTTTAGCGTCAGTGGCATAATAGAAACTGTAGCTGTCTCCCTTCGATTCAATCCGTAAGCCTACTTTAGTTGCTTTGGCCTCCAGCGGCACTTCGGTTAGCAACTCCATGTCTTTTGATCGGGGTTTGCTTTGGTAAAGTTGCAGCACGTCTTTATCCTGGGCTTTCGATTTACAGAGGAAATAGAAATGCCCTTCATCCTGTAAGATCACAAAACCGGCTTTCTCTTTGTCCGATTTTGGGGTAAACTGTAGTTCGGTTTCGGCGGTGCTGTACAGATGCTGCTGGCGTTTACCAATAAACGATGGATTACCCATTTCCATGATGGTTTCGGGCTTTAGTTTCAGCGTCAGGCCATCTTTCTTCGAAAGCGAGTAGGCGTTTTTGTCGATAGTGCGCATGAACAACAACGAAGGGTCAAGTTCCTTGTCAAAGTTGATCGTATAGGCAAAATTGCCCGATTGCGGTAATGCTCCTTTCTGTTTAACTTCTTTAAACGTAACCGGATAGCTATACGAAATGGCCTTTTCACCATGCTCGATCATGGGCCAATCATTAGTCCAGGTGAGGGGCGCAATGAAGGTTTCGCGTCCTGTATTGTAATAATCACCTTCGTAGGGCCGAACGGCCAGAAAAATCGAATACCATTTTCCGTCGGGCCCTTCCACAAACTGGGCATGACCTGCTGAGGTAATAGCGTCTTTCCGGTCGGCGGGCAACTCGCGCTGCGTCAGGATTGGATTGCCCTCAAACGGTACGTAAGGCCCCCAGACGTCCTTGCTCCGCAACACTACCTCGGAGTGATTGACCGACGTACCCCCTTCGGCTGCATAGAGGTAGTACCAGCCGTTATGTTTCAGAATGTGCGGTCCCTCAATCCAAACAGGCTTTTTCGACAGATCCACTCCGCCGTTGACCAACTGTTTTTCTTCGCCAACCACTTTCAGATTCTGATAATCAAACTCATACATCCGTATAGTTCGGTGGCCGGAGTATAACGGTTTGCGGTCAGGAGCATCGCTGTTGTAGATAATGTAGGCTTTGTCGGTTCCTTCATCGAAGTAAATTGATGGATCGATACCCCGGACCTGCGGCAGTTTAACGGGGTTACTCCACGGACCAGCCGGATTTTTGGCTGTAACAACAAAGTTGCCGTCGTGGTCGATGTCGGTGCAGGTGACGTAGAATGTGCCTTTATAATAGCTAATGCCCGGTGCAAATAGCCCACGCGTCAGGCGTTCGCCCATAAAATCCATTTGTTCGGGGCGGTCGATCACGTTGCCGATTTGTTTCCAGTTTTTCAGGTCTTTGCTGTGCATGACCGGAATGCCGGGGAAGTACGAAAACGTCGAATTGATCAGGTAATAATCGGGCCCAACCTTCACAATACTGGGGTCGGGATAAAACCCGGTCAGGATTGGGTTGACCAGGGTGGTTTGGGCGGACGCCAATCCGGTAAGAAAGGCGATTAAGCCACTGAGTATAAAGTATTTTTTCATGCGTTTTTGATGCTTTTTGTCATCCCGACGATAGGAGGGATCTTCGTTAGATAACCAATCGGACAAGCCTATTCCTGAAGATCCCTCCTATCGTCGGGATGACAAATACTAATCTTATTTATGATTGAATGTCATCATTTAGAAAGCGCCATTCAGGATTTATGGAATTGATTAATGCCACTTTCTTTTCTCTTCGCCAACTTTTGATCTCCTTCTCCCGGCTGATTGCGTTACGTACGTATTGGTGATGCTCCCAATAAATCAGTCGGTGGCAGTAATACTTGCCTGCAAACTTATCCGGCTGCCCACGCGACTCATAATGCTCCTGTAGCCGCCTGACCAGGTCATTCGTCATACCTGTGTACAGTACCGTTTTTTCAGGATTAGTAACGATATAGACATAGAAAGCATACCCATTCATAGCACTATATTTTTACGCATTGCAAGCTTCTCAATTTTTCGTTTTTATCATCCCTTTATTGTTTTTTGTCATCCCGAGGAACGAGGGATCTTCGGTAGCTACTGACATTACTCATCCCGAAGATCCCTCGTTCCTCGGGATGACAAAAAAAGGGATGACAGAAAATGGATAAACAAGCACCCTAATCCATCACCAGCGTATAGACCTTTCCCGGCTGGGTGGCCAGATCGTAAAGCTGAGTTGATTTTAGGGTTGGATTCATTACGCTGGCCTTGGTCGATATAATGGGGGCGGGCGTCTCTTCGATCTGGTAGAACGGATTGGGATTTTGCCCCGATGCCGATTTCAAGGCGGTTCCGTTGCTTACTTTCATAGCATTCGGTACTCGTAAGCGAAGGTTACCACCCAGGCTCGACTTAACGTCCAGCTTCGTGAGTTTCCCGTCTTTCCATTCCATGCGTACTACCTCAAACCCACCCCGCGCTCGTAGTCCGGTAATGCTACCCGTCGGCCAAACATCGGGAAGGGCAGGCAGCAGATGCATAGTCCCATCGCTGCTTTGCATGAGCATTTCGGTAATGCCCGACGTACAGCCGAAGTTGCCGTCGATCTGGAAGGGCGGGTGAGCATCGAACAGGTTGTTGTATGTACCTCCTCCTTCTTTTGTTACGCCCAATGGCGTCAATTGATTCTGAATCAGCGTGTAGGCATGGTTACCATCCTGGAGTTTAGCCCACCAGTTTACTTTCCAGCCCATGCTCCAGCCTGTCGATACATCGCCCCGGTGCGTTAGCGTCGTGCGGGAAGCATTGAATAAACCCGGTGTCCGATAGGCCGAGATTTGATTGGAAGGAAACAGGCCGTACAAATGCGAGACGTGCCGATGCTTATCGTTCGGATCGTCGACATCGTCGAGCCATTCCTGCAACTGACCATGTTGGCCGATGTGCATGGGCGGCAGCTTACTCCGCTTCTGTTTCAGCATGGCGGCAAAATCAGCATCTTTTTTAAGCAATTCAGCCGCACGGATCGCCGTACTAAACACATCGAACACAATCTGGTTGTCCATTGTCGTACCCGCATCCAGCGATGAGCCTTCGTGAGCTTTTGGCGCGTTCTCGGGCGATGTCCCCGGATTGACGACCAGCCAGTGGTACTTCGGATGTTCGACCAGAAAATCGGCATAGAACTGAGCCGCTCCTTTTAAAACTGGGTAAATCGAGGCCAGATACGTCTGATCGCCATTGTACAGATAATGCTCCCACAGGTGCTGACTGGTCCAGCCGCCACCGGCTGTCCACATCCCCCAGAAAGCCCCATCCACCGGGCCATTGATCCGCCAGATGTCGGTATTATGATGCGCCATCCAGCCCCCGGCCCCATACATGACCTTCGCGGTTTCCTGCCCCGTTTCCGAAAGCTCCCGGACCATCCGCAAAAACGGTTCGTGCAGTTCGGCCAGGTTCGTCTTTTCGGCTGGCCAGTAATTCATCTGGGCGTTGATGTTAATGGTGTATTTGCTGTCCCAGGGTGGCCGCATTTTGTTGTTCCAGATACCCTGTAAGTTGGCGGGTTGCCCCAGTTCGCCATCGCGGGCCGGTTGCGACGATGAAATCAACAGATAGCGCCCATATTGGTAATAAATCGTCACTAACTGCGGATCGTTGACTGAGCGGAAATTTTTCAGTCGCTCGTCGGTAGGGAGTTTGGCCGCTTCGGTGGTGCCTAAGTCGAGTTTAACCCGATTAAAGTAGTTTTGGTAGGCAGCTACGTGGGGCGTCAGAATAGCCGCGTAACTTTTGGAATAGGCTTTATCCAGGTACGTTTTTGCGCGGGCGTTTTCATCCCCACTAAGGTCTTTGTAGTTCTTGAAATTGGTGGCAATGGAAATATAAATTGTAGCGGTATTGGCTCCTTTTACCGTTAGCGTAGAGTCGTTGGCCGAGAGAGTACCACCCTGTGTTTTGATTCGGGCTATTCCCTTGAATTTTACCAGTCCTTTTACACCTTCATGGTCCGAGGTGGTTCCGGCGAGGGTTAACTCATTGCCCGATGCGGTAATGACGGGCTTGAGTTGTGGGGTGGAATAAGAAGCGGAAAATGACAGCTTACCTGGCTTGCTGGCCGTCAGTTGCATCACAATAACGCGGTCGGGAAAAGAGGCCAGTATCTCGCGAGTGTAGGTCACCCCATCGACGGTATACGACGTTTTGGCAACGGCCCGCTCAATATCCAGTTCCCGGTAATAATTAGTATACTGTTCATGCCCATCGAAGGTCAGATGCAGACTGCCAACGGGTTGAAACATTTGCCCATGCGATTTTTTGGTAATAATTGACTTGTTGGCCAGTTTCTCGGCTTCTTTCTGTTTGCCATCAAAAATCAACTGCCGGATTTCGGGCAAAGCGGCCAGCGCATCCGGGTTGTCGTTCCGGTTGGGGCTACCCGACCAGACCGTATGTTCATTGAGTTGAATGATTTCTTTGCCCACGTTGCCATATACCATTGCCCCCAGTCGGCCATTGCCAATGGGCAAGGCATTCTCCCAGGTTTGGCCCGAAGGCTTATCGTACCAGAGCGTTAACGGCGGTTTATGTTGCGAATAGCCAAACGTAGTTACGGTAATCAGAAAAAAAAGGCAAAGTCTCATCAGATTCGGTGAATTTGTATATGCTAAAAAGAAGCAAGAGGCTAAAATCTATTAGTCCTCTCGCTTCTAAACCTGTTTAAACTTTTGCCTCTATAGCTTATTCTGTCATGCTGACGAAGGAAGCATCTTCGGAAATTGCCTCTCTAATGGATTTGTCCGAAGATGCTTCCTTCGTCAGCATGACAGAATAAGCACCCAAAAAGAAGAGGTAAACAGGTTCTTAATCCACTTATTGCTCTTCCCGTTTTTGCCATCCCAACTACCGCTGCCACACCGACCGGGATGACAAAAAGCAGTTACGCTGATTAATACCCTGGATTTTGTGGGAATTTAGGTCCATCTACAACCCGGTCTATCTGCGACTGCGGAATAGGCCGCAGCATATGGAAATCCTGAATATAAGGAGCGGCTTCCGGGTTCCAGGCTTTTACCCGACGTACCAGCGAACGAGTACGAACCAGGTCATGCCAGCGTTGCCATTCGCCAAACAGTTCGCGGGTACGCTCATCCAGAATAAAATCGACGGTTACATTATCAGCCGTAATGGTCATGGCAGCCGCAGCCGCAGCGTTCTGAGCCGCTGTATTGGTTTTCCGATAAGCCGCCCGTTGCCGAACCACGTTGAGCAAAGAAGCCGCCTTAGCCGCATCGCCTGCTTTCAGATACGCTTCGGCACCTGTCAGGTACACATCCGAAAAACGGTACAGCACACAGGGGCGGGTCGATGGGTCGTTGAAGTTAGCGCCCCGGCTCGGGTCCATAAATTTCTTCAGAGCCGGGAAAATGCCGTTATCCCACATACTCGGAGGCACAACAATACCCTTGAATGGGCGTGTACCGATAAATTGTGGCGCTCCTTCTACCTCAAAATCGGGTATCCAAACGGCCGTATCGGCACCAACTACCGTCGTATAACTAATGCCCCGCTTGTTATTGGCCGCCGTGGCACTATTCGTAACCGAGGTATTGGAAATATAAACAGTATAAAACGAGTTCATGAACCGTGAATCGATAGTACGATTCGTAAAGGCCTGATCCAGAAAATAATTTTTACCGGCATTTGTCCCTGTAGTCCATTTGTAGCTGTTAGGACGCATCCGAACGTAGGGGCGACCGTATTGCGAATCCCGGATCATCAGCGAAGTACCGCTATTAACAAATCCCCCCGTGGCACTTTTGTAGGAGTTGACTCCGCTGTTGTTCGGATAGTTCCAATTTGTAAACCAGGGGCTCAGGTTTTGAGCCGCCCCACCACTAGCTGCTCCACCGACTGTATAGTAGCCATATTTGGGATCAAGCACGTGGTCGCTGACAAACATGGTTTCTTTCCCGTAATCATTGGCGGGCACGAACGCATCGCCAAAATCCTGCCACAAGTCGAGACCGTACGCTGATTTATTGGCGATAATATCCGCACAAATGGAAGCGGCCTGCGTAAAATCAGCGGCTGTATTGTTGAGCCAGCCACGGGTCAGGTATGCCTTCGCCAGCAGCAACTGGGCTACTGGTTTGGTAGCGGCTTTCCCCAGGAATGGAGCGGTCGGCGTATTGGGCAGATCGGCAGCGGCTTCCGTCAGATCCTTAATGATCTGTTCATATACCTGAGCCGCCGGCTGGCGAGATGCGGCCTGAGAAGCTACCGTAATAAAGGTGGTATTGAGTGGCACATCACCCCAGGTCTGAACCAGATAAAAGTACCAGAAACCCCGTAGAAACTTGGCCTGAGCCAGATATTGCTTCCGGGTTGCTTCTGGCAAATCAATCGTCTGTCCGTACTGAAGCACGCCATTCAGCGTATTGATATCCTGGAAAGCCGTGCCCCAGGCTGCACCGAAGTTACTCCCGTTCAGGCCGTTGTAGGTATAGGCAGGCCCACCGCCTGAGCTGGCTCCCTGCAAAAACTCGTCGGTTCCCGCCTGCATTTCAACAGTGAAGCCTTCCGTGCCCCACTGTGATCGAATGTCATTGTATACTCCGGCAATGCCGCCCAGCACCCCGGCTGCGCTGTTGAAGTAAGACGGAACAATTTGTGACTGTGGATTCTCCTCCAATATTTTTTCGCAACCCGTACTCATCAGAGCGGTCAGGCTAACGATAAATCCAATTTTTATTGCTTTCATGGGAATGTCGACAGTTAGAATTTAAGATTGACACCAAACGTAAATTGGCGAACGGGCGGGTTATTGAGGTTTATGGCAATCTGACGCTGCTGCGTGGCCGTATCCGCTCCCTGGGAACTTACGGTAGAGCTAGCATAGCCGTTCCCTTCTGGATCAACAGCCAGTTTATCGCGCACCAACGGCGAATACAGGATCAACGGGTTGGTGACGTTCAGGTACAGCCGGGCCGAGTTCATACCTACTTTTCTGAGTAACTGACCCGAAACGGTGTAGCCGAGATTGATGCTTCTGACTTTTATGAACGAACCATCATAATACCCCAATGTTGAGGCAAAGTAGGCAACCGCACTACCCGCGTCAGGTGCCGGGAAGGCATTGGTTGGATTGGTTTCGGTCCAGTAATCAACTTTCACCTGATTGGAACGCGCCTGGTTGAAGAAGGCAAATCCACCGCCACCGCCCGAATTACCGGTCAGGTAGGGAACCACGACTTTCATGCCCATGCGGGCGAACGTCACAATAGACAGATCGAAGTTTTTGTAGTTGAACCGATTGGTCAGACCAGCTTCAAACTTGGGCTGGAAATTACCCAGAATCTGCCGATCAGACGGGTCAATCTTACCATCACCATTGACATCTTCTACCCGAATCTGGCCCGGAAACTGAACCGGAGAGGTTTGTTTGGCCAATGTACCATTTTCTTTATCGGAGGTTTGCCAGATACCGATCTTCTTATAATCGTAGATGACCGATAGAGGTTGGCCAACAAACCAGCCTGCGCCTACGTTCGACAGTTCGGTTGGGGTGGTGAGCTGGGTGATTTTCTCGCGGTTGAAATAATAAACAGCATCTACGCTCCAGTTAAAGCCCTTGGGGTTTCGGAAAATGTCGACCGTCAGCGACGTTTCCAGCCCTTTTCCTTCTGTTTTGCCCAGATTTTTCAGCGTCGATCCGGCTCCATTACTAGCAGGTAGTGGCACAGACAACAGAATATCCTTCGTTTTCTGGTGGTAGTAATCAATCGAACCCGTAATGCGGTTGTTCAGCACACCAAAGTCAAGGCCAATATCGATCTGTTCTGTCGACTGCCAGCCTAGATTGGTCGCCGGAAGGCTGGTAACCGTATAGGCCAGTTGCTGGCCAGCGGTGCCCGTACCGAAATTATAATAACCGGCCGACAGCGCGCCGAGCGTTGCATAGGCTCCTACGTTCCGGTTACCCGAAATGCCCCAGCTCCCCCGTAGTTTCAGGTTCGAAATCGTTGGAACGCTTTTCATGAAAGGTTCCTCGATGATATTCCACCCTGCCCCAATGGCCGGATAGTTAAAGTACCGATTGGCAGGTGAGAGAGTCGACGACCCATCCCGGCGCAACGTCAGGGTCAGCAGGTAGCGGTCATTGTAGCTATAGTTTACCCGACCCATGTACGAAAGCAAACCCGTTTCGGAAAAGGAGTTTCCGTAATCGGAAGCTGCCACGGGTGTGCCGGAAGCCAGCGAGAAATTCCCCGTTTTAATGTAATCGGCCGGAACCCCCGTGATCGTAAACCGGCTACCCAGCGAGTGGTTTTTGGTATATTCGTACAGTGCCGTAGCGCCCAGTTTGTGTTTGCCAAACGTTTTATCGAAATACAACAAATGCTGGAGGTTTACATCCCAATATTCGGTATTGCTGATCTCGGCGTTGGACGACGACTGAACCGTAGCGGTGTTAAAATAGGTCAGCGGGCCATTATAGCCATTAAAATTCGACTGGCTGAAATTCAAACCGGCATTAAAGCGGTAGCGCAACCCAGGCAGCAGGTTCACTTCGGCGTACAGGCTGTTGAACGTCCGTATCGAACGTGTGCGGTTTAAATACGAATCTTTCTTGGTGATGATCGTCAGAGGGCTGATCCGGGCGGCATCGATGGACCCTTCTGCCGGGAACAGGTTTACCGAGCCATCGGCATTATAGGGCGATGCCAATGGGGTTAAACTAACCAGACCACCTGGAATCCCACCACCTCCTGGCGTATTGGTATAGGTGAGGGTATTGAGTGTATTCAAGCCAACTTTAATCCGCTTGCCAATGCGCTGATCGATAGTAGCCCGGATGTTGACCCGGGTAAAATCCTGGCCGGGAATAATCCCTGTCTCATTGAAATAGCCAAGGCCCAGCGAATACTGCGTATTTTCGACACCACCCGTCATGCCCAACTGGTGGTTGGTCATGAAACCCGATTTGTAAATCAAATCCTGCCAGTCGGTCGAAACACCGGCTGCCAGTGCGTCCTGCTCTTTCTGGGTAAGCGGATAGGCTGTTGTGCCGGGGGCCGTCCGATTGTATTTAATGGCATCGGCTTTAAACTGGGCGTACTCAGAGCCATTAAAGACATTGTATTTGCCCATAATGGTGGTTACACCATGATAGCCGTCATACGAGAATACAGGCTTGCCCACTTTCCCCCGTTTAGTAGTTACCAGAATGACGCCCCCTGAACCTCTCGATCCATAAATCGCCGTAGCCGATGCATCTTTCAGAATCTCCAGGTTAACGATGTCGTCCGGGTTGATATCATTCAGCCCGCCATAGGGTATCCCATCCACGACGACTAGCGGTCCATCCAGGTTATCGCCCGTACTTGGGTTTGTGCTGCTGGTCAACGTCCGATTACCCCGAATACGGATTTGGGGCTGCGCACCGGGTGTCGTTCCGTTACTCACAATAGATACCCCGGCGGCCCGACCTTTTAGCTGATTAAGCAGGTTAGGCGCGGGAACTTCCTTTAAGGTCGTCTCATTCACCGAAGCGACGGCTCCCGTAATGTCGCGTTTGCGCTGCGTACCATACCCAACTACCACTACTTCAGTAAGCGTTTTGTCATCAGCCGCCATCGTAATATTGACCACTGATCGGGTACCTACGGCTACTTCCTGGGTCGCATAACCGATGAAGGAATAAACCAGTACGGTACCCGCATCGTCGGGAGCCGACAGTCGGTAATTACCATTCACATCGGTGGTCGTACCCCGCGTCGTATTCTTAATCTGGATATTTACACCGGGTAATCCCTCGCCCGTTTCGGCCGTGACCCGGCCCGTGATTTGCCGATCCTGCGGCTGATCTAACTGAATTTCGCCAGAGGTTTTATCCTGCGGAATCGCAACAGGAGCAATGTCCCGCTTGATAACGATCTGCTGGCCAACCACCTCATAACTCAGATTGAGCGGAGACAAAATGCGGTCTAATACGAGAGAAAGCCGCTCATTTTTAGCCTGATAATTAATCTTTCGTTTTGACTGAATGATTTCCCGACTAAAGAGGAATTGAACATTCGCCAGTTTCTCGATTCGTTTGATCGTTACCTCAACATCCTCGTTTTGGGCCGAGATACTAACACGCCGAGTTAAAAGCTCCTGGGCTTTGCCATCGAGGGCTAAGCTTACATTTGTCAATGTAAGGACGAATAAAAGTTGTAGGCTTGAAATTCTCATAATCCTGAGCCATACATTACGGTTCAATAGACAAGAATGCATAGGTTTGTAATTGTTGTTGGTTTCTGGGAAGAACTGACAATAAAGCGCTGACCCCTGCAAGTAAAAGGGGAATGTGTAGGCAAGACACATTTAGGGCGTTCGAGCGATAGTGTTGGCAGCACTATCGCTTTTTTGTTTACAAAGCGATTCGTACTAATGCATAGCAATACGATGGGTTATGGGTTGATATATAATTAACTACAGCCGCTACTGTGGATAAGTATCTGATTGTCAACAACCTCGTAAGTTGACTCAGTAGCCAGGCAGATCAGCCTGATTTTTTCAAGAAAAGGTACATCGTTGAGTTGCCCGGTAAAGGTGCAGTCGCGAAGCAACTGCCGATCATAGTGGATAGGCATATGGTAGCTGGCCTCCAACTGGTCAAATACGGCTGGAATGGGTGTGTAGTTGTACGTAAACTGCTGGCTAACAATGGTAGTAGCCCCCTCTTCCGACACAAAATGATCGTGTTTGATCAGTTGCTTTGTGGCTGAACCGAGTTTAAGCTCCTGATTCACAGTCAGAAAAATAGGCTTATCGGGTGAGTTCGTCGGGGTGACTGTCACCTTCCCTGTTTTTACTTTCACATAGGCCGTTGTCTCTTTATCAAAGGAATGTACCTGAAAACTGGTACCCAAAACTTTGGTAGTCAGGTTGGTCGTATACACAATGAATGGCTTCGCTGGATTTTTGGCCACTTCAAAGAACCCTTCGCCCTGAAGGTAGACCTCACGGAGAGCATAACTGGTCTGCTTACGAAAACGCAGCTCACTACCCGTTGATAGAAGTACCGATGAATTGTCGGGCAGGAGTACGACCAACGATTGGCCTGTGACATTCTTTACAATCTTCCACTCCTTATCAGCTATGGGCTGTTTGGCCGGCTCGCTGGTTTTGGTCAGCGGATTGACTGAAGAGCGGCCCAATTGAAACCAGATAAGTAGTCCGATTACGGCGGCAGCACTGGCCCAGCGTCCCCAGTGCCAGCCAGGTAGTGGTCTGGTAACGGTAAACGTATTGGGCATTTGGTCTATAATCTCTGCCGTTTTGGCCTGTACCTGCTGGTCTGAGAGTTCGATGGTCTTACCCTGTAATGTTAACAAGGTGATCACCGCCTGTTCATATAGCTCTCTTTTTTCAGGATGCTGTGCAAGCCAGGTCTGCCAGCGTACCCGATCATCCGGCTGCCTTTCCAGCACCCACGCCCGAAACGCGTCGTTGTCTAAGAAATCCTCAACGGTTGACAGATTGTCGGGCAGGTGGTCCATTGGTACTTTTCTACTATTTTTATTGATAGTATGAAGAAGCTCCCCTACGATACCCTACTTAAAGCAAATTTTTTTAAAAAAAATACAAATTGTTGTTTAGCAGACCATTTACCGTTGATGCTGTTCTGTCATCCCGAAGAACGACCGGGCCGCCGGAGCGGGGATCTTCGGGATGACAGAACCTAATAGAAAAGACTGGTACAGCAAAAAATCAAGACAGTTCGCTTGTAGTAGGCTAGAAAAAGAGTCTGTTTACCAAAACACAGAAGGCCAGGAAGACTGGTGAAAGCCACCTGCTTCGAAGTTTATGAATGGCTTTCTGTATAAAATTGGATACGGATTGACGGTTAACATTCATGACCTCGGCAATTTCGGGTATAGACAGATTCTCGTAGTACCGCAGGTAGAGAGCCTCTCGTTCACGGGCTGGCAGCGAAGCAAGCAGTTCTTGTATCGTGTTCGTTAAACTGGTTAATGACTCCCGCTGAATCAATAACGTTTCAGAATCCGTCTCTTCCGCCACAGAACTATCCCAGTCCAATTCGTCAACGAAGGTCCGCTTTTGCGACCGCAGGTATTGAAGCACATGATGGCGTAAGGCTTTGAACAGATAATGTTTGACGGATTCCGTCGCATTGATCTGGAGTCGGTTTTGCCAGAGCTGCAAAAATAGGTCCTGAATACAATCTTCTACGACCAATTCATCGACCATAAATTTTAGCCCATAGTGTTTCAGCGCACGATAATAACGCTCGGCCAGCTGGCCCAATGCCTGCTTATCGCCATCACGATATAACTGCCATAACGCCTGGTCCTGAAGAGTCATAAAATTGTCAAAGCTATGCGTTGTTTGTTGATGAAACGTTGTTGTTAGAAGTTAACCACGCCCCAGAAGGCTTTCTTGGGCTGGTAATTCTGATCAAACAATAGTGGATAGTCCTTACGGCCGGCAACGGGAAAATTGTCCAGCCAGGTTGATTTATCCGAGACGTTCCAGAATGTAACGCCCGTTACTTTCCCTTTATACTTCCGGAATACGTCGAACAGCATCTTGTATTGATCCGCCTGCTTATCAGCCATTTCCTGAGTAAACTCCGACTTATCGGTCTCCTTTCGCGGCCGTCGCTCATGCTCTTTCGGGTAAACGGAAAGGTCAAGTTCAGTGATTTGCACGGCCAGGCCAAGGCTCGCGAACCGGTTGATAGAGGTTTCCAGTTCCTGAGCGGATGGCTCATAAATGGACCAGTGGCCCTGTAAACCAACCCCATGAATCGGAATGTGCTTGTCTTTCAACTTCTTGACGAGCTGGTAGATCCGGTCCCGTTTGGATGGATTTTCGGTGTTGTAATCATTATAAAACAGCACTGCTTTCGGATCGGCTTCATGAGCGTACAGAAACGCTTTTTCAATATACTCCTCCCCTACTATCGTGTAAAAGTTAGACCGGCGATAAATCCCGGTGCCGGTATCAGGAACCGCTTCATTGACGACATCCCAGGCGTAAATTTTGCCTTTGTAGCGGCTCACGACATCCGTAATATGCCGTTTCATACGCGCCAAAAGCACATCTTTCGTCACTTGCTTTCCTGCCGAATCGGTAAAGAACCATCTGGGCGTTTGATTATGCCAGCAGAGTGTATGGCCCCTCACCCGGATACCTTTCTGGCTGGCAAAGTCAACAATGGCGTCAGCATCGTCCCAGAAGTACCGATTCTCCTGGGGGTGAATAGGCCCCATTTTCATCGCGTTTTCAGGGGTAATGCTGCTGAATTGCTGTGTAATTAAGTCAGCTTCGGGGCCTTTAAGGTTTCGTGGGGCCACAGCGACACCCACTGGAAAATAATTTTTATAAGCCTCTTTCAAAGTCCGATCCTCAGCCGGATTCATCGGCTTGAACTGTAAACTAATCAGGCAAATACCAACCAGAATAACACTATAAAAGATTGATTCTTTGATCGATAACATAGTTTTGAATTAGCTCTGGTGTTAATACACTACTCTTTTTTCCTTCGGACTTACTTGTTTTCTCTTATCGCCCGATCGGGGCGCCTTAGTTTACTTTTTTCAGACCTCTACTCAATAACCTATAGCATTCGCTAATGAATACGTTCAGCTTAACAGAAGTGTCTTTTTGACACTTTTTCAGGTAAAAAAATTAGCTATTAAAACATAGCCAACTGCTGTAACTACTCATGTATGGAGCTTCTTATTGGTTAACTACGGCCTGGCTTTAAAATGACGAATCTGCTTACTTTGATTAATAATACAATTTTACAGCAATATAATTATAACACCCAAATAATTTCAATAAAAAACTGATGTTGTTTAACATTCCCTTAACGTTGTTCAGCCTGTGTTAGGTAAATAAGTCTTTCCATTACAACAAATCTACACTCAATGGCTGTGCCCAGCCTGCATAAAACTCATAATCACCAGCCTCATCGATCATTGCTTTGGCCTCGCCTATTATTAATTCTTTCAACTCTATGCAGTTCTGTCAATCCAACATAAGAAAAACTTTACTTTGTCAATTGTTACAATAATTTTGCATTATAAAATTATAGATCAATGATTCAAGTTATCAATCGGGCGCTGGACCTGCTGGAATTAATTGCCAATGAGCCTGAACAACCTAAATCCCTGGGCGAATTGGCCGATGGGCTCAGTCTGAATCATGGTACCTGCGCCAACATTTTAAAAACCCTCGTAGCCCGTGGTTACGTTGAGCAAATTGGTACAAAGAAAGGCTATCTATTGGGTGCAAAATCGTATACATTGACGGGGAATGAAGCCTACCAGAAAGACTTGCTCGAAGCAGCCCGCGAACCTATGGAGGTCCTAACTCAATCGATTAACGAGAACTGCTTACTAGCTGTACTCAAAGATAATCAGCGTGTTGTCATACACAGGACGTTAGCCGAGCAGGACTTACAGGTCCGTACAGCCGATCTGAAACCGGTATATGATTCAGCTTCAGGGCGGCTCCTGCTGGCTATGCTCCCCAAAGAAAAAATCCTGCGCTTTGTGGTCAAATATGGTCTTCCTGTAGGTGATTCATGGCCCGAAATTCAGTCCGAAGCTCAGTTGCATGAAGCCTTATCGTTGATAAGTCAGGAGAAGCTAGCCCTGCAAACCATTCCTAATCGGCATGTTATAGGACTTGCTGTGCCAATTTATAAAAATGAACTTGTGGTATCGAGTCTGAGCGTTTACCTGCCTGAGTATCGTTACATGACCATGGACAAACGTAAGCTGGTGCTTTCCCTTCGAAAATGCGCTGATGACATTAATAATAGACTGAAATAGAGACACATAGTTATAATTAACGGAAAGGCTTCGGCCTTTTTTTTATACCTAGCCAATAGGCTCCTTCTCAATTGAACCAGATTTTTTATGAAAAATCAAGAAAGAATTTGGAGTTAATCCATAAACACCCTTACTATTGTAATAAAATAAAATTAATTTTTATAATATAAAAATTAACCTTAAACCTTACTCCTAATGAAACAATGTATATGCAGATGGATTAGTGTCTGCTTAACCACTCTGCTTGGCTGCTCGGTCGGGTGGGCCCAGTCGGTTATAACAGGGAAGGTAACTGGAGCAGGCGATAATGCCGTTCTACCCGGTACCACCGTATCATTGAAAGGAACCACTACCGGAACGACCACCGATGCCAATGGGACTTACCGGATTTCGGTCGGGAGCCAAACCGACGGAATCCTCGTCTTTTCATCGGTAGGTTACCTGTCAAAGGAGGTATTGATCGGCAATCAGTCGACTATCAATGTTGAACTGACTACGGATAATCGACAACTGGACGAAGTGGTCGTAGTGGGTTATGGTACAATCCGTAAATCAGATTTGACGGGCTCATTAGCTCAGGTAAAAGGAAAGGAGATCGACGCCTTCCCGGCAACAAACGTGTTGCAGGCCTTATCGGGCCGGGCACCGGGTGTACAGGTGACGCAAAATACCGGGGCTCCAGGCGCTGCGATTAGTGTGCGAATTCGGGGAACCAATTCTATTCAGGGAAGTAATGAGCCTCTGTATGTGGTAGACGGTTTCCCTACGTCGGGTAGCAATCCAACTATTGTGAACAACTCGGATATTGAGAGTATTGAAATCCTGAAAGATGCGTCGGCAACAGCTATATATGGTTCACGGGGTGCCAATGGCGTAGTCATTATTACAACGAAACAGGGCAAAGCCGGTAAAATGACTGTCGATTACGAAGGAAGCTATAGCATTCAGTCACTTCGTAAAAAGCTTGACCTGATGAATGCCAAAGAATATGCAACCTTCTACAACGAGCAGGCAGCCAACGACAAAGTAGCCGCCTATTTTACGCAGGATCAGATCAACAGCTTTGGAAATGGCTACGACTGGCAGAATCTGGTTTTCCAGAAAGCACCCATGCAAACCCACAACCTGACCGTTAGTGGGGGCACCGAAAAAACGCGGTTTTCGGTCGGGGGAAGTATCTTCAATCAGGATGGTATTATCAAGGGCAGTAATTACAAACGCTACTCACTACGGGCTAATATATCGACAGATGTGAGCCGAAAGTTTAACCTGACCTATGGCGCTACGTTGACCAAAATCCTGACAGGTCGCCAGAATTCAGGCGGTGGAAACCGGGGGGGTACGCTGATATCAGCGGCTATTTCGGCCCCTCCAACACTAACCCCGTACAATAGCGATGGCTCATACCGGGTTCTGGCAACGGCCTATCCATTCATTTCCAATGTATTAATCAATCCACTAAATTATCTGGAGCAATTTTCCGACAATGTAGACGCCAATCGCATACTAGCCAATGCAGCTCTGACCTTCAAACCGTTCGAAGGCTTAGCCATCAAGATTTCGGGGGGTATTGAAAACAGTGACGACCGCACCGATACATACACTACCACCAAATTTATCAATTCGCAGGGTAGCGCCAGTGTATCCTCTACACGGGGGATGAGTCTGCTAAGTGAAAATACCATTAGCTACATTAAAACGATTGCCCAGAAACACAGTATCTCGGCAGTAGCAGGCTTTACGTATCAGAATTTCATGAATAAAACCCTGAGTGCATCGGGGGTTGGCTTTCTGAGCGACATTACCGAAACGGCTAGTCTGGGCTCGGCGGCTACCCCCGGTATCCCCGGTACAAGCTATTCGTATAGCACCCTATTGTCGTATCTGGGTCGCATCAATTATAGCTTTAACAACAAGTACCTGCTCACGGCCAGCATCCGGGCAGATGGTTCGTCAAAATATAGTGAAGGCAACAAATGGGGCTATTTCCCATCGGGTGCACTGGCCTGGCGGGTGTCGGAAGAAGATTTCATGAAAAACGTAACGTTCATGACCGATTTGAAGGCGCGGGCAAGCTGGGGCTTAACGGGTAGTCAGGCGATTGATGCCTATGCTACGCAGAATAACCTCTCGGCCGGAAAAACCGTCTTCGATGATGCCCTCTACAATACATTCGCACCGGGAACCCAGCTACCCGGCAACCTGAAATGGGAAACGACGGAGCAGCTAGATTTTGGCGTTGATGCCGGATTCCTCAATAACCGCTTCCAGCTAACGCTCGATTATTATATCAAGAACACCCGCGATCTGCTCAATACGGTGCAGTTGCCCAGTGGCTTTGGTTTCACCAGCACCATCCGCAACGTAGGCCAGATTCAGAACAAGGGGCTGGAAATCTCGCTGTCGGCCAGGGCCATCGACAAAGCATTCAAGTGGGACCTGAGCGGCAATATTGCTTTCAACCGATCGAAGGTAGTGAAGCTCAATGGTGGTCAGGATATTCTGGGGGGTAGCGTAGGGGTTACGCTGATCAGCGACGCTGCAAACCTCCTCCGCGAAGGGCAGCCTATGAGCGTATTCTACGGCTATGTGGAAGACGGCTATACCGATCAGGGTCGGGTGAAATACAAAGATCTAAACGGCGATAACGCGATAAACCAACTCGATAAAACCATTATCGGCAACCCAAACCCCGATTTCATTTATGGTCTGAACTCGGTCATGTCGTTCAAAGGGTTTACGCTTACGGCTTTCATACAGGGCACGCAGGGTAATAACCTGGTCAACGTCAGCTCGATCAACAACACACTCGACTACGGGTTTGGCCTGAATATGCCCCGTGAAGTATACCTGAATCACTGGACACCCACGAACACCAACGCCAAGTATCCGGTTATTTCCCGCGCTAATAGCTATAACTATTCGAACCGATTTGTGGAAGACGGCTCTTATCTCCGCCTGAGAACCATTCAGTTAGCGTACAATCTGCCGTTGCAGGCGCTGAAAGTGAACTGGATGCGATCGGCGCAAATCTACGCCAGCGGTCAGAATCTGTTGACCCTCACGAAATACTCCTGGTGGGACCCCGAAGTAAACTCGCAGGGAAGTGCGAACTCCATCGGTCAGGGTATCGATCACTACAGCTACCCAACGTCGAAAGCCATCACGTTTGGAATCAGAGTTGGGTTTTAATGAGCGAATTAGTGATTGAGTGAATAAAATCAGGCGTCAGCTATTCACTCCATCGCTCAACCACAATTAGAAAAATGAAAAAGATACTATTCTTCCTCCCGGTGCTTTGTCTGCTTCAATCCTGTCAGGAGGAGCTGATTGAAAAGCCCAAAGCCGTAGCTGTTGAAACATTCTATAATACAGCTAGTGAAGTAGAGTCGGCGGTTAATGCGGCCTATGCCCAGCTCCGGGCGACTAATGGCATAACAGGTCAGTTAGGCGCCCAACTTGAAGCGTACACTGATTACAGTTACGGTCGGGGTAGCTATCAGGTACTGAGCGACTTTCAGGGCCTGAACAGCACCAACATCCCACGTACCGACGAAGGCTGGCGGTTGTTTTACCTGACCATTCGGAACGCGAATCTGGTGATCCAGAATGCGCCCAAGGGGAAAAGCATTAGCCAGACCGACATAACCAAATATGTGGCCGAAGCCAAATACCTGCGGGCCTTTGCTTATTTCTGGCTCGTTCGGAACTGGGGCGGGGTTCCTATCCGTACCGAAGCGCAACTAAACGAACCCAATGTAAAACGAAGCACCGTTGAAGAGGTATATACGCTGATTCTGAACGATCTGAAGGAGGCTGAAACGAACCTGCCCGATAAAGGTGCACAAGTTGGCCGTGCTACCAAATGGGCCGCGAAAGCGGCTTTGGCCGAAGTCTATTTCACCCGAAATCAATACGCCGAAGCCCGCGACAAAGCCGATGAAATTATTAAATCCAATGCGTTTTCGCTGGTTCCGGTAACAACGGCAGCTGAGTTTGATACGAAGATTTTTGGTCCTTCGGTCGTTACATCGACTGAAGAGGTTTGGTATCTGAAAGAAACCCGACAGGCTGGGCAGGGTATGTACCTCGCTATGTTTGCCCATCATCCGGGTTCAAAACTACATGGCGCTGGCGGCTTCTATGCCCACTATAGTGATACACAAACCAATCCGGTTATCAAAAACTGGGATGATAAAGACCTGCGGAAAACGGCCTTCTGGTATAGCTGGGATATTGGTCTGGGGAAAAATACCATTTTGTGCAAGAAATTCTCCGATCCATTAGCCGCTACGCAGGATGGGGCGGGTAACGATTTCCCGATTTACCGGTATGCCGATATTCTGTTGCTCTATGCCGAAGCCGCCAGTCGGGCGGGGAATGGCCCTACGGCTGCGGCCATGGAAGCCCTGAATCAGGTGCATCGGCGGGCATATGGAAAAAATCCCACCACCGCTTCGGACGTCGACTTTAAACTGACCGATTACAATGCCACCACCTTCAACGATCTGGTACTGAAAGAGCGGGGCTACGAAACCCAGTACGAAGCGAAACGCTGGCTCGACCTGAAACGGCTGGGGATACCCAAACTGAAAGAAATCATCAAGGCCGCAACGGGCAAGGATGTAGCCGACAAACACCTCTTCTGGCCCATTCCGGTATCGGAGTTGAATTACAATACGTCGCTTGCCCCTACCGATCAAAATCCGGGGTACTAGGGTAATGGATAATGAACAATGGGAAGTTATACAGACTGAAAAAAAAAGACATTATTCATTTTCCATTTTCAAATAGGTTGGTTGGTCAGGTAGTTGACCCATGTTGGCTACCTGATTGTCATCATTTTTAGGATTGAGTACGTGATTGATAGGTAGTCGTATAGCCTTTGGCCTCAAGCTCCAGTACGTATGAACGTAAAATTTGTCAATACCATATTCTGCTTGCTTTGGGTCCTGACTAGCAAAGCAGATGCCTTTACTCATTTTATTACAAGAGAAGGCGACCAGTTAAAGGATGGCAATAAGGTATTCCGGTTCATCGCGGTAAATACGCCAAACATTACGGGTCATTACGATGGCTATAAAAACACGAATCCGGCGAGTGGCTATAGCTACGATCCTATGGAGCTATCCTATGAAATGGAGGCTCATTTTAAGGATATGGTTCAGATGGGCGTAACAACCATTCGGACCTGGGGCATTACCGTTGACGACGGCTCCGGCGAATTTGAAGCGCTGGTTAATGGCCCTCGCTCGTATAATGAGACAGCGTTCAGGCGCATTGATAAGATGCTGGAATTATGTAATAAGTATAAAATCAGGGTAATTCTTTGCCTGGTCAAAGAGAACAAGATTTTTGGATCGACTACCTCTTTCAGTACGCTTTACGGAGGGGGCGATTACTACGATACGCCGGCCGTTAAAGAGGGATTCAAAGATTTGCTGCGCGTGTTTGTTAACCGAAAAAATCAATTTACAGGACAGGTTTACAAAAACGATAAAGCGATTCTTGCCTGGGAATTTGGGAACGAAGTACCCAACAATAAGGGAGCTTGGATTGCGGAAATGGCCGATTATCTGAAACGTATTGACCCCAACCACCTGATTGCTGACCCTCGTCGGGCAAACGGTGTGGATCAGTTGAAAGAGATCATAACTGATGTACTGGCACATAACGATAAACTAGATATCGTAAAAACCCGGCAGTATCCAAACTATCGAAACAGCGTAACCGAACTCTGGAACGAATGCAAAGGGAAGCGTCCCATGATTGTCGATGAGTTTCAACGACTGGAAGGGTTAACGGATGTACTCGAACAGGTTTACAGCACGGGCACCAGTGGAGCCTTACTTTGGAGCCTGATGAAGCCGCAGTATACTGGTGGCCTGGGTAGTCATGCCCTGTTTCATGCCTATTCCTGGGGCGGCAGCCGCTGGCCTGGCTTCGATAGCGGTGACTATTTCAAAGAACGGGAAAACCTGATGCTGATCCGAACTTACGGGTATAAAATCAGAGGAGAACAAGAGCTGTCACTGCCAGCTCCAACCGATGCGCCGTATTTATATCCAAGTGTAGAGACCAATGCAGTGGCGTTAAAATGGCGCTGTTCACCAGGAGCCAGATACTATGTCGTAGAAAGAGCCACGTCGGCAAAAGGTCCCTGGCAGACTATTAGTAGTGATTTGGACATCAGTTATCACCTCTACTTTTATCCGTTGTTTACCGATACCAGCATAGTACCCGGCCAGTCATACTATTACCGGATTAAGGGCAAGAATGAGTCAGGTATTTCGCCCGCTTCGAATACAATCGGTCCATTAACCCCTGAAACCAGTATGGTCATGGATAACCTAAAGGACTTTTCAATCGCCTATTCACACACTGAAAACCTTAAAATTAGTACCGAAACCTGGCCCAGGCTCAGGCAAACAGAAGAGGATTTCTTTCAGGCGGAACGAGTCGCAGGGAGTAGGTCGGGCGAGTTAGTGTATAGGGGCGAGCGTTTAAAATGGATTGATGTTTTCGCATTTAGCGACAAGGTAGACAGTATTGAATTACTTTACTCGATTGATGGAGACTCCTGGAAGCCATTACCTGAGGGGGCAATTATCAAACGCCATCGACCAGCCTATCCAAGCCCAATTTCAAAGGAAAAAGATAATCCGATTGATAAGTATACGTACTCTGTTCCTGTACTACCGTATCGAACGATCGCAGTCAAGATCGTAACCGGAAATGCTCAGGCAGCGAATACGTATCCGTGGATTGCACGGGTTCATATCGGATTCAATGGAGCGTTAAAAACAGCAAAATAGACGCAATTCAGCAACAGATTTTTTGAGGCTAACTAATCTGTCAATTGCAGGCAGGTTGATACAGTAAGATGAAACACATTGTTACGGCTACATTACTGACCTTGTCGGCACTTCAGACGTCGGCCCAGCTTTCCGACGACTATAAAAATCAATGGAGCGATCCGGCGATTCAACAACGCATTACCGACGGTATTCGCGAAAATCGGATGGGCGCTTTTACGATTCAGTTCACCGATAAAGAGGGCAATCCGATTTCACCGGGCGAAGTTGCTATAACTCAAACCCGCCACGATTTTTATTTCGGGGCCAATGGCTTTATGACGAAAGGGTTTAAGAACCCGAAAGAAGATGCGCTCTACGAAGAGCATTTTACAAAGCTGTTCAACTTTGTGACGATTCCGTTCTACTGGCCCGAACTGGAGCCAGAACCGGGTAAACTACGCTTCGGCAAAGACAGTCCGTACAGCTACCGTCGCCCGGCCCCTGATGTTGTGCTCGAATTTGCCCGAAAAAATAACATCACCCCCAAAGGGCATACACTGGTGTGGGATAACCCACGTTGGTCGATTCCGACCTGGCTACCGAAGGACGAAAAAATCATGGAGCAGAAAATAAGTAAGCGCCTTGGAGAAATCGCGGAGCGGTATGGGCACGATATTCAGATCTGGGACGTGGTCAATGAAGTAACTGACCGCCATCCAGACGTGCTGATGCCCAAAGATTTTGCCTTCAAAGCCTTTAAGGAAAGTGAGCGCGTTTTTCCGGGTAGCAATGTATTTACGCTGAACTTTACGACCAGCATCTGGAACCGCAGCAACAAACGCGAATACAATGCGGACTACCTGCTGATCGAAAATCTGCTGCTTCGTAAGGCTAAAATCAACGCCATCGGTCTACAGTTCCACAATTTCATTGAACCCGAATACGAGCAGATTCTGAAAGGGAAAGCCATGACGCCCAGCACGTTGTTCAATACACTCGATCTGTATTCTGACTTCGATCTGCCGCTGCACATTACCGAAATTACAGTGTCGGCTTTATCCGAAAAAGGGCCTGAATACCAGGCGGTAATGACTGAAAATTACTACAAGCTGTGGTTTAGTCACCCGAAAGTTGAGGGCATTATCTGGTGGAATCTGGTCGATGGAACGGCGGCCCCAGCCGGTATCAAATCGGACGGCACAGTTGTTCCCGGTGAAGACAAATGGAAAGGTGGGCTCCTGAACCGCGATTTCACCAAAAAACCAGCCTACGATGTACTGGATCGGCTTATCAATAAAGAATGGCGTACGAACGTAACAGCCTCACCTAGAAATAATGCAGTAAGCTACCGGGGTTTTTACGGTACCTATAAAATCGTTACCCAACGAAACGGAAAGAAATACGAGAAAGAAGTTCAGTTCCCGAAAAGCGGTGCCCGTACCCAGGTCATCGTGTTAGATTAAAAAATTAATGGGCAATGAAAAATGGATAATTAATAATAGTCTAATTATCAAGTGATGGCCATTTTCAATTATCCATTGTCCATTATCCATTTCCATAAGCCTATGCGTTATCTGCTAATAGCTTTACTGTTTGTTACGGTTCAAAGTATGGCCCAATCGGCTCGCTACGATTCGTTATGGAGCGACCCGGCTATTGAAGCCCGTATTCAACAGGGTATTGAAACCCACCGGAAAGGCGATTGTACGCTTACCCTGGTTGATAAACAGGGTAAGCCGATCCGCAAAGCAACCGTCGACATCCGACAGACCAACCATGCGTTTCTGTTTGGCGCAAATATCTTTATGCTCAACGGGTTTCCGACAGCGCAGGAAAACGAAAAGTACGAGTCGTTTTTTACGTCGATGTTCAATCTGGCAACCATTCCGTTTTACTGGAAAACGCTGGAACCTGAGCAGGGAAAGCCGCGCTACACCGCCGATAGTAAACCCATTTACCGCCGACCACCCACAGATGTCGCGCTCGATTTTTGCCGTAAACACGGCATTACACCCCGAGGCCATACCCTCGTTTGGGATGAAGCTATGTTTGCCATTCCTGACTGGATGCCAACCGATACATCGAAAATGCAGCCGATCATCGATCGGCATATTCAGGAACTGGCGCAGCGCTACGGTGAAACCATCAAAACCTGGGACGTAACCAACGAGCTACTGATTTCGCGCTATAAAGTGCCCATGCCTCCCGACTATGCCAGTAAAGCCTTTCAGGCAGCACAAGCCTATTTTCCAAAAAGTACGCGATTGTTTATCAATGAAAATACACCCAGTTCATGGCAGGGATACCGACGGGAGTTTACGCCCTATTACCTGCTGATTGAGAACCTGAAACTAAAAGGAGCCCGTATCGACGGTATTGGCATGCAGTTTCACTTATTCGAACAGCCCATGTTCGATAATACCATGAAAGGCATGGCTCTCACCCCTACTGAACTGTTTCGGGCTATGGATTTGCTCGGTTCGTTCGGCGTTCCCCTGCATATATCGGAAATTACCTTCCCGACGCTGCCCAACAACGAAACGGGTTTGCAACAGCAGGCTAAAATGACCCGAAACTTCTATCGGATCTGGTTTAGCCATCCGGCAGTAGAAGCCATTATTTACTGGAATACCGTCGACGGTACGGCGGTAGCAGGTGAAGACAAATGGAACGGCGGGCTGCTCAATCGCGATTTTTCGCCCAAACCAGCGTTTACTGCGCTTACTAATCTGATTAATAGGGAATGGAAAACCGCGTTCACGACATCCCTAACCGATGGAAAACCGATCACATTTCGGGGTTTCTACGGCGACTATACCGTAAAAGTGACCGTAGGCAAGAAAACCATCGAAAAGACCTTTACACTGGCAAAGGGCCAGTCAACTACAGTACAACTTGACTTATAAACAGAAAGCCCGAAAGCTCTTTCGCTTATGAAAATTATTGACATCCGCACTCGTTGCGTCGCTATTCCCCTCAATGCGCAACTGCGCCATAACACGGGCGTGCATCCCGGTTATTTCCTGCGAACCATTCTCGAAATCTTCACCGACGAAGGAATCGTTGGATTGGGCGAGGTGGGCGGTGGCGATCAGCGAGGGACTCTGCAAAAATTAAAACCGCGTATCATCGGCGAAGATCCGTTCCATCTCGAAAAGATCAAGCTGAAAGTACTCCGGAGTATTTACTACCTGTCTAATGCCCGCTTGTATGCTGCCATCGAAATGGCCTGCCTCGATATTCAGGGCAAGGTATTGAATCGGCCCTTAAGCGACCTGTTGGGCGGGCGCATTCGCGATGAAGTACCGTTTATTGCCTACCTGTTCTGGCGGTATGACCGACCCGGTGGCGGAAACGACGAAACGCCCGAAGATATGGCCGATTTCTGCGTCGAGCTGCATGAAACCCTGGGCGTAAATTCGATGAAGCTGAAAGCGGGGGTAAAATCGCCAAAAGAAGAAGCGCGGGTGCTGGAACTCTGCCGCCAGAAATTGGGCGATGATTTCGGGCTACGCATTGACCCCAACGGGCTATGGTCGGTGCAGACCGCCGTACAGATCGGGCGTCGGCTGGAAGACCTGAACATCGAGTATTTTGAAGATCCATCCTGGGGCTTGGAAGGAAATGCAGCCGTCCGCAAACAGATACGGATTCCGATTGCCACCAACATGTATCCCGCCAAATTCGATGACCTGGCTCCCGCCATTCGCATGGGTTCGGTCGATATTATCCTGACCGACATTCATTACTGGGAAGGGCCTCGCGGGGTGAAAGAGCTGACGGCTGTTTGTAATACGTTCAATCTGGGCGTAGCCATGCACTCAGGGGCAGAATTCGGCATCGAACTGGCAGCCATGATCCATACGGCCTCAACCATTCCACAGATGAACTTCGCCGGTGACGCCCATTACCACTACCTCACCGACGATATCATTGAAGGTGGATTAATGAAGTACGAAAAGGGCTGCATCAAAGTCCCGACCGGCCCCGGTTTAGGTGTGTCGCTGGACGAAGACAAGATGAAGCATTACGAGAACTATTACGAAGAAAAAGGCGATTACTACGCCCGTTTCCATCAGGACCCTTACCGACCCGACTGGTATCCGACAGTGGGGGGCATGTGATTTTTCTTTCGACAGGATTTAGAAATTCCCTGACAGGATTTACAGAATTGACATGATTTGTTTTGAATAAATAATCCTATTCATCATGTAAATCCTGTCAGAAAAAAATACAAAATGAAAAAAGCATTAGTCACCGGCGCATCGCAGGGCATTGGACAGGCCATTGCGATTCGCCTAGCCAAACTAGGTTGCGACGTAGTGGTGCATTACCACGAAAATCGGGCAGATGCCGAATCGGTGGCGGAGACTATTCGGCAGATCGGACCTAAGGCGTATGTACTTCAGGCTGATTTGCAGGACACCGCACAGGCTATCCAACTGGGCGAACAAGCCTGGGCCGTGGCGGGAACGCTGGATATTCTGGTGAATAATGCTGGCGTATCGTACAAAAAGCACTTTCTGGACGTAACCGAAGCCGATTTCGAGCAATTCAACGCTGTCAACTTTCGAAGCACCACGTTTCTGACACAGACCGTTGCCCGAAACATGGTGAAACATGCCATAGCGGGAAATATCTGGACCATCACATCGGTAAACGGTATTCGGCCCGGGTTGGGACTGAGCCTATACGGAGCGACCAAAGGAGCACTGGAAATACTCATGAAAGGTGTGGCTATGGAATTAGGCCCGCATAACATTCGGGTCAATACCGTAGCGGTTGGGGCTATTCAAACCGACATCAATCGGGCCGTTTGGGAAAATCCAGCCTTACTTCAGGACGTAAATGAGGGTATACCTGCCGGGCGACTGGGGCAACCCGACGAAATCGCTGCCGTATTGGTCGATTTGATTGGATCGGGCACCTATATGACTGGTTCGACCATCACCATCGACGGTGGTTTGCTATTGATGCGCGGTTACGGGAAGCCGAAGCCTTACGAGACAGGGCAATGAGTATCCAAGGCGTCAAGGCTGTCAATAAGGACAACCCCCTTGCGGAAAAGTACTTGAAAACCAGAACTATAGGAACCCACAAAAGAAATATTCGCAGTCAGGCAATGAGCCAGAATAAGTACATCGTTGGGCAACATATTGTAGGTCGTCATCAATCGGATCACCTCCTCCGTTTTGGGGTATTTGTCTGTTACCTGGTCAAACAAATTGAACAACGCAAGCGGGGAGTGATTATCAAGTACTGTAGGAATGCGATTAGCCTCTTTCACAGTTCGGGGCGCCTTTTGTCCATAATGTCCGAGGGCGTGATAGATAAACTCTGTAGTAGCAATAACATTGTAAACCAGTTGGTAACTTCGGCTCAACAGCTCACTCATCAGTTCTCTTTTATTCCCTTTCGAGTATTCGATCAGACTGGAAGAGTCAAGAAAAATTCTTATTCCTGCGTATACATTTCGTCCTCAAAATCTGGTCCCGGCTCTCATTTCGGGAAAGACCTTTCGTATTTCTTTAGAATCGCCAGTTTTTCCTCGACCGTTAGTTCAGGTTTGAGTGACGGTTCTTTTTTCAAAACGATGACTTCCACCTCCTGCTCCCGGTATGATGGGGGCATAGGTAACACTAATGTATCATCCGTGACGCGCTGTATAAACTGAAGTGCTTCCATAAGCCTAGCCTTTTAACGATGAAAAGTAGACACATTTCCTTATTACTCCTAGTAACGTTGCTGAGCGCCACCGGGGTTTCAGCGCAAGGAACAACAGCGGTATCAACGCCCGATAATCCGTTCGCCGAAGAGAAAAATAAACTCTGGCAACCGTATCGTATTACGCCCCGAACCGGTGCGCAACATGTATCGCTGTCGGGCGATGGCTGGGAATTGTCGCATACCAATGCCCCCATAACCGACCTAAAGGCTCCGCGTACCGATCCGTTTCAGACCAGCATTCCGAATTCGGTGCACTGGTCCTATTACAAGGCGGGCAAATTACCGCACCCGTATTACCATAAAAACTCCGACCAGTATAAGTTCATGGACGAGAAGGCGTGGTATTACCGAAAAACCTTCCCCACGCCCGCCAGCGCAAAACCTGGCAACTACGTATTCTTGTGCTTCGATGGAGTCGATTACTTTTCAAAAGTCTGGCTGAACGGCACATTGGTAGGTGTTCACGAAGGCATGTTCGGCGGTCCCTCGGTCGAGATTAGCAAGCTGCTGAAATCTGGCGATAAAAACGAACTCCTGGTAGAAGTGCGGGCCGGAAACTGGGGCAACAAAGCCACTGATTACGAAAGCCTTCCCCGCAACAGCAACGGCGAATACATGATTGAAAAGCGGCAGGGCTACAATCCCCGCGCCAGTGGCCGGATCATCAAACCGTGGGTAATTTCGGGCAGTTCGGGTTGCGAAATGTTCTTCAGCGTGGGAATGTGGCAGGATGTCCGGCTCGAAATTGTACAGCCCTACCACCTCGAACGTCCGTATCTGACCACGACCTCGATCCAGAACGGGAAAGCGACGCTTCACTTCGCAAGTGAAATCCTGGCTGATACCCATTCATTGGGCTATCAGTTGCACCCCTGGAAAAATGCGCAGATGCACCATTACGACGGTCGCGTACCCGGTACGACACTATCCACTGCTACCCTGTCCGTTTTGGTCGAACTGGTCGATCAGGCTGGCAAGATCGCCTTCACGCAGGAAAAACCGTTTAAAGCATTCAAGGGGCGCACCTGGTTTGAAGATGATTTAACCGTAACGAATCCGAAGCTCTGGTACCCGAACGGTCTGGGCGACGCCAATCTGTACACGGTTCGGGTCGTACTCAAAAAAGACCGTCAGGTAGTCGATCAGATTCAATTCCCGTTTGGGATACGAACCATCGAGCGGATTGCGTCGGCTGGTCCGCGCTACGCCGACCGTTGGGAAAACTGGCAGTTTGTGGTCAATGGTCGGGCGTTTTTTGTGAAAGGCATGAACTTTACCCCCCAGGACGTATTGCTCGAAACCTCCAAAGAACGCTATCGCTGGACGCTTGAAGCCGCCAAGAAAATGGGGGTCCAACTGATTCGTATCTGGGGGGGTGGCCTTCTGGAATCCGAGCATTTCTATACCATCTGTAACGAACTGGGCCTCATGGTCTGGCAAGATTTCCCGATCGGCAATCAGGACACACCACTCTATCCACAAGACATCTGGGAAGCCCAAGTGGTACAGAATATTGTCCGGTTACGTAACCATCCGTCGCTGGCGGTCTGGTGTGGGGGTAATGAATTCAATCCTTACTCCTACGGCAATGCGGCTACAATGGGCATTCTGGAACGCAATCTGGATATTTTCGATAAGTCCGTGTCGACGGCCGCGCGGCTCTACGTCCGCACCACTCCCGACGACGGCAGCCTGCATACCTACCCCGATATGGACCCAACCTGGTATGGCGTTGGCTATCGCTACGAACCCTGGATTTCGGAAACGGGGATGCACTCGATGCCCGAAGCCAATCTATTCTACGAAACGGTTGACAATAAGGAATTTACCGGACTGGGACGCATGTGGGACAAGGCGTTTTATAAAGACCACCCGCAATTCATTCACCACTTCACCGAGTATGGCCCCAGCCGCGTACCCCGTATGTTGAGTCGCGCGTCGCACATAACGGATATGACTGACCCAACGATTGAAGCCGTTACCGAAGCGTCGCAGGTGGGAGCCGGGGAGTTCTACCAAGTGTTTTCCGAAAAAATGCAGGGCAATTATCCCGTTACGTCGGGGCTGATGCCCTGGGTTTTCAAACGACACTGGCCGGTTATCGCCATTCAGATGATGGACTGGTTTGGCAACGCCGGAGCACCCTATTATTTCCTCAAACGAACGTATGAGCCAACACACATAGCCATCGACCTATCCCGCCTGCTCTGGAAACCCGGCGAACGAATCAAGCTGCCTATCAAGATAACCCACTCATTAACTGGGGCCATTCCCGCTGCGACGGTTTCCGTACAGGTATTTGATGATACCTTCAAACCGCTTTGGAAGCAGGAACAAAAAATAGCCGTTGCGGCTGGCACATCGGTGAGTTCGGCTAATCTGGGCGAGTATGCGATTCCAACGGATTACCGCGACCGTTATGTGCTTTTGGTTGCCGAATTGCACGATGGTTCGGGTAAACTGTTGTCACGCTCATTTTATTACCCACGCAGCCTGTCGATGCTAGAAGACCAGGGCTTTTACCAAAAATACATCAGTGATCCCATCCCCTGGCCAACGCTGGAAAAAGGGCCGTGTCTGAAACCAACGGTAGCAAAAACGACTACATCACTGACCTCATTAGTAGTCAGTCAGAAACCGACGGGTACCGATCAAAGTCAACTTCGGGTCAAGGTAACCAACACAGGTAAAGTACCTGCCTTCATGGCCAAAATCGACATCACAGGCACCAAACGCGCCATTGTCGCTTCGGACAATTTCACCTGGATAGCGCCCGGCGAAACGCAGGTAATCGACCTGGACGTGATCTGGCGCGAGCCCTCCACCCGGCCAAACGCCAAGCTGACCGTTAGTGCCTGGAATGCCACATCCACAACCGCCAAAATCCCTTAACGATGGTTGAATCACCACCTTCGATTACCCAAAAACCGACTGGATTCCGATGGGAGTTACTGGCCCTGCTCTGGCTGGCGTTCTTTCTGAATCAGGCCGACCGACAGATTTTCAGCGTCGTATTGCCTCTCATTCGGAAAGACCTCGGCCTGACCGATGCCGAACTGGGCCTGATTGCCTCTGCACTGGTCTGGACCTATGGCCTGCTGGTGCCCATTGCAGGATTCATCGGTGATCGGTTTTCCCGCCGGAATATTCTGGGTTTCTGTCTGCTGTTCTGGTCGTGCGCTACGTTGATGACCGGTTTTTGCTCTAGTGTCCTGCAATTCATTGTATTGCGGGGAGTGGCAACGGGGGGCGGAGAGGCTTTTTACGCCCCCTCAGCCAACGCGCTGCTGGGTGAGACGTATAAAGAAAGCCGTTCGTTTGCCCTTTCCATTCACCAGACGGCTGTTTACTTTGGCATTATCCTGAGTGGCCTTATTGCCGGATACATTGGCGAACAGTACGGTTGGCAGAAGGCATTTTATGTATTTGGTAGTTTGGGCGTTGTGCTGGCATTCGTCTTTTTCAGTCGTATCCCCAGAGACTCGGTGAAAGCTACCGTTGAAACCCGCCAGCCGATACTCGCTGAAATGGGTGAAACGGCTCGTATCGTGATTCGTAAGCCAACGGTGATTATGCTTACGCTGGGCTTTGGTTGCATGGTGTTTGTCAACGTTGGCTACCTGACCTGGATGCCGTCGTTTCTGGTCGATAAGTTCGGCATGAGCCTAACCGATGCCGGGTTTTCGTCGCTCTTCTATCATCACCTCGGTGCCTTTTTGGGTGTATTGTCGGGTGCCAGAATCGCAGATCACTATGCCAAAGTCAATCCCCGAAGCCGACTCGTCGTGCAGGCACTGGGCTTATTGCTTGGTGCTCCATTCATCTACGGTATCAGCATGAGCGACACGCCGATACTTACTTATATAGCGCTGTTTTTGTTTGGTATTTTCCGAGGCTGGTACGACTCCAATATTGTTGCCTCGCTTTACGAAGTGGTGCCGCCCAAAATCCGATCGTCGGCTTATGGCCTGATGCTGGCCTGTGCTTTTCTGATTGGCTCTATTGCACCTTATCTGCTGGGCGTTCTGAAACCGACACTGGGCCTGACAATTGGCCTGGCCAGTCTGTCGGGTGTGTATGTGCTGGGAAGCCTGTTCCTCTGGGCTGGGGCCTTCCTGTTTTTTGACCGAGACAAAGAAGCAGTCCTATGAACCGACGCCATTTTATCGCGCAGTCAACCTTACTCAGTAGCCTGATGATGAACAACCTAACACACGCTTCATCCACAAAATCGGATTTACTGGCTATCCCGAATTTACTGTGCCTTTGGGATTTTGCTGGAAAGCAACCCCTGCGTTCCAAAGGCAAATACCCGTATCTATTGCAGGAGCCTACCGGGCCGATTTCGATGCTTAACGAAGGTGTTTTATCGGATCGTTCGCTCGACATTCGGGAACACGAATACCTGACCATTCCCCGCGCTGATTGTCCCGGCCTGAATATTCGCGGCAAACAGGCGCAGGTAACTGTGCTGGCCTGGGTGAAACGGCAGGTCAAAAGCCGGGACAATGCCGAGTGCGAAGCCATTGCCGGAATGTGGAACGAAACCCAGAAAAAAAGGCAGTACTGTCTGTTTCTGAATATCCGGTTACACGATAGCAAAAGTCAGGTCTGCGGACACATTTCGGGCGTAGGCGGCCCTACGCCCGGCGAAAAATGGTGTGTCGATGTATCAATTGGACAAACGCCGGTTCGGTACGATGAGTGGACATTCGTCGCCATGACCTACGACGGTCATTTTATTAAATCGTACCGCAATGGCCAGTTCGACGCCCGTACCGACCGCAACCCATACCCCTACGACGAAGGCATTTTCGATGGCGGGGAAGATGGGGCCGACTTTACGGTTGGGGCTGTTCATCGGTTAGGGGCCATCGGCAACGATTTCGTCGGGCAACTCGGTGGGTTAGCCGTGTTCGACCGGGCGTTGTCAGCCGATGAAATTGCCGGGATTCACGCGCATCATCCACTCCCCGGCTCATCGTCAGTTGCCAGCATAGCCACCGGGCTCAACTTCCCCGAAGGACCTGCTTTTGCCGCTGATGGTAGCCTATGGGCGGTTGAGCTGAAAGGCGAATGTCTGGTTCAGTACAAAAATGGGAAATTAAAACGCTACCATGTAGGCGGAGGCCCCAATGGCATTGCCATCGACAAACAAGGGCACGTCTGGTTTTGTGATTCCGCACAGCGAGCCATCCGTCGGTTTGATCCCATGGCCGAGACAACAGAAACGATCCTGGACAAACTGGACGGTGAACCCCTCAACAAGCCTAACGACCTGGCCTTCGATGCCATGGGCAATCTGCTGTTTACCTGTCCCGGCGATTCGCGTCAGGAACCTACGGGTTACGCAGTCGTTCGGATGCAGGATGGCACCGTAAAGAAATTTACAGCCGACAAATACTTCCCTAACGGACTAGCATTCGGCGCCGACGGCAAAACACTAGTACTAGCCGAAACCTACAAACATCGACTCTGGAAAGGCGAGTGGAACCCTAACACCGGCGAATGGACGAATGCGACTGTCTGGGCAACCGTTGAAGGGCCACAAGGGCCGGGCGGTCCCGACGGTATGGCATTTGGCGACGATGGCAATCTGTACGTTGCGGTGTATGGTACAGGCTACATCCACGTCATTGCTCCCGAAGGGAAGGTTATTCGTAAACTAAATACAGTCGGCCAAAACCCAACCAACTGTGCCTTCGATCCAACTGGCAAACTCGGCCTAGTTGTTACCGAAGCCGAAAAAGGGCACTTGAAAACCAGAGCGACAAACACCAAAGGAGTCACATTATTCAATTGATTATAAACTAGCTAAACGAAAAATCATGAGTGTCGATCAGTATAAGAAAGAAGTCGGATTGATGAATCTGGAGAAGTTGATCGAAAAGCGTGAAAGCGTTTCCGACACCACGTTCCCCATCCCGGAAAAAGAATTGCTAGAGCGTTTTGAACAACTTTACACGGGGGCCGTCAACGACGTCATGCGAGAGTTCTGTCTGTTGAATCAGGCATTGCCTGGCCATATTCTGCCCCTACGCGAGTATCGAACGGTGGCAGGGTTTGCCTATACCGTAAAAAGTGCTCCCAATGCCATGATTCGGGGGGAGATGGAATTCCGCACCCAAATGCTCGAAGGGATGCACGAGGATGCCTTTGTGGTTTGGGATACGACCAGCGATACTAAAGCAACACTTTGGGGAGGGGTTATGACGGCCACCGCCAAAGGCAAAAAAGTAAAAGCGGCCTGTATCGACGGAGGCATTCGGGATACGCACCAGATTCTGGAGGCCGATTTTCCGGTGTTCTACAAATACCGGATTTCGAATGGGAGTCTGGGCCGCTGCCTGATTACGCACTATCAGGTCACGATTCAGATTGGCGATGTGACCATCAAGCCGGGTGATGTTATACTGGGCGATATTGACGGCGTACTGGTGGTTCCGCGTGACATCGCTTATTCCGTATTGATGCGGGCCGAGGAAATCATTGCCAACGAGAAGATGATTTTCAACTGGGTTCACGAAGGTCAGTCAATCCACGAAATCACCGAGAAAGGCGGTTATTTCTAAACAAACGTTAAGGAATATTCGCTACTCTATGCCTTTCAACATAATGAATAATCCAGGCAGAGCCCAACTTTATGGGAACGGAGTGACACATCAGCAATAGTAAAACTAGCCATAACTTGTGTTTTGTATCCTTACTACTCAACACAAGTTATGGCGAATCGCACTTTTCCTACCTTTAGTTTCCGGTCACGATGCCCGAGATGTCGGTCTATAAAATTAGTTCGTTTGCATCGGGAAGGGTGGCTCCGACGAATTCCTTTCGCCAAACTGTACTCCTGTCAGCGATGCCGTAAACACTTTTTTACCATTTCCTTTGCCTCTTCCCAAACCGAAGCTGAGTAAACTTTCCGGCAATATGTAATTCATTCAGGCAGGTACTTCGATCCCAATGCAGGCTCCATTACCGGGCGAACTTTCCAGTTTATACCTGCCTTTTAAGGTTTCGACACGAGCGGTGATGTTCCGCATCCCAATGCCATTGGCTTGTGATGTAGGCGAAAAGCCCACGCCATTATCACGTACGGTTAAACGGATCTTTTTGGGCTGTTGCTCCAGGTCAATACGAACCTGATTGGCCTGCGAATGCTTAATGCTGTTGTTGACCAGTTCGAGAGCGATGTAGTATAACTCCGATTCAATTTTTGCCGTTGCCCGCTTTTCTGTCCCGCTGATGTTCAACAGAAATTGCATGCTGGGATTGAAATTGAGTTTATCCGTCAATTTCTGTAAGGCAGAAGCCAGGCCATGCGTCTGCAATTCGGTAGGCAGCAGGTTATGCGAGATCAACCGAACATCCGAGTACACATCTTCGAGCATCTGCACCATGCCCTCGTGCATAACCCGATCCTCCTCACTATACTCCGCCACGTCCCAGGCCTCCATCCGCCAGCGTAACGCTGCCAGTTTGGTATTGAGGTTGTCATGCAATTCGGAGGCTACCCGCTTTCGTTCAATGTATTGCCCTTTGAACAAGGCGTCTTCGATTTCCTGATTCTTTATGACTAACTCCTCGTTTTTGGATTTCAACTTCCGGTTCGACCAAAAGATCAAGCCAGCCAAAAGGGTAGTCAGTACTGAAATCGCGATCAGAAAATTACGAGCCTGGGTCAATTTATCGTTGGTTAGTGTTTGTAGATTTAGTTGGGCCTGTTGCCGCTGCTTATCAAATGTATAATTCATGGCCGAAGCGGTGGCTTTCTGAACCGATTCTCGGTTGAGCAGTGAGTCTGAATCCGCTTTGTATTTTTTATAATGCAGCAATGCCTTATCCAACTGACCGATTCCTTCGTAAGCCTGGGCCAGAATCGAATGGTATTCTGACGTTTCGGCCAGTAACGGCGGATCAGACTCATCAGCCCATGTCAACCCTTCGGTGGCATACGTAACAGCCCGCTGGTACTGGTGCTGAGCCAGGTAAATCTTCGCATAATTGATTTGAACCAGATGATCCAGGAAATCGTCTGATTCGGTCACATCCTGAAACAACTTATCGCCCAGCTGGGTATAGGTTAAGGCTTTATCGAATTGCTTCTGTTTGATATATACCCTACCCATTCGAAGGTAGGTTTTGGGTAGCCAGTAGGCGGCCTTCGTCGCTTTATGGATGGCTACAGCTTTTGCCAAAACCCCTAAAGCGGCATCGTAATGGCCCTGTTTTTCGAGTATTTCGGCCCGTTGATTCAATAAGAAAGCCTCCAGCACCTTATCGTTTCGCTGTTTAGCAACCCGTTCGGCCTCGTCGAATGTTGTCAACGCTTCCTGATACAACCCTAGCGCAGCATAGGCTACACCAAGGTTCGGCAATGTTGATCGAAGAGCCGCCAGGTCATTGGCTTCTTCCTGAAGCTGACGAGCTTTTAGAAAAAACGCAATGGCCTTGCTGAAATTCCCGGTCCGGGCGAAGAACTGCGCTTTTTCGCCATATACCGTACCCTGCCACGACTTCTCTCCCAGTTCGGTAAAGATTCTCTGCGCTTTATCGAAAAGGGGCATAATTTCCCGCTGGCGAGTCAGGTTGGTTTCCAGCAACTGCGCTTTGCGGATGTAGGCTACCGCTTCCATATGCCGGTCTCTCAACTTAGCGGCTATCTGCAGAACGGTATCAATCTGTGTAAATCCGCCGTCAAAATCGACCATTCGGTCAGCTTCAATACGCACCAATTGCAGTCGGGCTTTCCCTTCGCCGGGTAAAAAAGCAAGTTGTTTGGCCAGCTTTGCCGATTGGCTACAGTACAAAACCGCCAGCGAATCATTCCCGCTAAGCCAGTAGGTGTATCCCAGTTCATACAATACCCGTACCCGCAACGTATCGGGCCGGGCAGTTCGGAGTTGCTTTAGCAACGAATCAGTCGATTGCGCCTGAAGGTTCAGCGTAAATCCCAGAAAAAACAGCAGTAAACGGTTCGTCACAACGGTCGGAATAGTCAGATCAACGGAAAGGTTTGTGGATATTTTTTGCCGTAAGCTTAGGCACAGGCGTGGCAACAAGTTACTCATAAAGGCTCAATAAATAGCGAGCGTTCTGGCCAGACATTTTCCGAATCAATACGGCCACCTGACAACATGAACTTTCTACCTGGAACGAGAATTGAAAGCAGTATCAACCCGGTTATTCTTTCTTTATAAACCGGGAAAGGCCGATTTTTACCTCCTTTACCAGCTAGTCCCCCCTTCACCTATGACTGAATGCAAAGCCGCCATCGCTGATGGAAACGGTAGCTACTCCATCGAACCCATTTCAATTGCCGACCCACAGGGCGACGAAGTGCTCATACAAATCAAAGCGGCTGGCATCTGCCACACCGACTGGGATTCTCAATCCTGGGCCAAACCACTGGTTATGGGCCATGAAGGAGCTGGCGTAGTGGTCAAAACGGGTAGTCAGGTACGCAGCTTACAACCCGGCGATCCGGTCATGCTGAACTGGGCCATACCGTGTTATGAATGTTTCCAGTGTCAGGAAGGCAATCAGCATATCTGTGAGCGAAATTCAGCCGTAACAGCAGGCAATAAAGTGAGTGGTGGCCACGCTACGCTTGCGTCGACGCAGTATAAAGGTATGCCCATTGAACGTGCCTTTGGCCTGGGCACTATGGCCGAATACGCGCTGGTTCGCGAAGCCGCTTGTGTAAAGATTCAGGTCGAGATGCCCTTTGCATCAGCGGCCATTGTAGGCTGTGGTGTTATGACAGGCTATGGCTCGGTAGTCAATGCAGCCCAGGTCAAACCCGGCCGTTCGGTTGTGGTGCTAGGTACTGGAGGAGTTGGCCTCAATGTGATTCAGGGAGCCCGTATTGCCGGAGCCAACCCGATCATTGCCATCGATGTGAACCCATTACGGCTCGAAATGGCCCGTGTCTATGGCGCTACCGATACGGTCTTGGCCGATAAAGCCGACGAAGGGCTAGCTCAGGCAGCGTTGCAGGTCAAATCCATGACCAATGGGCGCGGGGCCGATTATGCCTTTGAATGCACGGCCATTCCGGCCTTAGGGGCTGCTCCCCTGGCTATGGTTCGTAATGCGGGGGTAGCCGTTCAAGTCAGCGGTATCGAGCAGGAAATCAAGATCGACATGAATCTGTTTGAGTGGGACAAGCTCTATATCAATCCTTTATACGGAAAATGCCGTCCCCGAATCGACTTCCCCATTTTACAGCATCTATACGCCAAAGGTGATTTATTACTCGATCAGATGGTGACCCGAACCTATCCATTGACGGATTTGCATCAGGCTTTTGCCGATATGCACGCGGGCAAAAATGCCAAAGGCGTTATTGTATTCAACTAATGAGCCGTTTTTTTACCACCGAGTTGGCCGAACAGACCGGATTGCAATTGATTACCGTCAAAAGCAATGCCCTGAAACGCCGAGCCGACCTGACCGTTTTTCAGCCGAAAGGCTCTGAACACAGCCTGAATATTCCCGTTGTTATTCTGCTGCATGGCGTATATGGTAGTCATTGGGCCTGGACAGCCAAAGGCGCTGTTCATCGAACCGCTCAGGTGCTGATCGATCAGGGAGTTATCAAACCTATGTTGCTGGTGATGCCATCGGACGGCCTTTTTGGCGATGGGTCAGGCTATGTACCGCATCGGCAGGAAGATTACGAAGCCTGGGTTATCGACGATGTAATTGGTGTTATCCGAGAACAGTTTGCTACGGTAAGCACAGCCTCTCAATTGTTCATTACGGGTTTATCGATGGGTGGTTTCGGGGCACTCCGGCTGGGAGCTAAATACCCGCATCTGTTCAGTGCCTTCAGCGGTCTGTCGTCCATTACGCATTTCACGCAACTGAGTCAGTTTGTCCAGGATTTTTCGGCCTTACAAGAGGCAGCTATCGAGCAGGATGGCGTTCTGGACTGGATGCTGACGCATAAAACAAGCCTCCCTCCTTTCCGGTTCGACTGCGGTACTGACGATAATCTGATTGATGCCAACCGGGCGTTACACCAGCAACTCCTTGCTCACCAGATACCGCATACCTACGACGAATTTACAGGCGGCCACTCCTGGGATTATTGGCAGGAACACATCGGCCAAACCCTACGCTTTTTTAATCAACACAGTAGTAATTGAGTGATTGGCGATTGAGTGAAAAACCAGTCTGCGCCAGCAATTCACTCAATCACTCAATCAAATATTCTCCCCCCGAATAGTCAGAAAGAGGCTTTATGGCGTATTATGACCGAAGTCGTCTGCCCGATACGCCATGAGTCAATCAGAAATAGCCCCCAAACTAGCCATCCATAACGGTGAAAAGAGTATCACCACAACCTTTCCCTGGCCCATATATGATGAGCAGGACGTTCAGGCTGTGGCCGATATAGTACGATCTGGCCAATGGGGAAATCCTGATTGCGCCGGGGCTGTAGCCGAGTTTGAGCAGCAATTTGCCGCCTATTGTGGTACAAAATACGCTATCAGCTGTGTAAACGGGTCGGTATCACTTCGACTGGCGCTGATGGCCTGCGGAGTCCGTCCGGGCGATGAGGTGATTGTTCCGCCCTACACGTTCATTGCGACAGCCTCCGTGGTATTGGAGGCTAATTGTGTACCCGTTTTTGTGGATATCCATCCCGATACCTATAACCTCGACCCAGCCGCTATTGAGGCCGCCATCACAGAACGAACCAAAGCCATCATACCCGTTCATTTTGCGGGCCTTCCCTGCGATATGGATGCCATTCTGGACATTGCCCGTCAACATAAGCTGCGAGTCATTGAAGATGCCGCCCACGGCCACGGAGCTGAATACAAGGGCCGGAAACTAGGTTCCATTGGCGACGCAGGCAGTTTTAGTTTTCAATCGTCCAAAAACCTGACATCGGGCGAAGGGGGCATGGTAATCACCAACGATGATGCCCTGTATGAAACCATGAACTCCCTGCGGAACGTGGGGAGGCTTCCGTCGGGGCAATGGTATGATCATTTCAATCCGGGCTGTAATTACCGAATTACCCAGCTACAGGCAGTTTTGCTGAGCGAGCAGTTAAAGCGGCTGGAGAAACAAACGCATCTCCGCAACGAAAACGGACTATATCTCGACAGTCTACTAACCGATATAGCGGGTATTACGCCACTGAGCCGAGGTCCGATCGACATCCTTCATGCCTATCATCTTTATATTTTCCGGTACGACAAATCCAGATTTAACCAGACCTCCAAACAGGAATTCGTAAAGATGCTGGTGGCTGAAGGCCTACCCTGCTCGTCGGGCTACCCACATCCGTTATATAAACAGCCTGTTTTTCAGAATAAGAACTGGATGTGTTATGCCATCCCTGATTCAGTCGACTATTCGCAGACGTACTGCCCGGTTGCCGAACGAGCCTGTGCCGATGAGGCCGTCTGGATTTTTCAGCAGGCCATGCTGGGCGACCGAACCGATATGGAATCGTTTGCTGAGGCTATTCGAAAAGTTCAGCGTGCCCTTAATCAATAAGTTATTTCCTATTCCTACCCTTACTCACTTATGAACCCGACTGTTATTTATAGTTGGCTACGCTCCGTTCTCCTGCTGGTCCTCACAGGCTTCGGCCCACTCTACGCTCAATCCACTTCGTTGCAGCGAGCGGTGGTACTGGTATCGCCATCTATATCGTTGCCAATGCGTGAGACGGCCCCGCAGATGCTTCGGGAAGAAATCGCCAAACGGACTGGGATTACGCTCCCATCGCGCTCTGGCTGGCCTTCTAACACGGTACGTATCGCTCTGGTCCTTACTGGCGATAAAGACCTGTTTGGCCATCCTGTTCCGACCAATACCGAACCCAATCGGCCAGAGGCACAGCCGGAAGGATTTCGTATTGTCAGTGAAACCGGCCCAACCGGGACTACACTGTGGGTTATCGGAGCCGATAGTCGGGGGATTCTGTTTGGAACGGGATGGCTGTTACGCAACCTGCAAATGCGTTCCAAACAGCTTGACTTGACCCTCCCCGTCAACATCGCTACGGCACCAGCTTATCCAATTCGGGGGCATCAACTGGGGTATCGAACAACCGCCAATTCCTACGATGCCTGGACCGTTGCTCAGTTTGACCAGTACATTCGGGAACTGGCTATTTTCGGCACGAATGCGATTGAAGGTATCCCGTTTCACGAAGACGAAAATCCTAGCCCCCATTTTAAAGTTCCTGCCGCAGAGATGCGAATACGGATGAGTGAAATCTGCCAGAAATACGATCTGGATTACTGGGTCTGGACACCAGCCACCTTTCCACTGACCGACGCAGCCAAACGCAGTGCCGAGCTAGACCTGCACGAAACCTTCTACCGGGCCTGCCCCCGGCTCGATCACATTTTCGTACCCGGTGGCGATCCCGGCGACAACCATCCCAAAGAGGTAATGCCGTTCCTGAAAGACCTACATACGCGGCTCATCAAATACCATCCGAAGGCCAAAGTCTGGCTGTCGCTGCAAGGTTTCAGCGTTGAACAGGTCGATTATTTTTATAGCTATCTGGCTCAGTACAAACCCGATTGGCTCGCAGGAGTTGTGTATGGCCCCAGCAGCCCTTCGCTATCGGAAACCCGCTATCGACTTCCTCAACAGTACCAGATTCGGCAATACCCCGACATCACGCATACTATTCGCTGTGAATTCCCCGTCGCCCGTTGGGACCAGGCTTATGCCCTGACGCTAGGTCGCGAAGCCACTAACCCCCGACCGTATTTCTATGCCAGCATACAGGCAGCGATGGCGCCCTTTACCAACGGGTTCGTTTCTTATTCCGACGGTTGCCACGACGATGTGAACAAAGTCATCTGGAGTATGCGCGGTTGGGAGCCCGATCGCTCTGTTCACGAGATTCTGGAGGAATACGGACGTTTCTTCTTTAAACCCGAACTGGCCGCTCCTGTTGCGGATGGTATTGGCGCTCTTGAACATAACTGGCAAGGGTCGTTAGCCGAAAATGGTGGAGTCGAAGCCACGTTTACGTTCTGGAAGCAACTGGAATCGGCTAATCCTGAGTTGGCTACGAACTGGCGCTGGCAGCTTTTTCTTCTCCGCGCCTATTAC
Organism: Spirosoma aerolatum; assembly: GCF_002056795.1. NCBI lineage: Bacteria > Pseudomonadati > Bacteroidota > Cytophagia > Cytophagales > Cytophagaceae > Spirosoma > Spirosoma aerolatum. The sequence continues at coordinate 2,456,728 of NZ_CP020104.1, read as the reverse complement.
GATACCTACACCCGTCGACGGCTGCTTTATGAACAAGCGCTCGAACAGAAAGCCAATACCCAACTGGCGCTGGCGGATAAAATCGGGGCCGAGACGGCCATGAATCAGGCACTTGCGCTGGTGAACCAGGCTGATACTAAGCCGATTTCATCAGAATTACGTCAGAAAATTGAAACCTTATGCGCTGATCTGTTTACGTCGATCGGCCTTCAAACCAGCGTTCCGAAGTATAAAGCCAAAGGGTACGAACGAGGCTGTTTGCTCGATTTTGTCGATTACCCCCTGAATAACCGCTGGTGGCTGGCGGATGAATTCCCCAAAGTAAAGGCCATGAAAACACCGGATGAACAACTGGCTCGTCTGACGTTCATCGCCCATTGGGAATCACCCGGCAAAGGCAGTTTTTACGATGATGTATCCAGTATCAGCAAAGGCCCTCGCATTAAAACGATTTCTGACGATGCTACGGATATTGCCTGGTGGCAAAATGGGTCTAGCCGGGCCAGACTTTCCTCGCAAACATTTCAACGCTGCCCCGCCCTCGACTATATGAATCTTGACCCAGGGTCGCGCTACATCATTCGGGTTGTTGGATTTGGCGAAGCCCTGCTACGGGTCGATGGCCAGCGTCTGGAGCCTACCGTCTATAATCGGGAAGCAGACACGGTAAAAGAATGGATTGTGCCTTTGTGGGCTACGCAGGATGGTCGTATCAGCGTCACGTTCGACCAGCCCGAAGAATCACACTTGAACTGGCGACAGAACTCCCGCATTTCCGACATCTGGCTCCTCAAAGAAAGCCCGAAAGAGTAATCTACCAGAGCCAATTACCCTATTTTCATTTCTGCTAAATTACTTCTCTCCGTCAGCTCTCTGCTTTTAACAAACTGATGGAAAGAAGTAAATTAGCAGAATCCATTCTAGTGTGATATTACGGAATGCTTTCATGCTTGGCTTAGCCTGAAAAGCGTCGCTTTATCAAGAAAAGACAACGTTTATGGCTTTGCTGGAATTATCAGGAATGGATAGCTAAACGAGCCGATGGTCGTTTCGGGAAAACTGTCTTCGCTTGTTCCTCCCCGAGCTAATAGCTGAGCCATTCCAAAAGCCTTTGCCCATACATGCGTTATCCCTTTATCCCTTAAACCGCCACCCTGTTCACGAATTTTTATGAGGTTACGCAAGTCAAATTTTTCGAGGGAGGCCAGCAGTTTAAACGTTTCATTTCCATAAGGCGGAGAAATTTTTACCCGACTGGGAATAATCAGGCTTTTCCCTGGCTCAATCCGATAGTCGTCGGGTTTATCGTCCGATTTAGGCCTTGGAAACATAACAGACACAATACCATCGGGCTGTATGTCAATAATCGAAAAGTAAACCGGTAAATCGCCCGTATTGGAAATACGCACCGAAACCCAACCTGGAGGTAAAGCTAGGATACCGTTTTGAAGAAAGGGCTCCCGGCTGGTGGTGTCGTAAGCATTCTGGCTTTGGGGTTTGTTCGGCAGTAACTCCATTCGGAGGTTGATGCCCAGATAAGATGGGTTAAAGTTTTGTAGAAACTTCGCCTGCACATAATCCTGAACTCGGAGACTGACCTTCTCTGCGTCTGCTGGCTTATCCAGCCAGATAGGGTTGCCAAACACCGCTCCATCAGAAGTACGCCGAATCACGACCCGGGGCATACCAGCCGAGTCGCGCTGACAGACCAGTAGTTCAGGGACCTTCTGGTCAAATTTCACCAATGGCAATTTCGTCAGTACGCCTTGTACCTGTTGCCGTAAGGCGGGCTGCTTCAGACTATCGAGACTTATCAGCACACTAAGATCCCCAAAGGTTCGTTCCCGAATGAAAACCCAGTATTCGCTTTCGAGTCCTTTAGGCAGGGGCTTCGATAGGTTAATTGTGGTCTTAAATAGTGTACTCGCTGCTACGGTTCCAGAAATAGCCTTTGTTGTATTAGCTGGATCTGTAGTTCCAGACGGACAGACACTGACTGTTGTTCCCGGATAAATCATTTCCAGCTGCCCCGCCGGTATTATTAACTGTTGCCGGGTTTCAGCCAGTTCACTAATCGTATAGTAAGGTAATTGAGGTACCGCCTGTCCTCCAAACAACTGCCGATCTACCATGCCTTCAATTTCCGGATGCTGGCTTTTCCCCATCCGCTGCAATTCTGTTACAATGCGGTTAAACAAAAAGCGGTACGTCTCCCCCGAACGAATACCAGTCATTGATCGCGAAAACGCATACGAAAGCGATCCAGCCGGAAGGTTTGCAGGTGTGACACACTCCTGATTTGCTTCATCGGCTCTGGCTGCTGAAATGACCACATAGGGAGCCATGCCTGTCTGGCTGGCGGTTAAAGAAGCGATATCCGCTAAAAACGGACGTGGCCGATTCGAAACATGTTTGGCTGTTCGTTTTTGGTAGCCAGACAAATGCATGGGCTTATCTGTTCCTCTCGTTAACGACATACCCGCATTGCCCCGGGTTATAGTACCCGAATGGCAGGCATCCGCAAGCAGCAGCACATCCCCGTCAGCGCCTAGTTTCGTGCGAAGCCGATTAATAAACGAACCCAGTTCATCATCACGGAGGTGTTGATCTCCGTTATAGGTTTTGAAGTTGCCAGTCGCTTCGATAGGTGCGCCATAGCACACAATGGCTTCGTCGTAGGCATCCAGTTCATCCTTGTTGTCATCATCTATTTGCTGCCCATGGCTCGAAAAATGGATCACCACAATATCGCCTTTTTTACACCGGCTGATCAACGTATCCAAGGCAGCCTGTATTCCTCTTTTAGTAGCGGCTGCATCACGCAGAACAATGATATCGGTAAAGTTTTGTCTTCGCAGCGACTCCCGGATAAGCGGCACATCGTTAGCCGAACTAATATCTTGCCATTCGGTGGCCCCCCGGTTTTTGTTGGTTTTATTTGGGTAATCCCCAATAGCAACAATAAGCGCACGTTTAGTTTGCGCATAACCAGGCGTAATGGGCAACAGCAACATTGCCAAAAAGCCCCAGATAGTACTCAAAATAAGTTGACGCAGAATAAACATAGAAGGAGAGGAACTTAGGTTAAACAAGTATTTAGCTGGTTATCCCGAAAACCAAGCAAAAAGTAACAGGGGAACTTAATTGTTCCGTAGTATCTCATCCATTACTCAACCAACACAAAAGCCGCCCACTTGAAAGGCTCCTTTGGATACTTCAGTCGCATCTGACTTTGGGCATAGGCATAGGCATCCGGCACCGACCCTTTGACTAATAACCGCTTATAAAGCAAGGTCATGTATTCGGCTGTTTCTTTGTCGGATACCCGCCACAGGCTCATTAGCAGATAACGCGCACCGGCCATTTTTACTGCCCGTTGTAGTCCATACACACCCTCGCTACCCTTTACCTGCCCCAGTCCCGTTTCGCAGGCACTCAGCACCACCAGTTCTGTGCCACTCAGATTCAGATTGGACAACTCATAGGCTGTCAGAATACCATCGTCAACGCCCTCAATTGGAGTCCCCCCTTTCCAGACGTAGTTAGCCCCAGCCATCACCAGACCCGACCTCAATAACGGATTCTCCGAAGCCTGAAAGCGATTGCGTTCATCATTGACGATGGCTAATCCATCGGTTTTAGATTTGGGCAGATCAGGAAAGAAGAAACCGTGGGTAGCGATATGCAGGATTTTCGGTGAATGGCCTGATAACGCTTTGACACTACCTTCGGTGGCGGCTTTACCCGTCAGAAGCGTTGTATTGGAAGGCGGAATTATCTTGCTCAAATTATCGACCTCGGCTTGGGTACCAGGCAGGTAACCCCAGCTACCGGATCGAGTCGCTTCACGTAAGGCTAATCGATGTTGCACCTCTTTCAGTCGTTTCTGACGAACCAATCCCAGGCTATCAGCCTCGTAAGTAATGCCGCCATAGAGACTGGCATTAAGCGTATTTTTTGCCAGCTGATGTTCCGTTTGGGTTGAGCGAAGGGCCACCAAACGAGTACTCCCCATCTGCCGAATCTGAAAGCGGTCGGCCATGTGCTGGCTGGTATCGGCCGGATTGGGCAAAGCTGCCAGCGCAATTTGGTGCAGTCGTCCTGCCGGGGAGACATAGACGGTTTTCACATCCTGTAAAAGAGAATCAAGGGGTTGCCAGATTAATTTCGATAGTGCCAGACCACGCGCTAATTGATCATTATTTCCTTCGGCTTCCCCACCCCGGTAGAGTCCATTAATTTGAGTAGGAGACGCGACTCCGGCGATCAGTAGCGTGTCTAACTGCCGTTGCTCACCAAGGAAGATAAATCTAGGCTGCGTATAGCCTGGGCGCAATACTAAAGCTGCATAGAGTGTACTATCGGTCCAACGCTTGTGGAAGTATGGGAATGATACAAACTCAATTGCAGTTTCGTCGGGTTTGAGGGCCTGCTGGACCTGTTCCCACTCAATGCGCAGAGCGGTGAAGGCTTGACGGTATTCAGGTAACATTCGAAGTAAGGCCTGTTGTATATCTTGAGACTGTTGCTCTATCGGAGTGACTTTATCTAGGCCGGCATTATTGTTATAAAGTTGAAGAAGTTGGTAACGTAGAGCTCGCTGGCGAGTAGCCAGGGCTTGCACGAGTGTATCGGAGCTGGTTTGCAGGAGCCGTTCCAGTTGTTGGTAGGCTAGCAGCCCTGCCCCCTTATCGAGCAACGTCTGGTTGTAAGTCATACTGGCCAGTTGGGGGTCTTTTGTCCAGTAAGCAATTGAATAGCCAAACTCAGCATTATTGTACCTACGCTGATATTGACCTAGAGTCGACTCGTCAAGAATGCTTATGTCGTCCAACACATGCTGGCGGTATATAGCAGCAGTCTGTGTAATCAGCGGAGCAATAGTCATGGGGCGATTCAGGGCCTGATACAACCCGGTCAGATTGTTAAGGCTTTGGGCATAGTCAGGATGGGTTTTGCCTAATACTTGTTCCTGAACAGAGAGAGCCTGCTGGTAGTAGAGCAAGGCCTGATCATACCGACTCATCGACTTGTACAAAACCCCTAGATTGTTGAGGGTTTGGGCATAATCAGGGTGGATTTTGCCCAAAACTTGTTCCCGCATGGAGAGAGCCTGCTGGAAGTAAGTCAAGGCATCCTCGTACCGACCCATCGATAAATACAGAGCCCCTATATTGCTGAGACTGTTGGCATAGTCAGGATGGGTTTTGCCTAAGACTTGTTCCTGAATAGAGATAGCCCGTTGGCTATAGGTCAATGCATCCTCGTACCGCCCCATTAACGTATACAAATGTCTTAGCCCCCTATTAACTGGACAGATTTTCTGAAAAGATTGTGTCAAAAACTAACTCTGCTTCCTCCCACTTTTGCTGCGGTGTAATAAAACCGATCGAACGGTGCAATCGATGATGGTTGTAATGGGAAAAATAACGCCCTAACATTTCTTTGGCCTCATAGTAGCTGGCAAACTCATTTCGCTCAATCACATCATGTTCTAGAATACTGTGAAAAGCTTCAATGTACGAGTTCTCTTCAGGGGTGGCTACGTGCGTGAATTCCTGCTTGATCTCTGAGCTTTTCAAAAAGTTACGCACTGAATGAGCAATGAATTGACTGCCATTATCATTGCGCAAAATGACCCCTTTCAGTTCATGACTCCGATTTATTCGTCGAAAAAGATTGATCAAGTCGATTTGGCGAATACTGCCTTGGAATAGCCAATCCAGAATTTTGCGGCTATACACATCAATGACGCTCAACAGATAGTAATTCCGTCGTTCCCCTTGTACCCAGACGTACTTGATATCCCAACATAGGTATTCTAAGGGCTTGGTAGCTACAATTCGTCTGAATTTAACGAACTCCCGCTTACCTGTCGGCCGGAACACTTTGCCCAGAAGTAAATTATGCTCCTGCATGAGCCGATATACCTTTTTTTTATTAATCAAGTACTCTTTTTTCAACTCGTGGGTGATGTATTCGTAGCCAAGGGCATTGAACTCAACATCCAGCAGTTGCCGAATACTGAGCACGACCAGTTGATTGTCCACCCACGATCCATCCAGTTTCATGGTTACCTGGCTGGGCTTTGCCCCAGGCCTACCTGATTGAGGTTGGTAATAAGACACGCTCCGAGGCACGCTAAGCCACTGGCATAACAGGGTACGACTTACTTGATGTTCGAACTGCTTCATTAGTGCTAGTTTCTCCGAGGTTGAATAGTCGTTTTTTTTAGCAGTTCGCTTTTGATCTCCAGTTCCAAAGCTTGTTTTGCTACAATCCGCTTCAGGCGATCATTTTCTTCTTCCAGCACTCGAAGCTGGGGATCGACGCGTGCATAGGAATCTTTGAGGCCTTCTTTGCCTTTGCTTAAATATTTCAATCGCCATTTGCGCAGCAATGAAGGGGATAGATTGTATTTGCGACAGGTGTCAGCATGGCCGTCACGGATTGCTTCCTGGACGATGGAATAGCGGTCTTCGGGAGTAAAACTCCGCCTTAGTTTGCTCATGGTATCTGAATGTAAAAGGACTAAACTGTTTTTGCAATTTTGTCCAGCCATTCAGGGGGTTAAGACACAAAACCGCTAGATTGTTGAGACTGTTGGCATAGTCAGGGTGGGTTTTGCCCAAGACTTCTTCCTGAATAGAGATGGCCTGTTGGAAGTAGGATAAGGCCTGGTCATACCGACCCATTGATAAATACAATAAGGCTAGCTTGTTGAGGCTTTGGGCATAGTCTGGATGGGTTTTGCCTAAGACTTGTTCCTGAATAGAGATAGCCCGTTGGTAGTAGAGCAAGGCCTGGTCATACCGACTCATCGCCTTATACAAAGCCCCAAGATTACTGAGGCTTTGGACGTAGTCAGGGTGAGTTTTGCCCAAGGTTTGTTCATAAATACCCAATGCCTGCTGGTAGTGGGTCGATGCATCATTATATTGACCCATTGCAAAATATACTCCGGCTAGGGTGCATAGGCCTTGAGCATAGTCAGGGTGAGTTTTGCCTAGGACTTGTTCCCGGATGGAGAGAGCTTGCTGATAGTGAAATAAGGCATCCTCATACCGACCTATCACTAAATACAACCCGGCTAGGCTGTTGAGACTGTTGGCATAGTCAGGATGGGTTTTTCCCAAGACTTGTTCCTGCATGGAAAGGGCCTTTTTATAAAAGGGTAAGGCTTGCTCATGCCGACCCATTAACGAATGCAAAACCCCCAGATTGTTGAGGCTTTTAGCATAATCAGGGTTGGGGTTTCCCAAAACTTGTTCCCATATGGAGAGAGCTTGCTGGAAGTATGACAAGGCATCCTCATACCGGCCAATCGACTTGTATAAAGCCCCCATATTGTTGAGAGTGATGGCATAGTTTTTATCTTTTGTATTAACAGCATCACCGTATATGTTGAGAAACTGGCTGTAAACGAATAAGGCGGGGCCAAACTTCCCCTGCTTTTCAAACCCTTGAGCTACTAAATTCATTTGCTGAAGATAAACTATTCGTAAGTTGGCATAGAGGGGGTGGTCTTTTGATAATACCAGCTCCCGCTCCAGCAAATATGAGACAACGATGGTATGGCCGTAGCCGGCAGCCAGAGCCATTGGGTTTCCTTTCCCTACATTTAAATCAGCACCTCGCTTGACCAAATAGTTTAACACTGCCAAATGCCCATTAGCAGCGGCCCACTCCACTGGGGTCCAGCCGTCGTTCTTCCTGGTTTCGGGGTTATACTCTGGCTCATTGACAGGCAGTTTCAGCGTTTCCAGTAAGTAGCGCAGTAAGGCAAGCTTATTAAGTCCGGCAGCAAGACCAGTGAGGTTACCATAATAGGTACTAGTATCGGCACGAATCACACCCCGGCATTCGGTTTTGGCTCCGCGTTGCATCAATAATTTTACGACAGTGGTGTCGGCTTTATAGCAGGCCCACATCAGGGGAGTAGCTCCTAAGGAGTCAGTAGCATTGGGGTTGGCTCCAGCTTTGAGAGCGGCCTGCACGCCAGCAGGATTGTTCTGGCGAATGGCCGTTAGCAAACGTGAGTCAATCTGAGCCTGGGCCTGCAAGGGCATCAACAGGAAAAGCAGCCAAAGTCGGCGTGAAAGGTAACGTGTTAGCATATAGCCGATAAATTTCTTTCATATTCGCTAACTTAGATGAAAAGTAACACCAACGCCATTATTTTTTTGATACGCTCACAACCCCATCCCTATATCCAGACATGGCTCCTGTTTTGGGTCATCCTGTCAGGCGCCTTCAGCTCACGAGCACAGTCGGCAGAGGAGCTTCAGAAGCAGGGCAACAAAATCTATCTGGATAAGCCCGCTAATGCCCTTCAACTTTTTGAAAAGGCGTATCGTATGGCTCTTCAGCGCGGTCAAATTAATTTAGCAGCCAATATTCTTGCCGACAAAGCAACTGTTTATTACGTAAGAGACGACTACCACCAGGCTACCACTATATGCCGCTCGGGGCTTCAGTTAAGCCCGCTGGCTGATAGCACTCGTTTCAAGCTTTGGGCCAGCCTGGGTGAAATGTATCACCGACGTGACCGCCCCGACTCTCTGACCTGGTTCTGGCAACGGGCCGAAACACTTCTGACCACCCAACCACGCATTGAACAGGAAACCCTTGCCTATGTAGCCGCTTTCTGGGGAAATCGTGGCACCACGTTTATGGAACAGGGTGATTATCGACAGGCAGAGCGATGCTACCAGAAACGATTGCTGCTGGGCCGCTTGCAAGACCCGATCAACTTAGCCATTGCCGAAAATCAGTTTGCTCTTTTTTATCGACAGATTGGACAACTCGCTCGGGCCGACTCGCTGTATCTGGCTTCCATCCGGCATTATACTCGTCCCGACCTGATACGAGGAGGGCTATTGCTGGGTCTGATCGAATGCCGACTACACCAACTACGAACCGATTCGGTGTTACGGCTTGAGCGGGAAGCCAGACAATATATACCCAAAAAAGGAACGGATGGCATTGAACTGGCAGCTTACCTCGACCAATCCCTGGGTAAGTATTGGGAGCAAAAAAGGAAACTGGCGCTGGCAAAACACTTCTTTGTGCAATCATTGGCAAAAGGCCAACGCCTTGGGCCATCGAACCGATTGCTTTGGCGAGGACTCCTGGCAATGAGTCGTATTGCCCAGCAACAGAACGACATAACTGGCGCCCTGGCTTTCGTCCAAAAATCCATCCAGCAGGCCAGTATTCGATTTCGAAGTTCCGATCTACGTCAGAATCCAACTCCTACTGATTTCCTGAATGGACCAGACTTATTTGAGTCGTTATGCTGGAAAGCTCATTTGCTACAATTAGTACCTGACCAAGGGAGTAATTTAGCGCTTGCCAATCAAACCTATGAACGGGCTTTTGCCTTAAGTGACCTGTTACAACGAGCTTACAGCACTGAACTAACGAAGTTACTTGTACAGGAAAAACTCCGACCGGCTTATCGTGAAGCTGTCGCAGTTGCCTTCGCCTGCTATCGGCAACAACCTAATAAAACGACACTGGCAACCTTACTCCACCGACAGGAACAAGGCAACGCATCCGTATTACGTGAACTGGTCGGCGATCGACAAACTTCTTACCTTCAACTACCTAAACACCTGGCAGAGCAGCTACAACAGGCTAAAAAGCGTTTGTCCACAGCCAAAACAACCTGGGCTGAACACAATCCAAAGACGGCTCAGGGGTCCATTAATACCGAACTGATCAACGCTGAGTTAGCCTGGAATCGAACGTACCAGCAACTACTCCCCTACGATCGTTACAAACAGCTTGAACCGGATAAAATAAAGTTCCTACAAAATCACCTTGACTCGCAAACCGCCTTGCTTCAGTATACCCTCACCCCCGATTCACTACTCCTGACAGTTGTGAAGGCGAACGGGGTTCATGTACTAATGTTACCGATTACAAGCCCAGAACTACATCGAGACTGTAGCCTGCTCCGAAATGAAGTATATCGCAATCCAGATCCATTTCAATATACAGGTCAGAAGCTAGCTCAATCATTGTTCAACCGCTTAATCGGCCCTGCCTGGGGTGAATTGCAAGGGAGTAAGCGATTGATTATTGTGCGTGATGGGCCTCTACATTATATACCCTTCGAAGTGCTGGAAACAGGTCAGTACGTCAATGATTACTTGCTCCGGCACATGGCAATTACCTATACCTACTCGATGCACAGTGTGATCGATAAGTATGGAGCACTGCCGACCAACAAACCATCGGTATTGAGTATGGCCCCTTTTGCTGCCCCAAGAACGCTCCGGACGGCCGATCAGCAGGACGTTTATGATCCGTTACCAAAATCAGACATTGAAGCCGACCTATTATCTGGAACGCACTCAACGGCGGGTAATGCCAGTAAACATACATTTATAGCCCTATTGCCAAAGCGTCAATTACTGCACTTAGCAACGCATGCAGAAGCCAATGACAATGACCCAGGAAATTCGTTCATCGCTTTTTTTCCTGATGGGGCGTCGCACCGGCTTTATGCGCATGAGTTAAATTTATTCGACCTACGACACATTCGGCTGGCAGTACTCAGTGCCTGTCGAACTGGCAATGGTCTATTCCATGAGGGCGAAGGTCTACTGAGCCTAAGTCGGGCGTTTGTTTCTGCTGGTTGCCCACAGGTCATCACCTCTCTTTGGAATGCGCATGATGGAACTACGGCTACTTTAACACGATTATTTTACCATGAACTTGCACAAGGAAAGCCAACCGACATTGCCCTTCAACAGGCTAAACTTCAGTTTTTAGCTGCACAAACAGAGGGAGGTGCCTATAGCCCACCTCATTTCTGGGCTCACTTGTTGCTGATGGGCAATCCGCAACCTGTTTACCCAAAGCCGTTGAACTGGTCCTGGATTTGGGGAATTGGCGTGGCAGGTATAGTACTAGCCCTATTTACGTATATACATATCCGTCAGAAACGATATCGCTAGTCGATTAACTTCTGCCAGCGAATTTGCCACCATACTTTCAATCGGTCGGTTAAGTGAATAGGATATACAGGTGCCCCCGCCTGATCGAGTAGCAGAAGTGTAGCTTCGGCATTATCGGGTTGGTTATTGAGTAGGTAGGCGTTTATCAGGTGCCATTGTACAGCCTGGCGAAAATAAGGCCGTAAGCTGTCAACCCGCGCCAGACTCTCAAGGTTCGTGATCGCCATGTCGGGCTGGCCATTCGCTAAAAATGCCTGAGCATCAAAAAAATCCCGATAAAACGTTCGCTGCTGTGGGGTCATTACTGTCTCTTGCCCAGTATCGTCTAAATCGCGATAGCGTTGAGTCAGCATCACATCGTCACGGTAGGTTTGAAGATCAACCCGGTCGAAAGTCAGGTAAGTTATCCCCAATCCAATCACAATCAATCCCGCTGCTACTACTCGCCCCAGGCGCAATCGGCGGAATAGCCGTCCCTGAGCCAGCTCCTGCCGAATGGCTTTACGAACTGTATAGTCCAAACTTAGGTCTCTTAGCGCTCGGTCTGCTGTTTGTAATCGTAAAGCCGTCTGGCGGAATTGAGCATCCGTAGCCAGTTCCTGTTCAAAAACAAGTCGTTCATCGGTCGATAATTTATTCTGGTAATAGGCTTCAATCCATTCCCATTGCTGTAGTTGATCGGTTGGTCGCATAACAGGTTATTGTTTTTTCGTTCTTAGTATTTCCTCAAGCCGCAACATGCAGCGGAACTTTCGCATTTTGGTAGCATCCATAGAGATACCGATCCGCCTGGCAATCTCATCCAGCGTATACCCTTCCCAATAAAACAGGCGAAGCAACTGCTGACACGCCTGACCTAGTTGGGCAAACGTTTCTTCCAGACTTGAAAGCCGATAATGTTCAGGAGGCACCTCATCGGCAATTGATTCGCTAAGGTCCGTTAATGCTATCGTAGAGCGTTTATGCAGGGTTTTTAACCATTTGTTCCGCACTACGGCGGTCAGATAGGCATCTAATGGCGTATCAGGCCGAACCTCATAACGTCCCGATTTCATCTGCTGCCACACGGCCAGTACCGTATCCTGAACAAGGTCATCAACATCAGAACGGGCTCCACTATTACCCATCACAATGCGCAGCGCAATGGTTTTTACCCGACGAGTCAGCAGGCGGGTAGCGGCTTCAAGTCGGCGTGGTTCCTCAGAGCAGAGGTCTTCGTACAAGGTTAGATCTTGGCTAGTCATGCAGGAGCGGATCAGGCTTTCACACTCATATTCCGCAATAGCCGGGGAAAGTAACATTTTTTTCGAGCAGGCTGTGATTTTTTTCTCTGCCAGGGCATACACTTCTGAAACCCTGCTTCGAAAGCTTTGATGCGGACGTCCCGGAGCCGGTTTTCATCAACCATAAATACCCCGCAAACGGGTGAACGATATGCAAAAACAACCCAAAGCTACGGCTATGGTCAGGTTGGGCATGTTCGGCTTGGTGATGATGCTGGCGATGAGTAGCTGTGAATCGGTTACGGTTGAGCCCGTACCGCTGAAAACACAGCCCACTGTCCGCACAACTGTTGCCGATGATGATCCACCCCAAAAGCCAACCCGCCCTCCTGGGGTAGATGAGTAGCAGCAAACCAGTCGCCACGTTACGGGAGTGTAGCGTGGCGAATTTTTCCGTTACTTTGTGCTCCACTCGATCCTCCACCATGGCTACAAATACTCCCGAGGAAAACAATCTTTATATATCGCAGGTACTCCCCGTTGTTGCCAACCTACTGACTTCAGCTAGGAAATCAGATCCACTTCCTCAACAGGCTATCGATGAAATTACGCAACGGACGCTGGCCGCAGCTCTACACATCCGGCGAGTTGCCACCAAACAACGACTCAGACAAACGGCCTTTATTGAGCGACTAACTCGGGAACAACAGCATATCTGGTTGGCAGTAAACGGAACTCCCTCCCAGCAGGCCAAAGCCATGAGCACCATCTTGGCTGAAAACCAGGATACTGTTCGCCATTTTTTGAAGAATTTCACCTTCCGAACCACAGACATAGCTGAAGATGTGTTGAACGAGAGCTTCAGTACTTTCTTTGAGATGATCAAGAACAGAAAGCCCGTTCTGGCTCTAATGTCAACGTTGGTGAAAGGAATTGCCCGAAAAAAGGCATTGAAGCAGTTAGAGAAAAACCAAAGAAATCCGTGGCAGTGGCTCGAAACAATCTATATATCAGCCGGAGATGATGAGATCGGTACCTTCGACTATCCAATGGCTGCCAACGACGAACCCGAAACGGTTGTTGTAACCCTACCATTGATTCCGGAGACCCCTAGCCCTGGTGTTCCCAAACGCATTGAATTCGATAAGGCTAAACGCGCTATAGGCGACTGTCTTGCACAGCTACAGCAGCCCCGACAGTTGCTGATACGGTTAGTAAACACCTTTTGGACAGGATATGAAGAAGGACCACTGAGCGAAGAACAAATTCTGAGTAGCTACGAAAAACTGAGCATGGCGCAAATTGCCGGGTGGACTGGCTACAAGGATGCCCATACTGCTAGTGTACGGCTTACGGAGACGAATAAAATGCTACGCAAATGCCTGGACAAAAAACTTAACACCACCCCTCTTTCCCGATGATTACGGACGACAACAAATGGATTTTTATTGAGGCATACCTGGCCGGAAAACTTGACGAGCCTGCCCTGGAGCTCGTACGTCAAAAATTGGCCGATGATCCTACGTTTCGGAACGACGTGCTGGTTCAAAAGGCCCTCAACAGCCAGCTTGAAGAGCAACAGCAGGCCGACGACAATGAGCTAATTGCCAAATTCATGGCAAGCCAATCGGTTCTGACGGATACCAACAAAAAAGAACCCGGTCGAGTCATACCCTTCTGGCAACCAACCTGGGTTCGGGCGGCAGCTATTATCCTGCTGGTGGTCGGCCTGGCCTGGCTGGCTCTTTATGACCCACAACCGCAAACGATGGCCCTGACGATAACCTATACCCAGCGTGGCTTGGGGATGGCAGGGGATAGTTCGGTCAAACAAACGACATTTCCGGTCAAATTCAGTAGCCAGGGCCCAGCTGGGGGTGAGTATCAGAGCAGTGACGACAGCCTGCACATTTACCTGCCCGATCTGCCAAAAGATGCCCAACAATGGTCGTTAACCGACCGAATGCAAGGGGGTTATCTACTCAAGACACCGCAGGGTCAAACCTATCAACTTGACAAAGAAACATTCGGAGTCCGTAAACCATTAGTACCTGCTAAATAGGTTCGGCGGCTGTCCAACTAATTAATTGATTATCTCGGTATTCAAGAAACAACCATTGTTTAGCCTTTCGATACCCATAGAAAACAGTCCCCCGTGTTCCGGCAATGATTGTGGCTGGAGAGCCGTACTGGCTGGGTAACTTACGGCTATCCAAGCCTTGCAGGGATAGTTGACTGCTTTTCACTACCCGATACCGTACATTTTTCGTTTCGTTCGTGGTTGGTTCGCTGGTGATGCGCAATTGGTAGCTCGTCAGTGAGCCACTATGTACGACCTTTACATCACCTTGCAGTACCAGTACAGGAGGATACTTGGCTAACAACGCCCTGTCGGGCCAGGCAGGAAGGGATACCGAAGCTCCCTCTTTGAGTTGGTATCGGGCCATCATCTGATTAAACCACTGCTGCCAGCCTGGTTTCTGGCCTTCCTCGAAGTACGTTTCATTATCGACAGCCCGAAATGCCTTGTTTGCTACCGCCAGTTTGAAGGCCTTTCGGGCCTCGTTGATCCGGCCCAGATCGGCCTGAATGATTCCCATCATAAGCTGAGCATTAGCCGATAATGGGGAGAAATAGCGAAGCAAGGTTTGACGTGCCTGTTCTGAATTATCGAGTAAGTATTCCGTAATAGCTAGATTCAGGGCAGACGCCTGATGCGTGGGGTGTTTGAGCAAGGCGTTGGTAAATAGCTTTTGGGCCTCAATCAGCAATTGTTGATAGGAAGTCCCATCCCGACGTCCTGAGGCTAACAATCGATTATCGCTATCGAACTCAACCGGAAATTTGTACCGCAATCTTTGGTTATCACGGGCTAACTCCATACGTCCCAAAGCTTGATTGAGTTTTATGGCCCCCAGGTTGTTGACAGTAGTGGCGCTTGGATAGCGGCTAACCAACGCATCGAAATCGCGGCTGGCTCCGTCGAAGTCATGCAGGAGATACCGAATTTCACCGATTTCGAAAAGTTGGGCTAGTTCCTGCACACGAATAGTGGTATCGGTCACCATCTGGAGTCGCTGGTTTTTGGTCGGATAGCCTGGCAACTGATCAGGTTTCTTAAATTTATCATAGAAAGCTTTATAAATTATTGGAGCTATACCAAAGGCATCGTAGCCTGCCAGATAAGCCGTAAATACACCCGAGCGATCAGCGATAGCTTCTAGATTTTCTGAAGCATCAGCAGCAGAGCCATTTTTGCCAATAATAGGCGAAAAGAACCCTTGTTTACTTCGATGGCGATACTGAAAATGAGCCAGTTCATGCCCGAGTAAACAGGCTAAAGCGGCCTCGGCACTATCTCCAAAGGTTGCACAGAGATCCAGCACATCCTCCCCGATTTCGATCTGCGCCGGATCGGCCTGGTACACCAACTGCCCAGTCGGCTTACCGATTGTGTAGGGCAACACACGTAAAGTTGGCGCATCAACGGGATTTCCAATTGTCCGAAGCAGACGAGCATACACTCGCCGTAACGCAGTCGTTCTATCAGCTGGTTTTGGCGATGAAAATTCGAGAGAGAGTAAGCTATATGCCACCACTACATAGAGCAATAAGGAGTGTCTCATCATAAATTATCGTTTTTTTTTGATAAGCCTGTTACATTTCTTGATCCCACGGGAATAACCAAATGTAACAACCTCAGGCCAAAAGGGCTTTCCAGTTTCATCCATACCGTTCAGTTTCTACCTGGCTCCATATAACTGGAGCCAGGTTTTTCAAGAGCTTTTCTGATTTTCCAGCTTTTTATCTAGCTTAACTTTAGCCATGATTCGATCTCTATTTTTACATTTACTGAGCACAATGCTGCTTGTATGTTCACTAGCCAGTTGCCAATATATTAATCCGACGGATTCGCTAAAAAGTCACATTGACCGAACGATTGATCAATTTGAGAACGATATTGCCTTTGTTAGTTCGCTGGTCCCCTTTACTGCCTTAGATAACCAGCTCACATTGCCCAGTACAGAACATCCTGAACAAATTGCAACGTTGACCAATCAATTGAAACAGCTTGACGACCATATTCTGGCGATTGAAGCCTATGATGGCACTACTCAGTCGATAAAGCAGGAAATGTTATATATCTGCCGCCAAACCCAACAGCTAACAGCCGACGTGAGTCAGGCGATAGCGGACGCTGACGAAATCCGGGAGGATGAAGCCGACTATAGCCTGCTGGACATTATCGACATCCCTCTGAAAAAAATGGCCCTGAACGATAAAGAGACGCAACTTAACCAGCGTACCCGCGTATTGACCGACAAACTTCGGCAATGTAAGTTCAATATCAGCGCTTATACACAGTCATTAGCCCGGCGGTTCCGGCATCAGGTTCGGCAAGTCGACAGCCCGCTTCTCTTTTTAGTGACGAAATCCGATGAGCAGGCGCTGGCCGAATACGCTATGGCTCGCTTACAGGAATCGATCCAAAACCGTTACCAGCAGCACCATCGTAACGACCCAGATGCCGCCAGCTATGCCGAAGTGTTTTCCAGCAAGCTACTGACCAATTATACCGATACCAGCCTGATGGCCAACCTTCAAACCGCACACTAGCCGTTATGAGTCGTTTACTGATTGCCATAGTTTTTTTGTTTCTACTTCAATTCCCCTTCGTCCACGCACAGAAACCCGAATTAATCGTACCAATTGGGCATGCGAGTCCTGTTGAATCAGTGGCTTTCTCACCCGATGGCCGCTATGCCCTCTCGGGATCTATGGACAACACGCTTCGGTTGTGGGAGGTGAGTAGTGGGCGGGAGCTTCGCCAATTCATTGGGCATACGAGTGCGGTTTTCTCCGTGGCTTTCTCACCCGATGGCCGTTATGCCTTGTCAGGGTCGGGGGACAAAATGCTTCGATTATGGGAGATCAGTAGTGGGAAAGAACTACACCGGCTTGAGGGGCACATGAGTGCTGTTCTATCGGTAGCTTTCTCGCCGGATGGTCGCTATGTTCTATCGGGTGGAGATAACACGGTTCGGTTGTGGGAGGTGAGCAGTGGGCGGGAGATTCGCCAGTTCATTGGGCATACAAGTGGTGTTCGTTCCGTGGCTTTCTCGCCCGACGGCCGCTATGCCCTCTCGGGGTCAAATGATAACACGCTTCGGCTGTGGGAGGTGAACAGTGGGCGAGAGCTAAGCCAGTTTCTAGGGCATACGAGTGCGGTTTACTCTGTAGCTTTCTCGCCCGATGGCCGCTATGCCCTGTCAGGATCCGGGGACAATACGGTTCGGTTGTGGGAAGTGGCTAATGGACAGGAGCTTCGCCAGTTTAAAGGACATACGAGTTTTGTTTCTTCAGTGGCTTTCTCGCCCGATGGTCATTATGCCTTATCGGGGTCTTGGGACAACACGGTTCGGTTGTGGGAGGTGACTAATGGACAGGAGCTTCGCCAGTTTAAAGGACATACGGGCTTTGTTTCTTCGGTGGCTTTCTCACTCAACGGTCACTATGCTCTGTCGGGGGCCGAGGACACTCAAGACAATACGGTTCGGTTGTGGGAGGTGAGTAGTGGACGGGAGGTACGCCAGTTTAAAGGCCATACGAGCCATGGTGAATCGGTTGTATTCTCGCCCGATGGCCGCTATATTCTGTCGGGATTTGAGGACATGAAGGATAACACGGTTCGGCTGTGGGAGGTGAGCAGTGGTCAAGAACTACGCCAGTTTAAAGGACATACGTTCGGGGTTCGCTCCGTGGCTTTCTCACCCAATGGCCGCTATGCCCTCTCGGGAGCTATGGACAAAACGGTTCGGCTATGGGAGGTGAGCAGTGGTCAAGAACTACACCAGCTTAAAGGCCATACGAGCGGTGTTAGTTCAGTAGCATTTTCACCCGACAGTCGCTATGTTCTGTCAGGGTCATACGACGATGACAAAACGGTTCGGCTATGGGAGGTGAGCAGTGGTCAAGAACTACGCCAGTTTAAAGGACATACGAATGGTATTATTTCCGTGGCTTTCTCACCCAATGGCCATTATGCCCTGTCGGGGTCTAGCGATAATACGGTTAGGTTGTGGGAAACGAGCAGTGGTCAAGAACTACGCCAGTTTAGAGGGCATACAAGTAATGTTAATTCCGTGGCTTTCTCACCCGATGGTCACTATGTTCTATCAGGGTCTGGGGACAACACCCTACGGTTATGGGATGTCAGTAGTGGACGAGAGCTTCGCCAGTTTAGAGGGCATTTGAGCGTTGTTAATTCCGTGGCTTTCTCACCCGATGGCCGTTACGCCCTGTCAGGGGCTATGGATAACACGGTTCGGCTGTGGGAAGTAAGCAGTGGGCGGGAGATTCGCCAGTTCATTGGGCATACAAATTTTATTTCTTCGGTGTCTTTCTCGCCCGATGGCCGCTATGCCCTGTCGAGGTCTGGAGACACCACCACCAAACTCTGGAACACCGTCACTGGAGAGGAACTTGCTACACTTATCACCGTTGACTCTACTGATTGGGTCGTAACTACCCCTTCTGGCCTGTTCGATGCCTCACCGGGAGCCATGAAACTCATGCACTACGTGGTCAACCATCCATCCGATCAAAATAAGCCATGGAAAGTCATCGAACTTGAGCAACTCAAACAACGCTACTACCAGCCCGGCCTACTACCCATTTTGATGGGATTCAGAAATGAACCACTGCGACAGGTACCCGCCTTTGAGAACGTTTCCTTACCCCCTGATGTAACGCTTTCTATACGCAACGACAAACTCCTGGTTCAACTCACCAACCGAACTAATGGCATTGGACCTGTAGCCGTTTTTATTAACGGGGCGGAAATCGTCGAGGATTTGCGTAAAAACCCCAAAGATGATACCCAGCAGAAAACCCTCTCCCTGGAGTTGTCACTCACCTCGTTCTCCAATCATTTCTATACCAATGCGCCTAACGTCATCCGGGTGGTGGCCAAAAATGGTGAGGGATGGCTCCGCAGCCAGCCTGTAGAAATCACCTATCAGCCAACCATTACTACCCGTGGCGGTGAACCAGAGAAAGCCGTCTCGCCTGCCCCTGCCCCTACTAAAACCCCACGATTGCGGGCCGTTGTGGTCGGAACCTCCACCATTGGCCTGCGTTTTGCCCATTCCGATGCCGAACAGATTGCCAACGGGCTAAGGCTAGCCGCCAATGAACTGTTCAGTTCAGCCAATGTCAGTGTACAGGTACTTACGACCAAACCTGGTGGTCCTGCACAAACCTCCAAAGCCGCTGTTGTCAAAACACTGATAGAAGCCCAGCAAACTCGAGCCGAAGACATCTTCGTCTTGCATGTTTCGGGGCATGCTGTCAATTACGGTGGCCAGGATGGCGATTTGTATTTCCTTATGGCGGGAGCCACCTCAGCTGATGTTAGCTACCTCAATGACCCCGCCATTCGCCAGCAGTATGCCCTCTCGAGTCAGGAACTGATTGAGTACCTCAAAAAAATACCCGCCAAGAAAAAAGTGCTGATTCTGGATGTGTGTTCGGCAGGGAAAGGAGCGGAGAACCTTCTCCTGGCGGCCCGCGACGTACCCGGCAGTCAGATTCGAGCCCTGGATCGATTACAGGAGCGGATGGGCCTCTACGTGCTGGCGGGTTCGGCTGCCGATGCGTCAAGTTACGAGGCTAACGTATATGGACAAGGATTAGTCACTTATGCCCTCCTCCAAGGCATGAAAGGTGCAGCGCTGCGCCAGGATGGCAGTGAATTTCTGGATGTAGAGAAGTGGCTTAGCTATGCCGTCGAGCAGGTTCCCCTGCTGGCCAAAGGTGTGGGAGGCATTCAACAGCCGTTCTACCGAAGGGTTAGTCCGTCAGCAACTGCTCATCAGGGGCGAACGACAGAAGGTAGTTTCGACATTGGCAAAGTTACCCAATCGGTGAAAGCAGAAATTCATATCGCTGAGCCCAAGCCGATCCTGCTGGTTAAAAGTTTCCAGGAGGATAGCCAGTTCGACGATGTCCTTGACCTGAAAAACAAGGTTGAAAGTGCGCTAAATGACCTCATAGCCACGCGGGGAAGCGATGCACCCGTACTGACGATGGACGCCAAAGATTATCCCGGCGCTTATACAATCAGTGGGCGTTATACCCTGAAGGGTGAGAATGTGACGGTGACATGTAAGGTATTCCGAGCCTCGGAGTCAGTGGGCGAGTTTGTCGTAACAGGAACCAAAAGCAAACTGCCCGACCTGACTCAGTTGGTATTGACTAAAGCACAGGGCCTGGTGAAGCCCTAATAATATGCCATTGCCCAATTTTTGAGCGCATTAACCCCCATGACTTCCTTCCCAAAACTGAACACGATGAAATGGTTTATATCAATTACCCTGTTTTACTTTCTGATTTTATGTTTTTATACCCATGCACAAAATCCGGAATTAGTTGTGCCGGTTGGGCATACAGGCAGTATTACATCCGTGGCTTTTTCGCCAAATGGGAAATACGCGATATCGGGATCGAACGATAAAACGATATGTTTATGGGAAGTTGAGACAGGACGTGAACTGCATCGATTTGAGGGCCACACAGATGATGTACAATCAGTTGCGTTCTCACCTAATGGACGCTACATCGCTTCTGGCGGAAGCCTTAAGGATAAAAGCATCATCCTGTGGGATGTAACCACCGGCCGAGAAATAGATCGGCTTAGAGACGACAAAGCAAGAACTCGCAAAGAACTCCATCGTTACCTTGAAAAAGGAGACTATTTAGGAGGTGGGCCTATGAGTTACGTTTCATCGTTAGCGTTCTCCCAAGATGGAAACTATCTCTTATCAGGCTCCTGGGACAATTCATTACGCTTGTGGAAAGTTAGTAATGGCAAGCTAATCCGTAAATTTATGGGCCATGGGGGAGGGCGGTCCAAAATCAATTCTGTTGCTTTATCGCCAGATGGTCAGTATGCCCTTTCGGGAGCAGGATGTAGCAATTCAGACTGCGGAACCAACGACGACAATACGATACGGTTATGGAATTTAGCTGATGGTAAAGAAATTCGTCGGTTTGAAGGGCATACTGCCGGAATCAACTCGGTCATGTTCTCACCTGATGGCCAACAGATTCTTTCAGGCTCTGTTGATAAAACTATACGGTTGTGGGATACAAATAGCGGCCGTGAAATCCACCAATTTAAGGGACATACATATTCCGTAAACTCCGTTGCCTTTTCCTCAGATAGTAAATATATAATCTCTTCAAGCAATCACGACCAGACTATACGGTTATGGGACGTAACTAGTGGGCAAGGAATCCGCCAATTCTGGGGTAATGTGTATTCGATTGCTTTTTCGCCAGATGGCAGCCACATACTTTCAGGCTCGTCTAATGATTTAAAATTATGGGATACTAAAACAGGTCTAGTCACCCAACGTTTTCATCAAAATCCAACTGAAAAAAAGCCCCATTTTGCTTTAGCGCCTAATGGCGACTACTTTATATTATGTTCTTATCTTGAACCTCTGCAACGATGGAGCTTTATCAATAGCCAGGATTTTCGCTGTTTAGGATTTGATGATGAACTAAGATGGATAACTGGAGTCGCTTTGTCGCCTAATGAGAAGTATATTTTATCCAAAAGAACATGGAATAACACGTTCAGGCTCCACGATGCTACGACAGGTAAAGTAATTCATAGATTTTCAGTAGGCAACAGTGACTTCAGTATCAGCACTATTGGTTTTTCTCCAGACAATCGTTATGTTTTTTCGGGGGAGGGAATTGTTACATCTGGAGGTTATTTGCAGCAATGGGATCTGGTAAGCGCCAAACTAATCCGTGAGCTTAAAGGGCATAAAGGCAGGGTCAATTCTATTACCTTTTCATCGGATAGTTTATATGCTATCTCAACGGGATGGGACCAGACCATACGGTTATGGGACATACGTAGTGGCCAACAACTACACTCATTTATAGGGCATACTGGTAGCGTTGAGTCTGCGGTTTTTTCACCCGATAACAAGTACATCGTTTCTGGCTCATGGGACAAGACTGTTCGATTATGGGACGCAGTCAGCGAGCAGAAAATTTATACATTTGAAGGGCATACCGGAACCGTCAACTCGGTCGGATTTTCGCCTGATGGTCAGTATATTGTTTCAGGCTCTGATGACAATCAGATTATTGTGTGGAATATTAAGACAAAAGAAAAAAAAATATTCAAAGGACATACCAATAAGGTTACGCAAGTCAGCTTCTTACATAATGGACAAAAAATACTTTCAAGCTCATTTGACAATACGATAAAAGCCTGGGATACTAATAGTGGTAAAGAACTTGCTACACTTATCACCGTTGACTCTACTGATTGGGTCGTAACTACCCCTTCTGGCCTGTTCGATGCCTCACCAGGAGCCATGAAACTCATGCACTACGTGGTCAACCATCCATCCGATCAAAATAAGCCATGGAAAGTCATCGAACTTGAGCAACTCAAACAACGCTACTACCAGCCCGGCCTACTACCCATTTTGATGGGATTCAGAAATGAACCACTGCGACAGGTACCCGCCTTTGAGAACGTTTCCTTACCCCCTGATGTAACGCTTTCTATACGCAACGACAAACTCCTGGTTCAACTCACCAACCGAACTAATGGCATTGGACCTGTAGCCGTTTTTATTAACGGGGCGGAAATCGTCGAGGATTTGCGTAAAAACCCCAAAGATGATACCCAGCAGAAAACCCTCTCCCTGGAGTTGTCACTCACCTCGTTCTCCAATCATTTCTATACCAATGCGCCTAACGTCATCCGGGTGGTGGCCAAAAATGGTGAGGGATGGCTCCGCAGCCAGCCTGTAGAAATCACCTATCAGCCAACCATTACTACCCGTGGCGGTGAACCAGAGAAAGCCGTCTCGCCTGCCCCTGCCCCTACTAAAACCCCACGATTGCGGGCCGTTGTGGTCGGAACCTCCACCATTGGCCTGCGTTTTGCCCATTCCGATGCCGAACAGATTGCCAACGGGCTAAGGCTAGCCGCCAATGAACTGTTCAGTTCAGCCAATGTCAGTGTACAGGTACTTACGACCAAACCTGGTGGTCCTGCACAAACCTCCAAAGCCGCTGTTGTCAAAACACTGATAGAAGCCCAGCAAACTCGAGCCGAAGACATCTTCGTCTTGCATGTTTCGGGGCATGCTGTCAATTACGGTGGCCAGGATGGCGATTTGTATTTCCTTATGGCGGGAGCCACCTCAGCTGATGTTAGCTACCTCAATGACCCCGCCATTCGCCAGCAGTATGCCCTCTCGAGTCAGGAACTGATTGAGTACCTCAAAAAAATACCCGCCAAGAAAAAAGTGCTGATTCTGGATGTGTGTTCGGCAGGGAAAGGAGCGGAGAACCTTCTCCTGGCGGCCCGCGACGTACCCGGCAGTCAGATTCGAGCCCTGGATCGATTACAGGAGCGGATGGGCCTCTACGTGCTGGCGGGTTCGGCTGCCGATGCGTCAAGTTACGAGGCTAACGTATATGGACAAGGATTAGTCACTTATGCCCTCCTCCAAGGCATGAAAGGTGCAGCGCTGCGCCAGGATGGCAGTGAATTTCTGGATGTAGAGAAGTGGCTTAGCTATGCCGTCGAGCAGGTTCCCCTGCTGGCCAAAGGTGTGGGAGGCATTCAACAGCCGTTCTACCGAAGGGTTAGTCCGTCAGCAACTGCTCATCAGGGGCGAACGACAGAAGGTAGTTTCGACATTGGCAAAGTTACCCAATCGGTGAAAGCAGAAATTCATATCGCTGAGCCCAAGCCGATCCTGCTGGTTAAAAGTTTCCAGGAGGATAGCCAGTTCGACGATGTCCTTGACCTGAAAAACAAGGTTGAAAGTGCGCTAAATGACCTCATAGCCACGCGAGGAAGCGATGCACCCGTACTGACGATGGACGCCAAAGATTATCCCGGCGCTTATACAATCAGTGGCCGGTACACCCTGAAGGGTGAGAATGTGACGGTGACATGTAAGGTATTCCGAGCCTCGGAGTCAGTGGGCGAGTTTGTCGTAACAGGAACCAAAAGCAAACTGCCTGACCTGGCTCAGTTGGTATTGACCAAAGCACAGGGCCTGGTGAAGCCCTAAATTATTCTGCTGTACTGTTACATTATGACTTTTAAAAGGGATTGCACAGCTGTGCAGTCCCTTTTAGTTTTTGATGGAGAAATGCGTAAAAAAGCAAGGCAAAAAAAATTCAGGCAGGCTGTTACTTTTCTCTTCCTCTTCGGAATAACCTTTTGTAACAACCAATAATTTTTCAAATCCCATGAAAAAACAAGCCATTTTCGCTCTATTGTTTACTGCTTTTACTAGCCCATTATTTGCCCAAAATGAACCCGATACCAAGCGGGAAAACGATAGCAAGGAGTCAACCCCATCTACACCAAAGACCCAGAAAGTAGAGGATTACGCCAGTGCCGTTAATCTAGCCCGTTACGGCTACGCGAATAACTGCGCACTCTGCCTGGTTACAGCCGCCGATATGATGTACAAACTAGGTATAAAACCAATATCGGCTGATGCGAAAGCCAGTCCTGCATCCACAACGTCGACCGCTACCAAAACTGAAAAGCCCAACCCCACCGACCCGGCTAAACTACTGGTCGATGCCAGGAAAATGGCAAAAGGGGATGCCCATCTGCTTGCTCTTGCCAGCAAGGTACAACCCACCCTTTCTCGCGGGGCTGTTGGCGGTGTTCGAACTGCTTCCTCACGGGTATATTCAGGTTCGGTAGATGTATATAGGATTGCTTTCTATGGCATGGAACCTGCTGCCGTAGCAGTACAGGGCGACGGCGATACCGATCTGGATCTGTACATCTACGACAGCAATGGCTACCTGGTTACCAAAGATGATGACAATTCTGATACCTGCATTGCTCGCTGGACGCCCCGCTATACAGGTACATTTATTATTCGAGTGAAGAATCGGGGCAGCGTTTATAATCGCTATGCGATGGCAACAAACTAAACCTTCAGCACTACCGGCTCATGTGAAACCAATACATGGGCCGGAGTTAAACAGATTTCTATTTCCTCCATTTTCAAGTTCACACGTTTACTGATAATGAAATCACTCCACACAACTTCAATCCGCACGCTGCTAGTGCTATTCACATTCATCCTACTGCTCTCATCGTGTAGTAAGAACGAACCTGATCCACTCGACCAATATGTGGGAACCTGGACCGAAAGTATGACCAATGGACAGACCGGTAACGGTCTTAAACTTACGATCAGTAAATCAGGAAAAACCTTGACGTTAACCGATTTCATGCCTTATGGAAGCGCAACCGCTTCAGTTAGTGGTTCAGGTTTTCAGGCTGATAACAAAAGTATTGCCACTGGTGTACCGCAGATGTTCCCTGATAACAGCCAGGCCCAAGTTTATCTGCTGAACCTAGCAGGTAGCTTATCGGGTGGCAATCTGACGCTCACTTATACCGTCTTCAGTCAGTCTGCCACCATGTATTATAAAGCAGACGTTACGAAAGTTTTCACAAAAAAGTAAACCCCGGCCTGGCGGGAAGGCAAATCGGCCTGTCCCCAGAAGCTCTCTCTCTATATATCATCCACTTGACGACTCAAATACGATCATGCACAAGCACATACTCCCCCTTTTGTTAACCTGTTTGCTGACTGCCTTCTTAACAACAGTTCATGCGCAGCCCCGTACACGCCCTACAACCCCAAAGCTAGCCCCTACGCCTAAGCCTGACTTACTCGTTCAGCGGGATGGCACACAACTGGAAGTGCTGGTCATCGAAATCACGGATAAAGAAATTGTTTATAAGCGATTCAACAACCCCAAAGGTCCTATCTTTCGAGTACAGAAAACCAATTTTAATTATCTAAAGTATGGGACTAACGGTGAAATAGAACAGTTTACAAAAGTAGCTCAGCCGGCACCAACGCCTACCCAGCCCGTACCGACGACCGTTCAGCCAGCGCCAGTACCCACAACGGCGCCATACAAACAAAACACCCCCACCCCTGTTTCGCAGGCACGGCAGACGGACATACCACAGGGTGTGCGTTTTGGATTCAGGGGCGGTATTCAGAGTGCATCATTTTCCTTTAACCCTAACTATTATTCTACCAGTAATTTTATTGGTTTTCAGGCAGGTATAATGGTCGATAAGCCTATCGGTAAAAGTGGACGATTTCGCCCCCAACTACTGTATTCAAGTAAAGGGACCAAACTGGTTAATCCCACTACGAACGCTAGTCTAAAATTCAGCGTCAACTACCTTGAAGTACCAATTGATCTATTATTCAAAATTCCGACTTCGAGCGGACAACTGCTGCTTGGTGGCGGGCTGTATTCTGGATATGCATTGAGTGGAAAGGTCGGATCTGAGAATGCCACAATAGGTAATTCTCAAACGGATACCTTTACTCCAATCGACTTCGGGCTTCGGGCTTCTGCCTGGTACGACCTACCTTCGGGCCTGACACTGAATGTGTTCTACAGCTTTGGGCTGTCCAATACCAATCCAACGATATCCGTAAATGAGCCTACTGTTAAAAACAGAGCTTTTGGCCTTGGAATAGGCTATTTTCTATCCAGATAAGCAATTGAATCATATTCTTCATTCCAGTGAAATCGGTTGCTTTTACCATCATCGGTTGCCTGACGGCAGTCCAGCCGGGAGTATTCAGCGATTTACACCTCAATTCCTGTCCCCTCCTGGCCAATCAAGTACCTTAAGATAACGTCTCTATAAGCGAAATCCATCCTGAAAGTCAGCGGCTTCGTCCCCCAGCCAAACCACTGTGTTATCTGTGGCCCAGGTTACCCTTGCCGTTTTTTTCCAATCATCTCTACTACAATGAACCTTATTAGCACCATCAAGTCCGTAGCCGTCAATCATTTCCGGCTGATTCAAAAGCCAGTACTACTCCTGGTATGGCTGGCTTTGCCAGGTATTACCTCAGTAAGCTGCACAAAAAGCGCCGACCCACCTCCCAGCCCTAACGTATCTACTCCTGGCAAACCACCTGTCATCAGCGTAATGACCTCCATGACCGTAGAAACAGGGCAACAAACGTCCATCGATGCCAGCAAATCCATCGATCCTGATGGAGATAAGCTAGCTTACGCCTGGGCTATTAAGACGAAGCCGACCAGTAGCACCGCCGTACTGACCAACGCGCAGTCAGCCACTGCCGGGTTTACTGCCGACGTTGCTGGCGCTTATGTCTTAAGCCTAACCCTCACAGATGGGGTATGGCCTGCTGTGTTCCAGGATGTGTCCATCACAGCTACTGCACCAGCCACCCGAGTTATCAACGGAAGCTGGACAACTACCGACGGCACCAGTGGCGGCCCTGACTATACTCCTCGCAATAAGTTCTATTCATTTGATGTAGTCTCGAACAATCAACCGGTTTCACTGACGCTTACCTCCTCCGATATTAATGTTGGAGTCAGTCTTTATGACCCACAAGGCACCCGAATCCTTGACCGGGGCACGGGTCGTACGGTCATACTGGACAAGATCGTCAATGCTGGCACTTACAGCGTCATGGTCTATACCAGCCAACGGTACGATGTAGGGGCCTTCCGGCTGGTAGGGAGCGGCCTCTCATCTGGTTTTACGCTGCGCCCATCTAGCCGTGTCCAGTCGACCGATGTTAGTTTTGGTTCAGAAGGTGGAGGTGGAGGAATCAGCAATCGTCCTCCGTTTTCGCCCCGAAATCATTATTACACATTTGAGGTAACCGAAGATAACGCCCCCATTGATATTAATGTGGTCTCAGCGAACACCAGTTTGTGGCTGTATTTAAGTAACTCTGCTGGCGCTGAGGTTGCTTATACGTCGGGGACGCAACCTGCCGGTATACCACGCACTATGCTTACGAAGCTCAATAAAGGCACATACGGAATCTATGTTGGAACCGGTACTCGCGACGCAACAGGCAAGTATACCCTGGAAATTTTCGGGAAGGTGCAAAATCTAAAACAAACCTTATTCGACTCGGCTATCCAATCAGACAGCTATGTTGGCAAAAATGGATCGATCACCTACACGCTGAATGTGACGGAAGACAATTCGGTCATTGATGTCTCACTGCGTTCACCCGATATTGTCGGCAATATAGACCTCTTCGATCCAAAGGGAACACGGCTGGACTATGTTACGGCTGCCAACAACTATCTCTATCTGATTGAGAAGGTGAATAAAGGAACGCATAAACTGGTAGTCACGCCAGGTATTGGCACTAGTGGTGTTGGTAAGTATACACTATCTGTGTATGGCAAATTCAGTGACTTGAAAAAACAATAGCCCGGAATGCCGTCAAAAGGTGTTGGATACGTGGTTACCATAACCAAGGCCCTAAATCCAGGGAGATGGTTATGGTAACCACGTATCCAACACCTTATTTAAGACCATCGTACAAGCTTGTGCCAATACGTTGACTCGCAGCTGTTCACTTTTTCGGCAAAAAAACCTTCACATCAGGATGCATGGTGTAGAGCCGATACGCTCCACCATCAGGGACCAGGATACCGCTGGAGCAGTTGTTGCCGATGATCGGATTGTGCGGGTATTTTGTCCAGTGAATCAGATCGGTTGAGACAGCTACGTTTATCGACCATTCGTGCCAGTCTTTATAAGCCGATGCATGGTAATAGCCATAATATCGGCCATTATACTTGATAATCTGGTTCATGGCTACAGCATATTGGTCGTAGAGTTCAGGCCCCTTCGTTAATACGGGTTCATCCTGCACATTCGTCCACACAGCCAGGTCTTTTGAGGTTGCCAGCCAGACAGCTTCATCGTTTCGTTCGTAAAACAGATACCAGGTATTCCCTTCTTTCCAGATGGCAGGCGTTCCAAACGGGCCTTTACTCAATGGTTTGCCAGTTGCGTAACGAATATCGAGCGGACCACGCTCCTGCCACTGAATCCGGTCGGTCGAGGTCAGCAAATGGGCCACATCATCCTTACCCTCCGCAAACATGTAATAGGTATCCCCCGATTTAACGACCGACATATCCTCTACCCAGGTCTCCGTATGAATTGGGTTCTCGGCATAACGCGTCCAGTGGAGTCCATCGGTCGAGGTCGCATAGCCTAAATATTTTGTCTGGTTTTTGCCATCCCGATAACCCGTATACCACAGATGGTAAGTTGCTCCTTCACGCAGTATATATCCCCGTTCGCGAATGTTTTTGTCCCAGGTATCCTGCCCCGTACCGCTGAATAATGGGTTATTTGTATAGGGCGTAAACTGAACAAGTTGAGCCGGGAACGTTGGCGCGTCAACAGGTGGCGTTACCTTTTCGGGCAGCCGGGAACCAACGAACCAAACCAGGCAAAAGAGCCAATAATAATTTTTCATACTATTTACCTGCCAGGTATTTATGGCGATATTCGAGTGGGGTAACGCCTTTTACCTGCTTGAATTGACGGGCAATATTTTTCGAGTCGTTAAGCCCCAGATCCATGGCTATTTCAAAAACAGCCTGATCGGTTTCCAGTAACTTTTTCGAGAATTTCTCAATACGCAGATTCTGGATGTATTTGTAAATTGGATAGCCTACAACCTGAAGAAAGCGCATCTCCAGCGATCGCCGGGATAAGGGCACCTGCTTCACCACCTCATCGACCTGTAAGTTTTTGTCGATATTCTGGTGAATGTATTTAAGCGACAACGCAATGTATTCATCAGCAGTCGAATAAATATCCGTCGACTGGCGCGTGATAATCTGCGTAGGCTCTACGATGATGTCGTAAAAGGTGTTTATTTCCTTCCGAATCAGTTGATCGAGTAAATGAGCTGCGTCGTACCCGCCTTTCTCGGCATCCTGCATAATACTTGAGAGGGGGGGATCGGATAGCTCGCAAAGCATTTCATCATTATCGACGCCCAGTACGGCTACCTCTTCGGGAATACGAATGCGCGAATGCCGACAGGTTTCTGTGATGTGCTGCCCCATCCGGTCGTCGCAGCACAGGATGGCGATGGGCTTGGGAAGCGATTTCAGCCATTTGCTCAGCGAACTGGGTTTATAATACCACAAATCGCTTGAACTATACTCTTCATGCTCAAAATACTGCACCGAGCACCCGGCCCGCGATACCCGCTCATCGAATCCTTCGGCCCGTTCGCGCGACCAGACAATGTGCTTGAAGCCATAGTACGCAAAATTCCGAAACCCTTTGCGAAGGAAATAATCAGCAGCCATAGCACCCGTTGCCCGATGCGCACCCGTAATATTCGGAATCTCCGTGAATCGCTCTTTAAAATCCTGCGCAATAACCGGGATACCCGCCTGAACGATCTTTTCTACACTGCTTTCGTTATAGAGCTGGCCAATGATGCCATCGGCCCCCCACTCCTTTGCCCAGTTTAGAATCCCATCTACGCCCAGGGTTTCGCGATGAAACAGGGGCATCTGGCAAAACACCCAGGGTCCATGCTCCCGAGCATATTTGGATACGCCTTTCAACAGACTTCGGCTGTAATCCTCTGCAAAGTCGATGAGTAGAATGATCTTGTGCATGGGTAAAGAGTGAAAGAGCGAAAGAATGAAAGAGTGAAAAATGGCCTACGACAGCATTTCACTCTTTCATTCTTTCGCTCTTTCGCTTTATGGTTGCATTATTGATCAGGGGTTTTGCCCAGATACCGATGCTGAAAATATAACCCAGGGTTAGTAGCATGACCAGCATGGCCAGCCGTAAACCCAACCATTCGGCCAACCCACCGATGATGAGTGGTACCAGGGCACCCCCAACAATTCCCGTACACAAGATACCAGAAAAAGTGCCATGATGCTCCGGTACAGAATTAAGCGCCAGTGAAAAAATAATAGACCACATGACCGACGCAAAGAAACCCGTACCCGGCAAGGCAATCAATGCCCACTCTTTGGGGCCAAACAGGCCAATCAATAACGAAAGGATGGCCCCCAGTGTAAATAAGCGCAACACGTTCCGGCTGTCGGCCACTTTGAGTAAAATCAGCCCCAGCACACAACCAATCGTCATTAGCCCCCAGAAATAAGCGACAGCCTGCGCTCCTACAGTTGCCGGATCAACACCATGATACAGTTGAAGAAATTTGGATATCCAATTAGAAATTCCCTGCTCGGTGCCCACATAGGCAAAAATTCCGGCGAAGTACAACAGTACTGTTCGGTCCCGAAGCAAAGCTGTGAGGGTTCCCCCCACTTCCACTTTTTCATCGTCTTTCAGCTCCACTTTCGGAAATCGAACTAGTGCCACAACCCCAATCATAAGCAGTGTAGTCAGGGCAAATACCCAGTAAAGCGATACCCATTCCACACCCGTCGGCACTAGTTTATCCAGCCATTGAATCCAGAATGCACCATTCCCCCCCTTGTGAATGGTCTGTACGAAATAGCTGTACAACAATGGGCTCAGGAATGAAGCCGCCCCCGAAAATAGTTGAGCCAGTACCGAATTGAACGCAAAATGTTCTTCGCCACCAGCCACACGAAGCAGTGGATTAATGGCCACCTGAAGCACCGCCATCCCTACACCAATGGCAAACAGCGAACCCAGTGCTACCGTAAATTGCGGAACTAACGCAAACAGCAACGATCCCAGAAACGCCAGCATAAACGCCCCGATCAGCATTGTTTTTTCGCGATACCTTTCAACCAGTATACCCGCCGGTATCGACACCCCATAGGCAACAAAAAATGCAAAGGGCAGGAACCCGGCCAAACCTATACTTAGCTGAAAACTATCGACTAAATCCGGTATGATCGGCCCGAGAATGTTGGTAAGAAAGGAAATGACGAAAAAGATGACCAGCACCAGGATCACCAACAGGGTATTGCGTTTCATCGTGTCTTTTTCAGGTAGTATGCCAACCTATTCGAAACTTACGAAGGCGTATTTGCTCAATCAAACCAACTGACGGACCAGCGCAGCGGCTCCTAACAGCGCAATATTTTCATTCTGCGACTGAAACATCTTGAGCCGTCGGAGGGTAACGGGGTACGCAAAATTGGCCATGCTTTCCAACATGGTCGTTTTGAAAAATGGATAGGCTTTGGCAATAGAACCGCCCAGAATAATTACCTCAGGATCGAAGGTATACAGGATCACTTTCACGGCATTGCCGAAATGCGTACCAAAATCATCCCAGAGCTTAAGGGCGTTTTGGCCACCCAGCAAGGCTTCCTGATTGGCCTCCAGAGCCGTTGTACCATGAATAGACTCAAAAAAGTCACCCGCTGCATACGACTCGATGTTCTTATCCAGATACGGGAGCAAGCCTATCTCCCCCGCCCCACAGTTACTACCCGTATAGAGCTGGTTGTCGATAATAACCCCCGAACCAAGCCCTGTTCCGATGGCCATACCCACTGCCGACCGATACCCCTGTGCCAGTCCGAACTGATGCTCGCCCAGAATAAAACAGTTCACATCGTTGTTAACAAATACCGGCATATCGAACTCTTTTTCGAGAATATCCCGCAGAGCCACTTCCTTCCACGATGGGATATTGGCTACGTCGTACACGATGCCCTGCTCAATGTCAACTACGGATGGAACTCCGATGCCAATGCTGGTAACGGCGGGGTTGACCAATGGGCGGATGAGTTCAATCAGTTGGGATAATGTAGCCGAAAGGGATTCTTTTTGCTGTAGAGCTTTGCTATGTTGCCGGATAATTGTACCGTCATCAACTAGCCCCGCCCGTACGTTCGTCCCTCCTAAATCAACCCCGATAGTCATAGTAGATAATATTTTTGTTAGTTCAGATTAGTCTGGACCACAGGCCAATTACCATAACAAATAAAGTATCGAACCCGAATTGTCATGCTCGTCTGTGGTCTAATTTTATCGAATCATCTATTTATTGCTAACCATTACCGATCGACTGGAGCGTCCTGCCGCATCGAAACTTTTTAATTTTACAGCCCCTCTAATGGCCACTGGGTTCGTATACGCTGGCGATTGTGTTGTAGGTTCAGTACCATCCGTTGTATAACGAATCGTTAGCCCCGGCAACTCAACATTCGCTTTAAATATACCCTTTTCAATCAATGCCCCTGGTGGTGGCACCCGATAGGTATAGCCACCATTCAACCGGGCCAGTCGCGGAAGCTCTCGCTGAGCCAGTGTGTTGGCAAAAATCATCCAGCCCGCATCCATGGACCGCTCACGGGCTTGTCGATTATCGATGGTTTCCCAAACGCGCTCGGGAGCCCAGGCGCTTTCAGCAAATCCAAGCAATTTAGGCAGTATATCGTATTCGGCCATATCGCGACCCTTCACAGTTTCGCTCCAAAGCTGAGACTCTATACCCCGAATGTTTTTTCGGGCTTCGGGTTTCATCTGTTCCAGGCCTGCAAAATTGAGCGGCTTACCCATTGACGTTTTGTAAGTGGTTTTAAACATGTCGTAGGGAGCAAAGGCCCAGTTGGCTTTTGTATCGACATACCCAGCCCAATACAGTCCGGGTTCCAGGGGGTCGTTGTTATACGACATATCAAAGTAGAAGTTCGATACATTACACAACACGACCGGATACCCGGCATTGGCCAGCCGATTGCCTAAATCCAGATCGAACAGGTTATTCCATACGTAAGGAACCACACCTTTCCCCACAAATTCAGGGTTCACCTCCAGTTTCCCACTGGCCGATTTGGTCAGCACGACTTCTTCCCAGCCATGAACTTCCAGCTTCCGTTTAGCCAGTCGCTCGCGAAGTTTACGGAAGAAATAGGCCTGTAAATTCTTCGGGTCTTTGATGGTCGGGTTCTCGCTCAGTAGCTTAGCGGCCATCGGCGACTTAGTCCAGACACCTTCCGGCACTTCGTCGCCCCCCGCGTGCATCACATCCATCGGCAGGCCTGCTTCTTTATACATCTTCGTGATCTCGTCCACTACCTTTTCGTAAAAGTGGTAAGTCGACTCCCGCCCAACACTCACCACATTATCCGTATAGCCCTGCGCCGACAGGTAGACCGATTTATCGTCGGGGTCAATTAAGCGGTACTCGTTCGCTTCTTTCTCTTTTCCTTCTTTCATGAATCGCTGGTAACGGGCTTCCATCGCTTTAATAGCCGCTCGCGCGTGGCCGGGCAAATTCACTTCGGGAATTACCTTGATATGTCGCTCATGGGCATACTTCAGAATTTCGATAAAATCGGCTTTGGTATAATAGCCACTCCCATATTTATCCTTGTCGTACGCTTTGGGTCCCGACCCATAAGCTGGATGCAACGCCGGTGCTTCTTTGCCAGACGTATGTTCTCGCTGGGCGCCCACCTGCGTCAGTTCGGGTAAACCATCAATTTCAAGTCGCCAGCCTTCGTCTTCGGTCGTATAGAATAAGAAGTGGTTGATTTTATAAAAGGCCAGCAAATCCAGTATCCGAAGGATGGTCTCTTTGGTCTGAAAGTTTCGGCTGACATCCAGATGCATACCCCGGAACGCAAACCGTGGGGCATCGTCGATCTGCGTGTATTTTAATAGGATGTCGGCCGAAGGGTTTTGGTAAGCATCGTTCGGTAGCAGCGCCAGTAAACTTTGTGTTCCGTAGAATACGCCCGCAGCATCGCTCCCGGTTATCGAAATTCCTTTTTCGTCGATGCGCAACTGGTACGCTTCTTTGGCTATGCCATTCACCTGAACAGGTGCGATTTTCAGGAAGATCCCTTTATTGGCTGGTGACTGGCTACTTACGGCAACATCCTTGCCTACTAATGCCTTTACCTGTTGACTCAATAATCTGGCTTCGTTTTCCAGACCTTTATCCGCGTAAATCGTCAGTGACGAATTGAACGCTAAGGAGCCTTCGAATGTGGTCAGTTTGACGGGAGATGGAATGATTGGCTGCAATTTTTCGGCTGGCAACACCGATAGCCCCAGGTTGTTTTGATAGGTTATGGCCGGACCAGCCGGAGGATACAAATCGTTTGGCCCACGTAGTACTTGCTCTTTCCGGGTAAAGGGCTTAATGGTATAATTGGCAACCTGTATGATCGACTCTTCTTTGCCCTCCTTATCGTAAAAAACGACGTAGAGCCCTAATGGCGCATCGGTTACTTTGGTGACCGCTTCCGTACCTTCATACCGGATTTCGGTCGATGCACCGGGCTTCAGGCTAAATCCCTTGGTGGGTACCAGTTTATACCAGTCGCCGTTGATATGCTGAACGGTTCCTGGCTGTGGTGACCTGGATGGCAGAATCGGTCGGGGCGACATGTTAAAAAATAAAGCCCAGTTGGCATCTGTCAAGTCGTTGTCACTGTTGTTGGTCAGCGTAAAACGAGCCAGAAACCCATCTTTGACGTCGGTAAAATTACTGACAAGCTCCCAGGAAACAGCGAGTTGTTTGCCGTACTCCCCACCATCGGACTTAACCCGCTGGCAGCTATTTAGGCCTACAAAAAATAGGCAAATGAGGGTAGCATAGAAACTCTTTCGCATAAATTTTCCGGTTTAGTAGCCTTTATAGTACGTCAATCAGTAATAAAGATACCATTGCAAGAACGGGGCTTTTTTAATAAAACGGTCATTTGATTGTCACTGATGGTCATGAAGCAGTCATTAATCGCTATCAGTCAGCCAATTCGCCCGGCTTAGGCTTCAGGAATTTTATTTTCCGTACGCCGACGTAGGCTTATATCAGCCACAGAATTCTCAATCCAGTACCATTGAATGACCACCGAATGACGCCGAATCGACTCGTTTCACTGGATGCCTTACGTGGGTTTACCATTGCGGCTATGATTGTCGCCAATTTTCCGGGCACCGAGGAGTTCGTGTATTTTACACTCCGCCATACCCGGTGGAATGGCCTGTCGTTCACCGACTTAATTGCGCCCACGTTTCTGTTTATTGTGGGGGTGTCCATTACACTGGCGTATACCCGGCACGTAACCGAAGGAAGTCCCAAAGGCGTACTTTATCGAAAAATTATCGTTCGCTCACTGAAGATTTTTGCCGTGGGCATGTTTCTGAATTTATTGCCCGATTTCGATTTTTCGAATGTTCGCTGGACAGGTACCCTCCACCGCATTGCCATCGTCTTTCTGATTTGCACAACGTTATTTTTGAACACTACCTGGAAACAACAGGCCTGGATTGGGGTCTTTACGCTGGTCGCCTACTGGCTGGCCATGACACTTATCCCTACTCCTGACGTGGGCCATGTTGTGTTGGAACCGGGTCAGAATCTGGCGGCCTGGCTGGATCGACAATACCTTCCGGGCCGGATGTGGCAGGGCACCTGGGACCCGGAAGGTATTCTCAGTACGTTTCCATCCATTGTGACTACCATAACCGGCATGCTGGCTGGCCGGGTGATGCTCATGGCCATAAGCCCCACCGAAAAAGTAGCCTGTCTGATGACAGCGGGCCTGTTCGCAGCAGCAGCCGGGTATTTCTGGGGCTTAACCTTCCCGGTCAACGAAAACCTATGGACGAGTTCGTTTGTGCTGGTGACGTCGGGTTTTGCAGCCTTGCTATTGGGAGCGGTTTATTTTCTGGTTGATGTACAGGGCCATACCCAAGGCACCAGACCCGGTATCATTTTCGGAGCCAATGCAATTACGGTATACGTACTGGCCGACATCTTTGCTCTCGTTTTTTACCGAATGAAATTCGGCAGTTATTCCCTGAACGAGCATGGGGTCAATGGATTAATCGGGATTGGTATCCAACCGGAACTGGCCAGTTTACTGTATGCCCTGTTTTTCATCGGTGTCAATTTCATTCCAGCCTACTTCCTGTACCAGCGCAGGATTTTTATTAAGTTGTAGAAACCGGTGCGCATCGGTACATATTCTACCCTTTCTATGTTTAAACGAATCGTTTTCTCCGTTTGCTTTTGTTTGGCGCTGGCCACGGTTCTGGCGTCTCCAATCGATCTGTCGAAAGCCCAAATTGTCAATACAGTTACGGATCAGAAAATCCTCCGCCGAACGGTTGAGGTTCTACAGCAGGAGATCAGGAAACGATCAGGGATTCAATTGCCCGTAACAAACCGCTTCCCAGCCTCAGCTATGCCTCAACCTCTGATTGGGATTGCGCTGGAAAATAACCTGGACAAACTCCCCAAACCCTTCCAGACGCTGGTACGCGATATGCCAGCAACACAACAGGAAGGTTTTAAACTGGTTACGGTTGAATCGGCCAACACTATACTTATCGTAGGGCATGATGCTCGTGGGTTGCTCTACGGCGTAGGGCGATTACTACGCAAGTTGAATATTCGTCCGGGAAAGCTTGAGTTGCCCGAACCGATTTCCCTATCCACCAGTCCACGATACCCTATTCGTGGGCATCAGTTAGGGTATCGCCCTAAAACCAACGCCTACGACGCGTTTTCGGTAGCACAGTTCGATCAATATATCCGTGAACTCGCCTTATTTGGAGCCAATAGCATTGAAATAATGCCGCCCCGCACCGATGATGATTTCACCAGTCGGCATATGAAGTTACCGGCTATCCAGATGATTCGGGAGCAATCGCGAATTTGTGCCGACTATGGGCTGGATGTCTGGATGTGGTATCCGAATATGGGTCAGAATTATACCCATCCCGACTCTATTCAAAAAGAATTGACTGAGCGACGGGAAATCTTTGCGACCGTACCCAAACTCGATGCCGTTTTTGTGCCGGGTGGCGATCCTGGCGAACTGGAACCTGACGTGCTATTTGCCTGGCTCGAAAAAGAAGCGCAGGTTTTGCATACGTATCATCCGAACGCTAAAATTTGGGTATCACCTCAGGTATTCCGACCCACTCAGCAATGGTTCGACGCGTTCTTCAAACAAGTGAATCACGGCTATGACTGGTTCGGTGGGGTCGTTTTTGGCCCCTGGGTCAAGATGCCCGTTCAGGAAATCCGGAATCGACTGAATCCTAATATCCCCATTCGGCATTATCCTGATATTACCCACAACTACAGCAGCCAATACCCTGTACCGCATTGGGATCTGGCCTGGGCCATGACGCTGGGCCGTGAGAGCATTAACCCACGCCCACACGATGAAAAAACCATCCACAATGCGCTGGATGACTACGCCGTGGGCAGCATCAGCTATTCGGAAGGCACCAACGACGATGTAAATAAATTCGTCTGGAGTGATCAGGACTGGAACCCCGAAGCCCCCGTATTAGAAACCCTCCGCGACTATGCCCGTCTGTTTATTGGCCCTAATTATACTGAATCCGTAGCGCAGGGCCTGGTAGCGCTGGAGCAAAACTGGCGGGGTAGTTTACTGACCAATGAGTCGGTAGAGCGAACGCTGATGCAATGGCAGGCACTGGAAAGCTCAGCCCCCCAATCGGTACGTCAAAACGCCCGGTTTCAGATGGGTCTCATTCGGGCCTATTATGATGCCTACACGCGCCATCGGCTCCTGTACGAAACCAATCTGGAACTACAAGCCCGCGACAGGCTGACAACGATCGGTGCTGAGGGTTCGCTGGCAGCTATTGAACAGGCAAAGACCATTCTCGCAAAAGCCTGGAAAGAGCCCATTTTGCCTCAATATCGCCAGATCTGTTTTGGGTTGGGAGATTCTTTGTTCAAGAGTATTGGCGCTCAGTTGACCATCGAACGGCACGGAGCTATGTCGGGACGAGGTAATTTTCTGGACAATATCGACATCCCGCTCAACGACTCGCCCTGGCTGCTGTCGCAACTGGAGCAACTTGAAAAAGTTAGCGATGAAGCCTCCCGTCTAGCCAAAATCAGAGAGATGCTTCACCGGACCGATCCGGGGCCCGGCGGTTTTTACGATCATATGGGTGCTCCAGAAAGTTGGCACCGGGTCGTTTCGGACGAACGCTGGGACGTCGATCCTGGTAGTCTGCGGTCGCCACGAACTGGCTTTGGCGTTGGCCTGGTGGGTGTTGAGTGGGTCGATGAAATTAAAGCAACGGGCTTCAAAGGACAGATTACGCCACGCGTCTGGATGAAACAAGCGAAAACGCTCTATGATCAGCCCTTGAAAATTGCCTACGCAGATTTGGACCCGAAGGCTGCTTATCGACTTCGTATTGCCTACACAGGCCGGTTCCGGTCGCGGATGAAACTTACCACCGACGACGGGTCGTTAATTCATGATTTTATCCAGACGGGCGAGCAACCGATTTTCGAATTCGACGTTCCGAAAGCAGCTGTATGGGACGGTAAAATTACCTTTATCTGGACCTGTGGAGAAGGGGAACGGGGTTCGCAGGTAACCGAGCTTTGGCTATTGCGGAAGTAGTGTGTGGGCTCTAAAAAGCCTAAACTTATACGCCCTTCTTTTTGACCTCTTCGACAAACGATACCGGTACGCCAACCAATCGGGCAATCTGTTCTACCGTAAACGAGGTTTCCTGAAGAAGCATTTGGGTAAAAACCAGGTTCTTTTCTCTCATCCCCTGTTCTATTCCTTGTTCTATCCCCTCTTTTTTAGCACGTTCCAGCAAAAATTGCTCAATTCCCATTGTGGTATTTTGTTGTGTTATAGCTTCAATAGCCCGCTCAAACTTATCGACTGCCTCCTGTTTTTCCAAACGTACATAATACCGAAGGAAGTTCATCAAACTACGAACCTTATCTTTAGGCAATTGGCTCGCTAACAATTCCTTAGCAATATTTATTTTAACGGTCAGCAATTGCGCTTCAGTCATCTTTTTGCCCAGTAAAGCAGCCTTACCGATTAATAATACTTTGGCAAAAGGGTTTGCACTGCCCGATAAAGCAGCATCGCTTTGATCCAGTAGTTTATAGACATTGTACTGATAGCGAAGCTGGGTTCCTAAACAATCCTGTTCATAATAGGCAGGCTGATACCCTCTATGACCATCTGTAAATAAGGCAAAAGCTGTAATCGGCTGTCGGTATTTGTCAAAAATACGGCAATAATACTGGAACATTCGTTCCGCGAAATTAGGATCTTTGTAGCCCTGTACTTCTATATGGATTAAAATCCACTGTTCCTGAACTTGGTCGTGTTGACGAGTATATACTTTTACCAGCTTGTCAACATACCGGGGTTGATAGCTATCCTGTTCAGGAGGAAACAACTGTTCTAATTCCTTATCCAGGTAGTCAAACCCTCTATCCAGAAGAAACAGTTCTTCTGCCTTCGGATAGAAGAAGCGTAAAAAATCATCAAATACATCTTCTAAAATTGCCTTCCAGAGAGAATCATCTCGTTTCATCGTCTGGCAAAATAATAACAATTTGCCGATTAGTAACCTAAAAGAGAAAATTGCCACTATTTTTTATTACCAGACAAAACCGGTATGTAACCTATTATACCCGCAGGAACGTCTTTTTCTTGTACATATAATACAGAAATGCCCATTTGACAGCGAGCACGCCGATGGCCATACCCACTTTCTGAACTACTTCGGATGACGACAGTTTCAGTAAGCCTTCGAAGAAAAACCGGGCGGCATAATCGAAGCTGATAAACTCACCCGCCAGATAAATCAGGATGGAGTTCATACCGATAACCGTAAAGAAAAACGTCCATCCTTTCAGGCCTTTTACGTCGATAACCCAGTAAAAGATAGCCAGCAAGATCAGGCTGAACCCACCGGTAACGCAAACGAATGAACTGGTCCAAAGATTTTTATTGACGGGAAAAACGAAGTTCCAGAGCCACGCCAGCACAACAAAACCCACACCTATACCCAGCAACCGAAGCGTTTTCTGCACTCCCGTTCGCCCATGCGCCCGTAGAAAGGTCCCGGCAAAAATGCCTAGCAAGGCATTACCAATGGCTGGTATCGTTGAAAAAACGCCTTCTGGATCATGAATTGTTTTATACAAATGTCCCGGCACAATCTGTCGGTCGATAAAGCTGGCCAGATTGCACTCCATTGTCAGAATACCCGCTCCGCATCCCGGCACAGGCACCAGCATCATCAATGCCCAATACCCTAGCAGCAATCCAACAAACCAGATGTATTGGAAACGCGTACTGGCGTACAGATAAATCAACTGCCCAAACATACCAGCCAACCCGATCCGGCCCAGTACGCTTGGAAAACGCGTATCCTGAAACGCTTTAACAAATAGGCCATTGTTGTAAATCACCCCCAGCAAAACCAGAACTAACCCTCGGGTAATAATTTTCCGGGCAACCTCCGATTTGTCCGCTCCTTTTTCCAGACGGCTACCAATCGAAAAGGGAGTCGATACGCCAGCCATGAACAAAAACAACGGGAAGATCAGGTCGTAGGCTGTAAACCCGTTCCAGTCCGGATGATGCAATTGCTCGGCAATAACCACAGCCCAGGCCCAGCCCGTTGTTTTGGCCAGTATGTGAAATACATCCTCACCGCCCATAATCCAGAACATATCGAATCCGCGCAGGGTATCGAGCGAAAGTAATCGTTTGACGGGTGCAGGCTGGGCAATAGCCGGGTCAGCCGTCGACTGGGAGGTAGTTGTATGCATAGTAGGTTGGTTAACTGAGTTTTACTCTTTTTTCGCCTGCTTGCGGGCTTTGTATTCCTGAAAACGATTCCGATACTCATCCATTTGTGCAGGTGTGTACCGCTTTTGGTATTCGGCGGGCAATTCGAGCCGTTCGGGCGACAGCAACGGCGCCTGATCGACCAGCGTATTCGTTCCTTTGCTGTCTTTCAGTAAGTCAAACGAATCGTATTTCTCCCCGGTCACCGTATACGACTGATAGGACAATTTAGCCCCATCGATTGAAATGGTCTGGTATAGCTGCGTATTTGAAGCCGCCCGATCCATCCAGTTTTGGAGGCCAATATCATACATTTTTGGCCCACTCACCGAAACGACATAGATTGGCCCATCGGGATGTTTCCGGCTCTTTCCCAACGGCATATTCAATCCTCGTCCGTAGGTATGATCGTGCCCCTGAAGGACCAGATCGACGCCGTATTTTTTATAAATAGGCTCCATCTTTTTCCGCCAATCGTCATTGTCTCGGCCCTGTTTCGTCGAATAGATTGGGTGGTGATGGGTCACAATCGTCCAGCGATTCGGATTGCTGCTCAACACCTGAACAAGCCAGTTCGCCTGTGTGGCCATTACGGTCGAGTCAAGCAAAGCCGCCTGTGAATTTAAGGAAACAAACCGTACGCCCTGATAATCGAAATAATAAGCTGTTTCTTCCAGCCCTTTTGGCCCATTTTCCGGCAACACAAACGACGGGCGCCAGTGCCTGGATACGCGATAGTTACCCTGTTCATCTTTAAAATATTCATGATTGCCCGGTGTAGCTAACGTGGGCACCATGCCATTGATCCAGCCACCCGCTTCGAACCATTCGGCCCATTGCCAGTCGGCATTGGAGGTTGTGATCAGATCGCCCGCGTGGACCATCAGGCTCACAGCGGGCAGGGTTGAATACGCTCCGCGAATGGCCCGCGACCAAAGTGACCGAATGTCGTTCTGGGCATCACCAAAGTACAAAAACGAGAACGGTGCGACCTGATTCTGAGCCGTTTTAAATTGAAACCATTCGCTCCAGTGCACCCCATCACCCACCCGATAGGTATATTTTGTAGCTGGCTTCAGGTTTGTGAAATGAACGGCGTGGTAGAGAACCGTTTTGCCATCGAGTACGATTCGGTCGGTCGTAGCCTGT
This sequence comes from Spirosoma aerolatum, assembly GCF_002056795.1. Classification (NCBI taxonomy): domain Bacteria; kingdom Pseudomonadati; phylum Bacteroidota; class Cytophagia; order Cytophagales; family Cytophagaceae; genus Spirosoma; species Spirosoma aerolatum. The sequence continues at coordinate 2,413,920 of NZ_CP020104.1, read as the reverse complement.
ATCACGGCTGCTTTAGCGACAAAATCGGGCGATGGATCAGCTTCGGTAATGGCTCCAACCGCATTCGTAACGGTTGAATCGGTACGCCAGTTGACGGACTGCGACGTGGCCGCATTGCCCTGCCAACCCAGAATGAGCCGATCAGGATAGGCCGTTGGGGTATAATCTTTGTGTACCTGTGCCCATCCCGACGCCGTTATAGCGACAAGAAAAGCGGTGCAGATTAGTTGCTTCATAACACTCAAGTCAGCTTGTTTTAAGTTATTTCGTCGCTCGGCGGGCTAGGGTCCGATAGACGGTCAAAATATGGTCGGTTTGAATCACATCGACGCCCAACTGCGCTGCTTTCTGGTAGTATTCTGGCCGATCGCCTTCATCCAGCAAATCTACGAATACCCGAAGCCCCTGCATATGCAGTTGATCGACCAGGTCTTTTGTCAATTCGGTAGCGTTTATATCGAACGCATACGGGTGCAAGGCTGCGATTTTGGCCGTCAACTCGTCGCTTTTTCGGAGCGAGGGCATACATTTCGCCTTCGGAGCCACCTTGTGAAGCGATTGCAAAAAGGTATCGGAGCCGTAGAAGACGGCATCGTTCAGCAAACCGTACTGAGTTAGCATCGCAACTAACGGCTCCGGAGCCACCGCTTTGCAATCGACATAGAGGTTGGTTTGAGAGCGATGATGGGCGTTCCAGTCCGACACCAATTGGCATACTTCCGCTAGCGTAGGAATTCGTTCGGCCCGAAATGATTCGCCCGCCCCTTTACCAGCCGATAATTCCTTCAGTTCGGCTAATGTTCGTTCGGCGGCAGGGCCTGTACCATTGGTTGTCCGGTTGAGGTTGCCATCATGCAGAATAACAAGCTGTCCATCCCTGGTTGTCCGGACGTCGATTTCAATGTAGTCAACCTGCCGTTGTAACGCAATGCGAAACGTAGCCAGCGTATTTTCGGGAGCAAGCCCAGTATTACCTCGATGGGCCGATACGCGGATTGTAGGCTTTTCGGACAATGCCTTCCGATAATAGGTAATCGAATCTGCTGATAATTCGGGGGCTTGTCCGTAAGCGATCCTGGCAATGGTTAGCCACCCAATCAGACAGGTCTGTATAATCATTTTCATAACGCTATTTGTGTTCAGCATTTTTTAGATTCGGTTTGGCACGCCAATCGGCTTCTGTCCCAAACCGGGTATGCATCGCATTGCCTGACTCTTCCTGCGCCGGATACGGATAAACAAGCCGGTTCGTCAGCACGAAGAAAACACCCGACAGACCAATCGTCACAACCGTTCGTAGCCACGCCTGGCGATAAAACGGCTGAAATGATTCGGGTGGCAAAATCGCGATCCGTTCCTGTTCGTGCGGAATGACCAGTACCAACAGAGTCGATGCAATGGCATTGACCGTAATTACCCACTCGGTAAGTAATCGCTGGGGATGCCAGTCGACCAGGGCCCGTTCAAAATTCCCGACGACCATCAGCCACAGCAGAACTAAAAAGAGTAGTTGCCCACGGCCAAGCCAGGAGACTGGAATAACCGACAATGGCTCCCGAAAATGCCGGCGGATCAGTATAATCAAGAGGAGTAGCAGCAATAGCCAGGTCAAGTTGAACCAACCTGCCGGACTCAACTGCCAGGAACCGATACCGGGTAAACGGCCCAGATACGGCGCATCCCACAAAGCCGTGGTCGTTTCTGTTGACCCGTCGGGACGTGTCATTGATCGGGTCCACACGTCTGGGTTTAATTGCTTGCCCCATTCTTCGACATTCTTGACCAGGTTGACATACGGAATGGCCAGCCACACGAATATGGTCGCTATGCCCAACGCCCATCGCCCCCGTTCGTCCACTGGCCGATCCTGATGCATAGGCACTCGCGTTGCCAGAAAACCCAGCGCAACCACGATAGCAATTCCGTTCACAAAGCCGTATGTCTGTTCCAGAAAGCTATGCCAGTTCTGCTGCTGCCAATTGGCCCAGTTGACCACAACGGTTTTAAATTCAGCGCTATCGGGCGAAAGGCCGCGTCCGGTTAGTATTCGCGGATTACCGGGTGCCATCAGCAGTTGTTTTACCCATTGTATACCGGAAAATCCTAATCCACCAATCAAACCACTGATAACGGAAGCCGCAGCCACAGCCTCTAACTGATGCCGCCTGAACCAGAGAAGTGCCCCAATGAAAACACCCGTGATCCCCGCCCAATCGTCGCTACGGGGCGGTGTCATCCGAAGGCCACCATAGTTGGCAAAGCCGATGCTTCCAAATACAGGCACGGCCAGGAAGAAAAGTAGCCATCCAGCAGCCATGTAGACGATCAGCGATGCGCCCTGACGAAATTTCCCAAAGCGGACAAAATAGGCGGCAACTCCCAACAATAGCCCAATAAACCAGCCAATATGCTGCGGATAATCGCCAAACCACTGCGGCCAGTTATTCAGAAAATTATGCGCGTCGAAAGCCCGTTGCCCCGTTTGGGGGCTGATATAGGTTGGATCGCCCAACGGATAGGTTAGCCACGAAGCCAAGAGTTTATCCAGACCCGCTACGCGTAACAACACCTGAATAGCCCAGCCAACAACCGCTCCGACGGCCGCAAGAGCAGGAAGCCATAGCCTGTTTTTTTCAGATCGATCAGTCAAATCGAAAACGCCCATTGCCAGCAAAGCCGTGTAAGCCGCCAGGTAATCGGCATCGAGCCAATAGAGCGGACTTTTATGCCGAGCGGCCGTATGATCGAACCCAATACCTGCCTGGAGCCACTCGGCAATGGGGTCTTCAATAATATCCTGAATAATCCACGCTCCAAACAGAAACAGTATTGGCTTGAACAGGCCAACCAACCGTTTATGCTCGGCGACAGCCGCTAGCGCCGTACCGGCTCCGCCCAAAGCAGCCCATAAAAACCCGATGTAAAACAAGCCGACATACCCGTACCACTGCGAAAGGAACTGACCACTTTGCGTATACGCAATGACCTGCATGTAGGAAATAGACCCGCCAAATCCCCAGCCAATAGCGCCAAAAAAGGCAAAGTACAGTACCCGCTGCCGCCAGTCGGTCCGACCCGATAGCAACGCCACGACAATAGCGGCTAAACAACCAGCAAAAGCGGCTCCATATTCGTGCCCGAAGTTGCCCCGAATGCCCCAGCCAATCGACAGCGCAAGGCCACCTAACACTATGGCTTGCGGCCGCCAGATGGGCGACAGTGCCTGGGTTGCTGTAGTCATTAATTGTCAGGTTAGATAATCAGTGAATCGGACTGACTGGGTCCCTTTTCATCGCCAACTGCTTCTTTAATAACGGCTATATCGTGCCGAAGGCGCTGACTAAACAGGGCGATGTCGAAGCTATGCACAACGATATTAGCCCCTTCGGCTATCCATCGGATTTGCCGTTCTGGTTCCAGTGAGAAATGAATACCGATGGCTAGCCCTTTCTGACGGGTTTTGTGAATAATGGTTCGTACAGCAGCCTCAAAATCAGGGTGATCGTACTGTTCCGGCAATTCCATGCTTACCGACAAATCGTGTGGGCCAATGAATACCGCATCCAGACCCGGCACTGACAGCATCTCGTCAAGTCGATTCATCGCCGGTACGCTTTCGATATTGGCAATGCACATCTGGTCGGTATTGTAACCGTCGATATAGGCAGCCATTTCGGGCGACAGGGTTTCGATACCATTCAGGTAAGCCGCCAGTTTTTCGCCTTTCAGCGGACGGTATTTGGTAGCGCCCACCAGCGTCTGCACCTGTTCGACTGATTCGAGATAGGGAGCAACGATGCCAATGGCCCCACCATCAATAGCCTGACAGGTCAGATATGGGTCGGGACTGGGAATGCGGACAATGGGGGTAATGTCATACGCCCGAAACTGCTGGCATAGCCGGGCCAGTTCCGACCTGTCCAGTGGAATGTGCTCGGTATCGATAAAAACAAAGTCAAGGCCGATCTGCTTTACCGCTTTAGGCCACATGGGACCGGTGGAGGTGATACAGGTACCGTATACATTTTGCCCATTTTTTAACCTTTGCAGAAGACTGGTAGTACCGCTCATTGAATCAATAGCAAGAAAAATGAAGCACTATACTTCACCTATCGTACTACGGTCTATTCCGCTATTCAGGCTACTTGCCACAAAAAATTAACGTGAAAGTGGTAAACTATCCGGCTATTTACCTCCCAATCGGTGCGCTGATCACACCCAGATAGCGCCCCATCCAGTAGGGTAGCAGGAATGAATCACCGGCGCTCAACTCAGAAACAGCTTTTCCCGGCCGATCCAGTTTGAACAGGTTGCGATTGTGCTTCAGTTCGGGCCGTTCGTCGGGAGGTAGTACCTCTTTTGTGGTCTGGCCCCGAAAATTGGCGGGTATCAAATCAATGTCTTTCCGGTGGCTGTTCAGCATGGGCCATTCGATCATATCGAGCGGAAATTCCTGCAAATACCAGACAGTTTCGGGCAGATCGAAGGTCTTTGCCCCCGTCATGGCATAACATAGATTCCAGAGACCATCTTTTTCGGGACGCTCTGCCAGCCAATGGTCTTTGATAGCTTCCCGGTATTTCTCTTTCAGCTCGGGTGTAAACGCATAGGGATACAGGCACCAGTACGCCAGAAAATACATTTCATCGTCGGAGTGGTTCCATTCTTCCGAAAGCATCTTTGCCCAGTCGCCAGCGCCCTGAGGAGCTTTTCCGATCTCGCTCATAGGCCGCATCAGGTTATCCAGGTAGCCGTATTGCCGCATTAGTTCATAGGCTTTCCGCTTGTATATGGGCTTTCGGGTAAAATGATACGCGGCCTGTAAAAAGGCAATGATATTGGACGACATGATTTTTCGGTCGCCTACTGAAATCGGAAACGAGTTGACATAGTCGGGATGCCATTTGCCCCAAAGCGTAGGTTTACCATCCACATCGATCAGATACCAATTATGGCGGATGATGTTGCTCATTAACCCATCCATCAGCGTAATGGCCCGTTTTTTCACGTCGCCATCCATCAGTTCGGCCATCAGCGTAAGGCAAAATAGCTGGCCTACGGTCTGATCACTACTGGTGGTACCGCGCCAATCCCACTGTGGGTCGCTGGCATGATTCCAGCCGTTGGTAAGTCCGCCATCCCAGGCTTTGGCCTCAAATTTATGATACCCCCGCCGTTCGAAACCCCGCGCGAAAAAACCGTCCATTCCGGTGATGCTAAATAGCCGTTCCATAGCCTCGAACGATTCCAGACAGTTTTGTAACGCTTCCTTACTTCCGGTCACTTTATAGCGAAACAACTGACTAACCAGATACATTGATGTCCAGAGATTGTCGCTATCCCGTTGTCCCATCTGCGCCGTCGACAGATCGCCATGCTGAATCGTCGTCACATCACAATTAAAGCCGTAGCGGATGTGCCGTTGGCGAACCTGCTGTTCATAGCGCAAGGCTTTCTGTTCCAGCGTCATCGACTCGAAGTGAATTTCGCCCAGGCCCTTGTTGGTCAATACACAAACGGTTTCTCCGGCCCCTTCACCAACTGCCGTTACGGTGTTGCCGGGTAGCCAGCGTTCACCATAATAGTAGTTGAACTTACCGTCCTGACGCAGCATAAACGCCCCTCTGGTTGACCCAAACCACAACTGCCCATGTAGTACCGATATGGCGGTGAGGTCTGGCCAGGGTAGCCTCGTCTGAATCCCGCCAATGGGTGCAAACGAACGAGCATCCAGTACCTGATACCCGTCGTGAGTACCGATGTACAGCTTATTTTGGAAAACGGTAAAACAGGTTAGCCCCGGTTTCTGAAAAACCATCTGAAGTCGACCTGCTTTCGGGTCCAGCAGACTTAAAGAGTGCTTTCCCAGTACCCAGTAGCGTTGCTGAGCGGCTTCATATTGGAGGCTGATTACAGAGTCCTGCGGTAACGGGCCTTCCCATACGCGCGAGCCATTTTGCCAGAACCGGATACGAACGCCATCCGAAATCGCTCCTGAAAACACCTGGCTACCTTCATCAGAACCTATACAAAACAGCCGTGCGGCAGGTAATCCATGCTCAATATAAAGTTTCCCAGCCCAGGCATTGCTAACTATGGCCGTATTGTCCAGGTAAATTAATTGCTGGTTGTAAAGGCCTAATGCCGACAGTTTGCGATCGGTAACGGGTCGATACGTTTGATCCGCTACCAGTTTTCCAGGATATTGAAACTGCCCCCCGATGGATGTAACAACCCAGTGGCCGATAGGACCTGAGTCACTCCATTTCGATCCGTGCAGGTATGGCTTAGCCGAAGTGTCGTGTCAGCCGTATAGTACTTGATGCTATAATCCTGCGTATAGGGTATATCCCGATAAACCGGCGGCTGAGCCGATACAACGAGCGAAAGCATGAATGAGTGAAAGAGCGCTCCACAGAATAGCCAACTCGTTCCAGATTGTTTAAGAAGGGTTAATAGATTCATTGTTACTATATGAAGTCGGCTCAACGCTCAATCACTCAATCACACATTCGCTCATTATCGCATAGGGGCACTGATCACACCCAGGTAGCGGCCCATCCAGTAGGGCAGCAGCCAGATATCGCCCGCACTGTGTTCGGAAGTACCATTGCCCCGCAGTCGATCCATACTGAACATATTGCCATTATGCCGCTGAATGGGTCGCTCATCGGGAGGCAGGACTTCTTTGGTGGTTTGTCTCCGAAAGTTGTCGGGCAGCAATTCGATATCTTTACGATGGCTGTTCTGAATTTCCCAGTCGATCATATCAAGCGGGAACTCCCGTAAATACCAGACAGCTTCGGGCAGATCGAACGATTTAGTCCCGGTCAATGCCGTGAAAATATTCCAGGCACCTTCTTTTTCAGGCCGTTCAACTTCCCAATGATCGATAATGGCTTTCTTAAAATTAGCTCGTAACGTATCGTTTAACGCATACCGGTACAGTCCCCAGTAGCCCACGAAGTACATCTCATCGTCAGAATGGTTCCAGCCATCTGACATGTGCTTGCTATGCTCATCGGCATTGTCGGGAGCTTTACCGATGATGCGCATGGGTCGCATCAGGTTCTCGAAATAGCCATGCTTCTGCATTAGCTCGAACGCTTTCTTCTTATACTTTTCTTTATGGGTGAAGTGATAGGCCGTTTGGAGCATAGCCACAATATTGGACGAATTCAGTTTCCGGTCGCCTACATTGATCGGAAAGGCATTCACATATTCCGGGTTCCAGCGCCCCCACATGGTTGGTTTCCCATCGAAATCGATCAGGTACATATCATGCGTAATAATGTGACTCATCAACGTATCGATCAGCGTAATGGCGCGGCTTTTCAGCTCCTTGTCATTGACCAGTTCAGCCATAGCTCCGAACGCGAAAATGTGCCCGATTACTTCATCGCTGCTCGTGGTCGATTTCCAGTCCCAACCGGGTTGCGGGGAATGCTGCCAGCGTTCTTTATCGTGTAGTTTGTCGATATAGCCTGCCCGTTCAAACGAACGAGCCGGAAAACCCGGAACGGGTGTAACCGTGTACAGCCGCTCCATAGCATCGAGCGATTCCCGGCAGTTTTGGAGTGCTTCCTTATCTTGGGTGACAGCATACCGAAAAACTTCACCCCCCAGATACATCGACGTCCAGAGGCCATCATTATCCGAATCTTCCATATAGCCGCTCTCCAGATTTCCTTTTTCCATGTGAACCAGCGACGCATTGAACCCATTCCGAATATGCCGGGTCCGCACCTGCCGATCATAGAACTGGGCTTTTTCCGCGAGTGTCATCCATTTCGATTCAATTTTAGCCAGACCAGCCGTTGTCAGAATCAGGACGGAGTTGGCCGGGCCAGCAGCAATCTGTGTGACCTGGTTGCCGGGTAGCCAGCGCTCGCCATTGTAATAGTCGAACTTGCCATCCAGACGCAGGGCAAAGGCACCCTGAGCCGATCCAAACCAGAGTTTCCCATTCACCTCTGCAACAGCCGTAATGTTTGTTACGGGCAGTTTACGATGAACAGTGCCCAACGGCTTTTTCCCAACAGCATCCACTTCCAGATACCCATCGGTCGTACCGATCACTACCTTAGTTCCTTTTGACGCCAGATCGAATGCGGTGAAGTTGGCCCCATCCAGCACTTTAGTCAGCTTGGGTGACTTGCCCGACAGGGAGTAAAGCGCTTTTTTACCCAGTATCCAGAACAGATCGACCCCAGGCTGATACCGAATCTGGATGGCTTCATCATCAGCTATCGTTCCTTTCCAGCGGATATCTTTACCTTTTACCAAATGCAGTGCTTTCCCGTCCGAAACCAGAAAGGCAAAATCAGCTCCCCCCGCAAATAGTCGTGCCTGGGGAAGTTGATGTTCGGTAAACAGTTTCCCTGCCCAGGCATTACTCAACACCGCCCGATTATCGAGATAAACAAGCTGGTGGTTATATTCCCCAATGGCGGCCAGTTTCATATCACTCATCGGCCGATACGTCTGATCGGGAAGAATTTTACCCGGCACCAGAAATTGCCCACCCGATGGATGCATGAGCCCGTTGGACGCGAGCAGTTGAATCACCCCGTTTCGGTCGCAGGCCAACCCGGCCAGACTGGCCTCTGGCTTATCGACATAATATTTAATGCTGTAATCCTGAAGAAATGGTTTGTCCTGATACACCGACTGGGCGTTCGCCAGAACCCCCAACGATACCCCAAGCACCACACCTACCACACGTTTACGAATTATTCCTATGCACATAAATTTTTGTTTTTCAACAGATTATTGAATCATTTTCAGGTATCGCCCCATCCAGTACGGCAGTAGCCAGAACACGGGCTCCCGTTCGATATCGGGCGTACCATTCACAGCCGCCCAAGGATTTTTATCCCAACGAACAACGGTCCGAATGCTAGCCGGTGGTAACTCACTCACCTGCCATTCGTCGAGCACTGGGGTCCGAATAATCCGAACATCCTCTCGTTTCGTATGATCGACCGTCCAGTTTACTAAATCGAGTGGCGTATCGACCAAAAACTCTACGGACGATGCCAGTTCAACCGATTTATTTCGGGAGTAACAGTACAGGAAGTTGATGAGTGGATTTTTATCGCCTTTCCGTTGTTGAAGCCACTGGTCCATATGGGCTTCGTAAAACGCCCGAAGTTTGGGATCCTGCTCACAACGAACCAGAATGGGATAGACATAGGCCGCCAGCATCACATCAAAATAGATAAACCAGGCCGGATTCTGATCCTTGATACGCGCCATATTGTCCAGGTAGCCTTCTTTATCGATCAGATTCCGGTAATGTTGCTCATAGACCGGCTTCCCGGTCATATAATAGGCCAGTTTCAGAAAGGCCAGCAACTCCATCGAATTTTGTGCCCGATCCGGTGCCCAGTCGGGGTTGCGGTTGAGCATGTCGGGCGACCACACGCCCCAACGTGTAGGCTTCCCGTCGATGTCTGTCAGGGTAAAATTATGGGCAATCAGGTGGTCGACCAGCCGGGCTACATGGGCGCGAACCACGGCCTTCTCGGCTTCGTCGGCCACCAGTTCGTAATAGAAATAATAGCCCATCATATGGCCACACACCTCATCGCTGCTGGTATCGCCTTTCCAGAGCCATTTCCCATCCTTCGATTTTCGCCATCGTACCTCAACCGGTTTAAACCGAGGCTCTTTTACCAGTTCGTCGGCTTGTTCCTGCGGGGTGTAGGTCCGGTTGGTATCGTCTACATGCGTCCAGTTGGCCGGAACGATTGTACGCGCAAAAAAGCCGTCCGTTCCCGTCACCTCCTGAAGAAGTTTCAGGAAATTAAATGCTTTCTTTGCGTTGGCTTTCGCGTCCGGGTCATGCGTAGCTGCGTACCGAAAGGCTTCCATCGCCAGGTAATTGCCGGTATACTCGCCATCATTATCGTCATCATCCGGTTCCCAGGTGCTTATATCACCTGGTTGTTTTAGTCGGCATTGTCCGGCAATCCAAGGCAATCGAATATGCCGTTTCATGAGCACATCGTAGAAATAATCCTGTTTCTGGGCCAACGTCATGGACCGCCGTCGAATGGCGCTTACTCCGCCAGCCGTAGCCACCCAGGCCGTTCCCTGCGCATCAAAGGCAACATCTTCGACCCGATCATCGAGCAGCCAACGTCGGGTAAACCGCAGCGAATGACTACCATCGGGACTATACCTGACAACGCCTACATCTGTACCTACCCACATACGCCCGTCGGGTGCCTGACTCACACAGTTCACATAACTCGACGGGATACCCTGCTTTGGTTCCAGCGTTTGCATCGGCTTATCCTGCCCCAAAACCGTGACACCACCCAAGCCCCCTACCCAGACATTCCTTTGTTGATCCAGGGCTATTCCTCGAACAGAAGCACTCAACAATTCGTCAGGACGTTGAAAGATCCGGGTTTGGGTATCGTCAATATGATACAGCCCCACATCGGTAGCCACCCAAAGTCTCCCCTGCCTATCCGATATTACCCGCCGGATGGATCGGGGCAGCGAATAGGACTTTTTCTGGCAACCCTGCTTATTGATTAGCCACACACCCGCTGGCCCCAGCGCATACACGCCTTCCGGGGCCGCACAAAGTTCCGAAATCGGTCCTACAGGGCCATCGAGCCGTTCGAGTTGCTGGTCCCTATACCGAAAAAGCCCGTTCCACATGCCTAGCCAAACCGTTGATTGCTGATCGACGGCTACCGCATAAGCCGGACCCTGCTCGGTAGGAAATGGCAAACTTACCCAATTGGGCTGTGCAGCGCTCTTCATAAACACACCGGCGGCTGATGCGATCCAGATCGTCGATTGCGAATCGACCGTGATTCGACGCACCGCTACTGACTGGCCATTCACAACCAGCGGATAAGCCTCGTGGTATTCCTGTTCAAAAGCCTGGTCCTGATAACGGCTGTTCATATCCTGCAGGGCCGTTCCCCAACCCGACCGACAGGCATAGACTAGCCAGCAGGTCATAAGCATGACGCATACCGAAAACCAGGACCGATAGGTGATACACACGTTCATCTAAAGCGAGGAGAAGCCAACCGCATAGGGTAAACAGGGGCCTATACACCAGTTATACGGGCATTCTGATTCATTAGGCTACTAGAACGCACCGAAAATTTGGTACCAACCTGCCAGCAGACAACCCAAACGACGGGCCTTTCTCCTTTTCACCCAACCTATTAGAGCTTATCAAAAGCGCAGCAGGATAGCTTTTACAGCCTGTTTGGCTAAATTAAAAAGCCCTGCGCAAAATGACGGTTATTTTACGCAAAGTGCGAAATTCTTTTGAAATACACTCTTCTATATTTGTCTCGATAGTGGCGCAGAATCCAAATATAATTTGGCTTCGATGGTGTATGTTAAGATATTATGAAGGATTTGTAAACTTTTATAGACAAATCCTTCGGCGAGTAATGTCAAAATTTTATTCGGCATTTGAACTTAAATTAGTTATAAAAATTCTACAGACCATTCAATCACAATTGTTTTTCTGGTTTATCGCCTATTACCCACCTTACTTTTCTGCATATGGCTATTAATTACTCCATCGATTCCATTCTAAGCAAGGTTGTTCTTGGCGATCAGGCAGCTTTTGCGAAACTATACAAACACTACCGTACCCCTTCGCTCCGTTTCTGCCTGTCAATTTTAAAAGATCAGGAAGAAGCTGAAAACTTGGTTCATGATGTATTTATTAAGATTTGGGAACGTCGATCGACCATCAACCCCAGCCTTAATTTCAACTCCTATTTATTTACCTGTCTGCGAAACCAGGCTTTCGATTATCTGAAACAGGTTGAAAAAGCGCAGTTTCTAAAGCAGCGTTATCTGGAACGGATGCAGGAGGCCCATGACGAATCGCCGGAGAGTCAGGAAGCCCAGTTTAACCTGGTACAATCGGCCGTGAGCGCACTTTCCGAAAAACGGAAGCTGATTTTGCGGATGAATGTAGAAGATGGAAAATCGTATCAGGAAATTGCTGAACTACTCAACATTTCAAAAAATACCGTCAAAAATCAACTCGTAAAGGCCAAACAACTTCTTCGGGAACGAATTGACTTTGCTCTTCTTTAGAAACGGCACGTGCGTTGTCCCGACAGCCAGCGCCCACCGCCATCCCCACTCTCTTTTCCAAAAAATACACGATGCCCCGATAGTCTTTTCGCCGTTTTTCCAAGTACTACTGACAAACTGTCGAACGGAAAGGCCATGGCTAATCAGGGCAGCCGCTATCTAATCAAACAGCTACTCAACAATAAACTGTCGAGAGCCGAACTGGATGAATTCCTGGCTGGTCTGCATGACGACCAGGCGCGACAGGCCTATTCAGACGTACTGGAAACCTATTTTAATCAACTCATAACCCAACAAAACCCAGCCCCGGAACCCGATGCGCCAACTAGTTCAGACTGAGCTGGAAATCGTTCATTCGGTCATCCTACATTTTCCCATGTATTTTATTGAACCCCTCATAACTGAACACGCATGAACACACATTCTACTTTTCAGTTTATTCTGAGGCATTCTCTGACCATCACGTTGCTGATAGGAGCATGCTGCATGCACGCGCTGGCCAAAACAAAACCGGCCAAAACCATTATGGGAACGGTTACCCTGGCAACAACCAGCCAGCCCGTTGCCGGAGCCAATGTCCTGATTAAAGGAACCCAGTTAGGAACCGTTACCGATCAGTCGGGCAAATACGCCATTACGGTCAATGGCGATAACGCCGTACTCGTCTTCTCGTTTATTGGGCATAAAACCCAGGAAATACCCGTTGGTAATAAATCGGTGATCGATGTATCCCTGGTGGAAAACAACGAAGTGCTCGGCGAAGTAGTCGTAACGGCATTAGGTATCAAGCGGGAAGCCCGTTCGCTGGGGTATGCCGTTGGCGAAGTTCAGGGTAAAGACCTGAGCCGGATAGCGCAGGAAAACGTATTGAACTCACTGGCAGGTCGTGTACCGGGTGTACAAATCAGTTCAACGGGTCCTTCGGGTTCATCGGTGAGCATGATCATTCGGGGAGCCAAATCGCTCAACAACGACAACCAGCCCCTGTTCGTTGTGGATGGTGTTCCGATTGCCAACTCCTTAAATAACGTTAGCCAGATTGGTAACGACAACCGAGTCGATTACGGAAACGCTATTTCGGACATTAACCCGGAAGATGTTGAAAACATTTCCATCCTGAAAGGTCCCAGCGCTGCTGCTCTATATGGCTCCCGGGCAGCCAACGGCGTGGTACTGATCACCACCAAAAGTGGGTCGAAATCACAGAAAATGACGGTAAACGTTTCGTCGAATACTGTTTTCGATCAGCCATATAAGTACCTGAAAATGGGAACCAAATTTGCCACGGGTATTCTACCGTTTACACCCGACTCCAACCCCTACCCGGGCGGCATTCTCCAGATCGACGAAAGTTCGGCGGGGGGTGTAGGGCCGGAACTGGACAAAGGCTACAACGCTATTCAATGGAACAGCCCGATTGGTACAGACGGTAAGCCCATTCCGACTCCGCTGGTTTCGCACCCGAACAACATCCGCGATTTCGTTCGGACGGGTATTACCAGCACCAACGGAGTGTCGATATCGAACAACAACGATAAAGTCACCTACCGGCTTTCGTATTCGAACATGAGCAGCCGGGGTATTGTCCCGAACTCTGACCTGTTCAAGAATACGCTGGCCATCAACTCGTCGGTACGGGTGAGCAATAAAGTAACCTTCAGCACCAACCTCGACTTCAGCCGCAGCAATTCCAATAACCGGCCTGCCGGTGAACGGGGAACCAATCCATTACAGTGGGCCTACGCCGTTGGTTCGCATATCGACATCAACGACCTGCGCGACTACTGGGTGCCTGGCAAAGAAGGCCTTCAGCAGAAATCGCAGAGCATTGGCAACTACAACAACCCGTGGTTCCTGGCGTATGAAGTCAACAACAGCTTCGTACGTGATCGGGTATTCGGAAACATGAAAGCCGAATGGCAAATCACCCCCGACATCAAACTGATGGGTCGTTATGCGCTTGACACCTATAATGAACAGCGTGAAACCAAAATCGCGAAAAGCTACACGGGCGAACCCAACGGTGCTTATGGCCTGATCAACCTGAAACGCTACGAACGCAACGTTGATTTCCTGGCGACCTACACCAAACGGTTCAATGCGCTCAGTGTGGTTGTATCGGCAGGGGGCAACAACCGCTATTCGCAGTCGACGGATATCAACACCAGCAGCAAAAACGGCGCAGGTCTGATTATTCCGGGGCTATACACGATCCAGAACATTGCCACGGCCAATATCAACTACAGCAATTATCTGTATAAAAAGGCCATCTACAGCGTGTATGGTACGGCCAACTTTGGCTTCAAGGACATGATCTACCTGGATGTGACGGCCCGAAACGACTGGTCAAGCACGCTTCCGGTCAACAACCGCTCCTACTTCTACCCATCGGCTTCACTGAGCCTGCTGCTGAATGAGATGGTGCATATGCCTTCTACGGTCGATCTGTTTAAAGTTCGGGCGGGTGTAGCTCAGGTGGGGAATGACGCCAACCCCTACAGCCTCTATCCTACCCTGGCCGATGCCGGTGCCTGGAATGGTGTAACCCGTTTAAGCAAGTCGGGCAGCATCCTGCTTCCTGATTTAAAACCAGAAATAGCAACCTCATACGAAGTCGGGATTGACTATAACATGTTCCGCAACCGGCTCCGTTTCTCAGGAACGTATTATGTATCGGAAAACCGCAACCAGATTCTGCCTTCGCAGATTGCCCCATCCAGCGGCTTTACAACCAAGAACATCAACGCTGGTTTGCTCGAAAGTAAAGGGGTCGAACTGTCGCTCGGTGGAACGATCATCGACAAAGGCGGCTTACGCTGGGATCTGACCACGAACTTTACCAAGAATGTTACCCGTATCAAAGAGCTGGCAGAAGGCATTCCTTACTATACGCTCTGGACAGATGCCAAAGGCGGTGCCTGGACCTATGTAGGCGACAAAGTCGGCGATATTTACGATGCTGAAATCATTACCGTTACCGATCCTAAATCACCTTATTACGGCTACCCAATTCTGGATAACGATGGTTCGTGGCAGAGCAGAAGTGCAACCACGGTCAAGAATAAAATTGGCAATTTCAACCCCAATTTCATACTGGGTGCACAAAGCTCGCTTTCCTACAAAGGCTTCACCCTCAATCTGTCGCTCGATTGGCGGGC
This sequence comes from Spirosoma aerolatum, assembly GCF_002056795.1. NCBI lineage: Bacteria > Pseudomonadati > Bacteroidota > Cytophagia > Cytophagales > Cytophagaceae > Spirosoma > Spirosoma aerolatum. The sequence goes on along the minus strand of NZ_CP020104.1, from coordinate 2,398,669 downwards.
AGGTGGTGACTTCGTATCGCAAACCTACCGGTATATGGAGTCTGATTTACGGTCGCAGCGGTTCCTCGACAACCTGATCAATCCAGGTGGTCGCTCGGGTGATGCCCTTCGTAACTGGCTGGTCGAAAACGCCGATCAGTACATCAAGATTCACGGCAATTATTTCCCGATTGTGGGTGGGCCAACGGCCGAGTATGGTGGTTATCCATTCGAGTTTGGCGGCAAAACGTATGCCTATGGCGTATTCAATCCAGGGGTTATTGCTCAGTATGACGCCAACGGAAACATAACCGGCTATACCGAAAATCTGGGTGGCGCAGGGACCAAAATTATTCCGTATGGCGACAACTACCCCTGGTCGTTTACCCGGGCTGCTACCTTCGATGCATCGTTTGTTAAACTGCGTGAAATCTCGCTCGGTTACGACATTCCTGCCCGTTTCGTGAAGTCGATTGGCCTGCAAAATGCGAACTTCTCGATCTATAGCCGGAACATTATTCTGTGGACTGCCGCTAAAATCAACGTCGATCCAGAGATGGCCTTCCAGCCGCAGGCCGGTGCACAGGCCGGTACGCAGTTCAAACAAGGTATCGAGCGCTATAACGTAACTCCCTGGGTGATTCCGGTTGGTTTTAAACTTGGCCTTACATTTTAAAAAATAGTCATTTGCTTCGTGGCATTGGTTTATTACAATGCCACGAAGCAAATGACCATATAATGACGACATTTTAACGATTCTGTCATGAAAACTATCTTCCATAAAATCACTGCGAGCCTGGCTCTGGTTTTGGGTTTGTTCTTCCTGTATTCCTGTAAGGACCTCACCCAATTGAACATTAACCCAAACGGTGTTCAGCCTGAGACGGTAAACCCGAACCTGGTCATGCCGACCGTTCTTACCGAAACAGCGAAGCTCTACACCAATCTTGGCTTTCAGGACATTGCCGGGGTTGTACAACACACCCAGAAAGATGCCTGGTTCAGTGGCCATAACGACTACGACTGGGGTGGCGACCAAAGCTGGACATCCTATTACGATCAGTTGCGGAACAACGACCTGGTTTATCAGCGGGCCGTTGCGCTGAACATGGAGTTCCAGCAGGGTGTTGCGCTGGTTATGAAATCGATCCTGTTCGGGCTGATAACCGACCTGTGGGGCGATGCACCCTATACTAATGCGCTGAAAGGCGAAGCGGGTGGCCTCGACAATATTGCCCCCAAATACGATAGCCAGGATGTTATTTACGCAGGTATACTGGCCGATCTGGATAAAGCCAGCACCTTGCTTTCGAAGCCCAAAGCATCCTACAGCAGTATTGTCGAAAGCGCAGATGTATACTACGCTGGTGATCCGACTAAATGGCAACGGCTGGCGAATTCGCTCAAACTCCGTTATCTGATGCGCATTTCGACTAAGCAGCCTGATGTAGCTAAATCTGGCATTGAGAAAATCGTAGCTAACCCTGCCCAATATCCTATTATTGACGACGCATCTTTCGATGCAACGATGGCGTTTGTCGGTAATAACTCAGGAGATGCTTGGCCATCAAATTCCGTTTTCGACATTAGCGGTAGCAACTATCGTCGGATTAAAATGTGCTCTACCTTGCTGAAAGCCATGCAGCCAACCAACGACCCTCGTCTGGCGGTATGGGCGAAAAAAGTGGAGATTCCCTTAAAAGTCGATGCTACATTACCAGCCGGAACCGATAAAATCGTCAGCGGGGTTCGTTATCTGTCGCCCGATAAAGTCGGAAACACTCCCATCGATACGGACCCTAATTACGTCGGTATTCCACCCAGCATATCGCAGCTACCTTCGGCCTATAACTTCAACCCAACGCCAGGGCAAACATCTGTTAACCCGCACGTTTCTTACCTGAATGAAATCTACACCCAGGCTAAAGGCACGCTGCTGAAATCTCGGCTGGTATCGGCGGCAGAAGTGAACTTCATTCTGGCCGAAGCAGCGCAGAAAGGCTGGGCAGCTGGTGATGCAAAAACCCGGTATGAAAACGCGATAAAAGCCTCTCTGACAGCCTGGGGCCTCTCCAGCAGCTATGCAACCTTTATTACACAGAAAGGAGTAGCCTACGATGGTACACTGAATCAGATTATCAGCCAAAAATGGATTGCTAGTTGGACGAGTGCCACCGAAGCCTGGTTCGATTATCGTCGTACGGGCTTACCCGCCCTCCAGGCTGGCCCAGTTGCCAAACGGAAAGTATTGCCCGTACGCTTCTACTACATGCGCGATGAGCTGAACCTGAACAAAACCAACTCGGGAGCTGCCCTCGACAAACTGGAAGTAACGGCCAATTCGCAGTCCGATGGCAAAAACAGTCCGTGGTCGAAACCTTGGGTAATTCAGGGCACCGGCAAACCCTGGTAAGCCGATCATCCTTCATAATGGATAATGTAAAATGGATATGAATGCCGTACCCGTCATTCGACATTTTACATTATCCATTATGCATTCTATCTCCTTCATAATGAAAACCAAACTCCTTACACTTTTCTTTTGCGTTGTTTCTCAGTTTGTTTCTGCTCAATCGTTTAAAGCAGGAGCGGCTGTCCGACTGATTACGCCCAATCCGTTACTACCGGTATCAGGAGGCATTGGTACGCCCAAAAAAGCCGTCGAAAAGAAAGGAGAGTTGTACGTTAGAGCCTGCGTTTTTGAAAAAGGAACCACCCGCATTGCCATCGTCAGCGTCGATAATCTGGGCTGGCCGTCGGTGCTAGGGAATAAGTCGAGAGCACTGATCAAAGGCATTCCGCCCCAGAATATTCTGATTGGCTGTACCCATACACACAGTGGCCCCGATGCCTATGGTTTCCCGAACGAAAAAGGCGAATCCTTTGCCGACCTTCCTTACCTCGACCAATGCGTACACGCCATAGCCGATGCCGTTAATGAAGCCGTTTCGAAGCTAGCCCCTGCTTCGTTAAAAATTGCCGTTGATGAGGCCAAAGGGCAAATTGCCTACAATTATTACGCCCCCGACCTGTATGACCCTCGCTGTGGGGTGATTCAGGCTGTGGCCACGTCGGGTACACAGGCGGGTAAGCCCATCGTTACGCTGGTCAATTATGCCATTCATCCTGAAATCATCGGATCGGGCCGGGGAATTTTAAGCCCCGACCTGTGTGGTCCTCTGTGCGACCGAATCGAATCAAAAGCAGGGGGTATTGCACTGTTTGTCAATGGAGCGCAGGGCGGTATGGTTACAGCCGATAATCGGCGGGAAGGCGGTAAAGAAGCCAACACCTGGGACGAATGCATTCGAATTGGCGAACTCCTGGCCGATGAAGCCCTTCGGATTATTGGTCCGGCTGTTTCTCAATCGAACCCGTCGTTGTTTTGTACGATGCACCCGGTTACGCTACCCATCGAATCGGATGTTATGAAATTCATCGTCAAAAAATCTCCGCTTCAGTATGAGGTAGCCCCCGGCGATAACGTAGTGGCTCAGGTCAACCTGCTCAACATTGGCACAGCCCAAGTGCTGACGATTCCAGGAGAAGCACTGCCCAACATCGGCTATTACCTCAAGCGGCAGATGCATACGAAAGCGCCTTTTCTATTCGGTCTGACCAATGATGCATTTGGGTATATGCTGACCCGAGTTGACTTCAATAGCTTTAAACGATACCAGTACATTAGCCGCACCAGCCTCGGCGAAAATACTGCCGAGATTTATATGGCAGAAGCCCTGAAGCTTATTGCCGATTCGCCCAGGGCTGATGGAACCAACTAACTCAACCAACAGATTTCCTCTCTCCTTCATGAGTAACGACCAAGCGATAACCATTTCACGATAACCTTTCAATTAACCTCAAAACCCTAATGAACAGTAATCTGCTTAAACTCGTCGCCGTTGTTGGCCTGATTAGTGCACTTTTTGCCTTTGTCCTGCCCAAACCAACGGATGGCATTACACCCTCGACCGCCCTGGATGCATACCTGAACAATGGTGACCAGTCGTTTAAATGGGAGGTAAAAGACACCTATAGCTATGGCGACATTACCGCTTATGAAGTACTCCTCACCTCGCAGAAATGGCGGGAATACACCTGGAAGCACCAATTGTCAATCCTGGTTCCGAAAGAAGTCAACCACGATGGCGCGCTGCTTTTCATTACGGGCGGAGCGGTCAATAAAGAGGGCGAACCCAACTGGAACAAGCGGGAGGATACGTTCAACCGGGCCATCAGCCAGTTAGCCACCAAAAACAACGCTGTGGTAGCTGTACTTCGGCAAACGCCCAATCAGCCGCTCTACGATAATCTGAAAGAAGACGCGCTGATTTCCTACACGCTCCATCAGTACAAGAAAGATGGCGATTATAGCTGGCCACTCCTTTTTCCAATGGTTAAAAGTGCCGTTCGGGCAATGGATGCTGTCCAGGAATTTGCTAAACAAACGCTGCATAAGGATGTCAATCGCTTTGTGGTTTCGGGCGCTTCGAAACGAGGCTGGACTACCTGGCTGACGGGAGCCAGCGACAAACGGGCCGTTGCGATTGCGCCTATGGTAATTGATGTGCTGAACATGCCTATTAATCTGGACTATCAGATGAAGATCTGGAATAAATACAGCGAACAGATCGAAGATTATGTAAAGCTGGGCATCCCGCAGACCGTCCATAGCAAAGAAGGTAGCGCCGTTACGGAAATGATTGACCCTTATTCGTATCGCAAAAAGTTAACGATGCCTAAAATGCTATTTATGGGTACCAACGATGAATACTGGACGGTCGATGCCGTGAAGCATTATATCGGTCAGATTCCGGGCGAAAATTACATCCATTATGTACCGAACGTCGGACACGACCTGGGCGATAAGCGGCAGGCCCTCGAAGCGCTGAATGCGTTTTTTGGAACAACCTTAACCAAACAGCCTTATCCAAGCTGCCAGTGGACCGTAACACCCACAAAAACCGGCGTCAATCTGAAAATTAAATCCACCTCTGACAAACTGGAAGATGTGACGGTCTGGTCAGCCAATTCAACCGATATGATTTTCCAGGACGAGAAGTGGGAAGGCAAATCACTGGGTATTAATCACACCAGCACTGTATCAGTAAGCGAAGCCTACCCGGCCTCTGGTTACCGGGCGTTTTATGTCGATCTGAAATATAAATCACCTACTGGCGGGACCTATACCGAAAGTACCCGCATGTTCATGACCGATAATGATGAGGTGTTTCTAAAGTAATTCCAAGAATATAGAACGGAGCTAGTTATAATAATTATGATTTAAATACGTCATAATTATTATAACTAGCTCCGTTCTATTTCTGGCTTATCTCCAGCTTCACTATGCGATTCAGGATGCGGTCGTCGTCAAGTTGCCTTTCGGGCACGTATTGAATACGCACAAACATACCATCATGCAGGGGAATCCGCTCAGCCTCTCCATTATGGAAACCCGCCATACCCACATTGCGGTAATAGCCGAACGAAACGGTATCGACCTGAAACGCTTCATAGCTATACGAGTTGTTCTTCCCATCCCTGCGTTCAACCCATTCTTTCTCCCAATATCCTACAATGGGGCCTTCGACCGTGACGGGCTTATGTCGTTTTAATTGATATAGGTCAAAAGAGGGTATACCAACCGACACCACAACGGCTGCAACCGAAAAGATTAGCAGGCCGGTACGGCCACTGCCCGGACGGGTGAAATATGCAGCCACTAAAGCGGCCACTGCCAGACCGAACGGCAAAACCAGGGAGCGCCAATCGATCAGAGGCTTAGCCCAAAGATCATAGATGGCCGTGTAGTGCATAACGGTATGCTATATACGCAAAAAAAAACTAGAAAGGATACAGTCGATTTTAACGAATCAGGCGTTTTGCTTAGGGTAGTTACCGTATTCGTTGGCTCCCTTAACCCCTTCGGTGCAGGCCAGAATCAGATTATAAAATGGAATCAGCGCATACCAGCCACTTTTTCCTACATCGTGCATCCGCCGAATAGCAACAGCGACCGAAGGAACCAAAATTGCCAGATTCAGCAACATAAGTAGCCCTCCAACTACGCCAGATCCGTTGAAAATCAATATATTGACAAAATTCAGCCCTTGCGTAACAATGACATTGACCAGAAAAAAATACCAGTATTCGCTTCGGCGAGCGCGTCCGTTGAAATCGTTGTACTTCTTCAAGACGGCTACGTAATTGTCCAGTACCGAAACATGGTTAGCAGCATTAGGGAGCGTGTTCATAATTGTTGTTTTATTGGTTGTTATTAAAAAAGATGAAGGGCAACGTCTCAAACAGCCTGTGTCAGGGTACAGCTGTGGGTGCCTGCGGAAACAAAAGTAGTCGTCGGCCAGAGGGAGGATCAACTACAGTCTGGTAACTGGTAGCCAAAAACGAATGGCAGGAGGAAAACGCCTGATAAGTGGAACACAACCCGACTAGGCGAATTCACCAATGGGTCGAATAAGAGGCAAACGAACCCTGAAACGTCCATCACCTTCCAGAATATCAGGGACAGGCTGCTCAAGTTTCTGGTACTGAGCAATAATTGTCGACAGGCCTATACCATTCGATAGCACAGCCGAACGCTTACGTTGCAGGTTATTGCTAACCTCCAGATAGCCAAGCTCGTCAGTGGAAATACGGATATGTAAAGGCTCGCTGGCAAGAGCAATATTGTGTTTAACCGCATTTTCGACCAGTAGCTGAAGCGTCAGGGGCGGAATCAGGCCAGACCGATAATCTGACTCAACCTGAACCGTTAAGCTCAGTCCATTACCGTGTCGGGTTTTCAAGAGGTGGTAATACGATTCAATGAAATCGAGTTCACTGTCCAGGCTGGTAAGCGGTTGTTCGCTTGCCTTTAGCAGGTAGCGGTACACCTGGCTCAATTCGTCGACAAACTGGCTGGCCCGTTGCTGATCGTCGTCGATTAGAGCCGACAGCGAGTTGAGGCTGTTAAACAGAAAGTGCGGATTGACCTGTGCCTGGAGGGCTCGTAGCTGTACCGACGTTTTTTCCTGTTCCAGCCGACGCATCGTCAACTCGGTCTCAAGGCGTTCCTGTTTGAGTTGTTCGGCAAGCTTCGTCTGTTCAACAGCTTCGGCCACGGCAATTGTACGCTGATAAAACACGAGACAAAGCGAAAACCAGAGTAGCTCAATAATACGCTCGCCCCAGAGTATCTGCCGCTGAAGGTCAATGGAAATGACCGGATCGGGAAATGGCCATCTATGCAGCCAGGCATAAATCAAAACGTACAGCTCGTTCAGGAGCATAAATACGCTCCCCAAAATAAAAGTTTTTCCAATCGCATCCTTTCGCTGAGCCGCAATTCGAATACCCATTCCGCTAATGCCAATCAGCAGACACCAATATAGGCCAGAAGCGACATGACCAGTTATAGAACGATACCAATCTTCATCGGTTATCCACAATAGGATCACATTCACCAGCGTGTAAATCACCAGGCCAAGCTGCCCCCAGCGCCACCGTTTCTGGTTAGTAACTGACCACATCGCCCCATTGAAAAGTAGATAGATCAATTCCAGAAAAATCAGTTTGATCAGCCCCCGGTGAAGCACATGAATAATCAGATAACCCGCTTTAGACAAAGGCACCTTTTCGGCAAAGAGCGCAAAAAAAGCGGACTGGCCAAATGAAATGAGAACCAGCAACGTGAACAGGCCATCGATCCAGGTCCGGGAAAAACTCCATCGTACGGCGTTGAGTACCCAAATGGCGCTCACAGCACCGAAGTAGAAGAACATAACCGTTTCGCCTGACATACGTAACCGATAGCATTTCCTTGGTAATACGAATATACAGCGTCAGGCGCAAACTATATGTATTGTAACGCGGGAGGAATCCCGCGATTTCAACTAATGAGCGCGGGATTCCTCCCGCGTTACAATACACCTGATAATCGTCACTAAAAACATCTCCCGAACGTCGAGTCTGGAACTACCGAGGGGTTGTTAATCAGTTACGCATCCCACTTACCAGGTCCGTAAGAGCGCCACGGGTTATAGCTAATTCAGATGCAAACTCGTCGAGTATTTGCTGGCAATCCTCAATATCTTGACTCACACGCTGATGGGCACGCTCAAGGGCATCGATCCGCGAACGGTAGTAGGGAGTCCGGTCAACAGGCCCTATTTCCATCAAATCCAAGTAAATAGTTTGCAGTTGAGTTAATAATTGGTGTGTTTCAGTCTCATACATAGGATTTCTATCAAAAAAAGCTGTATTGACAAATGTTAAGTCCATTCGGCAATCTTCCTAGTTTATTTTGCCGAATACCCAATTTTGGCTGTTAAAGGCCAATTTTTCAGGTCTGTGGACGAAGCCTATTAGTCAGCTATACCGCTTTGCTGAGTCCGAGGCAGCGATTGCCGCGCCCCCAGTGGCCTTATGGAACTGGCGATTGGACTGTTGGGGCCTTCCTGTGAGGCCCGATACTGGAGTATATTGACCAACCGCTTATATGGTACCAACGCTCGTAGCTGGGTTCCGCTCCGCAGTACAACCAGCGTCTTCTGTCCGCCTTCGAGCGGCTCCAGTTTTTTTACATGATCAATATTAACCAGATTGATTCGTTTGCTGGTTCGTATTGGAACAAATGGATTCATAATCTACCGATCGTTTAGTTTATCATAACTTCCCCACCAACTCAACTGGCAGCGTTAACCATACTTCTATAGTCACCCATCATACTACGTCGCAGTTGTTTACCCTGATTAACCAATGGGCTACGTATCACCCAGCTCGATGGTACAACCTGTGATCGATCAGCTATAAGCCAACCGATTCAATGTGGCAGCAAGTACGGAATAGGCATAAACACACACTAACACTCCTGTTTCATTCTTTAACAGTTTCGTTGCAGTTGGGTGATGTATGCGATTTTTTTGGCATTTATAGGATCCCTTACCTTCAAAAATGCCCTCACCAGCATCAATGTTTCGGGTGGAGTGACGAACCCAGTGGCTATCGCCAATACCAGATGGCATATAACCACCCAAACGAGTCAACAAATACGCTGACAATCAGCGCGAGTGAACTGATCAATGCCGGTAGCCTGTATGTCGTTGGTTTCCCCATTACCCGGACAACGGCCAATTCGGGAAGCGTGTCGAATATTACGGTAAACGTAGGCGATGATTCCATTAACTCTTATGACATCAACAGGCTAAAAATGCATGCCTTATTTCCGGTCGGTAAGTAGTAACTCAGTTGTCGGGGTATAGTGAATGGAGCGTTCACTATACCCCGACACGCATCGTAGGGAAACCCTTCCTGCAGCGTAGCGATCATACCGTTTCTGAGGAGTGCTGTCAGGTGTGAGTTGTGTCTTTATTCCACCCTTCAATCATTTTAGGCCTTTTCCAGGTTATACTATCCACGCACATTGATATACCTGAATTAACTAGATGGAAATTAATAACCCGATTATCTTTATTGATGATGACGACGACGACCAGGTCATTTTCAAACCTTTGTTGCAAAAAATTGCCCCGAATTGCCCTATACTCTTTTTCACTGATGGCCAGCAAGCCATCGATTACCTGCGAACCACCAATGATCGACCGTTTCTGATCATCTCGGAAGTGAGTATGAATGTGATGAATGGGCTGGAATTACGACGGCAGATCGAAGAAGACAGCCAGTTACGGAAGCGGGCTATCCCGTTTATATTTTTTACTCACCCTGTTTATAAGCATCTTGTAGAAGAAGCTTATGAGTTGACTATACAGGGTTTTTTCGAGAAGAAACAAAGTGTTGTTGAGCTTGAAAATCAACTCCAGGCTATTGTGGCCTACTGGTCGAACTGTCTACATCCCAATCGGTTCACAGATACCGATTACTGAGGAGACCCTTTATGGCTTTAACCAGACTTTGGGTATTGTTACCGTTTCAAACCAGTATAACTTCAGTAGCTTCACATATTTTTTCCAGTCGGCATACGTATCAGGCTTCTGTGTAAAGGCATTGGCCCCCAGCGTATATGCTTCTTCGGCAACCTGTTCATCGCTATTTACCGACAGCAGGACTACGGGCACCATCTTGCCCTGAGGGTGTTCCCTCAGCAAGGTTAAAAAATCGAAGCCTGAGTGCTTATCTTTCAGATCAATATCCAGTAAAACCAACCTAGGGCCATGCTCCTTCAATGCCTCCAGGTAGGTAATCGCTTCAGAAAAGCTACTAATCTGAATAAAATGAGCCAGAGGAAACACATGACTAGCCGCCCGATTCAGGATTTCAACAAGTTGGGGATCATCATCCACCAGAAGTATAGGCAGTTTGACAGGCATATGTTTTATACTGGTATGCATTATGTACAACTACAACTCCCGATTTGTTCAATTTCCTCGGAGCCTGTTTGTGTCAACCTACCCACAAAACGGGGAAACAACACCTCACCAATATGACAATTCAGGTTATAGTGTTACCGGACCACGTAAGCTTATATAACAGAAAATCAACCTATTAGCCCTTCTCAATTTAGAATGGCATAATTTCAGATATAAAGAGATCAGGCATTTGCCTTTAGAGCTAGTCGTTCGCTACAGGAAGTAGCATTAGATATAAATTTTACCTGATTTACTCAACGTATGAAAAAGAAAAGCCTGGCATAACGACCAGGCTTTTTCAGTTTCTAACTTCATAGCAACCGATTATCCTCCACTAAGGGATGCATTTACGCACCTCAGGCTAATCAGCGAGTGTAGAGGTACCGAACAAAGTAAGCTGCATCCCATCGGGGGTCTGTACTCGCGCGACTTCACTCCAAGGTGCTACTGTTGGCGGGGCAACTTCAACCGCTCCACCTTTAATGAGTTGTTCGCTAGCCTGCGAAACTGAATCCGTCACACGAAGCGCCAACCGAATCGGTCCAGATACCCGGCTCCCTACTTCCAGTTCATCGATCCGGGCTGCGTGGCTGGCATCAATGAGTTCGAGCGAGGCTCGCCCCGCATCCAGAATAATACCATTCCCGGTTTCTTCATGCCATTCTTTCGATGTTTCCAGCCCAACCGTATCCCGATAGAAGCGGATCAGTTCATCCAGATTGTCGACAGTCAGAATTAGTCGAAGTTCTTTCACTGTGGTTTTCATACTTACTTTTTCAGGTATAATGTCCAGGATAACTATTCACGATCCATCCAGGAACTGGTTTAGTCGAATATCATCCGTTAATACGAAATAGTTCACCCCGCACACTCAGAAATGTCTGAGCATGCGGGGTGAACGGCAATCTTTTTATCTGGGTTTAGGCCTACTTTTCTTCGAAGAAACTATTAAGAAGTCTATGTTAATCCTGCTTCTTAATCATTCCATTCATCACAGGCTACTGCTAGTGCTCGTAATTTCTCCCGGCTTCGTTTAAGCCGCATTTTAATGGCGCTTTCCGAAAGATGAAAGCGCCGACTAAGCTGCTGAATACTCAGGTTTTGTTCATACTTTAAGCGAAGTAAGGTGGCTTCCTCATTGGGCAATTGCTGTAGTAGATTCTCCAGTTGCAGAATCTGCTCATCAACTGATTCCTGAGCGTTCGTCTCATCGCTTCGGACATCCATCCCAGGCGTCATACGCTCTGTAGCTAAGCGCTTCTCCAGTCGAATCCGATCCTGGCAGTAATTATGCGCGATGGAATATAACCAGGTCGACAAACGGGACTGATTTCTGAACGCTTTCAGGTGGGTGAAGGCTTTAAGAAAAATATCCTGTGTACAGTCTTCGGCAGCCTCCACATCATTGGTTACCGATAAACATTTCTGAAAGACCTTTTTGACATATTTTTTATACAGATTATCAAAGGCGTCGTTGGAGGAAACGGGAAGCTGGCTCTTATGGATTGCGATGCTCTGTTTCATAGTATTTGTTGACGTTTTCAAAAAAAGGACAACAAACCAATAAAAATGTTTAGATGCACCAGTCTGCAACCCACGCTGTACCAATATCATAATATAAACATTTAGTTTAATATTCATAGGTTATTGAAAACATATATTCTAACATCATCCACTAAATGCTCTATGAAATATATAAATAGCCCTATTTTACTTCTGAATACTTGAAAAATGAAGTCAGTAAACTACGTTTTTGCTCAGTAGTTCGATATTTACTGGGCGGTATGCTAATCCATGGCTACTATTCGGGAATCGAAAGTCGTTTTTATTGCGCCAGTTTATAGTCGATAAAACATGATGATAAACGAATATAAGGAGGAGATTTGGGGTTGCGGGGCCGTTTCTTCGGAAGATAGAATAGGCTTTTACAGACTCACGCCAGCCCCACAGAAGCCGTGGGGTCCCAAAAGAAGCTAGAAGAGCGTATTATTGAGGAGGGGTTGATTTTGTAGCAGTTGTAATTCGTTGGAGTAGAGCAGACGGGCCATGTCTTTAAGATCTTTTGGCTGGTGCAGATCACTACCGATAAAGTCAATGACCCGCTGATTGACTAAAAAACGGGCCTGTTTCTGACTCTCTACCCCATACCGGCCAATCAATGACATCCAGTTGAGTTGAAACAAACAGCCTATTTCACGTAGGTGAAGTAATCCCTTCCTATTCTCGTGGTAGTACTTATAGCGTTCAGGATGGGCAAGCACAGGTGTATATCCATGCGTTTGTATTCGGAATAAAATATCGTCGATCTGCGCCGGGGCCCACGCCCAGCCTGTTTCAATCAACAGATATTTTCGGGGGCCGAAGCTCAACAGTTCCTCTTTTTGCAGCAGGTCGAAAAAAAAGTCGTCGATCAGATACTCCGCAGCCAGTTCAATCGAGAGCGGCAATTGGTGCTGATCAATCAGAATCTGTAGATCAATGAGCCCCTGCCGAAGATCAGCCGGTTTGTTCGGATACCAGTCGCCACTGATGTGGGGGGTTGTAATCACTTTCCGAATCCCCCATTCTACCAATTGGTTGAGGCAGGCTAACGCCTGTTCGGGGTCTTTCACCCCATCATCAACGCCAGGTACCAAATGCGAATGCACATCCACCTCCCAGAAACACATGGCTGTGTTGACAGGAGCAGGATCTTTAAAACCGGAAATCAACCGGTGCCAGATGGAGGATGCGGGCATGCTGAAAACAGTATATTGGCAACAGGCTACAAACCTACATTAGCTTTGGCAGTAATCACAACCTTTATCATTAGCTGCCATAGCAACGTTCAGAAAATCACTACTTAAAAATGAGCTTCCAGACCAACATTCCCGGTAGTGGTCAACCCCAGGTTTAGCCGATTAACCTGCGATAACGTTTTGATAGGCCCTGGCTTGGCATTATAGAGGGTAATGGATGTAGCCGTATGGTCATTGGCGAGTTCTATCAGGCACAGCCCGCCGACAAAAAGCCCTAACCCAGCCAACGTCTTAGGCAAGCTACGTTTTGTGTACGTAACCTGTATGTCGGGTGGCCTTGAATTCGTAGCCGTTCGAACACCACTGATCATAGCTGTTTGCTCATCTCCTTTAAGCCCCATATACCCTAATACGATTCCGGCTAACGAAATGATAGGTCCGATAGGCTTTAACCGATTACCCCATTGAAACTTATTCAATGCTTTGGGTGTCGACTGCAACAGACTGACAACAGCCGCATTGGACAATTTTTCACCGTTCTTGTAAACCGCCGTTGTAAACAGCTTTCGCTTGGCAACCAATAAGTCGATGGAATCCACTTTTACGGGCCTGATCGTATCATGCGGCACGGCAGACTGACCATATAGGGCTTGAGTCAACGTAGATAGGGCCAGTACTGAAAAAATGATAAGAAGCTTCATATGGAATCGCCTACAACGTAAGGGAAGTTATCAATTAAGGATGCTTAAAACGAGCGCTTTACCAGTAAACTTAAGCCGACATTTTCTTTAAGCACACCTGCATTATCGTAGGCCAGATTAGCCGTAAATGTATATTTCTTAATCGGAACTATAACTTGTTGCTGAACCGATGCCTGGGTATAGTCCAGAGGGACATCATAGTTACCCAGATTATGACTAAACGAAAGCCGTGTCAATAACTCGACTTGCTTGATTCGGCTACTCACACCTAGTGTAACCGCGTTGACCCGATTATTTACGATTCGATTAGGATTTTTATCCAGTGACTGAGGCAGACCTGTGGTGTAGCGCAAAGGCATGATAAATGGCGTACCGATCGTCTGCCCTTTATATACCCACCCATCGATATAGCGGCCATTATTGAAGTAATCCTCTGCCCCCCGCAGTTGAGGAATCGTTGACCGATTGGACAAATAGGGGCCGCCCTGATTGGAGGTTTGTAGATATTCCACAACAACTTTCAGAATGCCACTGGTTGCCTTTTTTCGGGTATACGCAATACCGTGCAATCCATCTGCTATGTTATTCAGATAAAACAAGGCACCCGCTTCATAAATCGACTGTTTATAGATAAACCACTTTGCATGCTCATCCTCGTACTCCAGCCCCAGATCAATCGTACCTAAGTGGTTACCAACCCGGTTCCCGCCTTCGGCTGACGCCTGCCCATTTTGAATCACCAGCGTATCGAGCGTATACAATGATTTACCATTCACAACGTATAAATATGTTTGCCAATCACTGCCAAACTCCGTAATCCGCAATTTGCCTTCATAACGCGGATACAATACCTGCCCTCCCCACTGTACCTGATGGTTGAAGCCACCATAAAATTTAAATCGCCAGTCGGGTTTTCCCAGACGAACGTAAAGGCTTTTTTGATGCAGGTAGTAGTTTTTCACCGAATCGCCGGTACCGAACCAGCCATGCGCAAAATTGCCTTTCACAGCAATCAAACCATTCTTCAGTATGGGTGTAAAATTGGGGATGGAAATCTGTACTTTAGGCATTGGCAACGCATTGCCTGACCATATGTATGACCCGGCACTAAGTGAGGAATCAACCAGGCCCATAATCTCACGCCGACGGCCAGCCGAAAACTCAAACGCCCCGTAGCGCACCTTACCATACAGTTCCGAAAGCAAAAACTGATTGACTTTACCAGCGTTCAGAACAGCCCTGATTCCGTAACCATACGAAAACTTACCTTTCCCTTTTTTATTGTAGACCAAAGGTTCATACTCTTTTTTTGCCTGCGCCCGAATGGTGAAGCCGTTCGACTCTAAAGGCACCTCTCCATATTGATTTGAGCGTATCCAGAACGGGTTACTCTCCGCCGTCGACAGGTATGTACCGGCCTCCAGCTCATAGCGCGTTTTTTGACGAATGGTCTGAGCATAGGTTATCTGACTCATCAGCAGGCAGACCGATGCAGCATATAATAGCCGTATAGTTTGGGGCATACAGAAATACTAAAAAAGGAAATTAAGGGGCGAACCGTTAATAGGCAGGCTGTAATTTATGCATCGCCAGAGCGAACAGTTTACTCGTTTTCACTTTTTCAACCTTCGTTTTACTAATATCAATAGCAATAAACATATTGAGTGAATCAAGCTTAATCATCAGGCGTTTGCCATTGGCCGATACAACCTCGCCTTCCTGATCCATGAATGCCCCGGAGGTAATTTTTAGTCGATCGGTAGCATCAAAACTCACCACTTCCAGTGACTCATGATCAAAGTCGTTCAGCATGTCCCGGATCAGGTCAATTTCTTTAGGTTTCACAATGGCAGGTTTCTTAAGCCAATGCAAATACCCGACCACCCCAGGCACACCGAATACCCTGGCCCGCTCATTCTCTTCTAGATGAACAAAGCAATACGAACGAAATAAAGGCTCTTCAACAATTTTAAAACGATCCGACCATTTTCGTTTAACTTTTCGGAGGGGGCAATAGACTTGGATACCTTTCTGAATCAGACCTCGAGCGACAAGCTTTTCCGATCTGGATTTGGTGTAGAGTACAAACCAGGGCATGATAATTCAATTGAGTAGTTTTCACAAGAAAGTAGAGACAAGATGAAAAGACAAGTAAACCATAACGCCCGTTTATACAGGCGAGTTAATAAGGGCATTAAATATACAAATTTTTATCATTTATAAGAATTATCCACTAATATAGCCAAGATCTGACTAGCAGCCTCCCCATCTCCATAGACGGGCTTAAACGAAATGGCAGTGGTCTGGCTGAAGTGAGTATACGCATCCAGAATGTTCTGTGGGTCAGCATCACAAAGTCGGGCAGCCCCATGCTCGACAATCTCTACCCATTCGGTTTCTGACCGCAGAATGATACACGGCTTTTTATAGAAGTACGCTTCTTTCTGTACACCGCCTGAATCTGTAATGATCAGTTTAGCCTGTTGCTCCAGCTGGGTCATTTCCAGAAACGAAGCGGGTGGTATCAGTCGTATCCGTTTATTGGCGTGAATAGCCTCATACAGATCCCGAGACAATAATGCCTCCATCTGCTTTAGGGTACGTGGATGCAGTGGCAACACAACATCGATAGAATGGGATATGGATAGTATCTGCAGAGCCTGAAATATAGCATTAAGTCGATCTGCCTCATCCGTATTGGCATTTCGGTGAACCGTAGCCAATACATAGGCTTCAGGCTCCAACAATAGCTGCTTCAGAATATCCGTCTTTTTAGCTGCTATCTCAGAGAAATATAAGCTGTTGTCATACATAATATCCCCTACATTAAACACCGCCGGATTATCGATGGTAAAGGGCGGGCATCTTTCGACGCGAAACCCTTCCTTTACTAAATTATCAACCCCGGTTTGCGTTGGAGGAAACAGGAAGGTAGCCGTATGATCGCTTACAATGCGATTGATTTCCTCGGGCATTTTTTTGTTATACGACCGCAACCCCGCTTCAATGTGTACAATAGGTACCGATGTCTTGGAAGCGGCAATTGCCCCTGCTAACGTAGAATTCGTATCTCCATAAATGATCAGGTAATCAGGCCGCTCGATACCCAGAATCTCTTCAATACCTGTGATCATTTTAGCCGTCTGAACCCCATGCGGCCCTGATCCTACCTGCAAATTATAATCGGGTTGTGGAATTTGTAACTCCTCAAAAAACACCTCCGACATCTGCCGGTCATAATGCTGGCCCGTATGGACAATGACTTCCTGTATGCGGTCTTTGTAGTGATGGTTTATTGCCCGACTGATGGCTGAGGCTTTGATAATTTGCGGGCGGGCCCCAATAATGGTAAGCAGTTTGATCATACAGGCAATCGTGACTTAGCCTTTTTGCTGGCTCATACCTACGCGCTCCCATACCCATAGAAACAGGAGCCCCAGGCATATACCAAGCGAATTAGCCAAGAGGTCATTAATGTTAAATGTCCGGTAAGTCAGCGGCAATTGAAGATATTCACAGAAAATGGCGAAGCCCAGCCCCCCTACCCCTACTGCGAGTTGTTTGCGTTTGGGTGCCGCTGCGATTGACCAGCCCCACCAGATCAGTATGATCCAGGGAATAAACAGAAACGCATGCGAGATATAATCATAGCGTATCTGTAATACATAATTGTCGTTCAGCTTACCCAAAAACTGATCCTCTCCATTAATAGGTAGTGTCACCAGCAGCAGAATCAACACGGTATAGACAACAGCTAGCTTTTTATAGAGCGATTGGTACTTATCTAAAGTCATTTCACTAGCTGGCGGCTTATTCTTTGATGAAAATATACTGTTTTACCAGATTTTTCACATTCTGGCTGATCAATTCTTTCGTCCATTGCAATGGATTATCATTCCAGCGTTGCGGATGGAACGTAAACATCATCTGATCCGGTAATTCATTACGGTGAAGCGCGTCAATGATCTCGTCTGTTTTGCGAAACCTATTTACAAATGTTGAATCGACTTTATCCCGAACACTCACTTTTTCTCCGTCCCACCGCCGACCCGTATCCGTAAAATAGGCAACCTTGCCGAAGTCGATGTCAAAATAGGGTTCACCGATTATACCATACTCGCGGTACGAATGATGCTTCCATAAATCTCTCGAATCGTATTTTGACATAGGGCTCCCATGCATACAAATGGTCGATACTGGAGCTAGTTTTCGGAGTGCTGTTAAATTTTCCTCAAAATCGTTAAGGGCAAGCTTCAGATTCCCTTTACAAGTCGTCAGGCATTCGTAATGGTACCCGATTTCATGTCCCATTTCGGCAATTTCCCGAATGACTTGCGTATCCCAGCTTTGAGGTACCGCTCTGAAATAATACACACCGGCAATGCCTAACTCATGTTGTAAAGCAGCAAAAACGAGTGAGTTTTCAGGGAGCAGATCAACATCATGACGAAGAATCACTACTTTCTCATCAGGTGCCTTTAAAAAGGCTTCAAACGTTTGGAATGAATAGCCAGACGAACGCAAGGCAGCTAAAAATGCCTTATACTTCTTTATGGAAAAATCCATACGATCTCAATTCAAGTTGGTGTGGTGGTTGGGTAATTAAGCTACAAGGCGTATTGATGAGCTGCGTTACTTTTTAGCTCATTAAAACTAGCAGGGTAGTTTGATATAAATTCGACTAAAAATGCAGTCAAATCAATTTTATCGGCCAGCATTCTCTCTTTACGCTGACTCCATTCTGCTTTTAAATCAACTATTTCCAGAAGCTCACGAACTTTACTCAACATGTGATCAAAATCTCTGGGCAGAAAAGAATAGCATAATTCATATCGCTGCTCTATTTCATTAGGAACCGATAACCGACCGGCAAAAGAATTTAACTTCACGGCTGGCGTACCCAGTAATGCCGCTTCAGAAATCATCGTCTGACTATCACCAATAAACATCGTTGCATGGTACATCAGGGTATGAATTTTTTCGGGAGAAACCGGCATTCGATACGGCTCTAATTCAGGGTCTATAGTACGCTCAGTTGTAATAAAGATTCGTCCGTATGGTTTAAGCAACTCAATCAATACCAGCTTTTGTTTAAGCGTAAGGCCAATCGCATCAGTATCATGATGGGCTTTAAATACATTAAACCGTAGTATAAAATAGGTTTCGCCCGGCAAAATACCAATCTCCCGCATAACTGATGGGTCAGGCTTAAACCTGGCGGGATGCAGATACGCCAATTCGTGAAAGCTTTGATGAGATATGTGGTTATTTCCCCGGTTTTCAAAAGCAAGTGAACTTGGGGTAAAAATAGTATCTGCCAACGAAATGGCCTTGCCAAAGAGCGGGGTAACAGTCATATCGTCATCATCTAAAGCAACCGATTTCATACGGGTCAACCTGGAAACTATTGGCAAAACCATCGAAACACCAATCCCATAATCAACGCGTTGGAATGCGACAATGCCTATTAATTTGAGTAAATGAAAAAGCTCGTAAATGTACTTTGCAACCATATTGTCCTTTTTTTGGCCGGTATCAATATAGTCTATCTTATAAGTTTGTAGAAGAGTTTTTATTGAGTTAACATTTTTAGCTGCAACAATAACTTTATATCCTTTGCTCTGCATCTCATCAATAAAGTACTTAAATAAATGCACATGCGCTGGATGGTTAATATCAACCAGAATTTTCTTTTTTTTCATAAAATATTTTCCTGTATAAATCTTGCTATAACTTTATTAATCTTAATAATATCGCTTTTTGTAAGCTTGCTGTAGCAGGGAATAGTAATTACTCTATTAACTAATTGTTCAAACTGAGGACAAGATCCATTTTCATACCCATACGCCGATGCCCATACGGCCGCGTATTGAAAGTGTTTGCCCGCCCCTATTCCATGTCTAATCAGATGATTATAAAGACGATCTCTGTCATCAACGATAAAGACGACCGCTAAACAATTGCTTTTATCATCTACATTATAAATAGCTTTCACTACAGATTCATTTGCCTTAATAATCTGTAGGGCATTCTGGCGTTGCTTCATTGCCAGATCAGGTAAGTGCTTCCACTTATTTTTAAGCAGTTGCCGAACGGATCGAAATTCATATTCTTGTACAAAACTCCTACTCTGAATACGTTGATTTTTAGTGGTGATGTACTGCTGAAACACGTTATGCAAAACTGTATATCCTAGCCCGGAATAGATAAGTGAGTAGGCTACTCTTTTCCCAACAAATATCAACTCGCTAAGCAAACCGGCAGGCTTTAAACGGCTTATATGTGTAGTAATCAATTTAGCATATTTCTTATTATTGATTACAATGATTCCTCCATGACCAAGAATAGGGAATTTTCCATACCCAAACGAAAAAACCGACACATCGAAAAAACTGCCTAGAGACTGATCATTATAATGACACAAAAAAGCATGAGCACAATCTTCAATAATTGGCAAATGACTAGCTAATTTCCTGATCGACTCAAGTTGTGCTGCAACTCCAAACGTATGGGTGACAATCAGTGCCTCTAATTGGTGTAACTTTTTTTTTAGATCCTCCTGATCAAGCGTGAATTCAGCATTAATATCAATGAAAACTATCTCTAGCCCTGCTGACTGAATAGCCGCCATTACGGATGAGCAGGTATAGGGCTGTACACCTACCCTTGCCCCAGGAGCAAGTCCCAAAGCCTGCAAAGCACACTGTATTCCCCATCTTGCACTTGGAATCTCGAAAACGGAAGCAGATGGAAATAAGTCCTGATAAGAGCTAACATTCGACTCTTTATTATTCGCTACACTTGCAATGGAGATAAAAATATCTCGTAATGAAAAGGAGTAATCAAATCTGGGAATCATCGCTTTTGCCAGATTTGATAGCCTAGTTTTAGTAAACCAAACAATCGAGGATAATGCACCTTTTCGTAACGGCCATAACAAACCAATTGACCGCCAAACTGCTTTTTATAGTCTCTTACTCCATATGGAACACCGGGTTTACCAGCCCCTCCAAAATCAAAATATTGAAAGCCCTGTTGCTTAGCCCATTGAAATACAGCCCACGGCATCAGATCGTTAGGGTATTTTTTATAATAGGCGCTAAAAGCACCTGCGTAATAATCATATACCCAGCGTCCATGCACCAGGCAGAGCATACAGCCAATAAGTTGGCCTTCCCAGACAACGGTAAACAATCGTAAGCCAGACTTCTCATCTGACTCCTGAAGTAGTGATTCAAAATGGCTAAAATCGGGCAAGGGTAGCTTTGCCCGTTGATACACTTCCTGTAAAATCGTATAGCAGGTTCGCAGGGAATCCAGCGAGGTATGCCGCTCAAAAACACAGCCTTCCTTAATCGCCCGGCGAATCTGGTTTCGGCGTTTTGTTACCACATCTTTCCAAAGCTCCTCTTCTGATCGTCCTAAATCGACCAGAATATCCAGGTGTTCTTCGTACTGAAATCCAAACCGGGCGAACAGGCTCTGGTAAACGGTGGTGTCGGATAGGTTTCGGACCTGAGTATAAATAGTCGATGGGCGATGTTTCTGGAAAAACTGGAGTAGCCCCTCAACAACAGGTAGATCCTGGCCAGTCACTACGGGTCCTCCCCAAATAATTGTTCGGCTAGATAAAAAAGAAAGAACAGGTAGCGTTGACTGAACCTGCTGAACCAGTAAGATAATTCCGGCAATCTGCTCCCGATCCCGAGCAATAATATAAAATGGCTTTAGTTTCTTCGACGCAGTCGCTACTCTAAAATAAGCTGGTGACTGAAAATAGTGAAACCCCTTACATTGACCTAAAAAACTACTGATCTGTTGTTCAATATCCAGATCGAGTGTTGTAATCAGCGTATAGTTATGTTGAACGGTTTTATACATGCCGTGCCAATAGTAATTCCCTTTGATTCACCAAACGAATATTTTGCATATTAACTTATATTCTTTCTCAAAGAGGATAGTCGCTATTTTTAGTATATGTCATCAATTTTTTGGCCTTACATCAAGTACAGCACTGGCTGATACAGACATAGGGGTAAAGGCGTATAGTCTTTTCAGTATGGGTTTTAGTTGGTTAATCGAATTAAATATCAACGCGTAATTCGAGGGGTAATCAAAGGTGTTCTTCGCAGGGGCCGCCCAGATCTGGTTGTACTCCTGATCCGACAAATCCAGTTTCTTCTGAATATACGCGCGTGTGGTTTCCAGTTCAGCGTCGGTAGCAAAGGGTTGGCGGAGTTGCGCTAAGGCTTCTTCTCTGGTAATTGCCTGACTTAATACCTGAGCCGACAGGTTAATTTTCCGTTTGTCAATAGCAAACTTTCGGGGGAGCCAAAAGGCCATCGAAAACTTGGTAAACAGGTTTTCATGATGATGCCCCCCATAATCTTTCCAGTTGTATAGCTCCATCATCAGGCGTTTGGCATCCTGCTTTTTATAATCGAGGTAGTAATAGGGCCGAATATCCTTGATACCCTTGACCATCCCCGAATACACCAGCATGGGTAACGTCAGCAGCGGGTAGGTTTTAAGTCGCACTCCCGACCCGAAGTGTTTATGAATGAACCGAAGCTGTTTGGAATCCGAATAGGTCCACTCCTTGGGTTGTTTCCCTTCCGAACGAAAATCATTACCCCGCAGGATAAATCGAATGCCTTCCGAACGGGCAATCTTGTACATCGTCGCTTTTATGGCCAGATCGGTTGGTGTATCGATCCAGGGCATGCCCGCTTTCATATACGCCCGGAGCAAATCCTTTATTTCCTCGTAATCGATCACGTAGGTTTCCAGATCGACCCCTAACTTCGATGTCACCTTGTAGATGTTCTGAACGGCAATTTCGCTGTTGAATCCATTGTCCAGGTTGACCGCCAGAGGGCGCAGACCATACTGATGCGCCAGATGAAGCAAATACGAGCTATCAACCCCACCGCTAACGCCAATAATACAGTCGTACCGACGATTTTTCCCAGCGGCCTTCATGTCAGCTACCAGCTTTTTCCAGTCCTCCCTTCCCTTTTCTCCTCTGGGATATTCGGCCATCATTTGTTCCTGCAATCGGCAGAAATTCGATACTCCATTCTCGTCAAATGTGATACCGGGGATCGTGTCATCCCAGACACCTTTGGTGCATATCATCATGATGGGTTGAATATCGTTACTAACTCTTCCTGTTTGGGGTAATTGACCAATACTGCTTTTCGGGGGCCGTGATAAACGAATAGCGAACCAGCCGCCACCGCCGATGCATGAGCCGTTTGAACGGCCGACTGGAAATGATCGAGCTTACCAGCCCCTCCAGCCGCCACGACGGGTATACGCACAGCCGCCGACATTGCATTCAGTAAGGCCAGATCGTACCCCTGCATCATACCATCGTGTTCAATAGACGTTACAATCAACTCCCCCGCTCCATTGGCTTCCATCTGTTTCGCCCAGGCGATGGGATCCAGTCCGGTAGAGCGGCTTCCGCCTTCGGTATATACCTGCTGCTTACCCAAAAATTTCTTTTTAATATCGATCGACACAACAATGGTTGAGCTCCCAAATTCATCCGATGCGGCTTTAATAAAGGATGGCTCCCGCACGGCAAACGAATTGATCACGACTTTCTCAGCACCGGCATTGATCAGGCTTTTAATCTCGCTAATCCGCTGAATCCCTCCCCCAACCGCAAACGGCATATTGGCTTCATCCCCTACCTGTCGTACAAAATCCAGATCGATACACCGTCCTTCTTTGGTCGCCAGAATATCCAGTAGCATCAGTTCATCGGCCCGTAAGTCGTTGAATATTTTGACGGCATTGATCGGGTCCCCAATGTAGGTATAGTCCTTAAACTTAACCGACTTTACCAACCCTTTGGCTTTTAACAAAAGCAATGGAATAACCCGGGGTCTGAACATTGGAAAACGGAAGTGCTAGTTTATTTATAAACCTGTTTAAACTTTTATTTTATCAGTTTTTGTCCTTCTGACGAAGGAAGAATCTTCGGAGCTGGCTGTTCAATCAGCACGTCCGAAGATTCTTCCTTCGTCAGAAGGACAAAAGCAACTTCTGGATATCTTTATCAAACAGTAGAACAGGTTCATTCTTCACTCAACAGCCTGTTATAAAATTAAAAATCAATTGCTCCCCCCAGTCATGACTCTTTTCCGGGTGAAACTGGGTTCCGTAAATGTTGCCCCGTTCAATAGCCGAGACAAACGGGTAGTCATAGGTTGTCATCGCCAAAATATCATCGGGCTGTTGGCAAACCATATGAAACGAATGCACAAAATAAAAAAGCGCCGTTTGCGGAATGCCTGTTAGTAAACGAGAGTCTTTAGCAACCTCTGCGGTATTCCAGCCCATGTGCGGGACTTTATACGCAAGTTCATCATGCACTCGAAATCGCACCACCTGGGCATCGAACCAACCTAATCCTTCCGTATCACCTTCTTCACTGAATTTCCCCATCAGCTGCATACCCAGGCAAATACCCAGAACAGGTGTTTTCTCGATCAGGACTTTATGGTTTAACACCTCCCAAATTCCCGACGCCTTCAACTTTCGAATCCCATTGGCAAAATGACCAACACCCGGCAGCACCAGTTTCCGGGCTTTGGCTATATCCCGACAATCCGATGAGATTTTGGCACATGCCTTCAGCCGATCAAACTTTTTCTGTACCGACCGCAGATTACCCATGCCATAATCAATGATAACAATATCAGAGCTACCGTTCCCGCCCTCCCCCAGAATTGGGTTTTCCTGATCGTCAACCAAAGACTCCTTCGGGGAGTAAGGGGAATCGTTAATCATAAAAGTTGCTGATAGACATCCCGAATCTGTCGGGCAATTAATCGATTGTCAAACCGACGGATACACTCCCGCGACGACACCGCCGTTGGGTTAGCCAGAACGACCCGCAGTTTTTCGGCTACGTCCTGAGGTTCATAGGTGGTTAGATAACACCCTTCAATATCACTAATCATATCCCGCACATCACCAACATCGGTCGACACTACGGGACAGTTACAAGCCAGCGCTTCTTTCACAAACTGCGGTGAGCCTTCTGAGTATGATGTCATTAAAGCCACATCAACTGCTGTAAACAGCAGCGCTACGTCTTCCCTGCCGTAATTTTTCAACTCGAGGAGTTCCACCGAACTATCCTGAAGCAACTCGACAGCGGCCTTAGCCAGTGGATAGTTCTTGACTTGATTCGAAAATCCCGATGAAAAGAGTATATACTTTTTATGGGCAATCAGTCCCAGCAATTGCCGACTCTCCACCTTTGATCTCGGCACAAATCGTTCGAAATCAACCCCACAGGGAATTACGGCTGGCGATGCTTTCCCTTTGTAAATGGCCTTCTGACGAAGTTGCTGGCTGATGTAGATGGTCCGGTAGCTAAGGAATGCTGCCACCATAGCCAGCATTCTCAATTTCGGCACATTGATATCAGAACCGTGAAAGGTAGTTATGACCGGCACCCGTCGCTGTAAATTAGCCAGGAGCGACGACATCGTCACATGCGCATGAACGCAGTCGTATAACTGATTTGCCAGTTGTTGGAGTAATGCCCGGTGGCAGGATAAGTATCCGAGAAGACCCTTGCCCTGGATAAAAAAATAATCAAATTGAAGGGAGGTATCTAGTTGTTTGAGGGCTTCGACCTGTTCGTAAATAAACGCCTGATGCAACCGGACATCGAAATTCGGCGCGTTTCCACTACAAACGATCAGGATGCGCATAATAGATTACGAACGTCCTGCGATTTTGAACCAGTTCCAGCTTATAATAATAACCGATATAAGAATTAGATAAGGGACATAGTACTTTTTATTTTTTTGATTCATCTGAGAAATACCATAAGAAGCCAAAATGAGCAGAAATGGAACGAGGGGCAAATGAAATCGCTCCGATAAGGCAAAACCACTAGAGGCAAGTACGAATATATACGAGAAAATAACCGACAATATTAGGATGTGCTCCCGTAACTGTTTTCGTTTATAGAGTGCAAACAGGCCAATAAACACAAAGAAAGCATACACATTGCGTGTAAAATAGGCTCCGCCCAACATCATAGCATTGGGCTGATCTGGAATATTTATTAGAGTTGGAAAAGGAGCCATTACCATGAAAGGCAGAAATATACTCCGCGATCCATAACGTGCCAGTTTATTCTTCCCATCTTCTCGGGTAGCAAAGTTATTCATCTGCGATTTAAGGTTCTGGTCGCTCGCGTCCAGATACTCATTAATATTATCAGAGATTGGGGTTGAGGCAATAAAAAACGCTCCTACCACTAAAAAAAATAGTAACACAATACGTTTACTTCGGTTTGTTATCCTTCTGGAAGTAAGGGCAGTTGCCATAGCTACCGATCCGATCATACAACCAGCTAAAACTGTCCGAAAAAAGAAGAGAGAGGCTCCAGCAAGACCAAGCAAAAAAATGTCACGTAGTCCTAGTGCACGAGAACGAATTAATCTATCGGCTATAAAAACAAAACAAACTACGAGAAAAAGCATTTCTGTCTCCTTCACATGTAAACCGCAGTAATAGATCAAATTCGGAAGCAACATGGTCATAATACCCGCCATTCGTCCCGTTTCTTCGCCAAAGTTATTCCGAGCAATTTTATATACTAATAAACAGGTATAAGCACTAATAAGAGCTTTAATGAGACGAGGTACAAACAGATTTTCTCCCAGGATATAATAGAGTAGTCCCAGATAAAATGGATAACCCATATCGGAATAGTTTGTACCAATATAGGTTAGATACTGATCAAACTTGCCTGTATTGAGAAGACTAACTAACCATACTGCTTCGCCATGATACCCTCTCGAATCAGCGGCCTGAAACTCAAAGGGTATCCCTGTCATCGAAATATAGAAAAAATAACTAAATACAACCCAAATAATACGAATGAATAAGGCCGTTCTAAACAAAAGTTTGGAATAAACAGCGGCTGGTAATTTTACCCACCTCGTGGATAATTTGGACGATAGTGTGAAGAACAACAGGACTTCAACTACATTAAATAGCATCCATTGAAAGGGTATAACACGTTGAAGAAATATCAAAGTAGCTAATAACGTGATGACCCAGAAAGTAAGGATTCCTTTCCGGGTAAAATAATGAGGAATATAGGTAACCAAGGTGTTAGTCATCTGCTTATACTACCATTCGATAGTATTCTTTCAAGGTTTGTATGTGCCGCTGAATTGAATAGGTATTCCGAACGGAAACAGCGTTTTCAGCGGCTTTTTCCCGAAAACTAGTTTTTCTATATTTAAAACAGTGAAACTTGGTTATCAGATCGTTAATATCCTTCGTTTTATATAAGGTAGCCCAGTTACCGTTCTCCGTAATTTCCTGCATAACTATCCAGTCGTTTACAAAAACAGGAATTCCTACAGCCATTGCCTCTACTACAGCGATACCGAACGTATCATGATCACTTGCATAGACAAAAGCATCCAGATCTTTCAGGATAGACGGTACATCTTGCCTGGAGCCTATGAAATGGACCCAATTCATTAGTCCGTTTGCAGTACAGAATGCCATACAATCGTCATACAAAGAGGGAGCCGATTCGCTCCTGGCACCTACAAAAACAAAATGAAAATCAATTGATTTTTTTTTAAGCTCGAGGAGAAATTTACAGATTGTTAGTTGATCTCTTACAGCAACAAAATTTCCAACGCTTCCGATCAGTAATGCTGATGGTGAAATTCCTAATTCCTGCCGAATACTAGTCTTAATCGTCAGTTCAAACTTTCCAAAGTCCACTCCATTGTATAGCACTTTCTGTTTTTGCGGAACATTATTCAACGAATAGGCTGCCATATAATGCGCCCGTAGATGCTGACTAACATATAGATTTAAGCTCGTACGTTGAATAATAAATTGAACGAGTCGATGCGCTAACCTGCTATAATTGAAATCATATCCATGAAAACTCAATATAATACGTATTCCTGTTCCTACACTAGACCAATAAGCCAAAAACGCATCCAATGGTAACTGAGCATGTACTATTTGTATGCCTTCCGTTTGAAATAACTTCCGAAGCCTCATAAAATAGCCTGGATCAAACGAATGCATGATTGGATAATGATAGAGCGGAACACCTGTCCGTTGAAATTCATGAAGCAGTACCCCATTTTTTCGATGAACCAACAGACAATCCAATTCTGCATTCGCTGCCTGTTTCAAGGTATCAAGCAAAAGCGTTTCTGTGCCACCTCGCTCAAGAGCGCCTAGCATAAAGGCAACTTTGGTCATCGAACAAGCCGAAGAATACCCTGTTTCAGAAACGATCCCATGCGTAGCCCCCTAAAATAAAGATGAGCCAATTGAACAGGTAACTGATAGATGACCTGATAGAAGTAAGATTGTTTAGAAAAATCAACCTCTCCCAGTATAGACTTAACCTCTTCGGTAAACTTTCCAGCTAAATAATAAGGCAATAAACAGCGCACCCTTAGTCCATCCAAAAGGCTTTTCAGAACACTGGATTGCTGTTCAAGAGCACTCAGAAAAGACAGATTAAAAACAAAATGAGAAGCTGGTTGGTATAGAGTAACTCCTCCAATCGCACGATTAGAACCATCAACATCCTGATTAGAGAAGGCTAATGGTTTATTAAGATAGGCTACTTTACCAATCAATGCCAGACGAATCCATAAGTTAAAATCTTCACCAAGTCGCAAAGTTGGGCAAAAGCCGCCAACGCTCAGAAACGCTGATTTTCGGACGGCGACGAAAGAACAATTTATTGGTACACAAAAGCTTTTAGCATATATGGATACATAGTCAATATACCCCGACGCGAAGTTTTCTGGTAAACCTTTCCATTCAATACGAGACTTTCCATTCTTGATATAATAGTAGTTTGTTCCATAAAAAGTAGCATCTTCATAATCCTGAATCAGGATTGCTAGCTCGTCTAAAAAAGAAGAGTGCCACCAATCATCAGCATCAAGGAAAGCAATGAAATCATAACAAGCGATTTTTACACCATTGTTTCTCGCTATCGAAACCCCAAGATTTTCCTGATTAATAATCTTTATTCTAGGATCAGTAAAGTGAGTAACTATTTCAAGGCTCTTGTCGGTTGATCCATCATTGACAATTATTAATTCAAAATCCTGGCAAGTTTGATCTAGTACTGATTCAATTGCTTTTTTAATATACTTAGCTTTATTGTAAAGGGGAATAACAATAGAAAACATGTTAAACACACAATGTTTTCAAAGCCGATAGAACTTCAGCCTGTTTACTAGTATGAAAAAAAAGATAATCATTTAAATCATAGCTCTCTAACGTCCATTGCTTTATAGTAATGGAGTCAAGCAATTTAAAAGATTTTAGTTTATTTTTAGCTTGATTAAGCTGAATGGCCTGGTAACCAATTTCTTTCAGTAAAGCGCATACTTTACTGGCGCGGTCTTGAGTAAATTCAAGTACTTCACTGGAGAAACTATCTAGAACTTCACATAGAATCAAAGGCTTATATCTGCTAATGGATTCTTTCATACCAGCCAATACTTCTAGCTCTGCTCCTTCTACATCGATTTTAACAAATGATAATTGATTATCTAGGTAAAGAGAATCATACGGTATGCAGTTAATAACCTGTGAATCAACAAAATAATTTGGTCTTAATGATTCAACAACTGATGCAGAAGCATCAGAATTTTCGTTCATTCTTAGTACAAGTTTTTGTTCTTTATCTGATAGAGCAAAATTTTCAACTCTACAGTTTCCATAGTTGTTTATCAATATTAATTCTTTAATATAGCTAAAGCAAATCGGATTAGGCTCAAAGCCTACATAATTAATGCTCCTATCAATAGCTTTCAATAAAGTTTGACCAATGTTTGTGCCTATGTCAACAAATGACCCACGATTTTCAGGGCAAAATTTCCTAAATAAGGGAGTAAAGCAATCCTGATGAAGGAAAAGATTTGGATAACCAACTCCTTTATTAACGGGTATTTTAGCTATGCCTCCTTCTATATAGATAATCGCATTAAGTTTAACATACTTCAGTAGCTTTATTTTTTTTAAAATTCTCAATAAAAAATAAGGCAGTAAATGCTTTCGCATAAAAATAGATATTGGCTAGATTGCTACTTAAGATATAGATGCATTT
The DNA here is from genome assembly GCF_002056795.1 of Spirosoma aerolatum. Lineage (NCBI taxonomy): Bacteria > Pseudomonadati > Bacteroidota > Cytophagia > Cytophagales > Cytophagaceae > Spirosoma > Spirosoma aerolatum. The sequence goes on along the minus strand of NZ_CP020104.1, from coordinate 2,368,734 downwards.
GTTGCCAACAAAAACAAGATATTTTTATAGTTTATAATAGCTGGGCTAATACGCAAACATCTTCATTAGGCCTATTATGTGTAAAAGGTATATTTGCCAGAGAATCATCTAAAGTAATTTCCCGAATATTCTTATATTTCTGCGTCGAATCTAATTGATAAATTAAACCTTCAATATCATAACACCATTCATGCTTCTCATATCGTACGCTATGTGTAAAAATAGAAAAGTAAAAGCTGTTAGGGCTATCTTTCTTAATTCTATTTAAAGACCAATCGAAATTATTCCTGATCTGCCCAGACAGATAGAAGTCAATATATTTTTTCAAATCAGGGGTTGTGATAAGTATATAACCATCCTGCTTCAAAAGTTTAGCACAATTAGCCAAAACAGTTAATCCATCTTCAGGGGTAAAATGTTCAAATACATGCTGCATTCTAATTAAATCGAATTTACCTAATTTACTTAATTCAGATTGAGTGGCATTAACTATATCCATTCGAAAATATTTACCCTCTCTATTTACCAAGGTATCAGGAAATAAGTCTACGTATGTGAAATTATCTTCAAAAACACCACCACATCCTATTTCAAGCCATCTTGTTCTACCTTCTTCCAGCAGTTTCCCCTTCAGTCCACCATTAGCAGTCGCTTTTATAAACTTACCTTTCTCTCTGAGAAGTGGATATTCTTTTTCAAGCGTAGCAACTTGATACGTATTTATTTTCTTTTTGGAGATAATAACAAATCCAAGCTTTTCAATAAATGTGGCAATAAACTTTTTCATTCTTATTTTTTAATTATGTATTTATCAAATCTAAACAGCAGCCGGTACAAATTTATTACAATGAACCAAGCTAGCTTATTCTGCTTAATACGTTTGATAATCAAGCTATCTTTAGCAAATTGTTGGTAATCAAGAAGAATACTCCTTGGTATAACCTCCTCCAAAACTCTGCTACGCTCAATTGTATCCAAATCCTTGTTGGTAGTGCTTATGCCATTCGAATCAAACCAAACAAGGTCTATATCACGGTAAGCTACCTTCTCATTGTTCATTCCTATAGAAATCAGGTAAAACTTCCAATCGGATACAATTTTCAATGTTTCATCATAGAGACCGTAGGTCTCGAAAAGTGATTTCTTTATGTAAGCAGGTGAATGAAAAAAAGTAGACATAAACATATCCAACAAGGTTATCTGCCTGCCTTCAAAACTTTTTTCTACTTTACTAATTCCGTTAAAATCTCTCAATTTATTTCCATAGAGTATATTGCATTCGGGCATATCTTCTAACATAAGCTCAGTCACATTATTAGCTAAAAGGTAATCTCCAGAATTTAAAAATTGGCAATACTCGCCCTTTGCCTGTAAAATTCCTTTATTCATTGCATGATAGATTCCTTTGTCTTTTTCACTAATCCAGTACGATATAGACTTCTCATATTTTTTAATTATATCTACACTTCCATCAATAGAGCCTCCATCAATAACTAAATATTCAAACTCTGGCGACGTTTGACTAACTACACTCTCTATAGTCTTACGTAATCCCTGTGCATTATTATAATTAATTGTTATAATAGAGAGCTTAGGTGGCCTACTCATTAGAAGTTAATATCGTTGAGTATCTTAACAATCCGGTCAATTTCTGTATAGTTTAATTCATAAAACATAGGCAAACGAACTAAACAATCGCTAAAAAAATCTGAGTTTGGTAAAAGTCGGCCATCATGTTTAGATTGGTAATATTCGCTTTTATGCAAACTTAAATAGTGAAATACAGCCAGAATACCACTGCTCTTCAAAGTATCAATCAAACATTGCCGCACTGAAATCGATTTACAGGTCAAATAAAACATATGCGCATTATTTGTAGCATAATCGGGCAATGCCGGAAGTGCAAAAAAACCTTTTTGAGCCAAAGGCTCTAATAGTCGATAATAATATTCCCATAAATTAGTTCGTCTAGTCTGAATATTACTTAAGTGCTCTATTTGAGCATATAAAAAGGCCGAGGTAACCTCGGATGGCAGAAAAGAAGAGCCAGTGTCTACCCACCCATACTTATTAATCTCTCCACGAAAAAATTCTGCCCTATTCGTTCCCTTCTCCCAGATAATCTCCGCTCTATGTATAAAACGAGGGTCATTAATGGCAATCATTCCTCCCTCACCTGAGATAATATTTTTAGTTTCATGAAAAGAAAAAGCCGCCAAATGGCCAATCGACCCTAATGGCCTACCCTTATAATACGAATCTATTGCCTGAGCAGCATCTTCAATAACCAATAGATTATACTTCTCAGCCAATAACATGAGTTGATCCATATCACAAGCTATGCCAGCATAATGCACTGGCACAATAGCTTTTGTTTTTGCAGTAATTAGTGCTTCAACTTTATTAACATCCAGGTTAGGATGGTCAACGCAACTATCAGCAAATACTATAACTGCTCCCTGGCGTATAAATGCCAGGGCCGTCGAAACAAAAGTGTAGGATGGAACTATAACCTCATCACCAGGCTCAATATTAGCTAGTAGAGCTGCCATTTCAAGAGCATCAGTACAAGAGGTCGTTAAAAGTACTTTCAGAAATCCATACTTTTGTTCAAAAAAAGTATGACATTTCTGAGTAAACGTACCATTACCAGAAATTTTTCCTGATAATACAGCCTCACGAATGTAATCAGTTTCTTTACCAGAAAGATATGGCTTATTAAAGGGGATTGTATTTATCACTCCAATAATGATATATAGATATTACTTGCTTAACATGGAAACCATTCTTTTCATAAAATTTACAAGCTGAATAGTTCTTACTTTGGGTAGCTACAGAAACAGTAGTATAATTATTATTAAATGCAAATAATGATACAGTATCTAATAACTTAGTTCCTATACCAAAGCCTCTAAAAGCTGAATTAACAGCGATAATTCCAATAGAAACATCTAATACATTTTTTTTTATTGTAACTAAGCCAACAGGTTTTTCAGTTTTATAATATGCATAGCACTCATCAGCAATAGTACCATCTAATGATTTCCTTAACCATTCCTCGTATAATCTTTCAAATTCATCGTTAACAAAATGCTTATCAATTTTATATCTAGAGTAAATACCACTTTGTAAAGCTAAATTTTTAAATGGCAGAAAGTATGAATGCATAATTGATTTAATATCAGTAATTCTATTATAAGTAAACTCAAATGATAATTGTTTTTTATATATAATTTTTTGATCAACTAAATCTAGATTAAGTCTTTCACAAAAATCTCTAGTAAGTTCAATGTACTCAGGTACAAATACGTATAAAAGTTTATATTTTGTACTCGCCTGTTCAAATAATTTATTTAAATAATCCTCATCAGAATTATTTATAAGCTCAATTATACCCACAGGGTAACCAAAAAAAGAGCTGTCCCATTCTAAATATTTTATCACTCGAAATTAATTTTACTTGAAATAATATATGTTGGTCTATCTTTTACTTTTTCAAATACTTTACCTACATATATGCCAACAATGCCAACTATAGCGATGATAAGCCCCCCAAGAAACCAAATTGACAAAATTATACTAGCATAACCAGGAACCATTATACTTCCATTCAAATACTTTATAAACGTAATAAAGCCAAACAGAAGCGATAAAGCCGTTAATAAAAAACCAAAACTGACTGTTAAGCGGAGTGGCTTATCAGAAAAAGCAATCATATTGTTGAATGCTAATTTCATTAATGCACCAAAATTGTAAGAAGATTTGCCAACGGATCGCCTTGCATGCTCAACAGTAATTTTTGTTCGGTTAAATCCAACCCAATGTACCATAGTTGGAAAATATCTAATAGAGTCTTTCATATTTAAAATAGCATTTACCACATCCCGATGATAAATACCAAAATTAGCTACGCTAGCATCCTGTTCAGTATCAGTAAGGTAGCTAAAAACGCTATAAAAAATCTTTGAAAAAAATCTCTTTAACCAGCTATCTTGCCTGTTAGTTCGCATGGCTAAAACAATATCATACCCTTGCTGTGCTTTTTTAAAAAGTTTTATAATTTCTTCAGGCTGATCTTGAAGATCTCCATCCATAACAACTATCCAATTACCAGATGAATTTTGTAAACCAGCAGTTATAGCATAATGTTGACCAAAATTGCGAGATAAATTAACGCCCTTAATCCTTTTATCAACCTCAGCTAAAGATAATACGCTACGCCAGTCATTATCAGGGCTCCCATCATTTATGTAAATAATTTCAAAATCCTTTGAAAATAAGCATAAAGAATTAACTAAGCGTCCTGTAAGTAACTCTATGTGTTCGTTGCATCTGTACAAAGGAATTATAACTGAAATTTCCACAGCAAATTATACTATTTATTTTTAATTAAGTAAGTCGCATAATTTACTTTTGAAAAAGAGTAATATTTCATCATGTATGCTCTTTCCCAATCCCAAAAGGCTAGATGTAAAAACGTTGAAGTGGTATGAGATTTTATTTTTTTTATGTATTCAGCTTCATCTTTTGGATAAGACGACTGCTCGACAATAACGTATTTTTTTCCTTTTCGCCAAACATAATTGTAGTCAATATGCCATTGATATAATTTAGCTTCTGGATTTAGCAACTGAAACCCAGCAAGGTACAGGGAATTTTTAGCTGAATAAGCTCCTCCTTGACTAGCAGTTATATATAATGTATCTTTTTTATAATCCCTAATAAATTTATCTAAGGAAGAATAAATAAATCTCGAATCTTTTTTTAAATCATACCACATAATTGGTGAAAAAATAATACCCGATGAAAGTAACATCTCGTCAGCAGTAGCAAGTTTCATCCCACTGCCAACCACAACAGCCAAGCTATCTATAGGACCTTTATCAAATTTCATCTGCATTAAACTTAAATAACTAGGATATGAAAATACACTGCTATAAGTTTTTCCAATATAGGGATGTGAATTAAAATAAAACTGAAAACCAATTAAATATTGAAATACAAATAAGCAAAAAAGAAGTAATAGCTCAATAATTTTCGTATATGTTAATGGTTGTAGAAAGAGATATTTACTAGCGCCTACAACTAAAATTCCAAAAAAAGGAATATAATATAATAAATGTTTCCCAGCTGTAATATTTCCTTTTAAAATAATAAAAAACAATACAATCGGAGTAAATACAATCGCTATTAAATTATATGCTCTAATTTTATAAAAATAAAAAGTGCCTATTATTATTAATACGATCATAAGTAAACTAAAAAAACCGATGCATGATCGAACCATTTGGGAAGATAAAAAGCTGCCGGCAGTCTTTATATTGTCCCCGAAGCTTAGTCCATTATTCCTAGCACTCTCAGTCAAAAAAGCTAAAAGTGAAATATTGCTTAAATAAAACAACAGGGTTAAGATTGAAAAAACTAGTCCACCAACTATGGATGCGATGAAAAATTGTTTTTTAAAGCTACTTGCTTTAATTAAAAAGATAATTGTCGGAAATACTACAATAACATCAAATCTTATCCATGCAGATATTGCTAATACAACTGAGGAAATAAAAATACTACTAAGCGAAGGAACATTTAAGATAATAATAAACCCTAAGATCATAAAGAACGCCGATGCAGTGGCTGAGTTCATGTAATACCAAGAACTATATACTTCCTGAAACAGCAGCAACAAGCAAGCTACAATAGGAAAACTCACATTTAAAAGTCTGGTTATAAACAAAGCTGAAAATAGATAAAATAAAATACCAAATAAAGCCGATATTAAAGAGTATGAGTGTATTAAATCTATTTTGAATAATTTATGGAATAATATTACTAAGGCATATATCCCAGGCTGCATTTGATATGAATACGTATAGTAATTTTCAGCAAATACGCCTGTCATTAATATTTGCTTACTACCAGAAAGCACACCAAGTGCGTCTGTCTCATAATTCGCAATAGGAAATATCCCGACTGCAAAATAGGAGACTAAAAATACAAGCACGGCATATAACATTAACTGATTATATGCCATAAAAAAATGTCTTACATTCATCTTAGTTTTAGCTGTTAGAGTCCTTAGTAACAGAAACTAAAAGCCATGGGCTTTGAGAAATCCATTTTTCAAAGCCTAACAAATGTTCCAAAAATGAAAATGTTTTAATCAATAATGCATTAGACATGCTCAGCGGAAAAGGCATCCAGTTAAAACCTTTAACAGATTTAATTTTTAAATTATTCTTCTTTAAAATTAATTTAATATTTTCATAACTAATCTCGCCATAATCTGTCCTTCCCTTATTAAAGCGTCTTAATGTATATCTCCAACTTTGGGGATTAACCATTAGAAAAACAAACGTACCATTTTCATCAAGTAAGGTGTTTATTTTTTTAAAAAATAGATTATAATTCCTAAAATAACTCAGTGCTTCAATACATAATATTAATGAATATTTATTAGGTAAAGAAACTTCCATAAAGTCCCCTTCAATCGAATAAATTTCAGGTTCCCTATTCTTTAATAGTTCTAAAGCATATTTATTAATGTCAACAACTGTTATATCTTTTGTTTCACTGAAAAGCGGGATTGCATAGCGTCCTGATCCACCGGCTATATCAAGAATATTTTTTCTATTATCAAATTGACTTAAAATAAAAGAATATTGTTTCGCAAACTTATAACGCCCGTATGGATTGTTATAAGTTTTTGTATTCAGCATATCCCAGACATATTCCATAAATGTATAAGGCTATAACTTATCCACTTTTAATAAAAAGAGATGTCTAGATTTATGTGCTCCGAAATAATCTATTGTTTCAGGACTACCAATATCTATTTGTTGATATTTGTCAGGAAAACCCCAAATTTTAAGCGAACTTTTAATTTCATTATAACTATAATCATTTAAAATAATGTATTTAGCAGGCTTCATGGCGGTAATATCATCACTTAAAAAGTCTGAAGGCATAAAATAAACCCGATGACCTGCTGACCCTCCTACTGCAAATACGGACATTAAATCAGGTTGAAATGCTAATATTGAATCACCAGAGTTATAGCCATTGCTAGCTAGTATTTCATACACGCTTTCAAAATGCGCTTTTTGCTTTGGTGTTATATATATGTCGTTTAAACGTTTAAGTTGAGTTGATTGAACAATACTCTCCTTACTCCTATACCATAAATTAAGGAAAATTTTCATATTCCAAATCACTGGAATTAGTACAAACATAAAAAAAATAGATGTGCTATATACTTTCTTAATACCCTTAAGAAGGACTATTGTAGAAATTAACCAAGTACTAAAAAAATAACCAATTTTAGTAGTAATTAATAAGTTAGTGCCCAACGGGGCAATCAAGGGTATTATAAGTAAAAAATATATTGTCGTATTCTGTGAAAAAATAAAACCCTTAATAACATCTCTAAAATAAATAAATAAAGCTATAATAGTAGGTGCTAATATCCACTCATATATTTCACCCGTTCTTGTATATTTAACAGAATAAAACATTAGCAAGATTATTATAATAAATGAAAATAACATTGCTAATGTTTTATTCTTTTTATTTAAAAGATCAAAAATAGCCAAAACCCCTAATGATGAGCAACTTACTACCAATAGTGAAAGTATTGATTTAGAATATTTAAATAATATATCATATGGGCCATAAGACCTGCCAGCTTTAGAAAGCATTTTATATGTCCCACTAAGTTCGTTAAAAAAATCTCCCCAACTTTTTATATATATAAAAAAAACTAACACACCACAAAGTAAGCCAACAGATACATAAAAAATTGTAGTTGCGATTCTATTAATAAAAAATATATTGTTTATTAATAATATTAATATTAAGAATGCAGTTACGGCTATTCCTGAAGGGGGAATATTTAGAATAGAAAAAGTGCAACAAAAACCTAATGTGATCAATAAAACTTTCCTAACTAGCATTTTCTCATTATAGACTTGGTATAATAAGAATGAACTTACAATTAATTGAATTAATAATTGTTGTAAATGGTTGTATGAAACCGTTTTTGTAAACAAATATAAACTTAAACTACTCACCAGAAAAAAATAACCCGTGTATAATATGTAATTGAAATGCTGGTATATTTTTTTTAAATAAATATAAGAGCTGATATTTAAAATGATAGTTGAAAAAATTTGCATTAAAAATCTAACCCACAAAAGGTTTTTAGCATTGTAAGTAAATCTATCTATAATAATTCCTAAGATTACACCTGATTGGCTTGCGAAACTTACAGGCTTTGGGATATTATGAGAAAGCTGGATTGCGCCTTCATCAATTAGCGAATCAAGACTAATATTAATAGTTAGTGCATAAATCAACCAAGGTGTAATCCCTAATAGAAAAACTATATAAGCAAAAAAATTAGAATAATTAAGTTTGAAATTCACTTGTTTTTTAAGGGCTTCAATTTTTTTATTATATTCTAATTAAGTATTCTCTTATATAAATCTAAATACGATTCAGCAATAATGTTTTCTGAATAATTTTCAACGGCAGTCTTTCTAGCTTTTATGTTTAAATGCTTATCTACATTAACATTTAAAGCCCATAAAATTGCTTCCGCAAATTGTTCTGTGGAAAAGGGTGGCACCAGCAAACCATTCTCCAGATGCTTTATCATATCAGAATTACCCCCAATATCAAATGCAACTACTGGCTTTCCACATGAAAGCGTTTCCATTATAACATTTGACAAATTTTCTGACATTGATGGCACAACAACAACATCAGCTAGATTATATGCATCTGCGAGTACATGCTCGTTACTTAGTTTCCCCAAATAATGTGTTTGAAAATCTCTCAAATTTGAATCATTTATAGAGTCTGAACCAAAAACTATAAGTTCTATTTCAATAGTAGTCTTAGATTTAAGAGAATTAATTGCTTCGATAAGTAAATGATACCCTTTATTTTTATCACTTGTAGAATTTACAGCACCAAAAAGTATATATTTTGTAGAAGCATTATAGCTAATAAATTCCTTAAATGAGTTATTCATTTTTGGCTGAAAAGTATCAGTATTAATTCCATTAGGAATTACCGTAATTGGAAAGCTGTTGAATAGTGAACTAGCTTTTGCACATTCTGCTAACCAATTACTAGGTGAAACAACAAATATTTTACATTGCTTATATACTTCTTTTTTTCTGTGCCAAATTTCTCTCGTCAAATCATATTCAGAATTCGAATTTAAGAATTGGCAATTTCCACATTTTGATTTATAATTTTCACACTTATAAAAAAAATGACATCCCCCTGTAAAAGGCCAACTGTCATGTAAAGTCCAAACGATAGGTTTATTAATTTTAACTAACTCATTTATGTCTAAAAACTGAAGAGTGATCCAATGCAAATGTAATATATCAAAATCAATAGTTGCTAGTGCTTTTTTTAATGATATAGATCCTAGGTCATTCATAAATACATTTTGTTTATGAGGGTATCTTTTCCATTTTCTCTTATTTAAGTAATTTTTAACTTTCCAACTATATTTATCTACTATTCTTAGAAAACCAGTATTAGCGAAATATGAAGCTTCCAGGGTGGTTGAGTCTAATAATTCTTTATGCTTTACAAGCATAGTTGATTCTACTCCAATCCTCCGTAAACTAGTATGCAATCGATAAGAAGCTTTTGCCGCCCCACCATTAAAATCACTATGGTTTAAATGAAGTACTTTCATCTATTCTTTTGCATATATATTTATTATTGACATCCCTATAATAATTATTCAACTCTGTAAATAATCTTTAAGCATTTCAGCAATATTTTTTTTGGCAATAAAATTTTATTAGGGTTTAAAAACCTTTCAAAAATAATTCTTTCATATAAACGGTCAATTTTGTATTCATGATGCACCAAAGGAAATTGTATTGAACTTGCTTTCAATGTTGTTTTTGCTTGTCCTTCTGTAAAGGTATGTGTAGCATCCGGTCCGAATCCTACATTTTGTATTAAATTCTCATTAGGTATAATAGTGCTTAACGAATTAACAAGTCTGGCAAATAACCATTGGCAGTCCCAAATATGGTTTTGATCATTATTGGCGCAATAATTAAATTCTTTACTTATTATCTCATATAAATGATCATTCTTTAACACTTTCTTTACTTTATCCTTTTCATCGATTACATTCCAAAGTGACATCTTGTAATCAAAGAGTTGCCATGATCTTCTCCAACCAGCCCATCCCCAAGTATCTCCTAAAAATGAATACGTATAAGAATAAGATTTTTTTTTCCAGCCTGGCATTTTGTTAAAACCGCTTATTATACCGATTCTCTCATCATTTTTATATTTAATAAGTAATTCCTCACAAAAATTAAAAAAACTTGGTGAAGGCAAACAATCATCTTCTAATATAATCCCCTGTTCCACATGACTGAAAAACCATGAAATAGCTTCTGCAGGTCCGTACCCACATCCTTTATTTTCCTCCTGGAAGAGTGTTTTCAACTCACATTGCCAATCGATTTGCTTTACAATTTCACGTGTTTCAGCACATTTCTGTATATCATCAGGTTTAGCATGTCTAGGGCCATCGGCAGCTATATACAAGTATTTTGGTTTAGCAAGACTAATTTGATAAAGTGCCTTTTTCGCAATCTCCGGCCGATTAAAGACTATCAATAATACTGGAGTTGATAACATTATTAATAAATAATTATAGAATTAATTTAGAGCCAAACATATTTATATTTTTAATTATTTTATAAATGAAAACTAGAAATATATATATATATTTTTGTCTTTTATACCATAATAGAATTTCTAACTCCCTTTCTCTAGTGTACCAATATTCATAATCATCAACTATTCGCTTAGGTAAATATTTATTTATTATTAAATCTATCTCTTGCAATGAAAGATCGCTTATAATTGAGCTCTGCCCTCCCATATCGTAATAGGAAAGAGTATCATTAACATATTTACACGAAGCATTCCCTATTATAATAGTCCTAATCCAAAACTCATAGTCAGCATGAATTCTATAGGATTCTTTATAATATCCATTTCGGGTAAATAAGCCTCTTTTTATTATTGTAGATTGATGCCCAATTGTCCTTTTAAAGAAGCTTCTCATGGTTAGTTGTGATGGATAATTTAACTGCTCAACTTTAACAGTATTATAGCTTAGGTATGTATTAAAATATATAATTTCTTCACCAGTTAATTCACATACAACTTTACCTAAGATATCTTCATTAAGCCAATCACCAGAGTTTAAAAATAGGCAATACTCAGTGTTTGATTTTGAGATACCTTTATTCATTGCATTATAAATACCACTATCCTCCTCAGATGCCCAAAAAGTAATTTTATCTACATATTTTTTAATAATGTCAACACTTCCATCTGTAGAAGCTCCATCAATTATTATGAACTCATAATCAGTGAACGTTTGTGATATTACACTCTCAATTGTTTTTTTTAAGCCTATTGCATTATTATAATTAATAGTTATTATAGAAAGCCTATTCATCTTTTTTGGATAGATATATTTAATGAATTCTCTAATGCAATCCTAATAGCTCTTATAATTTTCTTCAAACTGCTCTCGCTGTTTGTTTTAATTTGTAATAATTCATCGAAATGAGCTTTTCTCTGCTTGACATAATAGCATTCAGATTTCTTTAAATCTATATATTTGTTTTTTAACACTAAAGTAGCGTAATTAAAAAATAAAGGTCTAAACAATGGATTGCTATCTATATGAAATCGATTTTGATATTTACTAATAATATTACTTTCTAGTGGATTAAAATTACTAAAGTGAAAGAATATTAATGGGTACTTATTATTAATAAAATAAAATTTACTTTCCTCATTATATGATGTTATTTCTCTTTCATGCAAATTCCAATAAGCCATATTTAATCCCAAATTTTTTGATATTATAATATTTTCAAAAAAAATAGGCAAGTAGTTTAAAGGTAATTGATCTACAAACAATCCTTCGCTTACACGTTGATAACATGAGTCTTTTAATTTATCAGCCCACCAATCAATAATCAACTTAGTGGTCTCAGATCTCCTCAAAGCTAAAAAGCCTAAATTATATAATCCATAATTCAAGAAATTATTTTCAATAGGCATTAATCTATCATTCGGTATAGTAGTAATAATATGTGGAGTCAATAAAGCATTTGCTTTGCCTAACTCCGTTTCAATAGGTAATAAGTTATTATAAACATATATATCAGGGTCAAAATATATTGCAAGCTCTATATCTATGTAATTATCAAAAAAATATTTAAAGTAAAATGGCTTAACAGATGTATTCAATTCAACTATATCATAATTAAGCTGCATTTTATCAAATTCATCTATATTTAATTTATCAGCTTCAATAATTTCATATGGTAAAAAATAATTATAATCAATATTACTATCCTTTCTATCACACAAACCTATAAAAAAAGTATAATCTTTATTGGTTTCTTTTATCGAATCTCCAAGAGTTTTGGCTTGTGAAAGGTAATTATTTGAACAAATTGTAAAAGCAATTTTCATAATACTATAATTACTGGACTTTTGTAAAAACCGCCATCACAGACTGGCCTTTTATTAAATGGCGTAAACCTTTTATACATAATGAAGCTAATTTATTTAATTTCATTTTCCTGTAAAAAAATTTAATAAAATTATTTTTTAAATATTTATCTTCCATAATGCTCTTGTACCAATCAATATGATAATCTTGAAGAGGTTCATAAAACAGCTTGTCAGTCTCCATTGAAAATACATTTGTTAGTTCTTTTAATGATTTATCGTTCCATAATCCCATATGGTGGGGTGGTAAGTTTAATATATCAAAATCAAGGTATTTAATAAATGATGAATTATTAGGAACACAAATAACAAACTTACCACCAATCTTTAAACAAGTAAGTGCTGCACTAATAAATGAATTTACTTCTTGAATATGCTCTAAAACCTGAAACGTACATATTAGATCATAAGCTTCCTTATTATACTTTGAATGATCCTGAATTGTTTGGTTTAGTATTTTTAAGTTTTTCTGGTTTCCTATATTAACACTTTGTTCGTTTAATTCCAGTCCTACACAGTCACGAACTTGATGCTTAATTTTTTGCAAAAAACCTCCGTGGCCACTGCCAATTTCTAATATTGACATATTCGGATTTAAAAAATCTGCTGCTTTTGAGTGTTCCCACCTCCAGGGCATGTAATACCACTTTATTTCCTGCAATTTTTCGTAAAATTTTGAATCGCCGTCAACATTCAAAGGGTAAAAAAACCGATAACCTGTATCTAGACATTCATAAATGCTAATCGAAGTCAAATCAGAAAAGTATTTTCTGACATCAATATCATAATGATTTAGATAACTTTTTATGATATCATCACAATTGATACTTCGCTTAAATATAGTGTTAGGCTTTTTTGTAACAGGGCTTATTACCATTATATTAATTAAAAAAAGTTATTGCTAAATTTTTCTAGTCTTACATATAATAATTTTCATCATTAGTCTATTTTAATCAAAATATTTCTTTCTAACGCTTGTCGAGAAAGCTTATTAATTATTCTCACTAATATCTTAGGTATTTTTTCGACGATTATAGTTCCAGAAGGATAGTTCTTATTCCTAAGAAATATTTTTAATTTTTTTATATATGCTTTGTTTTCTTCAAATTTTTCACAAAAAATTATTTCTGGCTTTGTGTCTAAACTTTGAACATTGTAATAGTTATCTTCAACTCCACAATGGACACCAGTCCCATCAAAACCTCCATTTATTACATATGAATTCGTCGGACTTAAGCACAAGCCATTATTTATAAAAATTGTAGCGTACCAAAAGACAGCCCACGTATTAATTTTTTCTAGTTTATTTGATACAACTTGTTTCCAGAAATCCCCCTCAATTCCATCTATATTAAATCGGTATATATCTTTTTTACTAAATTCATTAATTAATCTATCAGGATTTTTTTCAAATAGCGCCCATCTATCATGCCATGTCGCCCAGCCCCAAGGACATGGTAAGCGCCAAAAAAAAGTACTAACTTTATTTGTTTTTTCTAACGGATACATATACCCGTTAATAGACCATATTTTTTTCTCATTACTGTATCTATCTAAGGATTGATTCATATAACTTAGAAAATATGGACTTGTAATTAAATCGTCTTCCAAAACAATGGCCTTACCATATTTCTTTAATATTTCAGTTACGCCTTCTATAATATTTTTCGCCAATCCATAATTACTTTCCCGTTCAATTATATATACTTTTTTAAAATTCTTAATAGTCCTAATATATTTCCTTATTTCTATTACTTCGTTGTCTTCATTTTTTTTTTCTCCGTCAGAGTATATAAATAACTCACTATCTAATGCAAGTTCATTTTTTTCTAATGCATCTATAGTTTTTTGAGTATGTGAAAGCCGATTATAGACAAATAAGATAATAGGTGCTAATTTTTTACTCATAAAATTACTGTAGATTTTCTGCAAATAGTTTTGAAATTATCCTATCTGTCAAAATAGAGTTGTAGTATTTATACTGACCTTTAAAATATTTATTTTTATAATTATCAATTATAGTATCTACAAGAGCAATTGGCTGGGCAAAACCTTTTTTAGGTCTATTGATTATATATTCAGGCAGTACCCCTTCTAGAGATTTTTTTAATAAAAATTTTGAAGTATTCGATCTATATTTCATCTCAAGTGGTAACGAGGAAATATATTCCACTAATTTGTAGTCTACAAAGGGAGACCTTATTTCAATTGAAGTACCCATCCCTAGCCGATCACTTAGATACAAACAGTTCCCAGGCAACCAAGTTTTAAATAAAGTTGAATATATTTGATCTATGCCATTTAGATCACCTTTAGCTTTATTAGATGCGATATAACCATTTATTGATTTATCCTCATATTCTGAATTGACAAATTTCTCGAAGTGCTCTTTAAAATAGTCTGGTAACACATCAGTCTCAAGCGCTTTTGAAAATTGTGCTTTTGCTAGAAATTGCCAGTTACTTACAATGAATTTAATTATATTTCGCTTTTCTTTTAAACTATTAGCTGGTAATAATTTTCTATGCAATTGTGCTAGTATTAATTTTTCACCTGTAGCATTATGCTGATCATAACCATAAAAAATTTCATCCGCTCCATTTCCGCTAATGAGTACCTTAAATCCCAATTCTTTTGCTTTCTTATATAAGCACCATTGGGCTATTGCCGCTATATCACATACTGGCTCATCAATAAATGATGAATATTCTTCAAAAGCTTCTAAGTAATCTTTTGCATCAATTTCAACTTCATTCCATGGCAAGTTTATATCCTTCGCAAATCGTTTAGCTAATTCACGTTCATCCAATTCATATTTGGACATTCCTTTATAACCTATTGTTATTGTTTCTACATTCGGCATTGTCTCCTTAGCAAAGGCAGCAATCGCGCTCGAATCTATACCGCTGCTTAGAAGCACTGCTACAGGCACATCACTCCTTAGATTTAATTTTACTGATTCTCTAATTAATCCTTGAGTAGTTTTAACGATTTCGTCGAATGGCAGACTATTTTGTTTTACATTATTTATTTTCCAATAAATTTTCTTTTTTATTCCATATTTATTAACAACTATATATTGTCCTGGTTCAACACGATTTATCTGCTCAACGAAAGTTTTATTTAGGCTTTGGGGATAGGAATACTCTACTGACTCTAATAGACTACCTAAGTTTAAATCAGGCTGCTTTATAAAATATTTTAATATAGCTTTTAATTCTGTACTAAATATTACACCACTTGGGATTTCGGAAAAATATAGTGATTTTTCTCCTATTCTATCTCTTACAGCAACTAGCTGGCCTAATTTTTTATCCCATAAACAGAAAGCAAACATACCTCTCAAATAGTCTACACATAGAAGGCCATAATCTTCATATAGATGCACTATTACCTCTGTATCGCTATCTGTATAAAACGTATGTCCCTTTTGTATTAATTGCTCTCGTAATTCAATATAGTTGTATATTTCACCATTACAGATTATAATTACCGTATTATCTTCATTAAATATTGGTTGTATACCATTTTCCAACCCTATAATTGAAAGTCTGGTATGAGCCATTCCGCACTTTTCGTCTGACCACACACCATTTTCGTCAGGACCTCTATAGTTCATTTCCTCATTCATTAATCTTAATTTACTTATATCTTCATTATCTATAGTTGTATAACGATATAAGGCAGAGATCCCGCACATTTTTTTTAAGGTTAGTTTTCATTTTTGTGGATAACTGTTATTTAATCTGCCAAATCTCCCCCTTCTAATAATAATGGTTGATGTGATAATGGCTTAAAACGGGCATTTCTATCAAAAAAGAAAGAAGTGGTCCATGTATAATTATTTATTGGCCCAAGCCCATACATATCAACTTGCAAAAAATCTATTTTCCTTAAGTCTTCGCTTATTGAAGGGTATTTTTCGGAATTATCCAAAATTATTACTCCTCCTTCCTTCAAAAAAGATGGAGCTACTTTAGCACACTCTTCACGTTGAATACTATCAATAACAATTATATCAAATTTCACATTTAAATCTTTTATTTTATCTACATAACAATTATTTTCTGGTACAAAGTATAAATAATTATTTTCAGAACATTTATCTTTTACCTTTAAATACCACTCTTCATTATTTTCGACACTATAAACACCTTTTGATCTTTCTGAAAAAAACAGAGATGAAGCCCCTGATCCCCATTCAAAGACATTACAATCTGACAAATCCAGTTGAGATAAATAGTCTATAGCCGGGTAAGTAAACCAAGGGATAGGACGTTTTTTACCATTTACTGCTTCATGAATTTGTCTTGATAATTTATGGCCATAAATATCTTCGATTGTTTTAACGTAATTAGGCACTTGTGGCAATTCAAAATAAATATCTACTCTAAATAATTTTGCCATGCTATAAAGAATGGCTCTTATTACATTTTTAGTATTTCTTTTAATTTTTTTCAGCAATTGGCTCATTTTCATAATTTATTTAGTATTTACTTTTCTAAAAGAATAATAAACTATAAATCGATTAAAATAACTATCGTGTTATATTATTTTTCTTTTAAGTTAGATTCAAATAGCTAATTAACAAATTTTCCTTCTCTTTTAATTAGTCCTGTTTATATAATAGTGTATAATAAGTTTTTGCAACAAATTTATAACCTAAGCTAGTTAAATACCTATGAATTTCCTTTTCATTAATTTCATATATATATTCTAAATATGCTTCTACTAGTATAAATTTTGGTTTATATCTATGCCAATCATTTGATTTAAGGACACTTAGGTCTAAGCCTTCAATATCTATTGACATAAAATCAATCATTATGCCTTTAGGCAAATAGTCATCTAGTATTTTTGACAATGTTTGCGTTTGTAATTGACAGGTTTCAACCAAGATAGCTTTTTGTTCTTCAATTAAACGATTGGCATTTGCTTCCGAAAACGTATTAAATGCAGTTTCATTAAATATATAAAAAGTTTCTATACCTGTTTTAGCAGATATTGGAATTTCAATATTAATATCATTCGGTTTGATTTCGTTGAATGCCTTCATGCTACCAGGCATTGCATCAATGTTTATACCTCTCCATCCTCGCAAATAAAAACGATAAGTATTTGAAAATCTCATTGGGTGGTGAGCTCCAATATCTATATAGAATCCTTCTTCTTGATATTTTAAAAATCTATCAATTACTAAATCTTCACCTTCCTGAGAAAAAGAAACATTTTGATATTTGTAATAATCTGTTGATACAAATTCCTGTTCAATAAATTTTTTGATTGATTGGGGTACAAAGCTGGCCAATACTCTTTTCAGCTTACTTTTTAAACTTTCTTTCATTCTACTTTCGATTTTGCTTATGTCACTTTTAAAAACTCACATTAATAATTAAGTATAATAATACAGAACAAATTTCACCATTTCTGCATTAATTATTAATAATTAGATTTTAGTATTATTTTCTTACCTTTCTATAACTTCAAAATCTGGGAATATTACCCCTTCAATTTGTTTAGAGTTCATATATTTATACGGATTCCCATCTAATATTTCAAAACTTACTATATTTTGTAACCAATCTTGAATACCTTTTTCTGTTTTCAAGAACAAGTTAATTCTATAAGTTTGAGGAGATAGATTATTTTTTATAATAAATACGTATTCTTGATGGTCGGATTTATGCTTTAAAGTTTTACTTATAAATTTGTTACTTGTATGAATTAGCATTTTATCATGAATATCATATATTCCTACCCCGATTTCCAAATCTTGAAAATCATTATCTTTTTGCTGCTTTAACTTTAATATTATTTCTATATCATTACCAAATTTTACTGGATACTCGTTGAACCTAACGTCTCTAAAAATTATATCTGAATCTAATTTATCTCTTTTTATAGTTTCTAGGTTGAGTTGCCCAGAGGCTAAAATAGATTGATTTTCTATGTATCTATTTATTATTTTTTCTGTAAAACCATCTACCAAAATTTGGCCATTTTCTATAAGAATTGCTCTATTACATAATAAGCTTATTGCATTTAGATTATGACTTACAAACAATACCGTTCTCCCCTCATTTCTACTCACATCCTGCATTTTACCTATTGCTTTTTTCTGAAATTCAGCATCTCCTACTGCTAATACTTCGTCCACAACGAGGATTTCAGGATCAAGGTGAGCTGCTACAGCAAAGCCTAAGCGGACTGTCATTCCACTTGAGTAGCGTTTTACGGGTGTATCTACATATCTTTCACAACCTGAGAAGTCAATTATTTCATCTAATTTGGAGCGGATTTCTCGTTTAGTCATACCTAGGATTGCCCCATTTAAAAAGATATTTTCCCGTCCCGTCAAGTCTGGATGGAAGCCGGTACCAACTTCCAATAAGCTTCCAATTCGACCGTTAAAATTAATCCGACCAATTGTAGGTCCAGTAACCTTTGAAAGAATTTTTAGTAGAGTTGACTTACCAGCTCCATTTTTACCAATAATACCCAACACTTCACCAGGCATCACTTCAAAATTGATATCTTTGAGAGCCCAAACGTAGTCACTTTGACCTTTACTATTCCGTTCGTTTGTTTCACCAATCTTCAAATAAGGATCTTCTTTCCCTCTAATCTGATGCCACCATCGCTGAACATCCTCTCGGAGAGTACCAGTCCCTATAGTTCCTAGGCGATACTGTTTGGATAGATTCTCAACTTTAATTATGGGCTTCATTCGTCCAATTTCTGGTTAGGTTTATACCGTATCCATAAAGTTCTTTTCTGTTTTATTGAATACTGCCAAGCCAATCAAGAATGCTATTAGGGAGAACCCAATTGAATAGCTAAGTAGTGGCCAGGAAAACGTACCTGTTCCGAAAAAGCCGTATTTAAACGTTTCGATAACCCCTGTCATAGGATTGGCCAGCATGATGGGTTTATATTTGGCGGGTATAGCCGATAAGGGAATAATTACTGGTGTTGCATACATCAGTAACTGCACCCCAAACTCAACCAGATACTGTAAATCGCGGTAGCGGGTAGTCATAGCGGATACCAGCATGCCTAATCCCAACCCCATAAAGCCCATTACGACGATTAATAAGGGGAACAGGAGTAAAGCGCTGCTGGGGTGTAGCGCCGTTCCGATTAGCGTAAAAAAACCGTACATCACCAGAAAGAGCAGCATACCAATGCCAAACTGAATGAGGTTGCTGATGACAACCGATAAGGGAGTAACTGCCCTAGGGAAATAGACTTTCCCAAACAGACCTGCATTGGCGGTAAACGTATTCGATGTGGCCCGTAGGCAGTTGGAAAAGTAATTCCAGGCCGTTACCCCTGCCAGGTAAAACAGAATCGGTGGTACGCCATCTGTCGATAGGCCAGCCATGCCCCCAAAGACGATAGCCATAACGGCTGTCTGGAAAATGGGCTGGATAAAGAACCATACTGGCCCCAGAATGGTCTGTTTGTACTTCGCAACGAAATCCCGGCGGACAAACAGGATCAGCAAATCACGATACTGCCAGATTTCGCCCAGCCGCAAGTCGAACAGGCTGTTTTGCGGAGTAATCGAATGAGCATACGTTACCTCTTCCTCTTCGGCCACTACGTTATGTTGAATCAACGTCAAGCTTTTTGAATTGTTAAGCGTTTGTAAAATTGAGTTTGATAAAGATTTCTGTCCTTCCGACGAAGGAGGAATCTTACTGTTATCCTGAAGCTGTTTAGGATTTCAGCTCGAGAGCATTTTTGTTATCCCGACGCAGGAGGGATCTTTGTGAAAGGCAGAAAACTTCCTGCTACAGAAGCCCCCTCCTGCGTCGGAATTACAAAAACCACTCAACTCTTATCCCTTTTTCAAAATCCTAAACAGGTCCCCTAACTAGAAAGTAGAAAGCCTTAATATTCTTCCTTCGTCAGAATGACAAAATCTGGCTTTTCGGCCTTTCTTTAGAATGTTAGACATCTCTAAGCAGGGTCGATTTTACTTAACCACCAGACCGTTTTGCCGGTACTTGACCAATGGGTGATAGTCGCTACTTGGATGCGTCAGATTTGCATTTCGGATATGGTGAACAATTTCGATGGATGGGTAGGCTTCCAGCAGGCCAAAGCCGCTCCCCGACAGAATGTGTTCATAGCTTCGGGTATGGAGGTCGGTAAAGCCGTCGCTGAATTCAATTTCCTCCCCTTCCATTTGCAGGGATCGATAGGTCCGTTTACCGGCTAGCTTGACAGCTTCAGGCAACGATTCATATTCGGTACTTAGAAACCAGCGCACATTGGCCCGTTCCAGTTCCAGAAATCCAGCGGCTGTATTCTCTTCGCGCACATGCACGACGTTTTTCTTCACCTTACCGAAAATCCAGGTTAGCATGTCGAAAAAGTGGACGCCAATGTTGGTTGCCACGCCACCCGATTTGGTGGTATCGCCTTTCCAGCTAATGTTGTACCATTTGCCCCGAGAGGTGATATAGGCTAGATCTACATCGTACACTTTATCGGCTGGGCTGTTGGCGATGCGGTTTTTCAGCGCTACAATACTGGGATGCAGCCGTAGTTGCAGGATGTTATTGACCCGTTTGCCGGTTTCTTTCTCCATTTCGGCCAGTCCATCGATGTTCCAGGGGTTCAGCACCA
Source organism: Spirosoma aerolatum (assembly GCF_002056795.1). Taxonomy (NCBI): domain Bacteria; kingdom Pseudomonadati; phylum Bacteroidota; class Cytophagia; order Cytophagales; family Cytophagaceae; genus Spirosoma; species Spirosoma aerolatum. The sequence goes on along the minus strand of NZ_CP020104.1, from coordinate 2,347,515 downwards.
GGGGCTTTTCGCAGATCACATCGGCTCCGCTCCGCAGTCCGAAACGGATGTGTGCGTCGTGCAGGTAGTTCGGGCTACAGATGCTGACGTACTGAATCGGATCGCCTTCCCGGCGTTTTTTATCGACGTGCCGATCAAACCGCTCAAACTCCGTGAAGAAATCAGCTTCGGGAAAGAAACTATCCATCACCCCCACCGAGTCGAACTTATCGAAGGCCGTCACCAGCCTATTCCCGGTTTCTTTTATGGCTTTCAGGTGGCGGGGGGCTATAAAACCGGCAGCACCGATCAGGGCAAATGTTTTCATCAAGGAAGGAGTGGTAAAGTAGACGTTAGGATAGAATTTCTACAGTTCTTTATGAATTGCACCGTCTTTGAGCCGGTAGGTTTCAGCACTTTCCGGGCATTGGGCCAGCCCTTGCTCGTCGAAGTTGAGTCGGTGGCCGTATTCGCTGATCCAGCCGAGTTGTCGGGCCGGATTACCGACCATCAGCGCATAGGGCGGCACATGTTTAGTGACTACTGCTCCTGCGCCAATAAACGCATACTCCCCAATGTCGTGCCCGCATACGATGGTAGCATTGGCCCCGATACTGGCTCCTTTGCCAACGTGCGTTTTCTGATACTGGTCTTTTCGGACAATAGCGCTTCGTGGATTGATCACATTCGTAAACACCATCGACGGCCCTAAAAACACATCGTCGGCGCAGGTAACTCCCGTATAGATCGACACGTTGTTCTGCACCTTCACGTTATTACCCAGCACGACCTGCGGGGAGATCACCACATTCTGGCCGATGTTACATCCGTTCCCAATCACGCAGTCGGGCATGATGTGCGAGAAATGCCAGATTTTCGTGCCTTCGCCAATCTGGCACCCGTCATCAACGATAGCCGAGGGGTGTATAAAAACGGAGTTCACAGAGTAAGGTTAGTTGACAGGATTAACTGGATTTTCATGATTTATCGGACAAACATCATCCTGTACATCTTGTAAATCCTGTCAGGAAAAATAATCAATGATCGTTTCGACAATATAATTGATCTGATCGTCCGACAACTCGGTATGCATGGGTAGGGAAATCACCCGTCGGCATAAATCCTGCGTTACAGCCAGATCGCCCACCACTCGACCGACGCTCTGGTACGCTTTCTGGGCATTCAGGGGAATCGGATAATAGATCATGCTGGGTACTTTCTTCCGGCTCAGATAGTCTTTCAGTCCATCCCGTTTATCAGCCGGTACTTTCAGCGTGTATTGATGAAAGACATGGGTCGAATCAGGATTTCGGTATGGAATTTCGATGGCTTCCACATTCCGAAAGGCTTCGTCGTATCGATTGGCGACCTGCTGACGCGCCTGGGTATAGCCGTCCAGATGTTTCAGCTTTTCGAGTAAAATAGCGGCCTGAATGGTGTCCAAGCGGGAATTCACGCCAATCGTTTCGTGGACATACTTTCGGGCCTGCCCATGATTTCCGATCATCTTCACCTTGTGTGCCAGACTATCCTGGTCGGTATAGACCGCTCCTCCATCGCCAAAACAGCCGAGGTTTTTCGATGGGAAGAACGATGTGGTCCCCAGATCCCCCATTGCGCCTGCGGCTTTTATCGTTCCATTCCGAAATGTGTAGGTTGCTCCTACAGCCTGCGCCGTATCTTCAATTATGGACAGTCCATGCACCTGACATAACGCGACAATGCTTTCCATATCGGCACATTGACCAAACAGGTGTACGGGAACCACCAATCGAGTTCGTGGCGACAGCGCCTTTTCGATGCTTTCCCGTGTCATTGTAAACGTGTCCGGGTCTACATCGACCATCACGGGTTTGAGTCCCAGTAGCGCAATCACTTCGGCTGTTGCTACGTAAGTAAAAGCGGGAACTATGACCTCATCGCCTGGTTTCAAATCCAGCGCCATCATCGCCAACTGAAGGGCGTCGGTTCCGTTGGCGCAGGAAATCACATGCTTTACATTCAGGTATTTCGCTAGTTGCTGTTCAAAAGCGCCAACCTGCGGGCCTTTGATAAAAGCAGTCGTATCCAGACATTCCTGAATGGCCGCATCGATGGCAGGTTTGATTTTCAGATACTGATTCTTCAAATCAACCATCTGTATGGTTTCGCTGATGCCAGACCCAGTCAATGAAGCGGTCATGTCTATTTACTACGCGCTTTATGAACGACGATATTTTTCAGGATCTTCAGCAAATACGCCAGATCGGTTTGCCAGGGGGCTTTTTCGTAGGCTTCCAGATACGCCAGCTCCGACTGCACAATTTCGTCGAACGTAGTAGGCATATCGGCATAAAAAGGCGGTAGTAAACCCGGCTTATGCTTCTTCCGTATCTGTTGAACCTGAGCGGGATACAGGCTAAAATAATGCTCACTAATGGGGCGAACGCCGATCAGTTTGATATCCCCTTTCAGCAGGTTATACAACATGGGCAATTCATCAAGCCAGTATTTTCGCAATACGCGCCCACCGGTGCTCACGCGAAAGTCATTTTTGAACTTTCCGCCTGCATCCAGCCCATTGGTCCGGTGCAGATACTCCTGCACATACTCGGCGTAAGGATGCATGGAGCGGAATTTATAGACGGTAATCGGAATCCCCAGTTTACCAACCCGCTGCATTCGGAACAGAAACCCCTCCTTGGAAGCGGGTCTGAGCTGGCTGGGCATGACGCCCGTGTTCGCTTTGGCAATGATTAGCGTATCCTGAGCCGTTTCAACCAGATCAACAATGTCGAACCCTTTGTAAATCAATCGACCAATGATTTCTGCTTTCGAGATATCGACCGGGATGGCCAGCAACCGACATACTTTACGAAATCCCTTGAGTTTTGGGAGTACCCGTCTGGATAAAAAATGGAATGGGTAATAGATCGTAAAGAAACCGTAGGAAATACGCTGCTGAATGCTGGCTTTTATGTTTTCGGCCGTTACGATGCGAAACGCAAAATAGGTATTGTCGATCAGTTTGGTCCGAATTGTTTCAAAAACCTGGTTCGGATCGTGGGCTTTCAACAGCACCTCATCGATGTATACATGCGCAACCGTCTGGTCGAGCTTATGCTGAATAATGTCGTCTAAACTGGCACAGTGCCAGGCCTCTTTCTGCGCAATAGTCAGTAAGCTATCGGGCAGTTTCTGATGAATACTGTCGCGCCGGGGCGAGATGATGGCGGGCTGGTCGAGCGGACGGATGGTATCACCGGCCAGTGAGCCTTCCCGAACGGTAAGTTGAGTGAGCGACATGGTAAAGGTTGATCAATAGGCGTTAGATAGGCGAAATGCATACTGCTGAAAACCGTTTCAAGACTATACGTAAGGAGTTGACTAAGAAGCGATGGCGCTTACAGCCGAATGTCGACCAGCTTCTTGTCGAAGATGGATTTCACATCGAACACGATGGATTTCGCATCTCTTTTTAACCCGTTTATATCTAATTCAAAAAACTGCCGATGAGCCACAGCCAGAATAATCCCGTCGTATTGCTTCCCGGCTATCGTATCGGCCAGCTCTATACCATATTCTTCCTGCACGTCCTGCGGAGAAGCCCAGGGGTCATAGACGTCAACCCCAATGCCAAAATCAATAAGCTCGTGGTAAATATCGACCACTTTGGTGTTGCGCGTATCCGGGCAGTTTTCCTTAAACGTGATACCGAGAATAAGTACCCGGCTCGACTGTATCTGTAGCCCGTTGGCAATGAGTCGCTTCAGGATCTTCTTCGCCACAAACATGCCCATGCCGTCGTTCACGAGCCGCCCCGAGGCAATGACCTGGGGGTAATACCCGAGGCTTTGGGCTTTATGAACCAGGTAATAGGGGTCAACTCCGATACAGTGTCCGCCTACCAGTCCCGGTTTAAATTTCAGAAAGTTCCATTTCGTGCCAGCCGCATCCAGTACGTCGTTGGTGTCGATGCCCATCCGGTCGAACATCAGCGCCAGTTCATTGACAAACGAGATGTTGATATCCCGCTGAGCATTTTCAATGGCTTTGGCGGCTTCGGCCACTTTAATGGACTGGGCGCGGTAGGTTCCCGCTTCGATGATAGAGCCATACAAGCGATCGACAAAATCAGCCGTGTCGTCGGTTGACCCTGACGTAATTTTCAGAATACGGGTCAGCGTTCGCTCCTTATCACCCGGATTGATCCGCTCGGGGGAGTAGCCACAGAAGAAGTCTTGATTGTACGTAAGTTTGCTGCACTTCTCCAGCACAGGCACACAATCTTCTTCGGTGCATCCTGGATAAACCGTCGATTCGTAAATGACCGTATCGCCTTTTTTCAGGAGTTTTCCGACGGCCGTCGAGGCTTTCAGTAAAAAGCTCAGGTCCGGTTTTTTAAAGCTATCGATGGGGGTCGGGACGGTGATAATGTAGACGGTGCAGGACCGTAATAGCTCAATATCATGCGTGAACGTCAGATGCTTAGCCGAGCAGATTTGTTCTTTGGCGATTTCGAGCGTGGCATCATGCCCCTCGACAAGTTGCCGAATTCGCTCTTTGTTGACGTCAAAGCCAAAAACCGGGTATTTTTTTCCGAACTCAACGGCTAGGGGCAGCCCTACGTACCCTAATCCGATTACACCAATCGATATGGCCTCTGATCGACTCATTGTATCGTTATTCCTGAAATGATGCAGTGTGGATGGTATCGCTTATACTTTCGACAGAAGTCGGTTGATCCAGCTCTTTTTCGAGGTTTCTTCCGCATAGTAAGCTCCTTTGCCATAGCCGTAGCCATACCCATAGCCGTAGCCATACCCATAGTCGGAAGAGTTCTTGTAATTGACCGCGTTGAAAATAATGTGTACCGTTTTAAACAGCTTCTTATGCGCCAGTTCCTTAATGTTCGACAAGTATAGTTTGGGCGTTTTCTCGTGGCGAACCAGGTAAAAACATTCGTCTACGTAGGGAGCCAGCAGTGTAGCATCCGTAACCAGGCCGAGTGGGGGCGTATCGATCATGATGTAATCGAACGATTTGCGTAAGTCCTCGATCAGGTGTTTCAGTCGACCATTGGCGATCAGTTCCGAGGGGTTTGGCGGAATCGGCCCACTGGGGACCATGTATAGGTTTTCTACTGACGTTGCATGAATGATACTATCAAGGCTCGTTTTTCCGATCAGATAATTCGACATACCCATCTTATTACTGACCTTCAGATACTCCTGTATTTTCGGCTTGCGTAGGTCCAGCCCGAGGATCACTACTTTTTTGTTCAACAGCGCCAGCGAAGCGGCAATGTTAAGCGTCATGAAACTCTTGCCTTCGCCACTAGTAGACGAGGTGACCAGAATCGTACTGCCAATGTCGTCCTGCTTATCGAGGAACAAATACTGCATGTTGGAGCGCAACATGCGCAATTGCTCACTCACAAAGCTTCGGCTCCGAATGTCGATGATTTCGCCCTGCTCTTCTTTAGGTAGTAAACCCACTTCACCAAATACTTTCAGGCCCGTTTTCCGCTCAATTTCTTTCTTATTCTGAACCGTATTCGTCAGGGCTTCTTTCAGGGCGATCAGGCCAATGGGAACAGCCAGGCCAAACAGCAATGCCATCAGGTAAATATTGTTCCGATCGGGCCGGATCGGGCCACCCGTCGAGAAGGGCGCATCGACCACCCGGCTATCCGTCACGGTCGACGCATAGGATAGTGCCGTTTCCTCACGGGTTTTCAACAGCAGTAAATAAAGATCCTCTTTGATATTCGCCTGCCGCTTGATGCCCACAAATTCCCGTTCCTTGTGCGGAATAGACGAAATAGCGCCTTCCAGGCGATTATTCAATTCGAGCAGACTTCGTTTAGAGACATTCAGGCTATTCCGCCGGTTGCCCAGGTTTTCCTTGATCGCCTGCTTCACGTTTTTCATCTGGTTATTCAGCGTTTCCAGATAGGGGTTTCCGGGCTGAACCGATTGCGCCAGCTTACTTCGCTCAATTTCAAGCTGCGATAGTTGATCGATATAAGACGTCAGGACGGGATCGGTAAAGCCCATCATCGTAGCTGGCGCGACAATACCTACCTGCGAACTATTCAGATAGTCTTCAATGCCATCAAGCACTTTCAACTGAATGTCCAGTTCATTCAGTTTCGAATCGTTTTCTTCCACTTTCCCTAAAAACAGATTGGCTTCGGAACTTAAATCGGTTACGCCTTTGCTTCGGCGATAATTCTCTACATTCTGTTCAACCCCACCCAGTTCGGCCGTGACCAGTTTCAGCCGTTCTTCAATAAATCGAAGCGTATTGGTGGCTTCCCGGTTTTTGTCTTCGAGTGAGGTAAAGGCATACTCATTCAACAACTTTGTCAGAATGTCTTTACCTTTCTCAGGGACAGCCGTTTCGAGACCCAGCGAGATCAGGCTACTTTTTGGATTTAGTAACGCGATCTGGAGCCCACCGATCAATCCTTCGACCAGCCCATCCCGGCTCTGAAAGACAACTTTCACTGGTGTCGGGAAGGTAGTGTTCACACTATCCCGATCAAAGATCCGGAACTTTCCATATTTGGATTTTACCTGCTGGCTGTAGTAGTACGTTCCTAATTCGTTTTGGTCGCCATCCAGCAACTGATATTTGCTGTCGGGGCCTATTTTAATGTAGAGTGGGTTACTATAGGCATAATCGGTAATCTCCGTAGCATTCAGGGTAATCGGACTTTCGTTGTAGAGTTCACGATCACGGGCTTTCGTTTCTTTCCAGTAAGATACAGTCAGATTCAGGTCATCGACGACTTTCCGGATCAATGCCCTCGATTTCAGAACTTCGATTTCGTTTTCAACTAGTTTACTTTGCCCATCCATGTCCAGCTTTTCGAGCACTTCCGTATTCATCTTCTTCTCATCCTTAATGAGAAGCGTAGCGTTCACCTGGTAAATGGGCGTATATCTTTTTAAATAAACGTAAGCATATACAAAACTGATAACCAGCGCAATCACAATCCAGTACCAATACCGGAGGTACTTAAATACGTACCCCAGAATATCTGTATCGTCTTCCTGTTCTTCGCTAAATAGTTGTTCGCTGCTCATAGGCGTTCCAAAAGGACTAGGCAATAATGTTGATATTTATCACAGGCAGATTGTAGGGATAGATGAATTCGTTTGATAGTCGTTAACAGCGCTTAAAGCCTGGAAAATAGCGCGATAAGCGTTACAGCGGTTGTTACTAAACTTAAGAAAAAGGGAAATCTTTGGTAGAAGGCGCTGTTCTTAACCTGTTCCTGCTGTGGAAGCGGCAATTGTTTATCTTTTGTCGGTTCGACGTAAATGATGTCATCATTCCGAACGTAGAAATAAGGCGAGGTAAATACTTCCCGGTTGCGCAAACTGACCAGGCCTATTTCCCGTTTTCCATTTACAGAACGGATGACTTTAATGCTGTCCCGCTTGGCATATTCAGATAAATCCCCTGCTACGGTAATGGCATCAATGAGCGTAGTGCGATCATTCAGCAGGTTAAAAATACCTACGTTTTTAACCTCACCTAATACGGTGAACTTATGGTTCATAAACCGAATGTTCACCGCCGGGTCTTTCAGTGTTTTTTCCACTTCTACCCGAACCTTCTCTTCCGCCTGCTGGATGGTTAGCCCGTCGAGCTTCACTTTACCAATAAGCGGTATGGCTACATTGCCTAGAGAATCGACCGGATAGCCAATCGGCTGGCTACCAGACCCACCACCCCCACTACCGCCTGGTGAAAAACTGGCGAGCGGTAATGAGCTGATGTTGTAAAAATTCATGATCTCATTCGATTCCTTATTCAGGCTGCTGACAATAATGCCCAGAATATCCCCCTTTTGTATTCTGGAAATTTGAGGGGCAATGGTTTCAATACTGGCGGGAAATCGGGGGTCACTGCTTTGAAAGTATTCAAATTTGGGAGTTGGCGGCTTTATCGTTGTACAGGACGACAGAAAAAAAAACGCCCAAGCAACAAACAATAATCGTATGGAATAGTTTTCCATAAAAATCGGTATGCATATTATATTGAAAAGGGGGATGGAGAAGGCGCTCTATGTTCACGACAAATAACCTCCCAAGTTAATGACTCTTTACGGCTTCGCCCGTTCAGTCCCATTTTATCTGGGCTTAGCACAAAAATAAACCTACCTGTACTCCTGACAGGCTCTGGTTTTCCAACAAAGCTCTTAGCTAACCTTCAGACCTATTGAAGCTCAAAAGGGGTCGAGCGTATGGTATGGTATCTATTAGACTCTGGACAATCGTTGCTTTCATCAGAAACAACCTTACTCTATCCAGTTTCATAACAATGGTTTATTGAGTTAGCCTATTAAAACGGCCGCATTCTCCTCACACTGCTAACCCATGTACTCTAAAAAGCGATTAAATATAAATGTGTAACCACAGATATTTGCTGATAAAAATCAGTTTACTTTTTGATTAAATACAATCTCATCGGCAGAAAGTACTAGCTGCCTTGGATGCATACTTATTCGTTAGTCTTCCCCAGAAGTTGAGTGTTATTTCCAAAATAAATAAGCCTAGCAGGCAAATTATTTATTATAAATCTAAACAATATACTATCTACATTAAAAACGAAATAGTATCATTAAAACTACTAAAATTCTTAGTTTATTTTAGCAAAAAGTACTAAGAAAATTAAACTCTTTATCTACTTTATAAACCAATTCAAGTAAAAACGTAACCAATTAGTATACATTAAACTGAATTATTTACCTATGAATAGGCTAGATATCTTTTAAATATGCATTAACAAAAGCTATTTAGTAACAAACAAGAATTCTGTGTTACCTAAAAAGCCTTTTAATAAACAATAAAGTAAACCACCTATTGTTTATGTTTCTACTCACAAGCAAATTAAACCATTTTAATTATATTATTGAATAAAAAAATTATTATTTATTCAACTGAAGCTACAATACCCCAATAACTAATAAGAAAAACATCTAATAATCTGGCACTTACTACGATTGATAAAAATGAGAAGTTTCTTTGTAAGAACGATGTAACTTTAAAACAAATCATTTTTTGCACAACAACTAAGTATACATCCTCACTTTGGGTTGATCTCGAATTATACAAACTAGTTTATCGGTTCAATTCATACAGCTATTTCAACATTTGGCTGACTAAATTTTCCTGTTCACGTTTTAACCAGTTTACCTTAAAGCCTGATTGCCAGAGCTTTGCTGGAGTCGTATGGTAAACAACATGAACATGAATACATCTCTTCCTCTTACGCTACCAATTGAATGTCAGGGCCTACAGTCTGTACTAACATTAGTACGACGGATTCGCTCCGTCAACCAACTCCTGTTTTGGCTAATGTTTCTGTTCTGTTTACCCGCTTTAGGCCAGACGACCACACCCACGCTGATTTCGGGACGCGTAATCGATCAAAGCACTGGTCAGGCTATTCCCTTTGCATCGTTGGCCGTGAAGGGGAAAGCAGTTGGTACGCAGGCTGACCTGGAAGGTGCTTTTCAATTAGCATTACGACAACCTACTGATTCACTACTAGTATCGGCATTGGGGTATCAGACCAAAGCGGTAGCTATTTCGGGAGGTAAAATCCAGGTTGAGCTGATACCTACAGCCGCACAGTTGAGCGAGGTTGTAGTCCATGCAGGTGAAAATCCAGCCTTTCGCGTTCTTAGAGCTATACACTCCTACCGGAAGCGAAATGATTTCAGTCAGCTGAGCGGGTATGACTACGAAGCCTACAGCCAGCTTTCTATCCGAATAAACAATCTTGATGAACGCTTTCGACAACGGAAGCCTATCCGAGCCGTACTACAGGCATTGGAGCAGAAACAGGGCGGAAAACAACAACAGGAATTCCCCATTTTTCTATCCGAAACTGTTTCACACATCTATGCCCGACAGCATCCTCAGCACCTGAAAGAGCATATCCAGAAAACCAACATCAGCAGTGTAGGTATCACCGACGACAGTTATGTTTCTCAATTCACTGGTGCAGGTTTCAATACGCTCAATTTTTACAAAAACCAGGTAAGCCTGTTCAAAAAAGAATTTCTATCTCCGCTGGCTGTTAGCGGGCGAATGGCCTATACCTATTTTCTGGCCGATACGGCACAGGTGGGCGAGTACACGTGCTACGGAATTGATTTTGACCCTAAAAATGAACGGGATCTTGTTTTTCGGGGAACGATGTGGATCGATACCGCCAGCTATGCATTGGTTCGCATCGAAGCCCACGTCGACTCCATCGCCAATATTAACTTTATCAACCAGATTACTATTGAGCAAACCTATTCGATGGTTTCAGATTCAGGTAAGGTTTGGCTACCTGAGTTCACTCACCTGACGGTTCAGGCTGGCGAGCTCGTACCCCATACGTTTGGTGCTACCGTCGATTACTTTACTAGCGTTCGTCGGCCAGTAATCGGCCAACCTAAACCTGTTGATTTTTTTACGGTTGATGTTGAGTTAGCTGACGATCGTTCGCAGGCTCCGGCTGATTACTGGCCCACCCAACGTGAGCAGTCGATTCTATCCGCAACATTCGACCAAACGAGAGCCATGCTCGACACGGTACGTAATTTGCCCATTGTCAGGGCCTACACAAAAGTAGGGCAGTTTCTCTTAAACGGTGGTTACCTGCCTCTCTGGCGGGGTATCGATCTGGGATCCGTATACTCCATGTGGGCATATAACCCCATTGAAGGCAATCGGCTACGAATTGGTTTACAAACCAACAATGCATTTAGTCGCCACTGGCAATTGTCTGCTTATGGGGCTTATGGAACCCGCGATAAAGTCTGGAAAACAGGTTGGGAGGTTAACTTCATTCCTTCGCGCCAGCCCTTAACACTACTCACACTGAAACACAGCTATGAACTGGAGCGGCTAGGCTATCGGCAGGAAGATATTGCGGATAACTCGTTTTTTCGAATCACCAGCCGGTTTGGGGCGTACCGGCAAGCCTACTACCAACGCGAAACGGTGTTGACAGCCCAACGAGACCTAGGTTCCGATTTTACCCAGACAGCTGGCGTTCGGGCCCGAGCGATGAATCTGTTGTTTCCGTTTGCCATCAACCAACCGGCAGAATCATCCAATCCCTTAACGGCCAATCCGACGGTGCAAAGCCGGGAGTTTTTTCTGGAGACCCGCTATGCGCCAGGTCGTCTCCCGAATCGTCGGGTTACTGGTCGTCGCATCCGTCGCCGGACGACAGAAACCGCGCCCATTGTCACCCTTCGTTATACACTGGGCGCGTCATCGGTACAGGGGAATCGACTGGGTACCTACCACAAATGGCAGTTACAATGGGCTCATGCACTCCGCTGGGGGTTGTGGGGCAAGACACAGTATACGGTTCGGGCGGGGTATAGCCCTTCGCTCCTGCCCTATCCGTTGCTGGAAATGCACCTCGGCAACCAAACACCGTTTTACAACCGCAATGCGTTCAATTTGATGAACTATGCCGAATTCACCAGTGATCGATATGTATCCCTGGCCATCGAACACAAATTTGATGGTCTACTTACCAATCGGCTTCCACTGGTCCGGCGTTGGGGCTGGCGTTCGTTCGTGACCGGCAACCTGTTGTGGGGACACCTAAGCAACCAGAACCGGTCACTCCCTGCCACGCATGATGCCACTGGCAAACCGATTGCACCAATCCGGTCTTTAGGGTCGGTGCCCTATGCAGAAGTAGGATACGGCATTGAAAACGTCTTTAAGGTGCTGCGTATTGAAGCGCTCCATCGTCTGACTTACCGGAATCAGCCAGGCGCTACCTCCTTTGCGGTAAAGTTATCGATGCAGGTGAGCCTTTAACCAATCTGTCGGGGCCGCCCATGCGGTTCTATAAACCTTTTGCTAAAGACATTATAATTTGGGCAATATTTGATTGATATTTATAGGACTATCGATAACTCGTTATCATGAAATCCTGCTTCTGTCGAATTGTCCTTATCCTTTTTGTGACCCTCTTGCCTAAAGCCGTTCTGATAGCTCAGGTGCCTAATTCTCTCGATTCGGTTCGTATTTACCTCAAATCACATACGGTTCAGGATACCAATTACGTCATTGCCCTAAATGTGCTGGGCCGTGAACTTCATTCAAGCACCAATCCCGATTATGACGCTGCCGACTCTGTTCTGCAAATTTCCGAAAAACTGGCCGGTAAACTTCAGTATGGGCTGGGTCTGGCAAAAGCCTATACAAACCGGGGATCTATTTATTACCTGACGGATCGTCCGCAAGTAGCCCTTACGTATTTTCAGAAAGCCTTAACGGACGCCGAGACCTATAAACTCACCCCTCGGTTCCGCTGTGGAGCTATGGCTAACGTAGCCGCTGCGTATGAAAAACTTGGCGAGTATGGTAAAGCCGTAGCTATTGGACTTCGGTCACTGCGCGTACAGGAGCAGTATACCATTCAGCCCCGAATTGCGACTACCTACGGCGGTATTGGTAATGCACTCCGAGCCATGAAGAAGTATTCGGAAGCGCTCACGTACTACCGGCAGGGACTAGCGTTGGCAAAAGCTGAGCATAATATAAGGGGAATGTCCATTACTGAAAATAATATGGGTATTTGCTATGATGAGCTAAAACGATACGACCAATCTATTCCAATCTATAAAAAAGCCCTTCAGCATGCAAGAGTGGTACAATTTGAGCTGCTTCAGGCCGATATTCTAGTCAATATCGGGCTTGCTTTGAATGCATCAGGCCATTCGCAGGAAGCAATTCCATACGTTGAACAATCACTGGCCATCGGCCGGAATCAGAACCATAAAGAAAGTATGGCTACGGCTTACTTCAACCTGGGCCGTATTTATGAAGACCTGAAACAGTACAAGCTAGCCGAAGCCAACCTAAAAAAAGCGATGGTGCTGGCTACCGAACGGGGCGATAAGGAGCAGATTGGCAATTATACCCAGGCTCTGGCCGATCTCTACGGAGGTCAGAAAAATTTCCAGCAGGCCTACGCGTTCCAGCTCGAAAAAAATAAACAGATTGACTCGGCTACGGCCATTCGGACCAGTACGGAAGTGCAACGGCTGGTCGCCAGTTATGAAACCGAGAAAAAAGAGGCTCAGATCAAACTGCTTCGCCAGCAGGCCCAACTCCGGGAGGAAGAACTAGCAAGGCAACGATTGCAACGAAACGCCCTGCTGCTAGGGGGACTGCTGCTGCTGCTACTGGGAGCAGCCGTCAGTGGCTGGCTGCTCAACCGGGCCAAACTCAACCGACTCCAGGAAGCTCAGACCTTACGCAAACAGATTGCTCACGACCTCCACGATGAAGTGGGCAGCACCCTCTCCAGCATCTCCCTGCTGAGCGGCCACACCAACGAACTGCTCAGCCAGAACCGACCCGAATCGGCCCAGAAGATGGTCCAGAAAATCTATACCGATGCCCGACAGATCCTCGAATCCATCGACGAAATTATCTGGACCATCAATCCGGGCAACGACTCGCTGCAACGCATTGCGCTACGTCTTCAGGAGTATGCTCAGCCCCTGATGGAATCCAAACACATCGCTTTCACCTTCGGGGTAGACCCTTCGCTGGATGAGTTGCCGATCTCGATGGAGGTTCGTCGGAGTCTGTACCTGATTGGCAAAGAAGCCATCAACAACCTGGTCAAATACTCCCAGGCCACCCAGGCGACTGTCCAGTTTGAGCTAAAAGCCAACCAGTTGCAGGTGCTCATCGAAGATAACGGCCAGGGCTTTGACACCACACAACTCAGCAGTCGAAATGGGCAGACCAGTATGCAAAAACGAGCTCAGGCAATAGGTGGTACGCTGGTCATCCATTCGGCCCCCGACAAAGGAACGAGTCTGATAGTTACAACGTCACTGATCTAAACCGAATACCCGTGTTGATTACATTTTATAAAAAGGCCCCATATTTCATTTTATTTGCGATGTTGAGCCTGATTCTGCCGGGACCCAGTACAGTTCGGGCTCAGATACCCAAATCGCTGGATTCGTTGGAAATCTATGTTCAGACGCATACCCCAACGGATACCAACTACGTGATCGCTCTGAATGAATTAGGCAATCTGATCACCCGCAAAAAAGCCGACTATAACCGGGCCGATTCAATCCTGCATCGGGCCGAATCGATAGCCCGACGGCTGCACTTCGGCCGTGGGATGTACAGGGCCAATACCAACATGGGGTCCAACTACTTCCTGTCGAACAGGCCGCAGCAAACCCTTGAGTCGCTCCGAAAAGCACTCTCCATTGCCGAAGACTATAAATTCGACACCCGTACCATAGCACGTGCCTTGACCAATCTGGGTACAGCCTATCGGAAAGCGAATCAATACGAACAGTCAATCGAGGCCTACCTGCGTTCGCTACGGATGCAGGAGCAGTACAACCTCCAACCCCGAAATGAAGATACGTACAATGGGATTGGCCTGACACTGAAAGATATGCATCGGCCCCACGCAGCCATTGGCTATCTGCAACAGGCATTCGCCTTAAACCAAGCCCAGAAGAACCCCTACGGAATGGCTATTTGCGAGCAGAACATTGGCAAATGCTATGACGATCTGGGACAGCCAGCGAAAGCACTAAGTTATTACAAATCAGCCCGAAGCCATGCTAAAGAAGCCGAATCAGAACTACTCCAGTCCGACATACTGGTCAACACAGGTCTGGTCTTACGCAAACTAAAACGGTTTGATGAAGCCAGGCAGGCCATCGAGCAGGCGCTGGCTATTTCCAGAAAGCAGGAAAATCAGTCGGCTATGGCTACGGATTATTTCAACCTGGGGCAGGTATATGAAGAACAGAAAGACTATAAGCTGGCCGAGCGCTATATGAAACAGGCGCTTGCGCTGGCCAATGAGCAGGACGATAAACCCAAGATTGCCATCTATACTCAGGGACTAGCCGATTTGTATGGTGGTATGAAAGACTTTCAGCAAGCCTACGTTTACCAGCTAGAACGCAATCAGAAGATTGACTCCACCACCACCATTCGAACTAACGCAGAAGTTCAGCGACTAATTACCAAATACGCAACCGAAAAGAAAGAAGCCCAGATTAAACTGCTTCGTCAGGAAGCCCAATTGCGCCAGCAGGAAACCCAGCGGATTCAACTCCTGCTTTTGGGAAGTATTCTATTACTCTTACTGGTAGCCGTAGGGAGTGCATGGTTACTGAATCGCTCTAAATTACGCCGTCTGGAAGAAGCCCAGAACTTACGCCAGCAGATCGCCCACGACCTCCACGATGAAGTCGGGAGTACCTTATCCAGCATTTCCATGCTCAGCGGCCATACCGATCGGTTACTGAGCCAGAATCGACCTGAATCGGCTCAGAAAATGGTCCAGAAAATCTATACCGATGCCCGACAGATTCTGGAATCGGTCGACGAAATTATCTGGACCATCAATCCAGGAAATGATTCACTCCACCGTATCGCGCTACGCCTTCAGGAATACGCCCAGCCCCTCATGGAGACGAAAGCCATCGATTTCCGATTTAGTGTCGATGCGTCTCTGGATCGGCACCCCGTCTCGATGGAAGTCCGAAGAAACCTATATTTAATTGGCAAAGAGGCCATTAACAATCTGGTTAAATATTCGCAGGCTACCCAGGCTACAGTTCGGTTTGAACTAAAAGAAAGGCAACTACAGGTTGTCGTTGAGGACAATGGGCGGGGGTTTGTACAAGATGCCATCAATAGTCGCAATGGGCAGGCTAGCATGAAACAACGCGCTGAAGCCATAGGCGGCTCGCTGAATATACAATCTACTCCTGAACAGGGGACTCGCTTAGTCGTAACTACGTCAATTACCTGATCGAGTGCCAGACTAAACCCATACCAAACACAATGAAACATTGTTTCTATTTCCTGCTGATTGCATTTCAGTTGACATTGCTGTGTCGTGGTGTTCTAAACGCTCAGGTTCCTAAATCACTGGATTCGCTGGAGATCTATGTGAAGACCCATCCTCCTATAGATACTAACTTTGTCAGAGCTACGCTTCGTCTGGCATACGAGCTTTTTACAAAAAAAGCCGCTTACCAACGAGCCGATTCGTTGCTACAAGGGGCCGAGACCTTGTCTATCAAACTAGATTATGGACGTGGACTTTCCAATACGTATACCAACATGGGTAGTCTATATTATCTCACCGACCGCCCACAGGAAGCACTGGCTTTATATCAAAAATCGCTGAAAAGTGCCGAATCGTATACGCTTCATCCCCGCATTATTACTGAAAAAACAACGGATGTAGCGCTAGCACTCAATAAATTAAAACAATATGATAAAGCGGTCGAAACATCTCTCAAGGTGATTCGTATGGAGGAGCAATACAACATCCAACCGCGAAATTCAAGAACCTATGAAATTATTGGTCTGGCGCTTAAAAATATGAATAAACCGAGGCAGGCCATAGCCTATTTCCAGCAACGGCTTGCTTTAATGAAACAGTCGTCAGCGACTCCTTATGGTCTGGCTATTACCGAACACAATATTGGTCGATGTTACGATGATCTGAATCAGGAGAAAGAAGCCATCCTACACTATAAAACAGCGCTTAGCTTTATCCATGGCACCGACTACGAGCTGCTTCGATCAGATATTCTGGGCAATATTGGTTTAGCGCTTCAGAAAGACAAACGCTTTCAGGAAGCCAAGCCTTATCTGGAACAGTCGTTGGCTATGGCAATTAAGCAGGGGAATAAAGAAGCAATTGCTCCTGGCTATTTCATGATGGGGCGCTTCTATGAAGAGTTGAAAGATTATAAGCAGGCTGAATACTACATGAAAAAAGCTTTGGCGATGGCCAATGAACGAGGAGATAAAGCCATTATATCTGAGTACACGCAGGGGTTGGCCGACCTATACGGTGGCATGAAAGATTTTCAGCAGGCTTATGTCTTCCAGCTCGAACGAAACCAGCGCATGGACTCCACGACTACGGTCCGCACCAACGCTGAAGTACAACGCATGGTGGCCAAGTACGAAACAGAGAAGAAGGAAGCCCGTATAAAACTGCTTCAACAACAAGCCAGATTTAATCAGCAGGAGGCCGAGCGTACTCGATTTCGTACCAATGCCCTGCTCATTGGCGCGGCTCTGTTGCTATTGCTGGGTGGAGCCGTCAGCGCCTGGTTGTTGAACCGATCCAAATTGCGCCGATTAGAAGAAGCTCAAAAGCTCCGCAAACAGATTGCCCATGACCTTCACGATGAAGTAGGCAGTACATTAAGCAGCATCTCTATGCTCAGTGGCCACACGGACGCGCTACTCAGACAGAACCAACCCGAATCGGCCCAGAAAACAGTCCAGAAAATTTACACCGATGCCCGCCAGATTCTGGAATCCATTGATGAAATTATCTGGACCATCAATCCCGGTAACGACTCCTTACATCGGATTGCGTTGCGCTTACGGGAATACGCACAGCCACTCATGGAAGCCAAAGGAATTGTTTTGCACTTCTCGGCTGACTCCTCGCTGGACGATTATCCCGTTTCGATGGAAGTACGTCGAAACCTGTATCTGATTGGCAAAGAAGCGATTAATAATCTAATCAAATACTCGCAGGCAACCCAGGCGACAATCCGTTTTGAGCTTCAGAACGATCAACTGATGGTACTGATTGAAGATAATGGACGAGGATTTGATGCGGCTCAAGTCAGTCAGCGAACAGGACAGAACAGTATGAAACAGCGGGCATCGGCCATGGGCGGCACATTAGCCGTACAGTCAACACTGGGGCAGGGCACTCGTTTGCAACTGATTATGAACCCGTGAGAATCATACATTTATCCGATTTTTCAGTATAGGCCGACAAGCTACTTTTGTTGAGTAAGTAACGGCGGCTAAGGAACCTGCCCGGATTACTTGTCAACGCACAAGCTTATCGTATGAAAACGCACAAACTAGTCTGGATGCTTGTCCTGGTTGCCAGTTCACTGGCTTGTAGTAAGAAGGAAGATAGTAGCGTTACACCAGCCAGCAAAGGCGTGGTAACGGCTTCAGTAGATGGTCAATCGTTTACATCCGAACAAGCAACATCGACCTATAACAAAACGACCAAAGACCTAACACTGGTTGGCTATAACAGTGTGCACATGATGGGCTTTACACTCGAAAAACTAACAGGCCCCGGTACAATTACGCTGGTTGATATTAGCAAAACGGGAAGCACAGGGACTTATGTAGATGTAAAAACCAATACGACCTATACCAATAAAGAAGGACGAACCGGTACGGTTACCGTAACAAAATTTGATGGAGCTACAGTCGAAGGTACCTTTTCAATGAAAGTCTACAATCTCCAGCAAAAAAAAGAAGTTGTACTGACCAATGGTACCTTTAAAGTACCTGTAGAAGCTATTTAGGCCTATGATTCGAGTGTCTATTTTCGACGATAATGACTCATTGCGGGAAACCCTCGCGCTGATTTTCGAGGCTACCGACGATCTGATTGTAACGGGTCAATACCCCAATGCGCTCAAGGCTGTAGAGTTGGTGAATCATACCCAGCCCGATGTTATTCTGATGGATATCGATATGCCGGGCCGAACAGGAATCGAAGCCGTACAGCTCATCCGTCAGCAGACCACCCGTCCGAAAATCCTGATGCTCACCGTCTTTGAAGATGTCGAACGAATTTTTGCGGCTATCTCCGCCGGAGCGGTTGGCTACCTGCTCAAGAAAACCCCCGCCGATAAAATCATCGACGCAATTCGTGAAGTCATGTCTGGCGGAGCGGCTATGACCCCTTCCATCGCGTTAAAAGTACTACAGGCTTTTCAACAGCCCAAACCGACCGACTTTTCGCTCACGGATAAAGAAAAAGACGTCTTAAAACGACTGGTAGAAGGCGACAGCTACAAACTCATCGCTCACCACTGCGATATCAGCATGGGTACGGTTCGCACGCACATTGTCAATATTTACGAAAAACTGCACGTCAACTCCAAATCCGAAGCGGTAGCCAAAGCCCTGAAAACGGGGCTGTTTAAATAAATAACAGCGTAGAACTAGCTGCTATCGAGCCGATGAATTGCCGTTCACTCAAAATGGTCGACACCATAGTAGTATACGTAGCGAATCAGGCTATGTTTATTATACGTATAACTAGCTGACCTCTAATCAATTATTTACCATGAAGACCTCTTTGTATACGATAGTAGCTCTGTTTGTCAGTCTGACGGTACAGGCGCAGGTATCCGTTAACGCTAGTCTACCGGCTACGCCCAAAAGACCTGTCACGGACACCTATTTTGGTAAAAAAATCACCGACAATTATCGCTGGCTCGAAGATATGAACAGTGCCGAAGTCAAAGACTGGTTCAAGGCCCAGGGCGATTATACCAACACCCTGCTGGCTCAGATTCCAGGTCGCGACAAGCTCATCCAGACCTTTGTGGATTACGACAAACGGCTCCCCATCCGCTACGGCGAAATCAGGAAACGAGGAAACACCTATTTCTATCGCAAAACCCTTCCTAACGAAAACGTCGGTAAGCTCTACTGCCGCGAAGGGAAAACCGGGCCCGAAAAACTGCTCTTCGATCCAACCGCATCGAGTCAGGGCAAAACCTACGCCATGAGTGCTTTCACCCCCAGCCCAGACGGAAAGCTTCTGGTCATTGGCCTGCAGGAAGGCGGTGCCGAACTGTCGACTTTACGAACCATGGACGTAGCCACCAAAACCTTCCGCCCCGAAAGCATCACCGCTGTTTTTGGCGGAGGCATCGACTGGTTGCCCGACAACAGTGGCTTTCTGTATACTCCTCAAAATTCGAACGATCCTAAAGACCCTAAAGGCAACCTCGATACCAAGGCCCGATTACATAAACTAGGTACCAGCCCCGGCAACGACCCTGAATTATGGTCACGGGCTAAAAACCCCGACATGGGCATTCGGCCCGACCAATACCCGATTATGTATTTTTCGGGTGATTATACACAGATGTACGGTATCCTATCGTCGGTTGATCGGCGAATTGATGCCTGGATGGCGGCTCCAGCCGATCTTACAAAATCGGCTATTAGCTGGAAACGTGTAGCTGCCCCCTCCGACAGCATCAACGATTTTTACAAGATTGGCAATCGACTGTACTTGCTGAGTGTCAAAAATGCACCGAATGGCCAAATTCTGGAAACGGACGCGAGCAATCCAAATCCGGCGAAGGCGACTGTTCTACTGCCTGAAAGCCAACGAAATATTACCCGGATCGTAGCAACGAAAGATTTTTTGTTCGTCACATTGAGTGATGGTATCAATGAGAAAATCCGGCAGTACGATCCCCACACAAAACAATGGGCTGATGTACCCATTCCAGGCACAGGCACTACAGGTATTGAGCCTTATGACGCTCCACGTAGCAATGAGGTATTAGCCTACATAACCTCCTGGAATAACCCCGGCACTGCCTACGACTTTGACCCATCCACCCGGAAAATAGCGGTTAGTACCTTCGATGTGCAGCCCAACTACCCTGGTGTAACTGATTTGGTGGTTGAAGAGCTTGAAATTCCAGGGCATGATGGCGTAATGATACCGCTTTCGCTGGTCTATCGGAAAG
Source organism: Spirosoma aerolatum (assembly GCF_002056795.1). Classification (NCBI taxonomy): domain Bacteria; kingdom Pseudomonadati; phylum Bacteroidota; class Cytophagia; order Cytophagales; family Cytophagaceae; genus Spirosoma; species Spirosoma aerolatum. The sequence goes on along the minus strand of NZ_CP020104.1, from coordinate 2,326,952 downwards.
GACTTAAGCGCGACGGTAGCGCGGTCTGTTTTATGACCGGTTATGGTGCCTATGGCATATCGGCCACGCCTTATTTTAGCCGACGGAGTCTGGCCTTACTCAATCAGGGTGTTATCATCGCCGAAACCCATCCGCGTGGGGGTTCCGAAAAAGGGCAGAAATGGTATCGGGCAGGTTTTCAGACAACCAAGCCTAACACCTGGAAGGATTTCATTTCGAGTGGCGAGTACCTCGTTAAACATAAATACACAAGCCCACAACACCTTATTGGCGAAGGCACGTCGGCAGGAGGCATCCTTATTGGCCGGGCCATCACCGAGCGCCCTGATCTGTTTGCCGCTGCCATCAGTAACGTAAGCTGCTCCAATGCCCTCCGTATGGAAGAATCACCCAATGGCCCCGTCAATGCACCCGAGTTCGGCACCGTAAAGGATTCGGTCCAGTGCATGGCGCTCTATGAGATGGATGCCTTCAACCATGTGAAAGAAGGGACCAGGTATCCGGCGGTAATGTGCATCGGAGGCATGAACGACCCGCGTGTTATTGCCTGGCAGCCGGGTAAGTTTGCCGCTGCCCTACAAAACGCCAGTACCTCCGGCAAACCCGTAGTTCTGCAAGTCAATTACGACAATGGTCATTTCACAGAAGACAAAGCCGTAACCTTCCGCAACTTCGCCAACATGTATGCGTTCGCGCTCTGGCAAGCGGGTCACCCCGATTTTCAACCGGCCAAGGCCCTCGTGAAAAAGTAACGACCCTCATCAGGTATTAACTTTCTATCCACCCAGCAGCCCGGTCTTCGGATCGGGCTGCTTGTTTATCCCTTCAGCCCATGCTGGTATGCGTAAAAATACGCATTAAGCAGTTCAGCAAAGCGCAAGCTCAAAAACACAAATATCTGATTATCAAACCAATAAAAACAAACCTATTCATCACGTAGTATCCCTATCATACATTTATCCGATTGATTGGCGCAGCAGGCAAAACTAGCTTTGACACAAGTTTTTTGACCATCTCGTCAGCTCATGCGTCCAACTTTACTTCTTCTCCTTTTCGGGTTCTGGCTGAGTAAGGTAGCATTGGCACAAACCGATGCCCCTACGACGAAATCCCTGCCTGTAAAAGTGTCGGGAGGATTGAATGCCTACGCGGGGTTTTATACAGCCAGTGGCATTGCCGCCCGCAACCAACCCTCTCCTTTCGGATTAAGTGGCTCGGTAACCGTTGCATTGCCTGGTGGTATATCACTGCCTTTCTCGGCCGTACTGGGCAATCAGGGCAGCAGTTTCCGCCAACCGTTCAACCAGTTCGGTGTGTCACCAACCTACAAATGGGCTACCGTTCATGCAGGTTATCGAAATGTCAGTTTCTCCCCCTTTACGCTGGCGGGGCATACGTTTTTGGGAGGTGGCGTTGAACTCAATCCGGGCAAGCTGCGGCTGGGAGCCGTGTATGGCCGATTCAACAAAGCGATCTCAACCAACCTGGCCGAACCCGACATTATCCCCGCTTATCAGCGTACGGGCTATGCGTTAAAAGTTGGGTATGGCAAACCCGGCAATTACGTCGATCTGATTATGTTGCGCGCCAAAGATGATTCGGCTTCGATCACCTCAGCCCCTCAATCCGTTTCTCAAACCGTTACACCCGCCGAAAACCTGGTCGTAGGCCTGACCACCCGCCTGCTGATTCTGAAACACATCACGGTTGAACTCGATGAGGCCGTTAGTGCCTACACCCGTGATGTTCGGAGCACGCTTATCTCGGCCGAAGGGAGTAATTCAGTAACGCGCTTCTTCGGAAAACTTTTTACGCCCCGATTGTCAACTCAACTGACGCAGGCGACGCAGGCAGCTATCGGCTACCGGGGCAAAGCAGCAGGGATCAAACTCCAGTACAAGCGCATCGACCCTAACTTCCAGACAATGGGTGCTTATTATTTTCAGAGTGATATAGAGAGTTATGCCATCGCCCCCAACCTGACCTTGCTGGAAGGTAAACTTCGATTGTCGGGCAGTTATGGGGTACAATTCGACAACCTAGCCAACAACAAAAATGCCCGTACCGGACGAAGCATTGGCTCGCTGATCGTCTCGTACAACCCGGCAACGGCTTTCGGTATCGATGTACAGCTTTCCAATTATGGCATTAGCCAGCAGGCGGGTCTTCGTCCGGTCATCGACACGCTCCGGCTGGCGCAGAATAACCTGTCGGCAACGGTCAATACACGATATACCCTTCAAACGGAAGATGTAGCGCAGGTGTTTACCCTAACAACCACCTATCAGAAACTCAGCGACCTAAATGCCACCACCGCCAGCCAGACCGAAAACAACAACATCAACCTGAACCTGGGCTATTTCTACCAGCAAACCACCACCGGCTGGGGCTTCAACGGCATGCTCTCCTACACACAAACACAGTTGCCCGTTGCCGTTGGTGATACCAATCAAACCGTGCGCTTCTTTGGCCCTACGCTGGGGGCTACCCAGTCGTTTCTGGAGAAAAAGCTAACGACGTCCTTCAACGCCAGCTATCTGGTCAATCAGCAGTCGGGCATAACGGGCAAGGTATTAACGGCTTCGGTAAACGCTGGCTACCAGATCGCCAAACGCCAGACGGTCAATGTATCGCTCAACTACCTGAACTCTAATACCGGCATTCAGGAACAAACCTTCAACGAACTCAGAGGCAACCTTGGTTATGGAATCTCATTTTAAATTCGATATAACGCAAAGGGCGCGGAGTGTTTCGCAACGAGCGCAACGAATCCTGGCGTTCTCTGCGCTCATCATAACGATCTTTGCGGTTAACACTGTCTATGCCCAAACGTTCCCGTTGCAGGTGCAGGTGAGCGTGATGCCGCCCTATAGTGCCTACCTTCAGGATTATCCCGGAGTTGGTCAGCAGGTGCGGGTGTTTATCATCAACACCAGCCGGAGTACATACCAGATTCGTTTGACAGGCCAGCTTACGGGCGACAACGGCATCGAAATCAAAACGTCGCCCAACTACCGCCCTCCGCGCCCGGTTACAGTCCCCCCCGGCCAGACCTTACTCACCCGAAATGATCTGGAAGGGTTGTTCGACCTGAATCAAATCGAGGTAACCGGAATCGACAAAAACCTGCTGGCACGGGGCCTGCCACTCCCGGACGGAACATATCAACTCTGTATCCGGGCGTACAACGAAACGGCTACCAATACGGCAGCCACTGCCTTTGGCCAGGCCCTATCGGCTGAGTTTCCGTTGGGATGTTCAGCACCGATTGTGGTTCGTTCGGTGGAGCCCCCTATCCTGATTTCGCCCCTCTGCGACGCCAACGTAACGGCTACGACCCCACAAGCTGTTGTGTTTACCTGGACACCTCCCGTTGGAGTTTCGCCCGCTTCGGTTGAGTATACCCTCCGGGTCGTTGAACTACCCCAGGAAAACATCGACCCGAACGTATTTATCGATGCTATTACATTACCGAAATCAGGGGTCGAATTGCGGAACCTGCGTACAAGCACCTTTTTGTACGGCCCTACGCAGCCACCCCTGGTTGTGGGCAAGCGGTACGCCTGGCGAGTACAGGCCATCGACCGCTCTAGCAAGCTGCATTTTCAGAACGACGGAAAAAGCCCCGTTTGCGCCTTTACGTATGGCAATGAGTCCACGCCGAAGCTACCAATTCTGCCTATAGCCTCAACGGACTCGACAAAAGAGAAAAAATACGTAGTTAAATCGGGGGAGCTTCCGATTAACTGCTCCTGCAAGATTGAGCTGGGTGACAAAACAGTCGATAACAGCGGTGTGTTAAAAAGCCGCTCGGCAACGATCGCTGGCTTCCAGTTGACTTTCCTCGATAATGTAAACGAATCGGAAGGTGGGGTGCTGAATGGCGACGGTATGATTCCGCTGCCACTCGTCAACAGTCAGTACGCCCGACTACGGGTGCATTTATACAATGTGCAATGTAATACTGCCGGGCAGGTGATTGGTGGGGTGGTCCGGGCCCGCTACAGCGATAAAGCCGACCCGTCGCTGAAACCCAATTGGGACAAACCCGACTATACACCACCTACTCTGACCAGCGATCAGATTGGCAACATCAGCAAGACCTTGGCCGACAACAAAGATATGCTGGTATCATCGCTGAAAAACTCGGCCAACAGTGTCGGCTTCGACGTTCCATTCGGCATCGACAAATCCTTTGGGCCTATTACCACCAATATTGCCATCACCGACGTCACCTTTACGCCCGAGCAGGCTTATTACCAGGCCAATACCTGGATCGTCCTGAATAGCAAGCCGGGCGGTTTCAGCGGCATACCACTTAGTGGCTACAACCTGTGCATGAGTGCCGATAAACCGTTTTGTGGTGAAGGTATGCTCTATCTGGGTCAGGATATGGAACTGTCGAAATTTCTGTCGCTGAAGGGTGGCCCTGCGCTACCGATGATGAAAGCGGAGGAGCTGGCGGCCAAATACACTTACGTGTACTTCGATGTGGAAGGTTTTAAGAAAATGGGGATTCGCGCTGGACTGAAACCACCGGGTCTTCATCGGGTTGCCGACGGTGCCGACCTGGAGATGCTGGCATCGTCAGATGTTAATACCCCCGATTTTGATGACTGGAATGCTGAGCTAACGTTCGACGATTTTTACGTAGGCAGCCTGAAAGACTATGTGTTTTCGATGACCGACGCCGATGGCAAAGTCAACAAAGGCTTCTATGACCATAGCGACACAAAAAATCCCGATGGTTTTGTCGATGGCTATACCGACATGGGCAACCTGTGGCAGGGTATCTACTTCCCGCTGGTCCAGCTCAAACTGAGTGGTCCCTTCGCCAAGCTCAATAAAAAAGGCAAACCCTTAACGGGCGGAGTCAAAAGCCTTATCTATGACTCACAAAACGGTTTCAGTGGGAAGGTCTTTTTACAGAGCGTATTAACCCTTGGCGACGGTCAACTGAAAAGCTGGGGCATTTCCATCGACGAAATTTCGGGAACCTTCAAGAAGAGCGAATTTCAGGAAGCCAGCATGCGCGGAGGTATTGGGCTGCCACTGTTCAAAAAAGACGACGGCACCGCTTCCACCCTATCATACACGGCGGCTATTGTGAATAACCCCAATAGCACAGACATTACGTTCAACGTGCAGCCGACCGACAATATGCACGTCGATGTATGGCGAGCCGATTTGCAGCTTAACAGCGATTCTCACATCAATCTGGCGTATATAACCGGTAGCTTTTCGGCCTCCGCCATTTTCAACGGCAAGCTCAGTCTTGACCTGAGTATCGCGAAAGTTACAGCCGCCGAGTTCACTGGTTTAGGCGTCATGACGGAAGCGCCTTATTTTACCATGAAGAACGTCTCCTTCAACTCCCCCCAACGATACATCGGTGCCCCCGGCGACGATGGCTTCCCGCTTACGCTGACCAACTTCGCGGTTCAGGAAGCCCCTGGTGCCAAGGTATCGGCGCCGGCGATTGCTAAAGACCTGGCCTTTACGGGGAACGTAAACCTGACCGAATCAGCTAATTTTTCGGCCTCGGCTACAGCACGGATGCGCTTTACGGTCGGGCCATCCTGGGAGAGTTGGGGCTACAACGATTACTTTATTGATTCGCTGTCCGCAGCAGGCACCATCGGCCCGGCCAGCGTATCGGCTACAATTGGCTTCATGCACGATGACCCTACCTGGGGGAACGGTTTCTTCGGCCACGCCCTGCTCGATGTGGGCCTGGCGGGGTCTGTAGGTGTACAGGCCCGCTTTGGCCGTACAATTGGCGATAAAGGGTTTAAATACTACTATGTCAGTGGTGTTGTGCCCCTGGGACCAACCGGCATTCCACTCGGTTCTACAGGATTGGCTATGAAAGCATTCCGGGGTGGATTGTACCGAGGTATCGACCAGAAGATTGCTGGCACCAACGTTTCGTACAGCCCCAGTAGTACCGTCGAACTTGGGATTCAGGTCGGGGTCATCATCGGAACCGTGGGTACGAACATGCTGAACATGGATGGCACCCTAACGTTCCAGTTTGGCGCGGATCCGAAGGTAACGATCGATGCGGCTGCCTATGTGTTACACAATGGTTCACCACCTAATTATGAGAACCCGCTGGCATCGGGTCATGCCCTGCTGAAGGTTGACATTAACAACGGCACTATTTCAGGTAGCGCCAGCCTGACCGCCAGACAGGGATTAAGTGAAGGCCTATCGCTGGCCGCTGAGGCCAATGCTGAGATCTATTTCGAACCCCGAAACCTCAATTTCTACCTGGCGTTCGGGAATCCGAACGGCCAACGAATCGACCTCAGTCTGATGCTGGGCAGTAAAGAGATCATTGGGCTCGATTCGTACTTCCTGATGGGTACGTACATTCCACAGAGCGTATTCGGAACATTGCCACCACCCATGTCCACCGACATCGTTTCGCCAGAGCTGATTAGTCGACTGAACTACAAACCAAACCCGTTCAAAGGAAACGGCAAAGGGGTAGCGTTTGGAGCTGGGTTTCACATTGGTACGCCTAAAGATCAGGTTCAGGTCAATTTCGGCCCCTTTTATTTTTCATATTACCTCGGTGCAGGGTACGACTTCGTCTTACAGGAAGTGCAGGCCTGTAAAGGCTATAATCCACCGGGCTTTAATGGCTGGTATGCCGTGGGGCAGGTATACGCTGGTTTAGGGTTCAGCCTGGGCGTTGATGTAGACCTGTGGTTCTTCAGCGGAAAAGTCGAAGTAGCCGGGGGCGATGCGGCCGCGCTATTACAGGGCGGTATGGTCAACCCAGTCTGGCTGCAGGGCAGCGTGGCTATTCGGTACCGGGCCTTACGAGGTCTGGTGAAAGGTACGTGCAGTGCGCATGTCGAATACAATACGGATAAAATCTGTATTCCCGATCCACCACCGGTCAATCCCTTTGCGCAGCCGCTTATATCCAGCCTGCAACCCAATGGCGAGAAAGATCTGAATATAATTTCTCCTTTCTACGCGGAGTTCAACTACCCCATTGAAACCAATATCGATGTGGATTCAGTCGACATAAACGGGAATTATCGAGCCACCATCACTTTCCGGGTCGCCTACATTCCGGGTCAGCAGTTTGTGGCCCAGCCTGTTGGCAGTGTGTCCGCTAAATATGCCTCCTGTGTTGGCGATAACAGTGGGCGGCTCCGGTATGGCAAAAATGAAGAGGGTGAATCTAATACGACGGCAACGTTTTATCGAAACGCGGCTATGGCCCCTGAAATCGACCATACCCTGACATTGGGCCTGGTCGCTACCCGTCGGCAGGCTGATGGCAAATTCCATCCGTTCTATTTTAAAGGGAAACTTGTTGATACCACGGCGGTTGCCAAGTTTACAACGGACAAATGCAATCCGTCGATGACCCGCGAAGGAAACAACAAAACTGTCGCATATTCGTATCCGTTCGAAGGGCAGCGGTACTTCATGAAAGGTGAAGTGAACACAGGCTTTGTGGAATTCTTAGCTAAATCGTGTTGCATTGAAGGATTGACCAACAACGAAGACTTCTCCCTGAAAGTCCGCATCAGCCCAGGCTTTGATGGCGTGTTCGACGATAAAAAAGCCCTGTTTGCCGACCCAACCTACGATGGACTGCACGTAAAATATACTATGCCCGCCGGATTGGTCAACAGCCAGCTTTACAAACTCGAACTGGTCAGAATTCCAACCCAGACTTACATCGACAAACAGGAAGCGGTACTGGCCGAACTGAAGAAGAAAGCCAAACAACAGGCATCAGCAGGTAATTTATATGCATCTGTCAGCCAAGTGGCTCATTCCGGCCCGAAACTATCCGCGCCAGGCTCCGGACTTAGCAGCCAGCAGGCACCCTTGCCCGCAGGCATGAATAACAAGGGCAACAATTCGCCGGGAAGTACACCGGGTGGGGGGAAACAATATACAGCCCCCCTTGGCTCGACGGGAAACTATGCTCCTGGCGCAGGGGCTGGCCCATTAGCTATGAGCGTTAATACCAAGGCGGATCAGATAGGGACTCAATATGGAAATAAACTACCCCTGGTCGATGACGGCGGCTTAGTGTTGTACGACCCCAACAAGTCGAAAAAGAGTGACAAACTGGTAAAAACCAGTAAAGCTCAACAGGACTACGAGATTGGTAAACAACTGGAGCAGGTACTCTACAGCTACTATTTCCAGACGAGCCGATTCAATACGCTGGCTGAGAAAATCCAGGCCAGTGGCTTCAATATTGCCGATCAGAAAAATACAACAAAGGTACTAGGTCTTTCGCTTCCCGATGCTGTGTTTACAACACCCATGAGCAATTCACTAGAAAATTTTGAACAGTATGAGTTACAGGTAGCTGATCTTGGCTACACCAAATACCTGCCTCCGCTGGTGAATTTCCGGGCCAATACGACGATCAACCCCTGGTTTGACACCTACATGAAACCGACGATCCGACTCATGTACCCGGCCAGCTATGCCCTCGACCGGGCCAAGAAACAGCAGCAAAATCAATCGTCGGGTGGCGGCTTGTTCAGTGGTGTAGTCGATCAGGTATCTGATGCTGTTTCGGGGGCTGTGTCCGGGATGTTTGGCGACAACATCGACGCAAGTGTAGATGCCGATATTGAACTATTAGAGCGGCAAATGACCTGGGTGACTGCGCAGTTCGACCTACCCGAAAAACCCATTCAGTCGTGGGAGGTAGATGGAGCACTGCATGGGTCGGAAGGATATTACAAAACCGATCAAATAACGGGCGAAGAGGTCAAGGTAGCCTCGGGTACGGCGGCATCCATTCATAAAAATGGGACACAGCGGTATGGTATCTGCCTGTCGGCGTTGCCCTTTCAGGATATGTATCTCCAACGGTTAGTGCCTTTTGTCGATCAGTATTTGAACATTAATCGCGAAGACTTTCAGGTAAAGGGATTTCTGCTGGATGCCGCCATACTCGGTACGGCCTTAGTGGTAGCCGATGAATATAACCTGAGCCAACTCTGGAAAGATAACTTTTCAAAAAATTGCAAACCTGCGCTGGCGAAGCTGGACACCAAGCTTCCCATCATAGAACTTAACGAGGCTATTAACAAGATCATTAGCGACGCGCAAAACTACGCCAATGCGTCCACGCCGTTTACGAATACGAGCTACCAGCAGATGTCGGGCGATCAGGGCTATAGCAATGCGGTCAATGGCACGACGCCCCCCCCGCAGAAAAACACGTTTGCAACCCATGGCTTCTATGTACAAGCTACGATCAGAAGTCATTTTGCCTATATAGATGCCTATGATGCCATCAGCAAGATCTTCTGGAACGACGCCACTACTAAAGCCCTGAAAGCGGTGAAAGAGGGTAAATATAAGGCACTCGCATCCCAGCACGGCTCACTTGGGCAATTCGATGTATGGGCCTTCTCCCCCCTTAAAATGGCCGAAATGAGTCTTTCGAATTCGGCCGGGATTAGTGATATCCTATACGATGCGGCTCACAAATGCCCCTCGAAAAAGGCTTATGAAAATATGAGTAAAACCAAACGATCCGGAATCATCTACATCAAATGATACGCATTGCTTTTCTCCTTCTGCTTGCCCTTACGCCCGCGTTGGCGCAACGGAAAAGTCGCACCGCACCAGCCTCGCAAGGCCCAACATCGTCGACCCTCGCCAATCTGGCCATACCGGATACTACTCGCTATCGCACTATGGCACTATCCAAAGCCTACGGCGACTCTGTGTTCGTACGCTGGGCACCCGACAATGCGACGCTCTGGCGGGCCGCCAACGTACGGGGTGGTGGGTATTTACTTACGCGCCGGAGCATAAACGCCGAAGGCAAACTGGTGCTCGACTATCAGAAACAGATTCGCCCCTGGACCATTGACCAATGGAAACAGCGTTGCGGTCCACGTGATACCTTGGCTGGTGCCTGTGTACAATTGCTGTACGGAAAGCGGGACCGGAGTATATCAACTGGCGAAATAACGCTCAATAAAGCCCTAAAACAGCACGAGCAGAATCAGTACGAACTAGCCCTGGTCTTGCTGGAGGCCGACATCAATGCCCGTCATGCGCAGGGTCTGGGTCTGGGGTATATGGATAAAGACGTAAAGAAGGGGACAACCTATGTGTATGCGCTCCTACCGTTAGTGACTGATCAGAAGATGCCCGTTGATCTAGGAAAAACGATGGTACGCAATGAGGCTCCTGATCCACGGATACCGTTTATTGAACTTCGGGGCGAATCAGGTGACCGACAAGTGCGAGTGACCTGGGATCGAAAAATTGCCGATATGGCCTATACCGCTTTCCTGGTCGAACGTAGCACGGATGGGGGACGTACGTTTCGACGACTCACCAAACGCCCCTGGTTTCAGCCACCAACTAAAGAGTTGAATTTGTTATATGCCTATACCGACTCAACAGCCCGTAATTATCAGCCTTATCAATACCGCGTTATCGGTATCACACCCTTCGGCGAGCAAAGTCTGCCGTCGCCAGTATTGACCGTTCGCAGTATGGATCAGACCCCGCCTTCCCGTGTTGAAAAGGTAGATGTTTCCCACCTGGGCGGAAGCCGTGTCCGAGTAAACTGGACGCATCTGAAACCACCGGGCGATCTGCGAGGCTACCAGATCAGTAAGGCCGCCCGTATCGATGGGCCATTTGTAGAACTTACCCGGAAGCCATTGTCCCCCAATCAGCGAACCTTTACCGATACGACAGCCATTCCGTACCAACCCGCGTTTTATCAGGTCACAGCCATTGATACGTCGGGTAATGAAAGCCTGTCGTTGCCCATGTACTGTACATTCAAGGATACGAAAGGGCCCTCTAAACCCAACAATCTGCAAGGGTATATCGACACAACGGGCTTCGTTCGTATTGTATGGGATGCCAATCCTGAACCAGACTTATTGGGCTATGCCGTCGTGATGGCCAATGACCCGACGCATATTTTTACGGCCCGAACCAGCGGGTATCTGGCGCTCAGCCTGTTCAACGACCAGACCGAACTCAATACACTGAGCAGGCGATTGTGCTACCGGGTCATTGCCTACGATAAAAATCACAACCCCAGCCAACCGTCCGATGTACTGATTCTGACCCGGCCCGACCGAGTGCGCCCGGTCTCTCCTATTCTTACGCGTTACGTTGCCAGCGATACAGCCATGAACCTTTTCTGGGCAAGAAGCAGCAGCGACGATGTCCGTGAACAGTTGCTGCTACGCCGGGGAGCACCTACCGAGCGCTGGCACGAAGTGGCCAAATTAGCGCCCACCCAGACCACCTATACCGACAGGAGTGTAAAGCCGAATACAGCTTATACCTATGCACTCATGGCCGTCGATTCCGCAGGATTACGTTCGGATGTGTCACCTGTACTGGACCTGAAAACATTGACCTTATCTGCTCAACCCATCACGAACCTGACCACCCAGTTATCGGCAGATGGCAAACAGGTGGTGCTTCGCTGGAAATACCCGAATGACCTGTGTCGGTTTGTTATTTACCGAGCTGGTTTACCGTCTCCACTCCGTACCTACAATGCTGTTAACCGCGAGCAGACCTTTACGGACAAGGCGGTACAGAAAGGTCAATATGAATATGCTGTGAAAGTAATCTATCAGGATGGTCGCGAATCGGGTCTCTCCAATCGTGTCAAAATTGACGTCAACTAGCTATGAACTCATTGATACGTTTTGGGTTGCTGGGGCTGGCCCTGCTGGCTACCATCTCCCTGTTCGCTCAATCCAACGCCCCAGCCAATCTGAAGGCAACCGCTACGACCTATAACCAGATCGACCTGGCCTGGGACGACAAATCGACCAACGAAACCAAGTTCGAGATCGAACGTATAGGCCTAACCGGCAGCTTCATCAAGATTGGGGAAGCCTCCGCCAACTCGCCATCGTATCAGGATAAAACCGTTACGAGCCTGAATACCTATAGCTACCGAGTTCGGGCCGTATTTGTGACCAGTACCTCTACTTACTCCAATACACTCACCGTTAGCACCCCTCAGGAGCCACCCGGAACGCCTACAGGTCTGACGGCCACCTTGCAGAATGGCAGTGTAGTTCTTAGCTGGAGTAACGGCTCTGGCGGGACAGCTACCAGCTACCGGGTCGAACGGTCGGTACAGGGCGGAGCGTATAGCCTCTACCAGACCGTTCAGTACAGCCGAACCCCTGGCCTGACCGACAACGGTGTTCAGGGCGGTCAGCAGTATTGTTACCGGGTACAAGCTATCAACGGGGGTGGTTCGTCGGGCTATGCTGGCCCCACCTGTCAGACCATCCCGCTATCGCCAACGAATATCAAAAACCTAATCGCCACCACGGTAAGCAGTAGTTCGATTAAACTAAACTGGACACCCTATGGCAAAGAGTCGGGCATTACCATCGAACGACGTAAAGGCCAATCGGGCAATTTCGACAAGATCAAAGACTGGCTGGCCGATAGTGGCGAATTTATCGATACGGGTCTGGAGTCGAACACTGAATACTGCTACCGAATCGGTGAAAGTGGACACGACTATTCGGCCACCGTCTGTAAAACGACCTCTCAGAGCGTTCCGACGGCTCCGGCCCGCATGCAGGCGCAGGCAATTGCCTATAACCGAATCGATCTGCAATGGGCCGACCTGAGTAGCAATGAATCCCGCTTCGAGATTGAACGAGCCACGGGCGGCTCAACGGCCTCGTATACCAAAATCGCAGATGTAGGCCCGAACACGCAGACATACAGTGACCAGAGCGTTCAGGCCAATACCCAATACTGCTACCGGGTACGAGCGGTCAACGATGCCGGAAATAGTGGTTATAACGATCCGCCTGCCTGTACGACCACCCCGGCTCCTCCCGCTGGCATTCCCCAAAACGTAAAGGCTGTAGCGACGTCTACTACGCAGATTAGTCTGTCCTGGGATGCTGTATCGGGTGCCAGTGGGTATCAACTCGAACGAAGTCTGAATGGGACGGATGGCTGGCAACAGATCGGCCCCTCCCCTGCTACAGCCACTACCTTTGTCGACAATGGACGAAGCCCCAATACCCGCTACTACTATCGCGTGCGGGCGCTGAACAGTGCGGGGGCACCAGGTGATTACTCCGGCGTTGTGAATGCGATTACGCCCGATGTGCCGCCTGCCGATCCGGCCCGGCTCACCATTACAGCGTTTACCTACAATCAGGTGAGTCTGCAGTGGGCAGATCTGTCTGGCAATGAAACAGGGTTCCAGGTTGACCGTAGCCCAGACGGCACGAGCTGGACCAAAATCGGGGATGTGGCTCAAAATGCGACAACGTATACCGATCAGAGTGTGGCTCCGCAAACGCATTACTATTACCGGGTGCGGGCAGTCAACGCGGCAGGTTTATCCAATCCTTCCAATACGGTCGATGTTACAACGCCCGTTGGTCCACCCATTGCGGCTCAGGACTTGAAGGCTACGGCGACATCTACTACACAAATTAGCCTAAGCTGGAGTGCCATACCGAATGCAGTTACGATTGTTATCGAGCGCAGCCCGGATGGTGCTGGCAGTTGGAATCCGCTGACGACGGTAGCCGGAACGACCACCACCTATACCGACAACGGCCTGACACCCAATACCCGCTACTACTACCGAATCCGGGCGACCAACGTCAGTGGAACCGGCCCCAATAGTAATGTAGCCGATGCCCTTACGCCTGATGTACCGCCCAAAGAACCCGCAGGGTTAACCGCCAAAGTAATTTCGACCAGCCAGATCAACCTATCCTGGACTGACCAATCGACGAACGAAAGCGGTTTTGAACTCGAACGGGCTACCGGTACGAACGGTTCGTTCCAGAAAATAGCCGACCTACCCGCCAATACTACCACTTATGAAGACAAGGCATTGGCCGACAACACTCAATACTGTTATCGGGTTCGGGCCAAAAATGCAGCCGGTCCATCGGCCTATACCGATCCGGCTTGTGCAACCACCCCGTTAGCTCCCCCGGGTACACCGGTAAACCTGACGGCCGAAGTGGTCGATTATGATCAGGTCAAACTGAACTGGCCTGCCGTGAGTGCTTCAGCCGTAAATGTCCGTATCGAGCGATCCACGAGTCCATCGGGGCCTTTTCAGGAAATAAAAACCGTTCCAGCTTCCCAAACTACGTATACCGACGCTGGGTTGCAGGAATTCACCACCTATTACTACCGGATTCAGGCCAGCAATACGGCTGGGAGTTCAGGCTTCTCGAACGTTGCTCAGGCTCAGATCAAGGAGATACTGATTGCCGTGGAAGATGAGTGGCTTTCGCAAACGCAGGTGTTTGTGGCCGATCAGACGCTGCATATCCAGACCGACTGGCATCAATCCAGCCAGGCACTTATTCAACTCCATAGCCTGGCCGGACGAGTCCATCTGAATGACAGTCGACGTGTTTTACCGGCGGCTGCCTGGACCTATGCATTGGGACAACTACCAACGGGTGTTTACATCGTCGCCATCCACGTTGAGGGGCGAATCTTTACGAAACGAATCTTACTGCCATGAACAAACTAGTTGGCCTATTTATGCTCCTGCTTGGCCTGACAGGTTGTCAGCCCAAACCCATTACGCCTATCACCAGCCTGATCAACAAAGTCTGGAAAGCCAATACCGTTAAAGAATCGGAAGTGCTAGTCTTTACGCTGGGGGCTACATCGAATATAAAACCGGGCTATACCAACTTCCGGCTCGATCTGAGCAAGCCCGACCAGGTGATTTTGAAAGATGTAGATGGGCGCGTCACGACGGGCACCTGGAGTGTATCGACCGATAACAAACGGCTCCTGCTGGACAACCTAACGCCCAAGCCTACCAACACCAATGGGTTGATTGAATACTATATTCTGGCCGAGCCCGACGGCTCTACTTTATCCCTCGAACGCACCGCCGAAAGCCGCAAAACAGGCAATACCGTGAACCAGTACGCCTTAATTCCTGAATGACAGAAATAGTAGCGGGACACAGTAGCCGTAAAACGGATTAAAACCGAAAGACAAGCCCTGCACCGACGCCTATGCTGTTCATGGCGACGTTAAAGCTTAAGGCTTGATTTGGCTGGGAAGTGGTCGAGTTTACGATATTCCCTTCATTTTTGTACTCGGTTACAACGACACTCGAGACGGGTTTTCCGTTAATTACGTTGGCGTTGGTAACTTCGAGTCTTTTGGGTTTGAACGATTGGTTATAACCCACTACCTCCGCAAATCCCCGAATGGCTTCGCTCAACCGAAACTGAATCCCCAGCGCTGCCTGATACCCAAGCGCCAGCGAATTGTCGGTGTAGTTACTGGTAACATTATAGGTGCTGCTGGTGCCGTTTGTAGATTGGCTAATGGCGTTATCGACCGTCTTATAATCCAGTACGACTCCACCCACCAGCCCAAGCCGATTATAAATGTAATAGCTGGGTCGCGAAAGGGCTTTGAACGTAATGTTGGGGATAACCGATAAGACCTTCAACGTTATGGTCGATGCGTTTGTGTAGGTGTAAGTACCGTCGTCATAGCTATTCGTAATGTTTACCGGTGCCCCAAACAGGATATCCGCATCGAGTCCAATATTAATGAAATCACTAACAATCAAACCAATACCAACTCCAGCACGTGGACCGGCTCCTAAGCCTTTATTCGTCGTTTTAAATGGAAATGCAATGCCTGTCTGGCTTAGCGACTCACTATACCGGATTTGTACACCCGGCGTCAACAAGCCATACAGACCATATAGTTTCACATAAACGGGAGACTCAGCGGCTTTGGTTTTTTGAGGAGCAGCGGCTGCAACCGATCCAACCGACGGGTTCAGTGCGTTTAAGGAAAGGGTAGACTGAGCGTTTACGATTACAGCCTGCATGAGCAAGCCAATGAGCGGAGTGAGGTATCGATTCATAGGAGCAGATTAAATGATTTAGCTAAGCGTTATAGCTTAATTCTTTCAGGCTTTTCCGATCGCAAAAAACGAGTCGCTTTCGGGCTATTTAAAACCGAACGACCAGCCCGGCTCCCAGACCAACACTATTGATGGGCACGTTATAGACTGGCTGTTCGTAGGGGTTCATTTTATTGTAATCGCCCGCATCTTTAAACTGGGTAGCTGAATTCTGGACAGTTGTGGCTCCATTCGTTGTGCTGCTGTTGGTATTCTGCACCTCTCTGGGCTTGAAGGATTGGTTGTAAGCCACCACTTCGGCAAAACCCCGAATCGACTGACTTAACCGAAACTGAATGCCTAAAGCCGCCTGATATCCCAGAGCCAGTGAGTTTTTGGTATAGGTAGCCGTGTTCACAGATGTAGTGGTCGCTCCCCGCGTGGGCGTTTGAAGCGTATTGCTGAGCGTCTTATAATCCAGTACGACTCCGCCTACCAGCCCAAGTCGATTGTAAATGTAATAGCTGGGTCGTGAAAGGGCCTTGAATGTAATGTTGGGGATGACAGATAGGACCCTTAACGTTGTATTGGTGGAAATCTTGTAAAAACTAGCCGTGCTACCGCTACCCACGAAGACATCATAGGTAAGCTGTAGTGGGGTTCCGAATAGTAGATCAGCATCAACACCCACGTTGATAAAATCACTGACGATGAGGCCAACCCCAATACCAGCACGTGGTCCTGCTCCCAGATGTGTATTGACAGGTTTGTAAATCGTAGGCGATGTAATCTGGCTTTGTGTTCCGCTATAGTTGATTTCGGTTCCGGGGGTTAGCAGGCTGTAGAATCCATACGCCTTCAGAAAGAAAGGAGCCTCACTCAGCTTCCCTTTTTTGGGCGCTACCTCCACAGTAGTGGATTCAGTTGAACGTCCAATTGTATTCTCAGCAATAGCCGATTGTGCCTGAGTAGTCGAAACACGCAGGAGAAGACCAATAAGGATAAGGCTGTATCGATGCATAGTAGTCGTTGAGTTAAAAATCTGGTGTTCAACATAATCCACCCCCGATGCGATACGTAAAAAGCATTACATACATTTGCATGAAAAGTGTAGTATAAGCCAAAACGTGTTCGGCCATCGTCATGAAGGCTACGCTTTTTTACTTGAAACCTGACGATCGTATCGGTGGGAGACTCCTCAAACTTAGATCCTGTATCCAACTAAAAACTGGACTAGAAACAGGGCATTGATTCTGTTTTCGTACAGATCATTCACCAGCAAGAGTAACCTATTGACTAAACCTTTGCGAGGTGTGACTTTAAAACAGCCGTAAATTAACCTGACACACCATACAGCGGAGAAACCTTTGAGTAAACGGCAATGGTACGACAGTTCCGAAGACACTATCTCTTTTGGGTAATTAGCCTGATAATCGCACAGCCAGCCTATTTCCTGCGGATTAGACGTACTCTTTCCGTCAATGACATCAGCGCAAATGCCAACAGAAAAACCACTATTTACATGCCCAGATTTCTTCGATACGGTCGGGCCCTCCCCGCCAGCCAAAGCGTAGCGTAGTGGTGGTTAGTTCATCAATTGAATTGCTCGACGTGCCATAGTTATTCCAGGGGCGGCTGGGTAGCATAAGTTGGGTATCGGTACTGGACCAGCTACCCAATACCAGAGGTGAAGTATCCTCTCCAACGCACCTCGATCGATCCACTGTTAGCTGACCGTCCGGCCCAAATACAATACGATAACAGCCTGGGGCCAAGCCCCCAATGGATACACCGTGATAGGTTTGATCGATGGTTGACCAGCCCGTTGTGCAGCTCGTCAGTAAGGCAGAAGTAGGTGGGATTCGGTGGTCATCGCACGACCAGGGCAGAAAAGCCAATATGACTAGCCAAAGGCTCTTCGGATGACTAACCAGCGTTTTCATACTATGTAAGGATCAACATACGGATGCATGAGGAATATGAATCGTTTTCTGGTTTTCATAGAATGAAAACTGTTGGAGCAACTGCTGAGCCATCTGTTGAAGCGTTTCTTCGGTCAGGAATCCCT
Source organism: Spirosoma aerolatum (assembly GCF_002056795.1). Classification (NCBI taxonomy): domain Bacteria; kingdom Pseudomonadati; phylum Bacteroidota; class Cytophagia; order Cytophagales; family Cytophagaceae; genus Spirosoma; species Spirosoma aerolatum. The sequence continues at coordinate 2,308,995 of NZ_CP020104.1, read as the reverse complement.
GGTGGGCCGTTAATAGCACGTTCGGGTGATGGCATAACCGATCCAACAAACTATCGTCAAGATCTCTGTCCGAAAAATCGTAATGGAAATAGGGCCGTTCCCGTTCATATACATCAGCCCCATAGCCAGCCAGTTGCCCAGCATCCAGTGCCTTCAGAACAGCCGCCGTATCGACAATCCGCCCCCGCGCTGTATTCACTAAGATGGCCGTAGGTTTAAGAGCTGCCAGTGTATAGTCGTTGATAAGGTATTCGGTAAGGGGAGTAAGCGAGCAATGCAGGGAAACAATATCGGCCTGTTGCAGTAGCTCCGCCAGTAATCCATACTGAACCCCGGCTCCAATCTGTGCGGGATCGCGTTGCAGGTCATAGGCGATCACCTTGCAGCCAAAGCCTAGCATGATTCTGGCAAACGCCCGACCAATACGACCAGTCCCAATAATCCCAACGGTTTTTCCATGCAGATCAGTCCCAACCAGTCCGTCGATGCGAAAGTCGGCCAGTTGCACCCGATCGTGGGCTTCGGGCAAGTGCCGAACAAGCCCTAGCACTAGTGCAGTTGCCTGTTCAGCTACTGAATAGGGCGATAGTCCGGGAATTGTCAGCAGGGTCATCCCTAGTTCGTCTATGGCCTGCTGGTCGACATTATCAAGACCAACACAGCGCATACCTACGACCGATACGCCCAGCTTTTTTAGCCATAGCAAAACGGGGCGGCTTAAGTCATCATTGGCAAACGCACAAACCGCCTGATGCCCTTTAGCCAGCTCTACAGTTTGCAGACTTAGGGGCTTGTCGATGAACGTAATTTGATGGGTAGTACCCAACTCAAACCAGGGTTTCTCGAAAGAAAATGCGCTGAAAAAAGCAATGTTCATTACGTTGCAAACGGCTACAGATGAATCCGTAAAGGTGCTGGTATGGCAACGGTCACCCTATGATATTCGTCAGGTGCCTTACTGATTTACCTCCATCGGTCAATTGGTGAACCAGCTAGATGGCCGCCAGCACCGGCACCAGACTCTGACGGGCCACATGCTGCGTATTACTTTCCATTAGGAAGGTCTGGAAACAGGTATGCGGCCTGGGCAGCATCATGATCAGGTCAACTTTATGATCGGCCCGAAAATCGTCCAGCACAATACTCAGATCATTTCCGGGTAAAAAACTAAACGTATGGGGTTGATCGGCCAGTAATTTACGGATGCCTTCGGCAGCTTTCTGGAGGGCTTCGTCCGGTTCATCTTCCATACAGACGATGTCCAGTGCGGCCCCGAAAAGTTTGGCAAAACGTTTGGCATTGGCCAGCGCCAGCGCATCAATAGGCTCCGACAGATCGACCGCCAGAATGATTGTCTGCACGCGCCGATACCGGGCTCCCGGTGGCACCAGCAGCATAGGGACTTGCGTTCGGGGAATACGTTTCGTAGCCAGACTTCCCTCCAGGCGAGCCTTCTCCGGATTTTGACCCGCCAGCCCCATCACCAGTAAATCCGGTTTTAGCCGGGCGATTTCGGTGTCAATAGCTGTTTCGGCATCACCCGGAAACGCAATAATCGATACATCAATAGCCCCTTTCGTTGCACTAGTCATCCGTGTCCGCAAACGACTAAGCTGACTGATGGCCTGAAAACGCTCCTGATCAGTAAAGGAAGCGACCGAGCCATGCATGTCGGCCAGCGTAACGGGTGTGTAGGCATGAACAATGGCCAGGTGCGTACGAAGCTGATTCGCCAGTTGGCAGGCATAGTCAGCAGCCCAGAATTCATGGTTTGAAAAATCAGTGGCCAACAGGATGGTTTTCATAAAGAATTGACTTAACGGTAACGCCTAAAAAGGCGATCAACATTGACTAGCTTCTGACTTCGGGCATATCGACTCCCTCCCGCCGAATGTAGGCTTTGTGCTGGTCCAGCTTCTGATAGCACCAGTCTGTTAGTTTCTGGGTGTCGGTACGTTTACTCAGATGCTCCAGTGCTGCCAGCACCAGTTGGTACCGGCTCATATTGTTCAGCACCAGCATATCGAAAGGGGTTGTCGTACGGCCTTCCTCCATATAACCCCGCACATGAAACCGGGTCGGATTAGTCCGATGGTGCAGCAGTTCATGAATGAGTGTTGGATACCCATGAAAGGCAAACACCACGGGTCGGCTCTCCGTAAAAAGCTGTACAAAAGCCGCTTCAGGAAACCCATGCGGATGCCGATCCGGCGACTGCATGGTCAGCAGATCAACTACATTGACCACCCGAACCCGCAATTCGGGCAGGTGTTCCGTTAAAATAGCGGCAGCTGCTACTGTTTCGTTGGTCGGTACATCGCCAGCGCAGGCCAGCACCACATCGGGTTGATGCCCTGTAGCATTACCTGCCCACTCCCAGTCCGACATACCCCGGCTGCAATGAGCGCGTGCTTCGTCAATGGTTAGCCATTGGGCCTGCCTGGCTTTAGACGCTACAATCAGATTTATATAATCGCGGCTTCGCAGGCAGTGGTCGGCCACGGCCAGCAAGCAGTTACTATCCGGGGGCAGATACACCCGCGCCATTTCGCTTTTCTTTTCAACTACCAAGTTAATAAAACCCGGCGCCTGATGCGTATAGCCGTTATGGTCCTGCCGCCAGACGTGCGACGTCAGCAGATAGTTGAGCGACGCCAAGGGTTTCCGCCAAGAGGTTTCCCTGCTCACTTTCAACCATTTGGCATACTGATTCAGCATCGAATCGACCAGCGGTATGAATGCTTCGTAGCAGCCAAATAACCCATGCCGCCCGGTGAGCAGATACCCTTCCAGCCAGCCTTCGCAGGTATGCTCGCTCAGGATTTCCATCACCCGGCCATCGGGCGACAAAAACTCGTCGGTTTCGGTCATGGTACCCATCCAGGCCCGCTGCGTAGCCTGAAAAAGAGGAGCCATTCGGTTCGACGTGGTTTCGTCGGGGCACACCACCCGAAAATTCCGGGCCGATTCATTCAGGCAAAACACATCGCGCAGGTACAATGCGAGCGTATGCGTACCTTCGTCGGTAACGCTTCCGGGCGAGGTAACCGGCACAGCATACGACGTATAATCGGGTAGTTGCAGCGGCACGAGTTGCTGGCCTCCATTGGCGTGGGCATTCATACCCATACGCCGGGAACCCGTGGGGCAGGTCGCCAGCACATTGGCAAATGGACGCCCCAGACTATCGAACAAATCCTGTGGGCGGTAACTCCGAAGCCAACCCTCCAGAACAGCTAGTTGGGCAGGCTGACCAGCCGGATCGGCAACAGGCAACTGGTGCGCATGCGAGGTATTCTCGATTGGTTTTCCATCGACAGTCAACGGGCAGGTCCATCCTTTGGGCGTTTGCAGAATGATCATTGGCCATGTGGGTACACCCGTTAGCAATCCCATACGTGCCCGATGCTGAATGGCCTGAATTTCTTCATAGGCCCAGTTTATGGCCTGCCACATAGCCGCATGAACCTGCATCGGATCGCTCCCGCCAACAAACCGAACTTGATACCCATAGCCCGTAAACAGACTGGACAACTCAGGCTGGCTCATGCGGCCATAAATGGTCGGTCCGGACAGTTTATACCCGTTTGCGTGCAGAATGGGCAATACAGCCCCCGAGGTGGCCGGATTAAGGTACTTGTTCGAATGCCAGGCGGCTGCCAGTGGCCCGGTTTCGGCCTCCCCATCGCCAACAACACAGGCAACCAGCAAATCAGGATTATCCAGAGCCGCGCCAAACGCGTGCGACAGGCAATACCCCAGCTCACCTCCTTCCTGAATCTGTCCGGGTGTGCCCGGCACCAGATGGCTCGGCAAGCCATAAGGCCAGGAGAATTGCCGAATTAGTTCGCTCATCCCGTCCATACCTACCCTAAACTCCGGGTAAAACTCACCCATTGTTCCTTCGAGGTAAAGGTTCGCCAGAATAGCGGGCGCTCCATGACCCGGCCCAACGACCATAAGCAACTCCGCGTTGGTATCCTGAATCAGTCGATTCAGATGCGTGTACACCAGGTTCAGCCCTGGCTGCGTACCCCAGTGCCCCAGCAGGCGCGGTTTAATATCGGATGCTTCCAGCGGTCGCTCCAGCAGGAAATTATCACGCAGATAAAGCTGAGCCGCACCAAGGTAATTAGTCGCCTGCCAATAACGATGTACATTCGTCAATCGTTGGGGAGAAGGCTCGACGGTAGAGGGAACGATAGTCTGGTTCATTCGTATTGAGGATGTAAAATAGAGGTAGGTTACCATTGGCAAAGTTGTCGACTGACGGACGGCGGTAGTCTGATGGACATTAGGTGCTTCTATGACTTTCATCAGTTGGTTCTCGGTGGCATCAGGTGTGAGTAAAATCAGCCTCCCGACCAATCCATATCAGTTGATACAGTGATCCGCGAGGGCAATTTTGATACACCAACCATCCGTAGTCTATGCCTTCTCCTACCCTCGGACCTATGCCCAGTTTAGCCGGATTGACAACCGATGAAGTCAATGTATCGCGAAGCCGGAACGGGGCCAACGCCTTACCTGAGCCCGAAAATCGCTGGCAACTACTGATCGATATTGTTACGGAGCCTATGTTTGGCTTACTGGCTGGAGCCTGCACCCTCTATGGGTTTCTGGGCGAGTGGCAGGAAGGCATCGTTCTCGGCATAGCGATGCTGGTTGTGGCGGGATTATCTGTTTTTGAATCCATCCGCAGTGATAAAGCGTTGCAGGCGCTCCGCCAGTTAACGCAACCCACCGTTCAGGTGATGCGCGACGGGCAACTTACGGATCTTCCGACAACCGAGTTGGTGGTTGGTGATGTGGTGCTGCTGACCGAAGGGCAAACTGTTCCGGCCGACGGGCGGCTCCTACAGGCCAATGATTGCACAGTCGATGAGTCTATGCTTACAGGCGAGTCGGTTCCGGTAGCGAAAATTGAAGAAGGCACTCGTTTATACAGTGGTACGGTGCTCACGTCCGGTCGGATATTTATCTGGATTACGGCGGTTGGCCAACAGACCGAACTCGGTCAGCTGGGGCGTTCGCTCCAAACGATAGTTGCCGAAAAAACACCACTACAACAGCAGATTCACCACTTCGTAAACCGCATGGCCTTCGCAGGACTTGGGGCCTTTTTGCTGGTTTGTAGCATCAACTTCGCCCGTTCTGGCGATTGGGTCACATCACTACTGTTTGGCCTAACCATGGCCATGACCATCCTGCCCGAAGAAATCCCCGTAGCCTTCAGCAGTTTTATGGCGTTAGGAGCGGCTCGAATGGCCCGGTTCGGTGTGCTGACCAAACAACCGCAGACCGTTGAAAGTCTGGGATCTGCGTCGGTCATCTGCGTCGACAAAACCGGAACGATTACGCAGGAAGGGATGCTCCTAACCCATATTTACGCGAACGGCGAAACGACCCTTATCGCTGCTGACAACAAGCCCCACCTGCCAATGGAAGCCTGGGAGGTGTTGTCGTATGCCCGATGGGCCAGCGAATCGGAACCGTTCGACCCAATGGAAAAAGCGATTCTAACGGCTTATGTAGCGCATAGCTCCCCAAGCGATCCGGTTCAACGACCCATGGTACATGAGTATCCGCTATCGGGCACTCCTCCCATGATGACGCATGTGTATGACCCAGCCACGGGGAACGCTCAGGTAGCCGGAAAAGGAGCTGTCGAACGAATCGTTCAGAGTTGTCGGCTACCCCCTTCCGAAGCCAACACCATTTTGGAAACGGCTCGTCTGCTATCGGCCAAAGGCTATCGCGTACTGGGTGTTGTGGGTAGCCATTGGTCAGAGGCTGCCTATCCGGCCAATCAGGACGATTTCCCGTGGACATTTAAAGGGCTGATCGCGTTCGAGAATCCGCCCAAACCCAACGCTGGTTGGGTCATTGACCAGTTCAAACAGGCCGGTATCATCGTCAAGCTCATCACCGGCGATGCTCCCGAAACTGCCCTCGCCATTGCCCGGCAGGTCGGTCTGGACGAAGGAATAGCCTGGCTGACGGGCGAACAGGTAATGGCCCTGTCGGATCGTGAACTTCGCAAAAAAGTTGACCAGATAAATGTATTTGCCCGTATGCTGCCTCAGGCTAAACTGCGGGTGGTCGAAGCGTTAAAGGCCAACAAACAGGTGGTTGCCATGACCGGCGACGGAGTGAATGATGGCCCCGCCCTAAAAGCAGCCCATATTGGCGTGGCTATGGGCCAACGTGGTACTGAACTTGCCCGCCAGGCGGCCTCCCTCATTCTGACCAACGACGACCTGGGTAGCATGGTCGATGCGATTGCTCTGGGTCGGCGCATTGATCAAAACCTGAAAAATGCAATCGCCTATATCGTTGCCATTCATATTCCCATCATCCTGACCGTAACGCTTCCCTTAATCGCCAACTGGCAGTATATCAATCTACTTAACCCAATTCATGTCATCATCCTGGAACTCATTATGGGTCCAACCTGTTCCATTGCCTTCGAACAGGAACCCGCCGGAGCCGGATTGATGCAGCAACCACCCCGCCCATTGAATGCTACTTTTTTTACCTCGCAGGAATTAACCCTGAGTCTCATCCAGGGATTGGCTATCACCCTGACTACGCTCGGCATCTATTATGTGACCATGCAACTTGGTTATTCGGCTAATCTGGTTCGTACGCTTACGTTTACCAACCTGGTCATGAGCAACATCTGGCTAACCTTCATCCGTCGATCAAACCAAGAGCCGCTGATTCGGTCAGTACAAAGGCCAAACCCAGTTTTGTGGACTGTTGTCGGCGTTACGGCCCTTATGCTGGCCGCTGCACAAGGGATTCCGGGGATTCGGGATCTCATGCAGTTTACGCCACTGACCGTTGCTCAATGGGGTCAATGTTGCCTGCTCTCCCTGGCGGGAACCGTATGGGTGGAAGGGTATAACGCGTGGCAGCGACCGTCTAAGGGGTTAGGCCTGTAGCAAATTTCGAGGCAACAGATCAAGCAAACTGGTGTTGGGCATTCCCTCCTGTCGCCACAACTCGGTTCCCTGAAGCAGCAATATGAAGGCCGGAAGTCTCTGCAACCCAAAACTACGAACGATAGCCGGATGAGCTGCCGCTTCAATTTTTAGTACCCTGATTTTTCCCTCAAGCTGATATTGCAACTCACTAACCATTTCCTGCACTGCCGAATAGGGTTTATCGTCTGTAGGAATAAATGTCAGTAACACGGGCAATGTCACGCTGGGCACTAACCGTTTTGGGCGGCCTGTATTCATAAGCGTATTGTTTCCTGAATCGGCCTGATCGATTCATAATGGGGTGAAGATGGCGGTTTATTCGGCGCAAAAAAATGACCTCAATCAGGTAAGGAACTAATATTAATAGAATAGCCAGATGGGCTATCGATCAACGCCCCAGTCAAGCCTCCCGAAAGCATGACATCTCCGCATGCTCATACGCACCCAGTGCTAGTTAATACAGCGTGGATAGTGGCAATTTTATTAGCCGATAAGTTGCATCAACATAGCTTCATTCCCGTACTTTGTTCCCAACTACCCCTAACCATAAACTTCTCCAAGATCCTTCCATGTTTAAAGGCATCGATGCCACAGCCCTGATGAACATCCTGTTCGAGCAGGAAAATGACTTCCTGGGCGTGTATGATTTCCAACAGAATCACTACATACGCATCAATCGGGCGGGGGTGCAAATGCTCGGCTATCCTTCCGAAGAGCTTCTGCTGGGTCAGCCTCAGCTTTCGTTCAGAAGTCATCCCCTTTCGTCAGACGAGTGGACAGATCTGGTTGGGCGCCTGAAACTGAAAGGGCACGTCGACGAAGAAACTGAAATCCGACGGTACACGGGGGATACATTCTGGGGACGTATAACCCTGAAGTTATTTTCCGGCGACCAGATGATGCTGGTGCGTATCGCCAATCTGGACCGACTACACCGTACCGAACGTGAGCTGGACCACAGCGTTCGGCGGTACGAAGCCGTTTTTACCAAGGCTACGATTGGGATCATTGTTGCCAATGAGCAGGGGCAGATTGTGTCTGCAAATCACATGGCCAATCAGCTATTCGGATACGCGGATGATGACCTGATGGGCGTGTCGATTGAACAACTTGTACCCCGGAGCGTCAGCCAGTACCACGAAAAGCTCCGGCATTCGTTCAATAGCAATCCACAGTCCCGACCGATGGGGCACAATCGGGATCTGTATGCCCAGCGTCAGAATGGCACCCTGTTTCCGGTCGAAATCAGCCTGGGCTATTTCCGGCTCGACAATACACTCTACGCCGTAGCCTACATCGTCGATATCACGTTCAAAAAAGAAGCCGAACGGCAACTGCTGGAACAAAAAGCCAACGTAGAACGGCTCAATACTGAACTCGAGCAGAAAGTAGCCGACCGTACCCAGGCTTTGATGGATACGCTGGAGCAACTGGAGCAATCGAAAGATGAACTGGCTCAGGCCCTGAAAACAGAGCGGGAACTCGGCGAACTTAAATCGCGCTTCGTATCGATGGCATCTCATGAGTTTCGCACACCACTTACGGCCGTACTTAACTCCACCTCGCTGATCGAAAAGTACCCCAACGCCGACCAGCAGGACAAACGCCAGAAACACCTGCAACGCATCCGGGCATCGGTCAAACACCTCAACGATATTCTGGAAGAGTTTTTATCGGTAGGCCGACTTGAAGAAGGAAAAATTACGGCGCATCCTGCTCAGGTAGATCTTGTTCTTCTGGTGGAAGAAGTGGTGCACGACATGAGCAGTTTATTGAAGGCCGGGCAAACGGTTGACATAGCGATACAAAGTCCGTCTTCGATCTGGCTCGACCCCTCGCTGCTTCGTAAAATCATGGTCAACCTCCTGTCGAATGCCATTAAATATTCGGGCGAAGGCACTTTGATACAAATAGAAGGGCATTGCGCTAACCAACAGATAACCGTAGCGGTGATTGACCAGGGTATTGGCATCTCACCCGACGATCAACAACACCTGTTTGAACAGTTTTTCCGGGCTAAAAACGCAACAAATGTATCGGGTACCGGCCTGGGACTACACATTGTGGCCCGATATGTCGAACTCATGCAGGGGACCATCCATCTGCAAAGTGAATTGAACAAAGGGACCACCATAACCTTCAGCTTACCGTATGAAAACCATCCTCTTGATTGAAGATAACGAAGCCATTCGCGAAACAACCGCCGAAATACTTGAACTGGCCAACTACCATGTCCTCACCGCCGAAAATGGCAAAATCGGAGTTCAGATTGCTCTGGAAACCAGACCCGATCTGGTTATTTGCGACATCATGATGCCCGTTTTGGATGGCTACGGCGTTTTGCAGGTCTTCAACCGGAATCCAGACCTATCGGGCGTGCCCTTCATTTTCCTGACGGCCAAAACCGAGCGAAACGATTTTCGGAAAGGCATGGATCTGGGGGCCGACGACTACCTGACCAAACCCTTCGAAGAGAGTGAGCTACTGAGCGCCATAGAAGGCCGTCTGAATCGGTTTACGCATTTACGACCCGATTATGACCTGAAACAGGATGGCCTTGCGCAGTTTCTGGACGATGCCAAATCCGTAGGGAATCTGAACAGCCTGTCGGTCGATCGCAAACCACATAACATCCGCAAAAAGCAGTACGTCTATTCGGAAGGTGACGACCCAACCCGACTGTTTTTCGTTAAGTCGGGTAAAGTAAAGACGGTGCGCAACAACACCGATGGCAAGGAATTTATTACGGGTATTTATGGGCCGGGTGAGTTTTTCGGTTATTTCGCCCTGTTGGAAAACCGCGACTACACCGATTCGGCCGTTACGCTGGAAGATTCTGAACTGCTCTACATTCCCAAAGACGATTTCCTTCAACTAGTCTCCAGCAACCCCGATGTCAGTCAGCAGTTTATCAAATTGCTGGCCGGGCGAGTTGGCGAACGTGAACAGCAGCTACTGGGTATGGCCTATAGTTCGCTCCGCCGTCGGGTGGCCGACACCTTACTTCGCCTGCACAACCAACAGCCCGACACGCTGATCCAGTTCTCCCGCGATGATCTGGCCGCTCTGACGGGTACGGCCACTGAATCGCTCATCCGAACCCTCAGCGAGTTCAAACAGGACGGGCTTATCGAGATCAATTCATCGGGCCATATTCGGGTGGCGCAACCGGAAAAACTACGCCGGGCCAACTGGTAAGTTTAGCTAAACTACTTCTAAAAAGTTACGTCTCTTAAATGTAGCACCTGCCGGGTGTAACGAGCGATCATGACCTCTTCATCGGTAGGAATAACGCGTACTACGGGCCAATGGCCGTTGGGGGAGATAATGGCTTCGCTGGCCTGGTTTCGGGCTGGATCGAGCATGACACCCAGATAGGCCAGACGCTCGCAAATCCGGGTGCGAATAGTCGGTGCGTTTTCGCCAATACCTCCGGTAAATACTAATGTATCGAGTCCATTCAGCACAGTAACCAGTGCGCCCAACTGTTTAGCCGCCAGGTAACCAAACAACGCTATTGCTTCGGCTGCGGCTGGCTGGTCTGGCTCCAGTTGAAGCAACATCTGCATATCAGAACTAGTCCCTGAAACGCCCAACAGTCCCGACTCATCGTTCAGCAACCGACTGAGTTCTGAGCTTTCTACCTCCCGATGGTTCAGCAGGTAGAGCACGACACCGGGATCCAGATCGCCTGTTCGGGTTCCCATCATCAAGCCACCCGTGGGCGTAAAGCCCATTGTTGTATCCATACATTTGCCCTGCCGAACAGCCGCCATACTGGCTCCATTGCCCAGGTGCGCCAGCACTACGCGTCCATTGGCGACGTCGTCTCCGGCTTCCTTTCGTAGTTGATCCAGTACATACGCATACGACAATCCGTGAAACCCATAGCGCATAACGCCTTCCTCGGCCAGATAGCGGGGTAAGGGTAATCGTCGGGCTAGCGCAGGCATACTGTGATGAAACGCCGTATCGAAGCACACAACCTGAGGCAACTGCGGATACTGAGCCGCTACCGCTTCAATCAGGCTGATTTCGGCGGGCAAATGATCAGGCGCCAGTGGGATCAGTAAACGTAGATCAGCCAGTAGCCGGGCTGTTACCCGCTCTGGTGTCCAGTAGCGTTCGCCCCCATGTACTATACGATGGCCAACCGCTCCGATGTGCAGATGGCTTTGCTGATGAAGCCAGTCGAACAGAACGTTCAGGGCAGCCATATGGTTGGGCAATGCCAGCGCGTCCGTGTTGGTCTGGTGCCCATCGGTTCGTTCAAACGCTCCCGTAGTCTGCCCGATTCGGATCAGTTTACCCGACGCTATCTGTTGTTCGGCCAGATCATAAACAGCAAACTTAATACTCGATGAACCACTGTTTAGCACAAGTAGTTGAGAGGGCATTTCCGGTTGGGAAGTATTCATGCAGTGCTTCGGTATAGGTCTGGCAAAACTCCCCATCGGAGGCCCAGTCCCCCATGACCACACTCAACAAAACAGCTGTTTGTGGTCAATTGTCTGATAAGAATCAGCCTTTGGGCTGTTTGGTTTCAGCCCGATGCGCAAAATGATTACCGACCTTCGGGCCATCATCAACCTGATTCTATGGATTCTACAACCGCAATCGCTTCGGAGCGTATGCCCTTGGTGGCTTATTTTTCAATGGAATATGCCTTTGTCCAGTACCTCAAAACCTATTCAGGGGGGCTGGGTTTTCTGGCTGGTTCGCACATGCGTAGTGCGTATGCGCTTCAACAGCCGATGGTAGCCGTCGGTATTCTCTGGAAATACGGCTATTACGATCAGGTCCATAAAGCCGATCAAACTATGGATGTGCTGTTTATGGAGAAGCACTACAGCTTTCTTCAGCCAACCAACCTCCGCTTTCAGATTCAAATCAATCAGTCGCCTGTCTGGGTAACAGCCTATTACCTGCCGCCAACCGCCTTCGGCACTGTACCGACGTATTTTCTGTCGACTGATCTGCCCGAAAATGATTATCTGGCGCAAACCGTCTGCCATCGGCTCTACGACCCAAACCCTGAAACCCGGATTGCGTCCAGTATTTTACTGGGCATTGGGGGCGCCAAACTCCTGGAGCAGCTTCAATTCAAACCAGACGTTTACCACATGAACGAAAGCCATCCGCTGCCACTTGCCTTTTATCTCCTTCGGCAATTAGGCAGCCTTGAGGCCGTTCGGGAGCGACTGGTGTTTACGACACATACGCCCGAAGAAGCCGGAAATCCCCGCAGCGATTGTCGGTTACTGGATCGTATGGGCTTTTTCGACAACCTCCCCCTGGAGGATGTCCAGCGAATCACGGGGATGTATGACGAGTCATTTAACTGGGCGCTGGGCGCTTTGCGCATGGCCGGACGTGCCAATGCGGTTTCGAAACGCCATCAGGAAGTAAGCCAGCAAATGTGGCAAGGCGCCCCAGACGTTTGCCCCATCATTGCTATTACCAATGCCCAGAATCACCAGTTCTGGGGTGATCCGGTACTGGACACGGCAGCCGCTGCTCAGGATGATGCCACACTGCTTTCGCGAAAACGAGCCAGTAAACAGGTTCTCTTCGAGCTGGTTGCCAATCAAACGGGTGATCTGTATGACCCAACTGTATTTACCATTGTCTGGGCACGACGCTTTGCAGGCTATAAACGCGCCGACCTGCTGCTATCAGACCCGGCCCGATTTGACCGTCTGCTGACAAATCCAAAATACCCGGTGCAAATTATATGGGCCGGAAAACCCTATCCGTTCGATTACGCCAGCATCGGCACCTTCGACCGTCTGGTTCATGTATCGAAGCAGTATACGAATTGCTCAGTGCTGGTAGGATATGAACTCTACCTGTCGAAATTACTCAAACAGGGAGCCGATTTATGGCTTAACACGCCCCGACTCACCCGCGAAGCTTCGGGAACCAGTGGTATGACAGCGGCCATGAATGGTGCGATCAACTGCTCAACCAACGACGGCTGGATTCCTGAATTGGCCCGATCTGGCGAGAACAGTTTTGTATTGCCCGAAGCGAATCTGGCCTGGCCCGCCCATCAGCAGGATGACTTCGACGCGGAAAACCTGTATACATTGCTGGAAACAGTCATTTTGCCCATGTACTACGAACAACCGAACCAGTGGCTCCAGCGAATGAAGAACAGCCTGCACGACATACTTCCCTATTTCGACGCCGACCGAATGGCGCGGGAGTATTACGAAAAACTCTATTCGCTCCCCCAACCTATTCACATGGCTGCTGCGAAGCCCAGAGAGATTGCTGTCCGGGTGCCGTCAGATGCTCACATCTGACGGCAGCGAGGTTGCTCAAAAATCGAACGGTTACCATCAACTCGGTTTTAAGAAACCTCACTGGGCACGTTCTTCAACCTGCCCACACAGCGGGAATGGCAATGTTCTTTACAAATCATCAAAACAGAATCATCATCCTGCGGTTTTTAATCTCAAGACAACCCCATTCATTATCGATGACATCCATTCGCTCCCGTCTGTTTCACGTATTGCTGCTGCAACTAAGTACAGCTGGTTTGCTGATGGCTCAGCAAACGCCGGATATTCGTCAGGTACGTTGGGGGTTCTCGCCCAAACAGGTCAAAGAAGCAGAAAAAGAAAAACGTACATCGTCGAAAGCCGACAAGCTGGTGTATGCCCGAGTGCCGCTGATTAACCGAACCGTTGGGCTTGAATATGGCTTCAACGGCGACTCGCTGCTTTCGGCCTCCTATTACTACTACACCACGGCATCGATCTCGGAAGCCGATGTAACGGCCGCATCGAACGAACTGGAAGGGCTACTTCGCGAAAAGTATGGCCCCGGAAAGGTAAAGCGTGTGGGTGAACTCCAGACGGTAAACTGGCTCACTCCTCGCACCCAGATTACACTTTCGCTCGGCAAGGTAGACAGGGGCTGGTCGATGGAGTTGATGTACCTATGCCGGGTCTGTTCGGGCGATCCAGGTCCCAAAACCAATCAAGCCTGGAAACCGCTTAAAGAGATACCGGACTTGTAGGCAATCTGTCTTGTGTATTCCCTACTATACCGTAATTGGTCGAATAGAACGGGTAAGCAGATGGATAATGCCCCAGGCAATCAGGTAGGTAAAGCCGCAGATGGTAAACAGAACATTATACCCTCCCGACAGATTCCCTTCGGCCCGGTATCGGTCCAGTAAACTACCTACCAGTATCGGAAAGAGAATGCCACCTACAGCACCGGCCATACCGCCAATACCCACCGCTGAACTGACCGCCTGTTTGGGGAACAAATCGGAACCCAGCGTAAATACGTTTGTGGCCCATGCCTGATGAACCGCTACCGCCAGACTGAGCAGCCCAACCGCCATCCAGACGTTGGTAGCCAACTGGAGCGAAATCACTGACAGTTCAATCACAGCGAATGCCAGTAGTACCGTTTTGCGGGCTTTCAGCGTAGACCAGCCACGCCTGATGAGCTGTGATGACAAGTAACCACCCCCAATACTACCCAGCGTAGTAGCCAGATAAATAACCATCAGTTCCCAGCTTGGCTTTTTCAGGTCGAGGGCAAACATGGCCGAAAAGTAGGATGGCAACCAGAACAAAAAAAACCAGTAGATAGGGTCGATCAGTCCTTTGCCAACGATGAGCACCCACGTTTGACGATAGGCAAACAGGCTGGTCCAACTAACGGATACAGTCTGTTTGCCTTGCATTTCCTGCCCTGCCAGAATATAGTCCCGTTCGGCTGATGATAGTCGTTGTTGGCGCGCTGGTACGTCATAAAAAATCCACCAGGCCACGAGCCAGACAAATCCCAACGCCCCGGTAATCCAGAATACATCGGGCCAGCCATACGTACGCAAAATATAGGGCACCAACAGCACGGCGACAACCACCCCAATACTCGTCCCCGCATTAAAGAGTCCGGTTGCCAGTCCCCGTTCTTTCTTAGGGAACCATTCGGCCACGGTTTTCATACCCGCCGGGTAATTCCCCGCTTCACCGATCCCCAGTCCGATCCGCGCCAGGCCAAAGCCAACAGCACTGCGAGCCAGCGCATGCAGCATACCAGCCGCGCTCCAGATAATAATCATGACCGCATAGCCTACTTTAGATCCCACCTTATCGATAAACCAGCCCGACAGCAGTAACCCAACGGCATAGGCCGCCGTAAAGGCCATGACGATGCGGGCAAAGTCGGTTTCGGACCAACTGAATTCTTTTTCCAGAATCGGTTTTAACAACCCAATAATCTGCCGGTCAAGGTAATTGATCGTGGTGGCAATAAACACCAGAAAGACAACGAACCAGCGGTAATTTGTCATACGGGAAGCAGACATAGGGGAATTGATTAATACGCTACGCGGTCATTTGGTGGTCTTTTAATAGTTTTCTCATCGCTCGTCCGTGCTTGTAACGCGGGTGTTAACCCGCGACTTTTAGCCAATTGTCGTGGGTTAACACCCGCGTTACGACACGGTAAATGCCCTTTTTACAGCTACAAAATGGGCTTTCAGACCTAACCAGTCACGTTGCCGGATCAGAGCTTTGTCGATCAGTTGGCTCCCCATGCCTACCCCATCGGCGCCTGCTTTTCGATAGTCGCTTATAGTAGATAGATTGACGCCCCCCGTCGGTAGCAACTTCACATCGTCTAGGGGTGCTTTTATATCGCGGATGTATTCAGGACCCAACATACCTGCCGGATATACCTTGACCATCGTAGCGCCCAGCATCCAGGCCCGTTCAATCTCGGTCGGGGTAAACGCGCCCGGAAAAATAGGGACCTGCTGCTCAACACATCGCTGAACAACCAGTTCATTGAGCGTAGGCGTAACAATAAACTGAGCGCCCGCAGCCAGCGCATTTTCCAGATCGGTCAAGGTTCGGACCGTACCGGCCCCAATATTGAGCTGGTCGGGATACTGAGCCTGGGCTGCCTGAATCATTTCCGCAGCGCCCGGTGTGTTCATCGTGACTTCGATGGTTGTCAGGCCGCTTTCTATATAGATTGGGAGCATTTCCGCAACGTCTTCGGCGGTCAGATGCCGCACAATGCCCACAATAGGGCATTTCATAAATAAGTCCCACGAAAACGGGCGTTGATTCATGAGTCTGTTTCGGCTAAGGTGAGTTGATGATTCATGATCTTGCGATGACCCGCAGTAGCCGCATACCGGATGTGCCCGGCATCAATGCGGGTTGTATACTGCCAGAGCCCAAGAACAGTAAGGGCTTCTGTATAAAAATCGACTAGGTTGTTATCACAGCAAAGTACTAGCCGCCAATCCGGTTTTTGAAGCAACTCCCGTAATTCGGCCCCGATCAATAAACCACTTAGGTAGAGAGCATTCTGCGGTCGGGTGAGTTTACCAAACAGTTGATTCGTTCGAACGGCAAACAGCGTATGCAGCAAAGCCGTTGATTCTGAAGCCCGCACCCCTTCCTGAAAATTGGCCCGGTACAGTGTTAAACCATTGGTCAAGTCAGCCACATCGGTCGACTCTTTCAGGATGGAATAGCTCGTCAACACACTGAACACCTCGCCCGTCATGAAGGTCTGGAAGTCAATAAGTTGACCATTTTCTATATACATATGCTTGGAATGCGTACCGGGAAAAATCAGCACCGAGCGATTTGTTTCCGTAAGTAAGTCGCTCAGGCCGATCATCTGCGTTTCTTCACCCCGCATGACATCCTGCGACCCTCGCACACCTGAAATCAGCAGTAAGCGATGGTTGAAACCAGGTCGGGGGGCAAACCAGTAAACACTTACCTGAGATCCATCGAGCGAAAAGGGCAAGTTCGCATAAGGCAACTCAGCCATCCCGATCGACGACGACGCCATGCCTGACAGTACCACCGGCACCTGCTCCAGCGAAATAGCCAGCGAATCGGCCAGAGCGTTGATCTGTGTTTTTAGAAATTTACTGAAAAAGGTTTCCCGTTCAATCTCAGTCCGGTCGTGCTCAACTTTCCAGGTATCGAACGTAGCCGCTACCCCTGTCGGCAACAGTTGCTCGCCCCATACCTGACCACTCCGGGTGTCGACCAGCCGAAGCCGGAACGACGATGTACCCCAGTCGCAACTAAGCAGCAATTCGTTCATAACTCGATTCATCCGATCTTATCTACCAGTTATGAATCGACCCGTCGGGTGCGCGCAAAACCGGATGTGGATACTTGGTATTTTCTTTTATCTCGGTAATGAAGGTAGCTTTTTTGGGGTCGAAGCGCACACCCAACCCTGGATTCGGATTCAGGTAGAGCTTACCATTTTTGAAATTCAGATAGTCCTCGTTGAAATAGGCTGGCTTTTCAGGTTCACCCCCAGCCAGTTCCATCAGGCATCGCACGGGGCTACTGGCCCCCAAAACATGCACCAATGCCGCCGTTGAAAGGGGTCCGGTAAAGTGCGGAATCATGCCCACGTAATGCGTTTCGCAAATGGCCGCCAGCTTCTGAAATTCATGAATGCCACCCGTATTGGGCAGGGTAAACCGCGTGTAGTCGATCAGGTGATTTTCAATTAGTTCGTTCGAATCCCAACGGTCGCCAAACTGTTCACCAACGGCAATGGGTACTTTCAGCATAGGCCGTAACGTTCGGTAGACCCCCGGATTTTCGGAGCGAACAATATCTTCCACAAAATAGGGTTCCATCTCCTCCAGGGCCTGACAAATCTTGATGGCTTCCTGGGTGTCGAAACGGGTATGCAGGTCAATGGCCCATTTACCGCCCCCACCTACTGCGTCGTTGATCCGTCGACTGAATTCAATCGTCTTTTTCGCATTCTCATAGAAGTCGAAGGGTTGTTCGCCATTGCCACCGGTTGGCCCGATGCGATAGGCCCGAAATCCGGCTTCGATACAGTCACGCGCCCGTTCTTCTTCGGTTTTGGCTTTCGAGGGTCGGAACCCCGTGGCATAACACTCCACATAGTCGCGGGTAGCCCCGCCGAGGAGTTCATACACCGGTACACCCAACGCTTTGCCTTTCAGGTCCCAAAGCGCCATTTCAATAGCGCCCAGAGCATGTAGTTTTTCCCGTCCGGGTGGATAAAACATGCCCCGGTAGAGGTACTGCCAGAGGTGCTCAATTCGGAAGGGATTTTCACCGATAATCATTTGGGCACACTGCTCAATGGTGTCTCTGGCACCCCCTTCGCCAATCCCAATCAGCCCTCCATCGGTTTCGACTTCCACAATCCCCCGCGCCTGGTTAAACAGCGGCTTGGTATAGTCAGGCGCTGCGTAGTACCGAATTTTCGTGATCTTGAGCTTTGGCAAAGCGGCTGCCGACAATGAAGTCAAGCGGGAAGTAGCACCAACGCTATGCAGCCCAGCCAGAGCCGCTAACGAGCCTGACGCCAGCGATTGTAGAAAACGTCTGCGTTGCATACGACGGATGAAACGGGAATAGGAGAATGTTTTCGCTTAAACGATTAAGTAAAGACCAACTAGCTCTTTACCTAATCATCCGTCTTCGCGACGACTCCCGCACCACCAGTTGCGCTTCGATAGTATACTGCTGACTTTCAGACATTTCCCCTTTCAATCGACTCATTAAGATATCAACAGCTTTTTTGGCTAATACGTCGATAGGTTGTCGCATGTAGGAAATGGGGCAGTAATACAGATCGAATACTTCGGCCTGCCCGAAACTGACGATACCTAGATCTTCAGGAACCCGTAAACGCCGTTCGTTGAAATATTTAAGTCCGTTCACGGCCAGGCCGTAGGTGGAGAATATCAGCGCATCGACGGGCGATTCGGCCGATACCAGTTCGTCGATGGCCGTTCGGATCTCGGTTTCAATAGCCTGAAACGATACCCGCTTCAGCCAATTGGCTTCGACCTGGATTTGCCGGTCGCGCAGGGCTTCCTGATAGCCGCGAATCCGTTCGCTGACATGAAACATAGCCGACTGATAAGCAATGAATCCGATGCGTTGGTAGCCATTCTCGATGAGGTGGAGACCCGCTTCGTACGAAGCCCGCGCATTGTTGGTGACTACAAAGTCGGTATCGAACTGGGGAAAGTGACGATCCAGTAAGACAAACGGCAACCGAATCCGTTGCAGATGTTCGACCAGCCGTTCGGAGTGTTCGGATGATACAATAATGAACCCATCGACCTGCCGATTAATCAGCACATTCATCAGATCCCAGGCTTTATCGGCATCTTCGTCGGAACTGCCGATAATCACGGTGTACCCATGCCGCCGGGATTCATCTTCGACCTCACGAGCAATGTTGGCAAAAAATGGATTGGAAATATCGGCAATAATCAGCCCGATGGTAAATGTTTGTCCTTTCCGAAGGCTTTTAGCCAACAGGTTTGGCTGATAGTTCAGTTCTTTGGCAATGGCCCGAATCTTCGCGGCAATCTCCTGCCCTACCCGGCCCTCTTTTTCCTTGCCACTCAATACGTACGAGACCAGGGCGGTAGATACACCGGCCAAGCGGGCAATATCACTAAGCGAGACTTTGTCGGATCGCATACCCTATAAATACCGTCAAAGATAGACGCCATCCCTGACTAACTGCAACTATGCGTTCATTTTACACCCATTCGGTTAGCCAGGCCTGATGGGAATTATTCATGTCCCCACCAAGCCTGTTGACGTACCACCAAGATCCGACGCTTTGTTGGACGGACGGGTCTCGTGATCAATTTTTTAAATAGCCGTTTCATTGTGTTGTTGTTTATCTGTTCGTCTGACCAGTTTCGGCCATTGAGAAGCCCGATCTGGTGCTACAAAATTGAAATTCGGTAGGGAATGTCCCATGCCGAACCCAGACGGAATGATAAAACAGCGAAGTGAACTAGCGATAATCCGGTTTCAATCGTAGACGGGGACGCTACGTAAAACACAACTCTTCGAAAATAATGTAGATTATTTCATGTGTAATAATCTACTTATTCTGTAGAAAAATAGAAACACTGATAATATTGAGAAAACAGGTAACCTACAGAGTCTCAGCAGTTGGCCCGAAATTGGCAATTCAGGATAACGTTTTAACAAGTACTAATCACAAAACATCAGAATCATGGCAACATTTGGAGAACGCATCGCCAATTTTTTTGGAGGAACGGACACCGAAACACAGGAAGGTCTGAAAAGTCTGTTCATTACTGAGCTTCAGGATATTTATTACGCTGAAAAGCAGGCTGTCAACGCTTTGGGCGAACAGGCCGATGCTTCTACAACGGATGAGGTTCGGAACGCGTTTCTGCAACATCAGCAGGAAACGCGTAATCAGGTAGCCCGGCTGGAACAGGTATTCAGTAGCATGGGCATTGATGCCGACGAAGGCACCTGCAACGCAATAGACG
The DNA here is from genome assembly GCF_002056795.1 of Spirosoma aerolatum. Lineage (NCBI taxonomy): Bacteria > Pseudomonadati > Bacteroidota > Cytophagia > Cytophagales > Cytophagaceae > Spirosoma > Spirosoma aerolatum. The sequence goes on along the minus strand of NZ_CP020104.1, from coordinate 2,288,673 downwards.
GTCTGGTCGATGATGCCCACCGTGTAGTATCTAATACGGACTCCGGTTCATTAACCCGCGATGCCGGATTAATCATTGCCGGTCAGAAGGTTGAGCATCACGAAATTGCATCGTATGGCTCGGCCGTAACGCTGGCCCAGGTATTAGGCTATCATGAAGCGGCTCGTCTGCTTCAGCAAACCCTGGACGAAGAGAAAAATGCGGACAAGAAACTGACCACGCTGGCCGAATCGTTCGTCAACAACCGGGCTGCTGGTGAATCGAATGATAACAATTCCGATTGGAATTCGTCCAGCAACTATTCGGATCGGGACAGTACCAGCGATAGCATTGTGAACCCAGATGGCACCCGTTATGCTGACTCAAGCCGTGGCATGACAGGTCTATCGAACGAATCGACGTCTGGCAGCGTCATTGGGTATTAATTCCGTTTTGTAGCGGATAGTGTTACAGTTAGGGTTTCAGGCTGGCTAAATCACATTGTAGCCAGTCTGAAACCCTAACCTTTTAAAAACATTGCCACGAAAACGACCATTCGTCGGTATTTTCCAGACAGCGGCCAAAATAAGCTACCCCATTGTCGCCCCACCACCAGCGGGCCTTTTCTACACTGTCGATCTGAAAAGCAAATTGTGGCTGCATTTGCGCATTGGCTTCCCAAACGATCTCACCCTGAATCAGGGTCGGCCATCCGCCGAACTTAATTCCATCTACAGTACGATATCGTTCAGGGTACTCATCGTCATTCAGCCAGGATGGAATCGGAACCGGGCAATCTTCCAGCATTGGATAATCAATCTCAATAACTTCAGGGATCATCTGAAGCGGTTTAATCCCCGGTCCACTGGTAGCATTAGCCTGAGTAAGTGGCACCAATTCATCAAGGGATGGATAAGTTCGCAGGCACCAGCTCATTCCGTTTTTATCGGTGGGGTTAGGGATTTCATCAGCGTCGATGAATAAGGTTATAAACGCCAGATCCTGAACCGATTCCGGTTTAACTGGAAATTCCTGTAGATTGATCTGACAGATGGCCCGCATAGGCTTTCCATTCGACATCGGCCATTGTTCATCAACGCCTGCCAACAACACCTTACCAAACCACGATGCCTGTGGCTTATCGACGGGTCGAAACCCACCCACTTTCAATCGAATTGCCTTCTGGCCAATTGCCTCACGGAATGCTTTCTGCGTCATGCTTATGGAATAGTTTGCGTGCTACTTTTTTGATGATGTGTGGGCTAATACATGTTGCAACGTCTGCTGCATAGTCGTAAACGACTCATTTTGCGTCCCCATCTGCGCATGAAGGTTAGCCTGATGTACTACATATTCAGTGAATACGAAATGCTGTGGACCTTCTCGACGTGGGTCCGCTCCTTTTTCCAGTAAAACCCGGCAAACCTCCCATAACGACTGACGGGCCGCTGCCTGAAGCACCGTATGCCCGGCCAGCCAACTACGGGCCTGTGCCGGATACAGACCGTTTGGATCGGCTCCATACGCTAACAGTAGCTGCACTTTTTCAGTAGCAGAGCCCCTGTAGGCAGCCATCGTCGAAAAAAGCATCGGCGCGTACTCATTTTCAGGGTCTCTGGCGTTCGGATTCGCTCCCTTTTTCAGAAACCATTCAAGCAGGGTCGGCGTACATCCCCGGCCTATCCGAACATGCGTCGGGATATGATGGGCATCGGTGGTTTCGATAGTAGCTCCCTGATCCATCAGGGCCGAGAGAATGGCTATCGATACGGCTTCGTCCGGGTGCGTAATGGCAAGCATGGCCGCATAATCGAGCACAGAAACATGATCCGTTCCAGGCGCACTCAAATTAGGGATTGGCAATTGTAACAGGCTGCGTACCTGTTCTACATCCTGGATGGCAATAGCGTTTGCCAGGTTTTGCCGGTCCCGATCTGCAAAGTAGTACCGACCATCGAAGCGTTTCTGCTCGCGTTTAGCCTCGTTTACTGCCGAAGACAGCCTCAGAACTAACTGAGGCAGCATACCCACTATTGGCAGGCAGAGTAGGACAAAGACGGTAATACGCACCCAGTTGAACGGCAGACAATTGGCCAGTAATAAAACTACCAGTATGATCAGACCGAGTAGAGAATAGGCATTGGCTAGTCCCTGTCCGGCGGGGTCATTACCAAACGTTTTTTTACTAATCAGCACGTAGGTCAACAACAGTATACCCAGGCCCAGTATCGTCCAATTGAGATTGACAATGATTTTCATGCATGCAGCTAGTAATATCCCGTTTCTTCTTAGGAATAGGGCAAGAATAGGCAGGATTTTTTCGACGGAGAAGGGGTAATGCACAAAAGGCGATTCTGAGTGTGCTACAGGCGGGCATCTGTCAATAGGTGGCTGTTGGTATTGGATGAAAGCGATGCCGCTTATCTTTGCTCTATTTCGAACCCTGAACCGCCGATCCAATGACGCTGAACGTGTGTAGACTAACCTCTTTGTTTTCGAATCCCTACCGCAAGCCTCCTAAACAACTTGTTCTGGCCATCCTTTTTATCGTTTCAGGCTATCCGCTTTTCGGTCAGGCTACCACCCAAACGGAACCTTACCGACCTCAATACCACTTCACGCCCAAAGCTCACTGGATGAACGACCCCAACGGGATGGTATATCTGAACGGCACCTACCATCTGTTTTTTCAGTATTATCCCAACGACACTAAATGGGGGCCGATGCACTGGGGCCATGCCACCAGCAAGGACATGGTACACTGGCAGGAACAACCGATTGCTTTGTACCCAGATAAATTGGGCTATATTTTTTCGGGCAGCGCCGTAGTCGATGTCCACAATACCAGTGGATTCGGCAAAAAAGGGCAGACGCCACTGGTTGCTATTTTTACGCACCACAATCCCGAGCTGGAAAAGAAAAAGTCGGATAAGTTTCAGTATCAGAGTATCGCCTACAGCCTCGACGAAGGTAAAACCTGGACGAAATATGCAGGTAATCCAGTACTTCAAAACCCAGGTATTGTCGATTTCAGAGACCCCAAAGTGCGGTGGTACGAGCCGCAAAAAAAGTGGATCATGACCTTGGCGACTAAAGACCGGGTCACGTTTTATGCCTCGCCCGATCTGAAAAAATGGTCGAAGGAAAGTGAGTTTGGCTATAATCTGGGCGCACATGGGGGCGTTTGGGAATGCCCGGACCTACTCTCACTGGAGCACAATGGCAAAAAAGTCTGGGTATTGCTGGTCAGTATTAACCCCGGTGGGCCAAACGGGGGTTCGGCGACGCAGTATTTTGTGGGCGATTTCGATGGCAAATCCTTCAAACCGTATTCAACCCAAACCCGGTGGATGGATTATGGCACCGACAATTATGCAGGGGTGACCTTTTCCAATACAGGCAACCGTACAATCCTGATGGGCTGGATGAGCAATTGGCAGTATGCCCAGGTGGTACCCACATCGGCCTGGCGTAGCGCAACCACAGTACCCCGTTTACTCCAGCTAAAGGAAGTCAACAAAGAATTTTATCTCACTTCGACGCCCGTAAACGAATTGGATGTATTGAACGGGCAACGATTTACCGAAAAAAATATAACAGTAAAAGGAGCGTATGATCTGACCCGTAAAGCAAAGAATGCGTCGGGGTTATTCCGATTGAACCTGACCACGCAAACAGCCAACGACTTTTCTATTATACTGGTGAATGAGCGGGGAAACGAACTGGAAATTGGCTACGATAAATCAGCTAACGTATATTACATAGATCGAAGCCGGTCGGGCAAAATCGATTTTGAAAAAGGCTTCGGCAAACGGCATACCGCCCCTCGCCTGTCGACCGATAAAACTTTGTCGATTAGCCTGTTAGCCGATGTCGCTTCGGTCGAATTATTCGCCGACGGTGGATTAACAGTAATGACTGATGTATTTTTTTCAGACAAGCTAATGAACAAGTTGACTATCAAATCGGCCACCGGTATAACCATTCCTACGCTGAACTACACCCAACTGAAATCGTCTATAAATACCAAGCATTGAGCCTGTCGCTCTTTCGCAAGCCCCGAAAGCCATCAACTACTTGCGACAAAAATTTTCAAAAAAGGGATATCTTACCGTTACATCCAGACTTTTTATCGTCTCTATACTATCTATGAACGGCCCGTCTATTGGCAAGGCGGGCCATTTAGTATTTTCGAAAATTATTAACGGTGTATGCAGTTGCTTGATTCAGATATTCTACCCACTCAAACACTAACCAACCATTTCCTGCAAAGCCCCCTCATTAGCCGGGCAAACCAGATTCGCCTGCCTGGCCTGGATAGACCGATCACTCACAATTCAATCATTCGTCTGATGGGATTTGGCAATTATACCTGGGTTTATTTAACCGAACCCTCTAAACCCGTTCTGATCACGCAGACGCTCAAATGGTTTGAACACCAGCTTAGCGATTTTATACGGGTGCATAAATCCGAGATGATCAACCCCCTGTTCGTCCAAACACTCAACAACCCCAACAATGCAACGCTTGAAGTTTGCTTAACCAATGGCTATACAGCTCGTATTTCCCGTAGACGCATTCATATGGTAACCAAAAAATTAGCCCGGGCCAATCAATCGGTAAATCCCTAACAACTACCAATAGGCTGTATTGGTTTGCCTCTTCCAAAGCAACCTGCTGGCCAGTTCGTCCAGAAACATTCCATTAAAGAAGAAAGCCTGGATTATTTCTAAATAAGCATTGACGCTTGGGGTCTTTAAACTTTCTGACCAACTTTACGTTAAGGGCTTAAACAAGTAAGGCAGGATTCATGAAGTCGGTGGTTGTGTTTTTACTGGCATTGCTGATAACGGGAAGCAGTTTGCTTCCTGGTTTTGGCATTGATCAGACCAGCCGACTCATTGAACTGGCCCAGCATTACCGCGAGCATCGGCGGCAACAGCCGAACCTGAGCTTTCTGGATTTTATGGAAATGCATTACGGTGCCAACTCCGAACACCAGAAGCATCCCAATCATAGCCACCACAACCTGCCAGCGGTGGGCCATGCTGCTCCGGTATTCTCTCCAAATCCTTTTTTATTGTTTGCCTTTGCTTCGCTGGCGATTCTTATCCTGGCCCGGACGGCTTTTTTCCGGTACGCCAATCTCTATTCGTTTCTGAGCGTCTCGTCGCTGATCAACCCACCCCGACGCTAAGCCTGCGTACAGACAGGGCGCAGTGTGCCCAAACGGGTCAAATCCGTTTTGTATTCCCCCATGTTTTTGATTCTTCTTACGCTTTCGATCAATCGATAGGATTGATTCGGACCGATTATTCAGGCACGTATTTCCGGGCAATCGCTTCTATCGACCGCCAAGTCGGGATTAATGTGATTTCCCAACCGTTTATAGCTGGCTTATGATCCTTGAGTAGCGATGCTGAATGCGATTATTCATTTCTCAATTCATAATAAATTAATTATTGGCCTGTTTACCCTGGCCCTGATCATTTGGGGAGGCTGGTCGGCCACTCAACTTCCGATCGATGCCGTACCCGATATTACGAACAACCAGGTGCAGATTATCACCAGCAGCCCATCGCTGGCGGCTGAAGACATTGAACGACTGGTTACCTTTCCGGTCGAAGTGGGGTTGTCGAACATTCCGGACCTAATCGAAATCCGGTCGTTTTCCCGTTTCGGCCTGTCGATTGTTACCGTTGTTTTTACAGATGCTACGGATATATACTGGGCTCGCCAGCAGATTGCCGAACGGCTGATTGCTGTCAACACCCAAATTCCGCCGGGAGTAGGTACACCCACCCTGGCCCCTGTTACAACAGGGCTGGGCGAAATTTTCCAGTATACCGTTGTTCCGAAAAAAGGCTATGAAAACCGCTACACCCTCAGCGATCTGCGTACCATTCAGGACTGGATTATCCGCCGTGGACTGCTCGGAACACCCGGTGTTGCTGATGTCAGTGGCTTCGGTGGACTGTTAAAGCAGTACGAAATCGCCGTAGATCCAGACCGGCTTCGCAGTTACGGCATCACCATCAATGACCTGTTTACGACCCTTCAGCAGAATAATCAAAACACGGGTGGCGCTTATATCGACCAGAAGCCCAACGCGTATTTCATCCGCGCCAACGGGCTAATCGGATCGACCGACGACATCGGTAACATCATGGTCAAACTGAATGCACAGGGTTTACCCATTCGTATACGCGATGTGGCTCAGGTCGGCACGGGTTCGGCTGTGCGCTACGGAGCTGTTACGCGGAATGGTCAGGGCGAAACGGTTGGGGCTGTCGTCATGATGATCAAAGGGGGCAATTCGTCCGAAGTGATTAAGCAAGTAAAAGCCAAGATCACCGAAATTCAGAAAACCCTGCCGGAAGGAGTACAGATTATCCCGTTCCTCGACCGAACCAAGATGGTTAACAGCGCCATCAGTACCGTCGAACGAAACTTACTGGAAGGAGCGATCATCGTCATTATTGTACTGGTGCTGCTACTGGGTAACTGGCGGGCGGGTGTCGTAGTAGCTTCCGTTATTCCGCTGGCCCTACTGTTTGCTATTTCGATGATGAATCTGTTTGGCGTATCGGGTAACCTGATGAGCCTGGGCGCTATCGATTTCGGGCTGATTGTAGACGGCGCCGTCATCATCGTAGAAGCTACCCTGCATCATATCATTATGCGGAATAAAGATCAGGTGCTTACCCAGGAACAGATGGATGATGAAGTATTTGGCTCAGCCAGTCGGATTCGGTCGTCGGCTGCCTTTGGCGAAATCATCATTCTGATCGTATACCTGCCTATTCTGGCCCTTTCCGGCATCGAAGGCAAGATGTTCCGACCCATGGCCTTAACGGTTGCCTTTGCCATTCTGGGTGCATTTATCCTCTCGCTAACCTATGTACCAATGATCTCGGCCTTACTGCTGAACAAAAACGTGGTTCATAAAGAATCGTTTTCCGATAAGTTGATGAAACGGCTGCATCGATTCTATGAGCCTGTCCTGCTCTGGGCCCTTCGGCATCGAATCCCTGTTTTAGGAACAGCCATCGCCATGCTGGTAGTGACCGGGTTTCTGTTTACACGCATGGGTGGTGAATTCATTCCGCAGCTTGACGAAGGCGATTTCGCGGTCGATACACGCACACTCACCGGTAGCTCACTGTCCGAAACGGTCGATGCCACCCTGAAAGCCGAGCGGATTTTGTTAAAGCAGTTTCCCGAAGTCGAACAGGTCGTCGCCAAAATTGGATCAGGCGAAATACCTACCGACCCAATGGCCATCGAAGCCGCCGATCAGATGATTATTCTGAAGCCCAAAGACCAATGGACTTCGGCTACTACCCGCGACGAACTGGCGAATAAAATGGCCGAAGCCCTCTCGGTGATTCCCGGTGTTACGTTCGGTTTCCAACAACCCGTTCAAATGCGCTTCAATGAGCTGATGACCGGAGCGCGGCAGGATGTAGCACTGAAAATTTATGGCGATGATCTACAGCAACTCGAACGACTCGCTGGTCAGGTAGGGCGCATTATCCGTACCATCAGCGGAGCTAAAGACCTGTATGTGGAGCAAGTGGCCGGACTGGCCCAGATACAGATTCAGCTCGACCGATCAAAACTAGCCCGGTTTGGCCTCAACGTGACCGATGTGAACCGGACCATCAACACCGCTTTTGCCGGACAATCGGCGGGGCAGGTCTTTGAAGGCGAAAAACGATTCGACCTGGTGGTCAGGCTAGCAGCCGACAAACGCCAGCACATTGAGGATGTTCAGAATTTATATGTAGCAACGCCACCCGGCCCGAATGGCATGACGCAGCAAATCCCTCTTTCCCAACTAGCTCAGGTTAGTATGCAGCAGGCACCCAACCAGATTCAGCGCGACAACACACACCGTCGGATTACGCTGGGTTTCAACGTTCGTGGTCGCGATGTTGAAAGTATAGTGACCGAATTGCAGCAGAAAGTGAGTCGGCAGATCAAGCTTCCGCCGGGCTATTCGGTCACCTATGGTGGGCAGTTCGAGAATCTGGTGGATGCCAAGCGTCGACTCGGTATTGCGGTTCCGGTAGCCCTGGCACTCATTTTCGCGCTTCTGTTTTTTACCTTCCATTCGATTCGGCAAAGTCTGCTGATTTTCATGGCCATTCCACTGGCCGCTATTGGGGGCATTTTCGCGTTATTGATTCGGGATATGCCGTTTAGTATTTCAGCAGGTGTCGGCTTCATTGCCCTTTTCGGGGTATCGGTCTTGAACGGTATTGTGCTTATCGCGGAGTTTAACCGACTTCGCCACGATGAAGGGCTAACCGATTTAGTCGAAATTATCCGGCGCGGCACTGAAGTTCGATTACGTCCGGTTATTATGACGGCTTTAGTCGCTTCGTTTGGTTTTATCCCGATGGCGCTGTCCAATTCGGCGGGGGCCGAAGTCCAGAAGCCACTGGCCACCGTCGTGATCGGTGGCCTGTTGACCGCTACCCTACTGACGCTCCTCATTATTCCCATTCTGTATTCGATTCTGGAGAAAAAATCCATTGAACGTGAGATGAAGGCAGTCCAAAAAGGACCGACAACCATTCCGGCGACTGTCATCCTGGGCTTTATGCTAATGGGTGGGCTTTATATACCACAAACATCCAACGCGCAGGCACCCCAGCTAGTATCCCTGGAACAGGCCATCCAGTTGGCTACAACTCGCAATGCGCAGGTACAGCTTGCGGAGTTAAGCGTGAACCAACAGCAGGCGCTCCGACGAACGGCCTATGATCCGGGTCGGTTATCGGCAGTACTGATGTTGGGGCAATACAACAGCCGCCGGTTCGACAATAACCTGACACTGACGCAAACCATTCCGAACCCAACCCTGATGCAACGATTGGCCAAACTCAATGATCAGACGGTGTCGGGGAGGCAGGCAACTGCTCAGGTAACCCGCAACGACGTCGTGTATCAGGTAAAACAGACATACTACGATCTGCTCTATCTGGCACAGCGTAACCGCCTTTTTCAGCAACAGGACACCTTGCTGACAGCCTTCGTCAAGGCAGCTACCGTTCGGTTACGCGTAGGCGAAACCAACACCCTGGAAAAAGCAACGGCCGAAAGCCAACTGGCCGACCAGCGAGTTCGGCTGGCTCAGAATCAGGCAGCCCAGATCGATGCCCAATCGCGGTTACAGACGCTACTGCTCCGTCAGGAACCCGCTACTCTCCCCGATCAACCGTTGCCCAAACTGACCCTCACCTTACCGACGGATAGTTCGCTGCTGGCCCAAAACCCATTGATCCGCCAGTTGCAGCAGCAAATCCAAATTGCTGAACAGAGTCGACTGGTGGAACAGGCCCGGCTGAAACCTGACTTTCTGGTTAGTTTTTTCTCACAGACCCTGACGGGCAACCAGCTTATCAATGGGCAGGAGTTGTATTTCGGGCCAGGGTATCGGTTTCAGGGCGGGCAAGTTGGGGTGATGTTCCCGCTGGTTGGCGGAGCTGGACGGGCACGGGTCGAAGCAGCCCGTGTCGGTGAACAACTGGCGCAAAAGGAGCTCCAGGCCCAACAGACTGCACTTCAGCAACAAGTAGCGAAAGCCGTGGCCCAATACAACCAATACCGCGATGCGCTGACCTATTACGAACAAACGGGTCTGGCCCAGGCCCAGGTTATCCAGAGTCAGGCGCAACGAGCGTTCAGCGGGGGCGACATTGGCTATGTTGAGTATTCGCTGGCTCTCCAGCAGGCACTTACCATCCGGCTAAATTACCTCGATTTGCTCTATCAGTACGACCAGTCGGTGCTGTATCTGGGCTATCTGGCGGGTACGCCTTAAAGGGACCTTTATAACCTGATCACTCAAACCATCCATTTGCATTTCACGGTATACGTTTCGCATGAATACGCAACACAATCTTTTCTCCCATACAATTTCATTCGCCCTGTTCCTGGCTGGAGCGAGTCTGGCGTTCAGTTGCCAGTCTGGTTCAACGAACACCAATGAAGCTCAGGAAACCAAAACGGATTCGACCCATTCAGAAACGACGGGTCCGGTTCAGGTAACGCTCACGCAGGCGCAATACAGCATGGCCGAGATTCAGTTGGGCCAGCCGGAATCCAGACCCATGCAGACGATGTTGAAGGTGACCGGTATGCTGGAAGTCCCCGCTCAAAACGAAGTATCGGTATCGGTACCCGTTGGCGGATACATTCGAAAAATACAGTTGGAGCCCGGTATGCAAATTCGGAAAGGGCAACCCCTGGTGATCCTCGAAAATCCTGAATATGTACAACTTCAGCAGGATTATCTGGACACGAAAGCTAAACTAGGCTATGCCGATGTCGAATATGCCCGGCAGCAGGAACTAAGCCGTGATAACGTAGCTGCTCTGAAAGTTTTCCAGCAAACCAAAGCCAATCGCCAGAGCCTGCAAGCCCAACTGGCAGGTCTGGGGCAACGACTAAGTATGCTGCACATCAACCCGGCTACCCTCACGCCCGAGCAACTGACTCGTACCATAACGATCCCGTCGCCAATTTCGGGTTTTGTGACCAATGTACCCGTCAATAATGGTCGTTTCGTGAACCCGGCTGATGTCATTGTGCAACTGACCGACATTAGTCACATGCACCTTCAGCTAAGTGTTTTCGAAAAAGATCTGAGTCAGATTCATATCGGGCAGGCCGTCCGCTTTGCACTGGGGGGCGATACGAGTGCCCAGGTGAGTTCGTTCCCACACAAGGGGTCAATTTTTTTGATCGGAAAGTCCATTGCCGCCGACCGAACTGTTCCAGTGCTGGTACACCCAGAAGGTCGGTCAGGTGATTTTATCCCAGGTAGTTATGCAGCCGCCCAGGTATCAGTTCGGGCACAGCAACTAGCTACTGTACCCGAATCGGCGGTAGTCAATTTTGGGGGTAAATCGTATGTATACGCGCTTGAGCAACGGTCGAAGGACAGTTATGTATTCCGGCAGATCGACGTAAAAACGGGTATCCGTGAACGGGGTTACGTAGCCGTGACAATCCCTGCCGACCTTGACCCACAAAAAACACCTTTAGCTGTAAAAGGGGCCTATAACCTACTGGCAAAACTTAACAATAGCGAAGAAGAATAATCATGGCCGACTTATATCTGCATCATCAGGAAGAGCACCTGCAAAGCTCCGACTTCATTTCCGACATCGTAATTGGCATGTCGGATGGTCTTACGGTCCCCTTCGCGCTGGCGGCTGGTCTGAGCGGGGCCGTCGCCGATTCATCGCTGGTCGTTACGGCAGGTATAGCCGAAATTGTAGCGGGTTCCATTGCAATGGGGCTGGGGGGCTATCTGGCGGGTCGTACCGAAGCCGATCACTATACATCCGAACGTCGTCGCGAAGCCCTGGAAGTAGAAACCGTTCCCGAACGCGAGAAAGCAGAAGTACGTGAAATATTTGCCGATATGGGACTTAGTCCAGCTTTACAAACCGTTATTGCCGACGAACTGGCGAAGGACAAAACCAAGTGGATCGACTTCATGATGAAGTACGAACTTGGCCTCGACGAACCCGATCCAAACCGAGCGACTAAAAGTGCACTGACCATTGGCTCGGCTTATGTAGCTGGTGGCCTGATTCCGCTCACACCCTATTTTTTCATTAATCCTCCTACACTGGCCCTCATCTATTCCTGCTTGTCAACCCTGATCTGCCTGTTTATTTTCGGGTATTTCAAGAGCAGCGTAACCGGGCAACCACCCATCGCCGGAGCGTTCAGAGTAACGCTGATTGGTGCACTGGCTGCAGCCGCAGCCTTTGGTGTTGCCCGTTTTTTTAGTTGATATATCCTACCAAAAACCGCAAGAGCGCAAAGACGCGAGGGATAAGATAGTAGGCCTCGCGTCTTTGCGCTCTTGCGGTGGAGATGACAGTGAATACCTCAGTTGTACGATGCCCATTTGGTCAAAGATGCGTGTTAATTCGCAGCAACGTCACCTTTTCTCAGGGTTTCCAGATTCGACTCGCGGTCAGGTTAATCAGTGCATTGATGATAAAGCCGATTCCGAAGGCGACAGCGACCGAAAACTGGTTAAGCAAAAATGCCTGTAAAAAGAGAAAGGTTGTAAACCCGAGCAGGCCCATCACCAGGCCGCGCAAGGTCATAATGGTAGCCCGGCTACCTTGTAACGTATGCGAAAAAATAGCCAGAATGGATGTCAGGATTGGGAACGGCGTTAGAATACCGCTCCAGGTTGGCCCGAGTATACTGGCCAGCCCCGTAATCACTAGCACAAACAAGGTAGCTACCAGCATCCGAATTGGAATCTCGAACGGCAAACGTCGGACCTTAACGGCCTGCATAGGCGGAGTCGGAAATACCCGGATGACCAGGAATACGAGCGCAATAACCAGCCCATAACTCACCCACAAACGCAACTGTAAATAATTGAACACTAGCGCCGTAGCGGTATAAATCACATACGACAGCATCAACGTAGGGAACCAGCCGTGATTTCGGCACAAGGCCGAATAACTATAACAAAAGGCGATTAGGGCCAATATGCCGGTCATGGTCCCCTGAATGGAATGAATACCGAATTCTTTTCCCTGCTCCAGTATAAAAAACAGCAGAATTGGCCCAGCTATCCAGGGCATACTTCCGATTAGCCCACCTAGTTGATTTCCCCATTTTCTGGCTGCCAGCGTGACCAGAGCGATCACCGATGGCATCAGGGTTACTTTCAACAGAAGAATATTCATAGGCGGGCAAATTCTAACTAGTCCGCAAATTAACCCGAAATGCTATACAGAACGACTGTGACCCCACCGAGGTGGAATGTTTATGGCCTACATAACTTCTATAGACATTTGCCCTTAATGAGGTCGTACTTTTGCTTGATTAACGAACTAACCCCTCTCGGCGGGCACGGTCGCGGACCCGCTGTGCCCGAGCCTTACTGTCGGGGTGACTCGACATGATCGTTGCTACTTTCCCACCTTGTCCTCCGCCACTCAGTTTAGCCAGCTTCTCAAAAGAGGTAGCCAGTGCCAGCACACTATATCCGTTTCGTTTCAGAAAACTATAGCTGTAATCATCCGCTTCGGTCTCCTGCTTTCGGCTGAAGGAAGCCCCTACCAGATAATCGGCCACGTCGCCCAACTGCGAGCGTGATACCTTACCGATTACGCCTGAATTGGCCGACGCTACATTCCGGATCGCCGACTGCTGTAATGATCGTTTCATGGCATCGCGTACATCATGATTGGCAACATGACCGATTTCATGGCCCATTACGGCCAGTAACTCTGTATCGGTCATGATGTCCATAAGCCCCTGAAACACCCGAACGCTTCCATCAGCCGTAGCAAACGCGTTGACATCCTTTACTTTATACACTTTATAGTTGAGTGGTATGCCACTAATGGTATGATGGCGTTTAACAATACGGTTCAGTCGTACTGTATAGGGATCGGTAGGGCCTGCTACCGGATTTTGCGCATCCATCTGAACCATGGCTTGCCGTGAATAATCCGCCACCTGTGCATCCGACAAGGTAGCCGAACCCAATAGGGCCATACCCGCTTTCACCAGATTCGAATCTAGTCGGATTTGTGCCTGAGTGATCAACGGGAGGCTAAGCAGCCAGAAAATTAGTTTTGTTATTCGTTTCATCGTTGAGTGAATTAAGTGTGAAAACACTCTATCAGATATAGAGCTTATTAAAAGACTAGTCAAGGGATTGAAAGGTTTAGTGAAGCTCTGCTCTGAAATCAGATGTAAATTTGCGGGGGCACAAATCGTTCGACATTTTTGCTGACGAATCAACCTGTAAAAACGCAATAGCCCGCATTCTGATGAGCCATCAATCAAGACGAAATTTTGTCAAAAACAGCGTAGCTGCCGGACTGGGAGTCGGTTTACCGGCTATAGCGCCCGAAGCTGGGCAGCTATTTGTGCACCATGTACTGTTTTACCTCAAAAATCCTGGTAGCCAGGCCGATAAAGCAAAATTACTGGAGGGGCTGAACAAACTGGCCAAATGTCCTACCATTAAACTGGTTCACATTGGCACACCCGCAGCTACCAACCGCGATGTGATCGAACGTAAGTATACCTATTCTTGGCTTTGCTTTTTCGACAGCCCCGCCGACGAGGAAGCCTATCAGAAGCATCCCATCCACGATGATTTCCGAAACAACTATGCCCATCTCTGGGAAAAAGTTGTCATCTACGACTCAATCGGCCCTAAACGGTAGTGTAATGCGGCATCGTGTCGGCTTGGGAGTTCCAAGAAAGCTACCTCTCAGGCCGATAAGATGTCCGCGTTACTACATCACGCTTCTGAAACAGTAACAGGCGGTGATGGCTTTGTAGCTCGCCCCCGGCTGAATGAAATAATGGCCCCTGTTAATACCAGCCCCGCCATAACCCGATATGCATAATGCATACCTAGTAACTGCGCAGCAACGGTTTCGTAGGTTACCTGATGCGCCATCGCATATCGGTTGCGTGTACTGTACCAGACCGCAGCCGCCAATGCAATGCCAACCACAAACCCCAGATTCCGCATAAAGGCAATCATACTGCTGGCAACTCCCCGCTGATTCATCGGAGCAGCGTTGAGAGCACTGCTGCTATTAGGCGACTGGAATAGACCAAATCCCATGCTAACCAGCGCACTCCGCCAGACCACATCGTTCCAGTCCCAAGCGGTATCCAGAAACGAAAAGGCAAAATAGCCACCAGCGGTGATCAACAACCCGAAACTGGACAGCCATCGCGTACTGACCCGGCTCGACAAATAGCCCCCCAATGGTGCCACCAGACTGAGTGTCAATGGCCCAGCGAGCAACACCAACCCAGCCCGTTCGGGAGTTAGGCCAAGTAATTGCTGCAAAAAGAATGGAATCACAAACAGGTTGCCGCCTGATGCAACAAACCCACAAAAAGCCGCTAATATAGCCGAGGTAAACGGCCAGATTCGAAATAAGCCCAGTCGTAGCATGGGCTCACGAATCCGCATTTCCCAGAACAGGAACAGAGCCAGTAGCACAGCGCCGGTGGTGAGCAGAAAAATCACTAGCGGGTTATCCCAGCCATAGCGGGGTTCAGGACCAAAATCAAGCCCAGTCAGCAACGAAATTACCCCCAGCAGGAACAGCCCTGCTCCGACCAGATCAAAACGTTGTCCGCTTACTTTGGGGGTTTCGGGCAAAATGGTCCAGGCTCGCCAGATGGCAATGAGGCCGATGGGAACATTTACAAAAAAGATACTGGTCCAGCCAAATTTTCCCAGCAATAAACCACCAATTACCGGACCGGCGCTGGAGCCTGCGGCTACAATAGACCCCATAAATCCCAAAGCCTGTCCTCGTTCATTTGGCGCAAACGCATCACCGATAATAGCCGGTCCAATGGCGAAGATCATGGCGGCCCCTAACCCCTGCACGACCCGAAACGCTACCAGCGACCATAAGCTCCAGGCTAGTCCGCAAAGCAACGATCCTAACACAAAAACACAGAAGCCGGTAATATAAAGCTGTCGACGGCCGACCCAATCCGATAGTTTACCCATAATCAGCAGGGTGCTGGTGGTCGTCAGCAGGTAACACAGCACGATCCATTCCACGCTGTCGCCAGCCGCCAGTTCCCGGCGAATTGTCGGTAGGGCAATGTTGACAATACTGCTATCGAGCGTCGACATGAACGTGCCGAACATGACCGTTCCCAGAATAATCCATTTATTGGGCGATGATGAGGTGGCGGAGGTAGTGGGCGATGACACAGGCAATTCAGGTTACTTCGGGAAGGTAACAGGTTAATACAACGGGTTGTTTCGGACAATTCTGATTAAAATCGACAACAAAATGCCTGGCGACTAAGCAACTGAGCGTCGATTTTTTATCTTAGTACACTCATCTTCTGAGACAACCTATTATAGCAACCTGATGAAAACAACCCGACGTTCCTTCCTCCAAATCACCCGCAACGGATTGGCGGCTTTATCGACCAGCCAGCTAACGGCCATGTCTTCTCCATTGGGGTCAGAGGCCCCCTCCAGCACCCTGCCGATAAAGCCCGATCACATCGTTCGGTCATTGCCCGAAAACATGGTATGGGGCTACTTTGGTGCCGATGTGCCACCTGTCGCTAAAGTGGCTGATGGGGCTGTCGTTGAAATACAGACGGTCAATCCGTCGGGTGTTAGTCGGACCAATCCCGAAGAGTTTTATACCAAAAACAAGTTGCCCATCGACCAGCATGCGCAGGAAGTGATTGCCATTCTGAAGAATGTAAAACCGGAACCATCCGGCATTCGCGGCCATATGCTGACGGGGCCGATCTACATTGAAGGCGCTCAGCCGGGCGATAGCCTCGAAATCCGCATCCTTGATCTCACGTTTCCAGCACCCTTTGGTGTCAACAGCGTCTGGCCGGGTGGTGGCGGGATTCCCGACGAGGTAAAAACCCGCGAAACGTTTGTGTATCGATACGACATGAAACGGAAAACCGCCACGTTTAAAGAAGGCATCGACATTCCACTAAAACCGTTTATGGGCGTCATGGCCTTATCGCCCCCTGCCGACATGGGACACCAGAGTTCGATACCCCCCAATTTTTACGGCGGCAATCTAGATATCAAACACCTCACGAAAGGGACAACCTTATTTCTGCCGGTATCGGTCCCCGGCGGATTGTTCACGACTGGCGATGGGCATGGCGCGCAAGGCAATGGCGAAGTGAGCGGAGTTGCCATCGAAACGGCCATCAACCTGACGGTAAAGTTTATTGTGCATAAAGGTAAAACGTTGAAAAACCCACGCGCCGAAACATCCACCCATTTCATCGCCGTCGGGCTGGATAAAGACCTAAACAAAGCCATGAAAAACGCCCTTTCGGAAGCCTGCGCCTTTATTCGCGACGAACTGGGCTTTACATTTAATGAAGCCCTGTCCATTGCCAGTACCGCCGTCGATTTTGAAGTCAGTCAAGTGGTCGATCAGACGTTGGGCGTTCATGCCATGATCCCCAAGTCGATCTTCACAAAAAAGAAATTTACCTTCTGGGTTTAACTTTTGCCTACCAAAAGCCAATCAACCCCCGTTTATGCAACTTCTGAAAGGTCTGCACCAAACCCTGTATTTTCTGCTGGAACTCTGTATGCTGGGCGCTTACGGCTATGCGGGATTCCACCTGAGCCAGCACCCATATGGGAAATACCTACTAGCGATCGGTCTACCACTGGCTGCCGCAACAATGTGGGGTATTTTTGCGGCACCCCGATCAGCTCACCAGCTTGGCTTTCCCTATCATACGCTGTTTGTACTACTTATGTTTGGTCTGGCTTTTTTTCTATTATACCGAACAGGCTATACCCAACTAGCCATTATACTGGGCGCATTGGCCTTAGTAGCCGAATCAACCGCCCTGGCACTTCGTTAATTCCTTAGCCTGCCTGCCCCAAAAAGTACATAAAGGCCAGTAAGCCTACGACCAGCGCAATCCATCCCATCAGGTTCCGGGTACCCGGCCAGGAGCCTGTTTTCAACACATCGATACCCAGTGGCACCAAGGCAATGCAAAGGCCACTCAACGCTAGAATGGACACGGGTGAACTCCCTTTGAGTACTCCGAGCATTAACGATGACATAAGCCCCAGCGAAAACGAACGAACTAGCGAAAGCGTGCGCGATCGATAAGCGCCAATAGCCAGAATTACCCAACCAAATAAGATAGTGCCTGATAAAACTGAAACAATGTGAAACGCTCCATATGAATCGGCAATGGCTTTTGTCGCTTGCGTAAGACCCTGAACATTAACCAATTGAAAAGCCAGATGATTTATTCCATAGTGGAACGTCCGGGCAAACAGGCCTAACATGACAAAGGTACCTCCCCACAATGCCCAGTCAGGTTCTGTACGACCAATCCGATGTATAAGCGTCAGTATAGCAGGAAACAGCAGAATATTCCCCGCCAAAAAAAGATTGTAAGCAACCAGTATCTGAGTAGGATGGGATACAAACGCCCGAAGTTGCTCTGGAAAAAAGTAATCGTAGGGCAGGCGAACCAAACCACCTGCCAGGAGTAATAATGGGCCAATTAGTAACGCTATGCCTCCTATCCATCGGCCCGGAAACCAAAAATCATCCGACTCACTTAATCCCATGGTACCTTGTATTAGTTTATGAGAGTAAGTTTAAACTAATACAAGGTACCATGTATAACATATTACACAGATGGCATTTTAACTCAATCTACGGATATGATTGATCTGCGTCTTCGTACCAAACAACCAGAATATCGTAGAATACACCCTATAGAAATACGGATAGAGTCTATTGGCCGGGAAGCTCTTTCACCTTAGGCTGACTAAATCTGTTGCTGCTACTTCGCTTTCACCTGCACCACATAGGTACGAACAGGCTGCCCAGCGCCGGATTGATTTAGGGGCTTTGTCGAGAATACAACGTTAGCGGTGCCAACCGTAACACCTTTGATCTGAAATACTGTGGGGCCATTGCTGGCTTGTTTCAACGTATCCACGGCGGGCGCAAGCTGCTGCCGGGATACATCGACGACTTCCTGATTATCCGACGTACCGATCAGTTCCGATGTACCATCGCCCCGGATGGGTATAGAAATTTCCTTGATCTGCCCCACGTCGATGGTCAATCGTTTTTTTGTACCTGTATCGGAGCGACTACAGGCCGACAAACACAGCAAAAAGATGAAAAGCCAGCTGTAGCTGACGGTTAACCGGTAACCCCAGCATAAGGAGGAGCGTCGAGTTGATTGTAGAGAGGTAGCCATGCTCCCTATAACGAGCTAGTTGCCTCAACAGTTTTCCAAAGCGATCAAACACCAAACTGCCGCAGATGATGATCCAGGTGCTTATACATCCCAATACTCCATTGTTCGGGAGTCAGCTCCCCAAAAAATGAGTGAGGATGCGTTGTACACGCTGCAGGGCCACCTGCCGAAAACTGTTTAACGAGTTGAACCAGTTTTTCTTTCTCAGCTTCAAATACACGCTGGTCGGCCACAACAAAGTCCTTATGCGTAGGCCCGTTTCGATTGAACGGTTTCTCGTTGTAAAAACTGGTTTTAACGAAAGGAGCCAGTATACGGCCAATGAATAATCGTGGCAGTTTTTTCTGCCCAGTCGCCGTTTCCATCCCTACGGAGCAATGCGCCAGCATCTGAGCCACATCCATTTTGCCCCACTGGCGCTGAGAATCAGGCCGCAGCCTATCAATACGACTCAGAATTTCGGCCACAGAATTGGTTTCGTACAGGCTTCTCATAGTATTATTAGCTCTTTTACGGAGTTGCAGAAAAGTTATCGCTAAACGAATTAAACACGAAGGCAAAGCGTTCACAGCGGAAAAATAAACTTTTCTCTATGAACGCTTTGCCTTCACGTCGGTGCTCCGATGCGTTTAATCAAGCCTATTTCGCCTGACGACGATAAAAGACGAAGCCATTCTCCTGCCCTGTTTTCTTCACATCAGGCAATGAATCGAGGAGGGTGGGTTGCTCGGATGCATGACGAATGAACAGCACATCTTTGTCGATCTTACCCCGTAGCAGCCAATCGTCGTTATAAGCATTCGGATTGGTTACGGGCGGTTTCATTGTATAAAAAAATGGTCCATAGCTGTGGTAGCCGTAGGTTTTTACGTACACGTTCTGCCCCTGCGCCCGTTCAAAAAAACGCATAGCAGCCGCCTGCGAGATGCCTTCAATCCGACCAATAAACGCCCAGAGTGTCAGGGTTATGAATACAGCTACCCCACCAAACAGCACGACGGATGCCTGTGCGGGTTCGTGGTGGTTATACCACCGAATCACCAACACCAGAATAATCAGCAGCCATACACCGGGAATCAGCGTCCAGTACGGCCAGTCGATGTTGGCATCCAGATTACCCTGTGAAAACGCATCCTGATCGGCAAACTGGCGAACAATATCCATCCGATGGGCAATCAAAGGTAAGCCCCCCACCGCCAGTACGAAAATACCCCCAACGATAATCAGCCCGGTCCGGAGCCAGTTGCTGAACTGAATTTTCCGGTCCTCCAACTGCGATAGCGTTAACGCAGCAAAGTAGGTCAACGGGAAATAGCAGAGCGATGAATAATGGACGATTTTCGACTGGACAATGCTGAATAAAATCAGGACTACCCAAAACAAAATGAGCATCCACTGCCGGAAATCACGCTGGTAATTCCGTTCAATGAACAGTGGACCAAACGCCCGAAGCGCAAAAATGGAGGCCGGAAAGCAGCCCACCAGCAGAATAATGAAATGGTAACCCGGAAACCCCACATGCCCCGCATCGGGCGTACTAAGCAATCGAATACTATAAGCCAGAAACTCCCGTACCAGCGTCGGGCCATGCAGATAAATATCGAGCCCATACCACAACAGTGACCCCACCGAAGCTGCCACCGAGAAGCCTATAAATTGGAAGGGCGTAATAAACCAGCGGAATCGGTTGAGCGCCCAATAGGCGACCAGTACAAGAAAAATAATCAGGTAGGCTACCGGCCCTTTGGTCAGAATGGCCAGGCCCAGCACAAAGCCCCCGATCAGGATGTACGTCCACTCCGGCTTGGGAACGGTCATGGCGCCACCGAGTCGTTCGCGCTTCCAGGAAGCAAAAATCAGATTGACTAACCCAATGAAAATAAATAGGTTGAAAAACGGATCGATAATACCTGAGCGAAAATACAGATGGGGCGTTACCGACCCCAGATAAGCCAGCGACCACAGCAGCCCAAACCGATGGCCATGCAGTTTCTGGCCCAGGTTGTAGAGATAAACCAGTGTGATGATCCCACAGATGGCATTCGGTAGCCGGGCCGAAAACTCATTGATGCCAAACAGGTTCATCATCATCGACTGAAGCCAGAAAAACAACGGTGGTTTTTCGTAAAATGGTTTAAAATCAATATGTACGTGTAGATAATCGCCCAGGGCAATCATCTCGCGGGCACACTCTGCAAAGTTAATTTCGTCCCAGTCAAACAAGCGTACCCCGCCCAGAAACGGGATAAACAACAAGGCTCCCACCACCGTAAGGACGAGCGAATAGAAAAGTTTTTGATTCATTCAGCAACGTAGTCAGCAACACAAAGGCTATAAAAGAATGGCAAAAATAGCCGAAAAAAGATTGCCGGGATTCACGATATTCGCGCCGATAAGTCAGTTATCGGTATATAGGTTTCAGATTTCGGTGAGCTGGTCTATTATTTCACCTGTGAGCGCCAACCGTTAAACACCTGAAAACCAATACCGGAATCATAAATCAGACGCCCTCTATGCTTGCCAACCATCGATTTACCGAGCTAGCCGCTTATGCCCCGTTACAGGCCCATTACGACCGTTTAAAAGACCGTCATCTACGGGATTTATTTGCCGAAGATCCACAACGGTTTGCGACCTTTTCGCGACAGTTTGAGGACATTCTTCTGGATTTTTCGAAAAACCGAATTACAGCCGAAACCCTGGATCTGCTCATTCAGCTCGCTAATCAGGCCGAGCTGCAAGACGCTATTGGCAAACTATTTTCTGGCGATAAAATCAACCGCACTGAAGATCGGGCCGTATTGCATATAGCGCTCCGAAATCGGTCCAACACCCCGATTCTGGTCGATGGGAAGGATGTGATGCCGGATGTAAACGAGGTATTAGCCCACATGAAATCGTTTACGGAGCGAATTCGCTCGGGCGAATGGAAAGGCTATACGGGCGAAACTATCACCGACGTTGTGAATATCGGCATTGGTGGCTCCGATCTGGGTCCGGTTATGGTTACCGAAGCGCTGAAGCCCTACGCCGACGATAAAAAACTACGCGTTCATTTCGTTTCGAACGTCGATGGCGTTCACATCTATGAAACGCTGCAAACCGTTAGGCCCGAAACCACTCTCTTTCTGATCGCTTCCAAAACGTTCACCACGCAGGAAACCATGACCAATGCCCAAACGGCCCGTCAGTGGTTTCTGGATGCTGCGAAAGACGAAGCGGCCATCGCCAAACATTTTGCGGCTTTATCGACCAATCAGAAAGACGTCGAGAAATTCGGGATCGACCCCAATAATATGTTCGGTTTCTGGGATTGGGTTGGTGGCCGTTATTCGCTCTGGTCGGCGATCGGGCTGTCGATTGCGCTCTACATTGGCTTCGATAAGTTTGAGGAATTGCTGGATGGGGCTCACGCGATGGATAACCACTTCCGCGATACACCCCTCGACCAGAACCTGCCCGTTATTCTGGGCTTGCTGGGCATCTGGTACAACAACTTCTTCGGCGCACAAACGGAAGCTATTCTGCCGTACGACCAATATATGCACCGCTTTGCGGCTTACTTCCAGCAAGGCGACATGGAGAGTAACGGCAAATCGGTTGACCGCGACGGCAATCCCGTTGATTATCAGACCGGGCCAATCATCTGGGGCGAACCAGGCACCAATGGACAACATGCGTTTTACCAGTTGATCCACCAGGGCACCAAGCTGATTCCCTGCGATTTTCTGGCACCCGCTATCAGCCAGCGACCCATTGGCGAACATCACAAAATTTTAATGGCTAATTTTTTCGCCCAGACCGAAGCGTTGATGAATGGCAAAACAGAAGCCGAAGCGGCCGAGGAATTGCGCAAGTCAGGCAAGAGCGACGACGAGGTGAAGGTACTGACACCTTTCAAAGTTTTTTCGGGCAATCGGCCTACCAATTCGATCCTGTTTAAAAAGCTAACGCCTTACACGCTGGGTAGCCTGATCGCCATGTATGAGCACAAAATCTTTACCCAGGGCGTTATTTGGGATATTTTCAGCTTCGATCAGTGGGGCGTAGAGCTTGGCAAACAACTCGCCAACCGCATTCTGCCTGAACTTCAGGATGAGGCAACGGTCAGTTCGCACGATAGCTCGACTAATGGCCTAATGAATACCTTCAAGGCGATGCGAACGGAATAAATTATAACGTCGGTTAGCCCCAGATCCTGATGACGTTAGGGGATTAAAATTTATCCGAAACCGTCGTTCGCCAAAACATTGCTCATAATACGTCTGTTAATTGGGTGTAATTTCGATTACACCTTTTTTATGCAACTCAACGACATAAGCAAATTATGAAAAAGCAATTCTCATTCCTGGCAATCTGCCTGTGTGGTTTTGGCCTGGCTAATGGGCAAACCACATCCACTACGTATTCAACTACGACAAACACAAGCACTTCGACTCCTGCGTACTCAACACAGACGACAACGGACACCACGAATTCGATGAATAATTCGAACTCGATGAACAACTCTATGTCGACTAACAATATGTCGGATAGTTCGTCGATGAATCAGATGAACAACGCGAATACAGTACCAAACAGCACGTATTCGACCAACAGCATGTCGCCTGCCGACAATACCCAGACGACAACCGTGACCACCACCGAAACAACCCAAACACGGGATAAAAAAGCAAAGGATTACAAAAACTTCGTATTTGGTATTTATGCGGGTCTGAACACGACCAAGTTTAAAGGTGAAAGTGTTAACACAGGTGGCGACCTATCGGGCCGACTAGGTTATCAGGCAGGTTTCTTTGTGCGTGGAGGTGGCCGTTTGTTTGGTCAATTGGGTGCTGAATATTTTGCTTCTAGCTCTAACTACTTTACAAAAGGAGACGGACAGAGCGCACAAAACATTCAGGATCAGATCAATATCCAGTATATCCAGATCCCGGTTTATATTGGTTATAAGCTTCTGGAATCGGATCGGGGAATTTCGGCCATTCGCTTACAGGCGGGGCTTGAATACGCCAACCGGATCAGTTCCAGCAGTGGCCGATTTAATCTGACCAATGCCGAAATCAAAAGTGGTACGTTCAATGCGCTGGGCCAGATCGGTTTTGATATTGGTCCGCTGTTGATCGACCTGACTTACCACCACGGCTTAAGCAACTCGATCACGAACCCAACCAATGGCAATACGACCACAACGGGTTTTAATGGCTCGCAACGTCGGGTTCTGAGCGCCAGCGTAGGCTTTAAGTTCTAAAAAACGAATCAGTCATTCGTCGTTGGTCGATAGGAGTTCGTTTGCAAAGTAGATTTGGCTTCCCAAATTTGCTGGCAACTCCTATCGACTGACGATTTTATTATGAATACACTGTTTCCCATATTCGTTAAAGCCGACCATCTACACATTCTGATCGTTGGTGGCGGGTACGTGGGCCTGGAAAAGCTGACCGCCTTACTCAGTAACTCGCCCGATGCCCGTATTACGCTCATAGCGCCTGCCATCCGGGAGGAAATTCAGACACTGGCGACTCAATACCCGAAGCTCCAGTTGATCCATGAATCCTACCAGTCTGCTCACTTATCGGATAAAGACCTGGTGATTGTCGGGACAAACGACAAATCAGTAAATCAGCAAGTTCAGGCCGATTGTAAACATCAACGCATTCTGGTCAATGTAGCCGATACGCCTGACTTATGCGATTTCTACCTGAGTTCGGTCGTAAAAAAAGGGGATCTGAAAATTGCCATTTCGACCAACGGAAAGTCGCCAACCTTCGCCAAGCGTTTTCGGGAAGTCCTGGAAGACATTTTACCTGATAGTTTGCAGGAAACCCTCGATAACCTGACAGCCATCCGAAATCAACTCAAAGGCGATTTTGTTCAGAAAATGGAGAAACTAAACGAGATCACGAAGGTGTTGCGTTGATACGTCGACAACAACACCATGACCATTCTCGCCATTTCGGGCAGTCTTCGCGCTGCTTCGACCAATACATCCCTCCTTCGCGCAGCCGCCAGACTAACTCCGGCAGGTGTAACGATCAGCCTTTACGATGGCCTGGACGATTTGCCCCATTTTAGCCCCGAGCGGGATGTTGATCCAGCGCCCGAATCGGTGAGTGCCCTTCGAGCTCAGCTCCGCCAGGCCGATGCAGTCATGATTTGCACACCAGAATACATTCACGGAATGCCGGGTGTGCTGAAAAATATGCTCGATTGGCTGGCTTCGTCAGGCGAGTTCGTTTACAAACCAGTCAGTGTAATTAGTGCAGGACCATCGGCATCGGGCGGTTCGCGGGCACATGCGTTGTTATTGCATACGATGGACGTTCTGACGGCCCATTTACCCGAAGGGACTTCGCTGATTGTGCCTTCTGTTAAAACGCGCTTGAATGCCGCTGGCGAAATCACCGACCCAGTACTGGCTCAGGAACTTCAGGCAGTCATTGCTTCGCTGGTCAACGCTGTACAGCGCTCCTCAGCAAAGTTTGAATCAGACCAATGAATTTACAGGGCCAGTTCGACAGTTGGGTCCCAGTAAACAGTTTTGAAGTCTACCACTTTATCATTCTTCACCCGAACACCTTCATCTTCCAGCAGTTGCTGCATGATAGTCGGCCCACCGAAAAAGTGTTTGCCGGATAAGACGCCCACGCTGTTTACAACCCGGTGGGCAGGTACATCCGGGCGGTTATGGCAACCGTTCATAGCCCAGCCGACCATGCGTGCTCCCGCCCGAAGACTCAGATACCGAGCAATCGACCCATAGGTGGTAACTCGCCCTTTCGGCACCAGCCGTACAACCTCGTACACCTCTTCAAAGTAATCGCGCTGCTCCATGATAAAGGAGTTATCACACAGCGATTCACGGAAAAAAGGAAATACACCGAGTTACTTCTATCGTCTGTCTATCTCTTTTTAATCCGTGAATTACTGTGTAATAATCAGTTAATCAGTAGTTTTTTCCTCAACAGCCCTCACTAATCGGTTGTACCAGTCGTCGCCGTAGGCCCGGATGAGCGCTTCACGGACAAATTTGTAGATAGGCACATTCAGTTGCTCGCCAAAGCTACAGGCAGGGTTACAAATGGGCCATCGGTCGTAGTTAAGCGCGTGGAAGGAATCGTATTTAGTAACCCGAATGGGGTATAAATGGCAGGAAATCGGTTTTTTCCAATCAACTTTACCATCGTTGTAGGCTTCTTCGATACCACATTTAAGAATTCCCCGCTCATCCCAGATCGCGTACACGCATTCGCGTCCGCCCACGGTGGTGGTCACATACCCCCCATGCCCATCAGGTTCGTAGCCTCCCTGTTGTTCGATGGCCCGGATGCCTTCGGGAGACAGGTACGGTTTGATGTCGTCGTAAATCCGGTCGAGGATAGCCGGTTCGTCGTTTTCCAATGGTGCACCCATGTCGCCTTCTACGCAGCAGGCACCTTTACACTTATCCAGGTTACAGACGAAAAACTTCTCAGCCACATCGTCGCTGATACAGGTATGGTCAAGCAGAATCATACAGTAAAGATACAAAAATATGACGAGGCCGGGTTATCATCCGGGTAAACCCCTGACAATAACCCGGCCTCTGTACTGGGGAATCCGTTACTTCATGATCTTTATCTTCTGCCCTTCACGTACGGTCACATCTGACAGGTTATTCCAGGACTGAATCTGCTCAATGGTGACGCCATAATTTTTCGAAATCCGAAACATAGTTTCTCCTTTGGCCACCGTATGGTAGGTCGCAGTCGGCTGAGTCGATTCAGAAGCTGATGGTTTAGCCGACAGAGTGGGTTGTACAGCCCGACTGCCAGGTGCTGCTTTCACAATCAGTTGCTGACCTACTTCCAGTACGTTATCCCGCGTCAGATTATTCATTGACAGCAGCTCGTCGACCGTTAGTCCGTATTGTTTGGAAATACTGTAATACGTCTGCCCTGGCTCAACGGTATGGCTGGCGGTCGAGCGATTCGCAGCCCCGGTTGTTGGCGAAACGGGTTTAGGCTCTACGGATGTGCTGGTCGAGGCATCGGGGCGCGTGTCGTTTTTAGCAACAGGCAGAGCCGCCGGCCGGGGAGGAGCCTTCGTAGGAGTAACAGGGGTTACTGTCGTTAGGGAACCATCGGCCTGTTGTTCGCGAGCCCCCTCATATTTACTCGTTTCAGGACGGCCCATATCCATATCCGATGCCGAAGCTGGTTTCGATTGTGGGGTTGCTGTTGGCTTCTGATTCGACGCAACTGGCTCCTCGGTTGGTTTAGCACGCTCAGGTGTTGTGGCAACAGGAACCGTTTTGGTTGGCTGCGAACTATCGGGCGTCCGTACAATTACCACCCGCTGTGAACCATCCGAACTACCCGATGGGGTACTACTGGCTGGAACAGACCGGCTCGTCGTGGGCGGTGTTGTTGACCGAACCGGCTCAGTACGTTGCGGAGCCGCCGGTTCCGACGTACCGTCGTTGGGCGTAACGCCACCCCCTACCAGTTTTGGCTGATATAGTTTACGTTCCGATACGTTCCGTGGCACACTCTCCATACCACTTACATTCCGGTTGCCACCCGCTAAAGGTGTCGTCACAACGGCCTCAGTCCGTCGTGGCGGGGTTGGCGTTGGATCGTAAACAGGTGGTGTTGGCCCATTGATCACTTCAACCGGTTTGTTACTGGGTCTACGTTCACGCAGCCACATTACCCGGCCAGTCACCAGCTTCTGCACCCGGTCCAGTCGGTTATACCGCATCAGTTTTTTCAGTCGCAGGCCATACCGCTGCGAAATGCTGCGTGCCGTTTCGCCATCTCGAACGGTGTGAAACGGAACCAGCGCTTTCTTCCGCTTTTTGGCCAGATAATACACATCATTGACAATGATAGGATCGCGATCGGTCATATCGTTATACCGTAGGAAGCTCGACAGGCTAATTTTTGCTTTTCGAGCCAGCGACCCGGCATCATCACCCGCCTGCGCCTGTATACCCGGCAATCCGTTGATTTCGTATAATATAGGCTCATTTTTACTACTTAAGCCGGTCGTTACACGACGTAAGACAGGAAAACCCACATCATTCTGAACGAAATCGGGCGTCTTCTTCCCACTTACCGTGACGATTTTCTGCCGTACATCGTTAATCTGGGTATTTACTACCGGAACAGCCATAACGTACGGTTTATCGGTTGGAATAGCATCGCCCAATACCCAGCGGTTGTATTTACGCAATTCAAATTCATCGACCCCAAGCTCTTCAGCAATGCCCTTCAGGGTCTTGCCTCCTCCGTTCGGGTACTCAATCAGGGCGAAGCGATTGCTGGTCTGGTGTGTTTGCAGGGCATTCTCAATGGCAATCTTATGCGCAAAGAACCGCAAAATGTAACGATCCGTACGACCGTCCAGCGCTACTTCCCGGGCATATGACCAATCGGGTGGAATTAATTTAGCAATCCCTCCGGCACCCAGATAGTATGAGTACAGCGAGGCAACCCAGTTATTAAATTGGGCATTACTGCGTTTCAGATATTTGGCGGCCCCATGCGTGGAGGCCGTAATGCTTTTACGCTCATCAATTTCATCATCCACCCGCATGCCATGATCAAGAGCGGTTTCGCGTTTGAACTGCCAGTACCCTACCGCCGTTGACGACGAGACCGCATCCGGCGTAAGCGAGCTTTCCTGAACAGCGAGGAATTTGAAATCAGTTGGTACGTCTTCGTCGATCAGAATAGCTTCGATCATCGGGAAGTAAAGGACTACCCGATCCAGTTTAGCCGTCCAGTACTGCCGATTCGACAGGAGTGCGTTCACATCCTGCTGAACGATGCGCCGGGCATCGGGGTCAAGCCGTACCGAGATGTCGGCAAAAGTGAGTTGCTCTGGCACGACAGGCACACTTACCTGCGCCGATGCCATCATGCCCGTCAGCAGAAAAAGAAGGGTTAGGATATGCATTCGTTTTTTCATACTTCATACCGCTTCGGCGGCTCCTTTTCAAGCGTAATTATCGTTTTCGAATCATCATAATCCCGTCTCGTACGGGCAACAGCACATTTTCTACGCGCGGGTCGTCCTGAATTTTCTGGTTAAATGCCAGCACTGCCGCCGTATCCAGATCCGATGGTTTTACTAACTCAACAACCTTGCCACTCCATAAGACATTATCGACCAGTATGAAGCCTCCTGGCCTCAGCTTATCAAAAATCAGGTCGAAATAGGTTGAATTGTTCCGTTTGTCGGCATCAATGAATACCAAGTCAAACGTTTCATTGAGGGTCGGCAGTATATCGGTAGCCAAGCCAACCCGAAAATCAATTTTGTTATAATAAGGCGATTGCTGCCAATACGACCGCGCAAACTCCTCCAGTTCCTCGTTCTGATCGATGGTAATGAGCTGGCCGTCGTCGGTCAGGCCCTCAGCCAGACATAGCGCCGAGTAACCCGTATAGGTACCTAATTCAAGAATCCGTCGCGGACGAAGCATATAGGAAATCATGGCCAGAAAACGGCCCTGCAAATGCCCCGAGAGCATGCGGGGAGCCATAATGTGCGCACGCGTATTACGGTTTAGCCGATAAAGCAACTCGCTTTCGGGCGAGGTAAGGGCTTCGGCATACGCAGTGATATTGGGGGGCAAAAAATCCATTCGGCAATTTACCTGACCGGTCTATCGACCGACAGGCAAGGACTGGTTTTAGTAAAATTAGCGGATCGTTCAAATAAATCGACAAACCTGATCTACTAAATCCGATTTTTCGAGTCTATGACGATCGTAACGGGGCCATCGTTGAGCAACGAAACCTTCATATCAGCTCCAAATTCGCCTGTCTGAATTGGTTTCCCCAGATCGGCTGTAAGCTGCGCAATCATCGCTTCATAAAGTGGAATGGCCACTTCAGGTCGGGCGGCTTCAATAAAACTAGGCCGATTCCCTTTTTTGGTACTAGCATGCAACGTAAACTGGCTAATGAGTAAAATACTACCATCGACGGCAGCCAAATCCAGATTCATTTTAGCATCGACATCATTAAACACGCGCATACCGACAATTTTTCGGCTCAGCCACGTCACATCATCGTGCGTATCAGTGTGTGTAATGCCTAATAAAACCAGAAAGCCAGTTCCTATCTGGCCTTTTATCTGTTCATCGATCGTAACAGAAGCATGGGTAACCCGTTGAATTACAACAATCATATTGGCATCAAAATGGTTATAAAAACCGTTGCGTCAAAATTGACACTTTATAATTAAAAGAATTACTATTTTCTTTACTTTATCCCTTTATTTTACCACTTAAGTTGATAACTATCCCAAAAAAGAAGGCGAAATTGCGATTGGCAAAAGTTTTGTTCAAGCATTGACGAAATCAGGTGATTTGCGTCTAATTCCATAATGCATTTGTTAGCTGTTTTTTTTACCAGTTACTAAAAAAAAATACAGGTCAGCTTAAACCCAATTACTCAATTGTTATCATACCCTACATGAATGACGAAAACAACATTGAGACATCCAACTAACTCAAAAAAATGGACAAGCGATTACTGTTAACGTTAATTATACTAGCCATATTAGTTGCCCCTATTGGGTATATTGCCCTGATAATCAATTGGTTTAAGAATTATACTAGTGGTATTACTTCTTACAATTCAACTGAAGTAGTTTGTGAAACCATAGCTGTGCTGATTTATACGTATTTCGGTATTCGTTTTTTTAACCGGCATATAAATTCGCTACACTAAAATTAGCTTTCACTACTATTAGATGCTCTGGATTCTACTGGTCTTACCACCTATAGATTCCAGAGCATTGATTTATCATCTGGACGGTTTCTTAATCGCTATTAGCTCTTGCCGCCCTCAAATGCAATATACGATACTGAAAAAATCTCACTATGCCTATTGAAAACAAATTTTCATTTGTCGATATACTGGTAGTTGGCAATCAGAAATTTTTGTTTCAATTGTCTTCGTTTCTGGCATCAGTAACCCTCTTTATTACCTCTCCAAAATTCCATATATACGTTCAGTTATCCTTTTATTTTAGGCAGTAAGGTGGCTGAAAGCCAAGGCAGGCCTGTGTAGGATGAGCAATAAACAGGTTTTTGTAAACTATGGAGTATTCGACGAAGCAATTCGCCTATTTATATGGTGATGCCGTTGATTGCCAACCTAATTCCAATTCAGTTTTATGCCTGTTTCCCCTATAACTCCTCCCTTCACCAACCGATTTTTTGGTCTCTTATTGGTGGGATTATCTGCTGGAATCCCTCTTTACGCCCAGCAGCCTAAAGCCAATGATTCCACCACTCCGCTACATCTGCTAAAACCCGATTATCCTGTACCATATGGCCAGCCAAAGGTTGAGGAGGTAACCAGCGTACTTCACCGAATCTACAATTATCTGGATGCGAATACGCCTACGCAACTTATCGATAGGGAAACGAAGAAAGATATTCCTTCGGGTGGTTCTTTTAATGCCAATGCCATTTTCAAACCCGGTGACTTCCGACTGATCAGTTACGAATGGGGCGTCACCTACATGGGTATGTTGCTCGCCAGTCAGGCTACAGGCGATGCGCGTTACGCCAACTATACCCATAAACGGCTTCAGTTTATTGCTGAACAGGTCCCCTATTTTCGGGCACAGGTAACGGCCGACCCCCACGCGAATACGCCTATGCGATCAGTGCTGGCCCCGCACGCCCTCGACGATGCCGGTGCAATGTGTGCAGCCATGATTAAAGCCAGCCGGGCCGGAGGAATCAAAACCGACCTGCGCCCCATAATCGACAACTACATCAGCTATATCCAGACAAAAGAATTCCGGCTGGCCGATGGTACCCTGGCGCGTAATCGACCACAACCGAATACACTTTGGCTCGACGACCTGTTTATGAGCGTACCGGCACTCGCTCAAATGGGTAAACTTACTGGCGACCGGAAATACTACGACGAAGCCACAAAACAGGTTCTCCAATTTTCGAAACGGATGTTTAACCCCCAAAAAGGGCTTTACATGCACGGCTGGGTCGAAGGCATGAGCATTCACCCCGAGTTCCACTGGGGTCGCGCCAATGGCTGGGGTATTTTGACGGCCGTGGAATTACTGGATGTACTGCCCGAAGACCACCCCAATCGTCCGGCCATTCTGGAACTGCTACGAGCCCATGCCAAGGGACTGGCGGCTCAGCAGTCGGGTTCAGGCTTCTGGCACCAGCTTCTCGACCGACACGACTCGTATCTTGAAACCTCCGCCACAGCCATTTATGTGTATTGTTTTGCCCATGCCATCAATCAGGGCTGGCTCGATCCACTGGCCTATGCTCCTGCCACTCTATTGGGCTGGAACGCTGTAGCTACCAAAGTCAATTCAACGGGTCAGGTCGAAGGCGTTTGCGTTGGTACGGGTATGGGCTTTGATCCGGCTTTTTATTACCATCGGCCAATTAACCCCTATGCCGCTCACGGCTATGGCCCTGCCTTACTGGCGGGTGCAGAAGTGATCAATCTAATTAAAAGCCATACGTTCGAGATCAACGATAGTTCGCTGCAACTGGTGAAAAAGAAATAGGGCTTTAAAGATAAAGCCTTTGCATGAGTTTGAAGATACCCAAAAGCAAATTGTCAGCTATCGCCAGCCAAGGTTAATCAATTGGCTCTGACAATAACTGACAATGTATGAACGGCCTATCAATACTGTTTTGAGAATCAGGCAGGTGAGTTCAGGAGAGTTAGTCAAAAAATACTGACTTATTTTGACTAATACGTTTTATCATAGGTTTTGCAGGATAGGCCCACCAGAGTTCTGATGGGCCTATTTTTTGCTTACCGTCTAGATTTTCACGGCTTGCCGGGCCAGTAATTTCCAACTGCCTTTTTGCTTGACCCACACCAGCAGGACCGATAACTTTACCTGCCCTGGCTTGCCTTTGTCGAGCGTTTCGCCCGTCAGTTTGTGCCGAACCAGAGCCGTATTATCGACCACTGTAATCACCTGGTCGGTCAATTCAATACTAACAAAATCAGATGCACCACTGACCAACGCTTCTACAAAAGCAGCTTTGTCTTCAATTTTCCCACTCGAGTGGCCATAACTTAACTGGTCGGCAGCTAGTGCTTCCAGCTTGGCTTTATCGGGCGAGATCATCAATACACGCAGTTGTTCAACAGCCTGGCTAACAGCGTCCTGGTCTCTTGCGGGTGAAAAACTGGTTAGCGTTAAAATGGTACAAAGAGTTACGAGGGCAAGCGCAATTGATTTCATCTACCTATATGATTTATTAACAAAAATTGATTGAACAGTAACAGCGAACGGTGGTGTTGCTGTTCAGTCAAAAGCTTACTGCAATCTTTTTTACCGTAAGTGACTTCCAAATTTACTAGATGGTAAATTGATTACACTGACGTTGAAATTCAGACGTTTTGAACCACAAAACTAGTTAAAAATCAGCCTCACTCGCATCTTTCATTTTCTTTTTCGCCTGCCGTAGGCGATAGTTGAATGTCAAATTGAACTGTCGCAGCCGTCCCTGGGAGTTGCTTTCTGTATAAAAATTGGCCCCTTCGGTAATAGAGCGATATCTACGCGAGTTAAACACATCGATTATGTTAAAAACCAGAGTCCCGTTATTGTTTAGAATATCTTTACTAATGGATACATCGAGTGTAGCAATGGCCCGCCGGCTACCTTGTGGTGTTTTCTGAGGGGCTTCGTAATTGGCGCGTAGTTGGGCATCCGTGTTTTTCCAGAACGTAAACCGGGAACTTGTCCGGGCAAACCAGCTATAGGTGTCGCTCTGATAACTGGCATCCAGGTTACCTCCGTTGGTAATGGCCCGGAAAAAATTGAGGCTCCCATCAAGTTTCCACCATTTATAAAGGGCATATGAGCCAGCGAACTCCGCCCCGTATGAATGTTCGGTAGCCAGATTTTCGGGCCGGGTAGTCGAATTGCCCAGTGTATCGACCCGGCGGATGCGGATAATTTTGCCGGTCGTATATCTATAATAAACCGATGAGCTAAACGAGCCTTTTTCTACGTATTTGATATGGCCTAGCTCAAAAGCATCCGTAAATTCAGGATTCAGATCGGGGTTACCACTGAAAAAATTCCGGCTATCACTGAAGGTCATAAACGGACTCAAATCATTGTACTGCGGCCGCCGAACCCGCCGACTGTAACTAGCCTGCAACGCATGTTGGTGAGGCAAATCGTAGGTGGCATGAAGACTCGGAAACAGATTGGCGTAACTACGTGGATTTACATCGTTGGTCTGCTTAAGCGTAGTGGTCACATCCGTCCACTCCGCTCGCAGGCCTGCCTGATACGAGAATTTTCGAATCTTATTCCCAACAATTCCGTACAGGGCATTAATCTTTTCCTGGTATAGAAAATCGTTTGTCAGATTCGGTAGAGCGAACCAGCTTCCATCCGAATTCTGCTGCGTAACGGTATAATCGTTCGTCATGTTACGCGTACTACTCCGCAAACCGCCCTCTATTTTTCCATCTTTCCGGAACGGGCGCACATAATCGACCTGCACCAGAAACTGCTTTTCCGTTTCGTCATTGACAGCCCGTTGCAGGATATTCGGACTGCCTGATGGAGCACCATTGGGCAGAAACGTCTGCTGCGTAAAATACTGATCCGATTTTTCCCAATTATCCAGATACCGAACATCGGCTGTCAGCTCGTGGCCTTCTCGTGCAAACGTCTTCTTGTAACTGATTACGTATTCGGAGTTAGGCTCGGTTTCGGTTTCATCCTGTGTCCGGTTGGTAATTCCCTTCGGATTAGCCAGCGTACTCACATAATCCAGATAATGAATATCGGAGAAGCGTTTACCCTTACTAATGCGCCAGGTGTAAGCCGCCGTCAGAATGGTTTTAGGATTAAAATAATAATCGATACCGGCGCGGGCGTTGTTATTCTGCCCTTTCAGCTGACTGGTCGAATTTTGCTGCGAAATGAAGGTTGAATCGTTGCGGTATACTTCCTGATAAATGGAGTTTCTGCCCGGTGTGTTTCGATACGAAGCCGTGTAGTTGATGAAGAAATTCAAGTTTTTGCGTCGATAGTTGACGTTGGCAGCAGCTCCAAAATTGGCTGGATAACCAGTAATGACATCGAACGATCCGTTAAAACCCTCCTTTCGTTCCTTCTTCAGAACGATGTTAATGATGCCGC
Organism: Spirosoma aerolatum; assembly: GCF_002056795.1. Taxonomy (NCBI): domain Bacteria; kingdom Pseudomonadati; phylum Bacteroidota; class Cytophagia; order Cytophagales; family Cytophagaceae; genus Spirosoma; species Spirosoma aerolatum. The sequence goes on along the minus strand of NZ_CP020104.1, from coordinate 2,253,729 downwards.
CCATACCTTCGGCTTCGTATCGGGCCGATGGGTTGGTAATCACCTCAACCCGCTCAATCATACTGCCTTGCAATTGCTGTAAGCCCGCTCCCCCTTTGATGCTAACCAGTCCAGACGGTTTCCCGTCGATCAGAATCCGAACACTATTGCTTCCCCGCAGACTGACGTTCCCTTCTCCGTCGACGGCTACCGATGGTATATTTTTGAGTATGTCCGATGCTGTTCCACCCGCATTTGCCAGATCTTTACCAACATTGAAAATTCGTTTATCAAGCGACAATTCCATCTGGCTTTTCTCACCAACCACGACAACTTCTTCCAGCTTTTTCGCGCTGGATTTCATCACCGATACACCAAGTTGTATATCCTGAGTGGTTACGTGAAGGTCGTCAACAACTTTTTCCTGATAGGAAACAGCACTGGCTTTCAATTTATAATGTCCTGGCTTAGCCTGTAATGCAAACGTTCCAGCTTCGTCAGCAACTACTCCCGAAATAGGAGTTGTACCCGATGCCTGATATAAGGCAACCGACGCGAAGGGGACCGGCTTATTGGCTTCATCGACAAACGTACCTCGAATCCAGATTTGGTGTTCTATTTTGGGGCTCTGAGCAAAGGCAAGTGTTGAACAAAGGAGAAAAAGGCAAACACGTAGAGGTGCTAAAGGCATAGTTTTGGAATGGCAATCACGCTGACCGAACGAGTAAAACGTCGGCAAGTGCGAAACCAATTGAATGAATCTGTAGATAGTACACAAAGAAACGAGGTTTGCCTATCTACCAATTCTCAACTTAATCTTTTAAGGTAACAGGTAAACTGTTAGGGAACGGGCACCATGTGCGCCAATTACCAGGCTTTGTTCAATATCGGCCGTTTTGGAAGGCCCACAGATAAACGTACCAAAGCCGGTCGTATCCACTTTCAACTGCTTATAGGCATCATGCATGTTGGGCACCAGCGTCGATTGCCGAATCACAATTACCAGGTATTGCGTAATCATAGGTGCTACGCGCTGTGGCAATTGCTGCTCATCGACCCAGATAGCAGCATTTTCGGCAACCGCGATTGGCCCTTCAATAATCGCCAGATTCAAATCGGCCAGTTCGTGCGGGTCCGATACGGTCATCGTTCGGTCGGCCAGATCAGCTAGTTCCGGGATGGTGGTTGCAACGCTTTTCAGATTTGGGTATTGAGCCTGTAAATCAGCCCTGATAGCGGCATAATCAGGGACAACCAATGCCCTTCCTCCCACAAATGTGAGTACATCAATAAACTGTTTAGTTAAGTCGGGAAACGTCGAAACGAACGTATACTGCTCAGGCAATGGGCGTAAATCGGGCTGATTAGCCTTGATATTCGCCAGAATTTTTTCGCGGGAGGTCATACTTTCTTGTTATTGATGTACCAATCGCGGAAGCTTTCGGCGGGAGGCTCGGGCATTTCGCGCTGATTGTACCAGGGATTGAATCGATTTTCGGCCAGTACGGGAGTAAACCGCAATACTCCTCGTCCTATTTTTCCGGCCACCCGATACAGGCTGGGCGACTCAAGCACCGTAGCCATCGCTTTCATAGCTGCAGTTTTGCTACCAGGCCCGTACCCTTCTTTCATTAAGACCTGCCGCCATTTGTACAACTGGTCGTGGATATCGATTTTCACCGGACAGACGTTGGAACAGGATCCGCAGAGTGTAGAAGCAAAGGGCAGATCGGCGTTTAGTTTCATGTCCAGATTCGGAGCCAGAATAGACCCGATAGGCCCCGCAATGGCACTATGGTAGCTATGTCCGCCCGACCGCCGGTAAACCGGACACGTATTCAGGCAAGCCGCACACCGGATGCATTTGAGCGAATTCCGAAAATCAGGACGACCGAGCTGCCGACTACGCCCGTTATCAACAATCACGATATGCATCTGCTGACCCGGTCGGGGTCGGTGGAAATGACTCGAAAAGGTTGTAATAGGCTGCCCGGTTGCTGAGCGAGCCAGCAATCGCAGAAAAACGCCCAGATGTTCAGCTCGTGGAATAATCTTTTCAAAACCCATTGCGGCAATGTGTACATCGGCCAGATGCGCCCCCATATCAGCATTCCCTTCGTTGGTGCAGACCACAAACCCACCGGTTTCGGCAATAGCGAAGTTGACGCCTGTAAGCGCTACTTTCCGCGTCAGAAACGTATCGCGCAGGTGTTGACGTGCCGCTTCGGTCAGGTATTGCGGATCCGTAGCGCCTTTTTCAGTGCCAAGGTGTTCATGAAACGTTTCGCCCACATCGCTCTTTTTCAGGTGAATAGCGGGCAGTACAATGTGCGACGGTGGCTCTTTACGCATCTGCACAATGCGCTCGCCTAAGTCGCTGTCGATCACTTCGATACCATGCCGGGTCAGGTAGTCGTTCAGATGACACTCTTCGGTCAGCATCGACTTCGATTTCACCATCCGGGTAACGCCCGCATCCTGAATCAATTTATGGATAATCGCATTGTGTTCGTCAGCATTTTCGGCCCAGTGTACGGTAATACCATTCTGTTTAGCATTCTCCTCAAACTGCGCCAGCAGATCGTGCATATTCGACAGCACATGGTTTTTGATCTGCGAAGCGGCTTCCCGCAACTGCTCCCATTCGGGTAGCTGAGCAGCTGCCCGGTCACGTTTGGTCCGTACAAACCAGAGCGTTTCATCGTGCCAGTCGACCCGAGGCTCATCTTTATTGAACTCAACAGCAGCACTGGCGTGATCTAAATTTAGCTGATTCATGATTATACCGTTGCTGTTAAAATCTCTGCGATGTGTTTGACCTGAACGGCGGAATTAGCCCGCTTCAGAATACCTTCCAGATGCATCAGGCAGGATACATCGACTCCGGTAATGTAGTTGACCCCATGTCGAAGATGGTCGGCTACGCGATCCTTACCCATTTTAGCCGATACGGCTTCTTCCGTTACGCAGAACGTTCCGCCAAAACCGCAGCATTCATCTCGCCGATCCAGTTGCACCAGGTCGAGCCCATCGACCAGATTGAGCAGTTGAGCTGGTTTGGAAAATGGAGGGGCTACCAGTTCCGACATCTGCGCCAGGTGTAACCCCCGCTGTCCGTGGCAACTCTGGTGAAGCCCTACCCGATACGGAAATGTCGCTTTCAGTGAAGATACCTTCACCACATCCGTCAAAAACTCGGTCAGTTCATAAATACGGGACCGAATAGCCGATGCTTCAGACTCATTCGCTGCATGCAGATGATGTTTGATATGCAACGTGCAACTACCTGATGGTGAAACGATATAGTCATAGCCCGAAAAGTTACGTACGAAATTTTCATTGCAGCCACCCGTCAGATGCTCATACCCGGAATTGGCCATTGGCTGGCCACAACAGGTTTGTTGCAGGGGGTAATCGACTTCACAACCAACGTTTTGGAGTAGTTTCAGTGTGGCAATGGCTACTTTCGGATAAAACTGATCGATGTAGCAGGGGATAAATAAGCCAACTCTCATAGACTGATCTGAACCGTATTTTCAACAAAAATACCGTATGTAACGATGCTGTCTCTCCTGTACTCTCCTTTTATACGACTTTTTTAATGAAGACAACAAACTTTATGTATTGGGGTCGTTTGAAAACGTTCAATGTACGAACACCGACAGGAATCCATTACCTTAGCTTGTATATCATGGTCAATCGCGTTGGCATCGTCTAATGCAATGGGCACAATCGTGGTTAAATACAACTTCTGTGTTTTGCACCCCAGAACTAATTGATCCGTTATGAATGCATTCAAGGTAACAAAAACCGTTTTTTATAACAAAACTAGTTAGCTGTACCAGCTCGGTAACGTTCCCGACAACGTTTGCATAAAAAAAGTCAGATAATTCTTTCTTTATGTCTATTCTTTTTTGGAAGCTTATCCGTGCTATTTATGGCCAACTCCAGGCAGTCACTTGCCTAAACCACAGAATAATCCATAAACCTTACTTGTTATGGTAGCGAAGGAATCCCCCTCAGCCCAGGCCAGACGGCAGGCATACGACAGCTTTGTCGATATGTATCATAATCAATCGGCACCTGTTTATAAACTTCAGTTCAACCCGAAAGACAAGACGCCAAAGTACAAGCAGATTGTGCAGTCAGTCATTACCGACATCGAACGGGGCGTCCTAAAAAACAACGAACAGTTGCCTTCCATCAGCGAGTTAAGTGTAGAATACTATCTGGCCCGCGATACAGTTGAAAAAGCGTACCGCGAACTTCGGGAACAAGGCTACATCACATCGGTGCAGGGGAAAGGGTATTACGTGCAGTCGCAGGCGACACCCAAACTGAAGATTCTACTCATTTTTAATAAGCTCAGTTCCTACAAGAAGATTATTTATTACGCCTTCCTGAAAGCACTGGGCGACAAAGCGACGGTCGATCTACAGATTCACCATTACAGTGCCTATCATTTCAGGGAGATTATTGAGAAGAACCTGGGCAAGTACAACTACTACGTGGTGATGCCCCATTTCACGCAGGACTTGGACAAAGCAAACTACATGGAAACGCTGGAGTCTATTCCGGCGAATGAGTTGATTTTACTCGATAAGGATGTCCAGGAGCTGATCGAACCCCGGCTGAGTGTTTACCAGAATTTCGACAAAGACATCTGCGAATCGCTCGAAAACGCTCTGGATTTGCTTTCAAAGTACCACCGCATGGTTTTGATTCTACCCAGTGATGGCAACTATCCCACCGAAATTGCGCATGGTTTTCGCTCGTTCTGCGTCAATTATGGCAAAGAGTTCGGTATTAAAGAGAATGCCATGCAGGAGAATCTCCAGGCGGGTACGGCGTATGTGGTGATCGAAGAAACAGATTTATCGGAACTAGTAATAAAAGTGCGCCAGTCCCCCTACGAACTGGGTCACGAGATTGGCATTATTTCGTTTAACGAAACGACGCTTAAGGAGCTGCTGAATATTACGGTCATCACCACCGACTTCGAAGCGATGGGCTATACGGCCGCTTCGCTCCTGCTCGATAACAAGCGCATCAAGGTAAAAAATCCATTCTACATGATCCGGCGCGGGTCGCTTTGATAAAATGATTGAATGATAGAGTGATTGAATGATTGAATAGCTGACGCTGACTCTTATTCAATCATTCAATCACTCTATCATTCAATCATTAGTACCTACCAGAAAGTTGCCTAGCACAGTATTGTATTCATTGGCTGCGTTCAGGTACGGGAAATGACCTTTCTGATGAAAGGTATGCACCTGGGCGGTTGTGTAATACTGCTTCAACTGAGTTCGAAGCTGGGGCAAAATAAGTGGATCGTTATCCGATTCCAGAATCAGTAAAGGAACCTTCGTTTGTTTCCCATCGATGGGCTGAAATTTGTCAACAACACACTGGTAGCGGGCCAGGAACTGTGCTTTCGACATCCGGCCGTATGTATTTTCGAGCAGTTGTGCCTTCGCCAGTGGATTATTTTCGGAAGCCGGGATAACCTGGTTTACCAGATTACCACGCAGCGCATTCATAACTGCCCATTCGGGCAACCAGTTGGCTACGGCTACCTTGGTATGGTTGGCCTCTTCATAGATGTCATTTTTCGGGAATGTATTGCCTAACACAGCTTTTTCGATCCGTTGCGGATAGGTAGCGAGCAAATACTGCGTCAGATACCCTCCCAACGAGCTACCCACCACAATCACCGAGTCGATTTTCTCTTTGTCGAGAATCGCTATAACGCCTTTCCCTAAATCCGACAGATTATCGACGGGGGGATATGTCAGGCTCACAACCCGATAATCATGGCTAAAGGCGTTCATCTGCTGCCACCAGAAATCGTAGCCGCCCGTCATGCCATGCAAAAAGAGAATGGTTTTAGGACCGTTTCCTAGTACCAGATACGTCCAGTCGTAGCCTTGTGTGTGAATTGTTTTGGTGGGTAGTTTTCGGAAGGCGGTCAGGCCATTGATGGGCTGTTTATCTCCGCCATCATACAGTTCGACAGCCTCTTTTTTCGGAACCGGAATCAGGTAGACAATGACAATCAGTACGATGGGAAGCAACCAGCGTAAACGTTTTTTCATGAGATTTTAGGTTATGCGTAAAAATAATCACCCTACCTGAATATCCATGCATCGCTTTTTTGGCTTTCCAGATTACTCATTCCTGATTAATTTTGGGCCTATCAACAACCATTATGGCAACAACCGATACCGATATTCTAACATTGGCAAAACAACATCTGGAAGATATTGCCAAGGGCAAGGCCGGTCTGGAACTGGCAGGATATTACGCTGAAACTATTCAACAAATTGAGTACCCTAACCAACTGAATGTAAATGGGGGCGTGAGCGATTACGGAACGTTGATCGAACGTTCAGAAAAAGGAAAACACATTGTGGTTAGCCAGTCGTATGATGTTCAGAAAGAATATGTCAGTAGCAACACGGTTATTCTGGAGGTAATTTGGAAAGGAGTGTTTTCAATTCCAATTGGACAGACTCCTCCAGGTCGTGAGATCAAAGCCCACTTCGCACTGTTCATGGAATTTGAAGGAGGCAAAATAGTCAGGCAACGGAATTACGACTGTTTTGATGCGTTTTAAATAGCTGCTCACATCGGGCCGCACCTAGCTTCTCTGCTAATTTCAGAGGCATAAATTGACTATGAAGTTGTTAAAGCTTATGGACTATAATCGACCAGTCGATGCCTACAAAATGCTGGTCGATTATAGTCCATTTATAATTCTGCCGTGCCATAGGAACGTAACCTATTCTAGCATTGCCTGCTTACGGCACGGCCGTGGAATCTGGAACGAGTTTTTTACTCACACTCCCCTTTACGGAGCCCCAATAACCATAGCTCGCGTTAATAAACAATTCGAGTAAGGTATGATTTTAACGGTAGCTTTCAAATCTCCGAATAGGCCGTTGGGTGGAGCAGGTAAATATCAGCCCGAAGAAAGTTGTGGGCGTATTCGGGTTTTGCATTTAGGGCTTTCCAGCCAGGATCAGCACTGAAGGCTTTCCAATGCGCATCCCGCTCGGTTTTGCTCTCAAACGACGTCATGTACATCAGACTGGGTAATTTACTACCGGCCTTCACCTGTCCGCAAAATACTGTGTTGAATCCCAACCGCTTGAAAATATCGAGTTCGCCGTTGTTGAACTGCGCAATTTTCGCTTCGTGTAGTTTCTCCGTGGCCGCTTCGTATCGGCGCAATTCGTAAATACGCTCCGACGGACTAGCCGTTAATGTCGGAGCAATCAGGCTCGGCATACCCGCAAACGCCTGCATTAAAACTGATTCAAAATTTTTGTAGACGGGGTTATTGTATTCAGCATTGATATAATCCTGAGCGTCGGTTGCGTACTGCTTATCTTTAGCGAGCGTTTCCGAAAGCCCTATAAATTGATCGACCGACTTAAACGGAATAAGCACGTAAATCAGCGAATCGGCTTCGGTAATGGGCTTAAATACCCCTACTTTGCCAATACCCGCCCGATGTAAGGCGGGTAAATAAGCCTGCTTGAGGTAACTCTCCAGCCTGTCTTTCTGCGGACTATCTTTCAGGTGGTAGATTTTCAGTTGATAAAACTCGCGTTTGGGCGCAAAACCAAACGTCGATCTGGTCTGAACGATGAGTGCAACCAGTAGCCCCGTGAAAAAAATGGCTCTGACGTAACGATAACTAAGCATACAACAAATGAAAAAAATAGGTTTATGCCTTGTAAAGCAGGAAGCCCGTCAAAACTCATGTAATAAGCTTCATTTATAAGCTACTGGTCCTCGCCCCGGATCGCGAAAATGGCCCCTTCCAGCGATTCATTGACCCGAATCTGACAGGCCAGCCGGCTATCCGAATCGGCATTGGGTAACGTATCGAGCATGTCTAGTTCGGTATCCTGTGCAGGAGGTAGGGCCTCAAGCCCTTCGAGCACCTGCACATGGCAGGTAGCACACAAGGCCATACCCCCACAGGTCGCCAGAATGTTATAGTCCGAAGCCTTCAGTACTTCCATCAAACTCAGGTTGATTCCTTCCGGTATTTCCAATGCCTGCCGCGTTCCATCGCGGTCTTCGATTGTGAATGTGATCATGTTATTTAGTAGTCATTCGGTGGTCATTATTAGTCGTTCATTGTCTACCAAAACAATGAACGACTAATAATGACCACCGAATGACCATTTAAAAAGTAGGTACGCCGTTTACGGTGGTGTATTTGAAACTTAGCTTTTGGTTCGGATATACGTAGTGAAATGCACTCTGACACATCAAGGCAGCCTCGTGAAAACCACACAGAATCAGTTTGAGCTTACCCGGATAGGTATTGATATCACCAATGGCGTAGATGCGTTCAACATTGGTCGAGTAATCAACCGTATTGACGCTGATAGCCGATTTGTCGATGTGCAATCCCCAGTCGGCAATAGGGCCGAGTTTGGGGGTTAGGCCGAATAGCGGAATCAGGTGATCAGCAGCCAGTATCTGTACCGACTTGTCTTTGGCCGTAACACTCACCTCTTTCAAATGCCCATTGCCGTGTATGCTCGTAATATTCGATTGTAACAGGAGTTTAATACGTCCCTGACGAGCCAGTTCAACGACTTTTTCAGCTGAATCGGGCGCTCCCCGAAACGAATCGCTCCGATGAATAAGCGTAACTTCCTGCGCAATGTCGGCCAGAAAGATGGTCCAGTCGAGAGCGGAGTCTCCCCCACCAGCCAGGACTACCCGACGGTCGCGAAATAGCTCCGGGTTTTTCACCATGTAGGCAACGCCTTTACCCTCAAATTGCTCCAGGTTGGTGATTTCGGGTTTGCGTGGCTCAAAACAACCCAGTCCACCGGCAATTACTACGACCTGGCATTGAACGGCCGTTCCTTCGTTGGTAGTAATCACATACGAGCCATCGTCCTGCTTCTCCAGAGCTTCTACTCGTTCCCCCAGCGTGAAGCCCGGTTTGAAGGGCGCAATCTGATCCATCAGGTTATCGACCAGCGTTTGCGCCTTTACTTCCGGGTAGCCCGGAATATCGTAGATCGGCTTTTGTGGATAGATTTCAGAAAGCTGTCCACCCACCTGTGGCAGGGCATCGATCAGGTGGCAGCGCATTTTTAGTAATCCTGCCTCAAAAACGGCAAACAGGCCCACCGGCCCGGCCCCAATGATGCAAATATCTGTCGTTATCATCGTGTTATGAACAAAGTACAGTCTTGCTTGCGTAACGCGGGTGGGAACCCGCCATTTTTAATCAATATCGCGGGTTCCCACCCGAGTTACACAAACAGGACATCAAGACAAAGGTAGCGGCCTCGTCCCGGTCCTTTGCATGATAAATAGTGATGGCGATAACGAAACAGAATGGTAAGCAAGCCCCAAGTTTATGAGGCTAGAGAATAGCTTCCTAGTATTCCTGTGGGGTCCGATTCTTCAATGTGTACATCTTATTAGCGGGTCATCCGGTAGATCATCACGGCGGCTCGCTGAATCAGCAATGGAAACTCCTTGCTATTCATGGTCTCTTCGATGCTGTGAGCGCCCTTACCCGATGCCCCCAGCCCATCCAGACAAGGCATGTATTGAGCCACAAAGGAAATATCCCCTGCGCCACGGGCACCGGGATCGAAGGCTTCAACTGGGCCAATGCCCATATCGCGACTGATTTTATCGACCTGTTTCCGCAATTCGTCATTGGCAGCGGTCGGCTCCATACCCGGAATACCATCGGCAAAGGAGATTGTTGCTTTGGTCAGGGGTAAGCTTTTATCTACGATTTCACGCATTTTAGCCCGCGCCTTTTCCTTCTGCGCTTCGGTCAGAAATCGTAAATCCCCTTTGACCAGTGCTGTTCCAGCCACGATGTTCGTTTTACCATCGACAACCGCTTTGGCTGTTTTTTCGTCGTATTTCACCTCGGCTCCACCCACAATCAGACCGGGATTGAACGTCAAGTATGGCTCCTGCCCCAGTGTCCGTCGAAACTCCGTCAGAATACGAGCGGCCTCGTAAATAGCTCCGTAACCCAGATCGCTGAAAATTCGCGACGAATGGCCTGACCGCGCTTTTACGTTTAATGTCCAGCCACTGGCACCACGACGTCCGGTAGTTACATAGTGTAGCCCTTGGGCACTTTCGAACCCGAGGGCTACATCACATTGGCGAGCACGTTCGATAAAATCCCGCCGACTTTCGGGACCACCTGAGCTTTCTTCATCACCCGTGAAATAGATGGTAATGGACGTGTCATCCAGCAATTTCTGTTCATGCAGGGCTTTCAAAGCGGCAATCACCACCACATCGCCCCCTTTCATATCGTTGACACCCTGCCCGGCTATCGTCGAATCGTTGACACGCGTGTAAGGCTCCATCGGCAGGCTCTTTTCAAAAACCGTATCCAGGTGCCCGATCAGGAAAAGCTTTTTGCCTTTTTTCCCCTGCCGGGTAGCCACCAAATGTCCCGCCCGATTCAGCGAGTCGGGTAAGGTAACCCATTCGGTTTTAAAACCCAGCTTATCGAATTCGTCGGACATCAGCTTACCGACCTGCCGAACCCCTTCTTTATTCAGCGTGCCACTGTTGATGTTGACCACTTTTTCCAGAAATGCTTCGGTTGCAGGCATATTCTTTTTTACAGAGGCAATGATGCTTTGCTCGGGTTTAGAGAGCGACTGGGCCGAAGCACCAAAACTGGCCAGTACGCAGCACAGGAAGAGTTTTTTCATGGTAGTTTGATTGGGTAATGGGGTAAATTACAGAAAAATAGAGAGTATGGGCCACCTCAATCCATTAAATCCAACTTTTACTCTATTCTTTTCCAGAATATCAAAATTTTCTATTGTTTCTTAGGAAACCTATTGTATCGTTAGGTTTCTCAAAACCTAACTTGTCAGATTGAAGAATCTGACAGCACAGCTGCTCCCTGTTTACATTTCACCTTAAGCAGTCGCTCTCGAATAAACGCCTAAGCACCTATTTTAGGGGCATTCTAACTATATTCGGTCAAAAAATAGGATTTAGTCTTACGACAGCGTATCCACTTCACTTATTACCAATTCCGTACTCATGAAACACGTCTTCCTGCCGTTGCTCATTGGCTTTGCCAGCCTGATACATACCCATGCCCAAAAGCCGACAACGGCTGAAACGCCAAAGCCCAAAGACGACAAACCAGCGTCCCGTACCCTGAACATCGACTCACAGGTGGTGACCAACGGACAAGTAACCATCAAAGGGCAACGTGTACCATACAAAGCCACCGCAGGCACTATTCCCGTTTGGGACGAAGAAGGCAAACCTGTTGCCGGGGTATTTTTTACGTATTTCGAACGCTCCGATGTAACCGACCGGGCCAGCCGCCCCCTGGTCATTTCGTTCAACGGAGGCCCCGGTACGGCCTCGGTCTGGATGATGATCGGGTATACAGGTCCCCGCATTTTGAAGGTAGACGATGAAGGCTATCCCGTTCAGCCATACGGTATCAAAGACAACCCTCATTCGATACTGGACGTGGCCGACATTGTGTACGTCGATCCAGTAAACACGGGCTTTTCTCGACCCGTCAATAAAGATGTTCCGGCGGCTAAGCTATTCTTTGGCGTTAATGCCGACATCAAATACCTGGCCGACTGGATCAATACCTTCGTGAGTCGGTATAATCGCTGGGCTTCGCCTAAGTACCTGATTGGCGAAAGCTACGGCACTACGCGCGTGTCGGGGTTAGCGCTGGAGTTGCAGAACGCCCACTGGATGTATCTGAACGGTGTGATTCTGGTTTCGCCCACGAGCCTGGGTATCGAGCGGGATGGACCGGCTCAGGGTGTTTTGAAACTACCCTATTTTACCGCTACAGCCTGGTATCATAAAGCCTTACCCGCCGATTTGCAGAAAAAAGATTTAACAGATCTGCTGCCCGAAGTCGAAACGTTTACCATTCAGGAATACCTGCCTGCACTTGCTCTGGGCGGTTCCATCAGCGACCAGAAACGTAAAGACATTGCCGCTAAAGTGGCCCGTTATTCAGGGTTATCAGAAACGGCTGTATTACAACAGAATCTGGACGTACCAACGAACTTCTTCTGGAAAGAATTACTACGGGGCCAGGGCCAAACCGTCGGGCGACTGGATTCGCGCTACCTGGGTCTCGATAGCAAGGATGCGGGGGTTAGTCCTGAGTACAATTCCGAACTGACGTCCTGGCTGCACTCGTTCACACCCGCCATCAATATGTTCATGCGCGACGAGCTGAACTATAAAACAGACCTGAAATACTACATGTTTGGCCCTACCTTTCCGTGGGACAATACCAACAACCACACGGGCGAAAATCTGCGTCAGGCCATGAACCAGAATCCATATTTGCATCTGCTGGTACAGTCGGGCTATTATGACGGAGCCTGTGATTATTTCAATGCCAAATACAGCATGTGGCAGATTGATGCCAGCGGCAAGTTGAAAGACCGTATGGATTGGGAAGGCTACCGGAGCGGACACATGATGTACCTCCGCAAAGAAGACCTGGCAACCAGCAACGAGAATCTGCGAAAATTCATCCAGAAAAGCATCCCGAAAAACAGTGCTCCCGCCAAGTATTCAGGAAGCCGGTAATGGATGGTTTACATACGGAGGTTCGAAGAGCACAGGTTTGAAATATAGTAGTCCAGCAAACTATTTTGTCATCCCGAGGAACGACCGGGCCGCCGGAGCGGGGATCTTCGGAGATTACCTTTTACCCCGTCTCCGAAGATCCCCGCTCCGGCGGCCCGGTCGTTCCTCGGGATGACAAAAACGCTCTAGCAGCCTACGCTACATTATTCCTGCTTGAATAGCTAACTTTCTGTCTATGTGCATTTTATTCTTCAACATACATTCATGATGGCGAAACTGAAGAAAGTAATTGTCAGTATCCTTATGACCATTGTCTGGCTAGTTATGTTTGGTATGGTTATACCGATGAAAAGTACGAAAGGACAGGTAACAACCGTAATTATTTGCCTGCTCATTAATACCGTACTGGGTGTGTATTACAGTCTGATCGATCATCGACCCGCCAGCTTTCGGGAGTGGCTTAAGCACTAATCTCTCAGCTATGCCTTCACCTAATACGGATCGGTTCTCCCAATTTCGACGCGAATTGCACCAGTTCCCGGAAGTTTCTGGTCAGGAAGTGCAGACACAACAGCGCATTAAAACGTTTGTGAGTCAGTTTCAACCAAATGCCCTGCACAATGTAGGTGGTACAGGATTACTGCTACAATATGGTACGAATGGATCTGGTCCGGTTACCCTCATTCGGGCCGATACAGATGCATTGCCCATTCAGGAAGTCAATACCTTCGCCCATCGATCGCAGATTGCGGGCGTTTCGCACAAATGCGGGCACGATGGGCACACGGCTATTCTGGCAAGAGTAGCGGCTTTATTGGATGAAAAGCTCGTTACCAGCGGAACAGTCTACTTACTTTTTCAGCCGGCCGAGGAAACCGGGCAGGGCGCTCAGGCTGTAATTAACGATCCCCTTTTTGCAACCATCCAACCCGACCAGGTCTTTGCCCTCCATAATCTGCCGGGCTATGAACAAGGCGTTATTGTCTGCAAATCGGGGCCGTTTACGGCATCGGTGCTGAGTATGATTGTGACGTTTACCGGGAAGGTTTCTCACTCGGCCGAACCCGAAAAAGGCATCAATCCAGCGTATGTAATGGCCGAATTCATGCTTAAAGCCAGAACGTTGCAAAACCCAGATCCCGGTTCCGATGAGTTTACGCTTATCACACCAGTTCATACGACAATGGGCGAAAAATCATACGGGATTTCAGCCGGGTATGGCGAAGTTCATCTGACCCTTCGGACACGTACGGCTCATAAAATGGATTGGCTGAGGAACCAGTTAGAATCGGTATTGCTAGCCCTTACAACTGAAAGCGGTATAGCCACGCAAACGACTTACACCGAAGCGTTCTTTGCCAATGAAAACAACCCAGAAGCGTTTAAACAGATCAAACAAAGTGCCCAAAGGCTAGGCTATCCCTTCCTCGAAAAACAGGAACCGTTCAAATGGGGTGAAGATTTTGGGTTGTTCACACAACGCTACAAAGGAGCCATGTTTGGCATCGGAGCGGGTATAAATTCTCCTGCCCTCCATAACGACGATTATGATTTCAACGACGAACTGATTGAACCAGCCGCGCAGCTATTTTTTGATCTGATCAGGACCAGACACAGGCAATAAAAAAAGTGGCTAGCGACGGGTGATTTATGCACAGTCGTGGTATTAACCTACGTACATTAAACCAATTACGTATGAAATCCCGACTCAAGTATGTCCTGATTGGCGCTGCCACACTAATGACCTTATGTTGTATCTATCTACTCTTCGGACGGGGCTAATCATCGGCCATACAACTACTACTCCCATGAACATCTGGAATATTCAGGAATATGAAGGCGACGGAATAAGTTGCCCCATCACTCCCATTCGATTGCCGTGGTACAAAAAAATGGGACTTGTCTTTTTTCGGTTCGGCGTTTGCCCAATTTGTGTAACCAGCAGCATTGGCTATAGCCTTTACCGAATCATTCGACGCTTTTCAAAGCGCCGTTAAACGGATTGCCTATGCAAACGGACCTATCGGAACATCAATTAATCGAACAGCTTCGGGCAGGCGACAATCGAAGCGTTGATCTACTCTACCGACGATTTTATCCGTCGGTAGCGTATTTTGTTTTGCGGAACAATGGCGATAAAGACCAGGCCAGCGACCTGTTTCAGGAGACATTAGTAATCCTGCTCACCTCCCTTCGCGACCCCTCTTTTGAGCTTACCTCATCGCTCAAAACGTATGTTTTTGCTATCAGTCGAAACCTGTGGCTGAAACAACTCAGGAACTCGGCCCGATGGACAAGTCTGGAAGCAGTTGACGAAGAACGCGTTGCAACGGCTCTCGCAGATAGCGAATCATCCCTCGGTGTTTATCCGACCGTTATGAGCATTATGATTAAACTGACTCTACGGTGTATGAAACTCTTATCGTCCATTTTTTTCGATCAGAAAGGCATGACCCAGATTATGAAAGACGATGGATATACCAGTCTGCACTCGGCCCAAAATCAGAAGTATAAATGCCTTCAGCAGGCCCGAAAAATTGGAAAATCCTTACCTAACGAATAATGAATCGTGGAAAATACCGCGGTTTTGACAAAGAGATTTCATTAGGCATTTTCCATGATTCATTATCCATTAACTTTATCCGGTCACGCTTATAACTTCCTCATATTCTATGGACTATGCATCGTCGCGCAAAAGCCGCTTTGGCGGATTACTCGCTTTACTTTTCCTGATACAAACCAGTTGGGCACAAACAGCCAGTTCAGTTCCAGCCGATAGTGTCGATGCCATTGTTCAGAGTCACATGCGAAACAAACACATTCCGGGCGTTTCGATTGCCGTGGTTAGGCAGGGAGCGGTCGTCCTGAGCAAAGGGTATGGACTGGCCAATGTCGAACTGAACGTATCGGCTACTCCGCAAAGCGTATATGCCATTGCGTCGGTCAGTAAACAGTTTATCGCATCGGGCATTCTGATTTTAGCGCAGGAAGGAAAACTCTCGCTCGATGATGACATCCATACCTACTACCCACAGGCTCCACAGACCTGGCAAGGTATCACGTTGCGTCATCTACTGTCGCATACGTCGGGCATCGTTCGGGAAGCGCCCGCTTTTGACCCCAGTAAAATTCAGCCCGATTCGGTAGTCGTTCAATCGGCTTTCCCGTTGCCACTCCAGTTTCCAATTGGCACCAAATGGCAGTACTGCAATGTGGGCTATTTTGCGCTGGCCGATATTATTCGCAAAGTGTCGGGACAACCCTGGTCAACATTTCTGAAAGATCGGATCTTCAAACCGGCTGGTATGACGGCTACCCGCACGACAACCCTGAGCGAAGTAGTGCCGAATCGAGTAGATGGCTATGAATGGGAAAAAGATCATCTGCAACGCGCTATTCCTTACCGTGCCTTACGTCCGAGCGGGGCTTTTCTTTCGACCGTACTGGATTTAGCCAAATGGGAAGCCGCGCTGGGCACAACGAAAATCCTGACCGAGACCAGCCAGAAAGAAATGCAGAAACCCTTCATATTGAAGGATGGGACGCCTTACCCATATGGCCTGGGCTGGCGAGTCGATACGCTGATGGGTACATCCTGGATTCATCATGGAGGTTCATTGCCCGGTTTCCGAACGGAGTATGCCCGGTTCCCACAGGCCGGGCTGGCGGTCATCGTGCTAACCAATAGCGAGCAGGCGCTCCCCGAACAGATTGCCAAAGAAATTGCCACTCTTTACCTGCGTTCCACTTCTGGAAAACTGGTGACGGGCAAATGATAGAACCGCTCGGGCGGTTCTATAAACATGGATTCGCTTTTAGCAGAAAAAGTGTCCATGACAATGCGTTGTTTCTCCATTCTCTTCGGCCATCCAATAGCCTACTTTTGCCCTATCAATCGCAACAGCAGGGCTCAAACCAGCGGACGTGATTGGTAAGACAAACGAATTTGATCGGGAATCAACCCTCCTATAAAGCCATGAACCCATTTAACGATTTTTTCAATGATGGTCGCCCGTTTGCTATCGATGCCTGTGGCGACACTATGTGGGACGACGTGCTAAATCAATCCGAGACGACAGATGAGCATCGTTCTATAGTAGATTCCTCCAAAACGGAAACAACCAGGATCAACGATGCACCGTTGGGCGAAAATGATCGTCCATCTCGCTAAGTATCAACCACTAGTTCATTAAGCCTTTACACCGAGCAAAATACCATGGCGAAGAACTATGCGTCGCTTGCCTTTACCGACAGCGTGCGAAAACTCCAGGAGAAATATGGTAGTCGGGATGCCTACGCCCGCTTCGAAAAGGCGGTGTATATCGATGGTCTTGGCCGACCAGAAATAAGCTTTATAAGCCAGCGGGACAGTTTTTACCTCGCCACCATCGGCGAAAACGGCTATCCGTACATTCAGCATCGGGGTGGGCCTGCCGGATTCCTTCATGTGCTTGACTCGCACACGCTGGGACTGGTCGATTTTAAAGGCAATAAGCAGTACATCTCCGTCGGGAATATTCTGACTCATCCGCAGGTGTCACTTTTTTTAATGGACTATCCCAGACAGACACGGTTAAAAATCTACGCAGAAGCCTCTGTTGTGGAGCTGGCCGACCGACCCGATTTGTTTGCGAAACTGGACCCTGCCCAGTATAAACACACGCCCGAGCGGATGCTGCTGTTTCGGGTCAGCGCCTTCGACTGGAACTGTCCGCAACACATAACGCCCCGGTATACTGAAGCAGACATGCAGGATGTTTTTGCTTCGCAATCAGCGCATATTGCCAAACTGGAGCAGGAAATTAATACATTACGAAACGCCTTGAAAAACCAAACCACTCCGTAAGAATCGGGGCAGCTATCGCCTGAGCGTGAACGATCTATAAAGCCGTTTTTGTTGCCCTCGCATGCATACGTATGATCGCTACACGATGGTCAACCCTCAGAACGGGAATCTGGCTTTTAGTATTTATCCGTTCGACGATTCCTCGCTTTTTTCCTCCATTCAACGCTTCAACTACTTTAGCCTGATTCTGTGGAGAGGTCAAACCGTGGACCTGACGGCCGATTTTACCCAGTATCCAATCGCGGGCAATGTATTACTGGCCTTTTCGCCCTTTCAGCCCTTTCAGCTTCGAACGAATGTGCCCGTGAGTGGTTGGGTCATTCATTTTCACCCGGAGTTCTTCTGTATTTTCAGGCACCATCCTGAGATTTCGGCAAACGGTTTTCTATTCAACAACAGCTACCACCCTCCGTTTGTGCGGTTGACAACGGAGGAAATGACCTATTTTGAACTCCTGACGCAACACATGGCGAATGAGATTCAGAAAGTCGAACTGGCTCAGCACGAACTGTTGATTTCATACCTGAAAATTATTCTTATTCAGGCTGTCAGATTAACTATAGTGCAATATCCAGACCGAGAGGAAACAGTAGTTATAGCCGAACAGAAAGAGCCTTTCGTCATTCAGAAGTTAAAAGATGCCATCGAGCAGTATTACCGCAGCAAACATACGCCCAGCGACTATGCCGATCTATTGAACATAAGCCCTAAAGCCCTGGCTAAAATCACCCGGCATTACTTCAGCAAAACCCTTACCGATTTAATTAGTGACCGAATCGTTATTGAAGCCAAGCGGGAATTATACCTGACCCCTAAATCAATTAAGGAAATTGCGCATGAACTGGGCTTTGAGGATGAATTTTATTTCAGTCGCTTCTTTAAGCGCCATGCAACGGTTTCACCACAAGTGTACCGGGATACCGTTGGCTTTGACCGGGCAGCTAGTTTACCCGATCTCGAATCCCATTAACGGCTGGATAAGTAGTTCTCTTAAAATACATTAAATTATTTTTTGTCATTCCGAGGAACAACCGGGCTGCCGGAGCGGGAAGCTTCGGGTGAGGGCAGGTTCTAAGGCTTTTTTTGTCATTCCGACGCAGGAGGAATCTCAAGCTCTCCTTACTATCAAATCAGGAAAGCTTAAGATTCCTCGTTCCTCGGAATGACAAAAAAATACCAGAAGACTTAATTTACACTGTACTTAGGTTCTTTCATGAGCGTTTCAACAAACCAACTTTGAGCGTTCCAACAAACTTACCCGGGCAAATAGACCCGAATTTTGCCTTCGTTAACAAACAAAGACAATGGCAAAAATTTGGTTTATCACCGGAAGTTCACGCGGGCTCGGACGGAGCCTGACCGAAGCTGTACTGGCTCATGGCGACTATGTAGCCGCTACGGCTCGCCAACCTGTACAATTGGCGAACCTACGTGAAAAATACCCCGATCTACTCTATCCAATTCAACTGGATGTAACGGATAAGCAGCAAATTATCTCGGCAGTAGAAGCTACTATCGCCCATTTCGGACGCATCGATGTGCTCGTTAATAATGCCGGATTTGGTATAACAGGCGCTGCCGAAGCCTTTACCGACGAACAGGTTCGCAGTCAGTTGGACACTAATCTATACGCGCCCATCGAACTAACGCGGGTCGTACTGCCTTATATGCGCAAACAAGGTTCCGGGCATATTTTACAGATCAGTTCCATTGGCGGGCGAGTGGGCAATCCGGGTCTGACGATGTATCAGGCGGCTAAATTTGGGTTAAGCGGTTTTACTGAAGCTTTATCCAAAGAAGTAGCATCGCTGGGTATTCGGGTAACATCGGTCGAACCGGGCGGCTTCCGCACCGATTGGGCGAGTGCATCCATGAGTTACGCCCCCGAAGTTGAAGGGTATGATTCGACTGTTGGCTGGGTAGTCAATCACCTGAAAGGCGATACCTTTGTCCCGGTAGGCGACCCGGCAAAGGCGGCACAGGTTATGCTCGATTTAGTGGATCATCCTGAGCCTCCTACCCATCTGGTATTAGGCAGCGAAGCCATTGGCTTGCTGAAACAGGCCGATGCTGCCCGAGAGGCTGAACTGGAAAAATGGTTACCCGTCAGCCTCTCCACCGACCATGACGATTCGGTAAACTTTTTAGAAACCGAAGCCGGAAAACGATTTGCCGCTATGCAGACAAATTGAATTGTTGACTGATTGAATGACTGAATTATTCGGTGGCTAAATAATTCAGTCATTCAATCAGTCAACAATTCAATCATTCAACCATTCTATGAAGCTCACGCCTATTGCGTACTCGTGTTATTACACCCGAAGCCGGGAGGGAGAACAGTTCGTGCCCGAACACGTTTTCAGCTACCAGATTGCGGGAACACTCGTGACAAACGATGGTAGGAACGAGTACATCTTCCGGGAAGGCGATTTCCGGCTTAGCAAACGCAATCACCTTGTCAAATTCACCAAGTATCCCCATGAACATGGAGAGTTTAGGTCGTTGTCCGTTTACCTTACACAGGAAATGCTTCGTGCTGTCAGCCGGGAATATGGTTTCCCGGCAGAGCCCCATCAGCCAGGAAGCGCCATTCTGGAACTGAAGCCCGACCCGCTTTACAAAAGCTATATGGACTCCCTCCTGCCCTATCAACACCTCGTCCAGCCGGGTAATAAACATCTGTTGGCCTTGAAGCTGAAAGAAGCCATTCTGCTGTTGCTGAATGTAAACCCGGAGGTAAAGCCTATTCTCTTTGACTTTTCAGAACCCGGCAAGATTGATCTGGAAGCGTTTATGAATACCAACTTTCATTTCAATGTGGAACTGAAGCGGTTCGCTTACCTGACCGGGCGGAGTCTGGCAACCTTCAAACGGGATTTCGAGAAAATATTTCACAGTTCGCCTAGCCGCTGGCTGCTTCATCGTCGCTTACAGGAAGCGTATTACCTCATCAAAGAAAAGGGCAAAGCTCCGTCTGATGTTTATCTGGATTTGGGTTTTGAAGACCTGTCGCACTTTTCGTTTGCCTTCAAAAAAGCTTATGGTGTTGCTCCGTCGAAAATCTGATTATAAGCTGCAACTGGGCAAGATTGCATCATCCAATCAACTGAAATCTACTAGGTTAACGCGGCAATTTCTGACTTAGTATGCCGTTAAAAATATAGTTTCAGAGGTATTGCGACGTACAAAAACGGACATAGATTTGGTAGTTCTCTTTCTACTAAATCCGTTTTTTTATGATTCCTGCTGCTAAAATACTTGCTGTCCGTCGGGCACTCCAATCGGCATTTGGCGTTACCGAATTTGAGTCTATTCGTCAATTAACGGCTGGTCTTTCTACGGCGCTCGTCTTTCAACTTATTGTGAAGGGCAACCCGTATCTACTTCGGATTATTACTCGTACTGATGCTTTGAGTGACCCAACTGACGAATATGCCTGTATGCAATCGGGTGCCAATGCCGGTATAGCTCCTCATGTTTGGTACACCAGCATAACGGACAAAATCGCGCTTACGGATTTTATTGAGGCAAAGCCTTTTCCACCCGCTAAAGCAATTCAATTGATTCCTGAACTGCTTAGTCAGTTGCATACCCTACCCGCCTTCCCATACCGAATGAATTATCTGGATAAAATGGAAACATTCATTCAGAAGTTTCAGGAAGCCGAATTCTTTCCTGAATCCATAACCCGCGACCTGTTCAATGCCTATTTACAAATCCGAAACGTGTACTCCTATACGCAGACGGATTTGGTAGCCTGCCATAACGACCTCAAACCGGAAAATATGCTGTTTGATGGTAACAAGTTGTGGCTGATCGACTGGGAAGCTGCCTTTTTGAATGATCGCTTTATCGATCTGTCTGTACCGGCAAATTTTGTCGTTCGGTCTGACGCAGAGGAAAAAAGTTACCTCAAAAGTTACTTTGGCCAGGAAGCAACCGACTATCAACTAGCCTGTTTTTTTCTGATGCGCCAGGCGATGCATTTATTCTATTTTGTCTCCTTCACGCTTTTTAGTAAAGCCTCGGACAAACCTTCTCCCTTTACTAAACCACAATTCAGTTTCCATAGATTTCACGATCTTATCTGGACGGGAGCGATCAGCTTAGCTAGTTCCGACACCAGGCTACAGTATGCCCTAATTCACTGGGATCAGCTCCAACAAAATCTTCAACTCAACCGATTTGCCGATTCATTGGCCATTGTTGGTAATCACCAATAGTAGTCCATATGGCCACATCTTCGCCTTTATAATCCAGTAGGCAACGAGAATCCGGGACCCTAAACTACAAGCTTCGTTTAACCGAGCGGGTCACCATTTCTTTCAACACATCTGCATCAACATCGCGCAGGTTTTTGATGTACACACATCCTTTACCAATTTTGTGTTTGCCCAGCTTTTGTAATAATTCGTCTTTCCCTTCGAATGTACCCAGATATAACGTTAGCGCGTTGGCTCGGGGTGAAAAGCCAACGAGTGGGGCATCACCTTCGCGGCCGCTATCGTATTTGTAGTGATAGGCGCCGAAGCCAACAATACTCGGTCCCCACATTTTGGGTTCAAATCCGGTTTGGGTCTGCATTAGCTCAACGAGTCTGAAACTATCGATTCGCTTCGTTTCATCAGCTACGGCCTCTATAAAATCGGTAACGCTTTGGGTAGTTTCAATCGTTTTATTGATCGCCATAGTTCAGTAATATTGTCGGTTTGCAAGCTACACTATTCCAGATCAAATCGAAAAATTAACGTGCTTACAATGAGCGATTACCCATATCTTCCCAAAGTTCGATGCTATTCCCTTCGGGGTCGAGGATATGGACGAACTTCCCGTAGTCATACACGGCTATGTCATCCAGTATGGTTACGCCATTGTGTTTTAGCTCCTCCACCAGTTCTTCGATATTTTCAACCCGGTAATTGATCATAAAATCCTTTTTGGAGGGCTCAAAGTAGGTCGTGTTTTTGTCAAAAGCGCCCCAAACAGTTGTGCCTTCTTTGGTGGGATCGTCGGTATCGCGCCATTTGAACGTAGTGCCATACGCATCCATAGGTAATCCCAGGTGTTGGGCATACCAGTCTTTCATTTTTTGCGGGTCATCGCATTTAAAGAAGATGCCTCCTATTCCCGTCACTTTTTTCATACATCAAATTTAAAAAGTAAAATTCCTTACTAGCTGATTACTCGTTGTGTCTTTAAAAGCCAATAAATTATTTATTCCGTCTATTTATTCCGTCGGCAAAAACGCCTTCCTTTTCAAAAGCGAGGCACTCAGGAGCGTGATAAGCAGGCCAACTGGAAAAATCTCCAGAAAGGTCATGCCAAAACGGATGAGTGGGTTTTTATACGACTCGGCCATTCGCTGAAAATCAGCCATTATTCTGGCTATATCCTGCTCAGAAGCTCCGTTATTCTTTAGGTCTGTTTGCTTGTATTGAGCAGCCACTTCCATAAAATCCGTAAAGATGGTGTTGTAGCAGATTTCCCAGGCGATGCAATACAACAGGGAAGCTATCAGGGCGATCAGTATACCTACTTTAAAGGCTGTTCCGAATAAAATGACTCCCCCCAGGTAATTATCACGGTACGATTTGATCCCGAAGAAAATCAGCGATAAGGCAATGACCATAGTGGCATAGCCTAACCACATGCTATTATCGAAGGTGATTGTCCCATTCCGCCAGAGCGGATACGTAAGCATAAACATGCTGCCTACAAGGGTACCGGCAATCAGGCCGTAGGTCAATACGATTTTTTTCATGATTGTTTTTTACGTCAAAACAAGCCCAACGCCTGGAAATCAGCCTCACCCGAACGTATGATTTGTCGATCCGTGTGTTAAAATCACCCGAATGAGCTAGGGAATCAGCCGGAGTTCTTTCGCTTTCTGAATGGCCTGAGTCCGACGTTTCGTATCCAGTTTGAGAAATACGTTCGATATGTGCGTCTTGACCGTATTGAGGGAAACAAAGAGTGTATCGGCAATCTCCTGATTCGAAAAGCCACGCGCCATTAACTCCAGCACTTCATATTCCCGTTTGCTAATGCCCGTTTTTGTTAGTAAGGCCGGATCGAACTGAAACGCCGACTGAGTAACCAATACGGTTTTGGTGCGTGTCATCTTTTGTCCAGCCCATATGCCCAGTACAGTGAACAGTATAGCCACAATACCCAGATAAATCTCGAGCGACAGCGTCTGAACCAGAAAACGATACTCCAGCATTTTCAGCAGAACAATCAAACCAGCCAGGGCAAGACTGTAGAGCAGAATAGTCCGTTTCATACGACAAGATCAGGCTGTTTTTTGCGTACCGCACAGCCTACCTGATGCAATTTAACGCTAATTTGTGGCGAAAATGAATTTCGTCAACACAGTGAAACTACACCTTGCTTATCTGCTGCTGATTCCGGCCCTTGCCGTTGCCCAATCGAATCCACCAGCCCCCCAAACGTCGACCCGACCCTATCCTTATTCGCCCACCCAGGATTCGGCCTATGTGCGCGAGAACTACACCAAATCGGAGTTTATGGTCCCTATGCGCGATGGTACCAAACTGTTCACGCAGGTCTATGCGCCTAAAGACCAGTCGGTAAAACATCCGATCATCATGCAGCGGACTCCCTATAGTTGCCAGCCCTATGGCACCGATAAATTCCGTCGCCGGGTAGGGCCGAATCCGTTTATGCTGCGCGACAACTATATTGTTGTGTACCAGGACGTTCGGGGGCGCTGGGCGTCGGAAGGCACGTTTGTCGAAATGACACCCCATGTGGCAGTAAAGAAATCGAAGGAAGACCACGATGAATCAACGGACACGTACGATACGATTGACTGGCTGCTCAAAAATCTCCCAAATCATAACGGAAATGTGGGCCAATGGGGCATCAGCTATCCGGGCTTCTTTACCTCGGCGGGTTCAGTATCGGGTCATCCGGCGCTGAAAGCCTCGTCTCCGCAAGCGCCTATGGCCGACCTCTGGCGCGATGATGCATTTCATAACGGTGCCTTTCAGATTGCGGCCAACTTTAGCTTCTACCCTTATTTTCAGGAGCATAAGCAACCGACCAAACAAAATCCGCCCCTCTTATTTGAGATCAATGACCCGGATGGCTACCATTTTTACCTGAACATGGGACCAACGGCCAATTCGGAAAGTAAGTACTTCAAAGGTCGGAATAAGTATTATTACGAGAATTTCCAGCATCCCGATTACGACGAACATTGGAAAAAGCGGAATATTCTGCCGCATCTGAAAGGCATCAAACATGCCGTTATGGTGGTTGGTGGCTGGTACGACGAACAGGATTTGTATGGCACATTCAATACCTACAAAGCCATTGAAAAGCAGAATCCGGGTATTCAGAACATTTTCGTCGTTGGTCCGTGGGTACATGGAGGCTGGTCGGGACCGTCGGGTCAAACGCTCAATGATCTGGATTTTGGCTCGGCCACGTCGCCCTATTACCAGCAGAACATCGAAGCGAAATTCTTCAAACATTACCTTTTCAATGAAACAACTCCACTGGGATTGCCTGAAGCGACCGTATTTGAAACCGGCACCAATCGCTGGCGAACCTTCGACACCTATCCACCGAAAGAGGCTCAACAAAAGCAGGTGTATTTTCAGGCTGGAGGTAGGCTGGGCTTTTCACCTTCATCAACTGGAGCAACTTTTTCTGAATTTCTGTCAGATCCAGGGCATCCGGTGCCGTTTGCCAGCAAAATCAACGATGGGTTTTCAGCCGATTACATGGTCGATGATCAACGTTTTGCGTCGTCACGACCTGACGTATTGACTTTTCAGACCGAACCGCTTACCGAAGATCTGACCCTGGCAGGGCCTATTCTGGCGCAACTGACCGTTTCGACCACAGGAACTGATGCCGACTGGATGGTAAAAGTGATTGATGTGTACCCACCCGATGCGCCCCAACAGAATCCGCAGAAGAAAGACGTGGTGTATGGCGATTATCAGCAGCTCGTTCGAAGTGAAATTATGCGGGGTAAATACCGAAACAACATCAGCAAACCCGAGCCTTTTGTTCCCAACAAACCGTCTCTGGTAACTATCGAGTTACAGGATGTGCTCCATACATTCAAAAAAGGGCATCGGCTGATGGTACAGGTTCAAAGCAGTTGTTTCCCCCTGGCCGACCGTAACCCGCAGAAATTTGTGGACATCTTTACGGCTAAAGAATCCGACTATCAGAAAGCTACCCACCGGATTTATCATGAAAATAGCTACCTAAAAATCGGTGTCCTGAATCCCTGAAAAAGAAATATCCTAGTCTTTGTCCTTTCGACCGAAGGGAGAAATCTCAAGTCGGCTTTATAACAAATTGAGATTTCTCCCTTCGGTCGAAAGGAAAACCAGTAATTGTTTGCCCATGAAATACCTTCTTTTGTCTTTATGGTTAATCGGTAGTATATCGACCCTTGCTCAGTCAACGAATCGTATCCCGGTTCGGGTGGTGGTCGTTACCATGTTCGAAATCGGTGCAGACACCGGCGACCGACCTGGCGAATTTCAATACTGGGTTGAGCGGCTTCCACTTTCGCAAACGATTCCGTTTCCACAAGGTTATCGCGATCTACGCTATAATCCCGACAAACAGGTGCTGGGTATTTGCACAGGCATGGGCACGGCCCGTTCAGCAGCCTCTGTCATGGCATTGGGTATGGACCCTCGATTCGATCTCTCAAAAGCATACTGGCTGGTAGCAGGCATCTCGGGTATTGACCCAAACGATGGATCAGCAGGATCGGCTGTCTGGGCTGAATGGCTGGTCGATGGCGATCTGGCGCATGAGATCGACCCCCGCGAAATCCCCAGCGACTGGTCGACGGGCTACCTGCCTCTGCGCCGGGCCAAGCCCTACGAAGAACCCGTACAGGAAAATGATTTTCAGGTAGCTTATCATCTGAATCCAGACCTGGCGAAATGGGCTTATGGGCTCACCAAAGCGGTCAAACTCGATGACAGTGAAACCCTTCAGAAAATGCGGTCAGCTTACCGCGATTTTCCCGAAGCGCAGAAGCCGCCACGAGTGATGATGGGTGACCATATAGCGGCCATGACCTTCTGGCACGGCAAATACCTCAACGATTGGGCGAACCAATGGGTCAGTTACTGGACAGGCGGCAAAGGCAATTTTGTCACCTCAGCGATGGAAGATACAGGCACTGGCCAGTCGTTGCAATGGCTGACCAAAGCAGGA
Source organism: Spirosoma aerolatum (assembly GCF_002056795.1). Classification (NCBI taxonomy): domain Bacteria; kingdom Pseudomonadati; phylum Bacteroidota; class Cytophagia; order Cytophagales; family Cytophagaceae; genus Spirosoma; species Spirosoma aerolatum. The sequence goes on along the minus strand of NZ_CP020104.1, from coordinate 2,227,064 downwards.
AAAGCCGACATCAGCCGATATATGGTCCTCCGAACAGCCAGTAATTATACCATGCAGCCTTCGGGCGTAACAGCCGCTCAGAACCTGACCAATGGAGGCAAAGCCGTCGGCGAACGCTATACGGCCTACATTCCCGCTCTGGAAGCCGCTTACCGAACGGGAATCGTTGTTGTCGATAAACTAATCAGCAACTGGAGTAGGTATCAACGCACAATTCCATCCGAAAAATAAATAGAACGCAGATTGTTAGGACAATAATGATGTACACGGATTATAACAATCTGCGTTCTATGCATGAAACAACCCCAGCCCGTTTTCCAATGCCTGTTCTTTTTCTGCTTTTAGTAGCCCTACTCCCCTGTTCTTCCCTCGCACAATCGGTACAGAAGCCTAAACTGAAGGTTGTACCCCTTAACGATAAGGTGTATGTCCATATCACCTACGGCCTTTATCAAAACGAACCCGTACCCTCCAATGGCCTGATCATTAACACGAAGGATGGGGTTGTACTTGTCGATACGGGTTGGGACACGGATTCGATCGCCGATAACACCCAGCAAATCCTTCAGTGGGTAAAGGATAACTTACACCAACCTGTCCGGCTGTGCATTGCTACACACGCACACGGTGATCGCGTGGGCGGTACGGGTGCCCTTCAGCGAGCGGGCGTGCGGGTTGTCAGTACGCCACTGACAGCCAAAAATTCGATTAAAGAAGGGTATCCATCGCCCGAAGGCATTTTACCATCCGACACTACTTTCACCATTGGTGGAGAACCGATTCGCTGCTACTTTCCGGGTGAAGGCCATACGAGCGACAACATTGTGGTTTATTTGCCCAATCAGCGGATTCTGCATGGCGGCTGTTTAGTAAAAAGTGTCGGTGCCTTTGGCATGGGCTATCTTGGTGATGCCAATCTGGCCGAGTGGGGCAACTCCATTCGGAATGTGAAGACAAAATTTGGCAAAGCCCGCATCGTTATCCCTGGACACGACGAATGGAGCGATACCAAAGCCCTGGAACATACACTAAATCTGCTCGCCAAGCACGTAGCCAATAAAAAGTAATGCCTACCCCTCTTTTGATGGACCACGACGGAGCCATCGATGATTTATTATCGCAGTTGCTGGTGCTGACCATGCCTGATATCGAGCTGATTGGCGTTACAGTAACCCCTGCCGACTGTTTTATTGAACCCGCCCTCGAATCGGCCTATAAGTTACTTCAGATTATGGGAAAAGAGTCGGTTCCCCTTGGCCGGGGCGACTACTATGGCATCAATGCGTTTCCGAACGAATGGCGGGCCCGGCCAGAGATTATAAATGCCCTGCCGATGCTGATCAACCTGCCTAAATCGCCCGATCCGTATGGCTACCTGAGTGCACCCGAGCTGATCATCGACAAACTGGCATCGGCCAGCAGCCCCGTATCCATTCTGATGACCGGACCTTGCTCGAATCTGGTTCTGGCGCTCGAAAAAGAACCGGCCTTAAAAGCAAAAATCGGCTCGATTTTCTGGATGGCGGGTGCGTTTCGGACTTCGGGTAATGTCCAGACGTTTCAGCACGACGGCAGTGCGGAATGGAATGTGTTCTGGGACCCCATCAGTTCGCAAAAACTGGTTTCCTATGAGTTGCCTCTTACCCTAATACCGCTTGATGTGACGAATCATGTACCCGTAACCAAGCAGTTTCTGTCCCGATTAGCGACGCAGATTGATTATAAACTTTCAAACCTGACTGGGCAATTGTGGGCGCTAACCCTGGATACGATTCCGAGCTATCATTACACGTATTTTATGTGGGATATTCTGGCAACGAGCTACCTGGCCATTCCTGACTATTTCACCACCGAAACCGTCAAAGCCAATGTAAGCACCCGTCCACCCAACGCTGGGCAAACCTACGTCGACGATAATGGATATACCTTGACGCTGGCTACAGAGGTAAAAACGGACAAATTTTACGAGTATATTCTGGAGCAATTTAAGCGGTAACCCCCTAAGCCATGAACGTTTTTTAGATTCGTCTTTCTAAAGTTCAATTACGGCATTTTTGTCATTCCGACAGCTTCATATCACTGTACTACTTAGTTTAAAGACAAGGCTTCTTTGTTGTATTTATTCCGGTAATCGAGGGGCGATAAACCCGTAATTTTTTTGAACGTTGTTCGAAACGATTTGGTATCGGTATAACCTACATCAAACATCACTTCCGCTACATTTTTTCGATTCGTTTCGAAGTGTTTTTTAGCGGCTTCAATTTTTACACGTTGTATATATTCAATTACGGTATTGCAGGTCGCTTTTTTGAATCGACGTTCCAAACTTCTGCGGCTAACGGATACTAAATCAGCTAGTTGATCGATTGTTATCTTTTCCTGAAAATTTGTCTCAATATATTCCTGCGCTTTTTTTACAGATTCGTCTTCGTGGGCTTTCTGTCCCTGAAAAATGGTGAAAGGCGATTGACTATCTCGCTCTATCTCAATCGCAAACACTTTTGCCGACAGAACGGCCACCTCACGCCCTACATATTTCTCGATTAGGTAAAGAATCAGGTTCAGGTACGAAAATGCACCACCGCTTGAGTAAATGCCCTGCTCGTCGGTAATAATACGCTCCGTGACCAGATTTACGTCGGGAAATAACTGTCTGAATTCGTTGGTAGCCAGCCAGTGGGTTGCACATTGCCGACCCTTTAATAAGCCCGTAGAGGCCAGTAAAAAAGCCCCTAAACAAAGGCTGGCAACTTCGGCACCACGCTGGTATTGTTTGATAATCCAGGGTATAAAATCACGATTTGTTTCAATGGCTTTTTGTATATCTCCATCCAGCGCCGGAATAATAATTAAATCTGTTTTTTTTACCTCATCAATCAGCCGATCCGCATGGGCGGTGAACGAGCCACCACTCAATTTAATTTCGTGCGACAATCCAACTAATTGGACCTGAAACAACGGCTTAGCCCCTTTCGCTTTGGCAAATTGATTAACCTGTGTAAGCAGCTGACGCGACCCTTCAAGACTACCTAAAATAGCCCCCTGTGGAACGAGTATGGAGATGTGTTTCATGAGTCAAAAATAGGCAAATTTATTGGCGTAATCAACCCTTTTTTTGCCGCATTTTCCCCATAAAAAACCATTATAAGCACCCTATCTTTGCCCTGTAAACAACAACTAATTCTATCAAAATGAGGAAGTTAATTTTATTCATGCATGTATCGCTCGATGGCTTTGTATGCGGCCGAAACAATGAACAGGACTGGATGACGCTGGACGACCACGAGATGGGCGAATTTATGGCGTCCGACTTCCAGAAAACGGTCGATACAATGCTTGTTGGCCGGGTGCTGTACGAAGGTTTCGCCAGCTTCTGGCCTACCGTTCCTACTATGCCCAACACCCCGCCCGAACTGGTCGACTTCGCTTACTGGATGATCAATACGCCTAAGATTGTATTCTCCAAAACGCTTCAAACGGTTGAGTGGACAAACTCCCATTTGGCCCAGCACGACCTTGCCGAAGAAGTTGCCCAATTGAAGCAGAAACCCGGTGGCGACATCATCGTATTTGGCGGTGCTACTCTGGTCGCGGCCCTGGCCGAGCAAAACCTGATTGACGAATACCGAATTAAACTGGAGCCGATTTTGCTGGGCGCGGGTAAGCCCCTATTTGCGCAAATCCAGGATCGGATCAAGCTAAAACTAACCAAATCCAGAGCGTTCAGTTCGGGCGTTGTTGGACTTTATTATGAGGTAGACCGACCAGCTTTAGACACTGAGGTACAGTAAACACAGAGATTATTGTGGGATCGATCACTGACGTGCTGTCGGTTATGAGTAATCGACAGAAGCGTTGCAATTCTCAAAACCGAATAACAACATACGATGACACAAATCAATCCTTATCTGAACTTCAACGGCAACTGCCGCGAAGCCATGACGTTTTATAGGGAGTGCTTAGGGGGCGAACTGAATCTGCAAACGATTGGCGAATCGCCCATAGGTGACCAAATGCCTGACGAAATCAAAGAAAGGATTTTACATGCCGGTTTAACCAAAGACGGTAACCTGCTATTAATGGGGTCGGATATGATGGGCTCGGGCCTGATCGTTGGGAATTCAGTTACCTTATCGATCAATTGCCGTAGTGAAAAAGATATCCATCAGTTTTTCAGCAAACTTGCCGAAGGCGGACAGATCAGAGACCCGCTTTCTGATATGTTCTGGGGCGCTCTATTCGGATCCCTTACCGATAAATTTGGTCTGAGTTGGGTATTGAATTGTAATAGATAGAACGCGGCCTTTTAGGGCGATATGATTTACACGGATCATAATCGCCCTAAAAGGCCGCGTTCTACATCCTATCTATTCTATTGCCCACTGACTTTCCCGGTCGAATTCGTCTTCTCCGCCGTTGCGGTTGGACTAGCGGACGTGCCCAGATGATTCCAGTTGATGAGCACGTTCCAAACCAGTGGTGCATCGTGGTGATTCAGGAAACGGTGCAACGGATCGAACGTAAACGCCACAACCCGGCCAGCGCCGACCGGAACGTTGAAAATACCACCATGCCCGATAATGGTCTGCTCATTCCGTACCATACCTGAGAGCACATACGGCTCTTCTTTTTTCGGGGTCGCAGGTTTAGCCGTTTCTTTCACAGGTTTTTTATCGGGCATTCCCATGATAGCTCCCTTATAGTCTTCTTCATCTTTGAGGGGTTTGGTTCCGTACTGCATCACCATCATATCCCGATTGGCTTTTTTGGTTTGCAGTAAGGGAGCAATACCCCGGAAAATCGGGAAGGTTTCGGGAAAGCCGTACATGATTGGGCTGTCGGGTTTCCGGTTTTTTACCGTTACGATAGAGCCTGGATGGAATAGAGTTGGCGCGCTGGCCTGGTCCAGATCGCGGGTGATACCCGTTTCAGCAATCATGGCTGAGGAATTATCCAGTGTAATCAGTACGCCACCCTGCTCAACAAACTTTTTGAGGTTATCGACGCCGTCAAAACCAGGTCCGCCGGTAATGTCCGTTGTTGCATCGGGAAAACCATGCGACGGGAATTCGGGCGTTTTGGTAAAAGGTAATGGCCCAAACCGCGAGTCGATTTCATGAATGAAATTGGTGGCCGAACCGCGCATTCGAGGGATTAGAATCACATCGAATTTCTTCCGAAGATCCCCCGCTTTCAGGTGGTCTTTGTTAATGGACGTGTAGGGAATACCACGCTGCTCAAATGTATACCGCGACCATCCTTCATCCTGAGTATTATACCAACTGTGGTAGATAGCCACGCGTGGCAGGCTAACATCGTGTTGGCGTACCGACACTCCGATTGTTTCTGGATTCGTTTTTGTGGCCTGTAAATCAAGACCAAACTGGCTCACCAGCTTTTTAGATTGATCGACAGTCAACCCTTTGAACACCACTGAACCGGCCGCCAGTGTATCTTTAATGCCTTCCAGGGTGGTTTTGGCATCCAATACGACGGCTTTGGCCTGTTTGCCCTGCCCTTTCAGCCAGATCAGCGCAGGTAGCAGGTTGTTCTGGCCTTTGTAATTCAGCACGTAATTGACACCCTCACCGTCGATTTTGCCACCATAGTTCACGTTCTCGCTAATCAATTTCAGATCGCCTGTAGCGTACTTCACACTGTCTTCGGCTTTCACGTCAACGCCATACAAATACCCCAGCGTCCAGGCAATGTCGTCGTAGGGAGGAAATTTGGCTTCCTTCGGGTAATTCTGTTTTGTAAGCAGCGATACCGCCAGATTCCGATATGGCTGATTGAGCAACACCACATAATCGCCCTGATTTTTACCGGATTCGGCTTTATGAACTTCAATGTCCTGCGCCCGAAGCTGATTGACCAGATAAGCCGCCATAGCCGGATCACGCTGATCTTTGGGGATGACAAAGGCCCGTGGTTTTTCTTTGGTGCCTTTCCGAATGTTATTTAGCCCTTTCTGGTAAAAATTCTTCAGCAGCATCCGACTGTTGGTGGCGCCATACGACAACGACGCCAGCACACCCGCCTGCATGTAGTTGATACCGTTCCGGTACGACCAGTATACTTTTTCTGTAGCCGGATCAGGCCGATACCATTCTTTTGAGGTAACATCATCACCAGCATATTTCTGATTGGCCAGATCGCGCAGATAGGTATTGGCTCCGGCATTTCCGAAGGTTTCATAAAACCGCCCGGCCGCATTGTGGTTGTTGGAAATCCAGAGGGCATAGCCCGGATACCAGCCATCGTAAAACGCCCAGGTAAACACGCCCGGAATGCCCTGTGCTGCCAGGGAAGTAATATCGTGGTTGGCCATCGTCTGCCATTCGCCAATGGTAATCGGGTCGATGGTTTCGTTATAAGGCCCCGTTCCAGTCGAAATGTAAAGCAGGGGAACCGATTCGTGTAAATCCAGACTGACGGTTGGGTGCCAGTCGTAATAGATTTTGAACATGGCTTTCGTAATGGCCTGCGACACCTGCAACCCATCGCGGTTGTTGTCGTGATACACATACTTACCCCAGTACGGTGGCGATTTCGGAAAACCATCGTCATAGTCCTTGCGGGCTTTGGTGTAGCGATAATACCAGTCGACCTGTCTATCCCAGCCGTCAGGTTCCGATACGGGATTGATAATTACAATGATGTTATCGCGAATGGTTTTGATTTCGGGGGTCTGGCTGGTGATGAGCCGATAAGCTAACTCCATCAGCATTTCCGGCGACCCCATTTCGGGCGAGTGCAATCCACCGTTGAGGTAATAGACCAGTTTGGTATCGCCCAGTATCTTCTCGATGTCCTGATTGCCTACTTTACGCGGATCGGCCAGCAGAGCGAGTTGTTTTTTGTAATGATCGAGCCGTTTCATGGCATCCTCACTCCCGATTGCCACCAGTTGAACCGGACGACCTTCTTCGGTCGTACTCACCTGCTGCATACTGATGTTGGGCGATGTCTGCGTCAGTTTCTGGTAATACCCATAAATCTCAGCAGTCCGGTGAATGACACCCGGCGTGCCAACAATCTGTCCAAAATGCTTGAGGGGCGAGGGCACCTTGGGATCGTCGGGCAGATTCAGAACGGATGCTGGCAGAAACCGCTTATCCGTCGTATATTCTTTGATTTTCTGATTGTAGGTCTCATCGACGGACTGCGCCCGAAGTGCTACCTGACCCATTGTAAGGCCTGTCAGCAACAAAGCTGCCACCCTTCGTTGGTTGGTAAAAAATTGCATGAGTTTGTTGATTGGTTAAGAACTGAAACTACTGCCTGGCTTTCATAAGCTTCCGTTTAAAATAGTCGGCGGTAGCGTTGCCTATTTTGAGGGCATTGGTATGCTTCATCCAATGGTGCGTATCGTCGGGAATGATGAGCGTTTCCATCGACACACCCTGCTTTTCGAGCCGACGAACCAGATCGGTACTTTGGCTGACCCGAACATTACGGTCGTCGTCGCCGTGAATAATAAGTACCGGTGATGTCCAGGTACTGACCGATGAAATGGGCGATGATTGATACACCAGTTTGCTGGCAGGTTCGAGATCGGGGATTTTTTCGAACCGCATGGCGCTAGGTGCTTCTCCCCCACCAGCACCCCGTTGCGAACTCCAGTCGTGAACCCCGTGAATGTCGACTCCAGCCACAAAGAGCTTAGAGTCGCGGGCGAGGGCCAGTGCGGTCAAGTAGCCGCCGTACGAACCGCCATAAATGCCAATGCGAGCGGCATCGACCTGTGGCTGTTCGGCCAGCCATTGCGCCCCTGCTTTCACATCCTGATACTCTGAGGCCCCCAATGCACCCCCATTGGCAGGCTGATGAAATTCGTATCCATAGCCAATACCTAGTCGATAGTTTACAGATAACACGACAAAACCCTGACTGGCCAGATACTGGTTGATGGCGTAGGAGTTGGCGTAATAATCGGAGTAATTCCAGCCGAGCAGCATCTGACGAGGAGGGCCACCATGTACGTAGATGATCGCGGGTTTCTTACCCGAACCACCCGCAGGCTCAAACAGTTGCCCATGCACGGTCATACCATCCGGTGCTTTGTATACGACCTGTTTGGGCGTTACTAACTGATTCTGAGGAAACGTACCCGGAATCAGATGCTGTCCCAATAGTTTAGGTGTTCCTTTTGTAAACGCCATCACGGCCGGAAGCGGTGGCCGCTGTGCGGTCGCACTGAACATCGCTACTGTTGAGCCATCGCCCGTAACGACAGGCATCCACTCCAGACCCGAACCCGGTGTCAGCACGTCCATAGCGGCCTTATCGACAGGCACGCGAACCGCATGACGACGATCAATATCTAATTTATCAGGACCCGTATTGGCGCTGAACAAAAGCCATTTGCCATCGTGACTCAGCGTGATGTGCTCAGCCATAAACGTTCCGGGTGTCAGCAGCAGCGGTGTTCCACCGGTTGATGGTACTGAATACAGATGAGGCCAGCCATCCTGATAGGACAGAAATACGATCCGGTCGCCAGCGGCCCAGTGCAGGTTATAACCGCCATGCGTGGTAGGAACCGAACCGGCCAATGTTTTAGGAGCCTGCCAAAGCTGCGAAGCCAGGCCGGTAGTCGCATCGGCCGTCCAGATCGACCACGGACGGTGACGGCGGGCCATAATAGAGTCGGGAGCACCACCCGTACCGGATGTACGCACAAAAACCAACCGCTTGCCATCCGGCGACCAGCGGGGCGAATCGTCTCTGGAGAATGAAGGCGCTATCCAGGTTATCGGTGTTTTTTCGTCAGTAAACACCCCAATGAAAGCGTGGTCTCTGCGGTCGCAGACAAACGCCAGTTTCGATCCATCGGGCGACCATTCAGCGGAGCCGTTGGTTCCTTTGGCACTAAACATCACCTTTGCCGTACCTGCTCCATCGATGGGTGCTACCCAGATTTGTCCGCCCTTCACAAACGCAATTTTGTCGCTTTTGGGCGAGAGCATCGGTTCATCTCCCTCGGCAATGGCTTTAGGCTCGCCACCGGCAAACGGAATCGTCCAGATTTGTACTTTAGGCGCAACGGGCGATGCCGTCGTGTTGACCGGAAGTTCATCATCCCAGTTGGAACCATGATCTCCCCCACGCACATACACGACCCATTTGCCATCGTCCGAAATCGATAGGCTGGTAATTTCCTGCCCGTCATCGTCATTGTAATTGGTCAGCTTGCGGGGTGTAAAATCTGGTCCTTCGGCTACGTATACGTTACGTTTACCCTGTTCGTCGAATGCCCACGCAATACGGGAACCCTGCGCCGAACTGGTCAGACCACTTGGAAACGGATAACTTTTAATGGCTTCCAGCGTAAACGATTGTGCGCTGATCAATACGGTTTTTAAGAGGAAAAAGCCTGTTACCAGGCAGAAAAAGGTACACTTTTTCATAAGACTGCGAGAAAGAAGAGAAGAATGCGTTGGATGAGTAAGTTCTGGAGACTCAAGTAACCATTTTATTTCCTAATCTCCTCGATCGAACGAATAAAATTCTAACAATCAGCCCTATTGTACCATTTTACAACGCTAAACAAACCAATAGATCTATACTAGAAACTGCCTTAGATGGCTTTGGCTGATTATCTTCCCAGGAGAAAACAATCAGCCAAAGCCATCTAAGGCAGCCTAATTAGTTTATGGCAATCGTGGTGGATTAATGACCTCCCCTCACAGGGCCTTTAGTCTGCCGGATTACCAACGGCACACATACACTGGCCGGGCATCCACAAACGGTTGGTGTCATCAATACCGTCACATCCGTATAACATCCATTGCTGTTATACACCCGAATGGTATAGCTCTGAGTCGTGACAGGATTGGCTAGATTCGATACGATTACACCGTCGACGGGGATGGCCTTGGTAGCCCCCGACAACGTTGCTGATGCATTGAACGTGTTACCCAGCGAATACTGATAGGTATACCCAGCCTTAAACTCACTCAGGACAATCTGGCCATTGGTCTGAGCTACATTACCGACACAGGTAACGGGTATAGCAACCGCCTTGAACGTTGGCAAGGTATCCTCTTCTACGATAAACGGACAGCAACTAAAGTCAGAGCATTGTCCACTGCCTCCATCGGCTACTAGTGAGTACGTACCTGCGGCTGTCACACTCAGTACATTCGTAGTGGCTCCAACGATCTCAACGCCATCGCGATACCATTTATAACTGGTACGTCCGGCAGCTACGACCAGTTCAAAGAGATAACTGCTACCCTGACATACCTTAACCGGAATCGATGTACACACCTTGGCGGTATCGCCCGGAATGGTAGCCACGTTGTACAGAATACCCGAACTATCGGCTTTAGCCTGGAACGTCAGCGATAGGCTTTGACCGGGTGTAAGGCTCGATACGGTCCAAAGGCTAACCGGATTACCCTGTGTAAATGTAGTGCCGATTGGAGCTGATGCTGAATTGGCTACATAACTCAGACCAATGGTCGTTGAATCCCGAACCGTGACGTTTGTAGCCGTCGTTGATCCAGTATTCGTCAGTACCAGCGTGTAGGTAAGGGTATCTCCCTGTTTCGCCTTCGACTTATCGACCACTTTGTCTAACGTCAGTACCGGTGGCAAGGCGTAATAGCCTGCATCCAGTGTCTGGTTAAACTCACCCGGCGCCAGCGTAACCGATTCGGTCTTACCCGTAACCAGATTCGCATTGGAATCTTTCGTCCGATCGGTACCGCTGTACGGTGTAGTAGCCGTATAGCCTGCTGGCGCTGTAAACCCGACCACATACGAGTTGGAGCTGCCTGGTGTCAGGCCGGTGAAACTGTAGAAGCCACTGGCGTTGGTTACCGTTGTTGCCGACGCTACTCCGTTGACGTACAGAATAGCGGTTACCCCCTGAATGGGTGGTTCGCCGAAGTCCTGTATACCATTTTTGTCCGAATCGAGCCAGACAAAATCGCCCAGGCTAGCAATGGTGGCTGGTAATTCAGGAGCAATATAGCCTGCATCCAGTGTCTGGTTAAACTCACCCGGCGCCAACGTAACCGAAGCCGTTTTACCCGTAATTAGGTCAGCATCACTGTCTTTGGCCTTATCGGTACCACTGAGCGGAGTTGTAGTTGTATAGCCAGTAGGTGCCGTAAAACCGACTGAGTAGCTGAAGCTACTGCCGGGGGTGAGGCCAGTGAAGGAGTATAGACCACTCGCATCAGTAGCCGTCGTGGTAGAAGCCACACCATTGATGAATAAAGTCACGTTTACCCCTTCGATACCGGGTTCTATACCATCCTGAATGCCATCCTTATTCAGATCAATCCAGACAAAGTCACCCAGGCTGGCAAGAGCAACTGTACAGGAAGCTGGTGCTGTATAGGTAACTGAAGCGGAGCCGCAGGCAGTAGCTGACGAAAGTACCGATACGGTATGCACAGCTTCGTCCGAATTCAGTCCGCTAAGGGTGTAACTCACTGGACCATTAGCCGACAAACTCACGACGGTGCTGACACTACCAACCGAAATGGTGAGCGATTGCGTGCCTGTGGCATTGGTGGCCGCTACCGTACCTGTCAATGTATATTGATTGGTAGCGGTATTACACTGCCCCGGCGTGGCGGTGGCCGTCAGAGAACATACAGGGGCGTCACTGATGCCAATGGTGAGTGGCTGGGCGTCTGAACAGCTTTTTGCATCTGTCACCGCTATGGTAAACGTAATCGTGCCGCTGGCCGTAGGTGTTCCCGAAATCACACCTGTACTACCGTTCAGCGTTAGACCAGCTGGCAGACTACCCACGTTTGTAAAGCTTAACGTACCCGTACCTCCACTGACCGTGAGCGTCTGACTATAGGCTGTTCCTACCTGCCCATTTGGCAATGAAGCCGTGGTGATACTGGTCGAACAAACCGTACAGGCAGTTGGGGCCGTATAGGTCATACTGGTTGTTCCGCAAGTGGTGGCCGACGAAATAACGGTTACGGAATGTTCAAGCCCATCCGATGGAATACCTGACAACGTATAACTCACCGGACCGTTGCCGGTCAGGCTCAACACCGTACTGACTATAGCACTTCCATTCAGAAGATCGGTAATGGTCAACGACTGCGGACTTGCCAGATTGACAACTGCATTGGTAGACGATACCGTACCCGTCACCTGATAAGTATTGGTCGCCGTATTACATACGCCTGGCGTAGCGGTAGCCGTTAGTGAACAAACGGGTGCGCTACTTATCGTCATGGTAAAACTTACAACAGTCGGGCACTCATAATCATCGTTGATAAAGCCCGTGAAACTGAATGCGCCCGTGGCCGTCGGTGTGCCGCTGATAACCCCTGTGGAGCCATCGAGCGTCAGGCCGTCAGGTAACTCACCGTTGGTGATGCCAAACGTATAAGGAGCCAGCCCGTTCAACGGAGTCAGCGTTTGCGAATAGGGCGTTCCGACCTGTCCGTTCGCTAACGTGATGGGGCTGTATAGGATCGTTTCGCAGGCTACCGACAGCGTTAGCGGTACAGTGGCCGTACAGGATTTCGCATCCGATACCAGAATGGTTACGGGGAAGCTTCCGTTGGTCGTTGTCGTGCCCGAAATAACTCCTGAGGTGTTGTTCAGTACCAGTCCGGGGGGGAGGTTGCCACTGGCGATGGTAAAAGTCAGCGGAGCCGAACCACCCGTCGTACTGATCGTCTGGCTATACGGACTACCGACCGTCGCTGAAGCCAGAGCTGTAGTGGTAATGGTCAATGAACAGACCGTACAACTGGCCGGTGCAGTATAGGTTACACTAGTAGAGCCGCAGGCTGTAGCACTACTTACCACCGATACCGTTTTGGTCAGCCCATCGGAGTTTAGCCCTGCCAATGTATAGCTCACCGGGCCATTTCCCGTCAGGGAAACAATCGTGCTGATACTACCGACCGAAACCGTCAATGACTGCGTAGCCGCTCCATTAACAACTGCATTTGTAGCCGAGATAGTACCCGTTACCTGATAAGTGTTGGTCGCTGTATTACACACCCCTGGTGTCGCCGTAGCAACTAATGCGCATTCGGGTATCGCATCAATGATAATGGTCAGCGGCTGGGCATCCGAACAGGAGTGCGCATCGCTCACATTGACCGTGAAGTTTGCAGTGCCACTGGCCGTTGGAGTACCCGAAATAACGCCACTGGCCGACAGTGTCAGGCCATCCGGCAAAGTACCGGATAATGCGTAGGTGTAATCGGCTAGGCCGCCACTGGCGGTAAGCGTTTGACTATAGAATGTTCCCACCTGGCCGTCAGGCAGGCTGGCCGTCGTGATACTGGTGGAGCAAACCGTACAGGCAGTAGGAGCCGAATAAGTCGTGCTGGCCAATGGATCACCACTCAGCGTGGCGACTACCGTGTGGCTGGCTGCGTTACTGACACCACTTACCGAGAAACTAGCTGTAGTCTGTCCAGTAGTTACAGTGATGGTAGTCAGACTGGTTCCATTGTCGGTGATAGTGAGCGTACCCGCCACGACATTACTCATGGAAACGGTGCCCGTAGCCGTGTAATTATTCGTCAGAGTGTTACATACAGGCGTACTGATCGATACAAGTAGCGCTGGTGGAGCGATGGTACAGGAAGCTGGTGCCGCATATGCGGCCGTAGCAGATCCACAACTCGACAAATTCACCGTTACCGTAAAACTGGCCCCGTCGGAAATTAACCCGGTCAGTGAATAGCTGGCCGTTGTTGCATTAGGAGCGATATTCACTGTGGTACTTACTACGCCATTAGTAACGGTAGCCACTCCGCCGGATGTATTACCGGCCAGGCTGATGGTCCCGTCGAGCGTGTATTCATTAGTCACACTGTTACAAGCCGTTGGCGTAGCGGTAGCCGATAAGGAACAGCAGTTGGTATATGGCAACGATGTTGTAAGTACCGTGTAGCAGCAGGGGCCATTGTAAACCACAACACTATAGCTCTGTCCACTCGTGCTAGCGGGGTTGCTTAGCCCAGTAAAACTAGCCGCCGAAGCGGATACAGGCTGACTACCGGTAGCTGTATACGAAGGGAGCACACTGTTGGCCACGGCCAGGAATACCTTATCGGCGTTTTGAATACCTGATACAGTAATGTGAGCATTATTATTTGCTGTACCCCCATTGCAGGTAGCTGCCGTAACCGATACACTGGCTACTGTCGTTGGCAAACAACTAAAGCCAGCATCCAGATTATGGTTAATGTACCCGGCATTGCCCGTTGTGAGGCTAATAACGGGTGCAGTTACCCCGGCCACGGTTTCAATGAGCGCGTCTGAATCATTCAGGTCACTGGCGTTCGTCGTGGCGCTGTTGGCAACGGTTACTTGAAGCTCACTTCCGTTCACCGTCAGAATACTATTATTGAATTGGCCCGCTCCAAATACCAAAGCATAAGCTGTATTCGGAAGCAGTGTTGTATCGGCGCTGGTGCCCAGCCAGGAGCCCGTCGTTAAGGCAGATTTTGACGAGAAATAATATTCACCGTTCGCATTCGTCGTCGTTGAGGCAATTTTGGTCGTTCCTTTATATAGATCAACCTGGACACCCGACAGCGACTTTTCGCAAGGGTCCTGAACGCCATCTTTGTTGGTATCGACCCACACCCGGTTACCGATTTCGATTACTTCCAGCAAGTCGCAGTTTAGTTCAGGTTCGCCCAGACCACTTGCTTTTGCAAAAGTACCGGGCGCAGTACTGGTCGTATAAACAATAGCCGCACCTTCAGCCTTCCCCGTTTCGTTATTCCAGTATTTAACCCCACCCGAATTGGCAATATTGGCAACCGGGTCGATGGTAGCCCCAACAACGTGTCCGCTTCCAAGTCGTAAGGCTAAACCACCCAATACAAGTTCGGTGTGGGTGTATCGGTTGCCACTTATATAATTATCATCATAAAATTCACCAAAACCTGGCCCCTGGTTGTTATCCACACCAACACCCGTGTATGGGCCTACCTGCCCATTATTTTCCAGGATGTAGGAACCATTGGAGTAATAGGCCCGTAAAATATCGCCAGCGGCTGGGTTTACTGTATACAATTGCGTTTCCAACAGATCGGGGCTGTAGTTATTGTAACCACCCTGAAAACCGGTCCGGTCGGCAAAGCCTAACACCATTGACCCATCGACATCAAAATCAATATCGGCCAGAATAGGTTGCGGGTGAACCAGGCTTTTGTAGGATGCCGTAGAGGTCGCAATCACCAGATCACTGAACGTATCCGTCCAGGGATACCAGCCAGTACTATCGGCTCCCGCCTGCCCTGCCGAGTTCAGCGGAGAAATACCGTACCCTTTCGGATAAGTTAATGGGAAATCGAAAACAGGGGTAAATACAGATGTACCGGGATCAAATGCATATACATAAGCCCGCAGTTTAGATTTGCTCTTCGAGTCGAAGGCATCGCAGACGGTACCGACATATAACTTGTTGTTATAAATGTGTAATGCCCAGGGCCGCGACTCTCCGCCTGCACAACCCGGATCAGGAATCGCATACGATTTTACATCTGAATTGGTGGGCAGCGTGCCTGACGCATTGTAGGCTGAAATATCAATGCTGTATAGTTTTTTGTCGTTCAGGTTAACGAACCAGAGTTTCTGTCCGTCTTCAGCCACTTCCAGCCCGCCTATCCCAACTTTACCGATAAGCGGAAATACATCGGGGTCATGGCTCGGCTTAGTCAGATCAGCCGAAAGGCCACGACCAGCAGACCCATTTTCAGGCACTGAAGCAGCCCCCACATCAACCCCCAGCGTCGTTACATCAATGAACCCTTCTGTTATCGTAGACGATTTGGTGTGGGTTACATAGATACCCCCAATTCCCAACGGCCCCAGCCCTGAATGCCGGTGCAAGGTAGCCGCCATGAAAATATCCTTCGTAAGTCGGTTATAACCAAGTCCCCATACTGTGCCTACCTGGCCAGCTTCCGCCCAATGGCTCATTCCTGTAGCTCCTGTTGTGCTTTCGTCGTAGGGAAAACTAACTACAGCCGCAGCACTGGCCGAAAGAGCCGAGGTTGCTACGGGTGTGGTCGGATTCAACGTTAATGGATCGCCATAGGTGTAGCAGGGAATAAAAATCTGGGGATCGGTCTGACAGTACAGATAGGGGTTAGCAATACCCAAATCGACCGAGCACATGGCCTGATCGACAAATTGTACGTTCGAATGACTATTGGAACCATAAATAGTCCCCATATCATTGCCTGCGGCTGTTCTAAACTCGACCCGCACCGGATACTTTACAGTAGTGGATGTAAAAACATATTTCCCAAACTGATCGGTTACCACTGGGCCATATTTAACCCCGTCGCAATCGAAGGCCGTAACAGTTACACTGGAAACCCCCTGTGTTTCGGTTGCCTGTTTAATCCCATCGGCATTAAAATCCCGAAAAACCGTTCCACCCAACTGCGTACCTGTACAACTTGTTGGTGGGCAGGCAGCCGGAATAGCGTATGTCTGGCTGGCCTGACAACTGGTATTGCTGGCAAAGTGAGCCGTTATGGTACCCGTACTAGCCCCTCCGCTTAAGGCAAGCTCAAATGCGACAACTTGTGGAGAGACGATTTTCTGAGTGCCCGTAATAACGATGGTAGAAGGTTGGGGATAAGTAATGACCGAAACCCCAGGGATGATCGTTCGGCTTTGTGTCCCCGTTGTTACTACAATGTAATCGCCATCAGGTGCATTCGTCCAGCCAACTTCGACGCTCACAGTTGCTTTGCTCACCCCACTGACAGAATAGCATCCCGATACGGTGGGGGCCAATGTAATCGAGCATTGCGCTTTGGCGAATCCAATAGACGTTAGTAAAAGCGCTACTAACAGGATTAGCCTATGAGAAGGCATCACTCTGGCTACATGCGCGAAGAACTTAAATGTTGCTCTGGGAAATATAGTATTTCCTGAAGCAGGAATTCTCCCACCTAGAAAGTTGTAGAAATTAGACATACATTAAGCTGATATAGACAAATCAGGAAGAATAGCCAACCAGAAACCAAAAAGTATGCCGCGTGCAATGGGTTATATATAAAGTAGCAAAAATTAATTACAAATCAGGCGATAATCAGGCTATTTCTTTAAATTACATGTACATATATTTATATAATATCGACTACCCAAAATTTGTGCCATACTGAATAAACAATAACATCTACTTAGTAAAACTCAATTGATAATAAATTAATATAATTGTATCTTTATATAGATAACCAATTTAGTCATATCTGCACAAAAGAATAAACCCCTATTATCTTATACAGCTTTACCTTCTCGATGGCTACGTCGAAAAGGTAGCAATTGCATAAATAAGGGTCTCAAAGTTGCTTTAGTACGGAAAGTAGAAACATTTATACATACCAATGCCCCGGCTGGAGGTTGGCGAAAAATTCATCAACCTCCAGCCGGGGCATTGGCACAATTTGATTCACCAATTACTTTCCAATTGTAATCTCCTTCTCTGTGTAGCCACCACGCGTAGAGAGTAACTTGATTTTTGCCTTGACTGGGCCTGACTGATTTAGTTTCACCCGGAAGGTAGCCTCTTTCTTCTCGCCCGGTTTTGTATAACCGGCATAAACCGTTTTATCGAACAAAGCTGGCTGGGTAATGATGACTTTAGCCTCTTTGAACCCTTTCAGCAATGCTTTATCGAAGTCGAGCGTAACCCGATCCTCCTGCACCATTTTTACCCGTTTGGCCTGTTCAAGGGCTACGGGCAATTTACCGGAGTTCGTCCAGGTGGCTTTCACTTCATACTCATTATCGGCCAACGGTTTTACGGTTACGTCGGTCAAGTCAATTTGTGGTAGTTCTTTGGCCATGGCCAGATTAAAGAGTGATTCTCTCGAAATCCAGTTTTCCAGTTGCCAGGCTGGGCCATTCTGCGCGAAGAACTTAGGATGAAATCCGCCGATTTCAACGGCTCCCAACTGCGGATGAGTGAACTTGGTCCAAAGCTTGAAGCCCTGTTTTTTATTTGCTTCATCGTCCCACATCAGCCCATCATATTCATCATAATCGCCGTCGCCATCGTAGTCTTTCATGGCTCCCCCATTCCAGAGTTCATCGCCATACCAAACCGCCCCGTACTGAAAATAGCCAAAGTCGGGGCCGTGACCAAAAAGAGGCTCTGGCTTGGAAGGGTCGCCCGTCAGGCGGTTCACTTTGTTGCGGGTATTGTACACATCGTACACATCGCCCGCCCAGGGATAGTGCGTGAACGACAAGCCCAGGCTATCCATATGCTTGTAAATCGCCAGATCGGGTGGAAACATACTTTCGGCGCTGGACGAAGTGGAGGGTGGACGCAGGTGCATCGGTACGCGGGTATCCATCGAGTTGACGACCGTAATATTCGGATGCCCCATCAGCCAGACAAACGTGGCCCGCGTTTCGGGTTCACTGAGCGGGAATTCACTGGCACCGCCCTGTGTGTAGCCTCGCCCGGTGAAATCTCCACCCTGATCGGGTCGCCAGTTTTCGGGATAGTTCCGGTGATTGTCCAATCCGCCTATACCATCTTCATTGTATTTACCATCGCCGTCGTTATCAATGCCTTCGGTATACACCAGGTAATCGCCCTGACCAGCCTGCACCCGCTTCATCAACCGCCCCGTTTTATCTTTCGGATCGATGACATAATCGGCTTTTTCGAGTTCTTCTTTGGTCACGGCTTTTTTCCGAATCTGATAAATGATACCGTCGCCATCCAGATCATCTTCCGAATCTTCGTCCAGCAGGCCATCCCGGTCGTCGTCACGCGGGCGCATGGAACTGCGGTTGCGTTGCGCCGTATAGAGGTACATATTAGCCCCATCAGGGTTGTTTTCCGGACGCAGGTAGATCGATTTGGTATCCAGCAATTTGGTGATGGCAGGGTCTTTACCGTAGTTGTCGAGCAGGTGTTTGGTCAGCCAGAGTACCGCTTCGCTACTGGTTACTTCGCCACTGTGGCGTCCGCCTTCAAAATAGGCTGCAGGTTTGTCGGTATGCTTCCCAGTTTTTTTGTTGGTCAAGGTCATCTGCAAAATCGGGCGACCCTCGTAGCTTCTGGCCACTTCGTACAGATCAACCAGCTTGGGGTACTGTTCTGCCCATTTCCGGCACCAGCTATACATCACATCAGGTGTGTGATACCTGTCGAAGGTAAGCGTTGGCCCTGGCTCATATTGTACATCTTTGAACCGATGTTTTTTGAAATAACTAATCCCGTGTCGTTCTCCTTTTACGGTATACACTTTACGGGCTGTATCCTGTTCGGGCCATTTTTCTTCGATGCCATAATAGGATTTCTGGGCGTAGGCGGCTCCGCAAATAACTAGAGAGAGTAGTAATGTACTGATTTGTTTCATGGAAGAGAGGTTGTGATGAAGCAATATATTGATGATTTTGCGAAAGACGAAAACGAACGAATAATCCATACCCAAATCACATAGCTTACCAATTAATTCAACAGTAAATCCCTATTTTTTACCCTTTTCATCCTACGAATCCTTCTGAATAAATCCGTTGACCGCTCACGAAACGGTATAGCATCGATTTCGTTTTTGCGCCCGAAATCACGTATTTGCCTACTGACCCGTTCACTCCCTAACTCCAATGAAGTACTGGCTACACATTGCCTTCATTTCCGCTTCTTTAGTAAGTTGCTCAGACAAATCCAGTAAAAGCACATCGCCCGAAACACCTCGTTCAATCAGAGGGGCTACTGGTTCCGCACTATATGAAAACTCGGAAGCCTCATCGTTTCTGCTACTGAAAAAAGATAGCACACAAGGCTGGCAGTATCGAACAGATGAGACGACCTATAAAATTGTCTATGTGGCTCTGCAAGGAAAAGACACCCAGCACTACATGGCCAAATACCGAACCATTACCGACGGTGCTACTAGCCTGGAAGGCCAGACCCGTAGTATTCAGGTTTCGCTAAGTTCACTGGAAAACCCGGCCAAAACGCTGCTGACAGCCAAACACGATTGCGACGAACTCACCCTAAATGCCCGGAATTTTCAAACCGTAAAGCATGGTTGCTGTGGTAGCCTCGATCAGGTAAAGCTGTACGACTATCAGAATCGTCTGATTATTGAGGGCGACAGTAAAATCATTCCGGCCGAAGTACCCAACCAATTTACATTTTACCTGTCCTTTCAGGCGGGCGGACCAGACACAACCACCATCGGCACGGTGCATCTGAGCTACAGCCCCAACGAAGCGTATCATATTCAAGTTAAAGCCCGTAAGCCTGCATCGGAAAACTGTGCCCCGGTAGTTCCAGCTTTAACGCTCCGGTCGGCCAGCAAAAAGGATTTGTATAATGAAGGATTGAATCAGTATGACCTGTGGTCGCTGGAACACAGCACATCGCCCAGCCAACTTAACAACCTGACCATCCGGGCTAATTTCGACTGTGACCCAGCACTCGGTATCATCGATATTCCCATTATCAAGGGTCGCCCATTCGGGAAAGCGGAACCCAATCAGGTATACTGGATACAGGGAAAAAGTATAAATAAATAGAACCATATCGACGGACCGTCAGATTTTTATGATCTTTATACGTCGTTATGATCTGTGTAAATCATAATTATCATATAGATCCGTGTTCTATAATTTCCTGATCCCCTATGAAACTTTACCTCCTATCCCTCCTAGCCTGTTTGTGTACACAGCTAGCCTGGGCACAACCCACCGTACAGAAACGTTACCAGACTCAGTTGATCATGGCCGACAATGGCAGCACCATCGACCTCGATGCAGGTACCTTTACCTTTACGGGTAGCCTGTCGTTGCAGGACAAAAAGCGGATTGTGATCCGGGGCAAAGGTATCGACAAAACCATTCTGAGCTTTAAAGGTCAAACCGACGGAGCCGAAGGCCTGCGGGTTTCCAATGCCGAAGACATTGTAATCGAAAACCTGACAGTGCAGGATTCGAAAGGCGACGGCATCAAAACCATGAACGTGAAGGGCATTACGTTCCGAAACGTAAAGGTCGAGTGGACCGGCGCGCCCAAAGCCGAAAACGGCGGCTATGGCTTATACCCAGTTCAGTGTGACAATGTCGTGATTGATGGCTGCACAGCGATCGGAGCCTCCGACGCAGGTATTTATGTCGGCCAGTCGCGCGGTATCGTGGTCAAAAACAGCAAAGCATACCATAACGTAGCCGGTATCGAGATCGAAAACTCACGCAATGCCGATGTATTCGACAACGAAGCCTACGAAAATACGGGGGGTATTCTGGTGTTCGACTTACCCGATCTGGTCCAGAAACAGGGTGGCAACGTGCGGGTGTTCAACAACTACGTTCACGACAACAATTTCCCCAATTTTGCCCCCGCCGGGAATATCGTTGCCAGCGTGTCGGACGGCACGGGGTTGATGATTCTGGCCGCGAATAACGTAGAAGTCTTCAATAACCGATTTATCCATAACCAGACGCTGGGTACAGCCATCATCAGCTACCTACTCACCGAGCGGCCCATTACCGACAAAGCCTACTATCCCTTCGCCACGGGTATATCAATTCATGACAATGTGTACGAACGGAATGCTGGTCCCGTCAGCCAGCGCGGTCGTTACAATAAACTATTCAGTCAGGTCTTGAAACCAGGGCAGGACGTTCCCCATATCATTTACGACGGTATTGCTGATCCCAATACACTGGATAAAGACGGAAAACTACAGGCCGACAAGCGCATCTGTATCCGAAATAACAAGAATCAAAGCTTCGTCAATCTGGATGCCGGGCGTGGTTTTCAGCATGTTTCGTTCAATACAACTCCCTTCGATTGTCAGTTAGAGCCGATCAAGACATCGGTAAGCAACAACCGTTAAGCCATGCGAACGTGTTTAGTCTGGGGTGTACTGTTAAGTATTGGCTGGCTGATGCTAGGTAGCTGGCAAACCGTAACCATTCCCGAAAAACTATCGGATTACGGATTTTTCAAGGATAAGTTAGCCGACCAGCAACCTGCCGATGGGGTTGTACCGTATGCCCTCAATACGCCCTTGTTCTCCGATTATGCCGAAAAACTGCGGTTTGTCAAGCTGCCTGCTGGTCAATCAGTGGCCTATAACGACACGGCTATACTGGACTTTCCGGTGGGTACCACGCTGATCAAAACGTTTTATTATCCGAACGATTTTCGGAACCCCGACAAAGGACGTCGCCTGATCGAAACGCGGTT
The DNA here is from genome assembly GCF_002056795.1 of Spirosoma aerolatum. Taxonomy (NCBI): domain Bacteria; kingdom Pseudomonadati; phylum Bacteroidota; class Cytophagia; order Cytophagales; family Cytophagaceae; genus Spirosoma; species Spirosoma aerolatum. The sequence goes on along the minus strand of NZ_CP020104.1, from coordinate 2,204,869 downwards.
GCTGATTCATCAGTCAGAAGGCTGGAAAGCGCTCGATTACGTCTGGAACGAGGACCAGACGGATGCGCTGCTGGAAGTGGCGGGCGATACAAAAACAGTAAGCTACATCGATGCCAACGGGCAGTTCCAGCAACACCCGTTCGTTATTCCGAACCTGAACCAGTGCAAAGGGTGCCACAACCGGGCCGAAGTGATGACGCCTATTGGTCCCTCGGTCCGGCAGTTGAACGGCGATCTGACTTATGGGGATAAGCGACCTGAAAACCAGCTACGCCACTGGCAACGAACGGGTATATTAACAGGACTACCGGCTCTGGAAAAATGCCCGAAAACGCCCGTCTGGAACAAGCCCGAAACGGGTTCCATCAACGACCGGGCACGTGCCTGGCTCGACATCAACTGCGCGCATTGCCACAACCCCAAAGGCCCAGCCATGACATCCGGGCTCAACCTGAATTATTCCGAAAAAGACCCTACAGCGTTCGGCATTCAGAAAACACCCGTTGCGGCAGGACGCGGTTCAGGCGGACGCACTTACGACATCGTACCTGGAAAACCCGACGAATCGATCCTGATTTATCGCCTGGAATCGACCGATCCCGGTGAAATGATGCCTGAACTCGGCCGCAAAACTGTCCATCGCGAAAGTCTGGTGTTGTTGAAAGAGTGGATTAAAGCGATGAAGTAACTAGTTAGCCCATCAGTATTTTTCTTCAGCGGGCTTCACTTGATCCGACTTGTGCTGGTGCGTTCAGTTAGTTTTACACGAGCCGATTGGCTATCTTTACTTAGGTTTCATCCAGTACTATTATCGTTTTTTTACCTATGGACGTGCAATATCTTTCTGATGCCCAGGGCCGACATACGGCTATTGTGATTCCGATTGAGGAATGGAATACCATCACGGCCAAACATCAAGATTTGAAAGCCTTGGAAAAACCAAGCCGAAAACCTTCCGATTTTTTTGGGACACTTAGCGCGGAAGAAGGTAAAAAAATACAGGAATATATAACCCAAAGCCGTAAAGAATGGGACAGAGGTATTTAATTGACACTAATGCCCTTATTGCTGCAACTGCTCTTGTTCATGGACTAGCCCCGTTGACGCGAAACACCAAAGATTTTCAGACTATTTCGGGCCTGGTTAGTATAAATCCACATGAGTTATAGTTGCCTCTCTACATCGTCTCCTACTCTTTCCCGGCGGGATTTTGCCGCAGGTCTGCTTGCTGCCGGTATTCTGAGTCACCCAGCCGTTGAAGCGGCCGACGCGCTACTCAGCCCAACAGCCAAACCTTCCGACAAACTGGTTATCTACCAGATCTTTACGCGGCTGTTTGGCAATCAGAAAACGACGAACAAACCCTGGGGTAGCCGGGATGAAAACGGGGTGGGGAAGTTCAATGACATTACCGCCAACGCCTTGCAAAATCTGAAAACGTTTGGCATTTCGCACGTTTGGTATACGGGTGTCCTTGAGCACGCGGTCATGACCGACTACTCGGCCAATGGCATTCAGCGCGATAATCCACTCGTGGTAAAAGGCAGGGCAGGGTCACCGTATGCCATTAAAGACTATTACGATGTCAATCCCGATCTGGCGGTCAATGTCAATAACCGGATGGCTGAGTTCGAAGCGCTGCTCAAACGCTCGCATGCCGCTGGCCTGAAGGTGATTATCGATTTCGTACCGAACCATGTGGCTCGCCAGTACCATTCGGATGCGAAACCAGCTGGGGTTCAGGATTTAGGGCAGGGCGATGATAGCACCAAAGCCTTTTCGCCCAACAACAATTTTTACTACCTGCCTGGTGAATCGTTTCAGGTTCCAGATGGTGTTTCCATTCCCGATGGCCTGTCGATTGGCCCTTACGTCGAAAATCCGGCCAAAGCGACAGGCAACGATGCTTTCAAGGCCAAACCGGGAATTGACGACTGGTACGAAACCGTGAAGCTCAACTATGGGATCGATTATGCCAATAACCGCCAGACCCACTTCGACCCTATCCCGTCAACCTGGGTCAAGATGCGCGACATTCTGCTATTCTGGGCTAAGAAAGGCGTCGATGGATTTCGGTGCGATATGGCCGAGATGGTTCCGGTTGAGTTCTGGGGCTGGGCCATTCCGCAAGTGAAGGTCAATCGACCCGGCCTGATCTTCATTGCTGAAATCTATAACCCCAAACAGTATAAAGCCTATATTCAGCAGGGCAAATTCGATTATCTCTACGACAAAGTGGGCCTGTACGACGCACTTCGCCGTTTGATGGAAGGTAAAGGCACCACAGAAGACATTACGAAGGTCTGGCAGAACGAGTCGGGCGATATTTCAGAACACATGCTGCGTTTTCTGGAAAATCACGATGAACAACGTATTGCCTCCCGATTCTTTGCGGGCGATCCCTGGGTTGCCGTACCTGCCATGACCCTTTCCGCTACCCTACATACCGGCCCCACTATGCTCTATTTTGGACAGGAGGTGGGTGTAAATCCAACAAAGGCAGAAGGGTTTCAGGGCGACGATGGGCGAACTACGATTTTCGACTACTGGGGCATACCAGAATATCAGGCCTGGGTCAACAAAGGAGCCTTCGATGGGGGGCAATTAACGCCCAATCAACGAAAGCTCCGTCAATTTTATCAGCAACTGATCCAGCTTGTCAACAACAGCGATGCTATCCGAACGGGCAGTTTCTATGACCTACAGGCCAGCAATACGAATGGGCAATCTTCGGGTTATGATGGAGATCGTCTCTACAGCTATCTTCGCTATTCAGGGAGACAGAAACTATTGATTATCTGCAACTTCGACAAGCAGAAACCCGTCAGCACAACGGTACTGATTCCCACTGAAGCCTGGAAAGCCATGAACCTGCCGGGCTCGCAAACACATGTATTTCAGGATATTTTCCGAACAAAAACCCGGGTTATCGCCCGCAATAGCGTTCCGGTTACACTACCCCCGCTAGGTGTATTGGTATTGGAAATTAAGTAGTGTGCTGAATGAACGGCAATGGGCGCTAAAGTTGCTAATCAGTACGACCCCATCGAGGTCGTACTTTGTTTTGTTAAAGCACTTTCGGGCGATTGCGGGCTTTGCGACAAACTTTGCGTTCTTTGCGTTTAAACGATTTCCAGCAAACTGAAATGAAAAAACTACTCCTCTTCCTACTCGCCACTACATATGCTTTTGCGCAACCAGGAACCAATCGTTCCGTAGCACATGTGACTACCTATCAGCCCCCTACCTTCACCGATGGTGATCGGCTAAAAAAACTGGAAGCCGCCTTTCCTATTGTTGAAAAGCTATTCAAAGACGCGGCCGAAAAGCGGCACTTTCCAGGGCTTGCCTTTGGCATTGTACTGGATGGTAAGTTGGTATACGCTGGTGGATTGGGCTATACCGATGTAGCGAAGAAAACACCAGCTACGCCTAAATCCTTGTTCCGTATTGCTTCGATGACTAAAAGTCTGACGGGCATGGCCATTCTAAAACTACGGGACGAAGGCAAACTCCGGCTCGACGATCCTGCCGAACTCTACATTCCCGAACTGAAATCGCATAAATACCTCACAGCCGATGCCCCAAAAATTACTGTTCGCAACTTACTGACCCACTCGGCTGGTTTTCCCGAAGATAACCCCTGGGGCGACCGCCAACTGGCCGATTCGGATGCCGATTTGCTCAAACTCATCAAAGACGGTATTTCCAACGCCAACGTTCCGAGTTTTGCCTATGAATATAGCAATCTGGGTTTTGCCATGCTGGGCCATATTATCACGGTCGTCTCAGGCAAACCCTATCAGCAATACATTACCGATACCATTCTGAAGCCATTGGGTATGAACGACACCCAATGGGAGTACACCCGCGTGCCAGCCGACAAACTCGCGTTAGGTTATCGCTGGCAGGATGACAAATGGCTCGAAGAACCGCTCCTTCACGACGGCTCTTACGGAGCGATGGGCGGCCTGATTACTTCCATCGACGATTTCAGCAAATACGTAGCCTTACATGAATCGGCCTGGCCACCCAAAAATGATGCCGATACAGGGCCGATTAAACGGAGTTCGATCCGCGAAATGCAACAGCCCTGGACGTTTTCGGGCTTATTTACCCAGGCTCGAAATGCAGCCGGTCAGGTATGCCCTACCGCCAGTGGTTATGGCTACGGCCTCGGCTGGAGCAAGAACTGCACAGGTCAGGTTGGCGTAGGGCACAGCGGTGGATTACCCGGTTTTGGCAGTCAATGGCGCATCCTGCCCGACTATGGCATTGGGGTCATTTCCTATGCTAATCTAACCTATGCCGGTATGGGTTCCGTCAACACCGCCGTGCTCGATACGCTGGTAGCCATTGGTAAGCTACAACCTCGGCAACTTCCGGTTTCGCCTATTCTGGCACAACGCAAAGCCGAACTTGTCAAGTTATTGCCTGACTGGGTCGGGGCTGAACAAAGTGGTATTTTTGCCGAAAACTTCTTCCCCGATAAGTCGGTTGCCATTCGCCGAAAAGTGGTGCAGGATTTATATGCAAAGGCCGGAAAAATTCAGCGCGTAGGTGAGTTAATTCCCGAAAACCAGCTACGCGGTCATTTCCTGCTCGAAGGCGAAAAAGCCAATATCGACGTATTCTTCACACTAACACCCGAGAACCCAGCCCTTATTCAGCAACTCGATTTTCGGGAAATGCCTAAATAAAGCCATTCATTGTCATGAGCGATGCATCATTCGATTGTCCTGTACAAGTCAAACAGGCAACCGAATGCTGCATCGCCAATGACACAAATGACAATCCAATGACGTCAATAACGCCCGCCACCGAACAGGACATTCCCTCTTTAAACCTACTTGTAAATGGTGCCTATCGGGGCGAAAGCTCGAAAAAAGGCTGGACGACCGAAGCTAACTTACTGAGTGGCATTCGCACGGATGAGGAAGGCTTGAAAACCATGCTCCAGAACCCGAATGCCACCATTTTAACGTACAGAGAAAACGCTCAATTACTAGGTTGTGTCTATCTGGAAACAAAAGGCGATGAGCTTTATCTGGGAATGCTGACGGTTTCGCCCGAAGCCCAGACCAATGGCATCGGAAAAAAATTACTGACCGCTGCTGAGCAAACAGCTCGTGACCGACAGTGCCAGGCTATTACAATGACCGTCATTACCGTTCGGTATGAATTAATTGCCTGGTACGAACGACGAGGCTACCAATCAACCGGCGAAACCAAACCCTTCCCAAATGATCCGAGCTTCGGTTTGCCTAAACAGCCGTTAGAATTTACAGTTATGAAAAAAGAGATCGTTTAAAAAGGATTTTACCGAGCACTCGGTCATTGCCCGATTAAGCGTCTTACAGTATGAAAACCAAATCGTTTTTATGGTTTCATCAAAGTAAGCGTTTGCAGAACCGGTAGGTAAAAAGCAATTATGGATGCATTTTGACCAAAATACCGTTTTGCGTTTGCCGATTTAACTCCATAATTTCACCACGTTAATTAGAAACCACGATCTCATATAGCTTATGTCAGCTTCCAAACGCGTCCTGATTGCCGAAGATAGCTCCGTTATCCAGAATCTGGCCCGCAAAATTCTTGAGTTCCAGAACTACGACATTACCGCCGTTAAAAACGGGGAACAGGTACTGCAAATTCTGGAAAAAGAAGATTTTAGCATCCTTCTGCTCGACATCAACATGCCGCTGATGGATGGGATGGAGTGCGTTCGGCGCGTTCGGGCTTTATCCGATCAGACCAAAGCCAACGTGCCTATCGTGGCCATCACCGGCAACGCCAAAAATTATACAGAAGAAGAATTCAAAACAGCCGGTTTCAACGACGTACTCGTAAAACCTCTCAACTTCGATCGCCTGGTTGAAGTTGTTAATCAACTGACGGATAAATAATGACTGAATGATTGAGTGATTGAATGATTGAATAGCTGACGCCTGCCTTTCTCAACCATTCAATCATTCAATCATTCAACCATTTAATCATTATGCTTATCACCCTGCTGGGTACCGGAACCTCATCGGGGGTGCCGCTTATTGGCTGCCAGTGCGATGTGTGCCGTTCTGTTGATTTTCGGGATAAACGACTCCGTACCTCCGTGCATATTGCGGTGAACGGGCGTAGCTTCGTTATCGACACCGGCCCCGACTTCCGCCAGCAAGTACTGCGGCTCAATCTCCAGCAGCTCGATGCGGTCCTGTTCACCCATGAGCACAAAGACCATACGGCCGGGCTCGATGAAATTCGCGCCTATAATTTCCGGTCGGGGCAGGATATACCCGTCTATGGCCGACCAACCGTTCTGGCGCAATTACAACGGGAATTTGCCTATATTTTTGCCGAGCATAAATATCCCGGAACACCCCATGTTCAGCTGCATGAAATCCAGAATGAGCCGTTCGATCTCTTCGACGTGCGGGTCATACCGATCGAAGTGATGCACCATAAACTACCCGTTTATGGCTTCCGCATAGGCGATTTTACATACCTAACTGACCTGAATTACATTTCCGACGACGAATTGAAAAAGGTATACGGAACCCGTATCCTGGTGGTCGATGCTCTTCAGCGGCAGGCGCATATCTCTCATTTCACCCTCGATCAGGCCATAGCCCTCGCTCAGCGAGTCAATGCCGACCGAACCTATTTTGTGCATATTAGTCACAAACTCGGCATGCATAACGAAGTCGAAAAAGAGCTGCCGGCCAACATCCGGTTGGGCTACGATGGCTTACAGATCAAACTGTAAACCGAAAGACTGAAAAAGATGTTGGTTCTGAAAGCTCGTACTACAATGCTAACGTTAGTCAAGCCTACCCGTGTCTTTTCTGATGCCTTACTGGATCACTATCGCCAGCAGGGCGATCTACTAGCCGATGCTGTAATTACCTCCGTAGTCGAAACCGACGGTCTGGCAGGTTTACGGGCGCTGATGGGTTGGCTGGCCGATACTACCGACTTTTCAACGACAAGCCAACACCAGACGGTGCAGGATTTTTTCACTTCGCAAACGGGTTTACCTGACTGGGCTGACCCGGCCAAGATGAATCGAGGTATGCGTTTTTTTCAGAAACACGCTCAACAGATCGGCTTTACGCTTGGCTTTTTTTCACTGCCTTACTCCTATCTGGGAGCCAAAGGAGTTCAGGTACTCTGGCTCACCGAACGCATCAAGAATGACACCGTTCGGCGGTTACGGGAAACCGGAGAGTGGGTATTTGCGGTCAACAACGAGAAAGAATGGCTCACGGGAAAAGCTATAGCCCGAACTGTCAAAATCCGGCTGATCCATGCGGGGGCGCGGTGGTTTTCGCTACACTCTGGCCGGTGGAATATGGATTGGGGATACCCTGTCAATCAGGAAGATATGGCTGGCACCAATCTTACTTTTTCATTTATTATTTTACTCGGCTTACGAAAACTCGGCATTCCGGCCAGCGAACAGGAAGAGGAAGATTACCTGCATCATATCAACGTAGTCAGTTATCTTAACGGCGTTATGGAAGAATTGCTCCCTAAAAATTTACGGGAAGCCTTTACCCTGCATCAGGCTATTCTACGCCGACAGTTTGCCCCGTCCGAAGCAGGCAAAGGCCTGACCAGCGCCTTATTGAACGCTATGGCAGAATTCCTCCCCACTCAGGCAACTACAGCAGATGGTGTCAATCGGTTCAGTCCATACAAACAAGCCCGTTCCGAAACCATGCGGAACCTCGCAGCTGGTGAAATGCGTTTCTTCCTGGGCGACAAATACGCCAACTGGCTTGGTGTTCCACAGGTACCCATCGAAAAACGGCTGGTTGACCTGCTAAATCGCTTTTCTATTTTCCCTCTGTGAATCTCTGTTTGTTTCGGTGTATCTCAGTGTAATACCTGTTTCTCAGAGGCATGCGGAGCTATACAGAGACTCACAGAGTTATGTCTATTTTCCAACTAGAACCTATTGCAGCCCTAGCCACCGCCCCCGGAATCGGCGCCATTGCGGTGATTCGGGTGTCGGGCGAAGGGGCCATTGCCGTTACCAATCGTATTTTTCGGGGAAAAGATCTTACCCAACAGGCGAGCCATACCGCCCATTTCGGAACGATACGAAACCCCGATGGGAGTATTATTGATGAAGTACTGGTTACGATTTTCCGAACCCCTACCTCCTTTACAAAAGAAGATGTCGTCGAGATTTCGTGCCACGGCTCGGAGTTTATTATTCAGCAAATTCTGCGTCGGCTCACGCAGGAGGGTGTTCGGCTAGCCCGCCCAGGCGAGTTTACACAACGGGCTTTTTTGAATGGTCAGTTCGATCTGGTCCAGGCCGAGGCCGTTGCCGATTTGATAGCCTCCGATTCCGATGCCAGTCATCGGGCGGCCTTAACGCAGCTACGTGGAGGTTTCTCGAAGCAGTTGAAAGAACTTCGCCAGCAATTGATCGACTTTGTAGCTTTGGTTGAACTGGAACTTGATTTCGGGGAGGAAGACGTCGAGTTTGCCCACCGGGATCGGCTTCGTCAGTTGATGGTCGATATTCGACGGGTTCTTCATCCACTAATTGACTCGTTCTCGACGGGTAATGCCATCAAAAATGGTGTACCGACGGTGATTGTCGGCAAACCCAACGCCGGCAAATCAACCTTGCTGAATGCATTGCTCAATGAAGAAAAAGCCATTGTATCGGATATTCCCGGCACCACCCGCGATGTCATCGAAGACGAACTTTTTATCAATGGCATCCGCTTCCGACTGATCGACACCGCCGGATTGCGGCAGGCCACCGATCAGATCGAAGCCATTGGTATTGAGCGCACCCAACAGAAAATGCGTGATGCCGCTTTGGTGCTTTATCTGTTCGACGGCAGCCGTACAACCGTCGATGAGTTAATCCAGACCCGAGCAGAGCTACAGGCGTCCGAAAAGCCCTATTTACTAGTTGGCAACAAAGCCGACTTACTAACCAGCGCTCAACGGGGCTATATAAACCATAGCCTTGATGGGGAGCCTATCGTCTGGATTTCGGCTAAAGACCAACGGATCGATGAACTGAAATCGTCGCTCTCGACTCGCGCCCGCACCGATGCCGCTATGCAAACGGGCAGTGCTGTAGTGACCAATGCTCGCCACTACGAACACCTAACCGCCACCGACGACGCACTTGCGCGTGCCATCACGGGCCTTGATAACCAAGTAACCCCCGACTGGCTCGCCATGGACTTGCGAGTCGCTTTGCAACACCTCGGCCAACTGACCGGAGAGATTACTACAGATGACTTATTAGACTCTATTTTCAGTAAGTTCTGTATCGGAAAGTAACCGCACTTAACAACTCTATTACAATTCATTACTAAATCATACTTAAAGCCCTGAAAAAGGGCTTTTTTCATGCATTATACTATTTGTTTAGTAAGTGATAGTATTAGTTTATTGAGTAATTATTTGTACCTTTATTGTATCTGACAAGCGGGCTTTTTCAAAAGTCCATTTTTTGGCGAGATAATGGCACAAACTGACACACTAAGACATGGTATGTCATTTTGATTCACAGCATGGCACATGAGTTCTAATATCCGAATCATTCGTATCTGTCAACAATGCGGCAATGAGTTTGAAGCCCGTAAAACAACGTCTAAAACGTGTAGCGATGCTTGCGCGAAGAAGGCTTACAAAGCACGTCAGCGGGCAGGCAAAATTGAAGCAAGCGATCAGCAGACATTGCAGACAAAACTCAAGCCGATTGAGGATATAAAGGCACAAGAGTTTCTAACCGTTGACGAATCGGCCAAACTCATTCGAATCAGCCGCCGTAGCTTATACCGACTCAATGAGCGGGGCGAGTTACCTTTTGTCAAACTCAACCGGCGTACTGTCATCCGTCGCTCTGACATAGACCGACTGTTTGACAGACCAGCCGAACTATTAGAAAAAAGCCGACCTATACCAACCCCTCTCGTTGACTGCTACACCATGAAAGAAATACGGGAGAAGTACGGAATTTCTGACAAAGCCCTATACGACCTAATACTTAGGCATGAGATTCCCAAGCAATACAGCGGCATTTACGCCTATGTCCCCAAAACTCAGATTGATACGTTACTATCCCCTACCCTGCCATGATTAAGGTTAAACTTCGCAAAAAGCCGATTACGGACGGTCGAACAAGCCTATACCTGGATTACTATCCGGCTATTCCTCATCCTGATACAGGTAAACCTACCCGGCGCGAATTTCTAGGTCTGTATCTGTTTAACAGGCCCAAAACACCTGCCGATAAAGAACAGAACAGCGAAACGTTAGCGCTAGCAGAAACCTTACGAGCAAAGCGACAAATTGACGTTCAGTTAGGGGCGTATGGTTTTCTATCCAAAAAGACGCAGAATACCTGTTTCGTTGCTTACTGCGAACAATTAGCTGCTTCGAGAACCGGCAGTAATAAAGACGGTTGGGATAGTGCCTTACACTATCTACGAGACTTTACAGGCGGGTCGCTCAAGCTATCCGAACTGACGCTAAAGAAATGCCGGGACTTCCGAGCGTATATGATGCAGGCAAAGAGTCAGCGGAACGACGAACCATTGGCCGTAAACTCTACCGTCAGTTACTTCAACAAGTTCAAAGCAGCACTCAAACAAGCATATAAAGACGGGATAATCAGTACAGACCTTGATGCAAAAGTAGAGGGGATAAAGCCCGAAGAGACACGGCGCGAATATTTGACTTTAGCTGAATTACAGGCGCTAGCGGCTACTGATCTACCTACCCTACCCGTTCTCAAACAGGCGGCTCTATTTTCAGCTTTGACAGGCTTACGATACTCCGATATTGAAGCACTAACCTGGGATAAGATTCGCTACGATCCACAAAATGGCTATACTATCGCTTTCCGGCAGGAAAAGACCGAAGGGATCGAATATATGCCCGTTTCGGAGCAAGCTGTTTTGCTCTTAGGCGAACGATTGGAAGCCAATCGACCCGTGTTACCTGGACTATCTTACTCCGCCTATTGGAATAAGATTTTAAAACAGTGGGTGAAAGACGCTGGAATTACCAAGCCTATCACTTTTCACAGTTTCCGCCACACCTATGCAACGTTACAATTATCACTAGGGACCGATATTTACACTGTTTCAAAAATGATGGGGCATCGGGAGTTGAAGACAACACAGATATACGCCAAAGTTGTCGATCAGGCGAAACGTGAAGCTGCCGATAGAATAAAGATTTACATATGAACGTTGATCTTAGACTACACCAGGTCAGTATAATAACTTGAAAAACCCAACGTCGAGTCAGTGGTTAATGAATCAGGCCAGCTTATATCATTCCATTGTCTTATGCGTCCGTTTGTCCATCTACTCATTCCACTCTATTTGTCTCTATCGAATTGCTCTGGGCAAACACCCCGGTTGGCTGATGCTAATGCATTGGGATGGTTTATTTATACGGGTGATCATCAAATTGGCCTAAAATGGGCAATCCATGCCGAATATCAATGGCGTCGGGCGGGCAGGCATTTAGAAGCGCCCCAACAACACTTGGCACGGCTGGGGCTGGTTCGCACCCTAACCGATCGGCTGAAGGTATCCGGTGGATATACTTATTTTCAAAGTCATCGGTATGGTGAATATCCCGAAGTGATCGGCCGCCCAGAACCAGAGAACCGTATTTATGAAGATGTTGCACTGAAAGACCAGCTAGGTCGGTTAGAGCTTGAACAGCGGGTCCGACTGGAGCAACGTTGGTTGGGCTCACGGGACCAAACCGGAGCAGGTCCTGTGCAGACTTGGGAGTATCAACACCGTATTCGCTATCAACTTGCTATGGCCTTCCCGCTCCAGGGAGCTGCGATTGATAATGGGGAGTGGTACCTGAATGCTTTTGACGAGCTGTTTATTGGTTTTGGAAAAAACGTGGATGACAATGTCTTTAATCAAAACCGACTCTCGGGCGGGCTGGGTTACCAGTTTACAGATAACGCCAAATTGGAACTGAACTATCTCTATCAGATCCGTCAACACGCTTATCCTGATCCAGTAGCCAAGCGGTCAGTGGTCGAGTTGAATCAGGGCTTTCGGTTGACTGTCGTTTATAACCTGGATTTTACTCAGGTCCCATGACGTCGTGACTGCGAATCGGTCCAGTTACTCAGTAAGGAAATGACCAACCTGTGGTCCTGGCTCGGCTCACTTTTCACCGTCAGCCTTCCTCATGCGCCTTGGTGACAATCGTATAACAGGTTATTGCGGGTTGAGAGCCAGCCAAGTTAAGGCGTGGATTATCGAAGGTAACCTGTTACTCCTCGTCAGTCAACGATTTACCAGTAACCATGTAGTACAAATCCGACTCGGATAGTTTAGAGAAAGCCCCCGTTGCGCCCAGATGCACCGGAGCGACCTGATAGAGAGGATTGTCGATTGACTCGGTAGACAGCTTCTGGATGGCGTAGGTCCGCACCTGGTCAGCGCTGATGGTTAAATCGACCTCGAACAACAGGGGGTCTTCCGTGATAATGGTTAAGCGACTCACCCAGGCATTGGTGTTGGACATGACGGGCGTCCGCTCTCGGTAAGCCGTTAACAGGTAACGAAGGATCGGGCTTTGGTTTTCCATGGTGAGACCAATATACGCAGTAAAGTCTTGGACTGCTACCAAACAAGGGAGCAGAATCTAAACCTATTGGGTTTATAAAGAGCCTTTTTTGAGATTATACTTTTCAGGATACCAGACTGATTTTTACTATCTGTCCAACTCAATCAGTAGCCTACACATAGTTACTTCCTGATATTGTTCTTTATCCATATTTCAGTTTATTGCTAATCCTAACCAAATAGAAAGCTTAATAATTGACTACTAGTCACTTATAAGCACATTAGGATGCAGTATCGATTAGCTTTATATATCTGTAATTATAAGTACTCACCTGTCAATCTTAACCTTCACATGAAAGCTCGATTCAGAGATGGTCTAAACATCCGATATTTTGAAGAGTATGGCGTACGTTCAATTAAGTACTGTGCAGAAGTTCGCCATTCAGAATTGAATGAATACCGCCTAATAACTGCATCCGAGGAGTACCTACTGAAAAACAAAATCGATGCTTTTTTAGCTAAGCTGCGGGATAAATGGGAGAAATTTCAAATAAAAAATTCTACGATTTACACAAAAGAAAGCGGCCTTAAACAGGCAGAACTACGTACAAATCAAGCTAAGCAGGCACTACAGGACGTTGAAGAAACGTTACTTTTTACATTAGGCGTTGATGATACGGTCAGTTGGGATTCACTGAAAAACCACTCTCCTTTTCCGACTCCACATCCCAAAAATTCATTGGCCCTTCGTGTGGCAAAACTAAAGGTTCCTCCTTCACCAGAATATCTACCTATACCTCAAGAACCCGTCTTTATAAGTCCAACACTAGGCTTACTTGATAAGCTTATTAAGTCAATAGGTGATAAAAAGATAGCTAAGGCTCAGCATGAATATGAGGCTTTATATCACGCCTAGCAAGTTGAAAAAGGATCTATAGAGGAAGAAAACAAAGATCGAGAAGAAGGGTATAAGATTGCTATGCACGGTTACGAATATCAGGTCCTGCTACTTAATGAGCAGATAGAAAATGAAACCCGTGAATGGGAGCAAAAGAAACGGGAGTATGAAGAGCAGCAGGAAAAGGCTAATGCTAGTGTAGACCAACTTCAACAGGATTATTATAATAAGAAGCCAGCAGCAGTAATCGAATATTGTGAGATAGTACTCAATAATTCTCTTTACCCTGAATCGTTTCCTAAAAGCTATGAATTAGACTACAATCCTGATAGTGGAATCCTGGTGGTTGAGTTTGCATTACCAGCAGTAGAACATATGCCAACCTTACAAGAAGTAAAGTACAATGCGACGAAACAGGAGTTCAAAGAGTCTCACCTATCGGAAGCACAGGTTACGAAACTTTATGATAATGTTATCTACCAAATAGTACTTCGGACAATCCATGAGCTCTTTGAGGCTGATAAAGCAGATGCGCTAACAGCCGTGAATTTTAACGGCTGGGTTAATACACTGGATAAAGCCATAGGGAAGCGAGTGACTACTTGTATTGTCTCAATTCAGGTAAAGAAAGTCGAATTTTTAGGTATAGAGTTACAACATGTAGACCCTAAAGCTTGCTTTAAAAACCTAAAGGGTGTAGGTAGTAGTAAACTGAGCGGTATTACGGCCATACAACCTATTATAAAAATCGACCGAGGAGATCGGCGCTTTGTAGAGCATTATGACATCGCGCATACACTAGACAATTCCGTCAACCTAGCAGCTATGGATTGGCAAGACTTCGAGCATCTTATACGCGAGGTGTTTGCAAAGGAATTTAATGCTGGTGGTGGCGAAGTTAAAATTACCCAGGCTAGTCGTGATGGTGGAGTTGATGCCGTCGCCTTTGATCCAGACCCCATCCGTGGGGGCAAAATCGTCATCCAGGCTAAACGATATACCAATACAGTGGGAGTATCTGCCATACGAGATTTGTATGGTACTGTTATGAATGAAGGGGCGACAAAAGGTATATTGGTTACCACAACAGATTATGGGCCTGATGCCTATGATTTTGCTAAGGGCAAGCCAATTTCCTTATTGAATGGAGCTAACTTATTGTATTTGCTAGAAAAGCATGGTCATGCTGCTCGAATTGACATAAAAGAGGCTAAACAAAAGAACTAAATTGAGCGGAGTTGAAATGTTGTCAGCACAGCTTTGAAGCCAAAAAAAATGGTAAGCACTGCGTCAGTGCTCTACTATATCAAGTTCGAAAGGTATATTAAATAGGGCAATGTACCAGTTCGACCTGACACAAACTGCTTTTATTAATTGGATAAGTCAAGACTTGTTCTGACAAACATGAATTATCTGACAGTTTGTTGAGTGAATAACATCTGATGGTCTGTTCAAGTCCATATCGGGTATCCCTAGAGATAGGATGCAGTAGGGCTATATGGTAAATATGGTCTTTCGGATCAATATCGAATTGGGTATACAGCCGATCATAGATACCATAGGCCAGTGCTTCTTGGAGATAGATTAAACAGTGTTTTAGAATGGTTATAAAAACAGGACCTTGGTTTAGATCAAAGCTGTGTAGCTGAGCTAAAGCGCTATGGCTAATCAAGGTTAAGAATATAGCTGGCCAGTAAACTTTCATGGGGACTATATGTAGTATTAACGCTATAAACAACTTATTCAAGAAGCCTAACTGACGACAGGTTTCGTAGCCATCCATGCCCAGCATACCCAGATCCAGCAGCACCACATCGAGCTGGAGCGAAGTCACTACCTTCAGCGCTTCTGACCACTCTAACGCGTGTGCGCTTCATAGTGTTTGACCCGTAGCAACAGGGCTATTCAGCAGGTTGCCATCAATTATATAATTCATGAGATAGATCGTTAGTGTTTCCTTATGTCCCATTAGTATATTAGTATACGTTGCTTTTTTGTTACATTGAAACGAAATTCATGCAGTCTGACCCACTACAAGCAATTGGGCAAGAAACGGACTAACTCTTTTCCAGAAACCGAAATGCTTCGCTCCATTGAAAACCATCTCGCTGCTGCTTTTCGGAAGGCGACCAAAGGGATGGTCATTATTCAGCCAACTGGTAGCCTTATACATGTCAATCGTGCCTTTGGTGCGCTGACTGGCTATTCAGCACAGGAACTGCTTAACCATCCGTTTGAGGCATTGATTCCTCCGGAAGATCGGTTACTTTACAAAAAGCACCTGACTAATCTGACAGAAGGGGTTGATGATTCACTAGTGATTCAACTACGCTGCCTGCTCAAGGAAGGGCATGCTGTATGGGTCAAGATCCAGACTACTGTGTTGCATCAACAAGCTGGACAGGTAAATAGCTTATTCTCTCTGATTGAGGAAGTAACTCAGGAAGTTCATCTGCGACTCGACCAACAGAAGCTATTAGCACTGGTCGATAACAACCTCAATTTCATGGCCATTGCAAGCCTGGATGGTCAACTTACTTACCTCAATGAAGCGGGACGACGGCTGGTGGGATTCGAGCAAACGGAGAATCTGGACGGTGCGGTGGTTGCTGACTTTTATGCGCCTGAACACTATCGCCTAATTCAGGAAGTAGCCGTTCCCTCCTTACTCAAGCAAGGATACTGGACGGGGCGAGTGGAGCTTAAGCATCGTAAAACAGGCGCCCCCATTCCCTGTCAGGCTAGTGGGATTCGCATTGACGACCCGCAAACAGGCAAACCTATAGGTCGGGGCTTCACCTTACGAGACTTACGGGATGAACTAGCCGCTCAGGAAACTCAGCGGAAACTACTCACCCTGGTCGATAACAGTATCGAGTTGATGTCCATTCTGGAATTGGATGGTAAAAATTCGTATCTCAACAAGGCGGGTATGACCATGTTGGGCTTCGAGGATGCCCAACAGGTTCAACAAACTCCCATCAAACAACTCCATGCTCCCGAGCATTTCGACCTGGTAGAGCGAGAAGTACTACCTTCTGTGATGAGCAAAGGACGCTGGTCGGGAGAAATGCTGGTACGCCACCTTAAAACGGGCGAGATCTTCCCTGTCTTTAATAATACCATTCGAATTGATGATCCCCATACAGGGCTGCCCATAGCGGTAGGGGCTGTTATGCGAGACAGAAGACCGGAATTGATGGCTCAGCGAGCACTGGAAGAGAGTGAATTATTCGCCCGCAATGTGTTTCACCACTCACCGGTAGCTAAAGTAGTGTTGGTAGGGCCCGATCAAGTTATTCGTTCGATCAATGAAAAGATGCTGATCGTACTAGGGTTGGACAGAAGCAGTATCGGCAAACCCTTTCAGACAGTCGTATCGGAAAGGATACGTGGGACACTGGATTTACCACGCAATGAAGCCTTTACGCAGGTTGATACCTATGAGCAGTCGGAAGTCCGGTTACCGGTTGGCCAGCTAGATCAGTGGGGGTATTACGATGTACTCTACAAAGCCTTGCACAATACGAATCATCAAGTCTATGGCCTTATCATCACTGCCTCTGACGTTACTGCTAAAGTATTGGCTCGACAGAAAGTAGAAGAAGCCGAGGTAGCTCTACAGGGAGCCATTGAGTTGGCGCAGTTGGGGACCTGGCAAATGGATCTGGTGACGGGACGGATTGATTACTCGACCCGTCTAAGAGCTTGGTACGGTTTAGATCCTACGGAGTCAATCACACCGGAAAAAGCGACAGCGGCTATTCGGCCAGTGGACCTCCGGCAGATTCAAAACCTTATTACCCAGGCTATGGTGCCGGGTTCAGGTGGAGAATTTACGGCTGAATACACCGTTGATGCGGGCGGGCTCGGCCAGGAACGGATTCTTCAGATGCAGGGCAAGGCTTATTTCGATGAGACTGGTCATCCCTATCGACTCGGTGGTACCGTGCAGGACATTACTGCACAGCGCCATCTCCAGCTTGCCCTGGAACGACAGGTGCAGCAGCGGACCGAAGAACTGCAAGCCATCAATGAGGAACTAGCTGCCAATAATGAAGAGCTAACCGCTGCCAGTGAAGAGTTAAGGCTGGCCAATCAACAGTTGGAACAGACTAACCATCTACTGACGCGTTCCAACCAGGATCTGGAACAGTTTGCCTACATTGCCTCTCATGATTTACAGGAGCCGCTCCGCAAGGTGCATCAATTTAGCGATCTGTTAATCCAGCGCTATGCGCCCCAATTAGGAGAAGGCCGGATTCATCTGGAACGGATGCAGTTAGCCACAAGCCGAATGTCCCGATTGATCAAAGACTTATTGGCTTTTTCCCGCATCTCAGCTCGTCCAGCACCTAACAATCCTGTAGACCTCAATGAAGTATTGGCTCGCGTACAAGATAGTTTAGCCGTAGCTATCGACGAAGTAGATGCCGTCATTTCGGTCGAGGATTTACCAACGCTGGCAGGCGATGCCCTTCAACTGGAGCAATTATTTCAGAATCTATTAAGTAATGCCCTCAAGTTTAGTCAGCATAACCAGACAGAAGGAAAACCTGCTTGCCAAATCACGGTACGAGCCCGTCGAGTAATGGCTTCGGCGCTCCCTTCTTCGCTTAAACCGGCTACATCAATTGAGTTTTATTACTGTATCGAGGTAACAGATAATGGCATTGGTTTCGATGAGAAATATCTGGACCGGATTTTTCAGGTGTTTCAGCGATTACATACTAAAGATACATTTGCCGGAACAGGCATTGGACTGGCTATCTGTCAAAAAGTAGTGACTAATCATCGGGGAGTTATAACAGCCCAGAGCCGCCCGGGCGAGGGCGCTACGTTTCAAGTCTATCTACCTGCCTAATTTAGCGTAGTTTAACTTATCGACTGACATTATTACACTATTATGTGAATGAATTTGTACTAAGCGGAGTGAAGACAAAACGCTGGCTCTCATTGGGTTCGGCTTGGGTATGCCAAAAAAATAGCTGCTAACTACGGTAAGAATAGGCCAATGGCTGTATTACGAATTATACTACATTCGATCAACTAAGTCTAATCATTTCACTCGCCCTCTATGAAGTTTATTCCTATCCTCTGCCTTCTTACTAGCATTTGTTGTGCCCAGACCAATATCAACTATGTTGTTAACACCCCAAATTCTTCCACAGCCGGTACCTTTAATACTGTGGTAGGACCGCAGGCTGGGAGTAACTTAAAATTAGGTTCTAGTAATGTCTTTGCAGGCTATCAAGCTGGATTGAATAACGACTACGGCTATTCAAATGTCTTTATTGGGGCTTATTCGGGAGTAACTAACGTCAACTCTGCCTTTAATGTATTTGTTGGCACACTATCAGGCTACAACAACTCATCAGGCTCCTATAATAGCTTTATTGGGAATGCCGCTGGTCAGAATAATACGACTGGGACGACGAATTGCTTCGTAGGTTCATCTGCGGGACAGAGGAATATCACTGGCTCCGAAAACAACTTTATCGGTACCTCAGCAGGTATGTTCAATACGACAGGTAGTTCGAACAGTTTTATAGGCGCCTTTGCAGGGCAGACCAATACCATTGGGAAAGAAAACACCTTCGTAGGTACGTCGGCTGGTCTATTTAGCGACACTGGCTCACAAAACAGTTTCCTGGGTTATCAGGCGGGCCTTAGAAACATCAGTGGCTCATCGAATAGCTTTATTGGTTATCGGGCGGGTTATAGCAATCTTTACGGCTCTTATAATAGTTTTGTTGGCTACCAAGCAGGTTATAGCAATACCTCGGCAAGTGGCAATGTCGCCGTGGGTGACTCAGCCTTGCTCACTAATCAGACTGGCCTTCAAAATACCATTGTGGGGTATAAGGCTGGCTTAGTACTAACTACCTCTGCAAATACCATTATCGGTCATCAGGCCGGCTTTAGTGCCTCAACTGGCGGCAATAACACATTTATTGGTGTAAATGCTGGTTATAACGTCACAGTAGGTAGTAATAACATCATTATTGGTCCCAGCTCTGGCACGGCCATTACGGATGGAAATGATAACGTACTGATGGGTTACAATAGCCAAGCCGACGTTGGACTTCAAAACGCTATCGCCATCGGAGCTAATAGCCAAGTAGCCACCAGTAACGCGCTTATTTTAGGCAACCAGGTTAACGTAGGTATTGGTACCTCTGCCCCCACAGATCGACTAGAAATAGTCAGCCCATCACCTAATAAAAGTGGAGTTCGACTCACCAATCTAACCGCAGCCAGTCCAACAAGTCGCAATACGGACCAGTTTCTAACGGTCGATGAGCAGGGACAGATCGTCAAAGCACGGTACCAACTGCGCATCACCACCCCTAGCGAGTGGAGTGATAAAGTGTTTGCGCCTACTTATCAGCTCCGTTCGTTATCTTCAGTAGAGGCTTATATAAACCAGCATCGACATTTACCCGACATTCCCTCCGCCGAGCAGGTCGCTAAAGAAGGAATAGATCTGGTCAAGATAAATGCTACACTTCTGGAGAAAGTGGAAGAGTTGACCCTGTACAGTATTCAGTTAGAAAAAGCCGATAAAAAAAAACAACAGCTATTAGTGCAACAGCAACAGGAACTACAGGCCGTAAAGCAAAAACAGGCAGAGTTAGAAAAGCTGCTAAGGCAGCTACTAAAGCAGAAATAGAGTAACAGTGAACATTGCCATCAAACCAGAATAAGAATTTCAAGCGCAATATATTGATTACATAATGGAGGCATTTACTATTCTTGGCTTAAAGCTTAATGGACAGTAATTATGTTCTCCTACAGCCGATTAAATAGACTAGTAAATAGAATAGACCTTGCAAGTGTAAGTTTATCTCGTATTGGTTTAGGGCGTCAATTGCCGTAGCACTAACCCAACAGCACAGAGAATGAATCGAACGCTATGATAAGTATACCCACTAACCGAACAGCCAATTTAAATTATTAACATTACATGATCATTATACAATATGCAAGTAATCAATGATCAAAGGAATTTGATAGTTGCCTGTCGTTGATAAATCATGTGGTTCATTTTAGCTGTTGGTTTGCGTCTACGTCTTTTGGTGTTTGTACAGGCAGTATTATTGGGACTGGGATTTTCAACAGGTTTTGCCCAAAGGTCTGCTAGCATCAGTGGTTGGCCTCCCTTGCAGGTGATTGATGCAGAACAAGGATTGCCACAGGCTTTTGTTTCCGGGGTGATCGAAGATGTACAGGGTTTTATCTGGATAAGTACGCTGGGGGGATTGGCACGCTATGACGGTCAAAAGATCATTCCCTTTCCGCACCGATCCGACGACCCGACTTCACCTTCGGCTGGGCCAATTTATTTAATGAAAAAAGCCGAGCACCGATTTGGTCAAACAGTTACGGCCTGGCTACTTTTTGAATCGGGAGCGGTTGATCTACTGAATACGAATACAGGGCAGTGCCAAATGGTCCCAACGCTTTCTAAAGCGCTCCAGCATGAGGAGAGACCACACTACCTATATGTGGATCATCAGGGGAATTTATGGGGCGTTTTTAAACAGCGGGGGGCATTTTATTATAATAGGCAGCACCAGCAATTTACGCGTCTTCGCCGGATAAATGGCCTGTGTAGTGACACAATAAACGCGATAACGGAAGATAAGCGGGGGCGTGTTTGTGTAATCACTCCGTCTGGAATTAGCTATCTGGGAACAGATGGTCGGCTCATAGCGTCAAACCGGTTTCAACAAACAGTTCCTGTCCTTCAGCAAATGGGTAGTCAAGCGAATAAAGGTTCCGTGCTTACCCGCCCTAACGGAGAAATCATGTTAAACAACCGAACCCATCTACTTTTTATTGATCCTCAGATAGGTAGCATCCGGTCGGTGGTCTTTGCCCAACAGCCTACCAGCGACCAGCCTTTACTGGAGCAGAGGGCGGATAATACAGCCTATTTAGTGGCGGGCGGGCGACTTTATCACTATAGCGAACAACAGGGTCTGACGCTGCTGTGGCAATACAAGCCACCAGAAGGGGCTCCGTTTAAAGAATTATTTGGTACTGCCTTATGCATTGATCGGTCAGGAGTGCTTTGGCTGGGAGCTAACACTAAAGGATTATTTCGACTAGACCTGGCTGCTATGCCTTTGCACGCCTATTCCTATCGAACTACCTTTTGCGCGGATGCGTTGGAAACAACAATCGGTATCCCCATTCAATCGTATTTTCATTGGCCATTTGCTGACCCGACCCGACCATCCTCCTATGTGTTTCGCTCCGATTATGACCGGCAGGGGCGGCTCTGGATGGGTATTGGGTATGAAGTCGGTTATGCGGCACTTCCGAACAAGTCTATTACTTTATTACCCAAACTTCCCCGGTCAGCAGCTATCGAATCGGAGGAGTTTTTACGTGGCCTCTCGATCGATCCCGGTGGGCAGGTCTGGATCGTGTCGAAGACCGCAACATCCTATCGCTATAATCAAAAAACGCATCAATGGGAAGCGCCATTCGGCGAAATAACACTGGATGCCAATGATCTGGTAGCTGATGGCCAGTCGTTATGGGTATCGACAATTAGCCATGGTCTGTTGCGATTTACTACCGGGAGCAAGAGGCCTCGTAGATTCCGATTTTCGATTGCTAACAGCCTTCAACCAGACGAGCAATTGCTGGATGTGCAGCAGGATGAAGTGCATTCCGATTGGCTCTGGATAGGTAGTTTTCAGGGCCTTATTGGCTTCAATAAACGTACAGGACGCTACCGGCGTTTTACCACCAGACAGGGACTGCCTGACAATACGGTCTATTCCATCTTACCCGACCGGCAGGGGTATTTATGGCTCAGTACAAACCGTGGCCTTTGTCGCTTTCATCCACGTTCGCAGACAACACTATCTATTGGTCTGTCGGATGGATTGCCAGGGGAGGAATTTAATCGGTTCCACCAGCTTCGATTACCCGATGGACGGTTAGCGTTTGGTGGGGTGAAAGGATGGGTTGATTTTGATCCGACGCAAATTAAACCGGATACAGCCAGACCGCAGGTAGTGTTAACTAGCCTACGGATTAACAACCAACCGGTTACCCAGTACGGCAGTCAGGCTAACATTCCTCAGCCGCTCAGTATATTGACCCAGCTAGTGCTTAGACATGATCAAAACTATCTGACGGTAGATTTTGCCGCTTTACGTTATCATCAACCGGACCGGGTAACCTATCGCTATAAGTTACAAGGTTACGACGAAGACTGGACTACTAGTGAACAACCTTCCGCCAACTATACGAAATTGCCAGCAGGTCACTATAGCTTTGACGTCAAAGCTGCTAATGCAGCCGGTCAATGGAACAGGCAGGTTAGGCAATTAGCCCTGATCATTCAACCACCTGTCTGGGCAAGCTGGTGGGCGTATTTGTTCTATGCATTACTACTAGGGTCGTGCAGTGTGGCGTTAATACGTTTTCGGGTGAAACGACAGGATGAACGCAGGGAGTTAAGTCAACGGCAGCAGCAGACTGAAAAATTAGAACAAGTGGCCAAAGATAAAGCCCGTTTCTTTGCCAATGTATCCCACGAACTTCGCACGCCCTTAACCCTGATGCTAGGCCCCCTAAGCACTTTGCTTCGTCGCCAACAATTAACTACCCAAGATGAACAGCTTCTACGTCTGGCCGATGCCAACGCCCGCCAGCTCCTCCGGTTGGTTCGCGATTTACTGGATCTAACCAAACTTGAAGCCGACCAACTGGTTTTAAAACCACAGCCCGTCTTTTTAAAAGGGCTGCTGGATGAAACAATACTGCCTTTTCAGGTGCAGGCACAACAGACGGGCATTACTTTAACGATAACCCTTGGAGCCGCGCCAAACCTGGTAGTCTTGCTGGATGCAGGTAAGGTAAAGCAGATCCTACAAAACCTGCTGTCAAATGCTTGTAAGTTTACCTCAGCAGGCGGTAGGATAACTGTACGGGTTCGTACCGAGGCTGACCGATTGCAGTGTTGGGTAGAGGATACCGGTCGCGGTATTCATCCCAATGATTTACCACATATTTTTGAGCGCTATTTTCAAACGCGTCTACCGTATGCTCCACTGGAAGGAGGGACGGGTATTGGGTTAGCTCTCTGCCAAGAACTGGTGCAGCTTATGAGCGGAAAGCTTACCGTGACAAGTAACTGGGGTAGCGGTAGTTCGTTTTTAATGGAGTTACCGCTGGAGATTGCTTTTACAGAGCCTCCAACCGAGGAACCTACTATCGATGTTTCAAGTGCAGTAATAGCTTCGTCCAATCTTCCCCTGCCTATAGAAACTTCGGGATCTTTCGAATCAGCTGAGACCGTGCTGGTTGTTGAAGATAATGTCGACTTGAAAGCTTACCTGACGGCTATGTTAGCCTCCACCTATACCATCCGTACAGCAGCAAATGGACAAGAAGCGTTAACTGTCCTGGCGGAACTGGGCGAACTGCCCTCGTTACTGATCGCTGACATCATGATGCCTGTCATGGATGGCTTTCAATTACTGGAAACGGTAAAGGCGCACCCAGTTTATCGATCTATTCCCGTTGTGATGCTCACCGCCCGAACCGATATGGCCGATAAATTACGGGCACTTCGGCTTGGAGTCGATGATTATTTGCTAAAACCTTTTGATGAACTCGAATTAACGGCCCGCGTATCGAACCTACTCCGTAATCAGCGAGAGCGGCAAAAGCAGGCCGATACACATCAAGTCGTGCCGTCAGACGATTCGCCCACTTTACCCCTGGCCGATGTTCGCTGGCTGGAGCAACTAGAACAGTTGATACAGGATCGACTGGGGAGCTTTGATCTCACCGCCGATGAGCTGGCCGATGAAATCAGTATGAGTCGGCGTACCTTCTACCGGACCATCAAACGACTGACCGGATTAACGCCCGCCCAATACCTGATGGAGGCTCGTTTTCGGGAAGCGCGTCGACTACTGGAAACCCAATCGGTCGTATCGGTTAAACAACTCGCTTACCAGGTAGGCCTGCGGCAGGTTAGCCATTTTGCTCAGCTCTACCAAAAGCGATATGGCAAAAGCCCTTCTGATTACCTTTAAATCGATAAGACCTGCTTTACGGATTACAAACTTCTTCATTTGGCACACTCGTGATGCATTTTGGCACACGGATGAGCGAGAGGATGCCGTGCTTTGTGACGTCTGTTCGCTAGAAGACCTCGTGATCTGAAGCTGGCAGACCCATCCGACATAATCTCGTATGCCATGCATTCTATTCATCGTTCATCGCCTGCAACTGATGCTTTCAGCAACCCAGGTCTTACCTTCCTAAATCAGGAGCTTTTAACCTATACGCATGATGGTCCTGAAGGCATTGAAGGAAGACTCCGTATCCTACCCGTAAGTCATACCCGGGCTTTACAGATAGGCCTTGACCTGTTACCTCAACAACCGTTAGTGCTGTTAGGGATCAGTCTTGGTAATACGTTCTTTACCCGAAAACGGATTGAAATAGCGATCTGTGGTATGG
Source organism: Spirosoma aerolatum (assembly GCF_002056795.1). NCBI lineage: Bacteria > Pseudomonadati > Bacteroidota > Cytophagia > Cytophagales > Cytophagaceae > Spirosoma > Spirosoma aerolatum. The sequence continues at coordinate 2,179,888 of NZ_CP020104.1, read as the reverse complement.
CTCAACTCTTTGGGGAAGTGACGATTGTCATTCCTGATTCGGTAACTGCCCATACCTACAGGGCGCTGGGCTATGATGAAGCGAGAAGCAAGGCAAAGGCTAGGACGGCTGGTCAGAAGATTAAAAATCGATGCCTACGGGCTATCGAACGAGCAAGAAAGGTTAATCCATCGGCAACTATTCGCATCCTTGATTGGGAACAAGATATAAGTACTCTATCTGGCTATTGGGAAGCGTATACCCATGCTTGCCAAATCTTTGATCGTAATCCACATTTTCAGCAAGCGGTACTGAATAAGGGATACTCCGTACTTGCAAAAAGAGTACCTGAAGCATCCATTACTCGGGCTGCTGTACGTGAGTGTATTGAGTATCTGTTTAAAGAATTTGCCTACCTAATGGTTTGCCGGACAGCATTGGGCCGCGATCTGGTAATCCCTTACCATCAAGATTCTGCGCTGGGCCAACGGTTTTGCGACGGTGAGTATCAGGAGCCCCTACCTGGTATCGGCTATCTGATCTTTGAGATTGACCTCAATGAGGAATCTAACAGGTCGACTAGCGAAGCGACCGAGCCAATGCTTATTTCTGCCTGTTGAGTTGGCAATTGAACGCCTACTGTTTACTGACTCAGTGCACAATCGACTATCTCCCCAATCCTGAACGAGCATGGAAGCCACTGTCAATATACATACCCTATTTAGGGACATTCCTTTTTTTTCGCCAGACGAATCAGCAAGTTATAAACAGAATATTACGGAATACCAGTCGAAGGAACTGCTTGGAAGGGTTCAACCTCTTGATTCCAATCAGGTAACTAAACTCGTACAAATTGCTAACCATGCTGAAATAGCCTTGTATCCTTACAGCTCGGGTATGAACTGGGGGCAGGGATCCAAAGTACCAATGGCCGACCATAGCCTACTGGTTGATCTGTCCCGACTGAACCAGATTATCGAACTCAATGAACGCTTCGGCTATGTCATACTGGAAGCAGGCGTTACCCAAGGGCAGTTAGCTGAGTTTCTCCTGGATACCCCTTTTAAACTGCCCGTTACCGGCTCCGCTGTATCGACCAGTGTTGTAGGCAATCTGTTAGAACGGGGTACCACTGCCTTTAATCACCGGAATAGTCTACTGCTGGGTGTTGAAGCCGTGCTGGGAAATGGGAAAGTGATACGGACAGGTTTATGGCACTATGCCAGTGAGCAGCAAAGCCATCCTCCTATTAGTCTCAGTTATGCCAAAGGACTCGGGCCAGACCTGAACGGCTTATTTACGCAGTCCAATATCGGTATTGTTACGAAAGTTATTCTCAAGTTACTGCCCCGACGAAACGGTATTATTCTTCATGCCGAGACGAACGAAGCCCGGTTGAGCTCGCTGGTCGATACGCTATACAAGCTGGGCGAAGATCATATCACACGAGGCTGGGCGCTGGTAACCAATAAGAATGATCCCCGAACGACTACCCCTGGCCAGTATGCCTACACGGGTGACTGGTTTATTCTGTCGTCTATTGAAGGGGCTAATTCGGATATTACGCAACAACAACTTATTGAGGCTCGTAAACGTCTGGAACCCATCTGTCATCATGTTGATTTTATTGCTACCGATGACCACGAACGCATCCATAAACATCCCTTCTTCTCGATTCTGGTCAATCTGTATAACGGCATTCCGTCGAATTACAGTCTGGATACCATGGCACAAATGGCGGGGATTTCGCTGAACAATTCGTATGCTATTGATCAGAACATAACCATGCCCGGCTTCTCGGTAGTTCTACCCGCCGTACCGTTCGATGGGGAGAGCATACGCAAGGTAATGGATACAGTTCAGGCTGTTTCTTCCCGGCTGGGCGTACATACCTTTTACAATTTCGGCACGGTAGACAACTATACCTTTGAAGGATTTTACCGGGTATACTTTGACCGAAACGATGCCAAAGCCGTAGCGAAGGCACACCGATGGAATAAAGAGGTTCACCTGGCTCTAGAGCAGATCGGCGTGTATCCGTATCGGAACAACATTGGGATGATGGATCACTTTACCAATCGGCCAGACGATGATTTCTGGGCAACCATACAGAATATTAAAGTAGCCACCGACCCCAATGGAGTTATTGCACCGGGCAGGTACTGCATACCAACCTCAGGTCTCTAACTAACCGATACTTGCTGTCGATCAGCTCTTTGCAGCCAATCCTTTCTCTTGATTCTACCAACAAAACATCAAATTTAGGAATAGTCCTAACCTGTATGAAGCATCATCTTTATCCTGCCTCTTTTCCCTTTTCATGGCCAAAGTTCGTTTACTTATTTTATTGGCTATGGCTGATAGTCCTTACCAATACCGTTAGTTATGGTCAGGATGTTAAACCTATAGATCGTATTGCAGCATTGACCAGCAGGCCGCCAGATCGGCTACAGCCAAAAACGTCAACGGATGAGTTGCAACATAAAGCGGATATTCAGGACTGCCAGCCTATAACGATAACTGAACAACCAGCCAGTTTCTCTTCTGTGGAAGAAGGGGACCGAGTTACTGTTTCTGTTAAGGTTGATGGAACAGGTCCTTTTACCTATCAGTGGTATGGGATAGGTTTGACCGGAGTAGCATCGGCTACAACTGCTACCCTAACGCTAGATAATCTACCCTCTGATATATATAGTTATTGGGTTGTTATCTCTAATAGCTGTAGTAGCGCAACTAGTCAGAAATTTAAATTATACGTAAGTGGCCCCTATCATCCCTACCTGAGCCGAATTATAACCGAAAGCCGTCCTACTACTGGAGGCACATCAATGTCGTTAGTAGGAGGAAATTTTACGACAACTTATTCCCCACCCAATACTCCCATTAGCACAAGCACTTTCAAGGTTTTTTTTCAAAAAAATGCATTAATATATTATGAAGCGAAAGTTATAAGTTTTAATGATAGCATTCTCCAGTGCAATTTACCGCCCGGGCAGGGGTATGCTTCTATTATAATTTCCAGGCTTGGAGAGAATACCTCCCCTGCACTTCCCTTTCTTTACGATGCACCGGTCATCACAAATACTAGTTCCAGTAGTGGCTCCACGTCTGGAGGGACAGAATTAGTTTTAACAGGGAGTAACTTCAGTAGCCCAGCTTTACTAGATACCTATAGCAATGATTTTACGGTAACTATTGGTGGGCGGAACGCAAAAGTCATTAGCCATGACCATACTAAACTGGTTGTTATAACGCCCTTAGGTGATCCTGGATCTGCCCTAATACAGGTTACAGTTGCCAGCCAATCGTCCAATAGTATGTTGTTTACCTATGTCGCTCCTGCTCCTCTCCTAAAGACCTTATCAATGGATCATGGATCTACTTCAGGAGGTGAATCATTAACATTAACGGGGACAAATTTTGGAACATCATCCGGGAGGATCAACTTTGGTAGCCAAGCGGCTTCGATACTAAAGTGGTCGGATACCCTAGTCGTTTGTAAAGTACCAGTGGGGCAAGGCACAGCGATTCCTATTGCCGTAGAGACATCGGGCAAAGCGATCAGTAACACTCTACTGTTTAGTTATGATGCGCCTAGCCTAAGCACGATCAGTTCTGTTAGTGGTCTAACGACCGGCGGGACATCGGTTACGTTAACGGGTACCAACTTCGGTCTTTCGGCTCAGGTAAATTTTGGCAACATACCTGCTACCCTTGTTAACCAGTCGCACACGCAACTGGTGGTTATGATTCCACCAAGTCAAATAGGTCAACAACCCGTCGTCGTAAGTGTGGATAGGCAAATGTCCAACCCGCTTAATTTTACTTATATCGCTCCTCCTCCGCCTGTATTAACAGCACTTAAGCCAAACCATGGCCCGACAGCCGGAGGAACAGTTGTGACTATTACCGGATTAAGGATGGGTAGTCAGATGGGTAGTGTAACAATGGGGTCAAGTACCATGACTGTCAAAAGCTGGAGCGATACCTTGGTAAAGGGTATCCTACCAGCAGGCCAGGGGATTAACCAGTCAGTAGTTGTCACCCGCTCAGATTGGCAAGCAAGTAGTAGTTTGTCTTTTAACTATGATGTTCCAGAAATTGCCAACATCAGTCCGGCGCATGGGCCGACTAGTGGCGGAACTTCACTTACACTGACAGGATCTAATTTCGGCATGAGTGGCATAGTGACCATTGATGGAGTGGAGGCTCCTGTAGTAAGCGGTCAGTATTCCCATTCGTCTGTCGTTGTCAGTTTACCAACTGGCCAGGGAACCAATCTGTCAGTCTCGATACTAGTCGGCGGGCAGACATCGAGCAAATCCGTAACGTTCAGTTACGATGCGCCTATGCTTAACCGCCTGAGCCCTGCCAGTGGGCTAGCCACTGGGGGGACCTCTGTCACCTTGACGGGAACCAGTTTTGGCCAAGATGCGCAGGTTAGCTTTGGGAATAGTTCGGCAACGGTGATTAGTCGATCTCACACGCAGTTAGTCGTTATCAATCCACCTGGCCAGTCAGGCGCTCAATTAGTTGTTGTAACAGTGGGTGGGCAAACATCGAACTTACTAAACTTCACCTACACGGCTCCTCCTTCCCCGATGCTAACCGATCTGAAACCAAATCATGGTCCAACAGCGGGAGGGGGTATTCTGACTGTTTCGGGTGTAAGATTTGGCAGTCAGGCAGGGAGTCTGAAAATGGGCGCAATCGCCATACCTATTACCAGTTGGAGCGACACGTTAATCCAGGCTATTCTACCAGCGGGTCAAGGTAGTCAATCCGTTTCGATTATTCGCCAGGATGGGCAAGCCAGTAGCAACAGCCTCTCCTTTACGTACGATGTCCCAATCCTGTCCAGTATGAGCCCAAACTATGGGCCGACCAGTGGTACTACTTCTTTAACCTTGCTAGGTAATAATTTTGGAAACGGTGGTACGATAACAATAGGCGGGCAGGAAGCCTCACTAAAAGCTAATAGCTGGACACACACATCTATTGAGTGCTTCCTGCCAGTAGGGCAGGGTACGGACCAGCCGGTGCGCATCCTTCGTTCGGATGGACAACAAAGCAATTCGTTAGCCTTCAATTACAATGCCCCTACGCTTACCAGCCTAAGCTCGACTACTGGGATTGTAACCGGAGGTACCTCGGTCACATTGAATGGTACCAGTTTTGGTACATCGGCCCAGGTTAGTTTTGGCGTCAGCTCGGCTACGATCGTGAGTCAGTCGCACACCCAGCTCGTGGCCATCAGTCCGCCCGGCCAGCTTGGTCTTCAACCGGTGCGGGTGACGGTCGTTGGGCAAACCTCGAACCCACTTAACTTTAGTTTTACCGCTCCTTCTCCGCCTGTTCTGACCACCCTTACCCCCAATCATGGCCCTACATCGGGCGGCACTTCTTTAACCCTTGTGGGTAGTCAGTTCGGTAGCCTTCCCGGACAGGTTTCGTTAAATGGAACAGCGCTTTCGATCACTAGTTGGTTAGACACTCAAGTACAATGCATACTGATAGCCGGTCAGGGTACCGGCCAATCCCTGGTGCTTACCCGGGCTGATGGACTGGTAAGTAATCCGCTATCGTTTTCATACGATGCCCCAATGGTGACCCAACTTAGCCCGGCCAGTGGGCTTTCTACGGGAGGGACATCGGTCACCTTAACGGGAGCTAACTTTGGCCAATCGGCTCAAGTCAGTTTTGGGGCTAGCTCCGCTACTGTGGTGAGTCAATCCCATACCCAACTCGTAGTCATCAGTCCGCCCGGACAGGTAGGTCCACAAGCGGTAGTAGTTAGCGTAGGGGCACAGACTGCCAGTCCCCGCAGCTTTACTTACCTGGCCAGTAGTATAGCGGTCAAGGTACAGTCGCTGGATGGTGACAATGGCCAACCCAACAATAACTCGATTAACCCAACCCTTCGTTTGGTCAATACAGGTACCGGAGCTATTTCGTATACCGACCTGACAGTTCGCTACTGGTTCACGGCTGAAAATTATGCAGGTATTAACACCTGGATCGATTACGCACAGATCGGCTCTAACCGGGTTAAAATGAAATACGTTCGGTTGGACAAACCATACCAGGGAGCTGATGGCTATATCGAATATAGTTTTGATCCGTCCACAGGAAGTTTGCCTTCAGGAGCCAATTCAGGGCCTATCCAGTCTCGTCTAGCCAATCAAAACTGGGCGCTATTTAATGAACTAGACGACTACTCATTTCAAGCCACGAGCGCTTATTTCGACAATGTGCATATCACCGTCTATCGCAGTATAGCGGGGGGAGTGCCTCAATTGGTGTGGGGTACTGAACCCGTTCCGGCGACACCAATTACAAGACTTGTGGTACAGTCTGAAAACAAAAACAGCACGGCCACTGGCAATCAAATTAGTACGTATCTAAAAATCAACAATGTGGGCAATACATCTGTTTCATACGGTGATTTGACGATGCGTTACTGGTTTACTAAAGACGGGACTGCTAAGCTAAATTACTGGATTGATTATGCAGAACTAGGTGCGGCTAATGTAACTGGGGAATTTATAAACGTGTCTCCGGTTCGAAGTGGATCCGATACATACCTGGAGTTTGGTTTCAAGAGCAGCCTCGGAGCCCTGAATCAACAAGCCAGTACTGGAAGCGTCCAGTTTAGAGTGGCTAAATCGGATTGGTCCTCTTTTAATGAGGCCAATGACTATTCATACCGGCCTAATGGTCGTGCGGCTGACAATCCACTTATAACACTCTACTACAAAGGACAATTGGTATACGGTACTGAACCCTCATCAGGAGCCAGGTTAGCTGCTGAAAAGGAGACAAATGGATTTCAGATTAGGGTCCTGACTAATCCTACGCATACAGATCAGGCAGAAATAGAAGTGATTGGAGTACAGGGTCAGCGCGTATACCTGACGATGACCGATTGGCAGGGGCGGCTAATTGATGAACAGCATCAGGAAGCAGCTACTCCGGTAGAACGTTATACGTTGAACTTTCAAAAGGGTACTGCCGGATTGTACATACTTCGGGTGAGCAACGCAACGGAGAGTCGATCAGTCAAACTCGTAAAAGTGAATTAAAAGTATCTATAGGTGCAGTTCGCCGAATCGTTTGGAAAACCTAACAAAAACGCTGGCTCTGTTGGGCTGGCGTTTTTGTTAGGTAATGCATCAGGAGGCAGGTTCGCTAGGCTATACATTATATAGTGCGTTGTTTTCAGAAAAGCACTAGTTCTAACTAGTGGCAGGATTTGATGGATTTGTCCCAAACCTTGTAGCTTTTGTCCCAAACGAGCTAACTCTGCCTTAATCGGGCGGCAGATCTTTGTCCTAAAAAGACTAGCAGTCCTCATCCCCTTAATTAGTTTCTCAAGCCAAATAATAAACTGAATTAAATTAAGTAGATAATATGTAAAAATGATTATAATTTATTTTTAGCTTGTTCCACATTTTTACCCTTTTTCCCGAATAATATGCCCTACGTTTTACATCCAACACCCCTTATTGCAACTATCCGGTGCTTCCTCTTTTGTATCATGCTATTGCTACTCTGTGGTACTAGCCAGGCGCAGCAACTTAACGTTACTTCTGTTACACCTACCACCGTCTGCGCCAACTCGTCCATCACCGTCTCTTATTCGTATACAGCTAGCGATGTGGGTACTCTGTACTTAGTCCTCAGTGGACCTGATGTAATTATAGGTGCCGCATCAGTTGGTGGCGGCAATGGGAGCATACAAGGGCTTATTCCCTCTAATCGCACGGCAGGTACGTACACCGTCAGGCTGATTCGCCAATTGGCTAACGCCAGCGTAATCAATAGCACAAACAATCTTAGTTTAGTCATTAATGACCGGCCAGCTGCTCCGGGGGTATCGAATGTGGCTTACTGTGTGGGGACTACGGGTATCCAACCCCTAACGGCTACTGGCCAGAACCTGACCTGGTATCCGGCTGCTTCGGGTGGTGGAGGAACTACAACCGCCCCTACACCGCCTACCTGGACCACGGGCACCACTAACTATTACGTTAGTCAAACGAATGGCAATGGCTGTGAAGGTCCACGGGCTGCGTTGCAGGTTACGATCACCCCCCCACCCGCCAAGCCTACAGTGGTTACTTCATTGTTCTATTGCCAGAATACGAGTGCTCTCTCCCTGGCGGAAGCCGTCACGTCGGGCAGTAACCTGAAATGGTACACCTCAGCCCTGGGGGGAACTGGTTCGGCGGTAGCACCCACGCCCTCCACTTCGGATGTGGGGTCAGCAACCTACTACGTGAGCCAGACGAATTACAGTAATCAGACTGATGGGAGTGGGTGTGAGAGCGATCGGGCCGAAATTACAGTGACCATCAAAGCGGCACCTGCGGCCCCCTCAGCAACCACCCCGATGGTCTATTGTCAGGATGCGGTGGCTAGTCCCCTGTCGGCTACGGGCGTTTCGGGTAGTAGCCTAAACTGGTATGGCCCATCCAATAATTCATTGGGCACTACGGTGCCTACTCCGCCCACAACCATTCCCGGCACTACCTTTTACTCAGTGACTCAGACGATCAGTGGCTGCGAAGGCCCCAGGACAACGATTCAACTGACCATCAACAGCCGCCCTGTGGCTCCGACAACAACACCGGTTAGCGTTTGTCAGAATACAACACCCGTTTCCTTAGCGACGGGCATTACGTCAGGTTCTAACCTGAAATGGTACACGGGTAACACGGGTGGGACAGGTTCAACGGTGGCACCATCGCCCGCGACCAATACGATAGGCCAGACTCCGTATTATGTAAGCCAGGTTGACGGCAATGGTTGTGAGAGCGATCGGGCAGTACTTACGTTCATTGTCAATGGGTATCCGGCTGCACCGATGGTCAACCCTAGTTCACTGACCTACTGCCAGAATACAACGGCCGCTTCGCTGACGGCTATCGCCAGTACGAACGCCACTCTGAACTTTTATGTTCAGCCTACCGGGGGAACACGCTTTGCTTCGTTAATACCCTCCACGACAAATAGTAATACGTATTATGTCAGTCAGACCCTGAATGGATGTGAAGGCCCCAGATCGACCATCAATGTGCAGATTAATGCGCTTCCCCCAAGGCCTACGGTTACCGCTTCCGCCAGCTATTGTCAATCCGCTGAATCGCTGCCACTGAGTGCCACAGCCTCTATTAATAATGGCTTGGTCTGGTACGGGGCCAATGTTACAGGCGGAACGGCTTCGACGATCGCTTCGTCTCCCTCAACGACCAATGCTGGCGCTTCCTTCTATTATGTGAGCCAGAAAGATCCCCTTGGCTGCGAAAGTGAGCGGGCATCGATCCAGGTGATAATCTATGCAAAGCCAGCGGCTCCCACTATTACGCCAATTTCGCTTTGTCTGAATACCCCTGCTGTTTCACTAACAACGGCTGTTACATCCGGTAGTAATCTAAAGTGGTACAGTGCACCAATCGCTGGCATGCTGTACGGGAGTACACCGGTGTTATCGACTTCAGCCGTGGGCTCAACCACCTATTACGTTAGTCAAACCAATAATGGCTGCGAGAGTGATCGCAGTGCCGTCTCCGTTACCATTAACTCACTGCCAACAGTAAGCATCAGTTCCTCGACTACTATACTGACTTGCACCAATCAACCGCTCTCACTCTCGGCGCAAGGAGAGGGGCTGGTACGCTGGAGCACGCAGGAAACGAGCCCAAGTATCCAGGTGAGTACAAGCGGTCAATATTCGGTGACCTTAACCGACAACAATAGTTGTTCCGCCGTCGCCACTACGTCCATTTCCAGTAACACCGCCCTATCGGTTTCTGCGGTTTCTACGCTATCCCTGATGAACGTGGGTGCCATTGCCAGCCTGACCGCGTCGGGCGCTACTTCTTATCTCTGGATTGCGCCAAGCACGGCACCACTGACCACACTGGCCAACGCTTCGGCTGTTTCGGCCAGTCTAACCACTGCTGGGGTGCAGACGTTTACCGTAGTAGGAACCACCGGCGTTTGTAGCCAGACCCAGTTTGTCAGTGTGACGGCTGTCGCTGGGCCTGACCTATCCGCCATCCTTAGTCTGCCCAATGGTAACTTCTCGATTGGGGAGAGTAAAGGCCTGCTGGTACAGTTGCAGGAAGTCAACGGAGCGGTTTCCAGTGGGGCTATTGTCATTACCATTAGCGTCCCTACTGGCTACAGCGTTAGTTTCGACAATACCTTAACCAGCCTCAATGTATCGGGCGGAAGTAATAATCCAGTGACTATACAGAACAACAAGTGGCATGTGAGTAACACGATAGCCGGTCAGCAGTTGAGTCTGGCGATCAATGGGGGTGAGTCAATCGGGGCCAATACGACACTGAAGCTGGGCTTGACCATCACTCGGACCACCGCCAATGGGGGGAGTACCTCCAATATCACCATCAATGTAGCCAATGATGGAGGAGGCATCTATGATGTGAATCGGCTTAATAATATCTATGCCCGAATCATCAATGGCTTATAGATCGGTAACCAACGGAGTTTTCAAGGTATGAAAACTCCGTATAGGAAGTGTAGATCGTGCAGGTCTAAAAACATTTTTTTTCGCCTGTGACTTTTGGTTAAGCCTGTCGTCTACTAGATACTTTCTCCGGTACTACCCCATAGGACTAGAGCCCAGCCTATCAAGCTGGGCTTTTATGCTTAAAAACCCTTTTAAGTGCTGTGCTGAGTTAAAAAAGTAAGGTAATCACCGCCAAAGGATACCCTTTTTGGGTAGTGTCTCAGTTTGAATTTCGTCCAAGCCACCAGCGACCCAGACCAATAAGTGACCATACCGCCCCGAAAACGCCAAACCACCAATTACCATCCAAAAACTCGTAGATAGCAACCAAGATACCGGACAAGCCAAACCCAAGCACCCCCCACTTTGACCGGGATTGAAGCAGATAGAAGAAGCAGACCAGCGAAATAATGACGACCATTACCCCAAAAACGGTTAGCGGATTCATAGTGCTTTACAACTAATCGGGTTCGTTCAACAATCTCGCGGATTTCCATTGGTCGTTTCGCTAGCCCCGCTTCCATCACCGGAGTAACCCGTAAGGTCGTATGTACTTTGCAGGATTATTGGTTTCAGCGTGAACCGGGCGTTTTTGCATTGTCGTTTTAGAAGTATACTCTATCCTACCGTTTTACCCATAGCCCGGCCAGTGCTCGTCCGTTCTGAGTTTGGCACTGGCTTGTAATGGTTCGTGTATAGCCCTGCCGAATCAGATCGTCATTTGTTTTGGAAAAGTCGGTAAAGTTCAACCCGTGCCGTGCCACCCAGGCTGGCGGATTGGGAATTTTGTCGTAAATAACGCAGTAACTCGTTTGACCGTCCATGAAGGCTACGTTGATGTCAGTAGGCATATAGCCCTGCCGGGTCCAGGTGTTAAACTCGCGCTGGTAGGCTTCTTGACTCAGGCCATGCCGCGCCACCCAGGGCGTCGTGTTGGGTCGTTTCTCAAAAATACCCCAGTAACCCAATTGAGGCCGTTCGCCAGGCTGATAATCGAACACACCCAATGTTTTGGCCCACACTTTAATAGGCCGATAGCCCTGCGAGACCAACCGAGTAAATTCGCGCTGATACTCTTTGGCCGTAACGTTTTTGACTTCGGTCTGTTGAGCGTTTGCCATCAGGCTGAACAGAACTAGTAGCGGTATAAGGTGACGTAGCTTTTTCATGATGCTGGTTCGAGACAGTTCTGGCTACTTTGTCGCAAAAATCGATTAAGCAGGAAAGCAGAGAGCTGTTTTATTGAGCAACCGGTTCACCATTGCCCATATTTTTGAGCTATAGCACCCTTATAATTGGTCCAACCTGTCTATAATTAAAACAAATCAGCGGTCGTTAGCTGCTCTAGTTCGTCGGTGTTACCTTATTTGTAGGTAGCTACGAAGGGGGAAAGAAGTTGATGCCCTACTGGTTTACTCAAGGTTACTCACAGTTCCCATTTAGAATGTGGCCTGATAGGGTAATTACAGTTCACTACGAAATTTCTCCGAAGCAGCCGTGTTAGGTAAGTAGGCTATACTTATGGACCACTATACGCTATTATGGTGCTGTATCCCAATAAAAAAGGGCAGGATCTTAAATCGCCCCCCTAAGAGGAAGGCAATTCCTTCCACTAATTCGTTCTTTTACTGCTATTTGTTTAACCAGTTCTACGGCGTTCTGTTTCTTAGCTTCTTCGAGAAGTTAAGCTAAAAAAGTACCTTTTACATTGCCTATTAGAGCAACTCTACAGCATAATTCACCTTGTACTTTAGCCGTTCCAGTGCGTCGGTATTACCGGTTACCTGGTATTCGATTAAGTCAGCCTGGGCATACTTATCAATCATATTCCAGGCTAGAACATATGCATTGGGGTCGTCAGCCACTTCGATGAACTGCCAAAAGGATTGGCGTACATGGGCAAACAAGCCGGTGATGTCAGCTTCAGGTTCAGCTCCTTCGATTTTCGAAGCGGCCAGCACTACCTCAGCTAGAGGTGGAGGGGTATTGATCGAGGTTGGTTCATGGTCCATAAGGGCATAACTATCAAACAGAAAAAAGGATTTGTTCCCTAGCCACTTGTTAGTCAATGTGCCCAGGATCTTCCAATTCCAGTATATGCCGCACTCTTTCCGGCACATCAAAGTAATCCCAACACTCCTCCTTGACTAGATACACGTTCAACAGGATTGCCTTTTTGCCGGGTATATCAGTGTCTTCGATCTCCTGCATGAGGGGGATATTCGCCACCAGATAGATCGGCCAAAATAACGGATCAGTATCATCACTACCCACCCGCATATCCTGCCCGTAGGTGAGGTTTGGTAGCTGCTGGAAGTCCATTGGCATATCTGGGTGAAGTTGTGTCCAGCTTTGACGCGAGGGATCGTCATAGCAAAGCAGTCGAAGAAAGGCGTTCATGAGTGATTGTCGAGTCCAGTTACAAGTTAAAAATAAGCCATTCTGTATAATTTACTTGTATGATATATAACAAAAATATAATATAGCGGTTTTGTGACAAACTGGGTAATTCGATGACTAAGCCGTCTGATTCTATTGAGCCTATTCCCGCTGAAAATATCTACCGAGTTGACCCATCTCGTAGGCAGGCGATCCCCTATTACAGTTCACCCGTTCAGGCCGGATTCACCTCGCCAGCCGAAAGCTACATCGAGGCCCGATTGAACCTTCAGGACTTATGCGTGAAGCACCCCGACATGACCCATTTTGTTAAAGCGTCCGGGGAAAGCATGACGGGGGCCTATATCTTTCCCGGATCAATATTGATTGTCGATGCCATGATTGAGGTAAGAACGGGGAAAATCATCGTGGCTAGCGTCAACGGGGAATGGTGTGTCAAGCGCTACGTAGAGAAAGGGGAAATGATCATGCTTGAACCCAGTAATGCCAAATACCTACCGATCTACGTCCATCCCAAACAGGACCATTTCGAAATACTGGGTGTAGTGACTTTTATCGTTTCTGAGCCTCCCAAGTATGTACGCCCTCGTTGATGCCAACTCGTTTTACTGTTCGGTCGAACGCAGCTTTAACCCCGCTCTGGAGGGTAGACCGGTTATCGTTTTATCTAACCGAGATGGCAATGTGATTGCCCGGAATGCCGAAGCGAAAGCGCTAGGCGTCAAAATGGCCGGATATTTCTTTGAAATGAAGGAGCTGGTAGCCCAGCATAACATCGCGGTATTCAGTAGTAATTACCCGCTCTATGGCGATATATCCGCCCGATTGATGAGCTGCCTGGCTAAGTTTGTCGAGGACGTAGAAGTCTATTCGATTGATGAAGCGTTCCTGCTCGTCGATGATAGTTACAACCAGTACTACCCGTCATATCAGGGACTGGGCGAAACGATTCGGGCCAAGATCAGGCAATGGCTCCGCCTGCCGGTGAGTATTGGATTTGGTCCTACAAAGACACTATCGAAAATAGCTAATAGGCTAGCCAAGCAGAATCCAGACTATCAGGGAGTCTGTGTGCTGGATACACCCGAGAAGATCAATGATGTTCTGGAGACGTTTCCTGTTGAGGATATATGGGGAGTCGGTCGTCAATCAGCCGGAAAACTGAAGAAGTTCGACATTCGTACAGCGGCACAACTGCGGGATGTACCGGATGACTGGATACGCCAGCAGATGACGGTGAATGGCGTTCGTTTAGTGTATGAACTGCGAGGCAAGCCCTGTAAACTACTGGAAGTAAACCAGCCTGCCCGGAAGTCGATATGCACAGAGCCTGGTTTTGGCCAGGTGACACCCAGCTTTGAGCAGGTTCAAGATGCGTTGACGTTTCACCTGTCGAGAATCTGCGAAAAGCTGCGTAAACAGGGTTCATTAGCTGGCTGTCTGATCGTTTACCTACGTACTGATCCTAACCGCAAAACACCAGGAAACGGGCTACCCAGTAAACAGTTTAGTAACTCCCGTACGGTACGTTTACCCCATCCGACTAGTTCAACCGCCGAATTGTTACAATATGCATCTGCCGCCCTGAAAGAAATCTTCGCCTTTGGCTATCACTATCTGAGGGTAGGCATCATGCTGACTGACTTAGTGCCTGCGGATTACCGGCAGAAGGGATTGTTTGTGGAAGGACCTAATGAAAAATCGTTAAAGCTGGCTAAGGTAGTCGATAAACTGAACTACCGTTACGGGAAGGATACGCTCAGGCTAGCCTCCCAGATGCGCGATCCTGAATGGCCCATGAAGCCGAAGTATTTATCACCCCGCTACACCACTCACTGGCAGGATATTTTAGTCGTCAAATAAAACCAGGTATATACGATGAATCGGAATGAACGGGCTCAGGTAAAGGCAAGAAGGATTAATTAAGTAAAGCACTTCGCCAGCTTCCGACTGATAATTAACGCTCAATAGAACACATTCAGCAGCAGATAGAAATCTTTAATCAGGCGCTGGTACAGGATAAGTTTGAATTATTGTCTTTGATAATAAATGGATGAATAATACACATCCATCAAAATTGGGTATTTTTCCCCTGGAATATAAGGAGAGAATTACAGTAGTTGCTGTCCATAAGGGAATACATGCATTTTACAAATTGGATAAACTCAGTCATGGCTCACCTAACTTATATTTTTGCTATATATTCACTTGTGTTTTTATACAAGAGCAACCAATTGGATCATTCAATATTAATTGTACTTATAAATAATAATCCCGCCCCTAATAAAGACATAATTCGCGTTGATTATAAAGATAAGATTTCATTTAAAATCAGCGATAATACGGAAATTAATATTGATAGAATTAAATTGAAATATACTGGTTGGCAGGGGATGCATACACAGCTCGGGAGAAAAGATTTTGGCTATGATAAGCAAGAAGAAGTTTTAGCAGAAAATATCAATAAGAAATCACTTGAGACAATAAATATTGATTTGTCATTTAAGCCTATAACAGCCGGTACAAATTTTATTATTTCTGTTGAGGGAATAAAAGGTAATAAAATTTCTAAAGATATAGCATTTACATTTTATCTTAAACGATAGCTATGGGAAAGCAACAAGCCATTGTTACTGATAAGAACAATCCGCTGTATATAAATATTGTTCAAGAAAACGAACAATCTACTTCAGAAGCTGTGACCTTTTGGGGTAGATTGCGACGTATTGAACTAAAGGACTGGTTAACTACAACGAGTATTCTCATTGCCGCGATTACACTGTCTATAAATGCTTGCTCTAATTTCTCTAAGTCAAAATGGGAGAAAACACAATTTTTGGTTGAAGAAATAAGGAAGATTAAATCAGAAGCTGATAATAAACTTGCTATTGATTTCTTTAGATATAATATTTCTACTTTAGAACTTTATACAGATAAGACAGGTGCAGATAGGTGGGTAATAGTTTCTGATGATTTGCTAGTACAGGCTCTAGAAGTAGATCAGAATAGAAACGACTATACAGAGACAGAGGTTAGGGTACGTAGCATCTTGAATAATTTCCTGGATGATTTCTCTTTCTTTAATAGATATATTGACGATGGAATAATAACTGAAAAAGAAGCAGAATTATATCTAAAGGATTGGTTAAAAGTCTTGGATTATAGAAAACGGAAGTCTAATAAGTTTCAAGAAAAATTTTCTAACTATTTAAAGTACTACGGATACGGAGAAGTTTCTGATTTACTTGAAAAATATGACAAACAGCAGAACAGAATGAAGTAGCCGAATAACATAAGGCAATCGCCTTCAGATTCGTTTATAATAAATCTACCTTATCGATTTTAGCTTCAATTGCTTTCTGCACACTCGCTGGCACATTCGACAGCAAATCATAACTTGTTTGCTTCTCCACCTCATCGACACTAACCCGGTTAAGTCCCCACGACTGCTCACCTACGGTATTTGTATTGCCTATCCAGACCGCAATAACCCGCGTCTGAGCGTTGATCCGGTGTACATCGTCCGAACCTACAGGTAACACGACTATTACCTTCAATAGCGTAGCAGGAACGGTCAGCTTGCCGCTGGCTATGCTATTCACCTTGCCATTATCAACTTCACCCCCTTTGCCATAGGTTCCGGCAATAATGTAGAGTTCATTTCCTTGCGTCACCAGGTTGCGACAGTACTCTTCCAGCCGTAACCAAGCCTGCCAATTAAGCTGCGGAGCCTGGGGTACAATGTTGGTCAGGGTAAACGTGGTCTTGTTTTCCTCCCCTGTACTATCTCGATCATCTGATGGGCAGAGATGGCCACGATCAAAGCCAATGTTGGTATAGTCGCTATGCTTAGCCTCAAAGAAGCTTGACACAACTGGAGATTGGCGAGAGTTTCTTAAAAATGCCAGAAAGGAAAGTAAATCCTTTATTGATCCGTGAATAGGTTTGTAATGTTCGTATCTTGCCTTCATTATGGCAAGCTATCAACAGACCCAATATGAAGTCCTGCGCCGACGATGTGCCACTCTCCATCAAGAAGGCTGGAAACAGGCCGATATCGCTCAGGCCTTAGGGCTAACTCAAGGCTGGGTCAGTCGCACTATAACTAAATATCGTCAGCAAGGTCAAGATGCACTGACTTGGCGCAAACCTGCCGGGGCTACAGCTAAGCTGACTAATACGCAACTGGCTCAACTAGTTGAGGAATTGAATAAAGGAGCTGAGCATCATGGCTTTCCGGGCCAGATATGGACCCGTCCTCGCGTCAATGAGGTGATCAAAAAGTTATTTGCTGTCAGTTATGACCCCTCACAAGTAGGCCGGATTTTAAAAAAGGTGGGCTGGAGCAGACAGAAGCCGCAGCGCAAAGCCTATCAACAAGATCCTCAAGCGGTTGCCCAATGGAAAGAAGAACGCTTACCCGAACTCAAAAAAAGCCCAAATTGAAGGGCGCGTCATTTTATATGTGGATGAATCGGCTTGTTATTTGTTACCCATGCTGGCTAACACATGGGCCCCTCGGGGGCAAACACCGATATTAGTTGAGCAAGCGGGACGGGCTCATCTAAGTTTGATCGCTGCTATTGCGCCTAACGGTCGTATCTATGTAGCGGGGCAAGACCAGCCGTTTACGGGTGAAGATATTGTCTGGTTCCTCACTATGCTGTGCGGGCGTTATCGCAAACGAAATATGCTGGTGATCTGGGATGGGGCTGCCATCCACCGCAGCGAGGCCGTCAAAGCTTTTTTGAAAGCACGTCCAAACCGAGTTCATTTAGAGCGTTTACCGGCTTACAGCCCAGAGCTGAATCCAGTAGAACTGATCTGGAGCTACCTGAAAGGTCAGTTAAAGAATCAGGTGTTCACTAATTTAGATGAGCTAACAATTGCGATTCGTGAACAAATTAAACATCTACAAGCCAATCATGAGTTAGTTAAGGCTTTTTTCAACAAAGAGGAAATAGCCTTCATTACAAACTAATTCACGCATCAATAAGTAGAGAAATGAAAATAGCCTATTGGATATTTTTTCTTATCCAATAAATCATTTCCCACAGCTCCATGTTTAATTAGGTCAGCTAAATATTTTTCTATGTCAACGGCGTAAATACAAAACACCTCGATTAATCCAAAGCTTGGCGCTCTCTTTCGAGTTGCGATTTTTAAAAAACGATGATCTGTCAAACTTTCCTGATTCCAGACTTCAATATCTTGATTTGTATTATATCTGCTTAAATCAAACCATATTAGCTTTGACCAGTTTGTCGTAGGAGTCTTGATTAACATACCATAGCGATCCAAAAAAATATCTAGTAGCTGGGAAATATTGTAGTCTTCAGAAATGTTTACATCAGATAAGTAAACACGCCAAGCAGCTCTGACAACTAGTAAATCGCCATCTCTATCTGCCAAAACAAATACTATAAAATTATTTTCTGACTTATCAGTTTTAATTAATTTAGAGAAAAATGTAACAGGTGTTTTAGGATTTTCTACATGATAATATTTATCGTGGAATTGAAAGGCGTCTTTTATATGGGCTGGGCTGACTCCTAATAACTGAAAAGTTGGTGTTATGCTGGTTAAAACTAATTTATAATCTTTCAAAGCCAGTAAACCTTTATCGCCTAACCTTTCTTTTGCTTTTTGCTTTTGAAAAGGTTTTAGAGTTACAGATGTAATTTCATCGGATATAAAATTCAATATTTTCGATTTAGACTTTTCACTCAATTCATTTTCACGAATATGCATCCTGTTTTTAATCTCTTGCAAAGTGCTTTCAATTATTAATGGATCAATGTCATAAGTTGCTTTTTCACCTAATGGGTCTGTTATAAATTTTTCCCCCAAAACAACTAATACTTTTTGGGAGAAATCAGAGCTAAAACTTTTTAGTGACTGAAGCATATTAAGGTTCAATTATGGTAAACTCAGTACCTTTTAAATCTTTAATCCTATACTCTGGCCCCATGCCTGCTCGCTGGGCCAAAGGTACTAATTCAATCCGGGAGAGTACGGCGGCTTTTGGAATAACATAAACCAGGGGTCTCCATATATCATTTAGATCGGAATCGGCTAAGTAAATGATCTCATCTCGTTGATCATCGGTTATTGTACCATTTGACGCAGATTTGGCCGCATAGTTTTTCAAATTGGTTCGTTGTTCCAGTATTTTATAATTATGACGATCACCCCGTCTGACAGCCTCTTTTAAGTCATTATATATCTCAGCCGGGTTTGAGGTTGGTGGTACTAATGAGGACGGAGAATGGGCTGGCTCCTTTCGGCTATCATATTGGTCACTACACCAAACAAAATGTATATCGTTATAATAGACTTTTTGAATGTAATACTTTATGTAGCAATTAACAGAATAAAGGGTCATTTGATTACATATAGTTAAGCAATTATCCTCCTTTCCAGATTTCTTACTCAGCCTGTTTCCCCTTCCCGATACACCCCACAGCGTCAATACCAATTATGCCAGTAGAAGAGCGGATACTAGGACAATCAACCAGGGTTGGGGTTTCAATAATTGTCGTTAGCCTTAGGCGCGCTAAACAAGTAAGGAGCTGTTTCATGAAGCAACAGAAGTTTCTGATATGCTTGACAACTTATGATTCTGTTGCTCAACAAAATAATAAATTATAATCTGGCGATAAAAGTAGATGAATGATAAAAATTATACATTTTTTGAACACTATTTGTACCTTATACAAAATATATTACATATAAATTTCTAATAATCAATTACTTATCTAACAGTATTACTTTCTGTATCGGAAAGTAAGCGTGCTTAAAGCCCTGAAAATGGGCTTTTGATGCCGGGTCCCGTCCTGAAAAGGTTGGTTTTGCTCAAGGCAACTCATGGATAAGAAAGTCGTTACGTCTACTCTCAAGACCCCTACTAAAAATGATAGTGTCGCCATTAAATAAAGAAAATTAGTAGTAAGGTTTTTTCCAAAGACGGTTGGTTCAACAGATTGTTAGCCCTGGAAACAAGTCTACACGAATCAAAAACGTTATGGATAGCATTAATCAAGAACAACCCGAAACCAATCACCAGGATCTGAATGGGACCGAAGCCGGAAAGAAAATCAAGGAATTGGTAGACCAGAATAAGACCTGTTATTTCTGTACGAAAATCACCTCAGGCCAACCCTTGACAACTAGGCCAATGTCGGTGCAAAAGGTGGATGAAGCCGGTAATTTCTGGTTCCTGAGCGCCGACGATAGTCATAAAAATGCGGAGATACAGCTTGACCATCGAGTTCACCTTTTATTTCAGGGCTCGGCCCATTCCGATTTTCTGAGTATCTATGGTGAGGCCACTATATCGAAAGATAAAACCCTCATCAAAGAACTCTGGGAGCCGCTGTTAAAAACGTGGTTTACCGAAGGAGAGGACGATCCGCGTATTACGGTGATCAAAGTGGACACGCGTGAGGGCTATTATTGGGACAATAAACACGGGAATGCGATAGCCTTTGTCAAAATGGCTGCCGGTGCGATTATGGGAAAAACCTTAGATGACTCAATTGAGGGTAAATTAAGTGTATAAAAAATAAAAACTAGTCGCTCAGTAGCCGCTCGTCGATTCGGGCAATACTATTTATAAACTGTAATGGTATTGCCCAAATTGACGAACGTTGGTTGATGAAAAACTACCATGTAGCGCCTTTAGCGTACATAATTACCGCTTCGATACATCTAGTATCCGTTCAACATCCTTCTGATAGAGTCGGCCGATGGGTAGCTTCAGACCAGCGATTTTAACGTGGCGGGGTGCATAGCTAGTGATCGCCGAAACCGCTACAATAAATGATCGATGAATCCGAACAAACTGGTTGGCAAGTAACTGAGCTTCCAGTGAATTTGACATTCAGACACAGGGAAGAATGGGAACTACCTATACGATTTCGGTTTGGTTGATATGGAGAATGATTTTCCAAATGCTCCCTCAATCGTGATACAGCTCCAATCACGGTATGCCTCCACTCGGAGCTACCCGATCAAGTGGGCTCAATAAATATGGCGAGCAGAACATATGCGTTAATTTACCCTAAGTAAAGGTGCTGCTGCTCATACACTGATGCTGCTAAGCGGCTTTTAATAATTGGAAGCAAACGAGGTACTAACCCGGAAACTTACTTATAAGTCTTATTTCTGTTCAGTGTTCAAATTTTGAACACTATTTGTACCTCCTATTAGGCGCATAGGCCTTAAATCACTCGTTTACAAACCATTACTACACAGCAATTACATACTACCAAGCCGAACGAAATCCCACAAATTGGATTCCATTCAACTTAGTGGGTAGCTCATTCTTCCCTATTGGTCGAAGTAACACTCGACATGCCGTCCGCTTAGGGTAACTTCTGTATTCTGGAAGTGAGCATTTCGGAGCGCATTAATACCCCTTATCAGGAAAAACAATCGGCTGTAACTGAGTGACGTCCGAAAACTCCAATGACTCCCCCCCGCGTGGAGCCGAATCACCCCGTCGAACATCATTTCCAAAATCCAGCCCCGTTAGCTTTTCAATAGTTTTGATCGAAACATGATATGTTTTAGGAAACTTATTTCTGGAATCAGCATTCGGATCATCAAGACCTTCCCTTCCCGATTGAGCCGCCTGTAGTAAATCGCCCTGATCGGCCAAAATACTGGTTGATCGAATTTTGCCATTCTCAGACCAAACAATCACTTTCCAAAACTGCTTAGGGACGGGTAAATTGCTGAAAAGCGGATCATTGTCGCCAAAAACAGGCCCACTAAACACAGTTACCCGAATGTTTTCATTATCGCTTACTCGGGTAATCCAATCTTCAACACCCGCCCAACGCGTATTGATAGGGTTAAATTTTTCGTGTTGCGGACTACAGTTTGTAAAATGAAATGTGTCGGACTGGCCTTTGAACGCCCGTTCTGCTCCTCCCCACGAGGGGTCGGTACGTTTAACCAGATGCCCACGTTGGAAAATACGAAAGTCCGCCGTTCGATAAAGTGTATCCTGAGTCGTTTCCTTCGGATCAATACGGGGATCATCATACCAGGTTTCCCGGGCTTCTTCCAACCCTTCACTTTCGTTTCGGGTAATGGCCCCCGTCTGGCGATTAATTTGCACGACGGATCCGCCATCGATATTAACGGCTGTAAAAAACGGAAGTCTACGCTTCTTATTCATGACCAGGCTAAAATTCTGGTATGTAAACTCAAAAGGCCGGTTGGGCAGGGCTTGCTTATTAATAGCAGCCAGATCTGGTTGTGTACCTGTTAAGCCTGGTAAAGGCAAGACAATGCCCAAAAAGGTGGGATCGTATCCTTTTCGATTACTATAGTCAGGGGCAGGCTTAAACACAATAGCCTCAGCAGCACCCGGGTCTTCGGGTGATACCTCCTGAGGTTCATTTTTTTCGGGCGATACCGCTCGTACTGTTTGTTCTACCTGACCAAAACTCAATGAAATAGTGATAGGTACTGTAAACGAAACCGTTCCATTACTGGCATTGTACAACATAGCTTGGGGGGTTTTAGAGAGTTGGGGTTTAGGATCAGGCGGAGGATCAGGCAGTATGGCACGAGTAGCCTCCGGCTGGCGAACGGAAGCGCCTAACAGACTAGGATGGCGAAACCCTGGGTTGAGAGCCTCACTAAGCAGATTCTGTTGCGCTTTCGTTAAAGTTGGCAGTTTATCAATCAGTTCCTTAATAATTGCACTTATCCGAATGCCTTCGTTTCCCAAACCCGGAATAGGCAGGCCATCCGAACGTAAATCAGCGATAGCCCGGTGCGGTTCACCCCAATGATGGAGAGCCAGCACCTCCCAGTCGTCATTAAATACGGGGGATCCTGACGATCCGGGCAATGTATCTGTACCATAAATCAGCGTATTGTTGCTGTGGGTTGTAATTCGGTTTTCGCGAACAACCAACTGTTTAAATTCTCCGTTAGGATGCTGTATGATATTAACAAATCCTGCCGTAATCCATTTATCATTCGCATCGACAAGTGGCAAAAAGCCCAGCTCGCTAACCGATAGAGGCCCATTACGCTTCGGCCCTATTGCCACGAGAGCATAGTCCAGATCGTCGATTGAATCATTGAGATAAAACGTATCGGGATCAAGCTGAAACTGGGTGACGGGGGTGGTCTGTTTATCGGGATCAAGTTCATAGGTAAACTCGATCAGCCGGTTACGGGCATCGGCCGAAGAGGGTATAACGTGCTGATTGGTGAGAAAAAGACTTGGCGAAACCATAAAGCCGGTTCCTTTAGGCGAGCGGTCGGGCAGCGTAACAATAGCTACCGAACGGGACGCAGCCCGGCCTATATCCAGAAAACAGATGGGTACAAAATCAGCAGTATCTCCCTGCAAGCTCTCCGCTTTGTTCCGCTGGTCGTCATTGAGCGGCAGATTGGCAGGATCTTCTCTATCTGCAATCCGACGGGCAACCGATAAACTGCATTTAACCTGTCGCTGAATATAAGCCAATTTTCGGTTTTCGTCTTTCTCAGCCTCAAGTGGCTTACCTTCCTCAATTTTCTTTAGCGTTTCCTGTTGGTCCGGAATCGACTCCATTAATCGTTGCCGGACGGCTTTCTGAATCACTTTAGGAACTAGCTGCATACGTGGTTAGAATTTAGGCGCAACAAATAAGGCATTCATCATAACCTGGGCAAGGGTAAAAACCCCCTTTCTACCAAGCGGGCAGACTGATTATCAATTGATAACATTGCCATAATAGTAAAATATACAGAATTAGATTACCCGTGAGACCATGCCCCTGCCCAGGCGATAGGCGATGCCATAACCCGTCAACTGGTAAATCCGACACCTGATGAGAAATTCATTTATACCATCAAAAGACATGGAGTATCAACTGAGAGTGGGATGATGTGTGTACTTCCTTCTGAGCATTACCGATGAGAAATTCACCAGATCATTAGCCGTAAAATGTTCAGTACTGACTAAATCGAATAGGCTACCTGCTTGTATAGCAACTACAAACAGGTTAAGCAACTTCAACATGCACTAAAAGTATACTACAATCTCGCCAGCTTATGAGAGCCCCTCTAACAGGTAAAATTGTAGTATACGAACTAAACTATTTAGGTGTGGATAGATGTATTACCTGACAAATTTCCACGTCTATCTACTTAAAAAAATCAGCCAAAAGGTGTAAATGTAAACCTACTCCTTTGGTAGTATAGTAAACACGCCTTTTATCTTATTTCTGTTTTTTTTACTATAGATAAATGGCTATTGATTTTTTATAGTATCTTGACTTCCAATGCCTTCCAACACCTGAATTATGCAAAAACAGGTCTACTACCTACAGTGCTTTTTGCTTATTTTATTAACTATTTCCAACGAAAGCGGGCTTAGAGCACAACAGACTAACCCCATTTTTGACGTAGACCGAAAAACGGAGCGCTTGACGTTTCAACAAGGCTTGTTCTCCTTTCAGGATACATCAGAACACATTACTGCCGATCAATTAGTAAGGCAGCCTGATCGGTATCCATTTAAAGCCGTTGCTTCGCCCGTACCTGTGGTCGGACCAAAACCTGTTTGGGTCAAATTTTCCATCCGTAATCGGGACAATCGGACGTTGCCTGTCTGGATTGAGCTTGATTACCCATACCTCGACCAGCTCAGCAGCTACGTAGTCCATCAGAATCACCTGACAGCGCTTAGCCCTCCTTTAAGCTGGCGAACACCTTTTGCCTCTCGTCCGGTCGACAACCGCGATTTTATCTTACCAATCAACCTGCCCCCCCAACAGGAATACACGGTTTACCTGCGAATCCAGCGGGATTTTGGTCCGTTAAACGTTTCGATTAAGGGTTGGCGGCCAAGAGATTTTCTACGATTCGACCGACAGGAAGAGATGTTCTGGGGTGGCGTTGTTGGATGGACCCTGGCGGCTACTTGTTTAAGCCTTTTCCTTTTTTTAGCCAGACAGGGGTTAATCTATGGACTCTACTGCTTTTACGCTCTCTGCAACATGGGAGCGGTATTGACCAATGACGGACTCTTTGGCCGTTATTACCTGATGACTGACTATGTAGGGGGCGATCGGGTACGGAACTGGTTTATTCTGATCGCTATGGGTTCCTGCTTTCTGTTTGTTCGCTCGCTGCTGAATGCCAAAGCGTATTTACCTCCTCTCCTGAATCGTATTTGCCTGGTAGCCATTAAGGTATGGGCGGCTTTTGCCATACTTGTACCTATACTGGAGCAGTGGCTTTATCGAACTCTACCGACCGAGGCCTTTAAGTCCTGGATTATAATTGAGCTATATATTGGAATAGCCATTGTAGGCGTATTATTAAATTTATTGACGTCAACGTTAGGCTACGCTCTGTTTCAGAAAAACGTGCGGGGGAACGTATGGTTATATCTGATTGCAGTCAGTCCCTTTATGTTTATAACCGTAGGCTGGTTCATAACGGTGATTCTGCCGGTATCTACGTTTGGGTTTGTTCAGATAAAACCAGTTGCCGTTTCTATTGTCTTTGAAACGACGGTACTCCTTTTAGGGCTAACTTATCGGTTCAAAACGTATCATGATGAACGTGAGCGACTGCTGCGCGAGCAAAACCAATTGGCTCTTCGTACCCAACTCGCCGAACGCGAGCGGCTGGCCCGTGATCTGCACGATCATATTGGCCCCGATATGGTATCTCTGAAACTACAACTGGAAGCCGCTCTCGATGACAATACAGATACGTTGATCGGCAAAACGCTAAGCCGGGTTATCACCCAGGCCGACAGAATTGTTGCCGATGTGAGGCAGGTGTCGCATGCGCTTATGCCAACCGATCTGCAACAACAGGGGCTAGTGGCTAGTCTGTATGATTATGTTTCGCAACTCAATGGGAGAGTGAATGAGCCCGAAATCAGTTTCACGCATATACTCACCGAACCGCTGCCAGAGTTCATCCAGCAGCCGCTGCTCCAAATCGCCAAAGAACTGATAAACAATGCCTTGAAGCATGCCGAAGCTACGATTATTGATATCGAATTATACCAGACCGGTCAAACACTTTGTCTTAACGTATCCGATAATGGTTGCGGCTACAACCCGAATCAACTCAGTCAGAAATCGACAGGCATAGGCCTTCGTAACGTTCGGACGGTAGTTCATCAATTGCATGGTAAGCTGACGATTGATGAAAAACCGACTGGCGGAATGGTACATCAGATTATCCTTAAAAGTCATTAGGGTTCAAGAGCCAGGCGAATACCCTGTCGTAACAAACGCTGCTCCCTCCACACATCCAGGCTATGGCTACTATGCATAACCACCCAACCATAACAGACGTATCGGCTTACGGTAAGGATATTTTTGTTGTCAGTGATTTACACCTGGCATCGGGCAAACAGCAAGACGGCTGCTTCTCTGGTACCGAAAACTTCTTTTATGACGCCACGTTTGCACGCTGGCTAACCCATATTTCAGAACAACGGCCCAAACCTGCCATTTTGCTCATTAATGGCGATTTTGTTGATTTTCTTCGGGTCACGGAAATACCTCAAACGGAGGCAGATTTTTTGGCATGGCATCAGTTATTAGCTACACTCGGAGTAAACAAGTCGGCGCAGGAACTAAAAGAGTCTATTTCGGAAAAAGAAACTATATATGGCCTGAAAACGAACGATTATAAATCCGTGTGGAAACTCCGGCTAGTAGCCGAAGGGCATACCGAACTCTATATTGCTTTGCGGAGGTGGTTAAGTTACGGAAATCAGCTATGGATCATGACTGGAAATCATGATCTCGAATGGCACTGGCCACTCGTTCAACAGTGTTTGCGGAATCAGATTTATGAAGCCGTTGCCTTATCAACTTCTGCATCGCAACAGGAGGAGCCTATTCGTTTTTTCGATGATTGCCTGCTGATCGACGGCCAGATCTATGTGGAGCATGGTCATCGCTACGATATATACAGCCAGGTCCGTGGCAAGCCCGTTCTGGCAGGTGGTGAGGAGTTGACTATTCCGTTTGGTTCTTTCCTGAATCGATACCTGCTAAACCGAATCGAACTGGATTATCCTTTCCTGGACAATATACGCCCTACCACCAATGTATTACCCTTGCTGATCCGGGAACGATTTTCACTGGCTCTAAAACTACTGCTGCATCATTTACCATTTGTGTTACGGATTATTCCCAAGCATTATTACGCCTATGTGCTCCGGCAGTTTCTGCCTCTGCTTATTGCCATTGGTGTACCCCTGGGCGTTGGTGTCTGGACAATCGGTTACCAGATCCTACACCACCAGGTATCCTGGGCTACTGTAAGACAGGCGGCTATCTGGCTGGCTGCTGCCTATGTTCTGGGGCGTGTGGCTGGCAGCTTGTTAATGACTGAGCCAGATAATCTGTTTCCTGAGGCCCTGAAAATTTTCAAAGCCAATAAGGGAATTCGCCTGATTACCTTCGGCCATACTCACACGCCAGCTCAGTCTCGATGGCATATGAATCTATTTGTCAATACGGGCACCTGGATTCCTATTATCGAAAACTCGTCTGCGGCCATTCGCTTCGACCGGACGTTCACGTTCCTGCATATCCCTATGACTCCTGCTGTTAACTGGGATGCCTTACTACTTGAGCGGTGGAACGACGATGCTTTACGGACTGAGCCTATGACGCTGATCAATAAACGTTAAATTGAGAACCATCATAGTATCACGGGGAAATGTGTTCGGGTTCAACCCAGCCAGAAACTCAGTATACGCGATCAATGTCTATCAAACCTGTTCCAACCTATTCCTATCTTCAATTGCATGGCACCACTTTTTACCGCAACGGGGTATACGGCCTCAGATCCGCTCGATTATGTTTCCCGGCCTACCAGATTGATCATCATCATAAGTGTTACAGCCGCAATGATCTCGCTGTTGCTTTATTGGATCACCAACCGATTTCCAATCTCGCCGACTCCCTGGTTGCTGAGTGTCATTGTGGGTCTCTGTACATGCATCTTGGCACCAATGGTACTTATGCTGCGTAAGGCCAGTTCCATCATTCAATACCTGCTCGTTTTTTTGCCCTTATATGTGCTGTCTTTATACTCCAATGTTCATAATATCAATAATCCGCTGACTGTTTCAGCAGCACCAATCAGCACCATTAAGTTATTACCGCTGCAATTTTTCATTACTATATCCATTGACGCTTTTCTGATTGGGCCTGTTTGTCTGTGGCTGGCACGCCTTATCGTGTCGATAATCAATCCAGTTACGCCCCCCTCTCCAGCTACAATGCCCGAAGAATGGAGTTATGAGCGGGTAGACAAACCCAAAAGAGATGCCGGTTTCTGGATTCTGCGCTTATTAGGTATTGGGTATTTAGCCTATCTGGGCTTGTTACTCGTCGGGGCATTTGCCCCTTCGTTATTTAAATTTCCGGGAATTGGCGACCTTTTTGCTACCACCTATCGAAATCCGTTTCTGGCCCTCTGTACGATGGCGAAGATCTCATTGATGATCCGAATGGCGTTCATAGGCGCTTACAACAAGAGACTGCGTTTTTATACTACACTCGTACTTTGTATTGGCCATGCTGTGTCGGTATTCTGCTCGTTCCTGTTCTACGTGCTCGGTACCTCTACGGGGCCTGATCATGATTTTCTGCTACTATCGGGCATTACGGATTTAGTAATGGTTATCGCTTTTATCTGGATATTAATCAGCTCGGGTAAGGCAATCAATAAACAGACGTTTGATAAGATCAGAGCCAATACGAAAGCGCAACGGCTGCTCTCAATACCAGCTACATTATTGAACTGGGCATTCTGGGGCATTGGCATCCTGGCCTTGCTGATGATCGGAGTAGCATTTTATCTACGCTTTCATGGATACCCAAACACACCTCTGAGAGCCATTTTTCATGGCCCCGACCCGACCCTGGGAAATGCCGTTACGATGTATACGGCCATTATTGTCTTATGTTTTCTAATGGTAAAAAACGAGCGTCTTAGCTACTATCTGATTGGGACGTTGTTAAGGGGATATTTTATCAGGATTGCAGGCGCGTTGATCTGGCTCACGGTGGCCAATGTGGCCATCGAAACAGAAACGGGCCAGATCATTGATATACAATCCTGGTTTACGTTTAGCCTGATCCTGGTTCTGTTTCTGTTTATTATGCTACTCGCCTTTCGAAAGCTTTTTTATGAAATAGAATACACCATTACTTCGTTTCGGCCTTCTAGTGCTCAGAATGTACTGGCCATTCATCAGGCACTTTTTCCTGAAGGGCCAGAAGACAGTGGTGACATCTTGCAGGCAATTGATCGGTATGCCGGTACAATTCGGGGGCGTAAGCGGGGATTACTCAATTTCCCATTCTGGCTCATCGAAAATGTACTGAGTGTTACGTGGGCGTTCAGGCCCCCTTTCTCAACGATGTCGAACGATGAACAACTTTATTACCTACGCCATTACCTCATTCGACCAGCTTCCGAACGGCAGCGTTCACTAATCCCTGCTTATGCTGACCTGACCACGCAACTTAGCATAGCCGCTCATTCGATGGTAATGTTTGCGGCCTATTCCAATCTGAAAAAGCATAATCGGATCGGTTACATAGCACCGGGCGCCAGAGATCGGCTGCAACCGGAAGTACCAACAGGCCCACCACCATTTGCGCGGATTGCGCCCTTACCCAAACATCCCAACGACCCGCTTAACTATCAGCCTCTTTCGAAGAAGCCAATTCCTCCAAAACCAGCGGCCCGCTTGTCGACGCCCGTTCATGAAGACCCTCTGCCTACGGAGGTAGATTATATTATCATCGGATCGGGACCAGCAGGTTCAGTAATGGCATATCGGCTCATCCGGGCAAATCCAACTGCACGCATTCTGATGATTGACCGGGGGAATCGTTATTCGCCCCTTCAGGATTTTAACGACCGGGAAATCGAGATGATGGCTAAGGTGTATAAAGAAGGAGGCCTTCAACAGACGAAGCGTGCCGACATGTCTATTTTGCAGGCCGAGTGTGTAGGCGGGGGAAGCGTTATTAATAATGCCGTTTGTTATAAATTACCAGCGCGGGTAAAAACAGTTTGGAAAAAGGAATACGGAATACCCCTTGACAGCCTGGATCATGAATATCAGCAAATTGCCCGAGAACTAGGCATTACCAGGATCGGAAGCAATGGCGTCAATACAAAAGTAGCTCACCGATTCAGAAAAGGAGTTAGTGCCTATAATAGAACAGCCCCCCCGAATGAGCAGTTACAATACCCTACCCTAGCCAACATAAACGGGGCTAATGTTGCGGGTGACGGACTATGGAATCTGGGAAACAAATACCTACGAAAGCGCTCGATGCTGGAAACGTATATTCCCTGGGCCGAAGCCAGAGGAGTATCGGTAGCCTCCAATACAACCGCCGTTCGGTTTATGAGTAAACAGGGTCGGGCTACCAGTGTTGTGCTACAAACGGCATCCGGCCGCTTGCACGAGGTAATGGTAAACAAAGCGGTTGTGGTAGCAGCCGGAACAATTGCCAGCAGCCATTTTCTGACACAGAGCGAAGTAAAAGGTTCGGTAGGGCTGGGAATGAGCTGCAATTTTGCGTTGCCCGTAGCTTTTAAATTCGACGAACCCATCCAGGCTTTTGATGGCGAACAGATTACGATGGGAGCCATCAGTGCCAACGATCAGATGGTTTTTGAAACCTACTTTAACCCACCCAGTACCTTCGGTCTATCGCTTCCGTTCTATTTTGGTCGCTATCAGGCTTTAATGGATGACTATACGTATCTGTTAAATTTTGGGGTTCTGGTAGGGTCCGAATCGAACGGGAAGATTCTAAGTAAAGCCGATTTACTCAACGGTAAAGGATTTTCCTGGGAATTGGGCTGTAAGGATCAGGATAATATTCGGTACGCTTTGACAACTTTACTCAAAATTGGCCAGGGTGCTGGCGCCAAACAGGTTGTTGTTCCGCTCCAGCCTGGGCTTATGTTCGATGTTAATGGTGAGAACGTAGCCACGTTTAGCCGCCTTATTCAGGGATACGACTTAATGTCGGCCGGCAAAATAATGCTGAATACGGCACACCCACAGGGCGGAAATCTGATGGCTGGCCAAACTGCTTCGGCGGCTATTCGGGCCAAACGTGTTGTCGATGAAACGTTCCGTGTGGAGGGTTTCTCCAATGTTTTTGTGGCCGATGCGTCTGTATTTCCAACCAGTATGAATCTTAATCCGCAGTGGACAATTATGGCCATGAGTTCGCTGGCTTCCAAACATGTACTTACGGTATAAGGCATAAAAAGCTCAGCGTACTACTAATTCATCGGTCGGCTATTAAGTGATTATTCCAGTTTAAACGGTCGATTGTCTGGCTCTAACCCATAATTACCTAAATATGGGTTAGAGCCAGACAATTATTATTCAATTGGTTCTAAAGATGCATTATACTTATTACCGTAACTGGAATTACATACACCGGATAGTATTAATAGCCTTCGGGCTTAACAAAACCTTTCGTAAGCGGGCTGATTAGTTTGCCAAACTGAATCAACTCAGGTTCACTCCAGTATTTACCAACAACCTGCACCCCAATTGGCAACCCCTCTTTTCCCAATCCTAAGGGAATTGTCAGGCAGGGATGACCTGTAGCACTAAAACCAGCCACATAAGGCCAAACATAATTGTTATAAATCATTTCTTTGCCATCATACGTAATTCGGCTTCCCAGCTTACAGCGCTTATAAGCAGGCCCATAGGCAACGGGACAAATCAGGAAATCGTATGCTTCGAAAAAGTGTTCCCACCGTTCTGTGATCTGGCTTTTTTGAAACAGCATCTCTCCATAATGGCGCGCTTTCATCCTGAAGGCTTTTTTCATTGCCTTTACCAACTCAGGCGACTCTTTTTTTACCCCTTTCAGAATGCCCAGGAGCAATGACCATTTAAATAACTGCCTGAGAATCCAGGGCATATACTGGGCAATTACATAAGGAAATAAGCCCGCGAAGGTTGAAAGCGATTCATTATACAGCGTTTCATCGGGAATCTTCTTTTCAACCTTCGCTCCCTGGCTCACTAAGGTATCGGCCACGGATTGCACCGCCTTTTGTATTTGCGCACTGGCTTCATGCCCAGGCCATCCGTCGGCCCAGGCAATCCGGTATTCACGAAGTGATTGTTTGACTGATGGTTTCCAGCTTATATCTGGAATAGTACGATCGCTCTCGTGAGGGCCAACAATTACTTTCCAGAGCAACTCAAGATCATCAACGGTTCGGGCTAGTGGGCTCCCCTGAAACATATGAATAATAAACGACTTCGCGTTTTTGGGCAGTGGCCAATTCCCAAATAATGGAACGGTTTTGTCGGTAGGTTTTAAACCATACAATCCGCAGAAATTAGAAGGCACACGCGCTGAACCACCAAAGTCACCTCCTAATTCCAAAGGAGTAAAGCCCGACGCTAAAGCCGCAGCCCCTCCACCTGTACTTCCGCCGGGCGTATACTCAGTATTGTACGGATTCTTACCTTCCGGATAGATATCACCATTTACCTGATAGTCGAGTATATACCTCGGCACATTGGTTTGCCCAAGAATAATAGCACCACTCTTTTTTATTCGGTCAACAATCACGGCATCGGCCGGAGCAACAAAAAACTTAAGTATTCTGGAGTTCAGATTGCTGCTTTTGCCCTTAATCCAAAACATCTCTTTTATAGTGACAGGAACGCCATGCAGCGGCCCTCTGAATCGACCTTCTTGGGCTTCCAGATCACACTGAAAGGCTTCCTGTAGAGCTTCTTCTTCAAAAATAGAAATGAGTGCATTTATAGTATGGTTATGTTTTTTGATCTGATCTAAATGCGCTTGTACGATGGCTACACTTGACGCTTTTCCTTCACGAATCATAGCTGCTAATTCTGTAGCCGACTGATAAATGTACTGACTCATAGGATTTGGGCGAGAGCAGGTTATAGGTTGTGGTATAAAGTCATTAGTAGAAAGTACCCCTATGCAGACACTTGAATGAACCTGTAAATGAACAACATAGATATATTTTTACTTTTCCGGTAAAATACCTGTTTTTAGTCGTTCGCGAAACAGGATGATCCTTATCTTTTGGACAAATGTTATGAGCAACTGCTTCATGGGCGTTTTGTACCAGTTACTCATTTGGGAGTAGTTTACGAATTACACCTTTCGGATGATGTTTTGTGAAAAATGGCGATGGAAATTTGTCAGTACCTAAACCTTTTCAGAAAGAGAACAGGCTTATGGTGATTGGCAGACGCTCTTTGCGAAATTATCTGAAGCTTTTTCGTATTTTTAATTTTAATTCCTTCTGGTGACTTATGCTGCCCACACGTATACTCATTGCCGACGATCACCAACTATTTTTAGACGGTTTGCATAGCCTGCTTGACCGCATTGATGGCTGTGAAGTTATTGGAGAAGCAGGTACTGGCGAAGAAGTGCTGGTTATACTAGCCCAAACCCCTGTTGATTGCGTCCTGCTGGATGTACAAATGCCCGCCCTGAATGGCATTGAGACCACCAAACGGATCAAAAAACAGTTTCCTGGCGTACGGATACTGGCCGTTAGTATGGACAATGATTATGGCACCGTAAGAGCCATGCTTCGTGCCGGTGCCGATGGTTACCTGATTAAAAATGTGGGCAAGGCCGAGTTGGTAAAAGCTCTGGAAGCTGTTGGACATGGCGAAATTTATGTAAGCCCTGAGCTAACGCCTGTTCTGTTTCATGGACTGGCCAATCGTAAGCCCCCAACGCTTTCCTACGTCGAGACACTTACTCAACGGGAGCGAGATGTACTGAAGCTGATTGTGGACGGGCTAACCAATGAACAGATCGCTAAAAAGCTATTTCTGAGCCCGTTGACCGTTAAAACGCACCGTTCCAATATGCTCAGTAAACTTAACTGCACAAACACAGCTGCGCTGGTTAAATACGCTGTAGACAATAACCTGCTGAATAGAGCACCGAAATAATTGTCCAGATCTAAACTGCCGCCTTCTGATCAAGCTGCTCACCTAGTTGCAACCAAGCGAACTGTCATCGTTTTAGGATTTGATTACCTGTTACCATCCACAAAGAGACGGTATCCTAAAACCTGTGCTGAACCTGCTGGAAAGCAGCGAACCTTTCAAGCTTATGAGCCTTACACTGACATAGTCTCTATCAGAGTAAGGCTCATAAAAACTTATAATCGTACCAGACCGAAATACAACTTTCAGGTTCGCAAATTCTGCATTAGCTCATGTATAATCTCACTCTGAGACACAGGCCAGAGCTGGGGCTTGAATTCTACTGACTCCCCATCCGCTTCAAGTATATACTGATCGGGGTCTATGTAAATTGTGGCAAACGGACTGAAATCGCCCGCATTCGTCTCTCTTACCTGGCCCATTACTTTCCTTACTTCTTCGGAGGTTAAATCGAATTCTTTATGCGCTACCTGGATATCGCCAGTCGTAGCCGATTTTTTCGTTAGGGTAAGTATCATTGGCTGCTATGTCTATATGTATCCAGAAGCGGATAACCCGACGAGCAAAGCGCCCTAGAAAGCGTTCACCATTGCTACATCAGCCATTGCAAGAACGGGAGAAGCAGTGAGCGAAGTATATGCGTCAATAGCCGATATGATACCAGCCCCCGAATGCTGATCCCAGCCAGCCGGCCCAATATCGTGTGCCGTTGTGATGAGTGCCTGTTTTATACCATCGTGTGTCAATGTCGGAAAGGCCTGCTTCAACAGGGCTGCAACACCCGCTGCAATTGGTGTAGCTGCTGATGTACCACTATCAGAGGTAAAATAGCCTTTAAAATGCGTAACACTGCAAAAGTCAGGCTTGTGCGGATCAAGAGATGCCGGACCCTGGCTACTATAGCCCACAAACTGTCCGTTTTTATTGACGGCCCCAACCGTCATCACTCTTGGATGGCCATTAGCCCCCCAAATGCTGGCACCAGGCCCCGTGCTGGCTCCACATCGGTTGTCAGGACAGGTACTGCCGCAGTTTCCAGCCGCAAACAGCACAATGATTCCCTCATTAATGGCTTCTACAACAATACGCGAAAAAGGATGGGCAGGGTCATTGACATAATCAGGAGCCCAGCCCGGCTGATACATTCCCCAACTATTGGTCAGCACATGGGGGGTACCCGTAGCCATATGCTGATTTATGGCCCATCGGTAAGCACTGATCGCATTGGACAACATTCCGGGAACAGTGGGACTGGCTATCCGCAGGTCATACAGACGACAGTCGGGTGCCATTCCAAGTACGTCAGTTGCACACATATTGCCATGAAAATTCCAACCTTTGCCAGTGGTGCCCCAATCGGGAGTCCATCCTCCAATTACGTTGTCGATAAGGTTGGCTGGGTTTTCGACTGTCACGGTCGTTCGGCCTTTGGCTGTAATTCCTCCATCAACAACGCCAACGACCATATTGGCCCCACGGAATCCTTTAGCCCATAAGGTACTGACACCCAGAAAATCGGCTACATCGCTCAACGATCCTTTGGCAACACTGGCCGAGCAATCGCAGGGCGGTATGGGACAGGCAAACGGCTCAACCACGGCATCGGACCATATGGCAACCACATCGGGATGACTCAGCGCTATTGCCTGCTGCTCGGCATTCAGGTAATCGGTTCGAACGATCAGGTGCTGATTATCTTCATTCTGAACAAGCATTTCCAGACGCTGTTCAGTAGTAGGCTTAACAGGTACGGGAGCAAACGTAGGATCAGGCCTAATCCCTAAATCGCTCAATATAGTTGTCGAATTTTCGCTGGCCATGCCAAATCCAAGCGTCTGGGGAGCTTTAAGCTCGACCAGTACGCTACGAGGCTGCGGATCTACCTGAGGGGCATTTAGGATCATCGTTTTAGCAGAATACGTTAGAAAATAAATGGTCTTTTTACTGTTCTATGCTTTAGTTACGGAAGCATGGATATGGAGTAGATTTTCGTAATAAACCCAGTTAAAGCCAGCGTCCACCGCCAACCGACCCAATCGACCCAATTTTGATTTATCTAAATCACTAGTGGTAAGGTCTACAGCCCGCCCTTCATAATGGAGGCTGTGGCTACTGGAATGTTCGCCCGTGTCGTCCCAGGCTTCCGTAACACGAAGGCTCACACCAGCTCCCCATTCCGATCGTACTAAATCGGCCAGCCGATCAACGTGCGTTTTGAGAACAGGGGTCATCATTCGGTCTGAACCATCACCTTCCTCGTTTTTGAACACAACCTTCTCATTCTTATTCTCGACCAACGTAGCAAACTCGGGTGTTCCCCGCAGGATTGCTTTGTTGAAGGGACCAGAGGCCAGTGAGTCTTTTTCGGCCCGATCGGGCACTTTCTGCCCAAGCGTCAGGTTTGTAGATTCCAATGCGAAGTCGGCCCTTACGGCTGGTGCGCCTGGGGAATCAGGTGTTTGCGATGTATTTCCTATCCGGGCCAGTAAAGCATTCGTTAGCCCCCCAAAGAGTCGGTTAGCGGCATAGCCAAACACAAGTCCATAGTCGAAAACAATGAGTTTTTGCCAGGTAGTCAACTCGTTCGCAGTACCTGCTTTATCGGTCGGTAAAAGCTGTGAAGCCAATTCCTCAATCCCCTTCAGGCCCCCTCCCACCCAAATATTGATGAGCGGTACAAGAAGTGCTCCCGAAATACCCAGGAGCAGATAAGCAAATAATTCCCAGTGATTGCGTATGAATGCATACAGGCGCTCCCATATACTGCTGGGTGCATCAACACTAAAACTCGCTCCACCCGAATTGGCGTCCGGCGGAAGACGCAACCCTTTAACGAAAACCAGGTAGCCAATTAATCCACCAATTGACCCGGCAAAGGCAAGTAAAGCAACAAAAAACAACATAAAAAAGAGGTTTATTTACAGACTATGGTACTGTCCGTTCACAAAAACCGTTAACGCTGGAATGATATAGTTTAATTACGATATCACCTATCATACCTTCAGAAAAAAGCAACTACTTTTTAGTACTTTCTTTTTCTTTTTTCAAACCAAGAATATCAGTAATGACACCAGGAGAAAACGAAACGCCGATAAATGTTTGTCGCTCATATTTTCGATCGGCATATTTAATAGCATCGCTTATTGAATTAATATTGCCTACACTTGTGACCGACGGGGTTAATGTATTAGCCCAAGTCCAGCCAAAATTAAAATTAAAATTTTTCGAGAAGGCGTAACTGGCACCCAGGTACAAATTCTGAATAGGATCTATTGACAATTTGGCACCACCGAAAATACCGATTCGCTCAGCCGTGTATTTATACAAAACATATCCGGCTGTTTTACCTTTCAAGTTCTGTTTATACACGGGCTCAAATCGATCAATATCCCTACCACCAAATGGGTAAAATGTAAGCATAACAACCAGATTGCTGGTCCACTCTTTTTTCTGAGTGCTATCAAGTGCTACAGTCAGTTGCTGATTTTGCAATTTCACCTGATTTTTATTTAACTGCTGCCCGGAAACGCCTACATGGAAAGCAAAAAAGTTTCTCTCGTGAATGTCCACTTTTAGTGGCTCTTTCTTCTCGTCATACGTAATATTGATGTTACAGGGCGAGTTCAGCTTCTCAGGATTTAACAAAACAAACGTTACTGGAAGTTTGGTAGATGCCGACGACGCATCCATTGCAAGCGAAGGACTTAAAACAGCCTGGGATAATGTTATTAAATCGGCAAGGCTGGTACTGAAAAATGATTTCTTCTTTATTATTTCAATAGTACTATTTTGTAAATCATTTACACCACCTATAAAAACCAGCAAAACATCCTTAGTATTTAACAGATAATCACTCCAATTATTAGTATTATCTATGTAACTTTTATCCTTATGTAAGACAATTATCTCAGTTCTATCTGTATTTTCCCCCTTAAAATTTTCTTCATTAAGCTCATATTTAAAGGCGTGCTTAACTACGACAATAGCCTTGTTAGTTAAATTAACACCCCATGTATTAGAGGTATCAGAAAAAGGCTTAACCAGAGCACCTACATCTCGGTTTCCGCTTACCATATCCTTCACCAAATTATATATTTTCGAGTTATCCTTAAATATATTTTTTCTAAGGGCGGATGTATCTACCGTTGTGCTGGCAGTGTTACTCTGCGCCTGTAAAAATAATGCTCTGCTTAGTAGAAAAGCAGTGAGTATTATAAGTCTGATTGAGTTCATGGCGATTTTATATTAACAGATTGTTTGTTTCTATCAATTTCTGCACGTCAATGAAATTCCAGGCGTAGCAAGCCCATTTACAATAAATGAACTACCGACTTTTTCATCCCATTTACGCAACAAAGTTCACCACTACCAATGCACATAAAATCGCCCAAAAGGTGTATTTTATTAACTACTCCTTTTAGCGTATAAAACCGAGAAAAACCCCATCATTAAAATCGCGGGAATGATACGCTAACGCCCTACGTTTTTTCAGGCCGAAAGGCAAGCAAATTGAAGCCCTTCCATCTGGCAACTCTATTCTAATCGAGATGTAAGCCACCAAGCGATGATCAATGGATGCCATAAACATCAATCACTATTGCTGGCAAACGACTGAATCTTCTGTTGAAATTTATGACCTCCTATTTGCCCAATGGATATCAAGACACCATCTTTGCTGATGTGTAGAATTTTGCGCAGGTGTATGATCACTCATACAAATGCCGTACGCGCTATCCAGAACGGGTTCGTCTGTTCAAACATCAGTGACCTCACGTTAGTGGAAAGCCGCCTGGATACATAGTTCAAGTGCCATCATGTTTCTAGAAAAAATCAAATCTGCAGAATCAGGCGTGTTATTATATGGTATCACGCCACCCAAAGTCGGTACGCTTCCCGAACGCGTTGCCGAGATTGCTCAAAAAACAATGGAGCGACTGGCAACCCTAGACATTGATGCGCTGGTCGTATATGACGTTCAGGATGAATCGGCCCGAACAAAAGAAGAAAGGCCGTTTCCGTTTATAAATGCGCTTGATCCGTTTGCGTTTGCGTCTACGTATTTGGATTCTTTACCCGTCCCGAAAATAATCTACCGCCCTGCGGGAAAATTTTCGGCCTCAGAGCTGTCCGAATGGCTGGAAGGGCTACATACACACAATTTCTATCCAGTTTTTGTCGGCGTACCGGCACCAGATTTCCCCGTAAAAACGAGCCTGCAGGAAGCCTACACGATCTGGAGCAAGTATCAGGACACTTCTGTAATCGGTGCTGTAACCATCCCGGAACGGCATAATGTGCTGAACGATGAAGATGTTCGAATGCTGGACAAGATGAACTGCGGGGTGTCTTACTTTATCTCACAATGCATTTTCAATCTCGAGTATGCGAGGCAGGTTATCGAAGATCTGGCGCTTAGTTGTAACCGACAAAACATAAAACCTCCGACGATCATTTTTACGATTACCGCCTGCGGGTCGGCCAAAACTCTCCAGTTTATGGAATGGCTGGGCATTCATGTACCAGATGAACTGAAGGAAGATCTGAAAACGTCGGACGATATTCTCGAAAAATCGGTAAGAATATGCCTCGATATTGCTTCTGCACTCACCACGTTCTGTATGGAACGCGCCATCCCCTTTGGCTTCAATATCGAAAGTGTAGCCATTCGCAAAGCGGAGATTGAAGCCTCTATTGATATAGCAAACGGTATCGGTCAGATGCTAAAGGCAAAAGGGGTCAGAAAATCGTCGATAGATTCGCAGGTTACTACGGCCATAAACGAATAGCTGGTCAACAGAAAGCCTGTAAAAGCCGGGCTTTCTGTTGACCAGACATTTATATGACAGGCTATCGCCCCATAACGAGCCGGACTTGTGCGGGTGATTGTGGAGCCTCCTGCAATTGAATACCCAATTGTGCAGCCGTAAACTGCGTACGGTCGATGGCTAACGTAATGGTCTGAATACCCTGAGGCAGATCGATGACCGTACCTTGAGCGGTCATTTTCAGGGCTTTCGGGCCAACCCATCCCGTTACACCAATCGTTGATGTAAAACCAAGATCGACGTTGCCTTTGCTAACCACTTCCAGATCGAACCGAACGAAACTGTATCGTTTACCTGGCCCCACTTCCACAATCGGCAATTCATTGATGGGTAGCGCTCCTGATACGGTGCTGTAAATGGGCATGGCCAGTAGTTTCCCAGCATCTTTTGCGGCATAAGCCGTTCCCTCGGTAGCCAGCTTGCGAGCCAGTTCTTTATTGGCCGAAACCATACTCCATCGCCGGACAAACTGAGTAGTGGGCACACGGAACCTACCTGAACCTCCCAGTTTAGACAGGAATCCAATCAGGTTGATAAACTCCTGCTTGTCCAGACCGGCCGTCAGGCCAGAGGGCATCAGGGTACCGGGTGTTTTTTCAATTGTACTGATCTGGCTTTTCGGAATCGCAAAATCCTGACCGCCAACATCCCGTACGACGACTTCCGATAGCCCGTTGCTGACTAGATAGGCCATCATTTCAGAGCCATCTTCTTTGACAATCCGCTGAAGTTCGTAGCCTTCTTTGATCGACAATGACGGGTACAAAACCGAACGAATGATAGTTTCAACCGGCGAGCTAGTACCCAAACTGCTCAAATCCGGGCCGATCCGCCCACCGGCACCACCAATAGCATGGCAGTTCTGGCAGAGCAGTTCACTCTTTCGGAAGACTTGTTCGCCCAGCGCGGGGTCTGCCGACTGGCTGACGGTTTGGGCCAAAGCCGTGATTTCGGGATTACTCAACTGCTGCGGCATTCGTTCCACGGGCAGCGTACCACCAGATGCCTCCAGGGCTTTCTGCAATCGATTCACCTCATCCGACCGCTGCCGGTTAAAGGGTAGATTACGAGCCATCAATTGTCTACCCGATTTGGCAAATGACTCAGGGATTTTTTGGGCCGTGAGGGCGTCAGCCAGCGCCTGAAGCCCCGCCTTCGTGGCAAAAAACGCCAGAAACAGATCGGCAGCGTCCGTTTCTGGTGGTATGGTCCTTAGTAACCCTGTACCGATTCGAGCCGCTTCAGGAGCATCCACCGATACCAACTGGGCCGTAGCCAGCAATCGCAGGACGGGTGTGTTACCTGGGCCGCTGAGACCAATCAGCATTTTTTTCGATTGATCGCTCCCGATGGTCGCTAAGGCCCCTAAAGCTGCTTTCTGAATGGATTTGGTCCCTTTGGGAACGATACTAACCAATCGGTTGCTCAACTCATCCATCTGCCACAGTCCGATTAATCGA
This sequence comes from Spirosoma aerolatum, assembly GCF_002056795.1. Lineage (NCBI taxonomy): Bacteria > Pseudomonadati > Bacteroidota > Cytophagia > Cytophagales > Cytophagaceae > Spirosoma > Spirosoma aerolatum. The sequence continues at coordinate 2,138,677 of NZ_CP020104.1, read as the reverse complement.
ATAGCAGCAGTGGCTACCTCTTCGTCATCATTACTGATAAACCCGGCGATACGGCCCAGGTCAGTCGTTGGTTTTACTTTTCGCTGACGGGCGGCATCGGCTAGTGTGGTTAAGCGGGCTACGGTTTGCTTGTCACGTTGGGCATTGCCCTGCACGGCCATATCGAACAACGTATTCAGGTCGTCCGGCTTGCCCCACTTGGCAATCGAAGCCAGTACGTCCTTCTGGTACTCATCGGGTACCTGCCCCTGCCGGTAAAGCTGGGTCAACTGGGCAATAGCCTCCGAATTACTCACTGACTTCAATGCAAAAACGGTTTTGCGTGCATCGCCTAGGAAGGTTGGTTGAGCTTTCAGCCGATTGGCCCACTGCGGTTCAAGCTCACGAACGGTTTGCCAGAGCGCAAAATCCAGGAACTCATCCATTGGCAGATCAAGGGCCATGAGTGCCGCACGAGCCGCTTCGGCCGACTGGAGATTCCGTAAGGCAACAACAGCCTCCAGCCGTACCCGTGGGTGGGCATCCTGTACCGCCTTAGCCAGCAAAGCAGGTTCATCCTTTATTTTTCCATGCCACAACTGAAAGGCCCGTAACGCGGCAGCCCGAGCGTTGTGATCACTGGCGTTCAACAACTTCAGCAGTAAAGGTTCGTTTACGGTATCGAGGGTCTGGTATGTCCACAGCGCTTCCAGCAGCAGGTGTTCGTAGTCGGCTGCTTTCGGGTCCAGTTTGGTTATCCATTGCTCCAGAACGGGAATTACGTCTTTGGCACCGTGCCGTTTGAGCACTTGCTTAGCCTGCAAGCGTGTCCAGTCTTCAGGTTGGCGAAGCGCGTCGAGCAATTCGGCAACCGTCGCTTTTTCCAGTTCAGGCCGTTTGACCAAGGGGCGATTTCTGGCCACAATTCGCCAGATACGTCCGTGTTGCTGGTCGCGACGGGGATCGTGGAAATCGACTTCCCCATGCTGAATGATCGGGTTATACCAGTCGGCAACATAGATAGCGCCATCGGGTCCCACCGAAATATCGACCGGGCGAAACGCGACGTGGTCCGTCCATAGCAAGTCGGCCAATTGTTTCGACGCAAAGCCACTTCCCTGCTCTTCCAATTTAAACCGATTGATCCGGTTAGCCCGAAAGTCGTTGGTAATCAATGTCCCCTGCCAATCATCGGGAAGATGTCGGCCCGAAATAACATCCAGCCCCGAGTGTTTGGGCTGACCGGGATTAAGACCCCGCAGAATCCGTTCAGCACCGGGGGCCGTCAGGAAGGTTGCCCCTGGGAAAGCGTAGTTGATCCCTTCGAAACCAGCCCCATCGGTCATAAACGTTGTTCCCCAGCGGGTAAACTGTAACCCCCAGGGATTCACCAGTCCTTTGGCATAAATATCGAGGTCCAAATGCTCAGGACGCAATCGCCACACGCCACCGCCTTCGAGTCGTTTTATTCCCGATGGCGTTTCGACGTGGCTATAGATGTAGATGGACTGGTTGAAGTACAGGCTCCCTTCTGGCCCCCAACGGAATGTATGAATCAGGTGGTGGGTATCGGCAGTACCAAACCCGCTCAGTATGCGCCGTTTTTTATCCGCTTTGCCATCACCATCGGTATCCGAAAAATGCAGAATTTCGGTCGAATTGGCCACGTACACGCCACCATCGCCCGGAAGAATACCCGTTGGGGTAAGCAGCCCTTCGGCAAAAATCGTCGATTTATCGGCCTTGCCATCCCCATTGGTATCTTCGAGCACAAAAATCTTATCGTTGGCCTGCTCACCCGTTTTCAGGTGCGGATAGGCCGTACTGCTCACTACCCATAGACGCCCCTGGGCATCCCAGTTCATCTGAATCGGCTTGGCTACTAAAGGTTCGGCGGCAAACAAGGTTACCTCGAAGCCATCGGCCAATTTAAACGATTCAAGTTCTTTTTGCACGTCGGGGTCTGGTACATCAGGCGCTTTATCCTGATTGACCAGGGCCGTTGTCAGCACCAGCAACGGAACGAGCAGACTTTTACGGAGTAACGGAAAGAGATGTATAAAACGGTTGCGCGGCCTCATGGTGGGTTACTTTAGCTGAGTAAGGGAATACGTTGCGGGCTTAGGTTGGTTGGTAGCCATAATTTCGCCTTCCAGCCAGGTAATGAGGTAACTTTGCTCCTCCAGCCCTTTTTTATGACGACCCTGCTCGTAAGAACGAAAGCCGATGATGTACGTTTGATTCAGCGGTCGGTACTGGAAGAAATGTAGTTTGTTTTTCTTCTGAACCAGGGCCTGCAACTCCGCCGAGCGCGTAAACGATGGTCCCTGCCGAATGACGATACCGTTGGCCCACTGCTTCGCCGACGCGGTCATTACCTCTTCATTATCAACATGTAACGTATAAAATCCTTTTTTCAGCCCTTTAATGGTCAGCACTTGCCCATTGTCGACGTCCAGAGCCTTGTCATCCTGTTTGGGGGCCGGAAGAGGCAGATTGGCTTCATTAACGATAAAATTAACATTGGCCGTTGCTTTGTCCGTATTCAGCAATTTGATGGGCGTAGCTGATTCTACAGCCTGTTTCACCAGGTCGATGGTAATGCTGTTGGTACGAGGTGGTAGAGCCAGCCCATTTTCAAAGGCTTTAGCCAGATAATAATAGCCCGTTTCGTTGAGGTGAACACCATCATCGGTAATCAGCATTTGCTTACTGGCGTCCTGAATCGGCCGGAACACGTCGATATAGCGTTTTTTTCGCTCAGAAGCCGTCTGGGCAATGGTCGAGGCATAAAGTTCCAGCGCTGCATTTCGTTGGTTTATACTAGCCGATGAGGACAATAATACGGGGATAGGCGACACCAGAATGGTTTGTGCACCAAGCTGTTCAATTTTATCGACTAGCTGATTCAGACCCCGTTTAAAGCGCGACAACCCCGCTTCGCCGTCCTGCGCTTCGACCCCTCCGTAGGCCAGAAAGACGACCGTTGGTTTGGCGTTGGTGAGTTGCTGCATGAGCAGTTCGTATGGTGTAGGCGGAGTGGTTACGTAGCTACGGGCCTCGCCAAACACATTATCGCCCGACCAACCCAGGTTTCGGTACGTAACGTTTCGACCAGGCCAGCGGGTGGTCAGCGCCAATTCAAGGTAGCCGAACTGCACATCATCTTCCATTAGGGAATTGCCCAGAAAAACAACCCGATCCCCATCGGCAAGCCGAAAATCAGGACCAGATCTACCGGAAACCGCTGACGACTGGGCCGAAGCCATCAGGCAGAGCCCTATGAACAATAAACTTGAACAGGTCAATACAATCAACTGCTTTCGCATGGAAGAGTACGGGAGGAGCATTGGTTCTCGATCCTGACAGGAAAGGCGAACTACCTCAAGAAAATACCGGCTTGCTTAGCGGGTTTCATTAAAAAATACAACAAGCCCATCTTTTCCGGCAACGATTATATCCTTTCGTCCGGTGCCGCGAAGATCAGACACCGAAAAGTAAAGCCCAGCCCCTTTACCCTCGCCAAATGGCCCGTAGCTGATAAAATTCTTTGTGAAGGACTCCCCATTCCACTTGAAATAGTATAGCCCCAGGGGGTCATTCGCTCCAGGGTCATTGCCGTTATGAGCCCGGTAACGCTTTCCCGTGATCAACTCGTTCTCGCCATCCTGATCAATATCCACCCATTCCATCGTATGATACTGCGACTGAAACGGGTCGATGGCATGCCGGGTAAAGGTTATGGTTTGATTGACCCTTTTTTGTTCGTACCAGTCCAGTCCGTAATTATGGCCCTGACCAACAATCACATCCATCAGGCCATCCTTGTTCACATCGACCACCAGAATGGGAACACTGGCATGGTCCAGGTTGAAGGTAGGGTGATGTTTCCACAGCGACTTATCAGATCGTTTATCGGGGGCTTCCAGCCAGCCATCAGCCACAATAAAGTCGCCCCGACCATCGCCGTTAATATCCCCAAAACCAAGACCATGCCCATGTTTCTCCGCCACTTTCGTAGCCGAGAACTGCCCTGTGGGTTTCCCGGCCTGATCCAGTACCAGACTATAATATACTAGAGGCAGATTGGGAGTATTGGGCACAATATCGATCCGGCCATCGCCATCAACATCCCAGGCACGAATGGTTTCAACATTGCCCGACTGGGCGAGGTCATGCTCTTTCCATTCGCCGTTATTGCCTGGGTTTTCACGCCAGACCATTTTTTTGCTGAACCATCCCCCCGTTACGTAATCCAGTTTGCCATCGCCATTGATATCGAGAGGGATGGTGGCGAAATCATCGAAGTATTCGCCTTTGCGCTCACTCTGCCCGATCAGATGTCGGTTCAGAAAAGCAGGGCCTTCGTACCAGTAACTTCCCGAAACCAAATCAGGATGCTGATCACCATTGACATCGAATACCCCTACCGATTCAGCACTTTCGGACGCAATCATCTGCTTACGAAAGGTCGCTCGCTTGACCGATTGTCCGAAAATCTGTTGAAAACTACTCAGCAAAATAAGCGCCAGGAAGAGGTGTTGTTTTAGTGTGTTCGCTCGTCGGGTACCCATGACGTAATAAGTCATTGCTTATCAGCTAAAAGTCTGGAACATGCAGTAAATTGTCTACAGAAGGCTACCGGCCAGAAATTTTACTTGGGCAACAACGATTGGCGACCATGTGCAGGTCGGTTCCAACAGGCCATGCTCCACCGCCCCCGGATTGGTTCTACCCTCTGAAACGTGGATACTGGTCAGCGACGAGTTGAACGAAACGGCCATGATCGGCAAGTATAGGCTCGATTTTTGAAGGCGCTACACTCGTAACCTGATTGGATTTTCGATACTTTTAAGTAACCGATTCCTACAAAGGCAAATAGAGTCCGATCAGTGTGGGGAAACAAATAGGTGTGCGGGAACAAAAGACGCTCGTTGCTGCCCAAAACAGGCGCTGGCAACTCGTTTTTATTCCATTGGGCTACCAGCAACCACTACCCGTCGGGGCCGTCCTCGCTGCGTTATCAAGCTGAAAAGCAAGTACTGTATATTCAATCTAACAACTCGACATGAAACATATTCTGTCAATCGTTCTATCGCTGACCAGCTTTCTTGGCTTCGGTCAAGACGTTGAAATTAGCCGACAGATAAATCAAGCCCCCAATATTGCAAAGACAGAGGTAATTAACCAGCCAATCAGTACGACGCTGTCAGGAAATGTAACGATCAGTGGGGTCAATAGAGTTGACAAATTAACCTATCATACCCTCAATACGAGTGGCTCACTATTCATCGGCATTGATCCCGTGAATGGCGACGATACAAAAGAGCCATCGGAATATACTATCCGGACCGAAAGTTTTACGGGCGGGGTAGTGTTTAAAACCTTAGACAAGGCAATCGAATGGATAAACGGCAGTTCGGGTTATAGCTACTTCGTTAGCCTTCGTAATACTACGCCAGCAAATCCGGTTGTGTTGAGTACAGATCACGAGGTCATCAATAAATCAGTTATCCTGTATTCACTAACCTATCCTACACTTGCCTATATGACCCTAAATGCAGGGCTTTATGCCAGTACGGGCACAATGCTGCAACTCGGAACACTCGATCTGACCTTAAATGGATCGAATCGGCTTATAGTAGATGGGGGTGATGTTGTTGTGCAGGGGTCAACAATCCGGCCCTCCGCGTCCTGCGCGAACCTATATGTGATTACGGCAGGAAGAATGTATCTCGACAATTCAACTTATCTGTTTAGCGCCGACAATCAGAGTGTTTTACGACCATCGGGCGGATATGGAGCCCAGGTGAGTGTAGGCATGCACGGCCCTCTGGTGTTTACAATGGGGTCATTTACGGGCCTTTCGCTTATATCCGAAGCCCATAGAGGCTATAATCTGAGTGTGAAATGTAAGGACAATGCAACGTTCCCAGCAACCTTAAATATTGAAGGTGGACTTTTCCAATATGGCCAAACACTGGTACAGGGACAGGCTTATTTCGATCCTACCAATAGCCATTACAAGAGTGTATTACACGGCTCTACGCCGATCCGAACGCCGGATATGACGAGCAACAGCGCGGATCTGACGGGTAGCCTGAAAACGGTGGTCGTCGATGAAAATGGTCGATTTGGGGTACGCGGCAACCGATATACCACCGCCGAGCGCGACGCATTAACGCCCTACGAAGGGCTGGAAATCTACAACCTGACAACGCATACCAAAGAGTTCTGGAATGGAACTACCTGGAAAACCATTCTTACCAACTAGTCTCCTGACACCCGCAAATTGCTCTCTTCCAGACAGTTGCTGACCAGTCCGGGCAAATCAGTGTTTAGTCGATGAATGCGGGGAGGGTTTAGTTTTAGAGCGATCGACGCAACCCGTTAAAGCCCGGTAGGTATGATAGGCTGATTTCCAGATATGGCCTTTAAGCGCTGTTTTCCGTTCAGGGTCTTTGTCTAATCCTTCCTCATACCAGTCGCCATGCACGTGGTCGATCAGGTAGGTCTGTACGTATTGCCAGAGTAATTTGTACTGGTCGAAATAATGCATGGGATCGTTTGGAAACTGATCTGCCATTAGCAGAAGCGTATTTAACCCCTCAGCCTGCGACCACCAGTTTTTGCTTTCATTAATGATGGTCATGCCGGGCTTGTCTTTGAAGTAATAGCCCTGATCGTAAAAGCCACCTACTTTTTTATCCCAGCCGTTGGCCAGCGCATGATCGACCATCCGTTTACCGATCTGCCGGGTTTTGATATCATTTTTAAGCCCCAGAACGTGTGACGCTTCCAGCATCAGATAAGCCGTTTCAACATCGTGGCCAAAGGATACATGATCCAGATTACGGTGTTTCAGAATGGTTGCTTCCGACGAATCGCGGAAGGATACGGGTTTCCAGTCGGGCTGAAAAAACAGAACCAGATTGCCCTTTGGCGATGTGATCACATCCCGAACGAGGTGCAGCATTTCGGCCAGCCGTTCGCGGACGAGCGGGTCAGGCCAAACGGTATAGAGTTCCGTTAGGGCTTCGAGCAAATGAATGGAGCTATTCTGATCTTTGTAGCCCAGATCGGACGTGGAAGGCACCGATGCATCGCGTTTAATCGGCGTTCCATCCCGACGCATGTGCTGAAAATAACCTTTATGCACCGGATCATGGCTGTGCTTTTCGAGCCAGGCAAATGACTTTTTCGCCAGATTCAGGGCCGCCGTATCGTGTGACATGTGATAGTAGGCACTCAGGGCATACAACCCAAACGCATTTCCGTAGACGAGCTTCATATCTCCGCCTTTCACGTTTCCCTTCCGGTCGACCAGATTATAAAAGCCACCATACTCTTTGTCCCACATCACATCCCGCAAAAACAGAAACCCATGCCGGGAATTTTCTTTGTAATATGTAACAGAGGGGTATCGTTCAGCGGCTTTCGCAGTTGTCCAGACATGGCGGGCCTGAGTCACGATCATTTTGTCCTGCGGGCCGGTGGGGGTAAAATCGTAGGTAAACGTACTGAGAAAACCCCCATACTCTTTATCGACCGACTGCGGATACCATTTATTAAGCATTTCATTCTGAATGGATTTCTCCATTTCGGTCGCAATTTGCATCCGCTCATCGACGGGCTTTTGGGCATACGAAAAACGGAGGAATAAAGAAGATGCGAGAACGAGTAAGGTCGTCTTTTTCATATAATCAGGCTAGAGGCAGTCAGGTATGCTGTCGGATAATTTCTCCTTACCTAGAAGTTCTTTCTCCTGGTTTTCTCATCACCCATTCGCTGTTTCTTCAAACTAAGGAACCTGACGCCAGCCATTAATCACGTCAAACCCATCCAAATAATGAATGCCCACCCTTCGGCAGAAGAGCAGGCATTCAAACAGTTTTACAAAACTAACCTATCGTTGATTGCCATTTGAAGATGAATCACGGTTCATCCGGTTGCTATTGCGTTTCATTTTCCGTCCATTGCGGCCCTGCCCCTGCGAATTTCCCTGATTCATGGTCCCGTCATTCATCGTTGCCGAACCCGAACTATTAGTATTGCTGCTTGAGTTCATCGTCCGATCCGTCGATTGCTTATTCATTCGGGCCCGAGGAGGTTGCCCACTACGGCTGGTTGGATCCGATGATCCATTTTGTGCGGCTGATCCATTTGTCCCATTGCCTGTGCCACTACCTGTTGTGGATTGTCCCTGTGCGCTGAAGCTGGCTACCGCCACAAACAACGCTCCTATCATTACGATCTTTTTCATTGATTCTGTTGAGTTATTATGTTTTCATCATCTAACTAGTTGCTCATTCGAATAGTCATGCATTAATCAAAAATTAATCAATAAATGAGCATACGGGGATGGATCACCCAAAACCAAACCTGGCCTTGTGAGTTTAGTTGATATTGCCTTATACGTAGCACTCATGAATAAGGTTAAACCACCATTATCACGCACATACATTCGCATAAAACTCCGTTCTCATCCAACGGCTGCCCCCTGTATTAGTATGCCTATTCGACTGGGTTTGCTTACGGGTTTACTGGGTGTACTCATGTCGGGCTGTACCAAAATCTACCATAGTCGGCGGAGTATTCAGGAATTGGATCAGACCTTTTCTGTAAACAAACAGCAAGCCCTTTTTTACACCGCCCAGAATGGCCATACACAGTCGAAGCAACTAACCAAACCCATATCGGCAGCCCTTTATATACAGAACGATACCTTATTCGTAGAACCGCTGACGGCATCGCTACACCCCAACGACAATAATCCAGTTACGCTGGATGTGTCCGACTCATCATTCGTGTTTTTTGTCAATCCGAAACCAAAGCAAATTCCGGTCGATGGCAAAAGTCCCTGGTTTCGCTACCACTTTATGTCGTTCGATATGGATCTGGTGACGATCCCGTTCAAATACCGACTGGCACAACAAGGCCAGCCGCCCGAACTGACTACCAACGCCAACGCTGCGCTTTATGTGGGTCTTCGCTTCGATCAGGGGTATCAGCGGAATGTGTTTTATCATCATCAGCAGCGGTCCGATATTCGCTCATTTAGTCTGGGCATCGGCGCACTTATGGGCATTGGCTCAGCCACTGTGGGGCCTTTTTCAACGATGGACCAGGTGACAGACGACTATGAAGGGGCCTGTCTGAGTTATGGGCTGGCAACTATTTTTGGCTACCGGGCTGTTAGCCTGGGGCTTGCGTTTGGCTATGATACCCTGCTTGACCGCAATCGTGCCAGTTGGATTTACCAGCATAAACCCTGGCTGGGCATCACCATTGGTCTAAATTTAAATTAACACCTCTATTTACAAGTTCACGTCTAAAAAAACACGTTATGGAAGCTTCATTCAATCCGTCAGAACATACGCACAAAGGCTTTTTTGAGCGATTTTCATCTGCTGTTGCCAAAGCCACAGGCTCATCGGCCGCCTTTATTCTGGCAATGGCATCCGTTATTGTCTGGGCCGCTTTAGGGCCCGTTTTTGGCTATTCCGAAAACTGGCAACTCGTAATCAATACCGGAACGACCATTATTACTTTTTTGATGGTATTTGTTATCCAGAAAGCGCAGAACAAGGAATCGTTATCGGTTCAGCTCAAACTCAATGAATTGATTGCCGCAACTAAAGGAGCCAGTAACCGATTGGTAGCCAGCGAAAACCTGAGCGAAGAAGAACTGGAGATTCTCTACAAACATTACTGCGCGATGGCAGAGTTGACGAAACAAACCAGCGACTTACGCAAATCGCACTCGGTAGAGGAAGCAATTGAGAAGACGGAAGAAAAACTAGGGGCACAGGTGCGCGAAGTAGCCCATAAAAAAACGACTCATAAAAAAGCATGATAGAAAATCTACCATGCTTTCCAACCAACCTACAATAAACATATTACCTATCTTGCTTTATTCGCTTTTGCCTGGTCTGCGATCATTTTTCTGAGTAGCCACTGGCTTTGTTTGTGCCACAAACTCGATAAAATCGACGCGGGCGGTTTCTGTGCCATCGGCCACGCCCGTTAGCTCAATCGCATCGCCCGTGTTTATTTTTACATTGGGAATGGTTTTTCGTCGCCAGCAGTCTACATCCTCGCTGAGCTTCCACGCAGCTTTTTGCTTGCCAGCCACAGCCAGTGATAAATTACCCTGACCCCCTTTTTCATCAACATAAGAAACCACCACATCATATACGCCCGATGGCTGGTTGAACGTCGACCTGGCGGTTCCTTTTCCAGTTGTCTGCACGCATTTTTCAATCAGGAATTTATCAGGCGTATAGCCAGCCAAGGTCATATCTTCGGCTTCGACCCCCAGGATGGGTGTAAAACCGGCTACCCCTGCTTCGCTCAGGCCATTCCGAACCGCTCGCAGATTCGAGTACGGTGATCCATCGTAGTGTTTGATACCAATGCCTTTCGAGCCGTTTTCAACCGAAATTTTAATGCTCGATTTGATAATTTCTGGCGTGGTGAGTAACCGAGTGGGTACACCGGGAATAATCCGAATGTCGTTGCCCATAAAATACTGGGTGGTCAGTATCCGCGATTTACGGTCCGATTTCTGATAGCCGTTCTGTTCGGTGTGGGTCGAGAGGTGAACCGAGTTGATGTTTCCTTTCAGTTCTTCCAGCGTTAAGCCCGAAGTGCGATCGTTCAGGTCGTTCAGCCGGAAGTCGATAGCCGGATTTTCATGGTGAATTTTATCGGTTACCTCCTTGTAAATCTCGGTGGTACAGTCCCGTCGGAATTTACGCCAGTTGCTCAACTGCGGTTCGGCGTAGGGGTTGTCTTTCAGAACGGGCATAGCCGCTTCCATATCGAAACCCATTGCTTTGGCCTTATGCTTGCAGGAGCTACAAAAACAGGAGCCACCTTTTACCGGATCGTCGGACCGGCTGAACAGCAGCATACAGGTCTGGATATAATCGACATCGTAATGCCTCGCCAGATCGGTATAGAGTGTGGTCAGATACGCCCGTACATCCGGATTATTGGTGCAGGGCCGATCGACAGGCTTATCGTTTATATCGCGCTGTTTGTATTCGGGATGCGCGTTCAGCACTTCGACGGGTATATACGTATGTGATACTTCAACCCCGGCCCGTAAGCCACGTGCGTGGGCTTTGTCGAGCACGATTTTCAGCCAGTCGGTATCATTTAGCCACGACTCGCGCGACATCAGGGGCTTGATTTTGCCGTACATGGCCATATCCGGCTTGAAATACGCGCGGGAATCTTCGGCATCCCACTGCGACCGAACCGGATTGTGGATAAACGTGAATGTACCGGGCAGTTTGTCGTTGTTGAACGGCCGGTGTTCTTCATGCATCACGGCAATCAGGTACACCGAATTGACGCCCGCAATTCGGGTCATATTGTCCAGAATCAGGTCCATCCCTTCGTCGTGTACTTCCCAGGGATAAATACTGCCCGTCACCTCGAAAGCCGGAGCCGGAACATTCGATCGTTTTAGAGCCTGAGCCTGCCCCCCTTGAACACACAGGCAAAACAGGGCTGCCAGAAGATAGCGTTTAGTAAGAGTCATCAATGTCATGAGGTTTACTATATAAAAAGTTGAGTTTAGACCGCTTCCTATCCATACGACTTAGTCGACCAGCGTCGGTACGTTGGGCTTTTTCTTCGCCCTCGTCAGCACAGCTACCGCCAGGGCTACCAGTAAAGCAACAAGGCCAATCAAATACGTATAGCCCTTCGATAAATCAGGTGTAGCTGCCGATTTAGCCCCCGTTACCAGTTCATAAACCGGAATAATCCACTTGAACACATACGCCTGAGCCAGCGTGAGCACACAGATAAAGACCAGCATGATGAAACTGTGCTTCACCGTAAACCGGAACAAATCCGACTCTTTCCCCACCAGATCACCAGCCGCTGCCGCCACCGCAATCGACTGGGGCGAAATCATTTTACCCACCACGCCCCCCGATACATTGGCCCCCACACTCACCACCGGGTCGACCCCGATGGAGTGAGCCGTGGCATACTGCAACTTGCTGAACAGGGCATTGGCCGACGTATCCGACCCGGTGATAAACACGCCCAGCCACCCCAGCACCGGCGCGAAAAAGGGGAACCAACTCCCCGTGCTAGCCAGTACCCGCGCCAGGGTCAGGGTAATCCCCGAATCATTCACCAGGTAGGCAAACCCCAGCACCGAAGCCACCGTCAGGGTCGGAAACCGTAGCTGATACAGGGTAGCACCAAAGACTTGTAACCCCTGCCGGTAGCTCAGCCCCACCAGCGGAATGGCTACCAGCGAGGCAATCAGAATGGCCGTACCAGCCGCTGAGAGGTAGTTGAACTTGAAAACCTTAGCCAGCAACGTACCATCCTGTCCCTGAATGGCATTGTGCAGACCCGGAAACTCGAACTGAAGTTGCCCATGCGCATTCAGTACCTCTTTGATCGACTGCAAGCCCCAGAAAATCACCATGATCGTCAGCAGCAGGAACGGGCTCCAGGCTCGCAGTAACTCCCCACCCGAATAGTGAATCGAGCTATCGAAGCTAGCCGCCGGTTCGTTGGCGAACCGCCAGATGGTTTTGGGTTTCCAGAACCGTAGAAACGTCATCAGACAGATAATCGACCCTAGTCCGGCAATCACATCGGGCAGGGCAGGACCCAGAAAATTGGAAGACAGGTATTGCAACAGGGCAAAGGCTCCTCCCGACACCAGCACGGCGGGCATCACCTCCCGGGCCTTCCTGAATCCGGCAATGATGGTTACCAGGTAAAACGGCAGGATCACCGACAGAATAGGCAGGGTTCTGCCCACCATCTGGGAAATGGGCAGTTCGGGAATGCCCGAGACCTGGGAGGCCACCGTGATGGGAATACCGATGGAGCCAAAGGCAACGGGAGCGGTGTTGGCAATCAGGCAGATGCCGGAGGCATAGAGGGGGTTGAAGCCTAGTCCGACCAGCATGGCAGCGGTGATGGCCACGGGCGCGCCGAATCCAGCGGTGCCCTCCAGGAAAGCGCCGAAGGAGAAGGCGATGAGCAGGGCCTGGAGTCGTCGGTCGGAAGTGATGGAAGCCATGAAGTGTTTGATGATGTCGAACTGTCCGGCCTTAACGGTGAGGTTAAAGAGGAAAACGGCCATGGTCACCAGCCAGCAGATGGGAAACAGGCCATAGAGTGCCCCATGTAGAATGGAAAGCCCAGCCAGTTGAGGGGGCATTTTATAGACGGCCATGGCAATGCCTGAAGCAATCACAATGGCCATCAGGGATGCCTGATAGCCTTTCATCTTTCGGATGATAAGCGCCCAGAAAATGAACAGGATGGGCAGCGAAGCCAGCAGCGCCGATAAAAAGAGGTTGTCAAACGGGTCGATTACTTGTTTCCAGACCATAGTTAAATGAATTAAAACAAATGGAACACGGATGATTATGATCAGTTTTTGTCATTCCGACGAAGGAGGAATCTTACATTATTCCTATTTGAGAGTAAGGAAGTCTTAAGATTCCTCCTTCGTCGGAATGACAGAAACTGATCATAATCATCCTAAAAATGTCGGGGTCGTCCGGGCGGTTCTATAGCTAAACCATTCGTATACAATAGCCGCTTCGATTGAGAACGTACTCAACGATTTCAGTTTTGCATGTCCCATTTTTTGTCGGTTTTCTCGCCCATATCCAGCACCAGCGTGCCGCCCTGCATCAGGTCATCATGCGTAAACGAAAGCGAGGTCAGTGGCTTGCCGTTCAGCGTAGCCGACTGAATGTACTTGTTGGTACGGGACGATTTGGGAGCCGATATGGTAAATGTCTTGCCGTTAGGCAGTGCCACACTAACTTTGGTGAACAGCGGGCTGGTGATCGAATAGCGGGGAATACCGGGCGTGGTTGGATAAAAACCCATCGCCGAAAAAACCACAAACGACGACATCGAACCACCATCCTCATCGCCGGGAACCCCGAAAATGGTATCCTGAAACCAGGTGTCCAGCAGCAGCCGGGTGTACTTCTGGGTTTTCCAGGATGCGTTGGTGTAGTTGAACAGGTAGGGAATAAAAAACGTCACCTGATTGCCCATCGCAAACTGGCCAATCATGCCCGTCTGGTTGGGCCACATTTCCCAAAATACGGGTTTGCTTTTCTCCATGCCTTCGCGGAAAAGCTGATCCAGATTCTGTTCCATTTTTTCGGGGCCACCCATTAGCTCCCGTAAGCCGGAGAGGTCCTGCTGGGCATTCCACATGTAGCTCCAGCCGTTGTTCTCGTTGTAGTAATCGAACCCGTTATGCCCTCCGTCGAATTTCGGGTCGATGTCGATCCAGTTACCCTGGGCATCTTTCGGGATGAACATGTTGTATTTGGGGTTCCACAGATTCCGGTAGTTCTGTGTTCGGGGAGCATATTTAGCGTAGACAGTTTCGTTACCCAACGTTTTGGCCATCTCACTCAAGGCCCAGCTATCGTAACAATCGCCCAGGGTTATGGCCACGGCCGACCGTTTCTGACCGGGCTTCTGGGAGGCAAACGCATCGGTCTCTTTTTCGCCGGGACGAAGCGCTGGATAATAGCCACTCTTCGCATAGAAGTCTTCCAGATCACCTTTTGGACCATTACGGAACGGGAGCATGGTGGCCTGTTCGGCGTTTTTGAGCATCCCTTCAAACGCAGCTTTAACATCGAAATTACGTATCCCCTTGCGATAGGCATCCAGAAATACAACGCTCGATTTGAAACCAAACATCCCCGGTCGATCACCATACGGTTTCGGGTATTCCGGCATCCAGCCGCTTTCCTTGTACATCCGCACATAGGATTCCAGCATGTCGGCTTCGCCTTTCGGATTCAGGATAATTTGCAGCGGGTGTAGAGCCAGGTAATTGCCCCAGGTGTAATCGTCGGTGTAGAACGGGCGCGAATCGGTATGCACCTGCTTGTCGTAGCCACTGTAGTATTTCCCCCCTTCGGTCATGTCGACCATGCGGGCGTAACAGCGGTACAGGGATGTATAAAACGTGCGTTTCTGCGCTTCGGTACCACCTTCTACGGTGATTTTTCCGATGGCTTTGGCCCAGGCAGCCTGTCCATTAGCCTTTTGCTGGTCGAAACTGACGCCCGTGAGTTCGGCTTCCAGATTCTTCTTCGCCTGTTCAACGCTAATAAACGAAACTCCATACCGAAACTCGACTACTGGACCGTCTGACTCAGAATAACTTGCATAGGCCCGTTCACCCGGCACTTTTTTCGGTTTTTCAGGAATACCACTCACCGTATAGCGTCCCCAGTCTTTTTCGCCGTCGCGCTTGCCGGTTTGAGGCTTGCCTGTAAACACACCGTACAGGTAGGCCATGCCCTTCTGTTCATGAATCGCATCGTTCACAAACTCGGTGCCCACAACGGCGTTTCCGTTCTGAAAATCGTAGGTACCGTTGGCATAATTGTGCGACAGGAGCAGGTTTTTCTTAACACCCGCCGGAAAGGTAAAGCGATAAATACCCGTCCGCGCACCCGGTGTAAACTCCAGCAGAATGTCATCGTCGGTCAGTTTGACGGAGTAATACCAGGGGCGCGTCACTTCCAGATCGTGGTCGTAGGTGAGCCGACGGAACCAGGCCGTATCGGCTAGCGCCCCTTTGGCGGGTTTGATGGCGAAGACCATCTGGGGCGTAATGATGTTCTGCGACAGCATCGGAAAGTCCGTGATCTGCATGTCGAGGTGGTCCTGCCGATGCGGAAACACGCGCACCATCTGATTGGGCAAATGCGCTACAGGCCGATTGGTATTCAGCAGCGGGGCCACATTGCCAATGGTCGGGTCGATGTAGTTCAGAGCCGGATTAATCGGTTTGCCAGGTTGCGCCCAACCGACCTGAGCCACTAAAACGCTTAGCAGCAAACCGGCCAGCCCTCGCTTTATTCCTGATTGATTGTGCGTTGCCATTGTCATGAGGGTTAATAGAGTATCGCCCATTTTTTGTCGGTTTTCTCACCCATATCCAGTACCAGCGTACCACCAGTCATCAGCTCATCGTGCGTAAACGAGAGCGATTTCAATGGTTTGCCGTTCAGTGTAGCCGACTGGATATATTTATTGATCCGGGAATTATTCCGGGCAACCACCGTAAAGGTTTTGCCATTCGGTAAAGCGACGCTGATTTTAGTAAACAAGGGGCTGGTGATCGAATAGCGGGGAATACCGGGCGTAGTTGGATAAAAACCCATCGCCGAAAAGACGACAAACGAGTTCATGGAACCGGCATCTTCATCACCCGGCACACCGAAGATGTTGTCCTGAAACCAGGTGTCCAGCAGCAGCCGGGTGTACTTCTGGGTTTTCCAGGGGGCATTGGTGTAATTGAACAGGTAGGGAATAAAAAACGTCACCTGATTGCCCATCGCAAACTGACCGATCAACCCGGTCTGATCAGGAAATTTCTCCCAGAAAACCGGCTTAGGACGGTCGGCCCCTTCCCGAAACAGTTGGTCGAGGTTTTGTTCTACCTTATCGGGGCCGCCCATCAGTTCGGTCAGTCCTTTGATGTCCTGCTGTACATTCCAACGGTAATTCCAGCCATTGTTTTCGTTGTAGTAATCCAGTCCCGCATGGCCACCATCAAACTTCGGATCGATGTCAATCCAGTTGCCCTGGGCATCTTTGGGCATGAAAAAGCCCGTTTTCGGATAGAAGAGATTTTTGTAATTCTGGGCGTAGGGCGCAAATTTCTGGGCGACGGGCTGATTACCCAGCTCTTTAGCGAATTCACTCAACGCCCAGCTATCGTAGCTGTTGCCCAGGGTGATAGCCACCGCCGACCGCTTTTGCCCCCGCTTCTGCGAGGCAAACGGATCGGTTTCGGTTTCGCCCGGTCGCAAGGCCGGATAGTAGCCTTTGGCATAATAAAAATCTTCCAGAGCGCCTTTAGGACCGTTTCGGGAGGGCAGCATGGTCGCCTGTTCGGCATTTTTTAGCATCCCTTCCAATGCCGTTTTGGTGTCGAAGTTGCGAATACCCTTGCGGTAAGCATCCAGAAACATCACACAGGATTTGAAGCCAAACATACCGGGCCGATCTCCGTAGGGTTTGGGATATTCGGGCATCCAGCCGCTCTCCTTATACATTCGCACGTAGGATTCCAGCATGTCGGCTTCCCGGTCTGGGTCCAGAATGCAGCGTAAGGGATGCAGGGCCAGGTAGTTCCCCCAAGTGTAATCGTCGTTGTAGAAAGGTCGTTTATCGGTGTGAACCGTCTTATCATAGCCACTATAATACTTCCCGTCTTCGGTCATATCGAACATACGGGCGTAGCAACGGTACAAGGCTGTGTAAAAGCTCCGTTTCTGCGCTTCAGTTCCCCCTTCGACCTGAATCCGACCGATGGTTTTGGCCCAGGCCGCCTGTGCCTTCGCTTTCTGTTGATCGAAACTTACCCCAGCGAGTTCAGCTTCCAGATTCTTTTTTGCCTGTTCGACACTAATGAACGAAACCCCATACCGAAACTCCACGACCGGACCGTCCGACTCAGAATAACTTGCATAGGCCCGTTCACCCGGCACTTTTTTGGGCTTTTCCTGGGTACCGGTCACGGTATAGCGTCCCCAGTCTTTTTCGCCATCGCGCTTGCCGGTCTGGGGTTTGCCCGTAAACATACCGTACAGGTAGGCCATGCCCTTCTGTTCATGAATCGCATCGTTTACGGTCTCGGTGCCTGCAATCGCATTCCCATTCTGAAAGTCGTATTTGCCGTTGGCGTAATAGTGGGATAAAAGCAGGTGCTTTTTCACGCCAGGCGGGAAAGTAAACCGATAAATACCTGTGCGGGCGCCCGGTGTAAATTCGGTCAGGATGTTATCGTCGGTGAGCCGGACTGAGTAATACCAGGGGTGAACCGTTTCAAAATCGTGATCGTAGGTCAGGCGTCGGTACCAGCCCGTATCGGCCAACGCACCGGAGTACGGTTTGATCGCAAAAATCAGTTGGGGCGTAATGACGTTCTGCGAAAGCATCGGAAAATCCGTGATCTGCATGTCGAGATGGTCCTGGCGTTTGGGGTAGATGCGGACCATCTGATTAGGCAAATGAACCACCGGCCGATTGCTGTTCAGCAGGGGGGCCACATTGCCAATAGTTGGGTCAATGTACGTTAATCCATCCGCTGAATTCGGTTTCTTCTGCCCAAAGCCCACCTGACTACTCATCAGGTAACTTACCAGGACAAAAACGACGAATGAGCTGATATTTCGTTTCATAGCTGAGAAAAGGAAGGTTCGGAATACGTTTTTTATAGGCCCCTACCCCTTTAGGCTAATCTTGTAGGGGTTCACATAAATGAACGAAGCTCTTATTTAGGGGTATTTTAATACAGTGTAAAGTAAGGCTTTGAGGCTTTTTTGTCATTCCGATGAACGAGGAATCTTAAGGCTTCCTTACTCTCAAATAGGGGTAATTTAAGATTCCTCGTTCATCGGAATGACAAAAAACTAGGTTACAATGGATTAAATACGATTCTCAAAAACCCTATACGATTAGTTTTGAGAGAGGGATAAGGGGAAAACCAATCAACTATACCCCGGATTTTGTGGCAGAACCGATGGGTTATTGATAATCTGAATTTCGACCAGTGGAATCGGAAAGAGGGCGTTGAACGGTTTGTAGCCCAGTGGCCCCATCACCGCGTCCAGACGGCCCGTCCGGGCGAGGTCGAACCAGCGAACGCCCTCCATCGACAGTTCGTAGACACGTTCGTCGTAAATCTTCGTCCGTAGCAGGTCTTTCGTCATGGTCGGGTAAGCTGGCATTTTGGCCCGCGTACGCACCTGGTTCAGATAGGTAAGCGCCTGATCGGTTTTGCCGTTTTCATTCAGGGCTTCGGCATACATCAGCAGCACATCGGCATAGCGGATTACTTTCCAGTTTGCTTTGCTGTCGTTCAGCGAATTAGTGGCCGCCAGGTATTTCTTCGTAAAGGTGGCAATCTGCAGGAAGCCCTGAAATACCCCATTGTTGTCCGTGTATCCTTTGGCTACGGTAATGTCGCGTCGGGGGTCTTTCGGATCGAAAGAATCGAACAGTGCCAGCGTGGGCGTATTCTGCTCACCTGCCCCACCTTTTATACCGTAGAAGGCTTCGGCGGCCGAGTTGGCCGATTTTGGCAGAAACTTGTTTGAAAAACCGCTGCCTGCACCCAGGTTACCGTCCTGATACTCAATATCGAAGATATACTCGCTATGGTGTTCATCTTTGGTGTAGTCGAACAGATCGCTATAGTTCGGCAGGAGTGCGTAGCCCAATGTAGTCACTTCCTGAAGCTTGGCTTCGGCCTTTACGAAATCCTTACGGGTCATGTACACACGTCCCAGAATAGCCTTCGCAGCCCCTTTAGTCGCACGGCCTACATCGACGCCCGTGTATTTGGCAGGCAGCTTCGTTTCGGCTTCCATCAGATCTTTAATGATTACCTCATCATAAATCTTATCGACCTTCTCCCGAACTTTCGTATACCCTTCGTCGGCCGTTGTCGGCTTGGTGTTTAATGGCACATCGCCAAAAATGCGCACCAGATCGAAGTAGGCAAACGCGCGCAGAAACCTGGCTTCCCCCACATGCCGATCTTTGTTCGTTACCACAGCCGGATCGGCCGTTTCCAGTTTCGACAGAACCAGATTGGCCCGGTTGATGGCGCTGTAATAGTTCCGCCAGGTCGAAATCATCAGGTTAGCATCGCTGTTCATGTTGAACTTATCGACCGATACCAGGAAAGCGTCGTTGCCCAGCGCGTGCCAGGAATCATCGGCCCGCAGATCACCAAAGATCCAGAAGTCCTGATACTGATTCCGCAGCATGGCATAGATACCCACCACAGCATCCTGAAAGTCTTTATCCGTTTTGTAAACGGCATCCACACTAACGGTGGAAATGGGATTCAATTCGATGAAACTCTTTTGGCACGACGTGGTAAGCACCGATGCCAGCGTAAGTAGACAAATTATCTTTTTCATTTGGCTAAGTCGTTTAGTTGGTATGATACGGCTCAAAATCCTACATTCAAACCAATCATCAGGCTTTTGGGCAGTGGGTAATCGTTGGCCTCTACCCCTGGCGTTAACGGATTTTCGGTCGTACTCACATCCGGGTTAAATGCCGTGTTCTTCGTGAAGATGAACGGGTTATTGGCGTTGACATACACCCGCAGGGAGTTCAGTTTGAGCTTCTGGGTAATGGTCGATGGAACGACGTACGCTACCGTTATGTTGTTGATTCGCAGATACGTACCTGTATCCAGAAACAACTGACTCGGCAGGCGAACCCCACCCGTTGGCGTATCGTTGGGCCGGGGGGTTTTGCCATCGCCGGGGTCCTGTTCCGATTTCCAGTAGTTGTTGCTGAACGCATACCCCCGTACCCGCGCCCGGCCGCTGTTGCCACCACCCCGCGAGGTATTGTAGATCATGTTCCCTTTCGATCCTTGCAGGCTGACGCTCAGGCTCAGGTTTTTATAGGTAACCCGGTTGGTCATACCGTAGAAGAAGTCAGGATAGGGCGAGCCCATGATGGTTTTATCCGCATTGGTGATAACCCCATCCCCGTTAATATCGACGAACCGAATGTCGCCAACGCGTGAACGGTCGCTGCCACCGGGGTTATAAATGGGTCCCCGATCCAGGTCAGCCTGCGTTTTAAAAATTCCATCGACCAGCCAGCCATAGAACATCCCGATGGGCTGCCCAATCATGGTTACGTTGTTGCCTGAATAGATCGGGTCCCCCTGCGGCCCTAATTTGACCACCTTGTTGCGGTAGGTAGACAGGTTAAAGTCAGTCGACCATTTGATTTTCCGGTCTATATTGACCGTTCCGAGTACAAACTCCCAGCCTGTGTTTTTGACCTCGCCGATGTTCTGCAACGCCGTACTGAAACCCGTGTTGTTCGGGATGTTTACGTTCAGCAGCAGATTGGTGTTGTGCGAGGTAAAATGGTCGATGGAGGCCGTAATCCGGCTATTAAAGAAACTGGCATCGACCCCGAAGTTCAGCGAACTCTGGGTTTCCCAGGTCAGGCTTGGGTTCGCAATCCGACCGGGCGCAATGGCCGTCGCTACGCTATTGCCCAGGCCATAGTTTTCGTAACTGACGGTCGCATACTGGTCGTAGTTACCAATGTTGTTATTGCCCGTTACGCCATAACTGGCCCGAAGTTTCAGCTCCGTGATTTCAGGTCGGTTTTTCAGGAACGCTTCATCCGAAATACGCCAGGCCACGGCCAGCGACGGAAATATGCCGTATTTGTTCTGCGTACCGAACCGCGACGAGCCATCGGTCCGAATCGAGGAGGTCAGGTAATACTTGCTGTTGTAGTTGTAATTAACCCGCGCCAGATACGATACCAGCGACCATTCGTAGATGTTGGCCGTTCCGTTCGTGATCAATCCACCCACGGCACTCAGCGTAGGCACCAGGTTGTTCGGAAACTTATTGCTCGTCATGGAGCTGGTTTCGCCCCGTTCTTTCTGGGCCGTAAAACCCGCTAAGGCCGCAATCGAGTGTTTATTGACGGTTTTGTTATAGTTCAGCGTATACTCCGTCAGCCAGTTGGTAATCAGCCCTGCATTATCCGTACCTGTTGGCAGCTCGTTGGCAAAATAAGCCCGTTGCGGACGAAAGTACATGCCTTTGTTGGTCAGCAGGCTACCGCCCAGGAGTACATTGAATTTTAAATCATTGATAATCTGGTATTCCAGATTGACATTCCCCAACAATCGAAGGTTTTTCTGTGATGTGATCGTTTCCTGAGCTACGGCAAGTGGATTGTAGATGTCGGCCATATCGGCCAGACCAGCATAATTAAAATAGCTTCCGTCTGGATTCAATAAAGGACGGAAATTGTGAATTTGCAAGGTAGACGCAACAATACCCAGCGTACTGGCTGTTCCACCACTCACGCCCGTTGAGGGAAGGGAACGTAACTCTGTATACGCAGGATTAAGACTTACTTTGAGGGCTAAACGTTTGGACAACTGCGCGTCGATATTGGAACGCATCGAATACCGCTTGAAACCGCTATTGATAATAATACCGTCCTGATTGAAATATTCACCGCTGACGGCATAGCGGATGTTTTCCGAACCACCCGTTGCCGATAGCTGAATCTGACGCTGGGGCGCTGTGACCAGTACTTTATTCAATGAATTTTCGTCGGTGGTGTTCCGGCCTTCCAGCACATCCATGATGATGGCTGGTACAGGGGTGGCCCAGGAGGTTGGTGGCCCCGATACATCTTTGCCGGCATCCATATTTTTGTTACGCATGCCATCGTAGAAGAACTGAGCCTGTTCTTTCGAATTCTTCATAATGGGCACTTTCGATACACTCTGCCAGCCGTAGTAGGTATCGAGCGTGATATTGGCTTTACCGGCCTTACCTCGTTTGGTCGTAATAATGACTACACCATTGGAGCCCCGCGACCCGTAAATAGCCGTGGCCGACGCATCTTTCAGAATATCCAGTGTTTCAATATCGTTGGGGTTCAGGGTCTGGATATTGTCGGTGGGGAAGCCATCGACCACATACAGTGGACTGGCTCCTGCCGAAATACTCCCAATACCCCGCACACGGATTTGTGGAGCAGCACCCGGTTCACCCGAAACAACTTTTACCTGAACCCCGGCGACCCGTCCGGCCAACCCCTGTTCAATTCGGGTGACACCCAGATCTTTAATTTCCTTGTTGCTGATCACCCCAACCGAGCCCGTCAGATCTTTCTTTTTAACTGTACCATAGCCCACTACCACAATTTCGTCGAGGGTTTTGTTATCGGCTTTCAGGGTCACATCGAGGGTTGTCTGATTACCCACCGTAACTTCCTGCGCCAGATAGCCTACGTAACTGAATATCAGCACGGCGGATGCGTTCGGCACATCCAGTCGGTACTTTCCCAGCGCATCCGTGGTGGTTCCTTTCTGCGACCCTTTAATGACAATACTTACCCCCGGCAACCCCTCCCCCTTATCGTCTATGACTGTTCCCTGAACCGGAATATCGGCCAGTTTAAGCTCCGATGGTAACCGGGAAGGAAGGGTCAGCGCCGATTCGCGGCTATCCGTTTCCTGATCGGATTTGGTTTGAAGCTCCTGAAGCAACGTAGCATTCTGACTACTGCTGGCATCAGCCTTTCCGGCGGGCTCTTTTGTCATCACCACATAGCCACCATTTCTCACTTTCTTGTAGCGCAGGCCAAGCGGCTTCAGCACCGCATTGAGGTTCTGCTCAATGTTCGCGTTGAAGTTGATGGTGTTCTCGGTCACAACCATTCCTTCCACATTCCGGTCGAAAAAAAGAATATCGACCTCGTAATGGTCCTGCAACTTTTTGAGGACATCCTTCAACTTCAGGGCTGCCCCTTTCGGGTAGGTGTCCCGCTGCTGAAGTTGTTGGGCTTTGGCCAGCACCTGCGAAAATCCCGGCCGTACTCCTCCCAGGACTACCCCGAAAAGGAGTAGCAGACGTATCAGTTTTTTCATAATTAGTTAAGGGGTTCTTGGTTAATGATTCTGGGTTATAATGATGGTATCGCCTTGTTGTCGGTAGTTCAGGTTGGCTATACTTGTCAGAGTCTCAAGCAGTTCATCGGCACTATAGGCTTTAAAAGCGCCCGAAATGGTCTCCTGAGCCAGTGTTTTGTCAGGAATTTGCAACACGATACCGTAGTTCTCTTTAAACAGGGTCCCGATTTCGGAAAGTGTAGTCCCATCGAATACGTAGCGATGCTCTTTCCAGGAGCTATAATTTTCCGGTTTCTCGGTCAGTTTTAGGCTTACTTTTCCGGTATTGTCGAAGGTAACCAGATTGCCGGGCTTCATCGTGAGCTGTTTATTGGTCTGCCCTTCCTGGTACAATAGCTGGACTTTGCCTTTGTTGAGCACCACTTTTTTCGTTTGCTCGCGGGTATTCACCATAAATTCCGTACCCAGCACCACGACGTCAAAATGCTTATCGGTCCGCACTACAAAATGCTGATGGTTGGGCATATGCTTAATGGAAAAATCGGCCTCACCCGCCAAAACGACCTCCCGCGTTTTCTGCCCAAAGCCAAACCGAGGAACCCGCAAAGAGGAATTGGCATTCAGCGTAATCTGGCTTCCATCGGATAGCGTCAGCGACCGGGTTTGGCCAAAGGCGGTTTCGAAAGTGGTGTAGCGGATCGTATCCCGGAACACATAACCACCGACCAGCATGAGCAAACTAACCGAAGCCGCTACCAGCCAGCCCGACCAGGTTGAACCAATTCGTTGTGTAACAGGCTCTTCAATTGGGGTGGATTCCGTCTCTACCTCTCGTGCTACTCCGCCGAGCATCCGCTGACGATGCCGCTCCAGGGCTTTCCGGTCGTCGGCAATGAATTGCGGGTTTTCACTTTCCCACATCGCCAGACATTCGAAAAACAGCTCGCGGTTATCCTCTTCTTTTGCCCACTCGTCAATAGCCTGCTTTTGCAGAGCCGTAGCCCGGCCTGCAAAGTAGTTGAGAAGTGATTCTTTCGATACCTGAGTTTTCATCGATAAAATGTTAATGCTATCATGACGATTTCAACACAAAAAACACGTAGTCATCATAGTGAAAAATAGGATATTAATGCCAGAAATGGCCTAACAGGCAGATAATTAACAACCATTTATCTTTCAATGTATTCCGAATTTGCCGCATGGCCTGAAACAGGTGCGCTTCAACAGTGCGTAGGGACAGGTGCAGTTCATCGGCTATTTCCTGATATTTTTTGCCCTCAAAGCGGTGCATAATGTAAATCTGCCGACGCTTTACGGGCATGGCGTTGATGGCATTTTCGACATCGTGATACAACTCCTCATATTGCGTAATCGAATCGGGACTCTGGGTTTTGTGGGCAGGCATCAACTCGGCATTTTCCAGGGATGTATTATGCCGCATTTCGGCCCGTACATAATCGAACGCCCGGTTACGAACCGCCGTGAACAAATAAGCCCGGAACGAACTGGTGATGCTCTTGTAACGCGACTCTGCCTGAAACTCATAAAAAATATCCGAGACGATATCTTCGGCAATGGCTTTCGACGACACAAACCGAACCGCATGACTGCACAGCAGAACGTAGTACTGCCGAAACAGCAGACTAATTCCGCGTTCGACATCCTCCTGAAACGCTTTTCGCAGGAATAATTCATTATCCCAACCCGCCTTTCCAGAAGACGGCGTACCTGTTTCCTCCGACTCCAAAACATACACCGACCCCAACTCGGGCCGTTGTCTTAATGGCAGGACTTGTCCCATCTCTATGGGTAAATGAAGCGGTTGGTTCATTTGATTACTTCCTCTAGAAAAATTCCTTATTGGACCACTGAATCGTTCGTGAACAACAAATCATGTAGTATCAAGACGATAATCGGCCCAAAAACACTTAGTCCATTTTCATTATTTTTTCAAAAAATTGAATTTAACAGTGCAGATAGGCATTAAAATCGAATTAAATAGAATATATACTCTATGTGCGTGGATGATCCGAGAGGGTCGGTTGTGGTGTAGACAAGCAGAAGGCAGCCCGTGTGGTGTCAACCTAATAAGCACGGATAGCTGAACCATCCTTGCCCGACTTACAATTTCGTTATGCGCTCAAGTAATAGCCCCTTCGGCAAGAAGCTTCACCGGGCAATTCGCTCCATTTGTAGGTCGTTAATAAAGAAAAAATAGCAGAATTCAGTCTAGTACGGGGTATTAAATGAACTCGTCAGTCTTTACCATAAGTCACTGTGCCCTAACTTGTACGGGCACTGGGCAGAGAACTTACCTAACGAACGAATCAACCGAAATCAATAGCATCACATGAACAGACGGGACGCCTTAACACGAGCAGCCTGGTTACTGGGCGGAACCCTTTCGGCTCCTACCCTACAGGCCATGAATCGCTGGGAACAACTCGTTTCGAATGGTCGAACAAGCCACCAGACGAACTCGTTTCTGACCGAGACCCAACGCGAAATCGTAGCCCGAACCGCCGAACTGATTATACCACGAACCGATACACCGGGGGCAATCGATGCCGGTGTTCCCGCTTTCATCGACCTTATGCTCCGCGATTGCTACAAAAAACCGGTGCAGGATGCCTTCCTGACGGGTTTGAGCGACCTGGAACGTAAAAACTTCCTGACGCTTACACCCGATCAGCAAACGGCACTGCTCAAACAGGTAGAAGCCGAAGCACAAACGTCGTCATCGCCCACTTACTGGCTCCTAACGAAAGAGTTAACCTTGTTGGGTTACTTTACATCGGAACCCGGCATCAAGGCATCGTTCGATTACCAGCCCATTCCCGGAAAATTCGTACCCATCAAAATCAAACCCGGCCAGAAAGATTTCATGTACGGCAATCAAGTATAAGTATGTAGGAGCGAGGACCGGGCCGCCTGAGCGGTGAGAATCCATCCGGAAGCCATTGGCTTGCGTCAGCAGCTCACCCCTCGCTCCTAACTCCTCACTCCTGTAAAAAGCTATGAACCTCAATATAAAAGCAGACAAAGCCCAGACCTACGACGCCATTGTGATTGGGTCGGGCATGACGGGCGGCTGGGCTGCCAAAGAACTTACCGAAAAAGGACTGAATGTACTCGTACTCGAACGGGGCTATGAATTAAAGCACGTTGCCGATTACAAAAACGCCATGAAAGACCCCTGGGAGTTTCCGCACCGGGGTAGAATCACAAACGTGGCCGCTGAAGAACATTATGCCACCATGTTTTTCTCGGCGAAAGAAGGCTCACAATACCTATTTGCCAACGACAAAGAAAATCCATACATCCAGAAACGCCCGTTCAACTGGATTCGGGCCTATCACACAGGCGGCAAGTCGTTGCTGTGGGGCAAACATACCTACCGCTGGAACCCGCAGGATTTTCTGGCCAATGCCAAAGAAGGGATCGGGATCGACTGGCCTATTCGCTACGAAGACCTGGTGCCCTGGTACACCTACGTCGAAAAATTTGTGGGTGTCAGTGGGCAGGCCGAAGGGTTGGCCGTTTTACCCGACAGCTATTTTCTACCACCCATGGCCATGACGGCCCCAGAAGTCCACCTGAAGAAATCCGTAGCGCAAAAACTCAATCGGCCCATCACCATCGGACGGGTCGCCCACCTGACCAAAGCGATGCCCCAGCATCTGGCCGTTGGTCGAACCGATTGCCAGTTTCGGAACCGATGCACACGCGGGTGCCCGTATGGAGGCTATTTCAGTTCACTGGCCGCTACCCTACCAGCCGCCCGGAATACGAACCGGCTGACGATGGTCCACAACGCCATTGTCAAAGAAATCCTGTACGACGACAAAGCCCAGAAAGCCAAAGGCGTACGGGTTATCGACCAGAATACGCTCGAAGTTCGGGAGTTTTACGCCAAACTTATTTTCCTCAATGCGGGTACGGTCGGCTCCACATCGATCCTGATGAACTCAAAATCGTCGCGCTTCCCGAATGGAATGGGCAATGATAGCGAACAACTGGGCCGCAACCTGATGGATCACCATCTGGCGATTGGTGCCCGTGCGGATGTGGAAGGGTTTGAGAATGACTATTATTTTGGGGCTCGTCCGGGGAGCTTATACATTCCACGCTTCCGCAACTGGGGGACCGACAAACGCAGCTACCTCCGGGGCTTTGGCTACCAGGGTGGAGCCAGCCGGGCCGACTGGTCGCGCGGGGCGGCTGAAACGGGATTTGGGGCTGATTTCAAAACCCGAATGACCCAACCCGGCCCCTGGAAGTTCAGCCTCACTGGATTCGGCGAAGTGCTTTCTAACCCAAATAACCGATTCTATCTCAGCGAAACCGAAACCGATAAGTGGGGATTACCCCAGCTTGTATTCGACGCTGATTTTGGCGAAAACGAACGGGCAATGCGGAAAGACATCATGAACGATGCCGCCGAAATGCTCGAAGCCGCCGGGTTCAAGAACGTAACCCCTTACGATAACCCAGTGGCTCACATGGGATTGGGTATACACGAAATGGGCACAGCGCGGATGGGTAGAGACCCCAAAACGTCGGTACTGAACAAGTACAACCAGGTTCATGCCTGCAAAAACGTGTTTGTAACCGACGGTTCCGGCATGACCTCATCCTCCAACGTGAACCCATCGCTAACCTACATGGCCCTGACTGCACGGGCTGCCAGTTATGCCGTTGCTCAATTAAAAGCACGGAATTTATAAACGCGCACCTGTTGTGTTCACCTGACGCATGGAACGACGAAACTTCCTGAAAACCAGCGGCCTCATGGGCGGTGCGTATGCGCTCTCAGGTTCACCGTTACTGGCGGCCCCCTCGCAGTTGGTCCCTGGCACGGCACCCGCCGAAACATACTGGCTCGATGTCCCCATGCGTTGGGTTCAATTGGCCTTTGTAGAACGCGATCCCGGCCATTATGATCCGGATTTCTGGCTAAACTATTTCAAACGGATTCATGCCGATGGTGCCCTGCTCAGTGCCGGTGGAATCGTGGCCTTTTACCCAACCCAGATTCCGCTCCACCACCGCAGCGATTTCATGGGCAATTCGGATACACTGGGTTATCTGGTCGAAGGCTGCAAAAAACAGGGCATGAAAATCATGCTCCGAACCGACCCCCATGCCGTCCGGCAGGATGTTTACGACGCACATCCCGAATGGATTGCCGTAACCGCCGACGGACAGAAACGCCGTCACTGGGCGAATCCTGACCTGTGGGTTACCTGTGCCCTCGGACCGTACAGCTTCGATTTCATGACTCTTGTCAACCGGGAGATCATGGAAAGATTCCAGCCTGAGGGTATTTTCTCGAATCGCTGGCATGGGCATGACACCTGTTATTGCGATAACTGCCAGCGTAATTTCAAAGCCTACTCCGGCCTGGAACTGCCCCGAAAAATTGACAAGCTCGACCCTACCTACCGCAAATGGGCCGAATGGCGGATGAAACGGCTTCGGGAGATCTGGGCTACCTGGGATGCGGGCATTCGGCAGGTAAAACCCAGCGCTCGCTTTATTCCAAACGGCTTCCCCGATAAAGTGATGACAGGTAAAGAGGCAGACCTTTTCTTTGCCGATCAACAGGCTCGCCGGGGGGTAATTCCGCCCTGGGCCAATGGCAAAGGAGCCAAAGAACTGCGTTCGACGCTGGGGATGAAGCCGCTCATTGGTATTTTCAGCGTGGGTATCGAAGAAGAATTCCGCTGGAAAGATTCCGTACAGAGCGATGCCGAAATTCGGATTTGGGTAGCCGAAG
The DNA here is from genome assembly GCF_002056795.1 of Spirosoma aerolatum. Classification (NCBI taxonomy): domain Bacteria; kingdom Pseudomonadati; phylum Bacteroidota; class Cytophagia; order Cytophagales; family Cytophagaceae; genus Spirosoma; species Spirosoma aerolatum. Next base: position 2,109,440 of record NZ_CP020104.1, on the reverse strand, counting down.
GCACCGCCAACGGCATGCGCCCCTGCTTCGTAAAATTTGGTGGTGATATTTACGACAAACGTTGGATGGAGGCCGTCGCCAAGGTATACGAGAGCTATTATAAACACGAAAAATACCTCCGCAATACGGCTCCCATGGCCCGGGTTGGCCTGGTCTATTCCGAACAGACCGACCGCAACTATGGCGGTAAACCCTGGCAGCAGAAAAGTGGTGACCACCTCGACGGGATGTACCACAATCTGGTAGAAAACCGTATTCCGTTCGACATGGTGAACGACCGACTACTCTCAGCCGACGATCTCAAACGGTTCAAGCTACTGATCTTACCAAACATTGCTGCCCTGTCGGACACTCAATGTCAGCAGATACAGGCATTCGTCGAGAAAGGCGGTAGCGTGGTGGCGACGTTCGAAACGTCGCTGTACGACGAAGAAGGTAAACAACGTCCCGATTTTGGTCTGGCGAGTCTGTTCGGCGTATCCTATGACCAGAAAGTAGAAGGGCCGTTACGTAATAGTTACCTCCATCTGCAACAGGGTGTCCAAGACGGCCAGACGCAGCTTATTCTGAAAGGGCTGGACGATACCCCTCGTATTATTAACGCCATCTACAAAGTCAACGTCAAACCTACAGCCAGCTATTTCCCCAGTCCGGTTACCCTCATTCCAACCTACCCCGACCTGCCGATGGAAGATGTATACCCGCGTGTGCCGCAAACCGATACCCGTGAATTATACCTGCGTCAGATTGGCAAAGGTCGGGTAGTATACATCCCCGGCGATCTGGACCGTTCGTTCTGGCAACTGCTGACCGTCGATCACGGTCTACTTCTCAGTAATGTAGTCAACTGGGCGCTGGATGAAGAACCCATTGCTACCGTAATCGGCCCCGGTGTGATTGATGTTCATGTGTGGCGGCAGGCGAATTCAATGACCGTTCACCTGGTCAATCTGACCAATCCGATGATGATGAAGGGCCCTTTCCGGGAGTTGATCCCCGTTGAGGCTCAGGTTTCGGTGCCTGTTCCGACGGGTGTGAAAGTGACAGGCGTGAAACTATTGATGAGTGAGCAAAAACCTAAATTTGAGATAAAGGGCGGTAAGGTTCTGGTAGCAATTCCCAGGATTGTCGACCATGAAATTGTAGCGCTGGATCTGGCCTAGTGCTATCAATTCTTAATCATCTAATCTTGTTTCGTTAAGTGCAGTGTAATTTTTGTCGTTCCTCGGAATGACAAAAAACTTAGAGTACAGTGTACTTAGTACTCAAGCATAAATAGTGTAGCGTATGCTACATGGGCGTTTTTTGTCATGCTGACGAAGGAAGCATCTTAAAGATTCCAAACCTGAGGATTCAAAGCCCTGAGATGCTTCCTTCGTCAGCATGACAAAAAACGAGCTAATACATTTTAATTAGCCACTTAGCTATCCGAAAGTGTAACGCTCTCGGACAGTTATAAACCAACCCAACTACCTCATGACCTGGAAACAAGTAATCGATCCGTTTGGTAACCTCCCGCTGTCGGTAGTCGTAGCAGCCCTGCCCATTTTGTTCATTTTCTGGGCGCTTATCATCCGAAAGATGAAAGGCTATCAGGCTGCCCTTATCGCTACGGCTCTTGCCATGATTATTGCCACTGCGATTTATGGCATGCCCCTCAAACTCGCGCTGTTGTCGGCTACTCACGGGGCACTCTATGGATTGTTCCCGATCTGCTGGCTGGTGACCATGGCCGTTTTCCTCTTTAACCTCACCGTTAAGGCCGGACAGTTCGACATCATCAAACACTTCATGGCCGCCATCACTTCCGACCGACGACTCCAGGCCCTGCTCATCGCCTTCTCCTTCGGCGCTTTCCTAGAGGGCACCGCTGGATTCGGCGCACCCGTGGCCATCACCGCTGCCATGCTGGTCGGACTAGGCTTCAACCCCCTCTATGCCTCCGGCATCTGCCTGATTGCCAACACCGCTCCCGTTGCCTTTGGCTCCATCGGTATTCCCATCACGGTGGCCTCCCAGGTGTCGGGCATTCCCGAACTGCCCATTTCCCAGATGGTGGGCAGAACCTTACCCATTCTGTCGGTGATCCTGCCGTTTTACCTGGTAACCATCATTGCCGGATTCAGGAAGGCCCAGGAGGTAATGCCCGCCGTGTTAGTCTCCGGGGTTTCGTTTGCCTTTTTGCAGTGGTTTTCGTCGAATTACCTAGGTCCTGCCCTGCCCGATGTGATTGCTGGACTAGGGTCGATTATTAGCCTGATGACGTTTTTGCGATTCTGGAAGCCCAAAACCATCTGGCGATTTGCCAATGAACCGGCGGCTAGCTTCGACAGCTCGATTCACTATACCGGAGGGCAATTACTTCGAGCTTGGTCCCCCTTTTTGATCTTAACCATCATGGTGATTTTCTGGGGTTTGCAGTCGATCAAAGAGGTGCTCAATGCGCATGGACAGTTTCAGTTCGAATTTCCCGGTCTGCACAATGCGATTCAGGGCCAGGATGGTACGTTGCTGACCAAGGTTTTCAAGTTCAATTACCTCTCAGCGGCTGGTACGGCCCTTCTGATTGCCTCGCTGGTAGCTATTCCGCTGGTCGGGCTGACTTACCGGCAAGGGCTACAGGTCTTTGGTGCTACCCTGTATCAGCTTCGATTTCCGACCTTGACGGTGGCCTCGGTACTGGCTTTCGCCTACATTGTCAACGACTCAGGCATTACACTCACGCTGGCAGAATCGTTGGCGCAAACGGGCGTTCTCTTCCCTTTTTTTGCGCCGGTGCTGGGGTGGCTGGGCGTCTTCATCACCGGATCAGATACGTCGGCCAATGCCCTGTTCAGCAAGTTACAATATGCCACGGCCGAGTCAATTGGTGTGCCTCCAGTGGTCAGTGTCGGAGCGAATGTGTCGGGGGGAGTCGTGGGTAAAATGATTTCGCCCCAGTCAATTGCGGTCGCGGCTGCGGCTGGCGATCTGGTGGGTAAAGAATCCTCGCTGTTCCGGTTTACGGTGAAACACAGTTTTATTATGCTGGGCTTTATCTGCCTCATCACGCTCGGACAGGCTTATGTATTTCAATGGGTTATTCCGACCTACGAAAAAGTAGCTGGCACCAAAGCCACATCAGTTCCCGATTTATCGAAGGGCTATACGTATCTGATTGGACTGGCTGTCCTTCTGGTCGTATTAGCGATTTCAGTGCTTTCGACCAAAAAGAAAGCGCAAGTACCTGCTCCTGCCAACTAAGTAGTAAAGGCGGCTTTTTCGTCTATAGGAGGAAATGAACAACTTGATTTTCTTTCCTCCTATACCCCTTATTTATGACGGTTCCGCTTTGTAACTACATGAAGGTTGGCCTGGTCCACTTCATGGCATTTCCCCAAACCATGAAAGGCGACGGCCCAATCGTTGAAACCATCAAAAAAGTAGTACTCGACGATTATTTTACGGCCATTGAAATTACCACCGTCAATGATCCGGTTGTCCGTCAGAAGGTAAAATCCCTGCTGGAAGCTTCGCATATGCAGGTGGCTTTTGCGGCCCAGCCCCGGCTACTCACCACGGGCCTTAACCTCAACGATACCAACGAAGAAGGCCGCCAGAAAGCACTCGCCAACGTAAAAGCGGGTATCGATCAGGCGTATGAACTGGGGGCTACGGGTTTTCGTTTCTGAGTGGTCAATACAACGAAGCAAACAAAGAAAAAGCGTTTGAACTACTGGTCGAATCCACCAATGAAATCTGCACCTATGCCAAAAGCAAGGGCGCTATGAAGATCTCGCTGGAAGTGTTCGATTACGATGTCGACAAAAAATCGCTGATTGGTCCGGCAGCGTTGGCTTTACAATATGTACAGGCGGTTCGGCAAACGCATGATCATTTCGGGTTGATGGTCGATTTGAGCCACATTCCGCTCATTCACGAAACCATTGACGAATCGCTGCTGCCCATAAAAGACTACATCACCCACGCACACGTTGGCAACTGTGTAGTCAAAAGTCCCGATTTGCCTGCCTATGGTGATGTACACCCCCGATTTGGCTTTCCCAATGGCGAAAACGATGTCGCTGAAGTAACGCATTACCTAAAAGTGCTGCTCGATATTGGTTATCTGAACACTGAAAACCCACCAATCTTCAGTTTTGAAGTTAAACCATTTGGCGATGAAGACCCGGATGTCGTAATTGCCAATGCCAAACGCACCCTAAACGAAGCCTGGGCAAGAGTTTAAAGTAAACTCATAGATAATAGAACACTGATTTTTATGATGATCATGATTTACACGGATCGTAGCATAAAAATCAGGGTTCCTTCCAAAACGAAATAAAACTGAAATGAAGATTGTAGTACTGGACGGATATACCCTGAACCCCGGCGATCTGACCTGGGAAGGTATTGAAACATTAGGCGAACTGACCGTATATGATCGCACACCATCCGATAAAGTCCTGGAGCGGGCCAAAGACGCTGAAGTTATTTTTACGAACAAAACCCCATTGGGTGAAGAGGTGCTGGAAAACCTGCCAGCCCTGAAGTTTATTGGCGTACTGGCAACGGGCTACAACATCGTCAATACGGAAGTGGCCAAACAAAAAGGCATCCTGGTCAGCAATGTACCTGGCTACGGAACCGCGTCGGTCGTACAGATGACCTTTGCGCTGCTGCTCGAACTGACTCAGCATGTCAAGCATCATAGCGACACCGTAAAAGATGGCAAATGGGCTAAATCGGCGGATTGGTGTTATTGGGACTATCCGCTTATCGAGTTGGCGGGCAAAACAATGGGAATCATCGGATTTGGCAGTATCGGGGAGAAAGTTGGCGATATTGCGACGGCTTTTGGGATGAACATTCTCGGCTCTAAACGCCACCAGACCGACCAATCGCACCGCCCCAATTTCCGCTGGGCCGACGTACCGGAAATTCTGGCGCAATCGGATGTGGTCAGTATTCATTGCCCGCTAACCCCCGAAACAAAAGGCCTGATCAATCTGGAAAATCTGAAGCGGATGAAGCCTACCGCGTTCCTGCTCAATACATCCCGAGGGCCAATCATTGTCGATCAGGACCTGGCCGATGCGCTCAACAACGATGTCATTGCCGGAGCCGGTATCGATGTACTATCGGTCGAGCCACCTGCCGCCGACAATCCGCTGTTTACGGCCAAAAATTGCCTGATTACCCCGCACATTGCCTGGGCCACCAAAGAAGCCCGTTCCCGACTGATGGACATTACGGTGGCAAATCTGGCTGCTTTTATAGCTGGGAACCCCGTTAATGTAGTCAATAACTAGTCTATTTGTAATGAAACAAGTCCGCGTTCTTATTGCCCCCAATGCCTTTAAACATAGCCTGAATGCGCAGGATGCCGCCCGCGCCATTCAGGAAGGATTTCAACAAAGCACCCTCGACTGTGTGTGTGAGTGTTTCCCCATCGGCGACGGGGGCGATGGAACGGGCGAACTGATGATTTGGACGCATAACGGCCAACGAATCCCGGCCGAAGTCGATGATCCGTTTGGGCGAAAAATAACCGCTTCGTTCGGGCTGGTTGCCAATGGACAAACCGCCATTATTGAAATGGCCAGCGCATCGGGGCTTCACCGGGTTAAACCCAATGAACTAAATCCGCTAAAGGCAACATCGTTTGGTACAGGCGAACTTATTAAACAGGCACTCGATCAGGGCGTTACGCAACTTGTGCTGGCTATCGGAGGCTCAGCGACCGTCGATGGGGGAACGGGAATTTTGCGGGCCCTAGGGGTTCGCTTCCTGAATGCATCGGGGAATGAACTTACTGAACCGGGGAGCTTTACCGACATCACAACGATTGACGTTTCGGGCCTGGACCCACGTGCGTTAACCTGCGATATCTCGATTCTGTGCGATGTCGATAATACCTTATTGGGCGATCAGGGTTCAGCGGCTGTATTTGGCCCCCAAAAAGGCGCTACGCCCGAAGCCGTAAAAATACTGGATGCAGGGCTGGCTACCCTGGCAAACGTAGCTCAGGGCTTAACGGGCATCGACATGGCAGCTGTTAAGCATGGTGGAGCAGCTGGGGGCGTATCGGCCGGACTTTATACGTTCCTGAAGGCCAAGCTCATCAATGGGATCGATTTCTTTCTGGATTTCACCAATTTTAACGAAGCCGTTGCCAATGCCGATCTGGTTATTACGGGCGAAGGAAGCATTGACGAACAGACCTTGCATGGCAAGGGGCCCTTTGGTGTCGCATTCCGGGCGAAAGCTAACCAATTACCCGTTATTGGCCTTGCCGGAAAAATACCCCTCGATCAGCATGACGGGTTGAGTCAGTATTTTGATATGTTGCTGGCTATCGGCAACGGGCCAACTGATCTGCCTACGGCTCTCAAAAACACCGAGCAAAACCTGGTCCGAACTGCACGACAGATTGGTAACCTCCTTGCAAACAGAATCTGATAACGAACACTTGCAGCGGGTTGTACTTCCCAACAAATTAATAACCTATAAAAACAAAAAAGTCCGACCGCTGACGAATCGAACTTAATTCACACTATCAGTAACATTAAATCATTCTTTTGACGCAAGGGAAAACATTTAGTCACACAAAAACGAAAAAAAATTAAAGATTATTCAGTCAGTTCAAAACGTGCTGGGCACAGAGGCTGTATATCTTCTCACGGCTTCGCTTGAGCCGCATTTTAACCGCACTGGGTTTGAGATCGTATAGTTGGGCAATTTCGTCAATACTCATCCCATCCTCATACTTCAATCGCAGCAGCGCCCTTTCTTTTTGTGAAAGCTTACCCATTGCCTGCTTCACAATATGGAGTGTTTCTTCGTGCAAATGCGTATCTGTTGATTCAGCTCTATTTTCCTCCAGTTCTTCTTCGATGGCTGTTGTCGGAAGCCGTTTAGCCAGCCGCAATTGATCCGAACAATAATTAAAAGCAATAGAATAAAGCCAGGTTGAAAAACTTGACCGCTCCTGAAACGCATCAAGCTTATTAAATACCTTTATAAAAATGTCGTGTGTAAAGTCCTGAGCCTGGTCAGCGTCTTTGGTCATTGATAAACAACGACGATAAACCTTATTAACATATCGATTATAAAGTGTCTCAAAACATTGATTAGGCTGCGATGGTAAACATTGACGAAGTAGCTCTTCATCAGTCAATGAAGTGAACATGCGTTAGGGTTAAACAACAAGTTGGTGTACACTAATTATAAAATCTAAATTTAAGTACGTGTGATTTCCTTCTTTAGATCAAAAAAGCCGTTCTGAGTAACAATTTATTTACTGAGCGGTGGATATATGATTAAAATACAAATTATGAATCATCTATCAGTTACATTAATCAAATAAATCCTACTAATAGTACAAAAGCAAGAACGAGGTCACAAGGCCTCGTTCTTGCTCCAATTGCTGATGGTTTATCGAATTACTCAGGCAAATGACCTACTTCCTCAAGCTGCCCTACGTAGATTTTCTCTTTAATGAAGGCCGTTGCAATCAGGTATAGAACAAAGTTAACGGCCATCAACCCCACAAAGAACCAGTAATAGCTGGCCCCTTCGAAGCGGGAGAAAAACCCTTTGTTTGCAATACTCTGGTTCACGAATGATACAAATAAGTTACCCGCTGAAATCACCAGCAGGTAAAACGACGACATCAGGCTTTTAATGGCTTTGGGCGAATGCGTATAGGCATATTCCAGACTAGTTACTGACACAAGTACTTCACTGGCCGATAAAACCAGATAGGCCAGAATCTGCCACCAGACGGTTGGATGCTGCCCTGCATCGATCCGCTCCTGCAATTGGGCAATAATGACAAATGATATACCAGCCAGCAAAAAGCCTGCTCCCATTTTACGAAGAGGAGTCACTTTAACGCCCAGCCGCTCCAGCAACGGATAAACCCCGTAGGTAAAAATCGGTATCATGGTTACCAGAAAAAAGGGATTCACGGTTTGCACCTGCTCGGGCAATACCGTAAACCCGTCTACCAGGGTTAAGTCGAGCTTTGTTGCCTGCAACACCCACTCGGATAGGTTCTGATCCCAGAGTGCCCAGAATACCGGAATGAAGATGAAGACAGATAGCACCCGCCCCATAGCACCCAGATTCTCTTTCCACATTTGTACGTCAGCCAGGGCGTTTTTCAGACCAATCGGTGGCACTTTAACGTAGCGATCACGACCCAGCCAGAAAATCAGTGTCGCCAATGCCATCAGGATACCCGGTACCCCAAAGGCAACACTAGCTCCGTAGTTGGCATATAAATACGGTATGAGCATGGTCGATATGACTGATCCGGAGTTGATGCTGAAATAAAACCATCCGTATATTTTCGACATCAGGTGCTGATTCGACTCGTCGAACTGGTCGCCCACATTAGCCGATACGCACGACTTAATCCCGCCCGCTCCGATAGCAATCAGTAACAATCCGTAGGTAAACCACTCCAGGTCTGTGTCGAACAGTGCCAGGAATAGGTGCCCTACGCAATAAATCATCGACACGTACAGAATCACTTTGTACTTTCCGAAAAACCAGTCGGCCACCAGCCCACCGATCAAGGGCATAAAGTAAGCCAGTGCTACAAAAAAATGAACCTGGTCATTAGCCTTGGCCTCAGCCACCGATTGCAGTGCCGGATTATGCGTGGGATTAAAAAACTGAGCTACCAGAAAGGTACTGAGAATGGAGCGCATGCCATAGAAACTGAACCGTTCGGCAGCTTCATTGCCAATAATAAAAGGGATACTCCGGGGATATTTAGCAGCAGATTTTGCGTCGGCTTGAGCTGGTGTAGCGTCCATTCAGTTTTGAGAATCGATTAGTTTGCCAAAGAATAAGGGTAAATAACGAAAAAATAGCTGTAAATATACCCTCATCCCCGAAAAGTGGCAAGCCGATCAAAACAAGGGGTTATACGCCCAGCAATCGTCCAGAGGGCTGTTTCCAGCTAACCCTGTCACTATGTATCCCCTCGATCCAATGGCAAATCCAACGGCTTTTGTGCGGGAAGCACCTTCAAAAGAGCCTTTTACCGCCCAGGAATCACGGCCTGGGTCATATGCCAGCACATTCTTATCAGTGGTATTACCCGGTACGACATAGCCAATGCCATTGACAGTAAAACTTACTCCATATGCGCTGGACGGTATCGATTCGGGCAAACTTTGCCGTTGGGTCCAGGTATCTTGGTCCATGTCGTATTGCCATAAATCGTTACGGACGTTTCCGGCTGAACTACCCATACCCACATAGGCCAGGTTATTGACCACAAACGCTATAGCCCCTACACGAGCCGTATTGCTAAAGTATTTTCGCTGCGTCCAGATATTAGCCGAAGGGTTGTAGCGCCATAGATCAGTCCGCTCGCTTCCATCAAAGCCCAACCCAATAAAACCGACATCATACAGACTAAAGCCAACTGCCGATCGACGGGCTGTTCCACTAAAATCGGCCACACGCTGCCAGTTATTGGCATAGGTGTCATAGGCATACATATCCCGAAATAAGTTACCCTGCGCATCGGCCCCTGTACCCAGATACCCCTTGGTTCCGATGGCAAAACCAACGGCTTCACTACGCGCTTTTCCAGGAAACGACGCTTTCTGTGTCCAGGCATTACTAGCTGGGTCGTAAGCCCAGAAATCTGTCAGCGCATTTTTCGACGCATCCTGGCCCGTTCCTACATACGCAGTATTACCAATCACAAAGCTAACGGCTCCCGAGCGCCCTACGCCCTCCAACTCCGATTTTACCGTCCAGTCCCCCAATGTGGTGTTTACTGAAGTCGTTTCAGTACAGCCGTTCAGTAGGATCAGCAAGCCGACGCATATGCTGATTCGTAGAAGCCTGATTTTCATAGATCAAACAGCATTTTGGTTAAAAAGAATGTTTTTACGCTAACGAATCGTTGCCAAACAGGCCAACTTAGTCTATTTTGAACCAACGTTTCACTGTGTCTCTGTTGCTCTCTATTGCTGAATTCTATTATGCTTCTTCCCTTCGACTTTCGGAAAGATCCCTATTTGATTCTCGACTTCTCGGCTACCAATCCCGATCTCGATCAGCTCGACCTAACCGATACGGCAGTTTTTACCGACTATGTCTTTGGTAAACTGAAAATAACTGGTGCTCAGGTAGGCGTGGGAGGGTATAACGAACATCGGGTCATTTACCGCCGAAGTCCGCACTTCAATGACGTCGAAGCCGAACCCCGTGAAATTCACCTCGGTATCGACCTCTGGGCGGAAGCCGGAACCCCCGTCTTGGCTCCCTTAACTGGAATCGTCCACAGTTTTCAGGACAACGCCCATTTTGGTGACTATGGGCCTACCATCATTCTGGAACACCACGCTACGGCATCTCAACCACGTTACTCACTCTACGGGCATCTGACCCGCCAATCACTGGAAGGGTTGTATGAAGGAAAAGTTTTTAATGCCGGTGACAAGTTAGGTGAGATAGGCCCCTACCCCGAAAATGGCGACTGGCCCCCGCATCTGCATTTTCAGCTGATGACCGACATGCTGGGTCTCAAAGGCGATTTTCCGGGTGTATGCTCGGTAGCTGATCGGGAAAAATTCCTCGCCATCTGCCCCAATCCGAATCGGTTGCTAGGGATTGAAGGCCTGTAAACTTACTTCATTAGAAACTCCACAACGGCTTTGGCAAATTCGGGCGTTCGCATAGCCCCTCCGTGATTACCCGGTACAATGACCAGCCGCGAGCCCGGAATGGCATCGACCAGGGTTTGCGGATCGCCGTTGTCTTTGTCCTGATCACCATTCACAACCAATACCGGAATCCTGATCTTCGCCAGTTCGGCTTTGGTGGTTACGGGCTGAAACTCCTGCAAACGCGCCAGCACCACCGTATCGGCACCCGCTTTTTTGGCATTATCGACAGCGGGCTGTAGCTCGGGATGACTTCCGGGTTTGGTCAGGGCTTCGAAGAAATTTCGACGGCGAATCCAGTTAGGGTCCGAAAAATCAACACTGATCCCCCCCATCACTGCCCGGCGCACCTGTTTATCCATCGTCAGCAGTTTAGCCGTCAGAATAGCCCCACGCGAGTAACCCACTACGTCATAGTTTTTCAGGCCCAGGTGTTTCATTAATGCCATCACATCCTTCAGCTCGGTATTATCACGATAGGCCTCGGCCCCGTGTGGTTTGTCAGACAGCCCATTACCCCGTAAATCGAGCATTACTACTTTAAAACCAGCATCGGCCAGAGCCTGCCGCACCGCCGACCGTTTCCAGCTTTCACTGGTACTGATAAAGCCATGCAGTAGTACCACAGGCTTGCCTTCTCCCAGTATATCGTAATGAATTTGGGTGCCATCAAATGAGGTAAAGAGCGGCTCCCGATTCGTTTGAGCATGAACAAGACTAGCCGTGAGGAAGCAGATGGTCAGTAGTAGTGATTTCATACAGTCGAAGTAGTTGGTTATTCCCGGTAGTCAGTTTGCCATCAGGAACAGGCCAATAAGCCTAACCTTTCGGCATTCTACCGGGTTATCTCTATGAAAACCAACAACTCAACAGCATGAAAACGATATTCGATCATCCTGTCGCAACCGACACAGGCGTTATTGGCTCCCGAATCGACCGTATTGATCCCGATATTTTTCGAAACCAGAGCGGCCCCGCTGTCGATGACGAAGATGGCCTGGATGAAGATATGGCCGACGACGAGCCTAGCGAGGAATTATATGATGAACCATTGGATGAAGATGGTGATCCCACTGGTGAGCATGATCATCACCAGGACGATAATTATGCCTTAGGTGGCCATGTCACGCGTTCCGGCTCATAATCAACAGTCCTGAAAGGATACCAAAGCCTTTCAGGACGACAACCAAATCATTTTATGAATACAGACAACAACACATATAATCCTGCCGATGACGATAACCAGGGCGTCGTGCAGGTACTGGCACAAAGCGAAGCCTCAAACACAGGCATTCCTCAGAACGGCCCTTTAAGTCCTATAACCGCATCAGGCCCCGAACCCGAAAAAGCCGAAGTAGCCGATTTGGACAGTGACTCGGGTGTGAACGACGACCTATTGGCCGAAGAGACCGTAGAAGAAGGTGACGTAGAAATAGAGAATGAAAAATGACTCCCAACGCATTAGCTCTACTGGTAATTCGCCTTGGCCTAGGCATTAATATGCTTATGCATGGCCTTGTGCGTATTCCTAAACTAGCTGCTTTTGTAGCGAAAACAGAAGCTGGTTTTGCCCAAACAATTCTACCGCCCATACTCACGAAAGCCTTTCTGTATCCCCTTCCGTTTGTTGAACTTACAGTCGGCCTGCTGATCTTGGTAGGCGGTCAGTTCGGTAAGTGGGGTTATTTTTTAGGTGGTTTGACGGTAAGTGCGCTTTTATTCGGCACAACGCTGAAAGAAGATTGGACTGTTGCCAGCACACAATTAATTTATATCATCGCTTTTTACCTCGCACTCAACGGCTTGGAAGAATCCGGGCGAAATCGTTTCCGTTAATTCAAAAAATCATTCCAACGCTCATTCAGCTTGGGGAGTCTGTATAGGAAACAAACCAAGTGTACAATGAAATCAACGTTCAAGGTAATCGCCATTTTGGCAGGCAGTTTATTCACCTTTTCAGCTTGTAATCAGGACAACGTACCCCTCCAGCCCGGACTACCGTACCAATCCTCTTTCCAGACTGGACCAGATGGGTGGTTGGCCGGGATTACCGACTTTGGAAAGGCGCAGGCAGACATTATGGAGTTTAAAGCAGCGTGGAAAGGGCTGCCTGCACCATTAGACACCACCCGTAAATCGCTCATGCTGTCGAGTATGAATCGGAGTGACGATGCCTTCATGTTCATTAAAAAGAAAGTGGTCGGTTTACAGCCCAACAAGGAGTACAAGCTGGTGTTCAGCATTGAACTAGCCTCGCAGTATGGTGAGAACTCCGTTGGTATCGGTGGCTCGCCGGGGGGCAGTGTATTCCTCAAAGCAGGCGCTTCCATTACTGAACCCGTAAGCGTGTTGAAAGATGACTTCTATTCGCTCAACATCGACAAGGGTGCCCAAAACAACGATGGTAAAGATGCTATTCGGCTAGGCAATATCGCCACCAGCGACGATTCGGAAGGGTATACGCTTATCACACGTACGAATACCGATAAGCCGTTCAGCATAACTACCAACGACAAAGGGGAGCTTTGGCTGCTAATCGGTACCGACTCGGGTTTTGAGGGCTTAACAACGCTGTATTACAGCAAGGTAAACGTAACGATCCAGTAGTAAGGCTTATTGTCAAGATCACGCCACCCGTGCCATTACAGATTCGTAATGGCATGGGTGTTTTTTTATGTAACGTCTGATTTTCAGAAACTTCACCGGGTCAGATACTCACAGCTGACTCCATAGTTTTTATTTATGGTCACATTTTCCCAAAGCCGTCACGTTGTCCTGATCGAGTTGCCAGCAGTTGCCATACACATCGCTGTATACCACCGTAAAATGGTATGATGTATCCTGCACAATATGTAGCATGGTTTCGGCAATCGATTCATTGCCTGTTATTTCGCCCAGCTTAATTTCCCCCTCGCTTTTAATCACGTTCCCCCGCGACAGGCCGCCATAAAAGAAGTTCACGTGCGCGGTTTTCCCTTTGGATGTGGTCTCGCTAAGGTGCTGAATCTGTTCATTAATGAGTTCGTACGCGTCTTTATAGGCTTTACCCTGATACCGCAGGCTCGTTGACTTAATGACGGCTGGCCCAATCCCGTTATTGACGACGTTCCAGACGAAACTATCATTTGCTTTGGTGTAATCGGCCTGAACATAAGGCCATACGGATGCGTCCTGCTGTTCACGAGCAATCTTCGTCTGGAAGATCGACACCACCAGGGCCGCTAAACTCAGGAACGTTGCCGAGATACCGAGGAGCAGTTCAATATTGAAACGTGATTTGGTAGAAGCCATAACCCGATAGGCTATTCGTAGAAAATACCCCTGAAATAACGGAAAGTTTCCGATATTTGTCCAGCCTGCCCGGAACGTACCTATCCGGCAAATTGTTAAAAATACATTGCACTGGTTCTTTACTACCAGTCAATTAACCGAGACTATGAGCAAGGACGTTGAAATTTTAGAGAGTATTACCAACGCCGAGTATAAATATGGATTCGAGACGTTGATTGAGGCCGATGAAGCTCCTCCAGGTCTTGATGAAGATATTATCCGTTTTATTTCTGCGAAGAAACAGGAACCTGAGTGGCTGCTCGAAAGTCGGTTGAAAGCATTTCGGATGTGGCAGGAAATGACCGAGCCAACCTGGCCTAATGTTCATTATCCGAAAATCGACTATCAGTCAATCAAGTACTATTCGGCTCCCAAACAAAAGAAAACCGTTAATTCCCTCGACGAAATCGATCCTGAGTTGCTGGATACGTTCAACCGGCTCGGTATTTCACTAAGCGAACAGAAACGGCTCGCTGGTGTCGTGGATGAACCTCAGGGCGACCGTCCACGGGTAGCGGTCGATGCTGTTATGGATTCCGTTTCGGTAGCAACAACCTTTAAGAAAGACCTCGCTGAGCGTGGCATTATCTTCTGCTCGATTACCGAAGCTGTTCATGAACACCCCGAACTGGTCAGGAAATACCTGGGTTCGGTAGTGCCAGCCAAAGATAATTACTTTGCCGCCCTGAATGCAGCCGTCTTCACCGACGGTTCATTCTGCTACATTCCAAAAGGGGTTCGGTGCCCGATGGAGCTATCTACGTATTTCCGCATCAATGCCGCCGGAACCGGGCAGTTTGAACGGACGCTGATCATTGCCGACGAAGGTTCGTATGTAAGTTACCTCGAAGGGTGTACAGCCCCAATGCGCGACGAAAATCAGCTCCATGCGGCTGTTGTTGAGCTGGTTGCTCATGCCGATGCCGAAATCAAATACTCGACGGTGCAGAACTGGTATCCAGGCGACAAAGATGGCAAAGGTGGTATTTATAACTTCGTCACCAAGCGCGGCATCTGCGACGGCCCGAACGCCAAAATTTCGTGGACGCAGGTGGAAACCGGATCGGCCATTACCTGGAAATACCCATCGGTCATTCTGAAAGGCGACAACTCTATCGGTGAGTTTTACTCGGTGGCGGTTACCAACAATATGCAGCAGGCCGACACGGGAACGAAAATGATCCATATTGGTAAGAACACCAAAAGCCGGATCGTATCCAAAGGAATTTCGGCGGGTAAAAGCCAGAACTCGTATCGGGGGTTGGTAGAGGTAATGAAACGTGCCGAAAACGCCCGCAACTACTCGCAATGCGACTCGTTGCTGCTGGGTGATAAATGTGGAGCGCACACCTTCCCGTATCTGGAAGTAAAAAATCCAACGGCCACCGTCGAGCACGAAGCAACAACCTCGAAAATTGGCGAAGACCAGTTGTTCTACTGCAACCAGCGCGGCATCCCGACAGAGCAGGCCGTAGCCTTGATCATCAACGGATACGCTAAAGAAGTACTGAACCAACTGCCGATGGAGTTTGCCGTTGAAGCCCAGAAACTACTCGCTATCAGTCTGGAAGGCAGCGTCGGCTAAGAGTTTTTATAATTTCACCTACCTTGAAAGCCTCTACGCAAAACGTGGAGGCTTTTCATTAGCCCCGATTGCTTCCTGGTCTACTTTAGCTAAACCTTTATTAGCCCACCAATCTTTGTCGCTTCTAATCGATACAATCCTGAGTCTCTGGCTGCCAGTTTATCCGAAATGCCGACATTAATCAAAATACTACCCTCCTGACAACCAGCCTAAACTACCAAACAAGTGCATGGTAATCAATAGGATATAACATAGGTTGAATGCCGTCACTGGACCATCGAGAACCAATTGAACAGGCTGTTAGTGTGCCATTCTTAGATAGGTTTCGGGGAGCCGAGCACACTGTCATCAGTCGTGGCTGACTGCTCAGGTTTTAGTCTAGTGACATCAAGCAGGTCTACTTTGGAGAAACCGTAATCGATTACCACCGATTAACGTGCGCGGTGTCAAACATTTTTAGCTCACGCGCCGTCAGAGTCAGACTAAGCGACATCGGCGCCGATCCAACTTCTGTAAAGCTTTCGCTGTATTGCACGCAGTAAACATCCGTTAGTTCAAGTTTTTTCTGTACTTGTTCGGAATCGATATTCCGAAACTCGATCTGAGCCGACTCTTTCTTGCCATCGGCATCAACCATCCACTCCCAAAGCTGCTTCATGGTGTCCATACCCGAAGGAGTAATCTGCACAAATACGGTTCCACCAAATACTTTGGAGGCAATGCGTCCTTTGTCGTCGATGGATTGAGAAAGTGAAAAATTACAGGAATTTACGGGGATTGCGTCGTCCCCTGTGGGCCCACCTGCCCACGAAAAATAAGCGTCGAAACTGGAAGCAAAATCTGGCATGGCTGTCTGTGTTAATTTGTTAGTTAGCTAATAAAATCAATCGATCCCGAACGGAATAGCCATTGTAAGGGCCAATGGTTGCGATAGCTGACAACCGATCAGTTAGTTCGCCTAACAACGTTGTGGACCTCGAATCAGCTCTTTGGTTGATTCCTATTGTCCCTCCGACACTAACACTACCCGGCATCACATGTCTTTTAACAAACAGGTTTAGAAGCGGACTGCGCCTAAATGCTCTTCTATTAGGAGGATGCAAGGTATAGGGTCTACACACTGACTCATAAACCTGGCTATTATTGCTATTGTAAAGTATAACAAAAACATCGCCTTGCTCAGCTAGATCAACAAAGACCTCTCCCCTCAACAATGGCAAACCAACTGTTTCAAAAATTTTGATTAACCCCAATCCACCCTGTCTAAGCCTAACATGGGTATGAAGGATGGGGCTAACCCAAATTTCCAAATACCACCCCGGTGGATAAGGGCGTGCATTTTCATCCTGTAAAATGATTTTTAACGTGGTCATCTAAGTGCTTTTAATTAAGGCGCTAACTGATAAACTCCTGATAATAAGCTTTAAAAATTAAAACCTGAACAATAACCCGGCACTTAACCCTAAGCTATTCATCACAACATTCGTGCTGGGTTGCTGGCTAACATAGGTACCATCGCTGCGGGTACTCGTTGTATAATCGCCCTCATCGTTATACTCGATAAGTGATTTGTAGGAAATGGGATTTCCACCCCGTTGGGTCTGGACGGATAAATAAAGTCGTTCCTTTGGTTTGAATGACTGGTTGTAGGCAACCAATTCAGCAAAGCCACGTACCCCCTGGCTAAATCGAAACTGCACACCCAAAGCGACCTGATATCCTATAGCCAAGCTGTTTTCCTGATAATTTGTGGTATAGTCTGTAGTTGTAGTCGATACAGTATTAGGCATGTAGACAGCATTCTGATTGATTTTGTAATCAAACACGACACCGCCGATCAGACCAACCCGATTGTAAATAAAATAACCAGGTCGGGAGAGTGCCTTAAAGGTGATATTGGGAATGATTGACACGACGCTAAACGTAGTCCTCGTTTCGCTCGACGATGTTTTCGATGTACTGGCAGTTGTTAATTTATCGCCAAAGAGCATATCGGCGTCAAGTCCGATATTGATGAATTCATTCACGATTATGCCAATCCCAATACCAGCCCGTGGTCCGGCGCCCAATCCCTTAGTATTGGTTTTGAACGACGTGATCGATGTAGTGGCCCCCGGTGTTGTACTCACTCCCCGCTGCGAGCCCGGTGTTAGCAAGCTGTAAAAACCATAAACTTTCACATAAAAGGGAGATTCTGCCACCTTAGGATTATGCGGACTGATTGCGGGCATTCCCGAACTTTCCATAGGTACTTGTGTATTCTTTGCGATAAACGTTTGGGCATGCGCAGTAAGTAAACTGGCAATCAGGCCAATAGAGAGTATATAATACCGATAGATAGTCATTTTTTGTGGGGGAATGAATATGGATTGAATGAATTCGAAAATGATGTTTATTCGCCTGTTACGCCTGGCGTACTCCATTTGATCAGCGACGGCCCCGGATAAATGTCCGCAACTCGTCTTTCGAGGTATCGAAATCGAACGCATCGGTAATCTGATCGTAATTATCACGGTCCGTTACATAACTGTAGGCATATTTTGCAAGGGGCAGTTTCTCGGAATCGAACGTAAAAAGAGCCAGTAATTCCAGAATCTGGTCGGTGCTGAAACAGCGTTTGGTAGCCAGAGCGGCTTTCAGAATTTTAGGCTTTTCAGAATCAAAGGCAGCCGCTTCTACCCGCTCTTTGATGCGATCCAGGTCGGCACTACTCACCACGCAATCAACTCGATTGGGCGTTGCGTAGACATTACCCTGGCTTTGGTAAGCAGGTTGGGCTTCTCCTACGTATCGGAAATGCGTACCTAATCGGACACTGCTGACCCGGTCGGTTAGCTGCAACGACTCAAAACTTCGCTGCATGCCCATTTGCCGCACCATCATGATGGCAGTGGCCGTGCGCTCCTGCTGGTTCTGAGAGGCCACTACATTGGAACCCCAAAGCTGAAGCTGATCGCCTGTGCGATAAACAGTATATACTTCCGTTTTGCCATTTACATCGGCATAGACTTCGTTGCCCTGCTGTCGGTACGTGCCCGACTCGCCGTTCATCCGAAACGTACCATTCGGCAAAAACTCGGCCACCAGCCGATTTCGGGCCGGTTTTGACCCAAAATGCGGTTGTTTTACTTCCAGGATTCCGGCTTTCAGGATCGTGGTAATTTCGAGCGAAACTTCCTCCGCTTCCCATCGGCCTGTTAGGGTCTGCGCAGAAACAGATACGCCAAGGAATAGACTGAATAACAGTAGCCATACATTATTATTCATAATGGATAAATGGGTTATTGATCAGCCATTTGCTGGCTTCTCAGATGAGCAATGGCTTGAATAATGACGTGCAATTCGCTTAGTTCTTCCGTAGGCCCGCCCCCTGATTCAAAGGTGGTAACCTGTCCGGTTTCGTGAAAAAAACAGCCCATTACACATGTATGCGTTGGCCAGTTTTCAATCTTTACCCGGAAGCCGTCCGGCCGGATACTTTTCAGCACATCGCGACTCCGGGTGTAACGCATGGGTAAAGAATGCTCCAGAAAATAGCTTACATGCAGATCAAGCGTATCCAATGCCGACGAGTCGTTGGGGTCAGTCGACTCAATCAACGTAATAAGGGCTGGTGCATCAAACATCGTCTAAATGGATTACTCGTCGTATTGGGTAACGAATGATGGTCGTCAATAGCATATCGGACCTACAAAGCAATAGCTGTTAAAACACCCAACCGATAGACACGCCCGGCAGAATGGTAGCCAAATGAATCCGAAACAAAAAGCCACTGTACGCTGTGTATCGATAACCGATCAGAAATGAGGGCATATAATTCCAATCCGGTTTGTCATAATCAAACCCATTACTTTGCCCACTTGATGATACCAGTCGGGTCGGTGCTCGCCGAAAAACCCCGGCAAACCCAAGTTCAACCATAGCCCGGCCCCGGCCTGTACCATACGTCAGGTAATGCGGCACTGTTTGCCCGGTTATACTAACCACAGGGCCAGTGAATCCTTCGGCAATACCAATACCGGCGTTGATATACTGATGTCGATCATCAAAAGCCCGGTAATCGTCGGTAAACCGGAAAGAAGCATGTACTTGTGCACCTATACCCTGCGTAGCGCCCAACAAGTCGGCCGATAGTCCTACCCGCATCCGATGGGGTAATACCTGAGCTTTAGCAGTCAGCCCCAACAGGAGCATACTACTAACAAGAACGAAAACGTTCATACAATGATGTGTAGAAAATAGCCTAACGATAATTAATATACGTTATCTCCGTACTATTTAGAATCTTTGGCATAAGAAGCGGCTCAGCAAAGGAGTACCTAGTTCAGTTGACCCGTTTATACACCGAAATCGGGTATACTTCGGATGCTTTGGTGGCTTTGCTGATATTGATATATTCCCCATCGCCCCCACTGGTTCCGTTCACTTCAACGGCCCAGCCTTTTGCTTCCTTGAGTTTGTCGGCTTCCGATAGTCCGGCAATGATATTGTTACCGATTGCCGTCAATTGGTCGCCCGTAATCGTCACTTTGGCAGTTTCAGTAGAGGCTCCATAGCGTAGCGTGAGCTGATCGCCGACGAGTGTATAGGTATAGGCACGTGATAGGCCACTGGTCGTCCCATCACTTTTAAACTCGATTGTATTCGCAGAACTGAGTTTGCGGGTACCCGTTTTGTCATACTGGCTCCCATTAACCTCATACACAATGCGATATTGGTAGGCTTGCTGCTGCCATTTGCCAACAATGTTAGGCGTTACGTCAGACTCTTTCTTACAGGCTATTGCCAGTATACACACAAGAAGTCCAATACAGATAGAGAATAAACTTGTTTTCATGATTACTAATGATTTGTTATGCCTCTACAAGGCAGTTGATGATTAGGGTTTTCATTAATTAATCTAAGTTGTATGATACAAGTTTGATTCTAGAGCGTATGCAAGTAGAAATAAGACAAGCTTGATCAGGAAACCCGCTTCGGTAACGGCATGAATCTTTTGAGGAAATCGCAACTTGACTTGACTAAAAGCTTGTTCGATTGCCTGACGACGCATCTTCTTGTAAGCGGCTATCCAAATCGGGTCAGCCCGATGACTATTACTCTTGCGTTGAATCTGTAAGGAAATCTGTTCACAATCAGCGTACAGTTCCTCTTGTTCGTAGTCGGTGTAGGCAGCATCACCAAACACCTCGCTACCTGCGGGCAAATGCAAATGCATCATCTGAAGAGCTGTTATATCCGCGTACGAACCCGGAAGAATAAAAAATTGCACGGGCTGCTTAGTACTGGTGGTCACTACTTGCACCCGATACCCAAAGAAGAACCGTCGTTTGGAAGCAATTTTGCCTCGATACTCTTCCCCCTTGACCAACCGTGAACGGCTGATGCGAATATTATCGCAAACCGATACAGGAAATGAATCAATTAGATACTGACTGCTCACATTCAAGGCTTTAAAGAAGTCGGCCAAATAATAAAATAAGACACTCAAGGTATGAGCGAGTCGATGCAACCGGCGATTAAAGGCCGACTTTTCCAGCATAAGGACACCCTGCTTGTCCGCCATATAGAGCATGGCTGAAGCTTGGTTGCCCCCAAAGAAACGAGCCGATATGATGGCGGTAGTCAACACAATGCTGTCTGTTACTTTAGGTTTAGCTTGTGGTTTGGTCGATCTAGGGTGATTGGTTTCTAGAAAGAAATCATCTAGAAAGCAGTAAATTGCCACTACTTTTTCAGACATAGTCAGAGCGGGTTACTGATGTTTTCGCACCTCAAAGGTACTCTTGCTCTTGGCTATGTCTTTTTTCTTGGTGTCCCATCAAGCTATTTTCATACAACTTAGATTAATTAGGGCAAGTTGAAATGTCAGTAGCATTTGTTTGATGGAGCTATTGTTTTACCGTCCGCAAGCACTGGCTTCAATGAATTACCATCCGGGTACTTTATTGCATAGTTGAGATAGTAGCCACACCCAGTATCCTCAACGCCGATTACTCCCTTTTCAAAATTTGTTAAGTAGGCTCTGTTTCCTTCATAATACGAAGTGGTTGAAGTTGGCAATCCTAGCCAACCTGTATCGTAGCCAGTTGAACCATACAATGTTTGAGTCTTCCCCCAAAACGCCTGTGCTCCTGTAGTTGAACTCCAATAAATCTGCCCACTCTTAAAGACATTGTAACGTCCCCGTTTGCTGGTCAAATCCAGTTCATCCGTTGTTGGATAGCCTAAAACGCCATCCCATCTGTTCAGTGAAGTGTATTTTTTATAAATCTCTCCGTACAAGGTTACGGCTTCACTTACAGCAGTTGATTTGAGAATGATTCCCTTTTCAAATTCAGCGTAAACGCAGCCACTTCCACAAACTTTCATATCGGAAGTAGGATAGCCCAACGCACCATTTTTGAACGTTTCCTGGCCTAAGGCATCATATTTACTGACCAGATCGGGGGCGGCTAGCCCAAACGTTCCGGTACTGGACTGATAAATGGCTAGCGTTTTTCCGTTGTAGCTGTAGTACTGTACATAGCCGTTTCCGCCCTTTGTTTTCTGAGGCTCACCAACTTTGGTTATATTCTGGGTATCCCAACCTAAGGCCTTGTACTTGTCGGAAAACAAAGTGGAAAGGCCTGTATCGACAGAGCTGTCTCTTTTCTTGCAGGATACCCCAATGCTAAGGAGGGCGATCCAGATGAGGGGTTTGAAAAATCGGAACTGATTCATGGTGGATTGAGCAAAAGCCTGTTTGTTTATGACAAAACTACTTCGGCTCCATGCGCCCGTAAATCCCATAAAAGGGGGATAAGTCCATCTGGTAACGTAATCCTAGCGTCTATCAGTCACCATAAGAAGCCTGTCGTTGCATCTGATTTGCCAGCCTGCAAGGCCACACCTAACTGGTAAACCCAAGGTGTATTGGTATCGAAGCCATGACAGCCCTTTATCAATGTCGCAAATTTACAATGGCCGACTTGCGTTGCTGGTTAGATTGCCTCCGGCAAACTTCTTTTTCAATGCACTTATCCACATATTACAAGGAACGGTTTTATCTGTTAATTTTTCTTTTAAGCACCATCGGGGCTCAAGCTCAAATCTATACCTATCCATTCTCGAATGGCCGGGCCGAATTACCCGCCTTTAGCCCGACAAAAAATAAACCCATCTGGGCAACGTATTCGATTCGCAATCCCCAGACAAAATCAGTGGAGGTCATTCTGTTTCAGGAAATAGACCAACTGATTATCTATAAGATGGATCAGGGAAAATTGACCTTGTTGGGGCAGTCGGGTTGGCTCTATCCATCTCCTGCCCTTCAGTTTGACCAATATCCAGAGTTTGGCCTGCTTCACCGAAACGGGTTTCTGTTTCGGATTCCTCCGAAGCAAACCATTCAGATACGGGTCGTTTACCTGAATCGAACCTCGGACATCAATAACGCCAATAGCCTTTTCTACCCACTCCTGTTCAGCCGGGAAGGCTATCAGCATTTTCAGAACCATCAGCTTACCAAGCATTTACAGACTCGTTATCTGGGAATGATTTTTATTGGCAGCCTGCTGATTATGTTTTTATACACGATCATGCAGTACGTTATTCTGGGCGATCGGGTACTTTCCTATTACGCCCTGTATGTTCTTCTGGTACTTCTACGGAGCATGATGGCCGACGATTACATGCATTTTATAGACCATTGGCCCTTGCTTCGGCCGATTGGTTTTGTGAGCCGTCACTCCCTGAGCTTTCTATACTGGTCACTGGCGGCTTACGGATTGTTTCTGTGCGAATATATTCAGCTATCGACCCGAGCGCCCTATGCCAATGCCGTTCATCGGATATCGATTGGTATCTTCATCTTGCTGGGTCTTGGCGATATACTGGTAGTAGTTGACAAGTTTACTGTTCCGGTTTGGCAACAGTTTCACCGAATCACCGACATTGGATTGGTTCTGTTCGGGTTATATACCCTTTACACAATCGGTCGTCTTTATGATACCGTTACCAAGTTTTTATTTTGGGGCATTCTGTTCTTCTTACTGAGTGGCATTGCTTCGATTATCAATCGTTTTATTTTCTGGGGTTCATCAACCCTGTACGATGCTGAAGTAGCCATTTTTATAACAGGGTATATACTGGAAATGGTAACGTTCGCGCTAGGCATCGCCCAAAGGCATGAGCTAATTCGTCAGGAAAAACTACAAATGCAGCAATTATGGATTGAACAACTTCAGGAAAATGAGCGTAAACAGACCCGGCTCAACAACCTGCGCGACGAGATTGCCCGTGACCTCCACGATGAAATGGGTTCACAACTAAGCGCCATCAGCATTCTGAGTCAAACAACGGCCAGACTCGTTTTGGACCCACGGGTTCGGCAAAGACTGTCAGCCATTGGCCAGACCTCCCGGCAGGTGATGGATTCAATGCGGGAAATTGTCTGGAGCTTGAATTCAACCAGTGATTCACTGGCCCCCATTGGACTGCGGATTCAGGACATTGCATATTCACTTTTCAACGAAACCTCCGTCAACCTTCATCTTGATCTGGGCAACAGCAACACCTCGATCTGCCTAACGGAGAAACAGAAACGGGAGATATGCCTCATTAGCCGGGAATGCCTCACCAACATCATCCGACATGCCAAAGCAACACAGGTGAGTATATCTCTCCAGATTAGCCCCAACCTCCTGCAGTTAATTATTTCAGACAATGGACTAGGTTTTGACAGGACAACGAATAGCCCAGGATCAGGCTTACGAAATCTTTGGCAACGAGCCGAGAATCTGAATGCCGATTTACGAATCGAGTCAACACGCGGGCAAGGCACCACCATTACGCTACACTGCCCCCTGGAAACAGAAAGTCCGCTACACCGATTACCTTTCAAAACAATTTCGTCTTAAGACTAGATAGTTAGGTAGTACAGACCGAAACCCCATGAGCACATTTCAGATTGATTTTCCAGGAACGCCCAACCAGTTTACCAGCAAGGCTGGTACAGCCATAAAAGAAAAAGGAGGTACATTCGACGGTAACGAATCGAAAGGCACATTCCATATTAAAACAGCGATTGGCGCTGTGGAAGGTACTTATGAAATAATGGGTACTCCGACTGGCCCTAAAACGCCTATTTCGGTTACGATTACTAAAAAACCATTAATCGTTTCGACCAACAAAATCAAAGACGCCATTAGTGATTTCTTTTGATGGTTCTAGCTGTTAGGGCCGATATTTGGCAATCGCTTCGACTACTGAATGCACGTGCAGCTTTTCGTAAATGCGCTTGATATGTGTTCGGACGGTTTCAATACCAACGCCTAACTCGGCTGCGACGAGTTTGTAGCTTAGCCCCTGGGCCAGATAGTGGAGCACTTGACTTTCACGGGCGGTCAACTGGTCGAGATTGGCACTCTGACCGGCCCGCGCTGGAAATGTCTGAATTACTTTCCGGGCAATACTGGGCGACATAGGAGCTCCGCCCGCATAAACCGACTGGATAGCCTCGGTGATCTGGTCGGGTGTTGTACTCTTGAGTAAATAACCTGAAGCTCCTGCACACAAGGCCCGGAATACACGGTCATCGTCGTCAAATACCGTCAGCATTAGTACCTCCACAGTCGGAAACTCCCGATGGATGCTCATAACGGCCTGAATCCCATCCCGGCCAGGCATGTCGATGTCCATCAGAACAACATCGGGCTGGTATTGATATACCTGATCATTTGCCCGCACACAATCGCCAAATGCACCTACCAGCACACACTCGTCGGCATCATCAACCAGCGTACTTAATGCGTCACGCAGCGGAGCATTGTCTTCATAAATCAGGACTCGAATCGGCATAAGAAAAAAGTGAATGAGCGAACGAACGCATAGCTGAGTTCTTCCATCCTCTACAGTCGGGTAAAGATACGGGCAATCCAGCACCAAAAGGTATCCCATTTTCGGGGGATACGCCAGGAGGGTAACTCGTGTAAAACCTTACACGGGAAAACGTATGGTAAGTATTGTGCCCTGCCCAGGTTCAGACCGTATAGCGAGTGTGCCATTCAACAGAGCCGCCCGATTTTGCATATTCCGCAATCCATTGCCGCCCGAAGGGTTCAAAAGCACCGGATGCTGCGGGTCAAATCCCCGGCCATTATCGTTCACCTCTAGACATAGGAAACTTCCTTCACAACGCAACCGGACACTAACCCGGCTCGCCTGGGCATACTTGGCAGCATTTGTAATGGCTTCTTTATAAATCAGAAAAAAATCCCGCCGATTTTCTGCCGATAAGCGTATCTGTCGCACCTCGTCCGAAATATCAACCTGCCAGGAAACCTGTTCAGAATTATCATTACCCGTTGCAAAAAGTGCCGACGCGACATCAGTCATCCGGGCAATTACCTGCGTCATGGAATCGTGATTGGGATTAATACTCCAGACGATGTCGCCCATCGAATCCATCACCTGCCGGGCCGTCTGCCCGATTCGATCAAGCGTCGCCTGTGCTTTAGCCGGATCTTTGGTTACAGAACGCTGGGCACTCTGGCTCAGGATACTAATACTACTGAGGTAACTTCCCATATCGTCGTGCAGATCACGGGCAATCCGGTCACGGGTTTGCTGCAGGCGAAGGAATTGCCGGATACGATACCGATACAGCAAATAAAGGCCTGCTCCTACAAAGATCATCCCATAGACGAACATCATCGGTAAAAACCACCAACGTAGCCATAATGGTGACTCAACGATAATTTTCAGCCGAGCGGGCTTTATATATGAGTGCTCGGCATCATAAATTTCAGCCAGCAATTCACCGTTGGGTAAGTTAGGCAATACCAGGAAAGTATCACGTGTTATGATAAAACGGGGCAGTATTCCCTTTACACTATAGCGATATAACGTACCTGCCTCCGGCGACCTGAATCCTATGATGAGGTTGTTATTTCGAAAGTTTAAATGCACAACAGAATCCCCTCGGGCATAAGAAAACTGCTCCTGCTCCGCATAGGAACGACGTACGGATTCTACCCCTGTAATGACTACCCTCTGCGAATAGCCTGCATTAATCGCACCACTAAGAAGCAGTAATACCAGACTCACCCAGCGTAACATAATTACCTTTTCCTAAACATAAACCCGATGGCAAAGAAGCTATAAGCGATTGCTCCTACGATGACAACCAGCGTATCAGCGAAGTAATATAAATCCAACGATGTTTCGATAAAATAATTCAGGAAACAGGCCCTACCTGCTTTAAAAACACTCCAGATAAAAAATCCTACATGATAGTACAATCCCCCATCATGCCGAAGTGATATGGCTACTGGCAGTTCAAAAAGCCTGATTAGACTTACAAATGCATATACAGCAAGCAATAGCCATGCTAACGTCTCAGTAACGGTATTGATATGGTTAAATCCGACCCATCCGATTACTTCAGCAGGAATACCGACAGTCACTAACAGAGCAATTAGTATTATCAGCCATTGCGGGCTCAGTATTGGCGCGTAGAAATAGGCACCAATCCATAAAACAAAAACGGTAAAGAAGTAATGAATGAAATGATTTCGAATGGACTGAAAACGCAACATGGTTGCCACAATCTCAAGCAACAGCATCATTAGCAAGAAGCTAACAAGACCTCGTTCGCGTCTGCTTAATCGGTTCCAGTAGCGTACTCCAACCCCAATCGGCCACAGAATAAAGGCCGTAAAGACATACCAAATCCAATCCAGAATATCGTATAGAGACACACCCTCAAAAATTAACTAATGGTCTCGTTACAGGGCTGGCGAGGTGGACACTCAGTAGGATCTGAGTCATCTTTTACATGACTACCGCACATGTAAAAAGCATTGCTCCCTGTATTTGGGTTAGCATCGATAAACTGTAATATCATAATCCGCACACGTCCTGAATGGGTAGGTATAGTAGGATCGAGCCCATCATTATTCATACCCATCCGAATGAGAATATTTTTTGCCTTCCCTAGATATTGGGCATCGGTTAGTAGCAGTCTAAACGTTTCAATATCTAACGCATAGCCACGTAAATCAGCATCTTCAGGTTTGTTTAAATCAGTGGTTACCGAATCAGCGAACCGTTTTAGTAAGGTTCGGGCTGCATTCACCGACAGTTGTCGGGTAAAATTTAGCAAATAATGGCCTACGGTTTTTCGACCGCCCCGCCCATTACTGATGGCTTTACGGTATGGATTATCAACCAGATCGGCCGAAGGTGTTTGTGGGGCTTGCCACCAGAATGACCCTGAAATGACCAATTGAGGAACCAGACAGGCATCAAGACCAAAACAGACTTTAACAGTCTGGCAATTAGCCCTT
Organism: Spirosoma aerolatum; assembly: GCF_002056795.1. Taxonomy (NCBI): domain Bacteria; kingdom Pseudomonadati; phylum Bacteroidota; class Cytophagia; order Cytophagales; family Cytophagaceae; genus Spirosoma; species Spirosoma aerolatum. The sequence goes on along the minus strand of NZ_CP020104.1, from coordinate 2,081,520 downwards.
TCGAAGTACCGAAGTGTTCGTAAGATAGTCGCCTTACTAACAGTCAGACAAATGATTGAAGGAAGCGGTTCACAATCTATACGGTTCTGTGCCTTTCGACTATAGATAAGAAAATTACGCAGGTAACCCAGAAAATCGGGTAAACGTCCTGGTGCTGTGGTCAGGTTTGTTAATTTTTCCTGCTGCAAAATTACTGAATCAGGATTTCCAACATAGTTTGTAAAAAACTCAAACGCTGCTTGCTGAGCCGCGTCTATGGTATTCGATGGAGTCATAGTATGGAGAAAATTTAGAACGTTATAAAGTAGATGTACTGAAATTGAGCTGGTCGATAGCTTTCTGAATCAAAGTCCAGTTGGGCAAAGAGGCAGAATATCCGACATTATTTTCCAGTATAGACACCTGCTGACCAGCAGACCGAAGAAGTTGCTTTAATTCCATTGGCCTCAGAAATCGTCCTCGACTACGCGCATAAGCCTGAGCCCGCATAGCTAATCCCGCTATGGAAGCAGTGGCTCCTGACGATTCATCGAAGTTTTCAGCCGGAGGTTTTGCATAACAGGTTACAGCAGTTCCATAATTACTCTGAAACTGTTTCCCATCATTATCAACTCCACCAACAATAATACCTGGCCAGTTAGTTATGCCATATTTTGTTGCCAGCCTAGCAAGCCGATCGTCAATATTGTTTCTAACTCTCTTGCTGCCCCCCGCCGAAAACAATACCGTAACCTCTTTCGCTTCCAGCCATCGAGTAATTAGAAAAACGGCCATATCATAAATAGCTGGAAACTTGATCTCCTCATAAGTAGCTGATTCTGAAATAAACAACACATCGCCTTTCGTCAAGCTAAGTACTACCGGACTGCTAAATGCCATGTTAAAACGAACATTAGCTCCGTAAAATCCTTCCTTATAAATCCGAAGTTTCGACGGATAGTCCAGACTTACATAGGCGGTGCTCAGGCTGTCGTCACTCATAGCTGTAGCTGCCTTTGCTACCCTCAAAGAATCTTTAGCATGCTGATTTACAAAATCCGAAGGAAGACTGTCCAGAAACGTAAACAGAGCTTCCACTGAGCCTTGTTGCTTAGCCCACGTCTCCATGATAAACTCAACGGACCCTGGAGCCGAGGCAATTGGCCGACATAAATGAACAAGTCGCTGGCGACTGGCTTTACGAAGCAAATTAGAATATACAACTGGCCGTTGCCTGCCAATGATATTGTCTGGTAATAGCTTTACACTAGGCTGTAAGGCTTGGGGCATTGGCTTCTGAAAAAGATCATTCTTTGAAAAATGTCCAGTTGCCAACCAATCCTGATTCCCATTTCCGGAAAGCCCTAATTGCGCATACCTAAAACCCTCAAAATCAGGCGCTACTTTCATATAACTAACCGTCTTACCAATGCGACACATCAGACACCCGAACATTTTTTGGTCATCTTTTGGCACATTGTCGGCTATAACCTCTGCATGGTCATCGAAGGCCCAAACCCAACCAGGATCATCTTGAGCATTAGCAGGTTGAAAGTCAAAGATTCCGGCGACTATTTTTGGGTGATAGGTTAATACGTCACCTTGTAAATACAACTTCTTTAACGTGTCTGATGCCTCAGGAAATAAGATATAATCGCCCAGATTTATTGTAAGATTCATTTCCATGCTAAACGGTTCAGACGTGTGGATAAGTGTTAGATTGTAAACCAGCGAAAATCTAGGTACTATTATTAAAACTATTTTAATTTTAGGACGAGCAACTCACCTGACTTTACTTAAAGGTAAGTTTACTGGTATAAGTCCTAGTCCAGTATTGGAAAACACGGGGCTAGGACTTTATGTGCCTACCGAGTCAGAACGGAAAGAGCTTCCTTGCTTACCAATTTTGCCAATCCTTCTACCTTATTACCTAACCCCTTATCGGGCAGCAGCAAGGCGACATTCTGTAAGCTTTGTGCCATCAGCAGGTCGTTAATGCCCGACTTCACATTGATCACCCAGTCGGGTCCGGGTGTAGGGTCTGGCTTAACGGGGGCAAATTCACCAAGCAACTGGAGTAATTTTTCCCAATGATGTGGATAAGTAGGGCATGGATCGTCATCGTACGATTTCACAACAACATTCGCTTCGCCTTTTTGAACTGACTTTACCACCAAACTGCGCCCTAGTTGTCGAATCTCTTTGGTCAGTACCGGCTGCTTCAGCTCATGAGCAATATCTCTTAACATAAAACCAAGTACCCGGTTCAACAAGGAATCAACAGGCCCAGGACAGTTTTTGCATCCATCAACCCATTCAGGGTGAAAGGTTAATAGTTGCTCAGCACGATTAAAAACCAGTAAGTTTGCCATTGTAAATACGATTTAGGGTGTGTAGACTTGATTAGAACGCACAAAAAAGCTATGATTAAAGTGAACTTAAACTCTTTGACTACACCAAAGGTCATAGATAGAATACCTTGTGGAAATCCCATAAAAAGGGGATACAAAAAGGGGACAGCCAGCTGGATTCGCTAACTGTCCCCTTCCTCATTCAATCCTTTGCTCTTCGGCTACTGATACACCCGCACGTAGTCGATTTCCATGCGTTGCGGCCAAATGCTTTCGTCAACACCTTTCTGTCCGCCCCAATCGCCCCCAACAGCCACATTCAGAATCAGAAAGAACGGTTGTTCGAACGGCCACTGGGCTACTTCACTGCCTAATGCGGCTTTTTCAACGGTATAGTATTTCTGGCTATCGACGAAGAAATCAATTTTATCGGCCGTCCATTCAATCGCGTATAGGTGAAAATCGGTACCCACATTTTTTACAGTCACCTCCTGCCCCTTCTGCGTTTTCTTCCCGTGATTATAGGCTTCGGTATGGATAGTTCCATGCACAACGCCTTCATCAAAACCAACATGCTCCATGATGTCGATTTCGCCACAGCGTGGCCAGCCTACTTTCGAAATATCGGACCCAAGCATCCAGATAGCGGGCCAGGTACCACGGCCTGTAGGCAACTTCGCCAATGCTTCAATACGGCCATGCTTCCACTCTACTTTTCCCTTCGTAACCAGGCGGGCTGAGGTATAGCTTTTCCCTTCCCAGGCTTCTTTGCGCCCTTCGATAATCAGTTTTCCATTTTCGATGCGGGCATTTTCAGAGCGTCGGGCCGTATAGTATTGAAGCTCATTATTTCCCCAGCCATTTCCACCAACTTCATAGCCCCATTTAGCCGAATCGGGCAAACCTGGTTCATTAAACTCATCTGACCAGACAAGTTTGTAGCCACCTACACCCGTAGACGCGCCTGTTGAAATCGACAAATCAGGGCTTTTAAAGGCCAGTAAAACACTAACTGCCAGCAGATTGGTAATCAGTAATAGTTTCATAGTGCGCGCAAGCTACCAAATTTATCCTGTCTTTTACCAAAGTCGTACATTCCCTGTTTCACTCTTTCGCAAAAGCCCAGGTCAGGAAGTCGGGCATGATTTCACTCCAGGTTTCCTGATTGTGCTTTCCGCCTTTAATCTCTACGTAACGGATGTCAGCCAATTTCGACCCTACCGAATAGGTGTATCCTTTTTTGACAAGTTCGCTGATCAGATCGAGTGTATCGTCGATGGAGTCGATGACGCCGTTGTTATTTCGGTCGCTGGTTTCATCGTCTGTACCCGTTTCAAACCAGAATTTGAGCGATTTATGGTAAGAACCTTTCCGGACAAGATTGTGCATGATCCGGTCCGTTTCGTCCCGATAGCCATCAGCCGTGCTTTTACTGCGCCACCAGAACGACCCCGAAAATACGCCCACTTTTGAAAACTGATCAGGATGATGAAACACCATATCGAAGGCCGATACCCCCCCCAACGAGAAACCCGCAAACACGGAACTTGCCGGATCGGTATGGATGCGATAGTGTTTTTTAACGTACGGTATCAGCTCCCTCAGTACAAAATCGGAGTATAAACCAGCCTTACTCCCTCGCTGCATGTAATCGGCCTGCGCTGCCGTGCCATACTCCTGAATCCGGTCGCTCGCATGAATAGCCACTAGAACAAAGGGACGAATCGCCCGTTTTTGATACAACGAATCCAGAATAGCCGTCATTCTCAGGCGTTCCAGATCCTGACCATCGTTCATATACAATACCGGATAGGCTTGTTGCGAAGCCTCGTAACCGGGCGGAAGCACAACATCCAGACGAACGGTTCGATTGAGTGGAACTGAGTGTAACGAATCATCGCGCCGAACCGTTACGGTGGCATGTTCAGCGTAAGAAGGGGCCGGTATAACGTCAGCCATAAGCACAAAAAAAGCCAGAAGTGTAGTGATCACAATTCACAAAGTAGCTAATTTTTTCGATACCAGCGGCTTTGTTTTTGTCGGAGACGGCGATTTGTCCTATTTTCAACCAAATTTTATTGAGTTTCATCAACCACTACTAACGTGCAGGAAGATTATCGCAAATGGTATTCACATCACCTCGGTCGTGATATTGAGATGCTGGTGTATGGCAACTGGGGTTATCCGGTTTTGCTGTTTCCAACCTCTATGGGCCACTATTATGAATACAAAGATTTTGGTCTGACCGAAACGGCCCGTTGGTTTGTCGAAACGGGCAAGGTCAAACTTTTCTGCATCGACAGCATCGACCGCGACAGTTGGTATGCCAAACACCTGCACCCCGGCACACGGATCTGGAACCATGTTCTTTATGACCGTTTTCTGCATGAAGAACTCGTTCCCGGCATCCAGCGCGAATGTAATGTTCGGAAGATTGGGGTCTCGGGTGCATCATTTGGCGGGTATCACGCGCTGAATTTTGCGTTTCGTCACCCAGAACAAGTGGGTCATCTGCTCACAATGGGAGCTGCTTTCAATATTAAGTCGTTTCTGGGCGGGTATTATGACGATAATGTCTATTACAACAATCCGCCCGATTTTTTACCCAATGCACACAACGATGAATTTTACCACATGAATATTGTGCTGGGTACATCGGAATATGATTTCTGTAAGGATGATAACTACCAGATGTCGGGTATTCTGAGTCGGAAAGGAATTCGGCACCGGCTCGATGTAACCCCCTGGGGAAACCACGACTGGCCTGTCTGGAAAGACCAGTTTCCAAGGTATTTAAGTATGATCTGATAAGGCGGCTGGAAAGCCGCTTTCAGTTCATTAGTAGCGGCTTTCCAGCCGCCTAACTACTATGCACACACTTGATCGACTCCGAAGGCATATTAACGATGTGCCCCCTCTACTTCGGGCACTACCCGAGCAGGAACTCTCCTGGCACCTTCCGGGCAAATGGTCGCGGAAGCAGGTATTAGGCCATCTGATCGATTCGGCTATCAATAACTTGAAACGGTTCACTGATGCTCAATTCGCCAACGGGCCCTATCCAATTCAGTCGTACAATCAGGATAAACTGGTCAGCGCTAACGGGTATCAGGACTTGCCCTTATCCCATTTGCTGACGCTCTGGAGCAGCCTGAACATCCAGATTTGTTACGTTATCGAAGCCATGTCGACTACCACCTTATCGAGCCCTATTCAGCTGCCAGCAACGACACAAGCAGGGGATAAAACATTACAATGGCTTTTTGATGACTATGTCCTCCATATGGAACATCATTTAAAAACCCTTATCTAATCTACATTGGCCGTTTCTGGTTTTAGACGAACTAATACGCTGGAAACGAGCCGACTTTAGTAGATAGTTTGGCCTGTAATTTTATTCGCCAATTATTCATTCCAGCTTTCCAGAAGCGTACGATTCTTCCTACCTGCGCTTTTTTGTTTTTGATGAAAAACAACCGCAACTTGCCATCGTAACGAAACAGACAATCAGGTTCTTTGTTATCACTTTATTCAGCAAGTAACCGTTTCACTATGAGCAAGAAAACCAAAATAGGCATCCTGTTCGGTCAGGAGAACACCTTCCCACAGGCATTTGTCGATCGAGTTAATGAAAAACAAAGCGACTTCCTGGCCGAATTTGTTGCCATTGAGCAGGTTGAACAGAGCGTTCCTACCGACTACGCCGTTATCATCGACCGAATTTCACAAGATGTACCTTTTTACAAGGCGTTTCTGAAAAATGCAGCCCTGACGGGTACTGCTGTTGTGAATAACCCGTTCTGGTGGAGCGCCGACGAGAAGTTTTTTAACAACGCCCTGGCTGTTCAGTTGGGTGTTCCTGTTCCCAAAACCATTTTGCTGCCTTCCAAAGAGCGACCAGACGATACGAACCACAATTCGTTTCGCAATCTGCGGCATATGAACTGGGATGCCATTTTCAACCATATTGGTTTTCCAGCGTTCATGAAACCTCACGCGGGTGGGGGCTGGAAAAGCGTGTACAAAGTCGACAATCCTGAGCAGATGTTCAAAGCCTATGACGAAACGGGTCAGTTGGTAATGCTCTATCAGGAGGCCATCGATTTTACAGACTATTTCCGTTGCTACTGCATTGGTGGGAAAGATGTGCGAATTATGCCGTATGAACCCCGCAATCCGCACCACCTGCGCTATGCCGCCCAGATGAAAACCACGGGCGATGCAGGCAAAAAACTACTGGACACCATGCACGATTATGTGCTGAAACTAAATCACGGCCTAGGCTACGATTTCAACACGGTCGAATTTGCAGTACGCGACGGCATACCCATCGCCATCGATTTCTGTAATCCTGCTCCCGATGCCGATGTTCACTCGGTAGGGCAGGAAAACTTTGACTGGGTCGTTGAAGCAGCTGCCAATATGGCCATCGAGCGAGCTAAAAAAGCACATAAAGGGGGCGATAACTTGACCTGGGGCACGTTCGTCCGGGGCTCAGTTATGGGTTCGGAAGCCACATCAGCCTCAGCGCCTAAAGCTGCTAAAGCATCGAAGACCAAAGAAGCGCCAGAACCCGAGAAAAAGGCAGACACCAAAGAAACTAAGCCTAAAAAAGCGAAAAAATAAGCCCTAAGCCTTCTTTTTCACATTTCAACTTTTGTCATCCCGACGAAGGAGGGATCTCAAAGTGCCCTAAAATTTAAGTAGGGGTGTTTTGAGATCCCTCCTTCGTCGGGATGACAAAAGTATACTGATTTATAGGTAATTAATCTACTTAGGTAATTAATCTACTCAGGTAACTAACTAACCGATTTACTTCCTGTGGCTTCTAAGCCATCGGTCTACCTCCCCGGCTATCGAGAATCGAACCCCTTTGAATCGTTCAGGGGGTGTGGTATCCAACGACTGCTTTAGTCTGACAATACTCGGATAGAAATCGACTCCCCGATTCATAAACTGATCATCGATTGCCCGTAGCACTTTATCGATGCCATACATATCGAAACTCCAGTGCTGAAGGTTATTGCTGTCTTTGATTTCCGCTTTTATGTTGTCGGCCAGCCACAAAATACTCTCGTTCAGCGGTTCCGCAAATTGATCGGGATGCTCAACTCGGTTACCATCCAGAAAATCATATACTTCCCGATACGACCGTTTATCCTTCAATAAATCAAGGATTTCCGATTCCCAATTCGGATGGGCTTTAATCTTTTCAAGAGCGGCTTTCCGAACATCGTCGTCCCGAAAGCGATTCGCATGGCCTAATAGGTTAATGATTGGGTCGGTCGGTTGTTGTTTAGCAATTTCATCCAATGTTTGCTGGTGCCAACGGTCACGTTGTGCGCTCTCTTCAGCTGCGTAGGTCTGTGCCGATTTAGCCGATTCACGAAGGTAACCAATCAATAACCCACCGCTATATACGACACCTACGCATAGCGCAAACCAGAAGGGCAGTTTAAAGGCATAGGGAGAAGCAGTCACCTGCCAATTCGTATTGAGCGAAAGCGCGCAGGCCACTAACCAGGGAAGCGACAGCCACAACTGCCCATTACGAACGGCCAGCCAGTGTAAAAACTCCGGGTAAAGCGTGTCATTGTACCATTCCCATTTAAAAATCGCACAACAGAAGGTGGTTAAGGCCACAACCAGCCAGGTTAGCAACACAACAAGCAGGCGTGTACCGCTAGCCTGCGAAATCCAGTTGAATCCACCACCGACACTAATCGAAATAGCCAGTGCCAGGCTCATTAGGGCAAAGCCTGCTCCCAAAAAGAACAGTGCCAAACCATGGCCCATGGCATTTTCGCCACTGAGATTTGGTTTAGAGGCCGTAATCATGGCCAACCCGATGTAGAAGCAGGCCGTTAGAAAGAAGAAAATATAACCAAACATCCGTGAATTGAATCTAAAGAGTAGGAGTCGCGCCTAAAGCGTAGGCAAAGGCCCCTACACAAAAATGCATGCACAGGCAGCCACCTTTATATACCTAATGAACGAATGACATCGATGAGTTAATAACTGGCATAAAAACCCGGCCAATTCACTAATCCGAAGCGGAGTCAGCATTGGTATGGACCAATAATTTTTCGCCCTTTTCCAACCCTGATGCTAAAAGCTGAGTCTATCTCGAAAATAGCCCTCCGTATGCGTATTGTCTCTACGTTTGTTTCGCTGTTCCTCAGTCTTGGCTTCCTGGCCTGTAAACCATCAGATACCGTTTCGCCCGAAACCTTAACCGGCGTATGGATTGAAAGCTCAGCCCGTAAAGACACGCTTATTTTTAATCCGTTGTATCAGGGCACTCCGCTCCCCAATACCCTCCGGGTTGACCGTGGAAAAGAGCTTAATTCGAGCGGCAGTCTTTTACCGAAAATAGGCAGTGGTCTTTATCAGTACGAGTTACAGGGCGATACCATTCTGGTGCAGAGTCTTTTCTCCAGTTCGTTGAAACGAACCGGCTACCGCATTGAACTACAAGGCGGGAAATTAAAACTCGAAAACTTTTTTGAATTAGGCTTCAATCAGCCTGCCACCGCCACCCGAACGCTGGTACGGTTGTAACAGTATGGCTTTATAACCCAATTGCTTTGGGGTCGATACCTGTATCGCGGGCCGATGCACGAAGAATGGCCAGCATTTCGCCATAGCTGAAGAGCCGACCATCAATATAGTCATGTTCTTCCGGGTCGGCGAAGGTTCGTTTCTCCTCCAGATCGCGGATGTTGGCGTGAATCGAAATCAGCACATCCTGAATAAACTCTTCCAATTGTTGCACCTGCATTTCCTAAGGTAGTTGAATGCGTTCCTTGCGTTCTATAAAAAGTGTTGTCAATAAGTATTTTTACCGAATAATATTAGGTAAAGCGTAGCACTTACTGTTCTCATTCTTCATAAAATAGCATTTTAATTACTATCTGTTCAGCATTTTTAGCCATATTCGTAGCTTTTTACGGGATTACCCCCTTAGTCATCAACAAGTAACCCCTTTAAGTTTTCAATCTCTCAAATGCAAAGACGAAATTTTATCCAGTTGTCTGGATTAGGCATTGGTAGCCTGTTGACAACTGGAGTGCCGGTATTGGGCCATTCTGTATCGTCCGAATACCTGCTGGAAGCCAGTGGACGGGGCGTAGGCATCGACAACGCGGCCAAGAAACGCCTGGCGGATATTGCCCTCAATGCAGCCAAAAGCAAAGGCGCTACGTACACCGATGTTCGGATTGGCCGCTATCTGCAACAATTCATGTTTACCCGCGAGATGAAAGTGCAGAACATTGTCAACGCTGAATCATTTGGGGTAGGCATTCGAGTAATCGCCAATGGAACCTGGGGATTTGCCGCCACCAGCAACGTTACTCCCGATGGTATTGCCAAAGCTGCCGAAACCGCCGTAGCCATTGCCAAAGCGAACTCGAAACTTCAGACCGAACCCGTTCAACTGGCCCCGCAAAAAGGGGTTGGCGAGGTAACCTGGAAAACGCCCATCAAGAAAAATGCCTTCGAGATTCCCGTTCAGGAAAAGATCGACCTGTTGATGAAAGTAAACGGGGAGGCCATGAAAAATGGCGCGGCTTTCATGACATCGAACCTGTTCTTCATCAATGAGCAAAAGTATTTTGCTTCTACCGACGGATCGTATATCGATCAGGATATTCACCGTATCTGGCCCACGTTTACGGTTTCGGTCGTCGACCGGGCAGCTGGCAAGTTCAAAACCCGCGATGCGCTCAGTTCACCAATGGGTATGGGCTATGAATACCTCGATGGTCTGGCTTCCGAAAAAATTGCGGCTCCCAACGGCCTGATTGGCTACCGTAATTCGTACGATATGGTCGAAGATGCTATGCTGGCGGCCAAACAAACGAAAGAAAAACTGACAGCCAAAACCGTTCAGCCCGGCAAGTACGACCTCGTTCTGGACCCTAACCACCTCGGCCTGACCATCCATGAATCCGTTGGCCACCCTACCGAACTCGACCGTGTACTCGGCTACGAAGCCAACTATGCCGGTACGTCGTTCGCAACCCTGGATAAATGGAAAAGCAAGTCGTTCAACTACGGGAGCAAACTGGTGAACATTGTGGCCGATAAAACGCAGCCGAATACACTGGGCACCGTTGGCTACGACGACGAAGGCGTTCCCTGTAAAAAGTGGGATCTGATCAAAGACGGTATTCTGGTCAACTACCAGGCCATTCGCGACCAGGTGGCCATTCTGGGTGAGAAAGAATCGAACGGTTGCTGCTACGCCGACAACTGGGACTCGGTACAATTCCAGCGGATGCCAAACGTATCGCTGCAGCCCGGCACCGAAAAACGCTCAGTCGCTGACATGATTAAGGGCGTCGACAAAGGCATATACATCATCGGCCGTGGCTCGTATTCCATTGACCAGCAGCGCTATAACTTCCAGTTTGGTGGACAACTCTTCTACGAAATCAAAAACGGAGAGATCACTGGAATGCTCGATGATGTAGCTTATCAGTCGAACACCCAGGAATTCTGGAACTCCTGTGCTCAGCTTTGCGACAAAGACGATTACCGTACTTTCGGTTCGTTCTTCGATGGGAAGGGACAGCCTTCGCAGGTAAGTGCCGTTTCGCACGGATGCCCAACCACTCGCTTCAACGGAGTCAACGTAATCAATACGGGTCGGAAAATTTAAAATCAGGAGTGAGCATGGCTGACGCATATTCTTTTGGCTTGCGCCAGCATTCTCGCTCCTAATCAAAAGATATGGCTATCATTTTAAGCAAAGACGAAGCAAAGAAAATAATCGATAAAGTCCTCTCCTACTCGAAAGCGGACGAGATGAGCGTCAACCTGACGGGTGGGCGTACCGGCAATATTCGGTATGCCCGCAACTCGGTATCGACCAGTGGCGAAGGCACCAATTTATCGCTGGCCGTAACGGCAGTTTTTGGCAAGAAAAGCGGTACGGCAACCGTCAATGAGTTTGACGATGCCTCGTTGGAAAAAACCGTCCGACGGGCCGAAGAGATCGCCCGACTGGCACCCGAAAACCCGGAGTACATGCCCATGCTGGGGCCTCAGACCTATTTATCGACCGATCCGTATTCAGAAAATACGGCTAAGATGGACCCGGCCTATCGCGCACAGGCGACGTTCGACAGCCTTGATCCCTGCCGCAAAAAGAATCTGGTAGCCGCCGGGTACATGGAAGATTCGACCCGTTTCAATGCCATTGGCAACAGTAAGGGCCTATCGGCGTATAACCGTGAAACCTCCGTCGAATTCTCCATCACCGTTCGTACCGCCGATGGATTAGGCTCAGGGTATGCAACCCAGGACGTGACGGATGTCTCGAAACTCAGCACGAAAAATATGACGGAGATCGCCATGCAGAAAGCGATGGCGTCGGTCAATGCACGGGCACTGGAGCCGGGTAAATACACCGTTATTCTGGAACCGGCTGCGCTGGTCTCCAATGTCGATGCGTCGCTCATGGTGGCGCTGGTTCGGTCGATGGATGCCCGCAATGCCGACGAAGGTCGTTCGTTCCTGAGCAAAAAAGGGGGCGGTACCCGGTTAGGGGAGAAACTTTTCGACGAACGGGTCACCATCTACTCCGACCCTACTAATCTGGAAGTTCCCACGGGTGCCTTCAGTGGTGATGGACGTCCGCAGGAAAAAGTAACCTGGATTGAAAAGGGTGTTGTCAAAAACATGCCCTACTCACGTTACTGGGCCGAAAAGAAAGGAGTCCATGCAACTCCTCCGGGCGGTAACTTCATTATGGAAGGCGGCACCCAATCGCTGGCCGATATGATCAAAGGTACGGAGAAAGGTATTCTCGTTACCCGACTCTGGTACATCCGTCCGGTCGATCCACAGACGTTGCTCTATACGGGCCTTACCCGCGACGGGACGTTTTATATCGAAAATGGGCAGATCAAATTCCCGGTCAAAAACTTCCGCTTCAACGAAAGCCCGGTCATCATGCTCAACAACCTGGAGGCTATGGGCAAACCCGTTCGTATTGGCGGCAACCTGGTTCCTCCCCTCAAAATCCGAGACTTTACCTTCACCAGTTTGTCAGACGCAGTCTAAACAATTATTACACAGAGATCCGCCCTGAAATGGCTCAAACGCTTTTCTAATTTTTCACTCCGTGAATCTTTGTGATGCTTTGTGCATCCGCTTCGGCGGTCCGATCTGTGTGATAGCCTTAAAAAAATATGAACCGTCGAGATTTTAACCAACTTTTAGGCATGGGCGCTGCTGGCATCATCATGCCCAGTTTGCCTGCTTTTTCCCGTAACGTTCCTGCCGAGGCACTTTTGGAACCGGGCATGGATGTTTCGAAAAAGAAACGCCTGGCCGATGCCGCGCTGAATGCTGCCAAATCGAAAGGAGCTACCTATGCTGATGTGCGCATTGGTCGTTACCTGAACCAGTTCGTGCTCACCCGCGAAAACAAAGTGCAGGGGATCATCAACGCCGAATCCTATGGCGTAGGGGTGCGTGTGATCGCCAATGGCTGCTGGGGATTTGCCTCAGTAGGTGACGCCCGCGACGAATCGGTTGTCGCCAAAGCAGCCGAAACAGCGGTCAACATTGCCAAGGCCAACGCCCGGCTCCTGACCGAACCCGTTCAACTGGCTCCGCAAAAGGGCTATGGTGAAGTAAGCTGGAAAGCACCTATCAAACGGAATGCATTTGAAGTGCCTGTTAAGGAGAAAGTCGATTTGCTGCTGGCCGCTAACGCAGCCGCTATGCAAAATGGCGCCAACTTCGTCAACAACGTCCTGTTCCAGATCAACGAGCAGAAGTATTTTGCCTCAACCGATGGCACCTATGCCGACCAGGATATTCACCGCATCGGGCCAAACTTTACCGTTACCGCTGTTGATCCGGCGAATGGACGCTTCTCTACCCGTAACTCGCTGAGTGCGCCGATGGGCATGGGCTATGATTACCTGCAAACCAATCCGGCCGATAAGGTTTCGGGCGTTACAACCCGCTACAACAAAGGCTACGACATGATGGAAGACATTGTCGCAGCCGCCAAGCAAGCCAAAGAAAAGGTGTCGGCCAAGTCGGTCGAAGCGGGCAAGTATGATCTGATTCTTGACCCGTCGCACATGTGGCTAACCATTCACGAATCGGTCGGCCACCCCCTCGAACTCGACCGCGTGCTGGGTTATGAAGCCAACTACGCCGGTACGTCGTTCGCAACCCTCGACAAATGGCAGACCAAGAATTTTAACTACGGTAGTAAAGAGGTCAATTTCTTCGCGGATAAAATCCAACCCGGTTCGCTAGGGGCTGTGGGCTGGGACGATGAAGGCGTAAAAACCAAGAAGTGGGACTTAGTGAAGGATGGCATTCTGGTCAATTACCAGGCTATTCGGGATCAGGTGCATATCATTGGCGAGAAAGAATCACAGGGCTGCTGCTATGCCGATAACTGGAGTTCGGTACAGTTCCAGCGGATGGCCAATGTATCGCTGGCACCCGGCAAAACCCCATTGACCGTCGATCAGATGATCAAAGATGTCAAGAAGGGTATCTATATCATCGGCGATGGCTCGTTCTCCATTGATCAGCAGCGCTATAACTTCCAGTTTGGCGGACAACTCTTCTACGAAATCAAAGACGGGCAGATCGTTGGTATGCTGAAAGATGTTGCCTATCAGGCCAATACCCGCGAATTCTGGAACTCCTGCGTAGCCGTCTGTGATGAACGTGATTATCGGCTTGGCGGTGCCTTCAACGATGGCAAGGGTCAACCCCCACAGTCGAGCGCCGTATCGCACGGTAGTTCAACCGCCCGCTTCAATGGCGTCAATGTGATCAATACAGCAAGGAAAATTTAAAAAACAGGAGTCAGGAGTGAGAAGTGAGGAGTGAGAATGCCGGGCCGCGCAGGCTGGCGCATACTCACTCCTCACTTCTCACTCCTGACTCCTAATCAAAAGATATGGCTATCTTAAGCAAAGACGAAGCAAAAAAAATAATCGATAAAGTCCTCTCCTACTCGAAGGCTGACGAAATGAGTGTTGGCCTGAACGGAAACCGAACAGGCAACATTCGCTATGCTCGCAACTCGGTATCGACCAGTGGCGAATCCGACAACCTGGGGCTGTCGGTAACAGCCGTTTTCGGCAAACGTTCAGGAACCGCAACCATCAACGAGTTTGATGATGCCTCGCTGGAAAAAACCGTTCGACGGGCTGAGGAAATCGCCCGACTGGCGCCCGAAAACCCGGAGTATATGCCCATGTTAGGGCCACAGACGTATCTGGAAACAGCTACTTACGCCGAAAGCACTGCCAAAATCAATCCCGAATTCCGGGCACAGGCTGCCTTCGACAGCATCGACCCCTGTAAGAAAAAGAATCTGACGGCTGCCGGGTACATGGAAGATACCACCGGATTTGCCGCCATTGGCAACAGCAAAGGGCTATTTGGCTATAACAAATCGACAAACGTTGATTTCTCGATTACCGTTCGTACCGCCGATGGTACTGGCTCTGGGTATGCAAATCCCGACGTTACCGACATAAGTAAGCTCAGCACCAAAGCCGCTACCGAAATAGCCATTGGTAAAGCCCTCGCATCGGTCAACGCCAAAGCCCTTGAGCCAGGTAAATACACGGTTATTCTGGAGCCAACGGCGTCGGTCGAATTGCTGCAAAACATGATGCGTAGCATTGACGCCCGCAGCGCCGATGAAGGTCGCTCGTTTCTGAGCAAAAAAGGGGGCGGTACTCGCCTGGGCGAAAAACTCTTCGATGAACGCGTAACCATTATCACCGATCCGATGAATGCCGAATTACCACTGTCGCCTTTTGGCGGAGGTGGAGGTGGCCGCTTTGGCGGAGGTGGCGGAGAAGGCCTTCCGCAGGAAAAACGCACCTGGATCGAAAACGGAGTAGTCAAAAACATGGCCTATTCCCGCTTCTGGGCCGAGAAAAAAGGCGTCAAGCCGGTTCCAGGACCCAGCAGTTTTATCATGATGGGTGGCAATCAGTCATTGGCCGACCTGATCAAAAGCACCGACAAAGGCATCCTGGTCACTCGGTTCTGGTATATCCGCGCCGTTGACCCCCAAACGCAACTCTATACGGGCCTGACCCGCGATGGGACATTCTACATTGAAAATGGGCAGATCAAATTTCCGGTCAAAAATTTCCGCTTCAATGAAAGCCCGGTCATCATGCTCAACAACGTCGAAGCGTTAGGTAAACCTGTTCGGGCAGGCGGGAATTTGATTCCGCCAATGAAAATCCGGGACTTTACCTTCACTAGCCTGTCGGATGCGGTATAATCCGATTCATTCGATCTGATTTAAAAGCCATTAGCCCTTGGGCTGATGGCTTTTTTTATGCGCATAGCCACTTTACCTGATTCCTGGAGTCATTCACAGCTATTCCAATAGCGCAACCGAGGCAACTCAATTTTTTATTTCTATATTTATCAATATTTCAAATAATTATTCTTTAATTTTTATTAATATTAAAATTATTTTCCAAAATATATTTGATTATCAAGTTGATATTCTTCAACTTTCAGATGTGGTTGTGATGATAACCTCGCCGATTAGAGATTACCGCTTCTCACACCTTCCCGAACTGTCTGCTTCATCTCACTCAATCAATAGGAGGAATACAATTTGAATCGTCGAGACTTTACCCAGACACTTGGCCTGGGAGCAGCCGGGTTACTGCTACCCAAAATGCCCGCCCTGGCCCGTACCGTTAGTGCCGAAGAATTACTGGAACCCGGTCTGGATATACTGGTCAAAAAGCGACTGGCCGATGCCGCCTTAAATGCAGCTACCGCCAAAGGCGCTACCTATGCCGATGTACGCATTGGCCGCTACCTGAATCAATATATCATGACCCGCGAAAACCGGGTACAGAACATTATCAACACCGAGTCGTTTGGTGTTGGTGTCCGGGTAATTGCCAATGGCTGCTGGGGGTTTGCAGCCATTGGCGACACCCAAAGCGAAGAAGATGTGGCCCGCACAGCCGAAAAAGCTGTTCTGTTTGCCAAAGCGCACGCCCGATTGATCAAGAAACCCGTTCAACTGGCCCCACAAAAAGGATTTGGCGAAGTAAGCTGGAAGACCAAGGTCGAAAAGCATTCGTTTGAAGTACCCGTCAAGGAAAAAGTCGATCTACTACTGACAGCCAACGGTATTGCGCTTCAAAACGGGGCCAACTTCGTCAACAATACCCTGTTCATGATCAATGAACAGAAGTATTTTGCCTCGACGGATGGGTCCTATATCGATCAGGATGTGCACCGGATATGGCCTAATTTCACCGTTACTGCCGTGGACAAGGCGAGCGGCCTGATGGCTACCCGCGACTCCCTCAGCGCACCCATGGGTCGTAGTTACGACTATCTACAAACAAATCCGGCCGACAAACTGACGGGTGTAACCACACGTTACAAACAGGGGTATGATATGCTCGAAGACGCCGAAGCCGCTGCCAAACAAGCCCGCCTGAAACTAAAAGCCAAGTCGGTCGAAGCGGGCAAGTACGATTTGGTTCTTGACCCATCGCACACTTATCTAACCATCCACGAATCGGTAGGCCATGCTACGGAGTTGGACCGGGTGCTGGGCTACGAAGCCAATCTGGCCGGTACATCGTTTGCTACCATCGACAAATGGCAATCGAAGAAATTCAACTACGGCAGCAATGTGGTCAACTTCTTTGCCGACAAAACCCAGCCCGGTTCGCTGGGCGATGTAGGCTGGGACGACGAAGGGGTAAAAACCAAACGATGGGACCTGATAAAAGACGGTATCCTGGTCAACTATCAGGCCATTCGCGACCAGGTACACATGCTGGGAGAAGCCGAGTCGCAGGGTTGCTGTTATGCCGACAGCTGGAGTACCGTACAGTTCCAGCGCATGGCCAATGTATCGCTGGCACCGGGCAAAGAACGACTCACGGTCGATGAAATGATCCGGGATGTAAAGAAAGGCATTTACATTATCGGCGATGGCTCCTACTCCATCGATCAGCAACGCTACAATTTCCAGTTTGGCGGGCAACTCTTCTATGAAATCAAGGACGGTCAGATTGTCGGGATGCTTCGTGATGTAGCCTATCAGTCCAACACCCAGGAATTCTGGAATTCGTGCGTAAAAGTGTGTGACGAACGCGACTATCGGATGGGAGGCACGTTTTTCGACGGCAAGGGTCAACCCGCTCAGATCAATTCAGTCTCGCATGGCAGTTCGACCGCCCGTTTCAACGGCGTCAACGTACTCAATACCGGACGGAAAATATAACTAACTCCTCGCTCCTCACTACTATCCAAAGACATGGCCATCATATCGCAGGAAGAAGCAAAGAAAATTCTGGAAAAGGTATTGACGTTTTCCAAAGCCGATGAAATGAGCGTTAGCCTGAGCGGGGGGCGGACCAGCAATATCCGCTATGCGCTCAACAGCGTTTCGTCTGGGGGTGAAGCGGATAATATGTCGCTGCTCATTACGGCCGGAATTGGCAAGCGAATGGGTTCGGCAACGGTCAACGAATTCAACGACAAAGCCATTGAACGAACCGTTCGACGGGCTGAGGAAATTGCCCGACTGGCGCCCGAAAACCCGGAGTATATGCCCATGATTGGGCCACAGACCTACCTCGAAACGCCGATGTACGCCGACACTACGGCCAAAATGGATGCAGAAGCTCGGGCACAGGTTGCCTTCGATAGCGTAGATGCCTGTGAGCAGAAGAATCTTAGTGCTGCCGGTTTCTTACAGGATACAACCGGTTTTTCAGCCATTGCCAACAGCAAAGGGCTATTTGGATACAACAAAGCCACTTCCGTTGATTTCTCGGTTACGGTTCGAACGGTCGATGGGACCGGCTCCGGCTACGTAACCCGCGACTTCAACGATATAACCAAACTGAAAACGCGTGCCGTAACAGGCATTGCCATGCAAAAGGCGATGGCTTCCACCAACGCCCGTACCTTAGAACCCGGCAAATACACGGTTATTCTGGAGCCGACCGCTATGGGGACGCTTCTGCAAAGCATGATGTCAGGAATGGATGCCCGTCTGGCCGACGAAGGACGAAGCTTTTTAAGCCGAAAAGGAGGAGGCACGCGCCTGGGCGAAAAGCTTATCGATGAGCGCATAACTATCTACTCCGACCCTATGAACCCAGAAGCCCCCAGCGAACCGTTTGCCAGTGAAGGCCGAAACCGTACCGGCTCCTTTCTGGGTGGAGGTGTCGTAGGCGACGGGCGCCCACAGGAGAAGCTAACCTGGTTTGAGAATGGAGTGGTTAAAAACATGAGTTATTCACGCTTCTGGGCGTCTCAGAAAGGCGTTAAGGCGGTGCCGCCCCCTACCGGCTTTATCATGGCAGGCGGCACCCAATCGCTGGCCGACCTGATCAAAAGCACCGACAAAGGTATTCTGGTCACTCGGCTCTGGTACGTTCGTATGGTAGACCCCAAAACGTTACTTCAAACGGGCCTGACCCGCGATGGTACGTTTTACATTGAAAATGGGCAGATCAAATTTCCGGTCAAAAACTTCCGCTTCAACGAAAGTGCTGTTATTGTGCTCAACAACGTCGAAGCACTGGGAACCCCTATGCGAGTAAATGGCAATCTGATTCCTCCAGTAAAAGCCCGCGATTTTACATTCACCAGCCTTTCCGACGCGATTTAAGGAAATATCCGTTTTATCTATTCAAAAAGGGAGCTGTACTTGTGCACAGCTCCCTTTTTTAGTAGCCGTTCAAATAGCTCATTTACCACCCAAATAATTAACCCAGGCTTCTTTTCCCGATTTGGTCTTTATTCGCGAAAAGCCAACAAACATTGGCAATCGGCGTAGTAACTATGCTAAAATTCCAAATTTTAGCGTTCCATCTGTAACTTGGCATAGTTTTAACTACACTTCATTTCATTCAATAACATAGGAGAAACAAACCTTGAATCGTCGAGATTTCAACCAACTGCTGGGCATGGGAGCCGCTGGAATCCTGCTGCCTACACTACCTGCCTTTTCCCGGCCAGTCAGCCCCGAAATACTACTGGAACCCGGCCTGGATGTTGGCACTAAAAAACGGCTGGCCGATGCCGCCATGAATGCCGCCAAAAGTAAAGGGGCTTCATACACCGATGTTCGGATTGGTCGCTACCTGAATCAATTTGTCGTTACCCGCGAAGACAAAGTTCAGAATATTGTCAACACTGAATCGTATGGAGTAGGCGTTCGGGTCATTGCGGATGGTTGCTGGGGCTTTGCCGCCATAGTCGATGCCAAAAGTGAGGAGGATACGGCTAAAGCAGCCGAAAAAGCCGTTGCCATTGCGAAAGCGAATGCCAAGCTGATGAAACAGCCCGTTCAGCTAGCTCCTCAGAAAGGCTATGGCGAGGTAACCTGGAAAGTACCCATTCAAAAGAACGCGTTTGAAGTACCCATCAAAGAAAAAGTCGATTTGCTGATGGAGGTCAACAGCGCGGCTATGAAGAACGGGGCCAACTTTGTGAACTCGGTGTTGTTTATGGTAAACGAGCAAAAGTATTTTGCCTCCACCGATGGTACCTATGCCGACCAGGACATACACCGCATCTGGCCTATTTTTGATGTCACTTCGATTGATGCCAAAACGGGCAAATTTGAAACTCGCAATGCCTTAAGCGCCCCTGTCGGCATGGGGTACGAATACCTTCAAGCCAATCCGGCCGATAAAGTTTCGGGAATCACCACCCGCTACAACAAAGGCTACGACATGCTCGAAGATGTCATTGCCGCTGCCAAACAGGCCAAAGCCAAACATACCGCCAAATCAGTCGAAGCGGGTAAATACGATCTGGTACTCGACCCCTCGCACCTATGGCTGACTATCCACGAGTCCGTCGGTCACCCCCTCGAACTCGACCGCGTGCTGGGCTACGAAGCCAACTTCGCCGGAACCAGCTTTGCAACGCTCGACAAGTGGCAGTCGAAGAACTTCAACTACGGCAGCAAGCAAGTCAACTTCTTTGCCGATAAAACACAGGTGGGTTCGCTGGGAGCCGTTGGTTATGACGACGAAGGGGTACAAACTAAAAAATGGGACTTAGTGAAAGATGGGACGCTGGTCAATTACCAGGCCATTCGGGATCAGGTACATATCATTGGTGAGAAAGAATCGCAGGGCTGTTGTTATGCGGATAGCTGGAGTTCAGTGCAATTCCAGCGAATGGCCAACGTATCGCTGGCGGCAGGCAAAACCCCCTTATCGGTTCAGGAGATGATCAAAGATGTTAAAAAAGGCATTTACATCATCGGCGATGGTTCGTTCTCCATTGATCAGCAGCGCTATAACTTCCAGTTTGGCGGACAACTCTTCTACGAAATCAAAGACGGGCAAATTGCGGGCATGCTGAAAGACGTTGCCTATCAGTCGAACACGCAGGAATTCTGGAACTCCTGTGTAGCAGTTTGCGATGAGAAAGATTATCGGCTAGGCGGCTCCTTCTTCGACGGTAAAGGCCAGCCTCCCCAATCAAGCGCCGTTTCGCACGGTAGTTCAACTGCCCGCTTCAATGGCGTCAATGTGATCAATACAGCCCGGAAAATTTAAAAAACAGGAGTTAGTAGCGAGTAGTGAGAATGCTGGCGCAAGCCAAAAAAGTATGCGTCAGCATTCTCACTACTCGCTCCTAACTCCTCGCTCCTACCTAAAAACATGGCTATCATCTTAACTGAAGCAGAGGCAAAAGCTCTGCTGACTAAAGTTTTAAGTTACTCCAAAGCAGATGAATGCGAGGTCAATCTGCTGGGCGAAGAGCGTGGTAACCTGCGCTATGCCCGTAACGAAGTGTCGACCAGCGGCTCGCTAATTAATAAAAATTTGGCCGTTCAATCCGCTTTTGGCAAAAAAGTGGGTGTAGCGACCATTGATGAATTCGACGATGCTTCACTCGAAAAAGTAGTTCGCCGGTCGGAAGAACTAGCCCGATTAGCGCCCGAAAACCCTGAATATGTGAGCGTTCTGGGCCCGCAACAATACATCAAGTCGAACGGTTTCTTCGACTCAACCGCTAAAATCACCCCAGATACGCGAGCCGACGCAGTAGCCAAAAGCCTGAAACTGGCTCGTGACCAAAAGCTGGTAGCCGCTGGTTTTTTGCAGGATCAATATGGATACTCAGCCATGATGAACTCGAAGGGGCTGTTTGCCTATTACCCCAGTACGAATGTCAATTTTTCGCTGACCGTTCGTACCGAAGATGGCAAAGGCTCTGGCTACGTAGCGCGGGGTTATAGCGATTTCAATAAACTAGATACCGAAGCCGCCACTAAAATAGCCATCCAGAAAGGACAGGGTTCTGCCGAAGCACGGGCCATCGAACCGGGCAAATACACGGTTATTCTGGAACCGACAGCCGCTGCCGTTTTGCTCGAAAACATCTACTTCAACCTGGATGCCCGCTCGGCCGATGAAGGGCGGTCATATTTCAGCAAAGCAGGTGGCAAATCCCGATTGGGCGACAAGATTGTGGACGAGCGCGTTACGATTTACTCCGACCCCACCAATTCTGAGTTACCAGCTTCCCCCTGGTCGGGCGATGGACGCCCTCAGGAAAAAACCATGTGGATTGAGAAAGGCGTGGTGAAAAATCTGGCCTATTCGCGTTATTGGGCGCAAAAAACGGGTAAAAAGGCAATTCCTTTCCCCGGCAATCTAATTATGATGGGGGGCAATGCGTCGCTGGAAGAGATGATCAAAAGCACGCAGCGAGGTATTCTGGTTACGAAGCTCTGGTATATCCGCACCGTCGATCCGCAAACCATTCTGCTCACCGGCCTCACACGTGACGGGACATTCTACATTGAAAATGGCAAGATCAAACACCCGATCAAAAACTTCCGGTTCAATGAAAGTCCGATCATCATGCTGAATAACCTGGAGTCGTTGGGTAAACCGGAGCGCGTCGTCAGCACTGAAACGGACCAGAACTACCTCATTCCACCGATGAAGATTCGGGAGTTTACGTTTACGAGTTTATCCGATGCGGTGTAAGAGCCTTGTGACTTATGTACTAATGGACTATGCCAGTTATATCTATGTTTTACGGGCTAATTGTCAGCCTGTATTATTTCGACAATAAACAGCACTTTACACCTCATATTCATGTTCGTTATGGTGAAATGGAAGCTGTTTTCACGATTGAAAGTGGCGAGTTGTTAGAAGGAAAGTAGCCAAAAGGTAAAATCAAACTGGTTGAAGCCTGGATTGAAATTCATCGAGAAAGCCTAATGGCCGACTGGCAACTTGCCATCAATGGTCAAAAGGTATTCCCAATTGATCCTCTAAAATAAATTGGTTATGAATCCGCGCGTTATAGGCGTAAAACCGCTCGAGGATTATCGCCTTGAGTTACTATTTACGAATCAGGAACGAAAACTATTTGACGTAAAGCCCTATTTGTCTATCGGCATTTTTCAAGAATTACGGGATACATCTGTGTTCAACGGAATCCGCGCGTTTAATGGTAGTATAGTTTGGCCCAATGACCTTGATTTAGACCCTGATACGCTGTATTTAGATAGTCAATCGATTAGTTAGGTAGCAACTAACTCAAATAGCTTCTAATAAAAAATGGGGAGCTATCCGCACTACAGCAAGTATAAAAACTAATTAATTGGTCGGCCATTTTTGATACAGAAGGCCGACCAATTCGTTTATCCCTATGGTTTGTATTCGAAAGGCAACAACTATTGACAAAGATGCCATCCTCCAACTCCACCGGGAAGTAGCCCGGATAAGCCAGGGCATTGCCCGCACCGAACCGGAAATTACGGAAGCCTATATCGAAACGCTTATTCAGACAACTGCTCGGCAGGGTCTTATGCTGGTTGCCATAATTGATTCGGAGGCAGTTATTGCCGAAATCCATGCATCCAAATACGGGTTGCGTATTTTCGACCACATTCTGACGGGTTTAACTATTGCCGTTCATCCAGCTTATCAGGGTAAAGGTATCGGTAAAAAGCTGTTTCAGGCCTTCCTTGATAACGTTCAGCAACTATTCCCCGAAGTAAGCCGGGTCGAACTCGAATCCAGATCCTCAAACCAGAAATCGATTGGCCTGTATCAACGTCTGGGTTTTGAGCTGGAAGGCCGGATGAAACACAAAACCCGAAATCAGGACGGCTCCTACGAAGACAGCCTGCTCATGGCCTGGACCAAACCGGGCTTTGTCCCTTAACTGTACCGAGCGTTACGCTACTAATTGTATTCTTTCGTAACTTCATCACTCCATAAGCTATACACTAAATGCTCTCAACCTGTGTTAACGATCTGTTAGAAGCCCCCGATGCCAAACTGGTTATCGAACGGGCGCAGGTTATTTTGGCCGATGAAGCACAGCGCCGTAAAGCGTTCCGGGAATGGCTTCGTGACGATATCAAAGCCGAATTTATCAACGGTGAAGTCATCATGCCCTCACCCGTTAAACGGAGGCATCTGGACGCTTCTAAGTATCTGGAAAATCTCTTGCAAAACTACGTTTTACTTAATGACCTGGGCGTAGTCGATTCTGAAAAGGCCCTCGTCGGTCTGACACGTAATGATTATGAACTAGATATCTGCTATTGGAATCAGGAAACAGCCAGCTCATTTCAGGACGACCAGATGGAGCACCCAGCACCTGATCTGATCGTTGAGATTCTCTCAAAAAGTACAACTGGGCGCGACCGGGGAATTAAGTTCGAAGATTATGCCGCACACGGCGTTGGGGAATATTGGATAATTGATCCCGTTCGGAAATCGGTCGAGCAATACCAACTGGACGAAGCGACAATGGCTTTTGCTTCCGTAGCTACGTTGTACATCAACGATACACTAAACGCCCTTACCATACCCGGCTTCCAAATTCCGGTTCAGGCTATTTTTGATAAGAAAGTCAATCTGGACACCTTACAGCTACTCATGAAAAAATCAGCCTGAGCCAAGGCTGCAACCTCCTTTATGATTACCATTACCCAAGCCACCGAACACGACTTACCTACTATTCAGGATATTGCTCACCGAACCTGGCCCAATACATTTGGGGAGATTCTATCCCCTAATCAGATTAGCTACATGCTCGACATGATGTACAGTCTGGAATCACTGAAAAGTCAGGTCAATGATAAACAGCACGTTTTTTTGTTGGCTAAAGATGATACGACCCAGGAGTTTCTGGGCTATAGCTCGTATGAGTTGAATTACAAAGGCCAGCCGCTTACCAAAATCCACAAAATTTATCTGCTCCCAGCCAGTCAGGGCAAGGGTGTGGGTCGTTTGCTGATTGATGCAGTGGCCGAGGTTGCCAAAGCCAATAACAACGACCGATTGGGACTGAATGTGAACCGCTACAACAAAGCTATTCAGTTTTACGAGCGCGTTGGTTTTTCCATCGTAGGGAACGAAGACATTGACATTGGCGACGGATTTCTGATGGAGGATTTTGTGATGGGAAAACCGTTATAGGACTTTTGCAAGAACCCCCACCCGGTCCGTTCTTCAATTCATTCGCAAATCCTCTATTGATTTTTGCAAAATCCTCTTTGGATATCTAGCGATTTAGCCGCAGAAAATGTATTTTTAGGATTCAATTCAACGAATTCGGGTAGTGACTTCGTGTTGACTAACTGATTCTAAGATGAATATAATATTAACATCCAATAGTATTATTCTATAGATTCCACTGGAACTGAGATTGATACTACTTCTCAACAAACAAGTTTGAAACCATTCTTTTTCACCCGAATCCAGTATACCTCTGGCGACTGGGATACCGATCAACGAATGCCGTCTAATCTGATGCATTCACTGGTTGAGTATACTACTCTGGCTGTCGATCAGAAGGAGCGTGTGGTGCAACTGAGCAGTCCCGACTTGTTTAAAAGTCCGTTCTGCTACCTCAGCGGTCACAAACTGGTGGAGTTTTCGGCTCAGGAGCGCGACCATTTCAAACGCTACGTTCAGAACGGGGGCTTCGTTTTCGTCGACGATTGTAATCATGATGTCGATGGTTTATTTGCCAAATCGTTCGAGCAGGAAATGGCCCGCACATTTGGCCCGAAGGCCTTGCAGAAAATTCCGAATACGCACCCGATCTATACCTGTTTTTTCAAGTTTGA
Organism: Spirosoma aerolatum; assembly: GCF_002056795.1. Classification (NCBI taxonomy): domain Bacteria; kingdom Pseudomonadati; phylum Bacteroidota; class Cytophagia; order Cytophagales; family Cytophagaceae; genus Spirosoma; species Spirosoma aerolatum. The sequence goes on along the minus strand of NZ_CP020104.1, from coordinate 2,056,056 downwards.
CGATGGCCCACCAACCACCTCATTTGAATTGAACGGCTGGGGCGACGACCTGGTGCATGATTACCTGAAAGCCATTATCGTCAACGGGCGTATTGGGGTATTGTATAGCAACAAAGATTACGGCTGCGAGTGGGATTACGACTTTCGGAACAAACGCTTTCTGGCCGAAGACAATACAAAGTTTGGTGTCAATATCATCACCTACGCCATGGTATACGTATAAGATGTAAGATGTAGAATGTATGATATAGGATGTGGCTTCCAGAGATAATTACATCTTATATCATATATTCTACATCATATATCACTTAAAAACAACCTGATAAATAGAAACACTTGGAATCAACAGACTTAACCCACTACAAAAAACTGGTGGCCAAACTGCCCCAGCTACGCAACGAAATTGGCAAGGTAATTATCGGTCAGCAGGAAGCCATCAGCGAGGTATTGATTGCCCTGCTGGCGGGTGGGCACTGTCTGCTCGAAGGGGTACCAGGGCTGGCCAAAACGCTGATGGTCAAAACCATGTCGGATGCGCTGGCGATGCGGTTTAAACGCATCCAGTTTACCCCCGACCTGATGCCGGGTGATATTGTCGGTACCGAAATCCTGGAAGATGACCATGAGACGGGCCGTAAGGTGTTCGTATTTAATCAGGGACCTATTTTTGCCAACGTCGTGCTGGCCGATGAGATCAACCGGACGCCCCCCAAAACACAGGCGGCCATGCTCGAAGCCATGCAGGAGTATAAGGTTACGTATGGCGGGAAAGATTATCCGCTGCCCAAACCCTTCCTAATCATTGCCACCCAGAACCCGATTGAGCAGGCCGGAACCTATCCACTCCCTGAAGCGCAGCTGGACCGCTTTCTGCTCTATATCAAGCTAAGCTACCCTGCTGAGCACGAGGAACTGAACGTCCTGAAAAGTACAACGGGCACTAACCGTCCAGAGCTAAAAACCATATTATCGGATCTGGAAATTATTGAGTTGCAGAAACTGACGCGGCAGGTTCACATCAGCGATGAGTTGATCGACTACATCAACAAACTCGTACGGGCAACCCGCCCGGATGGATCGCCGTCGTCGTTTGTCAAGCAATGGTGCCAATGGGGAGCGGGTCCACGGGCTGGTCAGGCACTGGTTCTGTGCGCCAAAGCCAGAGCCGTACTCAACGAGCGGTTTTCGGTCATTCCCGAAGATATTCAGACCCTGGCCTACCCTATTCTTCGTCACCGAATTGCCCTCAACTTCCGGGCCGAAGCTGAAGGCATCACGACCGATAAGGTTATCAAGCAGTTGCTGACTGAACTTAGGCTGGCGTAAACCGCAACACCATGCTTACTACTGATCTGATCAAGCTCAATAATTTACAACTGGCTGGTAAACTGGTCAGTGATGAGTCGTTATTGGGGATTCAGGCGAGTCAGCGGTCGGGGATTGGTACGGAGTTCGAGCAGTTCAGGCACTATGCCCCCGGCGATGATCCGAAGCGCATCGACTGGAAATTATTTGCCAAATCGAATCAATATCTGGTACGTGAATCCGCTACCGAGAGCAACCAACAGATTCGATTCGTGCTTGATTTATCGGGTTCGATGAACTACAACGAAGCGGGTGTGAGTCGGTTACAATACGCGAAAATTCTGCTGGCCTCGCTGGCTTACCTGGCGAACCGACAAAGTGACCAGATTAGTCTGTACAGTCTGCACGATGGCACTATTCAGACGCTGGTTCCGGCTGGTAAGCAGGCCTTTATGAAAATCGTAGCCACGCTTGAATCGGCAAAAGCATCGGGATCATGGACCACGCAGACCAGTTCGTTTCCAGAGTTCAGTCGCAAACAAAGCCAGATGCTCATTCTGGTATCCGACTTTTTGCAGGTCAATGACGAGTGGGTAAACCTGATTCAGAAAGTGGCTGGCCCACGTCGGGAAATTATCATTTTCCAGCTACTGGGTGATCAGGAAATGGACTTTTCGATGAGTGGGTTTTATCGGTTCCAAGACCTGGAAACGGGCCGTGAAATTGAACTGCAGGCCGATGCCATTCAGGATATTGTCCGACAACGGTCTTCGGCTTACCTGAGTAGCCTCGAAGAAAGCCTACGTATCCCGCATGTCCGATTGATCCGTGTCCTGTTAAGCGACCCAATTGCCTTGGTATTGAAACAGTTTTTGTTGAGTTAAACGATTTACGGTTTACCGTTTGCCGCAAACATGCAATTTATAGAACCTGTCATTTTGTGGGGAACCCTGGCCGTCGTTGTTCCGATAGCCATACACTTCTGGCACCAGAAGCAGGGAAAACTATTACCCTGGGCAGCTACGCAATGGCTCCTCGAAAAACAGCAACAGCAAAGTCGCGGCCTCCGGCTCGACAACTTACTACTGCTGCTCGTACGCTGTATTCTGCTTATTCTGTTAGCGGTTCTGCTAGCTCAGCCTATACTAAACTGGGCGTCGAAAAAGCCTGCCATTACCCAAATCCACCTAGTGCAGCCCAACCCGACAGTCGCCGACAATTTCCGTTTTGAATTAGCTGAAGCGTTAAAAAAAGGAGAGCGTGTCATTTGGGCGAACTCGACTTTGGAACCCATTCAGGCCGACTTGAAATCCAGCCAATCACCCGGTTCGTTTGGGCCTCTGACTATACAATCAGCGATCAATCAGGTCAATCTTTCCAATACGGAACTGCATTTATACATCAATAACAATCAAGCGCTGGCTGATGTACCGGCTATTGTCGTGCCGTCACGATTCAAACTGCATAGTATCGGGGATTCAAGCACACAACCGCGCCCATACATAGTTGTCAAAAACGGACGCAGGCTATTTCTGAATCGGGCGGGGCAGTTGGTCAGCAGCCCGTTGCTCGACCCAGCCCTAAAATTCCAGGCTGAACCGACGCATACAGGCCCCATTCATACACTAGTTGCTTTCAAAAATGTACGCGAGCAGCAAACCGTAAAAGCGTCGCTGGCAGCTTTGACGGATGTATATGGGCTGGATTTGCTTGTAGAGGAAAAAAGCGTCCCGAATCAATTGTACGATTGGGTACTGACCGACCAGTTACCCGCCAATCCATCGCTCAAAACCTTGTATGTAGTATCGGGAACGGTGCAACATCCAACTACTGACAACGTCATTACAACGGACGAAACGCTGACTCCACAGACGTCAGGCCGTGTCGAAACCGGTCAATTACCAGAATGGCTGGGCGAATTATTAATCAGGCATTACGGGCTGGCTTCGTTCACGCAACCGCTGAGTCAGCAGGAATTGAACGCCTTATTTGTCCCCTCGGCTAAACCAAAAACCGAACAGCAGGCAGGTCTGCAAAATGCCCTTTTCCTGTTGGTACTCGTTATTATAGGAGTTGAACGCTGGATGGCTTTAACCAAGAACGCATGAACGAGCTAAAACGTCTTATATCGTCAGTCACTTATCAGTTGTATGCCAATGCTCTGTTGCGCTGCCTGCTGGTTGCAGCTGCGGTCTATTTGCTGGTATTTACCTTTACAGGCTCTATTCTCTGGTCGCTGCTGTTGGGTCTGGTCGGATTTGGCGCGTGTGCTTTTGTCAATAAACTATATCAGGATAAAAAACCACAGGCCATTCGGCTTATCCACCAGACGGTTGGTGATGCCGAATACAGCCTGCCTTTGCTGACCAAGCCCCAACTTAACCTGGCCGAACAGCTCCAGCTCGACCGACTCAATCAGCAGGTACAACAGGTGCAAATGCCCGTCGTTGTGCTATCGAAAGCTGGGATTTATAGCCTGTTTTTGTTACTCGCTCTGGGAATTTATGTAGGCTATCCCCGCTTAAGGGCAGTTTCCTCACCCACGAACCCGAAAAAAACGAGCTTCTTATCGGCTATTCTACCCGAACAAAAACCCACTGCCCCTACGTTCGAGTCGGCCAGTTTACGCATCCAGCCACCCGCTTACACACGCCTGCCCGAGACGAACTCGTCGAACCTAAATGCCTCGTCGATTGTAGGGGCTACACTGACCTGGCGCGTTCAATTCAGCGGTTCCGGTCGGCTATCGGTACGATTGGTAGGCAGCAAAGGGCAGGAACTGGCGTTCAAAGTATCCGGCGATGATTTTGTGTATCAGGATCGGTTGATCAACTCAGGCCTGTACGCGATTAAAGCTTACTGGCGTACCGAAAGCAAAAAAGACTCCCTAATCTATCAATCCGATTTTTACCGACTAGAAGCCCGGCCTGATCTGGCTCCTAAAATTGAGCCAGATTCAAAAGAACTATATCAGTACCATTATCTGAAAGACCCCAAAACGCTGAACATTGGTGCCCGGATTTCGGACGATTTTAGCGTATCACAAACCTTCATTGTAGCAACCGTTGCGCGGGGGTCGGGCGAAAACGTAAAATTTCGGGAAGTAAAAATGCCGTTGCCCCCAACCAATTTTAAAGACTCCCGAATCAACAAAACCATCGACCTGAAAGCCCTGAATTTTGCCCCCGGCGATGAGCTATATTACTACTGGGCCGCTTTCGACAATCGCCAGCCCGAACCGAATTTCACCAAATCGGATACCTACTTTGTCGTTTATAAAGACACAACAAAGGCAGAAGAAAGTGAACTAGCGACCATGGCCGTCAACATTATGCCCGAGTATTTCCGCAGTCAACGACAGATTATCATCGATACGGAGAAACTGATTGCTGGCCGGAAAAAGATGGCGACCAAACCATTCAACAGCCAGTCCAACGAAATCGGCTTCGATCAGAAAGCCCTTCGGCTTCGGTATGGCCAGTTTCTGGGCGAAGAGTTCGAAAAATCTATTGGTGGAGGAAGTCCACTACCCACTAACAATGAAGGTGCTGTAGTAGCTGGAATGGCAGCTATCCAAGCCTATATGCATAAGCATGACGAAGGCGAAGGTGATAATAGTACCCCTGCTCCCACTCCTGTTCACTCAGCCGATGATGGTCACAATCATAACCATGGCGGTGGAATGAACGACGATAAAGATCCATTAGCGGCTCTTATGGAGCAATATGTGCATAACCACGATGATGCGGAAACCAACACATTCCATGAGCAATCGACCCGTTCGCTGTTGAAAATGGCGCTGGAAAATATGTGGCAGTCGGAATTGCATTTGCGGTTATACGAACCCGAAAAGGCCCTGCCTTACGAACAGGAAGCCCTGAAGTACCTGAAGCTATCGCAGCAAAAAGCCCGGTCGTATGTGAAGAAAACCGGGTTCGATCCTCCGCAAACCAAAGAAAAAGAAACCCGGCTTACGGGTGAGTTTAAGAACGTTACGGATGCGTTTCGGCAGGACCGTCGATACAGTCAGCAACGGATTGAAGCGTTGGTAGCGGACGTACTGGGGTATCTGGACCTCCCCCAACTGACGAGTCAGCAAAAGCAAACGACTCAGCAACTGGGAAATGCCCTAGCCGATCAGGTGGTAAACAGCGGCTTATCGAGCTGGTCGGTACTAGCTAACCTACAGAAACTAGCCACGGGAAAACTGTTATCGGCTTCCGAAAAAACCAACCTTAAAACCCGGCTTTACGCCTTATCGGGTGCATCGGAACGTACTGGTCCTGCCTACGTAAGCGACCGAAAGCTACAGCAAGCATTCTGGCAACATTTGAAGTAAAGCGGGTGGAAACCCGCATTAAACCAAACGACGGGTTTCCACCCGCTTTACTACTTAATGCATACAACTGTCAACTGGACTTTACCGATTAGCTGGCTCATTACTCTGGCCTTATTGGCCTTGTTACTGGTTCAGGTCTGGTTTATTCTCCGTAACAAATCATTGTCTACATCCAGAAAATGGATTCGGGGTGTTTTGAATGGTTTCCTTTGGCTGTTGCTGGCTGGTTATTTTTTACAAATTCAGTGGCCTGTTGATCGGGCAAGTAGCCATGCGTTGCTCCTTGGCGATGAAGTTCCATCCGGGTTTATCCGGCAGATAAAGGATAGTCTGCACATTCAGAAAAGTTTTACCAGCCGAAATTTCAAACCGAAGTATGATTCGGTTACGCTGGTCGGGCAACAGTTTCCGGTCGAATTGCTAACACAACTGAGTGGAGCCGCCATACGATGGGTTCCTTACAATGCGCCTGATGCGTTGCAGACGATTCATTGGAAAGGGATTGTCAGGCAGGGCGAAATCCAGCGCGTGACGGGTTTGCTGACTTCCTCGAAAGAGCAGTGGCTTCAACTCCGGTTTGGCAATAAAACGATTGACAGTTTACTCCTGCATGAGGGCACCAATCCGTTTGTATTCCAGTTTCCGGCATTCGGCAAAGGGCATAGCCAGGTCGAGCTAGTGCTGGGCGGCACCGCACGAAGCACAACGGCACTCGATACGCTTCGTTTTTACACCCGGCCAACCAATCCGCTCACGGTTCAATTTGTATTAAGTAGTCCCGACTTTGAGAGCAAGACGTTGGCTGATTGGCTCGGCAAACACGGGCATACCGTTATGGTTTCAGCGACGTTATCTAAAAACATTGGCAGTAATCTGAGTATTAATCAGTCGGGAAAAGGAGCCACTAAAACCACACCCGATCTGATCATTACCGAACCAAGCGATGCTACCAACCCAATCCTTCGAAAAGCCGTTGCCGATGGGAAAGCCGTTCTGTTTATCAACCTGACGAATCCCGAAACCGACAGTCGGTCTATCAACCAGGCGCTGGGAAGTCATTGGCAGGTACGTAAATTCTCGAATGAGCCACAGGTTCCGGTTGGCAATGGCTTGAATGCGCTCCCCTATCGTTTTGCCGACCAGCCGACTCAGTTTGCTGTTTCAGGATATCCAGTGGCTGTTCAGCGAACAATCGGTCGTGTCGGAGTCAGTTTGTTATCCGAAACCTATCCACTTTCGTTAAGTGGCGACAGTATAGCCTACAGCCGAATCTGGACGGCCATTCTGGCGCGTTTGTCAGCCTCAAATCAGAATAGTGTTCAGGTCGATGCACCGATCTATAGTCACATCCGGCAAGTCATTACGGTCAACAACCCCACCAATCGACTAGCTACGTTACGGGTTGGCCAGGACACGCTTCGGTTAGCCTACTCCCCACTAAACGAACGTTCTGCCTGTGGTCAATCGTCGTTCAATCAGGCAGGCTGGCAGCCCGTGCAGGATTCACTGGCTTTGTATGTGGGCGGTCCGGACGGAACCCAAACCCGCGACCCACTGCGTGACAGGCAGATAGTTCAGCAATTTTTACGGGCGCACGAGCGAGCGCAGTTGATCCATAGTCCGACAGATCAAACCCAAACAGCTTCATTACCCAACTCAACCTGGCTGATCCTGTTGCTGGTATGCTTTACCGCTTTGTGGATCGAGCCGAAGGTGCGGTAAGCGTTCTACTTCTGAATCATCGACAGCAGCAATTCGGGCTCATTAGTCGTAATGTAATCAACCTGCTGACCCAATAACCAGCTTAAATCAGCTTTATCGTTTACCGTCCAGACATTAGTGGACAATTTACGTTGGCGGGCATCCTGAATCCAGGCTTCGTTTTTCCGAACGACAGTCTGGTGATAATCGAAACCGTCTAAATGATCGGCGGCTAATTGCTCGGGTGTTTTATCGCCCATCAAATACGATACTTTGGCTTCTGGGGTTAAGGCTTTTACTTTCTTGCAGACTTCGTAATCGAAGGCAATATACTCGACCCAGGCCTGGGCTTTCATCTGGTGAACCATTTTAACCACACGTTCCGTTAACGCCAGCGATCGGTCCTTACCCAGTCTTGACGTTTTTATTTCAAGAATCAGCTTTGTTTTTGTCTGCTGCATCCCTTCCGACAAATAAGCTGCCAGGGTTGGCAACGACTCTCCGTTGCTCAATTTCACTTTTTCCAGCTCGGCGGCAGGTGTTTTTTCGATTTCAATACCCTGAATCGTATGATCGTGGTTGACGAAGAGTACCGAATCGGATGACATATGCACATCGAATTCACTACCCATACAACCCAGTTTAATGGCATTCTGGAGAGACGTTAACGAGTTTTCGGTTGTACCCGCCTGTTTCCAGGCTCCCCGGTGTGCAATCACCTGATTTCGAATAAACGTATCCTTTACCACACGGAAGGTATCGCGTACTGTTCCTTTTGCCCCTATTCCCTCTACAATGACATCATACCAGGGTTTATCGGCATTAGCCGCTCCCGTTTTAATCGAAAGCCGATTGACATTGTCTAGCGAAAACAGTTTGGCGTTAGGGCCTTTTAGTGATAAGCGCTTTATGGGTTCCTGCGTCCGTAATGCCCCAATAGTTAGTTGCGACGGTGTATAGGTGTAGTTAGCGAGTGAAAACACAGATTGCGCCATTCCAGACAACATGCCAGCAGTAGACATAACAACAAGTAGAAAAGCGACTTTACCAGATAAATTCATGGGAGCGTTAAGCAAATAGTCTAACAGAAAAGAGGAAGAACCGACAGAGCTACTTTAGCTCTGTTACCTATTCTTGCAGGAATAGTGTGCGAATAACGGCTAAAAACAGAAAAAAGGTAATCCCACAGAGATTACCTTTTCGTTATTAATCGTTCACTTTTCTATAAATAGAGTGGCCGGCTATCGAAGCGAACTGGTACTCGTATCCGCTTTTTCGGTTGATTGGTCATGATGTTTGTGCCTATAATGTCCATCGCACCCGTCATGATGTACCCCATAGGGAGGACCATAGTAGCCCCGGTGGCCCCAATAGTGATAACCGGCCGAACGTGGTCCTACGAAAGCCATCAGGCCTCCGAACGTGAGGGCCGCGGCAAGCACTACAGCCCAGGGATTCAAGCGTTGTCTCATTAGTTTCGTCGTTTAAATCGTGGTTGTTCCTTCGTTTGATTTTGTTTCGGTAGTGTTCCAGTCGGAATAATCTCCACAACGTCCCTGTTCGAAACGCTGCTTAAACTGGTTGTACTCGTCGTCGCTCATCTGCCGGATTCGATCGGCAAAGGCAGGCATATACCCAAAGCGCCGTGATCGCCACCCCCCTCGCCGGAAATGTCCTCGGCCAAAAAGCCGAAACAGCGTACCGATAAGTATAAAAAAGAGGATAACGCGCAGCAGGAAGAACGGCATAATGAATAAAGCAGCGCCCAAAAGTACACCGGCGAGAATCGACCTTACCAGATTGTTGTTCATTGTATGTAGTGTTTAAGTTGTTGTTCTACAGAGGTTGACGAACAACCGAAGGAATTACTTTACAGGTTTTGATTTTTTTGTCAACCTCAATAAAAAACCCCACCAGATTACCGGGTGAGGTTTTCGATCGACTGCATATAGTTACAGTCGGGTCAATTATTGGTTCGCTTCCAGCCACCCCAACGTCGTCGCCATTCGGTTTTAAACTGAGCCCTTTCTTCATCAGTCATCTGTTGCCATTTTTCGCGCCATTGATGCCTTGGCCCAGAGGGCGGTCCTCCGCCAGACGGATTGAACCGGAATCCACCAAACAGAATCCGAAACAAGACCAATAGCCCCATCGCCTGCCAGTAAGTAACAGCCTTAACCGGAGCAACGGCTACCAGTACCTGGTTCCAGAGCCAGTAGACAACGTATGTTATACCAAGCAGGGCTGCCAGAAAAAATAAAGGAAAAAAGCCAAACCGTCTTCGTCCGTATCGGGGTCTCATCGTCTTAGAGGTTATCGAGTTCGTCGTAAAGAGATTGTAGCCGTTTCCGCAAATGCTGAACGGCATAACGTTTTCGTGAAATAATGGTTTTCAGGTTTTCGCCAGTTTCATCGGCTATTTCCTGTAAGGTACGGTCTTCCAGTTCATTCTGAACAAATACAGTACGCTGGTTTTCGGGCAGTTCGTCCAGTGCCCGCATCAGTTCTTCCCAGAAAATATCCTTAAAAAACTGATCTTCGGGGGTTCGAGGATCCGAAAGCAGAATTTCCCGAAGACTGACGTCTCCTTCGTCGTCTTCAATCATCAATTCCGACAACGGGTCTTCCTTTTTCTTTCGGTAGGCGTCAGTTATCCGATTGCGGGCCACTTGATAAAGCCAGCCGCTAATACTTTCGATCGCATCCAGATCAACCACTTTACTAAGCTGAAACCAAACATCCTGCAAAATATCTTCGGCATCTTCATCCGAACGCACCTGCCCCCGGATAAACCGCGACAGTCGATTCCCATACTCTCTGACGGTACCGATAATGGTTCGTTTGGGTGGTTCAGCCATACGTGGATGCCTTAGGATTTCTCCCCATCCTGACCCGACGTCAGGCGGTCGAGGGCGTCAAAGATTCTGACTTTAAAAGGTTTATCGTGCCGGATAATTAGTGACGTCAACTAAAGCTTATAGGATAAAGCTTCAATTGGTTCTGGCCTAGTACCCACAATGTGTTTCCTGTGCCATAATTGTATCGATTCAAGTCACCAAATCTAACCGCATTTAGCCAACAAAAAAAACGAGCCGACTGTACCAATCCTAGCGAAGCAATCTAAAAACTATTATCTTCCCTCATCGTTTCTCCACAAAAACGAGACCGTCATTTCTAACCCACAGCACCAATGCCCGTATTCACCCTCGGTATCGAAGAAGAGTTCCAAACCATTGACCCCAGCACCGGCGAGTTACGCTCACATATGTCGAAGATTGTCGACGGGGGCCAGATTGTCCTTCAGGAGCGTGTGAAGGCCGAAATGCACCAGGCCGTTGTTGAAGTCGGCACGAACATCTGCAACAATATTCAGGATGCCCGCCAAGAAGTAACGTACCTCCGAAAGATGATTATCGAACTGGCGGAGAAACAAAACCTGAAAATTGCAGCCGCTGGTACGCACCCTTTCTCCGACTGGCAGGAACAGCTTATAACTCCCAATGAACGCTACGACCGACTGATTGAAGAAATGCGGGATGTGGCCCGTTCCAACCTGATTTTTGGCCTGCACGTTCATGTCGGAATCGAAAGCCGAAACGAGGGTATTCAGATTATGAACGCGGTGCGGTATTTCCTGCCTCACATCTATGCCTTATCGGCCAATTCGCCCTTCTGGCGGGGACGAAATACGGGCTTTAAATCGTATCGGTCAAAGGTATTCGACAAGTTCCCACGAACGGGTATCCCCGATTTCTTTTCATCAGCTGCCGAATACGATGAGTACATCAACCTGCTGGTGAAAACGGGTTGTATCGACAATGGAAAGAAAATCTGGTGGGACATCCGACTCCATCCGTTTTTCAACACCATCGAATTTCGGATCTGCGATGTACCTATGCGGGTCGATGAAACCATTTGCCTGGCCGCCATTATGCAGGCACTTGTTGCCAAAATTTATAAGCTTCACCAGCAAAATCTAAATTTCCGCCCCTATCGACGCATCCTGATCAACGAAAACAAATGGCGGGCAGCTCGCTACGGTATCGAGGGGAAACTGATCGATTTTGGCAAACAGGAAGAAGTGCCAACCCACCAGCTTATTCATGAATTGCTTAATTTTATTGATGATGTAGTGGACGAACTGGGTTGCCGCGCCGAGTGCGAGTATGTACTGAAGATCCTGGAAATGGGCACCGGAGCCGATCGTCAATTAGCTGTTTTTCAACAGACCAACAGCCTGAAAAGCGTCGTTGATTATATTGTCGAGGAAACTTCTTTCGGCGTCCTATAGTTATTCTCTGAACCACCGTCGACAACTAACTAACTGCAATACAACCACCTATGAACTTAATAAAAATAGCCGTTCTAGACATGAATAACAGCCATGCCAATGAAGGTATGCGCTGTATTCTGCACGCAATTCGGAATATACAGGGTAGTGAGTCCGTAGAACTTGCACTCGATATTTTCGATGTTCGGTCAAAAGATGAAGTCCCTGATCTGGAGTATGACATTTACATTTCGTCGGGAGGTCCGGGCAGTCCCCTGGCTTCGCCAGCTCATTGGGAAGCCCGTTATTTTGAACTCATCGACCAGATCATCGACTGGAACAGGCATAATGAGCGCAAGAAATACGTTTTCCTGATCTGCCACTCGTTTCAGTTGGTTGTCCGGCACCTGGACCTGGGCTTGTTGAGCCGACGGAAATCCACCTCCTTTGGTATCTTCCCGGTTCATAAAACGGACGAAGGCGTAGAAGAAACGCTGCTGGAAGGACTACCCGACCCCTTCTTTGCCGTCGACTCACGCGACTTTCAGATTACAGAACCCAACATGGAACGGCTGGAAGAAATGGGCGCCAGCATTTTGTGTCTTGAAAAAATCCGTCCTCATGTGCTACTGGAACGGGCAGTCATGGCGATTCGGTTCTCCCCCGAAATTATTGGAACTCAGTTCCACCCGGAGGCCGATAACGAGGGTATGCTGAGGTACTTCCTGCAAGACGAAAAACGGAACCATATTGTCCTGAATTTTGGCCAGGAGAAATACGACGCCATGGTATCATACTTACAGGACCCAGACAAAATCGCTCTGACAGAGTCCATAATTCTGCCCGGTTTCTTACGGCAGGCTATCGAAGAACTAACTGCAACTGACCTGTTTCTCGAACAAAATTAAATTTAGACAGGATTAACAGGATGGATAGGATTTGATTTATAGTAAATCGTGTCTATCCTGTTAATCCTGTCATACTACCTTTATGATTCAGTCTGTTCGCCAAACCTACAATCAAGCCTTTAGCCCGGAGCAATACCGGGCTTTTTTAGCGAAAATAGATACCGATCTGCCTGGCCAGCTCGATTTTCGCGTTGCTGAAACACCCGTCTTCGTCCCAAAAGTATTGACAGACAAACTTCTGGAAGCCTGTAACGATATTATTGAAGTAATTACCCGCGATGATTTCAAAGCATTGACCGAAAAGGCCATTCCAACAGGGCAGCATGTACCGAACGAAGATGAACATACGCAGTTTCTGGCCGTCGATTTTGCCGTCTGCCACGATGAGCAGGGCGAACTAACCCCACAGCTTATTGAGTTGCAGGGCTTTCCGTCATTGTACGGCTTCCAGCCATACGTAGCCAGTCTGTTTCGCAGCTTTTATCCAATTCCAGATCATCTCTCACACCTATTCACGGTTGATACGAACGACGAGTATCTGGAACGTCTCCGTCAGTTGCTGGTCGGGGATTACAGCCCCGAGGAAGTCATTCTGCTAGAAATCTATCCTGAAAAGCAAAAAACACGTATCGACTTTGTGCTGACCGAAAAATACACAGGTGTTGGGCCAGTTTGTCTGACGAAAATCCGGAAGGAAGGTCGGTCATTATACTACGAAAAGGATGGTCGACAGATTCAAATCAAGCGCATCTATAATCGACTCATTTTCGACGATTTACAGAATTTTCCGGATCTTAAAACAGACTTTCACCTCACCAACGATGTGGATGTAGAATGGGTTGGTCATCCAAACTGGTTTTTTCGAATCAGCAAATATACCCTGCCGCTGTTGAAAAGCCCCTACATTCCAACGAGTTACTACCTTTCGGATCTAACTGATTATCCTGCCAACCTGGAAAACTACGTGCTCAAGCCGCTGTTTTCGTTCGCGGGCAGTGGGGTCAAACTGAACATAACCCAGGCCGACCTGGATGCAATTCCCGCCGACCAGCGCGACGGGTACCTGCTCCAGCGCAAGGTAAAATACGAACCCCTCATTCAGTCACCAGATGGGTTGGTCAAGTGTGAAATTCGCATGTTATTTATCTGGCCCAAAGCCGATCCGAAACCTACGCTCATCACCAATCTCAGCCGTCTGAGCCGGGGCGAAATGATTGGGGTCAACTTCAATAAAAACAAAGATTGGGTTGGCGGCTCAGTCTGCTTTTTTGAGAAATAAGGTTTAGTTTTTAAACACAAAGACGCAATGGGTTCGCAGAGACTACAAAGGTTTTGCGTTCTTTGCAAACCCATTGCGTCTTTGTGTTTAATGATACGTTTACTATGACCCCTCAACCAGTTTCTCCTACGGAAAAAGCATTATTTGATCTTACCGATAAAGTCGCCATCATTACCGGAGCCAGCAAAGGCATTGGCGAAGACATAGCCCGCGTATTTGCTCGTTTTGGTGCCAAAGTCATCGTCAGCAGTCGAAAGCAGGATGCTTGCGATGCCCTTGCTGCCGACATTCGGGCCCAGGGTGGCGAAGCAACAGGCATTGCCGCCCACGTAGGCGATTCTGACCAGCTCAGGCAACTGGTCGATAAAACCATTGCTACATACGGCGGCATTGATATTCTGGTAAATAACGCGGCCTCTAACCCTGTTTTTGGACCTGCTCTGGAATGCGACGGCGGTGCTTTTGATAAGATTATGCAGGCCAATGTGAAGGCCCCATTTGAACTGAGTAAGCTTTGTTACCCAAGCATGAAAGAACGAGGGGGGGGTAGTGTAATCATGATCAGCAGTATTGCCGGACATACCCCCGACCCTGGCCTGGGTATCTACAGCGTCAGCAAAGCATCGCTGAATATGCTTACCAAAGTGCTGGCCAAAGAGTGGGGAACCGATGGGATTCGGGTCAATGCTATTTGCCCCGGTCTTATAAAAACCAAATTCAGCCAGGCCCTTTGGCAAAACGAGAAAATACTCGATCATTTCACCAAACGCCTGCCTATTGCCCGCATGGGTAACCCCGAAGAAATCAGCCCATTGGCGCTGTTTTTAGCCTCAAACGCATCGTCTTACAGTACGGGCAGCCTGTTCTACGCCGATGGTGGCACAGTGATTTGAGAATAGGCAAGCCTGGTAAGGATTTGTTAACCCTACAGTCATCCGTGATCACACTCGGCTATTTATGCTCACTCCTGACTATTCTCTCTTATGCAACCACCTGTTGAAACGCGTGAAGTCTGGCTACGCGGGCCACTTCCTGATATGCCTCCCTTGCTTCAGCCGATTGCTCATGCGCTGATGCAGGCACAGGAGGAACTTCACATTCTTATGCAGGGTTTCCCAGACAATTTGCTTTGGGAACGCCCTGCGAATGTTGCCTCTGTCGGCTTTCACTTACAACACCTGACGGGTGTACTGGATCGACTCCTTACCTATGCCCGTACCGAAGCCCTTTCGCCTGAACAGTTAGCCGCCTTAGCTGCCGAAGGAAAGCCAGGAGCCCCGATACCAACCGTTCAGGAATTAATACAACAGTTTGATATGCAGGTTAATAAAGCCCTTACTCAGCTTCGGGAAACCAAGGAAGAAACGCTAACTGAAACACGAGGTGTTGGGCGGGCGCAGTTGCCTTCAACCGTGATTGGTCTGCTAACCCATGCCGCCGAACATACCATGCGGCATATTGGGCAACTATCGGTCACAGTGCGGGTTATACCGCAAGTACGCAATAGGCGCAGAGAGACATGACTATATCGAGTCCATTACGCACTTGCAGTTCAATCTAAATGAATCATACAGATTACTTAACAGTTTAAGAGGTTTTTAAGTTACTCTTTATCGGCACTTCATTCGAGCGACCGATCTTTCGGCAGAAAGGCTCACCAGAAGGTGGGTCTGTTCACTAAAACCATTCTTAAACTTATGAAAACGTCCGTTTGGGCTGCCTGTGTGGTAGCCGCTCTTTGCGTTAACACGGCTTTTGCCACTCCTTCACAGGATAAACCCGTCACCAAAACGACAACGACTACAACCGTAAAGAAAACCACCCCGGCCAAGTCAAAAACGATGACCAAGTCAGTTCATAAAAAACACGTAAAGCAAAGCACTGAATAGTCTATTATAAACGAAAAAGCAGCCCATTCTGGTGGGCTGCTTTTTCGTTTATAATAGATTATTCACAAATAACTATTGGACAGATAAAATCTTAAATTCAGTGCGTCGATTTTGCTGGTGTTCGTTTTCAGTACAGTTCACCCCATCGACGCAACCATTCACTATCTCCGACTCGCCATACCCACGAGCAACAAGCCGATTCGCTGAAACTCCTCTTGATACCAGATAGTCCATAGCAGCCCGGGCACGGTTTTCCGACAAACGCAGGTTGTAAGCATCTGTAGCGCGCGCATCCGTATGCGACCGAAGTTCAATCTGCATCTGCGGATATTCTTTCAGGATAGCCAGCACATGGTCAAGTTCGTGTGCAGCGTCGGCCCGGATGAAGAATTTGTTCAGGTCGTAATAGATGTTCTTGAGTTGGAATACATCCCCTACCCCATATAATCCCAACGAGTCGGTAACCACTTTCGTTTTACGTTTAGCTTTACCGTATTGTGCTTTTTTGGTGGCGTACCGATCCTTCTGAGCGGTAATGGTGTACGGTGCATTCGGTTTCACATCGAATTCATAGCCACCATCGGGGCCAGTCATGACGGTCTGTTCGGTTTTGTCCTTTTCATTCCGAAGCGTCACTCGAACCCCTTTAGCGGGTTGCTGGTCCACTTCAGTTTTGATTACCCCTTTGACCAGCGTATTCTCTGACCGCTCAAGATAAATCGATACGTTCATGACGGGTTTGGGCGACTGAGTCAGGGTTGAGAACCGAACGCTGTTCATAGCATACCCTTCTTTAATCGCTTTGAATTCGTATTCGGTATTGGTATCGACACACAAATCGGTTCGCCCCTGCATATCGGTTATACGGAGATCCTGGTTTACGCCATTCCGCATGATCCGAACATCCGCATTTTCGAGGGGCGTATTGGTTTTTGCATCGTATACCAGAATGTTAAGCTGTTTACAGGTGCGCCGAAACGAATAGATATCATCGTCGCTCACGCCCTTTTTGCGGTTGCTGCTTACATAGCCCGATGTACGGTTCTTATCGGTAATAAACCCGAAATCATCTTTTTCTGAATTGATCGGTGCCCCTACGTTCTGAACACCTTTATAGGCAATTCCATCCTTAAGCTCAGCGACAAAAACGTCTAGCCCTCCCAGCCCTTCATGACCATCTGACGAGAAGTACAGGTTATCGCCTTCGGCTACAAAGGGGAACATCTCATTTCCTTCGGTATTGATCTCCTTCCCCATATTTACGGGTGTACCCCATTGGCCGTTATTAAATTCAACGACATAAATATCGGTACCACCGTATCCACCCGGCATATCTGAGGCAAAGTACATTTTTGTGTTGTCGGGAGAGAAGGCCGGGTGACCTACAGAGTACTCATTACTGTTGAATGGCAACTCCTGAATATCGACCCACTTGCCATTTCGATTCACGGAAGAGTACAATTTCAATTTTCTAACACCATCCGAACTTTTCCCTGCTTTTCCTTTACTTGTGTTGTTCCGGGTAAAGACAATGAAGTTCTGATCTTTGGTGAAAGTCATTGGCCCTTCGTGGTATTTCGTATTGATCGTACGGCTAAAAATTTCCGTTTTGCTCAACTTTGTTTGTTCAACAGCCGGATCAGCAGCACCGGGTTTTGCATCGCTACCTCCGCCCAGCACAGCCGAGTTACCTGGTCGCATCAAATCGGCTCCCGGCACACGAAGCTGGTTGGTATCCGGGTGAAAATAAAGGTCCAGAAAAGGTGTCTGATTCCAGTTAAAGACTCGTTTCAGCACACCTGACTCATCACGCGCCGATACAAAAACCAGCCCATTTTTGTAATACATCGGACTAAAATCAGCCTGCCGTGAATTGATTGGGAGACTGTACATCCGGTATGATGACGAGTCCTGATAAAACCGGCTCATATCCATATAAGAGACCGTAAAACGGCGTCCACGGAGGTCCTGAGACTGCTTTTCGCCATATTGACTATACATTTTCTGGGAATCCCGGTATTTACCGTTAGCTGCCAGCGCCTGTGCATAATACAGATACACCTCGCTGTCGAGATCGGTATAGTCTTTTACCAGCTCACCATATACTCGCTCAGCATTGCGGGTATCCTGTAGTTTACGGTAGCTATAGCCTAACTTAATCAGGGCTTCGCGTGTTTCGGCGGGGTCTTTCTTTCGGTCGGCCCGCAGAAACTCCTCGTACGCCCGCACTGCGCTGACATAACTAAGATTGTCGAACTGCTTATTAGCCGCTCGTAGCCGCGCACTTTGTGCCTGAGCAGTCAGGCTCCAGAAGGCCAGTCCTGCAATAATTAGGACCTGTACAATTCGGTTCATGGTGTTAGTACATTAATAGAAACTTTGGGCTTGCCCGAAAGCTATCAAATAAGATGCCAACTTTTTCTCAACTCGTTAAAAGCTAGGGCAAAATCGTCCTGCCTTTTACATCACCCCCAAAAAGTACAATTTAAAATAACTAACAATACTTAACAAACCGTTCACTAATCAATTATTAGGCGTAACACTTTTTTTGTTTCGGGCACAATTCGAAACCGATGGTCAATCCGGCGACCAATCACCCAGGCAATCTGTCCGTCAACCAGCATCACTGAAATCTGCTCCCGTTCTGTACGGGTCACTTTAAGATCATTCAGGAAATCACTAACCAATTTACTCCCCTGTAGGCCCAACGGTCGGAACCGATCTCCTAGCCGCCACAAACGAATTGTAATAGGAAAGTTGATTTTACCCGCATCCAGGCAGGCAATTGTTGGAACCGAAGAGGGTCGAAAATCAACTGGCCTTTCGCCTAGTCCCATCTTAAGCGTTTTCCCATTAGGAAGGCGAACCGGTTCAGCCGGTAGCTCTGTCAATGTTATTTCGTAAGTATATTGATCAGGCAGCGGTTCTAGTAATAACCCAGCCCGCTCATGAACCACCCGGTGTGTGCTCGACACAAATACCTGTCCAACTTCCTGATCAAGTGCTTCAACCATCTGCTCAACCTGAGTTTCTGTAAAGCTGAACCGTTTAAGCCATTCGGTCAATCGAAAAGACAGCTCGGATACTTTGTTCAATTTGTTGGTAGGTAGTAAGATCGTCTCGCCTTGTGGTTCGGCAATTTCCTGCCAGGACCGGTTTAGTTCGGCTTTCATCAACTGCTCAGCCGCCCGAAGTCGTTCCACCGTGCGGGGTACTGTTTGCCACAAAGCGGGGTTTATTCCTGTCAATATCGGCACTACATGATGACGAATCCGATTACGGGCATACTTATCCTCAGGATTGGAGCTATCTTCTCGATACATCAAGTTTTGTTCCGTCAAATAGGTAGCCAGTCGATCACGGGTAGCAAACAGAAGTGGACGCACGACATCATTCTGGCGACTGGCGATGCCGTGCAAACCAGCCAGGCCTGTACCACGCGTTAAATTTAGCAACAGGGTTTCGAGTACATCGTTCTGATGGTGTGCTGTTGCTACACAGGCGTAGGAGAACTGCCGACGTAATTCCGCAAACCAATTGTAGCGAAGTTCACGGGCTGCCATTTGGATCGAAATACCTTTTTCGGTGGCAAACGCAGCCGTATTGAATGCGGTAAGATGAAACGGAACCCCATAGTGTTCAGCCTTGTTTTTTACAAAAAGCGCATCGGCATCGGATTCATTTGCCCGTAAACCAAAATTAACGTGAGCAATGGCAAATGGCTGGCGAATACGGTGGAATAATTCGGTCATCACCATTGAATCGAGGCCACCGCTGACAGCCAGCAGTACCCGGTCGGTCGGGGCAAACAGGCGATTGTCGTTAATAAATGCTAAAAAGTCCTGTTCCAACATCCGGTGTCGGCCTAATGCCGTAGTTTTGTCAATATGATTCGTTTATTCGTTCGTTTGCTGATGCTGGCCCTGGGGTTCGGTTTATTCGCACCATCTAGTAACGTTCTGGCGCAGGTCGCTCCTACTTCATCTACGGCTACCGCAGGTGATAAAGTAGAGCTATTCCACGCCGATAGCCTGGTTGTGCTTAACGTTCCGGGCCAGGTGGTACGCAAACTCCATAATAACGTGCGGTTACGGCATAAAGGTGTCCTGATGTACTGCAATCTGGCGGTTCAGAACGTAACCATGAATATAATTGAGGCATACGGAAATGTCAGGCTTATTCAGGGAGATACCATTTCAGTAAAGGGCGATACCATGTTTTATTATGGCAGCACTCGTCAGGCTAATATGCGAGGTCATGTAACCATGCGCGATCGTAAAATGACCCTAACTACCGCTCAGCTCGATTATAATATGGTATCGGGTATTGCGCACTATCCTACTCCAGGTCGCATTGTCGATAAGGAAAATACGCTAACCAGTCGGGAAGGATATTACGATACGCGCAGCAAGTTATTCACGTTTCGTCAGAATGTTCGCCTGGTCAATACCAAAGGCACCCTGACAGCCGATTCATTACTGTACAATTCTACCTCACGCATTGCTACCTTTCAGGGACCAACCCGCATCATCAACAAAGATGGGATACTGACAGCCATTGCGGGTCAGTATAATACAACGACAGGAATTTCCAACTTCGAACGTCGGGCTACCGTCGAAACGCCAAAATACCGCCTGACCGGTGACTCCCTCTATTATGATAACGCAACCGAACTAGGCATCGCCAAAGGCAAGGTAATTATGGTTGCTAAAGATCAAAAAGCGGTTATTCTGGGCGATCACGTCCGATACAATGGCAAAATAGGTATTTCACGCGTGACAGGTCATGCCGTGGCAAAAAGCATAGGCAATGAAGCCTCTAAAGACACGCTCTTTTTACGAGCCGACACGTTATTTTCTTTTGACAACAAAGTAACAAATACGCGTCGTCTTCTAGCCCATAAAAACGTTTTTGTTTATAAATCCGACCTCCAGAGTAAATGTGATTCACTCATTTACGACACGGCTGACTCGACCATTTATTTTTATAAAAAACCGGTTGTTTGGAGCCAGAATAAATACCAAATGGAAGCCGACTCGATGCGGGCTTTGCTTAAAAATAACAAAATCAATACACTCTTTTTAAAGACCAAATCCTTTGTGATTTCGCTGGATACCTTAAAGAATTTTAACCAGATAAAAGGACGTACAGTTACTGCTTATTTTACCACAAAACTGGTCTCGACAGATACGCTTACCGATGCCTTGGCAAACAGCAAAACCGCCCCAAAAAGTACGATTAAAGCCACTAGCCCAGGAAATAATTCGACCGTTGCAACGAATAGCCTGTCTAAACGCGTAACAGAGGAAAAAAGTACATTACCCACGTCAAAAATGGCAACGCTACAGGAGCAAACTACCCTTGAGCGCGTAATTGTTGATGGGAATGGGCAAAGTATTTATTACGCACTCAACGAGCAAAATAAAATGATTGGCTTGAATCATGTTGAATGCAGTAAAATGAACATCGAATTCAACGATAATAAAGTCGGGCGAATTCGATTTTATGGACATCCGGATTCGCAGCTGATTCCGCCCAAAGAAATTACAGGTGAGGTGCAGGAGCTTGATGGGTTTCGCTGGCGCGATGCCGAAAAGCCAACCAAAAATCAGGTTCTCTGGCTTGAAGTTCCACCCAAAGAGCAGCCAGCGGTAAAAAAACCATTAAAAAATAAGAGCCAAATTAAACCTTTGGCTCAAAAATTGGTTCAAAAAGCTAATAATTGACCGTTTTAACAATTTTTTAGACGATACCCCGTTGACTTTGTCTTTTACGGTGAATAGGTTTGTGTTGAATACGTGTGTATCTGAAAGAGACTTACATGAAACAATTTATACTTATTGGTGTATTGATGGGCTTGCTAACGGCAACGATCCCGATCAGGGCGCAGGTAGCGCTCCGGGATTCGGACGCTCGGAAAGGCAGCCGACTCGAACTGGGTCGAACATCATCACCTCAAAAAACCAGTTCGACCCGCTTACCATCGCAGCGTTTTTCGATGGTTCCCAATCCGAGTTTATCTGGGCTTGATCGGTCGATAACGCTTAACAAAAATAGCGCCATTAACGAACATTATCGGTCACTGTTACTGCCGAAGCCGGGCTCCAAGTCAGCCGCTCGGGCAAGCTCGGCAGAAAATACCCCAGCCTCTACACCCGAGCTGCGCGTTGCCGCTTCTCAGGAAATAAAAGCCGACAGCCGATTGTTCAACAACGAGAAGCTCTGGGTTTCGAACGCGTATCCGAATCCGGCTGATGATGTCGCCGAACTCGACTATCAGTTTGCTGGAGCTGGCTCAGAAGCGAAGTTGGCGCTGCTGAATATTCTTGGAACGCCCGTGGCAGGTTATGAGCAGATCGAACTCGAACCGGGCAACCGAAAAGTGCGAATTGTGACACGGCCCCTGGATACAGGTTATTATTTGTACCAACTCACCGTCGATGGTAAGAAAGTGGCAACCAAGCGGTTACTCGTCCGCCATCAGTAAACCAAAATAGCATTTGTTAAAATAATCTAAACAGCCGTATCTGTTGATTATTTTTGGCACTATCTCAGGCTGTACCGTCGTTAAAACGGTGTAGCCTGTATTTTTTTTGTATCTTTGCACGCATATGCAACAACGTCATTTCGGTAAGATTCTGCTAGGTATTTGCGTTATGTTTTTACTGGGCTCGTGTAGTCCATTCGCGAAATTGCAGAAAAGTGGTAGCGACGATCAGAAGTATAAAGGCGCTCTTGAATATTATGCTAAACGCGACTGGTATCGGGCTGGTCTATTGTTTGAAGAATTAATTCCTGTTCTGAAGGGAAGTAATGAATCAGAGATGGCGCAGTTTTATTACGCCTATACTCAGTTTCATCAACAGCAATACCTCCTGAGTGCTACGCTATTCAAGAAGTTTTACGAAACCTTTGCCCGATCCGACTATGCTCAGGAAGCGATGTATATGTATGCCTACTCGTTATACAAAGACACGCCTTCCTTTAACCTCGACCAGTCGAACACGCTTACCGCCACGTCGGCCCTACAGGACTTTATCAACGCTTACCCCGACAGTAAATATAAAGAAGACGCCACCAAGCAGATTCTGGAACTAAGGGGCAAACTGGAACGGAAAGCATACGAGAAGGCTTTGCTCTATTACAAAACAAGTGGCTTTAATATTGCCGCCTATAAATCGGCCGTAGTGGCGATCAATAACTTCCAGAAGGAGTTCCCTGACTCGGAATACAACGAAGAGCTAGCCTTCAAAAAAGTAGATGCGGAGTTTAGTCTGGCCCAGAACAGTCTGGAAACTAAGCAGAAGGAACGTTATCAGGAAGCCATCAGTTATCATCAGGCATTCGTTGATAAGTACCCGAACAGCAAGTACGTTAAGCAATCGGAGAAAATGTACGAAACCAGCCAGAAAGAAATTGAGCGCCTGGACAAACTAGAACAGGAGCGAGAGAAGGAAAAAGAAAAGCATAAAAATCAACCCGCTAAAGTAACAGCGGCCAATTAAATAGTTTACAGTTCACGGTCTACTGTTCTGAGTTAATACAGGAACAGAAAACTAAAAACTGAAAACGGTAAACGAGCAGCTATGGCAACCAATCAATCTATTATTACCCGCAACAACGATAAAATTGCGGCCCAGACTGGTAATCTATACGAATCGGTTTCGATTATTTCGAAACGTGCCCGGCAGATTGCCACCAAAAATAAAGAGGAGCTGAGCAACAAACTGTCGGAGTTTGTATCAGCCGTCGACAATCTGGAAGAAGTTTTCGAAAACCGGGAGCAGATCGAAATTTCGAAGTTCTACGAGCGGATGCCGAAACCAACGTCTATCGCTACCGACGAATTTCTGGAAGGTAAAGTCTACTGGCGTTATAACGACGAGCCACAGCAATAAGGCAATTATGTCGTCTGTTTTTCAAGACCGCATGGTAGATTTGCCGTGCGGTTTTACTATTTAAACCAGTCGGTGGTATTGGTAAGCAACGGCGTACTCTGCAAACTGATTACTATCGACTTTCTGAAATTATGTCTGTTGCAGGCAAACGAATTCTTCTGGGCGTAACGGGTAGTATTTCAGCCTATAAATCAGCCCTATTGACAAGGCTTCTGATAAAAGCCGGAGCCGAGGTTCAGGTGGTCATGACCGAGTCGGCCAAGTCATTTATCACACCGCTAACGCTGGCCACCCTATCGAAACGCCCGGTGCTCTCTTCCTTCGTTCATTCAGTATCAGGTCAAGCGGGCGATGGACATTGGAACAACCATGTTGAACTTGGTTTGTGGGCAGATGCCATTGTGATTGCACCCGCATCTGCTCGTACACTGGCACGGTGCGCTACCGGTCTTTGCGATGATTTACTGTCGGCTATTTATTTATCTGCCCGCTGTTCGGTGTTTTTCGCCCCAGCCATGGACGTGGATATGTATAACCATCCAACAACGGTCGAAAATCTTCGTAGGCTCGAGTCGTTTGGTAACTACATCATCCAGGCCGAACATGGTGAACTGGCCAGTGGATTGGTTGGCGAAGGGCGATTGGCGGAACCTGAAGCCATTTTCAATAGGCTGGACGCATTTTGGCAGGAAACAAAAGCCTCCCCTCTGAAAGCAGGTGTATTACAAGGGAAAAAAGTGCTGGTTACGGCAGGACCTACCCAGGAGCCCATCGACCCTGTTCGGTACATTAGTAATCATTCGACCGGAAAAATGGGCTACGCCATTGCCAAAGGTTTTGCGATGACTGGTGCTGATGTAACCTTAGTAAGTGGCCCAACGGCTTTGCCTGTACCAGCTACAACTATTGAGCGTATTTCAGTGCGATCGGCACAAGAAATGTATGATGCTACGCAGGCCGTTTTCAGCAAAGCCGATATAATTATTCTGAGTGCGGCTGTGGCTGATTACACACCTGCTTACCCCGCCGACAAGAAGATTAAAAAGAAGGAAAGCACGTTTTCTGTTGAACTGACTAAAACGATCGACATTGCCGCTACGCTCGGAAGTCAGAAGCAGGCCGGGCAATTGATGATGGGGTTTGCCCTCGAAACGGATAATGAACTAGCGAATGCAATAAAGAAGCTTCACACTAAGAATTTAGACTGGATTGTATTAAATTCACTACGCGATCCAGGTGCCGGTTTTGGACACGATACCAATAAAATCACCGTTATTGACAAAGACGATCAAACCTACGAATTTGCGCTTAAATCGAAAGATGAGGTAGCCCAGGATCTTGTCAGGCTGATAGTCGATAAACTTAACTCTCTGTGAATCTCCGTGAAAGAGATACAACGCAGGGAGGCATTCACCGAGTCATTCTCATGAAAATAGTATATGCCTTACTGATTTTGAGCTGTCTGGTTAGCTCGGCGTGGGCGCAGGAATTAAATTGCCAGGTCAACATCAACTCCGACCAGTTGTTTGCTCAGCAAAAAACTGATTTTTCGTATGTCAATCAGTTGAAAGGCATTATAACGGAATTCATGAACAACCGACGCTGGAGTAATGACCAGTTTGCTGTGAATGAACGAATTAACTGCTCGATCAATATTAACTTGGTCAAGTCGTTGACTCAGGGAGCGTTTGAAGCTACGGCTCAAATCATAGCGACCCGTCCCGTTTACGGCACCAACTACGAAACCACTATTTTCAGCTATGTAGACCGTGCCTTCAACTTTGTTTACCTGCCTACAACGCCCGTTTATTTTCGGGAAAATCAGTACTCTGATGACCTGACTTCTCTATTGGCATTTTACGCGAATGTCATTCTGGCGGTCGATTATGACACATTCAGCAAGGAAGGTGGTACGCCGTTTATTCAGCGGGCCTATACCATTACAAACCTGGCTCAACAAGGCTCACCAAATGGAGCGTGGCAAGCCGGTGGCGACCGACGTAACCGATACTGGCTTATTGAGAATCTGCAAAACCAACAACTGATTCCGTTTCGCGATGGTATGTACACCTACCATCGTCAGGGCCTTGATATGTTTGCTGCCAATCCAGTTCAGGTTCGGAAACAAACGCTTGACTTATTGACTACGATTCGGACGATTGGGTTGCAACTCCCTAACTCGGTATTACTCAATTCATTTTTTGATGCAAAGTCGGAAGAACTGTATAATATTTTGTTCGAGGGTACGTCTACTGAACGCCAGAAAGCTTTTGATTTGTTATCCTATTTAGACCCGGCCAAGACCGAAAAGTACCGAAAACTAGTGCAGTGAGCACACCTCATCCAAACTGTCCACTGTTAACTTCTCATAGATTTTGCTTTCGCATTTACTAATAAAAAATTACGCACTGATTGAAGAGCTGGAACTCACCCCCGACCGTGAGCTGAATATCATCACGGGCGAAACGGGAGCTGGTAAATCCATCATGCTAGGTGCTATTGGCCTTTTGCTGGGCAATCGAGCCGACACCCGTGTACTGTACAACCCTGAAAAAAAGTGCGTTATCGAAGGCACATTTGGCATTTCAGGCTATGCAATCGAACGCATTTTTGACGAAGAAGAACTTGATTATTCCAATACCTGCATCGTTCGTCGGGAAATTAGCGTTAGTGGAAAATCACGGGCTTTTGTCAACGATACACCCGTTAATCTGGAAACCCTTCGCCGGGTAACCAGCCAGATGATGGACATTCACTCGCAGCATGATTCGGTTCTACTTGGCTCCAATGAATATCAGCTCGAAATTGTTGATACATACGCCCAAAACGACGGGCTACTTCGAACCTATCGCTCTGACTATCAATCCTATCGAACCAAACGAACGGCCTACGACCAACTCCAGGCCGAAGCTTCGGCCATGCGTAAAGAGTTCGACTACAACAATTTTTTGTACGAAGAACTCGTCAAAGCCCAGCTACAACCCGACGAACAGGAAGCCCTCGAACAGGAGCTAACGATCCTGGAAAACGCAGAAGAAATTAAGGAACGGCTGCAACTGGCCTACGAATACCTCGACAATGCCGAACAGTCGGTAATTGATTTTCTGAAAAGTACCGTCAGCAATCTGGCCTATATCAGTAAACTGTCGGACCAGTATGAGCAACTCCAGAATCGGGCACAGAGCAGCCTGATCGAACTGCGGGATTTGGCCGACGAAATCAGTACTGAGCAGGATCGGGTGGAAGTTGACGATACCCGTGCAGAAACCATTCGCGAACGGCTGAATCTGATTTATCAACTCCAGACCAAACACCAGGTAAAAGATGTGGATGGGCTTATTGCGCTGCGTAATGAGCTTGAAAAGAAAGTGAGTAAAGTACTCAATCTGGATGATGCACTAGCTAGTGCCAAAGCCCAGGCTTCGGCCGCCTACGCTCAACTTCAGATCAGTGCCGAAGCTTTATCGGAGTCAAGAAAAGCTGTTTTGCCCTCCATCGAATCTGAGATTGGTAGTCTGCTGCACGACCTGGGTATGCCCAACGCGTCCCTAAAAATAGAAGCCGAGACTACGAAAGCTTCTCCAACGGGTGTCGATACGATTTCGTTTTTGTTCAGTGCCAACAAAGGCGTCAAACCACAGCAGCTAAAAAATGTAGCATCGGGTGGTGAGTTTTCGCGACTTATGATGGCCATTAAGTATATTCTGGCTAGCAAACGCTCCTTACCTACCATTGTGTTTGATGAAATCGACACGGGCGTTTCTGGCGAAATCGCCATTAAAATGGGCAACATGATGCGTGATATGGCCCGAAGTCATCAGATTATCGCCATTTCGCACCTCCACCAGATTGCAGGCCAGGGTACGGCCCATTACTTTGTATATAAGGATCATTCGTCCGATAAAACGGTCAGCCGGATTAAAAAGCTTACGCAGGAAGAACGAGTAGCCGAAATTGCTCAGATGATCGGTGGCAAAAACCCATCCGCCAGCGCTCTTAAAAATGCCCGCGAAATTCTTAAACAACGACAAAACTAAATTCCTGAATGATACAGAATGTATGAAGTATGATATAGCCTGTCTCATAATCAGCAAAATGCATCATACTTTATATATTCTATATTGTACCTCCTACCTATTCTCTCCCATGTATACACCTATACGTACCCTCACCGTTCTATCAATTTTTTGTGGGGCTTTATTAGCCTGTAACTCAGGCGAAGAAGCTGTCAAAAAAAGTGAGAATGAAGTGCTGGCGATTCATGATGAAGTTATGCCGAAAATTGACGACATCATGAAGCTAAAAAAACAGTTAAAGCAACGAATTACCTCACTCGACAGCCTGAAAGCCAGCGGCTCGGCATCCGCTACCCTACGAACCGACGAAGAAAAAGAGCAGGCGACCCGCCTTGTTGCGGATCTCGCCATCGCCGATAGCCTGATGATGAGCTGGATGTCGCACTATAATGGCGATACCCTTTCTAAACTTTCCTCTGAAGAAGCGCTGAACTATCTGGCTGCGCAAAAAGATCAAATTACGGATGTTAAAAAACGTGTTACAACCAGTATTGAACAGTCCCGCCAGTTTTTGGGCAAGCCTTAAGGTCTGGGCATGCCTTCCTGCACTTGTTATCTTATTATGGCGTTGCGGAACGGGCTCTGATGAGAAACTCCCTATTCTGGGCCAACGGGAAGCGGTTACGAAATTGGTCGACGGTAAAACCGTCACCGACTCGGTTGATCATACCATTCCCAATTTCAACTTTGTGAGTCAGTATGGCGACACCGTCACGGCCAAAAACCTGGACGGTAAAATCTATGTAGCTGATTTCTTTTTCACAACCTGCCCAACCATTTGCCCTAAAATGAAGGTGCAACTCAAACGAGTGTACGACAAATTTAAGGGCAATCCAGATGTTATGCTCCTGTCGCACACTATCGATCCGGCCCACGATTCAGTAGCGGTGTTGAAAGAGTTTGCTCAAAACCTGGGGGTCACGGGCCGTCAGTGGTTATTCGTAACGGGCGACCGTGAAAAGATTTATGAGATCGGCCAGAATAGCTATATGGTGACGGCTCAGGCAGATTCGTCGGCACCGGGTGGTGTTGTACACAGTGGAGCCTTTATTCTGGTCGATAAGCAGAAACGCATTCGGGGTATTTACGACGGCACCACAGAAGAAGGCGTCGATAAACTAATGGCTGATATGGAGCGACTATTGGCCGAGTATAAATCATGATCCGATTAACTGGTTTTTTAGTAGTCATTGCGGTTTTTATTGCCTGTTTGTCTTGTCAAAGCGAAGAGGAAATAAAGCGGCAACGATACATTACAGAAGGTATTCTGATCTACAAGAATAATTGTGCCAACTGCCACCAACCCAAAGGGGAAGGGCTGGCCGAACTCTATCCGCCTATTGCCAAATCCGATTATCTGGCCGACAAGAACCAGATAATCTGTTTGATGCGTTATGGCCAGCAGGGAAAAATTGTGGTGAATGGCAAATCGTACAATCGGCCTATGCCGCCACAACCCCAACTCAGCGATCTGGAAATTGCCGAATTAGCTACCTATATCTACAATGAGTGGGGCAATGAAACCACTGTGACCGATGTAAAAGCGGTTACGCCTATTTTAAAGAAGTGTGCCGAAAGTAAATGATCGCCCGTCAATAATTCGTGGAATTGGCGATTTTAAATCCCCGCATCGACATTGAAAACGCCCGTTACTTTGCGGATGGCGTATTTCGTAAAGTCCTGATTGGCATCCAGACCGATACCGTAGAGTTTTTCACCCGTCAACTGGCTGAGAATCGTCACCGGCTTGTCGGTATAAACTTTCTTGGTGATGGGATTCCAGGTAAGTTCGGGGGTAAGCAGCTTTTCCTGCTTTTGCTTGTTCAGCACCTCCACATGCCCAATAACGACATAGATGTCTTTTGCCTTGTCATAACGGCCCGAATCAGAGCGAACGGTTGTCACTTCATCGCCAGATGGTCCGTAAAACACAATCTGAATGGGTTTTGGGTACCGTCGATTATCGTTTACATAGCGAAGCTGTTTGGCCGTAGTCAGCTTAACCTTGAGCATGGCGGCCTCACTGTACAATAATTTTACATCATTGATTTCCTCAATGGGACCGCTGTATGGTTCCACTTTTTTCGCCTGCTTAGGGTCTCCGCAAGCTATTAGGAAAAATGTACAATAAACAAGGAATAAGGAATAACAACCCGCTTTTGCAAGTCGTCCAAACCTTAGTATCCCTTGCTCATTATACATTTTACATTGTGCATCGCTCATTTAATCAATCACTGGTTTACGGAACCACCAGTCGTTCAGCGAGAAGCCTAAAGCAATACGTACGTAACGTTCCCGAATCTGATTGGCGGTCAATACACCACGCTGGCCCGCTACAACCGATACACTTACATGATTCACCAGATACGAGCCAAGCGGTAAGGAAACGCCAAGGCTACCATTTACATCATTGATTTTTACCCCACCAATCAGGTAAGGCATCTGGTTATATTGAAAACCAGCCCGGTAGGTAACCAGATCCCAATACCGATTCGATGTAGGTTTAGGCGTAAATTCAACACCACCTGCTACGGAAATTGTATTGTGCAGATTCCCAGATTTATTATCAGATGTCCGGTAATCACTCCACTGTTGCATGCCTACATCAACCCCTACCAGCAATGAGTTGCTCTTCTCAATGCTAATACCAAAGTTCATCTGATTTGGTAAAATGGCCTTCCCAGCCGAATTAAGCTGAAGGGTATCGGGCGCATTTATAGCGAGTTGGTCAGTTGTTGTCTGCTGATAAATATCCGTTTGCTGGGCTTTTACACCGGTTTGGGGTTCATACGTAGCCCCCACGTTCAGGGTCCAGTTTTCGCTCAGCTTAGGTCGCCAGGCACCGCCCAATTTGAAGACAACATCACTATAGGTAACCCGATTCAGACGGTTCACCAACACATCGGCACTCCCAGTATTGATATAGGAATTAGATGAATACGTGATATTGCCAAACAGGAATGAAGCTTCAGCACCCAGATAAATATTCTTTGTTACCCGCACACCATTGGCAAATGTAGCCTTATTTAAACCACCGCGTCCGGTATAGGTGTATTTTGTAGGGTATATGGATCCCGGCACAGTAGATATCCGTTCTATATTGTAGTTCACGTATGAATAAGGCTTCAAACTTATAGCCATATTCCAGCGTGAGTTAGCCGGAAATGCCAGGGCCAGATACCCAAGGTTACCGGCCGTGTTATTCTGATTCCGTAACTCGTTGCTGATATTCTGGCTAAGTCCTTTCGATTCACCTAATAGCCCAACTTCAAAAACCGTGAAACGGGTCCGGCGGGCCAGCAGAGCTGGATTCTGCAAATTCATATAGAAGGCACTGGCATTGCTGATACCAACCCCACCCATGCCCATATTGGTTATGTGGGCAGGGCTGTATAGTTCGCCAATCCCCATAGCCGAATAAGGTGAATTCCCTAGCCCCTGTGCCAAACTCATTGGCGAAGTCGCGGCAACGGCCAGCAAACTAGGTATGATTATCTGGCGTATTCGCTTGTAAATTATCAACATTATAGCGTAAAATTCGATTCAACCCAATCAATACCAAGTTTGGGACTGCAAATATCGGGGGTTTCAGACGACTTTCAAAGGCGGGGCCATCTCCCCCACATAGTAAAACCACAATCTCTGGCCGTTCAGTCCGATATGCCTCAATAATCCCATTTAATTCAAATGTCAGTCCATTTACTACACCGCTCTGCATAGCCGCCTTTGTATTCTTTGCGATTAGCTCTGGCCATTCCACAGGCGCTTCAACTAATGGTAGCCGGGCAGTCTGCTCATGCATAGCCCGAAATCGCATACGCAACCCCGGCGAAATCATCCCTCCCTGAAACACAGCGTCCTGGTCGATCAAATCGGCTGTCAGACAGGTGCCTAGGTCAAGTACCAGACAGTCCCGGCCCGGATGTAACGCTACGGCACCCACAGCAGCTGCAACTCGATCGGCCCCCAGCGTATGGGGTGTATCGTACGCTTTGCGTATGGGTAAGGCCGTTTGACCATCCAACACCATGAACTTACGCTGTAACCCCGTAAGGCCCGTTTGGATCTCGTCGGCAGGCCGACTGGTCGACGATACTATTATATGCGCTACTGACTGATGAACCAATTCGGCCAATAGTGCATCAGGCGTGTCATAACGCGCCGTTTTAACTAGCTTTTCACCATCGAACCAGCCGGTTTTCAGGCTTGAATTTCCCCAATCAACCACCAGATTAAGGGCAGTTGATGGATAAGCAGGGTGTGTATCTGTCTGCATTCGTATACGCAAGTGCAACGCTGATTGAGTGCACAAAATTTGTACTCCTTTCTTGTTTTAAGGATTTTTAACGGCAACATTGTCTCATTCAGCCAGCCCCTTCTGTCCTGTGCTGTGTATGCATTCATTCCTACAGATTCTCCCCTCATGGTTCTCCCACTAGTCATGATTGCGTCCCTTCAAAGCAGCAGGTAGTTATTCATCAATTAATTATGATCCGAACGCCATTCACCGAGTGCTGTTTATGGATTTTACAATTCGTCGGCATACGACCAGCCGTTCTGAACAGATAACTTTAACAAACTCAATCATGGGCAATGGCGAACTGAAACTATAAGCCAACCCGTTCATACGCCCTATCAGCTCCTGATTCGCTAGTACACTAACGACAGCCAGTCTACGATAGCCGACAGTCCGGAACCCCCTCTTTTCCGATCAGTAGAAATTGCAAACACCAATGGCACCTTGGATCGAAGTTTACAAAATATGCTGGAAGGCCTAGATTGGCCCTGCTAATTTTACATCGTCTGAACAAAACTGAACTGAACTTCGCGTTACTCGACGCTAACGGGCATGAAGTCCTAAAAAAATCTTTTTATCAAACTACCGAATTTCGTACTGATAAATCAGTAAAATCCGTATATTTCTATCGCATTAGAAATGAGCAACGAATAATAACCGGTAAATTAATTATTGATTGAATCCGGTAGCTCATTTTGGGTTTTCTGCTTCATTTGTTTTTCTTCGTTCTCTGTCGCTAAACAATGCTTTGAACGCAACAGATTTACCGAATCAGGCGTATCTATAGAAACTCATTTTTTTATGTAAAAAGGAAACAATTCGTTTGAAATAACGTTCTCTTGACAAGACTGCAACAAACTATTACCTTTGCCACCATCACGAGTCGGTAGATAGGGGTTTAACAAGGAATCCATAGCGACGGCAGATCATCGCCCCGGCGAACCGCCATTTTCCCAACACGCTCATAATCATCTTATCTGGCCCCCCCCAGACGGTTATAGTTGGAATCGGCAAAACCATCCCAGTTTTAATGTAGTTTGAATTCAAGTTCATTACCTAAGTAAACAAATCGGTTGAGGTTAATTTGATTAATCCATTGCCCCACGCAGCCCATATGCGGTCCCTTAACTCGCCTATCACGAAAGCGGTTTCTTAAAATCAAACATCCCCAGGTTCCATCATCACCGCGCAGGCGGTTCTTTTAAGGTTTATTACCTGACCTTTATGTTCAAGAAAGAAGAATTAGACAAGAAGTCCCGAGAGGAACTTCACCCCATTGCCGAACAATTCGGTATTCGTAATATTTCCAAATACACCAAAGAAAAACTGGTTTACGAAATTATAAAACAACAGTCGGAACAACCCAGTCCAGTCGAACCTGAGGCTGCAGCCGTACCAACTGAAACGCCCAAACGTGGCAATCGACGCTCTAAACCCGTAACGGGCACTGCGGATGCAGCAGCTACTACGGAGGTGACTCCCATTCCAGAAATCCAGCCTGTAGAGGCAGCACCCGTTAGCGATGCAACTCTGCAACCTCGCCAACGGACCCGGCGGGAACGGGTTGAAACGCCAAAATCGAGTGCCGCCCCGATCGATACGATAGAAAGCACGCCAACTACTCCAATCGTCGAAAACACTACGCCTACACCAACGCCTGAGCCCGAAACCACACTGCCCGAGCCAACATCAGATTCTTCGCAGCCGTTCCGCCAGCAACGCGATACGCGCGATTCGGGTTCGCGAAACGGCCAGTATAATCAGCAGGGCCGAAACCGGCCAGACAGCAGACGCGAAGGCGAAGAAGGAGGCAACGGAGCGGAGCGGTCATTTCGGCAAACTCCAGCCCGAAACGACCGAGACCGGAATGGCCGTCAGGACCAGAATCAGCCGCGCAATGGCCGCCAAGACTGGCAACGTGATAATCGGCAGCGATTCGAACCGAACCGGGAACGTAATGAAAGCGGATCGGGTACCAGTAATCCTCGCGACAATAATCAACGTCGTGAACCTCGCCCACGCACACCGCGCGTCGCCACGGATGAACTGACTCTGAACTACGGAGGCCAGGCCGACGACGACTTCCTGACACCAACTGTTGTTTCGGACGATACAGCACCGAATATGCAATCAACGGCCGAATCGATCGTCTCAGTTACTCCCCCAACGATTGACCCCGTCGATGCACCAACCGATATACAGCCCGATCAGTCGCTACCTGTCGATGCAGGCCAAATTGCTCAGCCTCAACTGAACCAGCCAAGCCGCGAAGCCCAGGAATATCAGAATCGTATCCGACGACAGTATAACCAACACATTCGGGAGTTCGACGGGATCATCGACAATGAAGGTGTTCTGGAAATTATGTCCGACGGTGGCTATGGCTTCCTGCGTTCTGCCGACTACAATTACCTGGCTAGTCCTGATGATATCTATGTATCGCCTTCGCAAATCAAGCTATTTGGCTTGAAGACTGGCGATACTGTTCGGGGTGCCATTCGCCCACCCAAAGAAGGGGAAAAATACTTTGCTCTCCTGCGCGTATCGACCGTGAACGGCAAAACGACCGAAGAAATCCGCGATCGTATTCCATTCGAATACCTGACTCCCCTATTCCCGGAAGAACACATTCGGTTGAGCACCCGACCCGAAAACTATTCATCGCGGGTACTGGACTTGTTTGCACCGATTGGCAAAGGTCAGCGGGGAATGATTGTGGCTCAGCCCAAAACGGGTAAGACCGTACTGCTGAAGGAGATCGCCAATGCCATTACGAAAAACCACCCCGAAATTTACCTGATCGTGCTATTGATCGATGAACGCCCGGAAGAGGTGACCGATATGGCCCGGAGCGTCAATGCCGAAGTCATTTCGTCAACCTTCGATGAGCAGGCCGACCGACACGTGAAAGTATCAAGCATGGTGCTGGAGAAAGCGAAGCGAATGGTCGAATGTGGACACGATGTAGTGATTCTGCTTGATTCGATTACTCGGCTGGCGCGGGCTTATAATACGGTAGTGCCTTCGTCGGGTAAGATTCTGTCGGGTGGTGTCGATGCCAATGCCCTGCACCGTCCGAAGCGATTCTTTGGCGCAGCCCGGAATGTAGAGAATGGTGGTTCGCTTACCATTATTGCCACAGCCCTAATCGATACCGGCTCGAAAATGGATGAAGTAATTTTCGAAGAATTTAAAGGAACGGGTAATATGGAACTCCAGCTCGACCGGAAACTGGCTAACAAGCGGGTGTACCCAGCCGTTGACGTACTGGCTTCAGGCACCCGCCGGGAAGACTTACTGCTGGATAAAGAAACGTTACAACGCGTATGGATTTTACGCAAGCACATGGCAGACATGAACCCAATGGAAACCATGGACTTCCTACTTGACCGCATGAAAGGAACCCGCACCAACGAAGAGTTCCTCATTTCGATGAATCGATAGTCCGCATTTCCCAGATCACCCATAACTCAGCCCCCATCCGTCAGACGGATGGGGGCTGAGTTATGAAAGAACCAATCTGTCGGCTTGGTAGCGCAATTACTAAACAAGTATTTCCACTGGCCGAATTGCTTTTTCACCAGGGAAAGCGGTTTAATACTGCCCAATCAACCTGTAAAACCTATTGCATGATGACCACTAATCGTCGTTCATTTCTGAAACAAGCTGCTGGCTCACTAGCCAGTATGGCCATATTGCCCCAGGCCTTTGCCGAAGCACCTGCCAA
This sequence comes from Spirosoma aerolatum, assembly GCF_002056795.1. Lineage (NCBI taxonomy): Bacteria > Pseudomonadati > Bacteroidota > Cytophagia > Cytophagales > Cytophagaceae > Spirosoma > Spirosoma aerolatum. Next base: position 2,020,367 of record NZ_CP020104.1, on the reverse strand, counting down.
AAAGATGTTTTTCGACATCTCACTGGCCGAGTGGTCGCTCCATAAGGCACTGTTTAGCAAAAAAATTACCAACCTGGATTTTCCGGCTATTGCCCGTAAAGAGTTCGATATCAGCATCGTAGAGTATGTTAACCAGTTCTTTAAAGATAAAGCGCAGGATAAAACCTACCTTAATGATTTGCTCACTCGCTGCAAAGACAACGGCATTAGCAACCACCTCATCATGATCGATGGCGAGGGCAATCTGGGCGCTACCGATGCCACCGAACGTGCCAAAGCGATCGAAAATCACCACAAATGGGTCGAATGCGCCAAATATTTGGGTTGTAAAACAATTCGGGTCAATGCTGCCGGGCAAGGTACAGCCGAAGAAGTAGCCAAAGGCGCCATCGACAGTCTGAGCAAGCTGGGTGAATTTGCTAAAACTATGAATATCAACGTTATCGTTGAAAATCACGGTGGCTATTCGTCGAATGGTGAATGGATTGCGAACGTCATGAAGCAGGTGAACCTGAAAAACGTGGGTACTCTACCTGACTTCGGCAATTTCTGTATGAAGCACAGTCCCGGTAAAGATTTTTCCTGCATTGAAGAATACGACCGCTACAAGGGCACTCAGGAAATGATGCCGTTTGCCAAAGGGGTGTCGGCCAAGTTTTATAACTTCGATGCCAATGGCAACTGCGTTGAAACAGACTATAATCGCATCATGAAAATCGTGAAAGGCAGCGGTTTCAAAGGCATCGTGGGCATCGAATATGAAGGCAATACACTGGACGAGTACGATGGCATTCGCAAATCCAAAGCGCTTCTGGAACGCGTAGGGCCAATTGTATAAACCAGTAACGCGGCTGGAAAGCCGTGAAGCCGAAGACTTATAAGGCAAAGCGCTAATGGCTGCTACCATAAATCTTCGGCTTCACGGCTTTCCAGCCGCGTTACGTTAGAGGCTTACACTCGGCTGTGTGACAATGCGTAACAATTCCTGCCGGGTGGCTTCGTCTTCAAACTTACCGCTATACGACGAGGTGACTGTCGAGCTGTTTACATCACGCACACCCCGTGTCGATACGCAAAGATGCTTGGCATCAATAATGACGGCAACATCGTCGGTTTTCAATACACGTTTCAGTTCATCAGCAATCTGAACAGTCAACCGCTCCTGAACCTGTGGGCGTTTACAGAAATACTCCACAATCCGATTTAGTTTCGATAAGCCAATTACCTTACCACTTGATATATACGCAACATGTGCTTTACCAATTATTGGCACAAAATGGTGTTCGCAGTAGGTCTGAACGGTAATATCTTTCTCGACCAGCATTTCGTTGTACCGAAATTTATTGTCGAATAAGGTTACGTCGGGTTTATTGGCTGGGTTCAGGCCGCTGAACACTTCCTTTACATACATTTTAGCCACGCGCCGGGGTGACCCCTTCAGGCTATCGTCGGTCAAATCGAGGCCCAGGATGTTCATGATTTCCCGAAAGTGTTCCTCTATCAGATCGATTTTAAAATCATCATCCAACGCAAAAGCATCGGGGCGCATTGGTGTATCGATTGCCGCAGCACCGTGTGCGTCACCAATTTCATCCACTAATTCGTCGTGTGAATGCCCATTTAAGCCGTGACCGTTTTTATGGATACCCTCTGAAGTCAGGCTATTAGACGGGGTACTCGACGAAGTTCCGTTCAGTTTCATACAATCTGATTTTAAGGTCTAAGCTATCGCTCAGATGGGGACGCAAAATGGAATAAATAACAATGGCAATGTTCTCGGCCGAAGGATTCAGATCGGCAAATTCTTCGGTATCGAGGTTGAGATTTTTGTGATCGAAGCGGCTGATAACATACTGATTCATCAGATCACCGAGGTATTTCATATCGATGACGTAGCCGGTTTCAGGATCGATCTGTCCCGTTACCTGCACAATCAGGTCATAGTTATGACCGTGAAAATGCGGGTTGTTGCATTTGCCATACACACGCGCATTTTTCTCATCCGACCAGTTCGGATTGTTCAGACGATGAGCCGCGTTGAAATGTTCTTTCCGAAATACAGCTACCCGGGGAGTATGCACCCTGGTAATGTCCGTTCCGGGAACATCTATAGTGGAAGTTTCCATAAAAGACCTATCGAAAAACTATCAATCAACCTGTCGTTACAAAGTATGTGTACAACACAGGCAGACAGCAGAGCGTGTAGCCAGGACGCTCTTTCGTATGCAGTTGATAGCTGATTAACCAGCCCAGGGCAATTTTTGTTCAACGTTTATGAAAATATATTAAACAAAACAATATAAACAGCATAAACAAGCCTTGCTCCGTTTCAAAGCCATAACACCCACCCATACGCTATTGTTCCCTCTTATCCATTCCCTTTGCTGCAACGGGAACCTCAATTCCACAGCACCCGTTTTGTCCCCATGAAACGTTTACGAACTGCCATGTTAGTTATCACCATCATTATTCTGGGTTTAGTAGTATCCACCGCTGTATTTATGAAACAAAGCCCATTTGGCAGCGACCCTGCCGAAGCCCGGCTTGAGCGCATTAAGCGTTCGTCTAATTACCGCGACGGCGCTTTTCAGAATCTGGAGTTTACACCCACCCTACGCGAAGGAGCATCGTATATGAATGTGATCTGGGAAAATCTGAACAAGCCCAAAGACAATGTTCCCCCTCGCCCAATACCTACCGTAAAAACGGATTTAAAAACATTAGCCGATGAAAAACCTACGATTGTGTGGTTTGGTCACTCTTCGTACCTGATCAAATCAAAAGGAGTTAGCCTTCTGGTTGACCCGGTTTTTAGCGGCCATGCATCACCCGTTTCGTTTTTTGGCAAATCGTACCCCGGCTCTGATGCCTATCGCGTCGAGGATATGCCCTCTATCGATTACCTGATTCTTACCCACGACCACTACGATCATCTGGATTACCCGACCATTAGTCAACTGATTCCGAAGGTTAAGAAAATTTATACCGCGCTGGGTGTTGGTGCACACCTCGAACGTTGGGGTGCCCGGCCCGACCAGATCGTTGAATTTGACTGGTGGGATCATCAATCGGTATCGCCCAACATTGAGCTTACCGCCACACCTGCCCGGCACTTTTCGGGCCGGAGTTTTGCGCGTGGTAAAACCCTCTGGACTAGTTTCGTTCTACAACTACACGGATACAAATTGTTTGTGGGTGGCGATTCGGGCTTTGGCAAGCACTTCCAGGAGATCGGGGACAAGTTCGGCCCGTTCGACCTGGCTATTCTGGAATGTGGGCAATACGGTCGCGACTGGCCTAATATTCACATGTTTCCCGAAGAGGTGGTTACGGCTGCTCAGGATTTGCGTGCCCGTACAATTCTGCCGGTCCATTGGGCCAAATTCTCTCTGGCTATGCATGCCTGGAATGAACCGATCCAACGGCTTCTCAAAAAATCGGAGCAGCAAGGCATGGATGTAACGACACCCCATATTGGTGAACCCGTTGTTCTGAATGCGTCTTATCCACGAACCGTTTGGTGGAATTTCTGATTAAGCAGAGGGTACGTATGTTTTTTAGACTAAAACGGCTTTCTTTGAGTCGTTAACCGACATTCGCAACCCACTAGTATGCAGAACCCTACCCGACGTCAGTTTATTCGAACAGCTACCATCACCGGAACAGCCGCTTCCGTTTTTCCAACCATTCTCACCGGAGCTAAACCCGCTGATTCAACCGTTCGGCTAGCCTTTATTGGTGTTGGAGCACGAGGCCGTAGCCATGTTGCCCAGGCTTTATTCCGTGATGATGTGCAGATAACGGCTATATGCGACCCAGACCCAGAGGCCATCAGCCGTACCAAAGCGATGATTGCGAAAGCCGGTCGGAAAGAACCCGTTGTTTATGACAAGGGCGACGAAGCCTTCCGTGATATGTTGAAACGTGACGACATAGATGGGGTCGTGATTGCCACTCCCTGGGAATGGCACGTACCTATGGCTGTAGCTACCATGAAAGCCGGTAAATATGCAGCTGTAGAAGTATCTGCAACGGTCACCCTAAAAGAGTCGTGGGATCTGGTCGATACATTTGAAAAAACGGGCTCTCATTGCATGATTCTGGAGAATGTCTGTTATCGACGTGATGTACTATCCGTACTCAACATGATTCGGCAGGGGATGTTTGGGGAAATGCTTTACGCGCATTGTGGCTATCAGCATGATCTACGAAACATTAAATTCAACGATGGTAAATCCATTGGCGGGGTTGGGGCAGAGTTTGGCGCTAAAGGCTATTCAGAAGCCCATTGGCGTACGCAACATTCGGTAGATCGAAACGGAGATCTTTACCCTACGCATGGTCTTGGCCCGGTTGCGCACTGGCTAAATATCAACCGGGGTAATCAGTTTGTCCGACTGACATCTATGGCGACCAAAAGCCGGGGGCTACACAAATACGTTGTCGACAAAGGAGGTGCTAATCATCCCAATGCGAAAGTCAATTTCAAACTGGGCGACGTAGTTACGACGATGGTTCAGTGCGCCAACGGCGAGAATATTGTTATCATCCACGACACGAACTCCCCACGCCCCTATTCACTAGGTTTTCGGGCGCAGGGAACGCAGGGCATCTGGATGGACGACAACGATATGATTTATCTGGAAGGCACCAGTCCCAAACCGCACACCTGGGAGCCTTTTGCCGCCTATCAGGAGAAATATGATCACCCACTCTGGAAACGACACGCGCAAACGGCCGAAAACGCAGGCCATGGCGGCATCGATTTTTTTGTACTTCGGGCATTCATCGAATCAGTCAAAGCCAAAACGCCACCACCTATCGACGTCTATGATGCAGCTGCATGGAGCGCCATAAGCCCTCTATCTGAGCAAAGTATTGCTGGTGGTAGCAAGTCCGTCGAAATACCGGATTTCACACGAGGGAAATGGAAATCGAACAAGCCGATCTTCGGTTTGACGGATAATTTCTAGCCTGGGATTCACATCGGGTTGAAAAGATTGGCAGGATTTTGTTAACATTGGAATCCGTTTCACAGAAACAAAATCCTGCAATTTTTAAAACCCTTTAGAAATCTTGGTTCAGGCATCTTCTAAAACCCAGAATTACACAGGCCCTCTGCTTATTATTGGGGCTTTATTTTTCGTTTTTGGCTTCGTAACGTGGGTCAACAGCGTCTTGATTGCCTTTTTTAAGCAGGCCTTCAGCCTAACATCGTTTCAGTCGACGCTGGTTGCATTTGCCTTTTTTATTTCATACACCGTGATGGCCATTCCGTCGTCGGCAGTGTTAAAACGTACTGGTTTTAAAAATGGCATGTCGCTGGGTTTATTGGTAATGGCCGTAGGTACGTTGATCTTCGTTCCGGCCGCCAAGTCGGTCTCCTATCCTTTATTTCTCATTGGTTTATTCATCATCGGTATTGGGCTGACGGTTCTGCAAACGGCGTCCAATCCGTACGCAACCATCCTGGGGCCCCGTGAGAGCGCGGCTCAACGAATTAGTTTTCTTGGGATCGCCAACAAACTGGCTGGTATTTGTAGTCAGGTTATTTTTGGCGGATTACTGCTATCGGGAGCCAACGAAGCCGTAGGAGCCGCTTCGCTCGAAAAAGTAGTAACCCCCTATATGGTTCTAACGGGCGTTCTGATTGTACTAGCCGGCCTGATCCGATTCTCCAATCTACCCGAAGTATCGGAAGAGCAGGACGAAACCCCGGCCGATAAGACCGCTATTCATGACAGTGTCTGGGCATTCCCGAACTTAGTGCTGGGCGTTCTGGCGTTGTTCTGCTATGTAGGTGCTGAAGTATTAACGGGTGACTTAATCATCAGCTATGGGCATGCCATTGGATTCAGTAACGATGAAGCGAAACATTTTACAACCTATACACTGGTTGGCCTATTGGCGGGCTATCTGCTGGGTATCATTGCCATTCCCCGCTGGATTTCCCAACAAAATGCCCTGCGCTATGGAATGATTCTGGCTCTACTTCTAACGGTCGGTGCACTGGTAACCGATGGTTTCGCATCCGTACTATGCATTGCCCTGATGGGCTTTGCGATTGCCCCCACCTGGCCAGCCATCTGGCCGCTGGCCCTGAATCGGCTGGGTAAGTTCACCAAACTCGGCTCGGCCTTACTCATTATGGCTATTGCAGGAGGGGCTTTGCTGCCGTTGTTACATGGCTACCTGACCGATGCCATCAGCCCTAAAATGGCCTATGCTTTATTGTTACCGCTTTTCGGCTATATTCTGTACTACGCAACAGTAGGATATAAGAAAACAAGCTGGTAATGTCGATTACAGTATCTACACCAGGTCGTATCTGCTTTTTTGGCGAACACCAGGACTATTTAGGGCTGCCCGTTATAGCAGCTGCCATTTCGCGTCGGATTCAGATAGCAGCGCATACAACGATCCAGTTAGGATTTCGACTGGAATTACCTGACATTCAATCATCAATTAATATTCCGTTCGATGGAACGCCACTGCCTTACCCGGAAATCCGCGATTATTTCCGATCGGGCGTAAATGTGCTCTTGCGGGAAGGGTTTACGTTTTCGAAAGGTATTGCGGGTGAAGTGCGAGGGAATATTCCCATCAATTCAGGGACATCGAGTTCATCGGCCTTGCTGGTTACCTGGCTCCATATACTCACCCAATTGGCCGACGAGCCCCGGCAGCTTTCGCAGGAACGGCTGGCCGAACTAGCTTATGTCGCCGAAGTCCTGGAATTTGGCGAACCGGGCGGTATGATGGATCATTACTCAACGGCGGTCGGTGATGTAATCTATCTGGAATCGCAGCCACAGATACACCTTGAGAAGCTTCATCCGGCTTTAGGTACATTTGTTCTAGGCGATTCGCAGGAGCCTAAAGATACCATTGGCATTCTGAAACGGGTAAAACTGGGTATGCTCGACATCATTCAAAAACTCAAGTCGATCAACCCGGCATTTTCACTAACCGATTTTGAGATCACTGAAGTAAGCGAATTCAAGGATTTTCTGAGTAAAGACGATTACATCCTGTTGAAAGGGAATTTATCGAACCGCGATATTTTACGTGAAGCCCTAACCGTTCTTAAAACTGATAACGAGCTGGATCATGTTCGCTTCGGCAAACTCCTGACCGATCATCAGACGAATCTTCGGGAAGCACAGCGCATTAGCACCCCAAAAATAGACCGAATGCTGGATGCAGCTCTGAATGCAGGGGCTTTGGGCGGAAAAATCAATGGTTCGGGTGGGGGTGGCTGCATGTTTGCCTATGCACCACACAAGCCTGAGCGTGTAGCCGAAGCCATAGAACGCGAAGGCGGTAAAGCGTATGTAATTACGATTGATAAAGGAACATCGTTACGTTAACCTGATCGCTCCCCCCTCTGCCATAACAGGAAAGGGGTTGGCGATCAGGTTAATTTAACTAGACTCCACATTAGCCGCCCGTTGGGCTGGGAACCAGGATGTCAGGATGGTAATTAGAATAACGAGAACTCCTGTCAGGGCAATATCACCCCATTGGAGATGTACCGGATAGGCATCGATAATGGAGTCCATCAGGCCCATACCGATCATTCCGTAGCGTTCCTGCGCCAGGCAGAGCAAAACGCCCAGTACTAATCCCCCAACAGCACCCGTCAAGGCAATAATAGCGCCTTCGGTCAGAAAAATGCGTCGGACCATGTTTTTCGTAGCCCCTAGCGCAAACATAATCTGAATATCGGCTTTCTTCTCGATGACCAGCATCGATAATGAAAAGAAGATATTGATCGAGGCTACCAGAATAATGAACGAAAGCGTAATGGCTACGAAGAGCTTTTCAACGTAAATGGCCCGGTAAAGATCAACATTCAGGTCGTCGCGACTTTGTACGATCAACTTCTCTCGTGGTGCCAGTTTATCCACAACCTGCTGCAACGCCTGTTTGGCAGTCTGCTCGTTCGTACCGGGCTGTAGTTGAATTTCCAGGCTTGTCACTTCATTCGGCGCATACCCAAATAGTTCGCGAGCCACCGGCAATGGAGCCAGAACAAAGTTGTCGTAACGCGATTCAATAAAAAAGACACCCGAAACCGTAAGTTGTTCTCGGGTAAATGCATCGGGATTGACCACACTCAATGTCTGTCCGCTCTTTGGATAGAGGATTTCCAGGGGGGTCAGAATATCGACTGGCGAAATGCTCAGATCATGACGAACGCCATCAGCCACAATGGCATAATTGGCTCCGTCCTGATGCAGTAAAAGCCTTCCTTCAAGTAACGCCGAGTCAAGTTGCTGTCGTTGCAGATAATTCTCGTCGACGCCCTTTAGCCGGATAACGGTTTGGGCATTAGCATACCTGGCCAGTGCATTATCCTGGGCAATGGACGACAGCAAATGAACCCCTGCGACCTGACTTAAGCTCTTTACCAAAGCGGGAGAAGCCATAAATCGCTTACCCTGCTTCGGCGAGATGGTCATATCGGCTTCGAACGACTTAAAAATTTGTCGGTTTAGTTCCTCCATCCCATTAAATACCGAAAGCACAACTACCAGCGCCATCGTTCCAACGCCCACACCGAGCATCGACATAATGGACAACCAGCTTATGAAACTGCGCTTTTTACGAGAGAAAAAATACCGACGGGCAATCCAAAGGGGGAGGTTCATTTTTAAAAAGCGAAAGAGCGAAAGAGCGAAAGAGTGAAAAAGCGGCCCTTTCAATTCGCTCTTTCACTCTTTCACTCTTTCACTCTTCATCTTCCTCCGGCGCGGGCGGAATATCGAGCCCAGCGAAGAGTTTATCCATCTTATCGGCATATTCGGCCGTGTCGTCGATGAAGAAGTTCAGTTCAGGAACGATACGGAGCTGGTGCCGAACCCGGTCGCCCAGATGCTGACGGATCACTTTGCCTTTTTCCTGAATCGTTTCCAGCAAAAGACCTTTATTCTTCGTTGCCAGAAAACTTAAGTATACACGCGCCACACTCAAATCGGGCGAAACACGCACATTCGTGACGGTAATGAACGCTCCACCGAACAAATGCGGCACTTCACGCTGAAAAATTTCGCTCAAATCCTTTTGAAGCTGCCGGGCTACCTTCTGCTGTCGTTTCGATTCCATATTACTTGGCGCTTAATCTATTCTGCAAATATCCACTCATTTTTCCATTATGCCGAAAATGACCGTAATTTTACATCAGTCGTCGGTTTACAGTTTTGTCTGGAGAAAACTATAAACCGTTAACCATTATTTGTCTTGCTTCGTTTTTTTCAATCCTATTTCCCCTATCTGTACGTCAGTTTACTGGGGTTGCTGGTTCTGATCCGTCTGCCGCTGCTTATGCATTCATTTCCGCTGTTAACGCCGGAACTGAACTGGATGATTGTAGGCGAACAGATCAATCAGGGGGATTTATTGTATCGTGACATCTGGGATAGTATCAGCCCTTTATCGGCATTGGTGTATTGGGCGATCGATACATTATTCGGCCGATCCACTACCGCCCTTCATGCAGCCGCACTGGTGGTATCCGTATTTCAGATTGTTTATTTCAACTACCTCTGCAATAACCGCGACCTTTACCCTGACCGTACATTCTGGCCTGGGCTTATTTATATGCTGTTCATGCATATATCGTACGACTGCCTGACGTTGTCGCCAGTACTGATGTCGACCAGTTTTTTGTTGCTGGCTTTCGGAACCCTTGTCCGACAAATGGACCGGCGAGGGGTGACCGATGAAGTTTTTGAAGTTGGATTTTATATTGGCATTGCCGCCCTATTTTACCTCCCTTCAGCCCTTTTCATCATCTGGACAATGCTATCCCTGTTATTCTACACGGGGGCATCGTTTCGTCAATATTCGCTATCGTTTTTTGGCTTTCTGTTTCCAATTGCCGCTACTGTCCTATTCTATTACCTTAGCGATAGTCTCGACGATTTTAACAGGAATCTGCTTGCGTCGGTGTTTCGCGTGCGTCAGTATTCCCTCTCCGATTTCCAATCGCTGCTGGCGTCGTTACTCATTCCGCTTGGGCTAGGTGTTCTGGGTTTTCTGAGTTTGTTCAACAGAGGGAACCGTTATGTCAATTTTCAGCAGCGCATCCAGCAAATCATGGCATTGTGGTTTGTGATTGCGGTTCTGACGATTGGTCTCATGCCCTTTCTGGCACCCATGGTTTTCTTAAGCTTTGTGCCACCGATGGCGTATTTTACCTACTTTTATTTTGAGGGTATACGCCGTGCCTGGCTGGCTGAGCTTACGTTTCTGATCGCCTTTTCATTGGTACTGCTGCTTTTTTATCAGGGCGCACTGGGGCTGATTCCTGGAGCCGAACTGGGCCGATTGAGTAACCTTCAGGTGAAGCCGTCTCCCTTACCCGGAGATATTCGAAACCAGCACGTACTCATCATCGGCGAAGACCTGAGCGCTTATCGATACAATCGATTAGCCACCCCGTACCTCAACTGGGACCTGGCCAAGTATGATCTAAAAAACCTCGACAATTACGAAGCGGTCATCAATGTATACGATCACTTCCGCAAAGACCCACCCGATTACATAGTCGATCGTGAAAAAGTTGTTGAGAAGCTGTTCCAGCGTGCCCCTGCACTTGCCAGTCAGTACGAACCAACATCCGTTGCGGATGTGTATAAACGAAAAAAATAGCCATCATCAATGCGCATCAGCCCTTCGTGATGTATCTTGCCATGTTGACTGACAATCATTTCCGGTATGCCTTCCTCTTCCTACTCATTTACCAATAAACGTACGAATCTGTACATCTTTTTAAGCGCCATCTTTCTGACCAACGCGCTGGTGGCCGAAATTATCGGCGTAAAAATCTTTTCGGTCGAAACACTTTTAGGCACCAAACCAGCCCAGATTCATTTGTTTGGCGATTTTATTCTGGATTTTAACCTCACGGCAGGAGCAGTCATCTGGCCGTTTGTGTTCATCACATCCGATATCATCAACGAGTACTTTGGCAAAGCGGGTGTCCGGCGCATTTCGTTCCTGACAGCGGGTTTTATCGCGTATAGCTTCCTGATTATTTATGTCGTCACTACGCTGCCACCCGCCCAGTTCTGGCTTGATGTCAATGCAAAAGATGGGGCTGGAAACGCAATCAATATTAACAATGCCTTTCAGATGATCTTCCGGCAGGGCCTGGGGATTATTATTGGTTCTCTAACCGCTTTCCTGATCGGTCAGATTCTGGACGTTTATGTTTTTCATTTCCTCCGACGCATAACCGGAAGCCGAAAAATCTGGCTCCGGGCCACTGGCTCCACCCTGGTCTCTCAACTGATCGACTCATTTGTCGTATTGGGCATTGCCTTTTATATTTTCGGCAATTGGTCACTGACACAGGTATTGGCGGTAGGTATCATTAACTATATTTACAAAGCGACTTCTGCGGTTGTGCTAACCCCACTCCTGTATATAGCCCATTATTTCATTGACCAATACTTAGGTAAAGAACACGCCGAAGAACTGGCCAATGAATCGGCAATGAGTTCATTTATGTAAACTCGAAATACCCTGCGAGTCTATCGATTTCAACACCTTCCTCTTTACGAACAGTAGGCGATCATTTACGGTGATGAAAGATGTAGACCGGACGCAAACGATCCAGGCGATCGGCTTCCGACAAGAGCTGACATCCTACAACTAAACCATTCGGTGAGCATTTCTGACAATACCGAAGTCCATGCCCAGAAAATAATGTACGATCCGGGTACTAAGATACAACTGGGGAATCTGGCAAAGCTTTGGCTCAATCAATAGTGATTTCTTTTCGATCCTGTGTAGCAGCTTAATATCGGCCACCAATGCGTCGACGATTTAAGGCTTTATTTCCGTCAATATCCGGCAAACGGGTAGGTCTTTGGGTAAGCCCCGTTGTATCGGTCAGCGCTTTCATAAAGGCAATGATGGCTTTTTGCTCGCCACTACTAAGGCGAAGTGAATCGCTGGCCAAGGTCTGACTTTCCAATTGAATACCTATTCCGCGCCCTCCTCCGCGATTATAGAAATCAACCACCTGCTCCAACGTCTGATAAACCCCATTATGCATATACGGAGCGGTCAATGCAACGTTACGAATGGTCGGGGTTTTGAACGCATAGCGATGGATGTTTTTTTTGTAAGTAGTAAACTTCCCTAAATCGACATCAAGCTTCGCCTTCCGGATGCTGGCCTTTTTCGGAACCCCGATGATCTCGCTCTCTGTCTTTTCGTAGTGAGGGGGTATAAATCCGTTAAAAATCGGAAAAAAATGGCAGGTAGCACAACGGCCTTTCCCCATAAACAGATTAAAACCGGCCAGTTCGTCAGCCGATACTGCTACAGATTCGCCACGCAGATAGCGGTCCGGGCGGGCATTCAGGCTCGTCAGACTCCGAACATAACAGGCCAGTGCATTACGCACGTTGTGCCCCGTCAAACCTGTCGGGAAGGCCTCCACAAACCATTTTTTGTACGCTGGGCTAGCCGCTAATTTCTGCGCTACTTCATCCGACGAGCTATGCATTTCGTCTGAATTTTTAAGCACATCATGGGCCTGATCTTCCAGGTACGTAACCCTTGAATCGTAAAACTGAGCGTTTTGCAGGCCAGCATTCAATAAAGTCGGGGCATTTCGTTGTACAGTTTTCATCAACTTACCGAAAGCCTGGCTTTTTCGCCGTCCGTCGGTAAAGGCACGCTCAGGCTGGTGACAGGACGCACAACTTCGGGCATTATTACCCGATAGTAGCGGATCAAAAAATAGCGATCTTCCCAATGCGACCTTCTGCGGAGTAGAAGCAAAATCACCGAAATTGATCAGGTAATCCGTTCGGAAAGCGCCGGAATCGGACAAGGTAGCAATCCGAGGAGAAAGAAACCGACCACTGGAAGCGGGCAAAATTCCTAACGACTGCCGCGCCTGCTGCACCGCTCTACACAGTGGATATAAGCCATTTCGAATAAACAGAACGCGGTCGAAACTGGCGAAGTCCTTTGTGTGTTGCAGCATTCCAATAGCAACTTGCCATCGATCTTCCAACTGATCGGCTACAGGTTTGGAAAGGCGTAACGTGTAAGGCTGCATAACGGCCTGAAGTACCTGTAACGAAACAAGAGCTTCACTGATTCCCGTCTGAGCTTCAGGAGCATCGTACCCGGTTATGCCTAATGTCTGAATACGAAAAAGCTGCTGACGGAGAGCTTCCCAAGTATCGGAATCCGTTATGCGATCACCAGGTATACCTTGCTCTAGCCGAGACGAATAGGCTAATAACTGGTTTAGTTCATACAGCAGGCTGTCATTTTGAGCCCGATCATAGTCAGGGAACAGATAGGATTCAATCACCTGCAGTCCAACTGGCCGAATGGGCGTTTGAGCCGGATCATCCTCCTCCACTTCTACTACTGGAGGGCCATTAACACGCCCTGCCAGTACTGGCTGATAGTATTCGAGCAGCCACTCGATCCGCTTATAAGCCACTCGACTTTGTTTAAATGCCAACCGGAGCGAATCGGCTGGTGCCTTAGCCTGAACATACGAAGCTAACCTCTTTACCTGTTCATGAAACCGTGCCTTATCGGCCAGAAACTGATTGTAAAGTGCTCGTCCATCACCCGTATTGGCACGTTTTTTTGACAGGGAGGCAGCCAAAATGGCGACCAAAACAAGTAAACGAACGATTTGGTACATACTCTGTTACATATCAGTAAGCAAAATAACACCTTTCCAGAAAACCCCTTCTGCGAGTACAGAAGTAACCGGGTATTGTACGCTATCCAACCCGGTCCGGGTACCTATAACAAGCTGATTGCGAGCAAATAGCTTCACATGCAGTTTTCTTGGCGAAAGAGAAGCCAAATATTGTATTTTTACAAACTGATTTTACTCAACCGACAAACCTTCCTTTTCAATGATAGCCCCCCCAAGTACTACAGAAACTGATTTCTTGGCCGGAGGGGGTGAAACGGCCGCGCTTATTCGCACCTTCAACTGGGCCGAAACTCCATTAGGTCCTATTGATCAGTGGCCACAAAGTCTTAAAACGGCCACCAACTTAATGCTCAACACCCGCCAACCGGTATGGATTGGCTGGGGCCCCACAGCCACTTTTCTGTATAACGATGCTTATATTCCTGTATTAAGTCTGGCCAAACATCCTTGGGCATTAGGTAAACCAGCTGCAACTGTCTGGGAAGAAATATGGGACTTTTGCGGGCCACTGGCCGATAAGGTTTTCCAGCAGGGCGAGTCTTCATTTGTCGATGATGTCCGCCTATTTATGAACCGGGGAGGATTTCTGGAAGAAACCTTCTATTCGTTCTCGTATAGCCCTATCCGTGACGAAACCGGCAAGGTAGCTGGCTTATTTTGCCCTAATACTGAGGTAACGTCCCAAAACCTGAATACTCGCCGACTGGCAACCCTGTCGGCTTTGGCCAGCAATATACTGACGGAGCGTACAACCCGCAGCGCCTGTGCCTCAGCCGCTCAAACTATTTACCAAAATCCCGATGATATTCCTTTTGCTTTACTTTACCTAATCAACGCCGATACAAAAGCCCTGCAACTGGAGCAAGCCATTCGCATACCAGCCAACAACAATCGATTAACCAATTCTATATCAGCCGCTAACGCCTTTAGTTCCTACCCGCTAAACATTCCGTTGATGGATGTTATAGAGCAAGGGAAAGCTATGGTTAGTTCATGGACAAACAGTGAAGGATTGAGCCCTGGCCCGGCCGGACAGCCCATTACGCAGGCCATGGTTCTACCTTTGATTGCTCCCGGTCAGCAAAAAACGATTGGTATACTGGTAGCGGGTATCAATCCTACCCGTCCCCTCGACTCAAATTACCGGACGTTTTATGAGCTGGTTGCCAATCAGGTTGCGACAGCCATCCAACAGAGTCAGGCAGCCGAAGAAGAACGACAGCGAATTGAACAGCTAGCCGAGCTAAACAGAGCCAAATCGCTATTTTTCAGCAACATAAGCCATGAGCTTCGTACACCACTCACGCTGATACTGGGGCCTTTGGAAGAACTGCTTCAGGATGTTAACCATCCGCTAGCTACTCATCAGCAAACGCAGGTAGAAGCTGCTCACCGCAACGCGCAGCGCTTACTTCGATTAGTCAATACGTTGCTTGATTTCAGCCGTCTGGAAAGTGGACGGCTCCAGGCCGCGTTTACACCTACCGATCTATCGACCTTTACAACGGATCTGGCCAGCAATTTCCGGTCGGTTATTGAGAAGGCGGGTATGCAGCTCGTAGTTGATGCCGACCCCTTGCCCGAATTAGTGGATGTGGATCGGAATATGTGGGAAAAAATCGTTCTGAATCTTTTATCTAATGCATTTAAATTTACCCTAAAGGGCACCATCACCGTCCGACTGACCAACTTACAAAACAACCGCATACGACTAACCATAGACGATACGGGTGTGGGGATTCCTAGTGCAGAACTGCCTCGGCTGTTCGAACGATTTCACCGAGTCGAAGGGTCAAAAGGCCGATCGTTTGAAGGCACAGGTATCGGACTGGCACTCGTTCATGAACTGGTCGAATTACACGGAGGTACCATCCAGGTCAGCAGCGAGCTGGATCGGGGCAGTACATTTTGTGTACAAATACCCGTTCATCAGCCGCGGCAGTCAAGGGCACCAGAACGATCATCGACAGGCAGCGCCGACTTGTTTGTGGCCGATGCCAACCTGATGCTTTCCGCTTTGCCAGATAGTCAATCGCTTTTACACGAACCCTCGCCATCCAAAACTGACCGTTCTGATAAGCGCATACTGCTGGCCGACGACAATGCCGATATGCGGGCTTATATCCATCGGTTGCTTAGTCAATATTATGCTGTAGATACCGTTGCCGACGGTCGTGAAGCCCTTGAAGCCATTCAGCGCCAACAGCCTGATCTACTTTTATCCGACATTATGATGCCCAATCTGGATGGGGCTGAATTACTAAGAATTCTTAAAGGAGATCCTAAAACAGCTCATATTCCAGTGATGCTTCTGTCGGCCAGGGCGGGGGAAGAAGCAACCCTCGACGGCTATGCCGCCGGGGCCGACGATTATCTGACCAAGCCCTTTTCGGCCAACGAGCTGCTGGTTCGTGTGCAATCACAATTGAAATTAGCTCAGGACCGCCAGGAAACCCAACAGAAGCTTAGACACTTATTCAGAGAGGCACCTGTTGCTATTGCCATTGTCGAAGGTCCTCAGCATATTCTTACCCTCACCAACAACCTCTACCTGGCCCTAACCGACCGTCAGGAAAATCAATTGATTGGCAGACCCTTTCTCGATGTATTTCCCGAACTGATCGCTCAGGGAATAGGCCTGGTACTGGACCAGGTTTTCCAGTCGGGCGAACCGTTTGCGGTAGCCGAGCAGGCCGTTGAACTAACACGACATGGCCAATTATCGACTGGCTACTATAGTTATTCTTTTCAGCCTTTGACTGATTCGCTCGGGCAGATTACCGGTATCATCATGGTTGCCTACGAAGTCACCGAATCGGTAAAGGCTCGCCTTCAGCTTGAGGAAAGCCAGCAGCAGTTTGAACAACTGGCCG
The DNA here is from genome assembly GCF_002056795.1 of Spirosoma aerolatum. Lineage (NCBI taxonomy): Bacteria > Pseudomonadati > Bacteroidota > Cytophagia > Cytophagales > Cytophagaceae > Spirosoma > Spirosoma aerolatum. The sequence continues at coordinate 2,003,783 of NZ_CP020104.1, read as the reverse complement.
ATCTGATCCCGCAAATTGTCTGGACTGCCCGGCCCGACGGCACGTCTGATTACTATAACCAGCAGTGGTACATCTATACGGGTTTAGCGAAAGATACCTATGGCAATGAGGGCTGGATTCATGTCATTCACCCCGACGATCAGAAACGCTGCCTTGAATTGTGGGCGCATAGCATACAGACCGGCGAGCCGTTTCAGATGGAATACCGCTTTGCCGACCATCGGCAGCCAGGGCAATATCGTTGGTTTCTGGGCCGATCGGTACCCGTTAGAGATTCAGAAGGCACTATCGTTAAATGGTTCGGTTCGGCTACGGATATTAATGACCAAAAACAGGCCGAAGCGATTCTTCGTCAGAGTGAGATTCGGTTCCGGTCTATTGCCGATACAGCTCCGGTACTCATCTGGATATCAGGCGTCGATAAGCTATGTACGTTTTTCAACAAAGGCTGGCTAGATTATACCGGCCGTACAATGGATCAGGAAATTGGCAATGGCTGGAGTCAGGGCGTCCATCCTGATGACTTTCAGCGTTGTATGACTACCTATACAACCTCATTCGATGCTCGTCAGGAATTTTATATGGACTATCGGCTTCGGCGTCATGATGGTGAATATCGGTGGGTTGCCGAACGTGGGAAGCCCTGGTTCGACCCTAATGGCACTTTTATGGGCTACATCGGTGGCTGTACCGACATTCATGACAGCAAAGTAGCCAATGAGGTGCTGGAACGACGCGTTGCCGATCGAACGCGGGAATTGAAAAATCTGAATATGGAACTCGAACGGTCCAATTTGGATTTAATGCAGTTTGCCTCGGTAGCCAGCCATGATCTGAAAGAACCTCTCCGCAAAATTCAGGCTTTCAGCACCCTGTTGCTGGCTTCGCTTGAGGGCAAACTAGAAACTGCCGAACAGGAACATTTCAAACGGATTGTTCGGGCAGCCGCCCGGATGCAAACCCTGGTCGATGATGTATTACGACTATCAAAACTCTCAAGGCTGGATGCTCAATTTGAACCGGTAAATCTGAATGCCATTATTGCCCGTATTCAGGACGATCTGGAGATAACCATTCAGGATAAAGAAGCATTAATCGAAGTCGGAAATTTGCCCGTTGTTGATGGTGTTCCCGGACAACTGCATCAACTGTTTCAAAACCTGATCAGCAATGCACTAAAATTCGTCAGTAATCGCACACCTCAGGTGACCATAGAAAGCTGCCCTGTAACAGACCAGATGCGAACTGAATTTGGCTTATCAGACCATGACTATATGGCAATCAATGTAACAGACAACGGCATCGGCTTCGATATGCAGTATGTGGAGAAGATTTTCGGCATGTTCCAGCGGTTGCATCGACGAGAAACCTATGAAGGAACAGGTATTGGCCTGACGATCTGTCGGCGGATCGTTGAAAATCACCACGGCTATATACGGGCTTTCAGCCGACCAGGTGAAGGAGCTACTTTCCAGATTATTCTACCCGTTCATCAAGTCCACAATTCTGTCCCGAATTAACTAATGCTAGTGAACCGTAGTATGAGAACCAGACTGATCTTCAAAGCCCTTCCCTTATTAGTCGGAATAACTTTTCTAATCAGCGGCTTTAAAGCATCAGGCCAATCGATGGACTTACGTTCGAAGTCTGGATCGAATAGAATTATATTGTCGCTGAATAAAAAAGGAGAATTATACTACAACGTAACCCGCCGGAATAAAATCATTATTGCCGATTCTCCGCTTGGTTTGACCTGCGAGGACCAGAATTTTACGTCTGACTTGTCAGTCGTTACCATTTCCCCGATTGAAGAACAACGAGAGACCTACGAATTGACGGTAGGCAACTTCAGAACGATCAATCATGTACTTCAACGTAAGAGCATAACCTTTAGAAACCGTTCGGGAGCGCTCATGACCATTGATTTAGTAGCCGGAAATGAAGGCGTTGCTTTCCGGTATCGGTTTCCGGATCAGAATAACAAAACACGAACGATCAACGCAGAAATTACGGGATTTCAGATCGAAAAAAATGCAGTGGGTTGGTTACAGCCTTATAATAAAGCAGGAAAGTACACTCCCGGTTATGAAGATTTTTATCTCAAAGTACATCCCGGCGACTCAATCAACAAGCCTCGTAACCCTTCTGTCGGATGGTGTATGCCTGCCCTGTTTAAGATAAACAATAGCAAACACTGGGTTTTACTGGCGGAGGCTGGAACAGATGGCTCGTTTCCAGGTTGTCATTTACAACCCAATTCGCAGGGAGGCCTGTATAAAATTGGCTTTGCTGAAAAAGACGAAAAATTTACACTTCCCCTGAGTGACAATAGCCAACCAGCCTCTACGCTTCCCTGGACGATGCCCTGGAGGGTAATTATTGTTGGTGATCAGGCCGGAGATATCCTGCTTTCAAGCTTCATAACGGATTTGGCCCCTGCGTCTAAAATTGACGATCCTTCCTGGATCGAACCAGGAAAAGCTACCTGGTCGTGGTGGTCTCATCCCGACGACCATTCACCTGACATGTACAATGCCTTCACTACGCTTGCCCAGTCTTTCGGATTTGGTTATACCTTGTTTGATGCTGGCTGGGAGAAAGCCAACACAGAAGGAGGAATTATTGCTAAAGCTATATCCAAGGGTATTAAACCAATGGTGTGGGCCTATTCGGCAGCGTACTTCGACCCGGAAAAACGAAGAAAGCGGTTCAAAGAACTGGCGGCTATGGGTGTAAAAGGGATTAAAATCGATTTCTGGTGCTCAGACCGGCAAGAGGTGATGTCGTGTTTTCAATCGCTTTTTGAAGATGCCGCTAAAGAGCATTTGCTGGTAAACCTTCATGGCACTACCGTTCCGAGAGGCTGGCACAGAACCTGGCCAAATTTCATGACAGCCGAAGCTGTTCTGGGAACGGAAAGTTATTTTTATGAACCTCGATATCCAGAGAAAGCCGCCGAGCAGAACACCTTACTGCCCTTTACCCGAAACGTAGCAGGCCCTACCGACTACACCCCGTTTGCGTTGACCATCCGAAAATACCCTCGGTTAAACACGGCGGTTCATGAGCTGGCTACGGCTATGATCTATACGTCCGGAATTATCCATTTTGCGGATTCCAAAGAGGTATTTGATTCACTCTCTATACCGGTCCGTAACTTACTAAAAGATATGCCCGCCACCTGGGATACCACACAAAGCATTGTGGCTGAACCGGGCGAACAACTCATCCTCTCTCGTCGGAAAGGCAGTCTTTCCTACATTGTCGGCATAAATGGCACCACCAACGTGCTCCCTGTCAAACTAAACCTCGCCAGCCATGGCAAAGGATTTTCTAAATTTAGAGTCATCACGGAAGGCGACAATCCATTGATGACGTTCAAAACCGAAACGCATCCAATCACGGCTAACTGGCAGTACTCGTTTGCGCCCAGAGGAGGTTTTATCATCCAGTTTCTTACTGAGTAAGACTGGTTGATTGAGGTATGGACCCTTTCGCAAGAATTCCTCTATTGCAATAGTGATGGGCCGCTGAGAACAATCAGACATGGCAGGAAGTACTATAATGCATCGATGTCCGTACCTTTGGCGACTTTTACAGATTACTACTCCATCCAATTATGGCACTCAAAACCCTCGTTAAAATCTCAAATGTGACAAACCTAAGCGATGCCCGATATTGTGCAGGTATGGGTGTCGATATGCTCGGCTTCTCGATGGATATTGACTCCCCCGACTACATCGAGCCGCGCAAGTTCGAGGAAATTAGAGGATGGGTAGCTGGTGTGCAGATTGTTGGCGAAACCTCTGCTATCGATCTGGATCGTATTGAGCAGCTATTAGATACATATCAGCCCGATATATTGCAGATCGATGAGGCTGCTTTGTTACCCTATCTGAGCACCTTCGACAAAAACCTGATCCTTCGTGTCGATTTATCACAAATGACACTTGACCAGCTCGACACCCTGTTTCATACTGGTGCCTCGGCTGCCGATTACATACTGCTCGAAAGTAATGGGCCTCTTCACTTCGACGACGAGCTAAAAGCAGCTCTTCAGCAGTTGGCCTCCCGGTATCCGATCTTACTTGGCACGGGCATATCGGCCCAAAATGTTCACGACTTATTAGCTGTCCTACCCGTACGAGGTATTGCTCTGAGCGGTGGCGACGAAGAACAACCCGGCAATAAAGAGTTCGGCGAACTGATGGATATTCTGGAAGCGATTGAAGAAGAGTAAAATCAGCGTTAGTAGATAGTATTGGGAGTGAGGAGGGCTGACGCGAAAGATTTATGGTCCGTCAGCCCTCCTCACTCCCAATACTATCTATTAATACAAGCCGCTACTATGCATTACCTACTATCATTGAAAACATACTTCTATCCATAACCGCGTCCATTCTTCCAATTCTACTTTCCCGGTATTACACAATCGACTAGGTTTACATCGGTTTTAAACACAAAGAAGCCATGAACAAGCGATTAGAACGTATTGCCGACCAGGCCCAGATTGGGGGTGTATGCGCTGGTTTGGCCGATTATTTTGGCATTGACCGTGCATTAGTGCGCATACTTTTTGTAATCGGAATTTTTTTGCCGCATTTTCCGGCTGTAATTATTTACATCATCATGTGGATCGTTCTGCCTGAACGCCGTGCGGATGGTGTAGTGACTCCTTCAACAGCTTTCTCTAATCCTTATTTTTCCATGAATCCCTACAATCCCAACAAACCTGCCTCTCCCGATCGTAGCATCATTGGCGGGGTCGTCCTGATTATCCTGGGTGTTTTGTTCCTTCTTGACCGATACTTAGACATTGACTTCGGCGATCTGTGGCCGTTCATGCTGATTGCTCTAGGCTTGTGGTTGATATTTAAAGATCGGATCAGGCCTCCTTACGACACTACCAACAACGACCCTAACGGAACGCTGTAACTTTATATGTATGATGTAGGATATATGATATGTAGTGTTCTTACCCTACATATCATATATCCTACATCATACATCCTACCTATAAACACATGCAACGAAGAAACGGATTATTCTGGGGAATTTTTCTACTGACGCTGGGCGTATTATTTCTGGCCCGGCGAGCAGGCTGGCTCGACGTTGATTGGCATTCACTGGTCAATCTATGGCCTGCCTTACTAATCCTGGCGGGCGTTCACCTGATTCTTGAGCGCCGGGCTAATCCAGCCGCCTTTATTACAACGATCATGCTGGCTGTGGCTGTGCCCACAACACTGTTTGGCTTCTTTTCGCATCACCGCCACAACGACGACGAAGGATTCCATATGCGCTGGCATCACGACGATGACAACGACAGGAATTATAACGATAATGACGACGATGATAACGAAGATGATTATCGGGCAGAGCGTGAACGCCGAGATGCCGATAGCGATGAAGTTCATTCAAACACCTTCGTTGAGAATATGGACGCCGACACCCGCGAAGCTGTGTTAAAACTCGCAGGTGGAGCTGGGAAGTTTACGATCGGCGAACCCAGCACCGAACTTATCAAGGCGGACACGAAGCAGACCGTTGGGCTTTATTCAATGTCAGTTGACCGGGACGAAACTACCCACATCCCGACTATAGAATTAAAGCCAAAGGATGAAGATCAGCATTTCGATCTGAAAGATGGTCATTACGAAAATCGTGTCGATATACACCTGAACGCCAAACCTGTCTGGTCGATGGATGTTGCGCTGGGCGCTGGCTCGGGCGATCTGGACTTGAGCGCCTATGCCGTTAAAAGCTTGAAGTTGGGTGTTGGTGCCGCTGACCTCGACCTGAAACTAGGTGCCAAAGCCGATCAGGCGGATATTAAACTTGATGTAGGGGCCGCTTCGGTTACAGTGCGGGTTCCGAAAGAAGTAGGATGCCGGATCAAAAAAGATGGCGCTCTGAATCTGGAAGAATTAGATGACTTTACCAATGTTGGGGGTGGCGAATACCTAAGCCCCGGCTACGATGCAACGACTAAAAAGATGACGATTCGTTTTGATGGCGGCATCTCGCATTTTAAAGTAGTTCGATACTAAATCAAAACCACACCGGCGGTCTGCCGGTGTGGTTTTTTATTCCTGATTCAATCGTTTGAGCAGCATCTGATTAAACATCTGCTCAGTCTTATAAAGCTCTCGCAACTGGGCTGGGCTAATTACCTTCAGAAACCGCTCCATATACTCGTCGTCCAGGTCGGCGAGTTTTTGCTTGGTTGCATTGGTTTCCCGAAGCCCATTTTTCAGTTGATCGTCATTCAGATTAAACCGATTAGGCTCATTATTCAATTGCCGAATCCGCCGGTTCAATTCCTGCTTCTTGGCATTATACTCATTGTAAATCGCCCAAAACTGTGGAGCCTGATCGGTTGTCAGATTCAACCGATTGGTAATCATCCCAATTTTAGCGGATTCAATTTTCTGGCGTCCGTTTAGGTCATTTTGTGCGTTGGCTACCTGAGTCATTAGTAACAGGCCAAGCAACCAACCAATCCATGCGTGTCTCATTGCGGTAAAGTTAACCATTCATAAAATCAGGAGCCGACCTTCGCATTGTTTCCAGGGTTTTGCTCCTGAATAAGCTCCTGAATATCAGCCGGTGCTACGTTCAGAAACTGAATCGCTGTGGTATCGCTACCCAACGAAGAATGAATTTGCTGAACATCAGCCAACTCATACGCGCTAACGCCCTGATCTTCAAGATAAGCGGTAATCGCATCGTCACTTACACCCGCCAGGGCTTCGCTACCTAGCGACTCCTGCCGTTGTGGTAATGTTTGCCATACCAGCAAGGCGATCAGACTAGCCCCTGCCAGCGAAGCAGCCGTACGTTGCCACGACCAGCTAATACGGAAAGCGGGCTTGGGTTTCCTGACAACACGAGCCTGTACCCGCGACGGTAGGTCATCAAAATAACCGTCTGGCGCTGTAAACGGAAGCTGCCTGAGTGGGTGTTCAGGTGGCAATTCATCAAGCCGGAAATGTTTACTATCGTTCATTGCTCTGGTGTGTGTGTCACACAATTCAGGTATCTTAAAATATTTTAAGATTTGACAGCTTCAATGGCACTAGGTTTAATCGTCTGTGTCCGAGTTATTAAAAAAATCTTCAATCTTCTTAACGGCAAGATGGTACGATGCTTTTAAAGCTCCAACGGACGTTCCTGTAATTTCGGCAATATCTTCGTATTTCATATCATCGAAATACTTCATGTTGAAAACCAACCGCTGTTTGTCGGGCAGTTTCAGCAGCGCTTTCTGTAACTTCAACTGTACGTCTTCACCACTGGGATCGTTGCCCGACGTTACATAGGCGGCATTGGTTTCCAATTTTTCCATCAACTCCCCTTCTACATCACCAATCGGCAAAAAGAATCGGCGACGTTTCTTGTTGAGGAAGTTAAGACACTCGTTGGTAGCAATCCGATAAATCCAGGTATATAACTGACTATCACCCCGAAACTGTTCCAGGCTATTCCAGACTTTTATGAACGTTTCCTGCACCAGGTCATCGGCATCATCGTGATCAATAACCATCTTCCGAATATGCCAATAGATTTTCTGCTGATACTTGCGCACCAGCAGATTAAAGGCATAATTTCGGCTCGACGGATCGCGAAATTTGGCGAGGAGTTCTTCGTCAGTCATTATTCTTTTAGGAGTTAGGATTTAGGAGCGAGGAGAGAGAATGGCTTGCGCAAACTGGTTGCTGCCGAATGGATTCTCACTCCTCGCTCCTAACTCCTAACTACTCATTTTCTTGCCATTACTTTCTTCACCTGCTCAACAATTTTGTCGGCAGTGAGGCCATATTTCTGCATCAGTTGATCAGGAGTTCCGCTTTCCCCAAAGGTATCATGAACGCCAACGTATTCGAGCGGAGCCGGATAATTGCGGGCCAGTACCTGGGCGACACTATCGCCCAGACCACCATTCAACATATGCTCTTCGGCCGAAACGGCACAGCCCGTTTTCTTCACCGATGCCAGAATAGCCTCTTCATCTAACGGCTTAATCGTATGAATGTTGATAATGTCGGCTTCAATTCCTTCCTGAGACAGGATTTCACCGGCTTTAATGGCTTCCCAGACCAGGTGACCTGTACAGAAAATTGATACGTCACTTCCTTCATTGACGGTCCAGGCTTTACCGATTTCAAACGTTTGATCGGCAGGCGTAAATACAGGAATGACTGGACGGCCAAACCGGAGATACACGGGGCCTTCGTGATCGGCAATCGCAATGGTAGCGGCTTTAGTCTGGTTATAATCGCAGGGATTGATGACGGTCATGTTGGGCAACATTTTCATCATGCCCAAATCTTCCAGAATCTGGTGCGTAGCTCCATCTTCACCCAGGGTCAGGCCCGCGTGTGAAGCACAGATTTTAACGTTTTTGTTCGAATACGCGACCGACTGACGAATCTGGTCATACACCCGGCCTGTTGCAAAGTTGGCAAACGTGGTAGCAAACGGAATATGCCCGCCAATGGTCAACCCCGCCGACACCCCAATCATGTTGGCCTCCGCAATACCACACTGGATAAACCGATCAGGGAAGTCTTTAATGAAGGCTTCGAGCTTGAGTGACCCGGCCAGATCGGCGGTCAGTGCTACCACATTAGGATGTGTTTTGCCCAGTTCGGCAATGCCCGCACCAAAACCAGAGCGGGTATCTTTTTTCTCGGTGAACTCGTATTTTTTCATAATCTATTAATTCGCCGAAGCGAGGGTTTGCAATTTAGTTAGAAAATAAGTGGCACTCGGGCAATTAGGATGTTGAGCAGCATTTTCAATCGTGAAACCGTATTTAAGCATACGGCTTACTAAAATAGATTTACTGCCTACTCCTCGATTCGTTTTCGTTAAAAGCAGTTGTTGAAGTGTAAAGAATGGATTCGTTTCTTGTTCTGGATATTCGAACGAAAAAGTCGAATCGCCAAATAGACTTTGTAATGTAGGCGAATCACTGAGAAACCATGCTTCTATTTGCTTCACAGCCACAATGATAAGTTGACCTTCTCGCTCGGTAATGCGTTGCTTTGTCAATGTAATACAACTGTCAACGTCCATATCCGTTAATATGACTATTTTCTGAACATGGCGATCCAGTAACTCCTGTCGCAACGCTTCAATTTTGTGCGGTAACAGATTACCATTGCCTTTTGCATCAATTACCGGCAATGAACACTCAAAACCATTCAGACTTAGCCACTGCTGAAACCTGTCTGACTCAATGATATTTTTCTCGGTTTTACCTTCACAAATAAATCCAATCTTTACCACGGAAGCCCACCTCCCAAGGCATTCATTAGCCAGGCTTCATCCATCCGTAATCCGTGGAAATCATGGCCTTTAAATTGTTTGGTCTGGGTGGCGCCTTCTACTTTATCGACGACAATAATCTCATCGGCGGTCAATTGAGAAGCCAGTGTTTGCGAGTGTGTATTTAACCAAATAAAATGATCTTTTTGCTCACAAGCATACCGACAAAGGTTGACAAACTCTTTAATTACATCCGGGTGTAGTCCATTCTCTGGCTCCTCAATGCACAAAAACTGTGGCTTATCACTTTGATAAACAGCAGTTAAAAGAGCCAGAATATTATAGGTACCATCGGAGATAAGGTCTTTGGTAAAGTAATTTGGAACAGAATCTTCAAACCAATGTAACTCATCCCGATCATCCACTTCAACGGCTTTAAACCCTGGCACGAATAGCTCAAGCCACTCAAAGATTTCGTCTTTCAATAATTTATCAGACAGAATTCGCTTTAATACTAGCTCTAGATTGCTTGCATCTAACGCTAGCTTTTTGTTGTCATTCAGACGCAATTTTACTAGAGTTCCGTTTTTAATGAATAAACGAGAAAAGCTATCAAATTGAAGATAATCATAATTAATTGCTAAATCCTTTACTCTTCTAATAGGCTCCCAACCATGATTACCCATATCCAAGATATCCGAATTACCAGTCAAGCTCGTCCTTCTATATAACAGCTCCTCTGCCTCAAACTCGAACTTAAAAATACCATCAGGACTTTGTCTCCTCCTGAGTTTATCTTGGCCGCCAAACAAGCTAACGGCAGTATCTGCATTTACTCTAGTTTGCACAAACTCCAGAGCCTCGAAAATATTCGACTTGCCCGACCCGTTGGGGCCGACAAAGACCGTGAACGGATTCGGCTCAATAAGCTCGATCCGCTCAATGGACTTGAAATTTTCGATGACTAAGCGTTTGATTTGCATGGGATTTATGTAGAGACGCGATACCTCGCGTCTCCTATGCGTCAGCCAAAACCATCCGGTCATGAGACGCGAGGGATCGCGTCTCTACCAATCTTAATAATCCGACATACCTACAGTTAGCGGCAGTTGATTCAGAGCTTGCTGTAGCTGCTCCGCGTTTGGCGCTACGCCATGCCACTTATAACTACCCACCATGTAGTCGACCCCGAAGCCCATTTCAGTATGCATCAGAATCAACGTAGGTACGTCTGGGTTTTCCTGTGCTTTGCGAAGGGTTTTGATTACGTCGGCCATGTCGTTGCCCTGCATCTCGTCGACGTGCCAGCCAAAAGCAGCATATTTTGCACCGAGGTCGCGGTTGTTGTTTACGTTATCGGTTTTACCATCGATCTGTGCGTGGTTGAAATCGATTACAGCGGTCAGGTTACCGAGCTTTTTGTTGGGCGCAAACTGAGCAGCCTCCCAAATCTGCCCTTCCTGCTGCTCGCCATCGCCCATGAGCACGTACACATGGCTTTTATCGCCGTTGAGTTTTTTCGAGTAAGCGGCCCCGGCTGCTACTGACAAACCCTGTCCCAGCGAACCCGATGCGATGCGTACCCCTGGCAGATGCTCGGCAGTGGTTGGATGCCCCTGTAGGCGGCTATCCAGCTTACGGAACGTGGCCAGCTCTGACAATGGGAAGTAACCCGCCCGAGCCAGTACCGAATAAAATACGGGAGAAATATGACCATTCGACAGGAAGAAGATGTCTTCATCGCGTCCATCCATATCGAAAACAGGATTCCCTTTGTCGTCCTTTTTCCGGTTCATGATCTCAAAATAGAGTGCGACCATAAAATCGGTGCAGCCTAATGAGCCACCTGGGTGACCAGAGTTGACAGCCGCGACCATGCGGACAATATCACGCCGAACGGCGGTAGCAATGTGTTCGAGTTGTTCGAGTTCCATACTTTTTAGGAGTTAGGAGTGAGAAGTTAGGAGTAAGAATCCATCCGGTGCGTTCTGTCTACGCGGCCTAGCCATTCTCACTCCTCGCTCCTCCCTCCTGAGTACTTATTTTAAAATTTGATCTGCGTGGTTTTGGGTATCTATTTTCGTAATAATATCCGTGATGATGCCCGCTTCGTCGATCAGGAATGTTGTACGGACAATACCCATATGCGTACGCCCATACATCGACTTCTCTTTCCAGACACCATAGGCTTCTACAATCTGCTTATCCGTATCAGCAACGAGGGGAAACGGCAAGTTATATTTCTTGATAAACTTCTGGTGCGATTTGTGGTCATCGACACTAACCCCCAGTATTTCATAGCCAGCCGCCCGAAGCCGATCTTCGTTGTCGCGTAGGCTACAGGCTTCGGCTGTACAACCGGGGGTATCATCTTTAGGATAAAAATACAGCACCACTTTCTTACCCCGATAATCGGATAACTTAATCGGATTACCGTTCTGATTGGTACTCGTAAAATCGGGAGCAGGATCACCAACTTTTAATTCCATACGATTTATTAGTTTATAGACTACCGTAAACGGTAAATCGAATACTGTAAGCTCTGTTCTATCGTCGCTTCCGACGGCCTTTCGAAGTGACTTTCCGGTGAACTGCCCGCTGGGGTTCTTTAATACTAGTACTATCGGAACCAATATTACCTGCCTGGTCTTTCACCTGTACAATTACCTCGGCCCCCGCTTCAAACGGCTCATCAGGGTTTAGCTTATCCGACCATAGTAAAGCACGTTTGTAATCATACTGCATCAGTACCCACTCGCCATTGACTAAAGCCCGAAACTGGGCAATACCCGACAAATCGTCCCGAATGCGGGCTGTAATTCCGGCCGGAGTTGCGTTCAGAATCTGAACCGTTGGCGGATTTATATCCGTCATCAGTTGGAAACGGCCCAGCGAACGGGTTTTAAATTCAATATGTCCCTTATTCCATTTGCCGCCCAAAAACGTCTGATTCCCATTACTTGTCCAGTAAGCCTTTGTTCGGGCCGTATCGATGGCCATCGGTACATTGGGTGTATACTGAACCATTAAGTAATCATTTAATGGAATCGTCGATTGGTTAATTTCCAGACCGCCACCCGGTAATGTTCGTACAGCTAGATGAAGTGTGTCAAAAAGTGTTTTGGCTCCAAAGTCGAGCCGAGTATTTTCTCCTATGTATAACTCATTTCGGCCTGGAATAATGCGTTTTTTAAAATTGGTACGCACAACACTCCGGTCAAACTGAACTGAATCGGGTAAATACTGACGCAAATCTATAAGATAAACGGCTTGATTGCTACGCACATAGCTAACAGGTTGCTCAACAACAGCTCGCCCCGTAATTAATTTAGCCTTAGGCGGGTTGATAAGTGATACATTTTTGACACTTAGTTTAAGCACATTTTCGTCGGTCGTAATGGTTGCTGTAGGGTCACCCCGAACTACTTCGGGCGCACTGGGTGCTACAGGTGCTTCCATCGTATCCATCGAAACGAGTGCGGCTGGCGCTACTTCGGGCCGAATGGTAAACGACAACTGAGTGGCATGGTCGAATGCATCGTATAGCGTCAGCGTCACCTCATGCGGATGTCCATCCAGCAAAGGCAATCGTCCCCGATAGGCCGCATTACTCTGCAACTTATATATATTCAGAATATTTCCATCGGCAATATACCCCCGGTGATACCGTTGACCGCTCGTTTGCTCGACTTCATAATTTTCGTGGACGTTCATGAACCGTGTCTGCTCATTCGGGAAGCTGTTCATATTGTAGGCAAACACCTCCTTCCCATCCAGCCGGATTTCCAGGCAACTAATACCGTTTCGATAGGGCGATCCACTGGTTTTATCGTAAGCCAGCACTTCCATACCGATCAGGCCGGACGCTGTAATCGGTTGCGTAATTGTATACGTACCATCGGACCGACGAACCGGAACATAACTAACCCGCTGGTATTCGCCATTGATGCGCGAAGTAGCGGTCATGGTTTTCAGGGCGACGCGCTCAAAATAAGGCGGCACGTCATCCTGTATTTCCGAAAAACCATACAGTAGTGGATTGATCAGATTGTCGTGGGCATCCCGAATTTCGAAGTGAAGGTGTGGTCCACCTGAGCCCCCTGTATTGCCTGAAGCGGCAATGACATCCCCTTTTTTGACCGGAAACTGATCGGGCTGCGGGCGAAGATCAATCTCAAACGTTTTGGCCTGATACTGTTGCTCACGCAGGTATCGACCAAGTGTATCTTTCAGCGATTTTAAGTGGCCATATACTGTGGTCAGACCATTCGGATGCTTAATGAATACAACATTTCCGTACCCTCCCGTAAACACGGCAATTCGGGAAATATACCCATCCGCAGCTGCATGCACATCCAGCCCCTCACGACCACCAGTGCGAATATCCAGGCCCGCATGGAAGTGGTTGGGTCGTAAATCTCCCATACCACCCGATAACGAATTAGCGGCCCCCGGCTGAATCGGAAACAGGAAATAGCCGTTTACGAGTGTTCCCGGTTGAATATACCCTGTTTGTGGCTGACCTGACTGAGTCGATAAAACGGGCTTAGTCGGTTGTCCATAAGCCGATCCTGACCCGATCAGAACCAGCATGGACCAATAATAAAGTGATCGTATCAAAAGCAAAAGAATGTAAAGTTGATAGCGAACCGAAATCCGAACCGGTTCGCCAAACTGAACTACTTAACGTCGAACGTTAGCATAGGTTTGTCTTCAATATAGGCCGTTAGTCGATCACCGACTTGTACGGGGCCTACGCCATGGGGCGTACCCGTAAACAGTATGTCACCCTGCTGCAGCAGGAAATACCGGGATACGAACGAAATCAGGTAATCAATTTTGTACAACATCAGGCTGGTATTGCCTTGTTGACGCGTTTCGCCGTTGATGTCTAACCGGAAATTAAGGTTTTGTAAATCCGGGTAGTTGGCTTTGGGTACAAATCCGGAAATAGGTGCCGAGCCATTAAAGCCCTTGGCTAACTCCCAGGGAAGCCCTTTCGCCTTCAATTTACTCTGTACATCACGAGCCGTAAAATCGATACCGATGCCTATTTCGTCGTAATACTTATGCGCGAATTTTTCGTCGATGTTTTTACCTACCCGGTTAATCTTTACCAGAATTTCTACTTCATGATGAACATCGCTGGAAAATTCAGGGTAGAAAAACGGCTCATTTTTCAAAGGAATAGCCGTTTCGGGCTTCATAAAAATAACCGGATCGTCAGGACGCTCGTTATTGAGTTCCTTAATGTGTTCGGCGTAATTACGACCAACGCAGATAATTTTCATAGACGTAACGCGGGCATCCGGCCCGCAAAAATGCGGACGCAGAGCAAAAATAGACCGCCCGGCCGCAGTAGGTTTAAACCAAGAAGAATATCGCAAATCTAACGACTAAAGAGGGGTAGACCACATGAATGGGCAGAAAATTTGAACAATTCCAGTACCTTACCAGTCTTATTACGTCAGAATGTCATCTACCATTAAACACACACAAATGAAAAAAGTATTGATTCTTATGCTATCGCTTGCTTTCGCGGTTGCGGCCTGCGAAAAAGTACCGTTAACCGGGCGAAAGCAATTGATTCTGGTTCCTCCCAGCGATATGCTGGCGATGAGCTTCACGCAGTATAAAGCGTTTCTGGACACGAGCCGAGTGGTTCCTACCTCAAACAATGATGCCGAAATGGTAACCCGTGTAGGTAACCGTATTCGTCAGGCTGTGGAGAGCTATATGAACAGCAACGGCTATTCAAAGCGACTCGAAGGTTTTCAGTGGGAATACCATCTGGTACAAAGTAGCCAGGTTAATGCCTGGTGTATGCCCGGCGGTAAGATTGTTGTGTATTCAGGCATTTTACCATATACACAGAATGAAGCAGGTTTGGCTACTGTACTAGGCCACGAAGTATCTCACGCCATAGCCGAACACGGAAACGAACGGATGAGTGAAGGACTGATTGCCAACGGTCTGTTGCAGGCTGGCCAGGTAGCTACCGGAATTGCCACCTCTGCCAGAAGCCCACAAACACAAGCGCTGTTTCAGCAGGCATTTGGTGTAGTGGGGCCTTTGGCTTATCAGTATGGCCGTGGTCTTCCGCATAGCCGCAATCAGGAGTCAGAGGCTGACCACCTGGGATTGATTTTTATGTCGATGGCGGGTTACAACCCGGCAGAAGCCATTACATTCTGGCAGCGCATGGCTAAGGCCAGTGGCGGAAAAGCTCCGGCCGAATTTTTCTCTGATCACCCTTCCGATTCACGTCGGATTGCAGATCTGCAAAAATTATTGCCCGAGGCTCAGAAGTTTTATGCCAGCGCCCGTCGCTAGCCAACAACCATCAAACATAAACAGAAAAGCCGGAGCACAAACTCCGGCTTTTCTGTTTGGACGTTTTATACAATGAATCTTACAGTGCCGAAACAACCTGCCGAACTTTCTCGGCGGCTTCTTTCAACTCTACAGCCGATTGCACTTTCAGGCCAGACTCATCAATAATTTTAGCACCTTCGGCCGCGTTAGTTCCCTGCAACCGAACAATAATGGGGACAGGAATATCGCCAATCGCTTTGTAAGCTTCTACCACACCCGTTGCTACACGGTCGCAGCGAACGATACCGCCAAAGATATTGATCAGAATAGCTTTCACATTCGGATCTTTCAAGATGATTCGGAAACCGGCTTCCACCGTTTTAGCATTGGCGCCACCGCCTACGTCCAGGAAGTTGGCAGGCTCACCACCCGATAATTTAATGATGTCCATCGTTGCCATAGCCAGCCCTGCGCCATTTACCATACAACCTACGTTACCGTCGAGTTTCACATAGTTCAGGTCATTGGCTGAGGCTTCTACTTCGAGCGGGTCCTCTTCGGTGATGTCACGCAGATTAGCCAAATCGGGATGGCGATACAGTGCGTTATCGTCCAGATTAACCTTTGCATCGACAGCCAGAATCTTATTATCCGATGTTTTCAGAACGGGGTTGATTTCAAACATCGATGCGTCGGTATCGACATACGCCTTGTAGAGCGAGGTCACGAATTTGACCATCTCTTTGAAGGCCTCCCCCGACAAACCCAAGCCAAACGCTACTTTTCGTGCCTGGAACGGCTGTAAACCAACAGCTGGGTCGATCCACTCTTTCACGATTTTCTCGGGAGTTTTCTCAGCCACTTCTTCAATGTCCATTCCACCTTCGGTACTGGCCATGATCACGTTGCAGGCTTTGCTCCGATCGAGCAGGATGCTGATGTACATTTCTTTCGGCTCCGACGCTCCTGGATAGAAGACATCCTGTGCCACCAGAACCTTATTTACTTTTTTCCCTTCAGGTCCGGTTTGGTGCGTAACGAGTACATTACCAATGAGATTTTTGGCAATGTCGCGTACCTCATCGACCGATTTCGCTAAGGCTACCCCACGCTGTTCGCTGCCGACAACTTTGCCCTTACCACGTCCACCTGCGTGGATCTGCGATTTTACGACGACAAACTTGGAATT
The DNA here is from genome assembly GCF_002056795.1 of Spirosoma aerolatum. Lineage (NCBI taxonomy): Bacteria > Pseudomonadati > Bacteroidota > Cytophagia > Cytophagales > Cytophagaceae > Spirosoma > Spirosoma aerolatum. The sequence goes on along the minus strand of NZ_CP020104.1, from coordinate 1,987,006 downwards.
CGTCTGCGCCATAATCTGCTTAGCGGCTTCCACCGCTTTTTCGGGCGACTCAGCAACGATGCCTTCCTGGATGCGGACACCGTATTTTTTGAGAATTTCTTTACCCTGATACTCGTGTATATTCATGACAACTGCAACAAGGAGGATTGGAAATCGTATTTTTGCGTGGCAAGTTAACAATAAAAAGAGTTTTCAGTTTTCAGTTTTCGGTTTTCAGTTCAAAAAGAGCGCATAACCACCAACTGAAAACCGAAAACTGAAAACTGAAAACCTCGTGTCGCTTCTTCATACCACCAATATCCGCCGGAACTATAAAAATCTGGCTGTACTGAAAGGAATAGATATACGCATTGAGCCGGGCGAAATCGTTTCGATAGTAGGGGCATCGGGAGCTGGCAAAACCACCCTCCTGCAAATTCTTGGTACACTCGACCGACCCGACACGGGCGAACTCATCCTCGATGGGCAAAATGTGTTTAATCTGAATGACCGCAAACTGGCTCAGTTTAGGAACGAGCGGATTGGCTTTGTCTTTCAGTTCAATAATCTTCTGCCTGAGTTTACCGCCCTCGAAAATGTCTGCTTGCCCGGATTCATTGCCGGAAAAGACGAAAAGCAGGTGCGCGAACGAGCCAATGAGTTGCTGGGCCGATTAGGGCTTCGTGACCGGCAATCTCATTTCCCGTCTCAAATGTCGGGTGGAGAGCAACAACGGGTAGCCGTAGCAAGGGCCTTAATTAATCAGCCAGCCATTGTTTTTGCCGACGAACCCAGCGGTAATCTCGATTCGCGGAATGCCGAAGAACTACATCAGTTATTTTTCCAACTGCGGGATGAATTCGGGCAAACCTTCGTCATCGTTACTCACAACGAACATTTAGCTGACCTTGCCGACCGGAAATTAACCATTCGCGACGGCGTGGTGCTTACGTAATACGATTCAAATTCCTAGTAAAACGTAGTTTAATGGCCTGTTGCGGGTCGTTTGCATTGCCATACCCATAAGTGAATTTGTATTTGACGAATGACTACCTTCCTCATTGGCAATCGCCTGTCTGGCCGATTCGCCTTTTCTTTGATTATAGGTCTGCTTATCCAAGCAACTGAATCGCTTGCTCAGCTCCCCGCAGGATTCCACAACAACTTAGTACAGAGCGGCTATGCTACGCCCATGGGCACTGTTTTCTCTGCCGATGCCAAACAACTTTTCGTCTGGGATAAAGCAGGGCGTGTCTGGGTTTCGACCTGGAACGGAACGAAATATGTTAAGCAAACAACAGCCCTGCTGGATATTAGTCCAGAAGTTGGTAACTGGCGTGATTTTGGCCTGTTAAGCCTGTGCCTCGATCCAAACTTTGCCACCAACGGTCTGATCTACCTGCTTTATGTGGTCGACCGTCATCACCTACTCCATTTTGGAACGTCTTCATATAGCGATACCAAAGATGAGTATTTCAATGCCACCATTAGCCGGATCAGCCGGTACAAAGTAAACACAACCAATGACGGGCTATTGGCCGATTTGACCAGCCGCAAAGTACTTTTGGGGGAAAGTCAATCGACAGGTATTCCACTTACACACGAATCGCACGCAGTGGGTACGCTTTTATTTGGCCATGATGGCACACTACTCGTGTCAACTGGCGACAATGCCAGTTATATCAGCGCCGATCTGGGTAGTTCGTCAGAAACTTATTGGCAAACCGCCATTAATGACGGGATTCTGCGTGCAAACGAAAACGTAGGTGCTTTTCGGGCTCAGATGCCCACCTCTCTCTGCGGCAAAATTCTGCGTCTCGATCCCAATACAGGCGATGGCGTACCCGGCAATCCCTTCTATATTCCCGCAAATTCTCGTTCAGCAGCTTCACGCGTCTGGACGTTAGGGTTACGAAATCCTTACCGAATGAGTTTGCAACCCGGCACGGGAAGTACCAAAGCAGTTGACGGCAATCCCGGTGTTCTGCTCGTAGGTGACGTAGGCTGGAACAACTGGGAAGAAATGCACATTATCCGGCAAGGGGGTGAAAATGCCGGCTGGCCTATATATGAGGGAATTCTGGAAAATAGTGTTTATGCTCTGGCTGCCCAAACGATCGAAAACAAAGACGAACCGAATCCATCCAACACCTGTGCCAACCCTTTTCTAACCTTTGCAGACCTGTTGAAACAGGCCTCTGAAGAAACTGCTACGGTTGTAAACCCCTGTAGTGGATTGCCGTTGCCAAGCCTACAGCGTCGCTATAGGCATAGTGTACCTGCCCTAGACTGGAATCATGCAGCCAGTATAGCTCGTGTACCGAAGCTTACCGCTTTCTCTACCACGACGGTCTTGATTGGTGCAACGGACTCCCCCGTAACGGGAAAGCCTTTCAACGGAAACTGCTCGACTGGGGGCACTTATTATTCAGGAACCGTATATCCGGCAACCTATCGTAATCGTTACTACTTCGCCGACTATGGTGCCAACTGGATAAAAGCGGCAAGCCTGGGTACAGTAGGTGATATCACCTCGGTTAAAGAATTTGTCCCGACGGGAGGTACGAATGGCATAGTGGATATTGAATTCAATCCGCTGGACGGTGCTCTCTATTTTACAAATATCAATTCAGGGGAGATTCGCAAAATTACATATGCAACAAATCGCCCCCCATCAGCGGTTATATCGGTCGATAAACTTACCGGAACTAGCCCTTTAACCATACAATTCAAGGGGGATGATTCTACGGACCCCGACGACGATGCCTTAGTTTACACCTGGAATTTCGGAGATGGCAGTGCGTCAACACTCGCCAATCCAAGTCATACGTTCTCGTCAACCGGTACGCAGAGTTTTACAGCCCACTTGACAGTAACTGATCCCGAAGGTCTGTCATCAGAACAGCAACTTATCATTGCGCTGAAAAACGCAGCTCCAACGGCAAAAATCACGAGCCCAATTACGAACAGTTCCTTTCCATCCAATAAAGCGAGCAATTACCCATTAAAAGCCGCTATTACCGACGAATCGGTCAGTACTCTGACGTATACATGGCAGGTTATGTTACGACGTAATAACCAACAACAGGTTGTATCGACAATAACCGAAGCTTCACCGACTATATCACTCACGCCGGTTGGCTGCGATACCGAAGCCTTTTACCTTATAAAACTTACTGTTACGGATAAAGAAGGTTTGTCGGCTAGTGATTCGGTAAATCTTTACCCGGATTGCGGTTGGTTTACACTTGCCGTACAGAATTTTAAAGCTACTATGTCAGGACCCTCCAGCGCCAGTCTGACCTGGACCGCTCCGATAGCGCCCTTCGATGAAGTACTGATTGCCGTTCGAACAGGCAATGGTTTCTCCGTCCGTCCATCAGGAATCGACTATACCGCCAACCCTGACCTTCTGGGGAACAGTTCGGTCCTTGAAGGAGGTAAAATTGTTTACCGAGGAATGACCACTTCAGCAATTATCACGAACTTAAGCCCACAAACAACCTATTATTTTCGAGCCTTTACACGAAAAGATACGACCTGGTCGAGGGGTGTTGAGGTAAGTATAACCACAGGTGTAGCCTCTTCCACCCTATCCCAATTCGATCCCACTTTATGTTATAAACTAACGAACCGAATTAGTGGAAATGCGCTGGCAGTCGAGTCTGGTGCAATTACAGACGGAGCTCCGGTGCGACAACGACTCTTTGCTGATCAAGCCTGGCAAAAATGGAAGTTTCAATCCCTCGGATCGAATACATATCAGCTCATCGCCTTGCACAGTAATCAAGCCCTTTCGGTTGAAAACGCGTCAACCCAAGACTGGGCAGGCATCGTTCAGAATATTCGGACAACTGCTGCTAATCAGAAATGGATTATTCAGACAGGAAATGATGGCTATTCAACGCTTAAAGCCGTACATTCTAATAAGCTGCTGGACATAGCCAATCAGAATGACGGCGGAATGGTTATTCAATATGCCGCTAGCGGCTCGTATGTACAGTACTGGAAAATTGAAGCAACTGGCTGCTCTAATATGGCCTCTCCAGCTTCAACGACGCTCTGCTATAAAGTAACCAATCGAGTGAGTGGGAAAGTACTGGCAGTAGAAAATGGAGCAACGGCCAGCGGAGCTGTAGTACGTCAGCAAACGTATGCCAATCAACTCTGGCAAAAGTGGGAACTCCGCCCAGGCGACGACCCAAATGCCTATCAACTGGCGGCTGTTCATAATGGCCAGGTGCTTACCGTTAAAGGTGGGTCTTTACAGGATCGGGCCACTATCGTTCAGGATACCACTAGTAACGCAAATCACCAGAAGTGGATCATTCAAACGAATTCCGATGGTTATTCAACGCTCAAAGCCGTACATTCTAACAAGCTGCTGGATATAGTCAATCAGGACGAAGACGGAATGGTTATCCAATATACATTCAGCGGCTCTTATGTGCAGTATTGGAAGCTAGAGTCGGTGGGTTGCGCAACGAACAGTGGACGAATCGGAGCTGATTTTGACAACACACTCACTCTATTTCCAAATCCGGCAAAGGAGTATCTGGACATTGATGTGTCTATTGCAGAGCCTACTGTTCTAAGGATGGAAGTCTACAACACAGTGGGGCAGAAAGTTCATACAGATAACGTTTCACTTGAAAAATCAACCATTCATCGCATGAGCTTACCGAACTTGCCGAATGGCATCTATGTTATCCAAGTAAAGGCTGGTTTTAAATGGCAACTGACCAGACGATTTATCATTAGCCAGTAAGGCTGGGCGAGCTAGTCTTGCTAATCCATTTGCCGATGACTTTTTTTGAGTAATATAAGTATTAATAGCCAAGTATTAATGCTCAAAAAATTTATTTATTGGATTCATTATCAAGCAACTAGACAAATGGCAAAAAAAAAGTTGAGCTAAGTATATTTGTTTTTGCTAATTTTGTTTTATAATTGTGTCGAAAAGAAAAGTTTTTCATAACGTTGAGTAAATCAGAAAGCCAAGAGAGAGTCTCGCTTGGCTTTTTTGTTTTTTATATATACTAAAAGAGAAATCAATGGCCGATTACACGTTATTTAATTACGCTGACCTTTTCCAAATAACAGGGCATCAGCGCTCCATTTCCCCCCGCCAGTAACCAGAAATACCAACGCCAGCATTACAAACAGAAACGGGTGCTGATCTTCGTACCAGAATTTTCCGTGTCCTATAATAAACGTAATATATAGCATGGTACCTATCGTAATCAGACATCCCACTCTCGTCAGAAGCCCTAGTGTAAGCAAAATTCCGGCAATCAATTCAGAGCCTTTGCCCAAATAAACCATAAATAAAGGAGAAGCCGATTGTTTGAAGGTCTCCCAGGCAGCATAGGCCTTCATCTGGGCTGGATTAAAGACTTCCCATCCATGGTAAACCAGTTGTAACCCTACAGCGATTCGTACCAGCGCCAAGCCATCCTCCTGCCAGAATCCTCCAGCCGCAAAAAACTTTCTCATATCATTGTCCAGTGAATGGGCTAATTAAGCAAAAAATAAAACGCCCCCAATCGTTCGATTGAGGGCGCTTCTATAAAATCCAGGAAATCTGTTAACTCGCAAAAATCCCGGTTCAGACTGGTATTACATCATACCGCCCATGCCACCTGGGTGACCATGCCCAGCGCCACCAGCCGGAGCCTCTTCTGGCTCATCAGCAATAACGCATTCGGTAGTCAGCAACAGACCGGCGATCGACGCTGCGTTTTCCAGTGCCAGACGGGTCACTTTTTTCGGATCAATGATACCAGCAGCAAACAGGTCTTCGTAGCTATCATTCTTGGCGTTGTAACCAAAGCCACCTTCACCTTCTTTTACTTTGTTCACTACTACCGATCCTTCGCCACCTGCATTGGCAACAATCGTCCGAAGCGGAGATTCGAGTGCCTGGCGGATGATGCTGATACCGGTTTTTTCGTCTTCGTTCGATGCTTTCACATTGTCCAGAGCAGGGATAGCACGGATCAGCGCAATACCGCCACCCGTTACGATACCTTCTTCAACAGCAGCACGGGTTGCGTGCAGGGCATCGTCAACGCGATCTTTCTTCTCCTTCATTTCTACTTCGGTAGCAGCACCGATGTAGAGGATAGCAACACCACCCGACAGTTTGGCCAGACGCTCCTGCAATTTCTCGCGGTCGTAGTCCGATGTGGTGTTTTCGATTTGTACTTTAATCTGGTTAACACGACCTGTGATATCGTCTTTGTGGCCAACTCCATTCACAACAGTTGTGTTGTCTTTGTCAATCAGCACTTTTTCAGCCTGTCCCAGATATTCAATCGAAGCGTTTTCGAGTTTGAAGCCACGCTCTTCGCTGATCACCTGACCACCGGTCAGAATAGCGATATCTTCCAGCATTGCTTTCCGACGATCGCCGAAACCAGGAGCTTTAACAGCAGCTACTTTCAGAGCACCACGGATTTTGTTCAGTACCAGGGTTGCCAGCGCTTCCCCGTCTACATCTTCAGCAATGATCAACAGAGGACGGCCGGTTTGAGCTACTTGCTCCAGAACGGGCAGCAACTCTTTCATCGACGATACTTTCTTCTCGGTAATCAGGATGAACGGACGATCCAGTTCAACTTCCATCTTATCGGTGTTGGTCACGAAGTAAGCCGATAGGTAACCCCGATCAAACTGCATACCTTCTACGGTTTTTACTTCCGTTTCGGTACCACGAGCTTCTTCAACTGTGATTACACCTTCTTTACCCACTTTCTTCATGGCTTCGGCAATCATCGTACCGATTTCCTCGTCGTGGTTAGCCGAGATGGTAGCTACCTGCTCGATTTTATCGAAATCATCACCGATCGTTTGCGATTGCTCGGTCAGATTGGCAACAACAGCCGAAACAGCTTTATCGATACCACGCTTCAGGTCCATTGGGTTCGCACCGGCAGCTACGTTTTTCGCGCCGATCGAATAGATCGCCTGCGCCAGTACGGTAGCCGTTGTGGTACCATCACCAGCCGAATCAGCGGTTTTCGAAGCAACTTCTTTTACTAACTGAGCGCCCATGTTTTCCATGGCGTCTTTCAGTTCAATTTCTTTAGCCACCGTTACACCATCTTTGGTGATCGCGGGCGACCCAAATTTTTTGTCCAGAATAACGTTACGGCCTTTAGGACCCAGAGTTACCTTCACCGCATCGGCGAGAGTGTCGACGCCCTTCTTAATGCGTTCGCGGGCTTCGGTATCAAAAAATATTTTCTTAGCCATTTTTTTAAAGAATGAATAATGAACAATGTAGAATGGATAATGTCATCTGCTCATGTACAGATCGGTTGTACATTACACCGCACGGGCGGCCCGATTAAACATTATTCATTTGAGATTAAAGGATTGCGAAAATGTCGGATTCACGCATGATAAGATACTCTTTGCCATCAACGGTAATTTCTGTACCGGCATATTTGCCATACAATACCGTATCGCCCACCTGAACCGTCAGCGGCTCATCTTTCTTACCTGCGCCAACGGCAACGACCGTACCACGCTGGGGTTTTTCCTTTGCGGTATCGGGAATGATAATACCAAAGGAGGTTTTTTCTTCGGCCGGTGCGGCTTCGATCAGCACTCGGTCGGCCAGCGGTTTCACGTTCACTTTAACGCTTTCCGTTTCTGCTACCATGATAATGAGTTGATTAAGGTTTTTTAAACTGTTTGTGTACTGATTTTAGTTACACGACGTTCTGGACCCGCCAATTACTGTGCCAACCCGATCAGACTGTCAAATTTTCAGTTTTAAGACTGACATACTGCCATTTGCCTTATTCATTAAACTTTCTTCGGTAATTGAAGTCTATTTAGCAAACAGAATTTGGCTTTTTAGCGAATACTGGCTAAATTAACCAAGTCATTTACCCGCCAAATGACCGTTTTTTGCTTATGAAAAAGTTGCAATCTGACTGGTTTACACAAAATTGGATCGATGCCGAATACCAAAAATATGTCGTGATGGCATACTTACAGGGTGTTCAACAGAACTTTGCCGAGCATAAACTTTGCCCCGATTTACCCGAACTACGCGACCACTACAATGAAGGTCTTCGTTTTACGAGGGGCAAAGGTACGTTAAATGGGGCGTTCCCCAAGCGCGTCAGTCGAATAAGTGGACCCCCACCCCGAATCGAATACAAATCCGAGGTAACGGACCCTGCCTTTATGGCGGAGTTAGATGCGATTATGGAATTTGCTTTGCCCCGATTCCAGGCCATGCTGACAGAAGGACATCAACGCTGGGCAGATATAGCGCAATCGCTTACCCTGGTCCCAGTAGGTTTATTACCGCTTCGTCCGGAAGAAGGTTATTTGCTGCTACACGCCACTAGCAACACTGAAATGCAGGTGTATTACTTCGCCGTAACACTTTATTCAGAGAACGAACCAGGTGGTCGACTGGTGCAATTACGTCAGGTTGATGTGGTGACGAAAAGCCTGGCCAACACCTTCGAAAACATCAAGCTTAATCTCATTCGCCGTCATCAGCATTTACCCAACCCAGCAACTTTCATTCTGGAAAGTAAACGTTCTTACCCTGTTCAGGAGACACTACTGCCGATTGCCCGCCAGTTACTGGCCCAGGCAGCGGCCTAACCACAATTAAAAAGCCACTCTCATTGAAAGAGTGGCTTTTTAATACGTGTACGACTGGTCTCTATTACTTCTGCGGAGTTAAAGCCGACGTAGAAGCTCCCGGCGACTGAGCCCCTGGAACAGCCTGACTTGGTGCGGCACCATTAGCAGCACTGGGAGCCGCGGCTCCTGGCAGGGTTTGAGTTTGCGCCCGGTCAACGTTTGCGCTATTGATAGTGGCGGTCTGTGTACGATCAACCATGATGTACGAAGCCAGGGTCAAAACCATCACCCCGATACCCAATCCCCAGGTGATTTGCTCAAGCAAATCGGTCGTCTTTTTAACGCCCATCAGTTGGTTTGATCCCAATCCACCAAATTCACCGGCTAGTCCGCCCCCTTTCGAGTTCTGAATCAGAACGATAAGAATCAGCAGTACGGTGAGAATACAAATAAGAATAACAAGTGCCGTTACCATGAAAAAAGATGCTTACTCTGTTTAGTTAATGCGTTTCTGAATTGGAGTGATCAAAAATCGTTCCTCTATGGCTACTGACGGCTCTCCAATTCACTAATTTTTGCCGCAAAGTACGCCTTTTTTTCTGGATTCTTCACCATCAGCTTCTTATACATTTCACGGGCTTTGTCAATTTTTCCTTGTTTCTCTAATATTTTGGCGAAACTCTCCGTCACCAATCCTCCGCCAACCGTTTTATTTCGCTTCGTCAAATCTTCCTGTTCGTTCGATTCGCTCAGCTTTCCTCGCACCGAAATTCGGGAAATACTAGGCTCATTCTTGATAAAACTCTCGATCAGATCGAATTGACGCTGTCGCTCCAGATCGGCAGCCGACGGTTCAGGGTGTTCGTCTTCAACAGGTTCAGCTATTTGTACAAGTTCATGTTGCAGACTCGTCTCAGCTAATGTCGGATCTTCAGGCAATGGTTTGGTATCGATCCGATCGGCTTCGCCTGGTGCAGTCAGACGTAATAGCGTTAATTTTGGAAAACCGTTGCTCAGCCCCGCTTTCGACTTGAAGATTGCATAACTTTCCTGCTGATAATCGTCGGGGATGGGAACGTGTTTTGCCGACAGCTCATTCAGCTTCGACAACAGGTTTTCGGACCACTGGAATTCGTTTTCGATCAACTTACGCAACGCATTACGGCTTAGTGCATGGGCCGCTGCCTGACGCACAAATGAGATAGCCTGTCCCCGTTGGTGTACGGAGGCAGCCTTAGCCGTTAAGGTATATAATGATTGGCAATAAGGGTACGCTGCCAGACTTTCCTGTAACTGCGCAAAGTCAGTTGCAGACAAATCGTCGGGATGGGTAACCCAGTAAGAAAAGGTTTCTTTATCGAGCGAAAGCAAGGAAAATACTAGTTATGGGTACAACTTACGATTTGCGAAAGTACGGCTTCAAGCCTAATTCGTAAAGCGTAATCCCTATTTTTTTTACCAGTCAGCAGCCGTCTTATTGAAAATATCGAGGACGATCTGATCCAGAATTTTGGGCACTAAACGGCTCTCGTTCTGGCTCAGCGTTTGGCCCTGAGGGAAGTCCTGGTAAAATGAAAATGACTGCTCAAAGTTTTTGGTTTCATCTTTATTATTGTAGAATCGAACCAGTACGGTGATTTGCAGCCGGTTAACACCCGCCTGGTCCTGAGCAGTTGGCGCTACAGCCAACAGGTCGTAGCCTGTAATATTTCCTTCCAGGACTATATCGCCATTGGCAGGTACTACCTTCAGATTGGTGTACCGTTGATAATACTCCTTCAGCTTTTCGTTGAATGTAAGCGGTAAGTTGGCCGGTCCACCGGCTGTTGCCAGTACAAAATTGTTTACAGTTACTGTCTTAATATCGGGCGAGAGTGTAGAACCTGTGAAGGAATAAACGCCACATGAGGTAATGAACACTGAACACTGAATAATGAATAATGGGTATAGCAGCAACCGAAGCCTCCTGTTGACATCCTTCATTATCCATTTTTCATTATCCATTACGAACTCACTCTTCATCAATCTCATACTGCTTAATTTTCCGGTATAACGTCCGCTCGGAAATACCGAGCGCCTGAGCGGCATACTTTCGCTTGTTATTGTTACGCCGAAGGGCTTTAAGGATCATTTCCTTTTCCTGTCGTTCCAACGACAACGAGTCGTCTTCTTCCGTTTCATGCGTAACATCTTCTACTTCGGTCAGATCATTGATATCGCCATTGACATCATCAAAAATCTGTACGGGCGGATGACTGCCATAGGTTTCGGAAGGAGGTGGCACATCAGGCCGGGTGGCTCCGTTGGTGGCAGGCAGAAAACGGGTTATTCCCATGTCGCCAGCCGGGCGTGCGTCGCCATCAGGAATAATCGAATCGAACAGGTCTTTGTGGGTGTGCAAAATCTGCCGACCATCCTGTTCACTGCCCAGCATATCCCGAACCAGTTTTTTTAGCTCGTTCATATCCCGGCGCATATCGAACAGCACTTTGTATAGCAACTCGCGTTCGGAGAAATTCTCGCTATTGCCTCCATACGCCTGCGGAAACAAGGCCAGCGTTCGGCTTGGCTGTTGGGAGCTTGGCAGGTATTTGGCCAGTGTATCGGCCTCAATAGGTTTGTTCTGTTCTGATTCGAGGATAGAAATCTGTTCAGCGATATTTTTCAACTGACGGATATTCCCCGGAAACGGAAACGACATCAATACCTGTTTGGCTCCTTCGGTCAATTGCAGGGGTTTTATTCGATAACGCTCCGCAAAATCGGTTGTGAACTTGCGAAAAAGCAGCTCAATGTCGGAACCCCGTTCGCGCAGGGGTGGCACATAAATGGGCACGGTATTGAGTCGATAATATAAATCTTCCCGAAATTTTCCTTTTTCAACCGCGTCCATCAGGTTCACGTTAGTAGCCGCCACCACCCGAACATCGGTCTTCTGGGTTTTGGATGAACCTACCCGAATAAACTCCCCATTTTCCAGCACCCGTAGCAACCGGGCCTGGGTACCGAGTGGCATTTCACCGATTTCATCCAGGAAAATTGTTCCGCCATTTGTTGTTTCGAAGTATCCCTTCCGCGAATCGACAGCGCCGGTAAATGAGCCCTTTTCGTGTCCAAACAATTCCGAATCGATGGTACCTTCGGGAATAGCCCCACAGTTGATGGCAATAAATTGGCCATGTTTACGAGCACTCAGGCTGTGGATAATCTTTGAAAACGACTCTTTCCCACTCCCGCTCTCGCCCGTAATAAGCACCGTCAGGTCAGTCGCAGCTACCTGCATAGCCACGTTGATGGCGTAGTTTAGCGCAGGAGCGTTCCCAATAATGCCAAAGCGTTGCTTAACCGACTGTATTTCCTGATTGTTCATATAAATGTCATTTACTGTCACTAATAGTCAACAGGCAGTCATTCGTTGCCGATACAAGCTCATGACCATCTAATGACAATCAATGACTAACTACCTGGCCAAGCAACGTTGCCGAGGTACATTCGGTCACTAATACATTGACGTACTGGCCTTTCTGATGATCCCCTTTTGGAAATACGACCATTTTGTTCTGGTCATTCCGGCCGCACAGAAACTCATCGGAGCGTTTGGATGGACCTTCGATCAGTACACGTTGCACCTGACCAATATGCCGCTGATTCCGTTCGGCCGAGTGCTCCAACTGACGGGCGATAATTTCATTGAGCCGACGCTTTTTCACCTCTTCAGGAATGTCGTCGGTGTACTTTTTAGCAGCCAGTGTACCCGGCCGCTCCGAGTAGGCAAACATATACGCGTAATCGTACCGCACATAGTCCATGAGCGTTAGCGACTCCTGGTGTTCCTCTTCGGTTTCGGTACAGAAGCCCGAAATCATATCGGTCGAAATACCACAATCCTCGCCCAGAATCTCGCGAATCCGGTCGATCTTACCGATATACCAGGGGCGATCGTATGTACGGTTCATCAGCCGCAGCACCCGGCTGTTGCCACTTTGGGCAGGCAGGTGAATGTACTTACAGATGTTTTCGTAGCGGGCCATAGTATGTAGCACATCATCCGTAATATCCTTGGGGTGCGACGTTGAGAACCGAACCCGCAAATCAGGGTGAATCTGTGCCACCATTTCGAGGAGGTTGGCAAACGTGACCAAAGGCTGGGGACTCGGTACTTGGGGAATGGCGTTAGCGGCTACTTGCTCCTCGCTCCCGGCTACCTGCCACTTATAACTATCCACGTTCTGGCCGAGTAGCGTCACTTCGCGGTACCCCTGATCGAAAAGCTCCTGTGCTTCCCGAACGATACTATGTGGATCACGGCTGCGTTCGCGCCCACGAGTAAACGGTACCACGCAGAAACTGCACATATTATCGCACCCCCGCATAATTGAAACAAAAGCCGTAACACCATTGGAATTCAGGCGAATGGGCGAAATATCAGCATAGGTTTCCTCGCGAGACAGAAACACATTGACGGCTTTCTGGCCCGATTCGGCTTCTTCTACCAGTTTCGGAATATCGCGGTAGGCATCAGGGCCAGCCACAATATCGACCACTTTTTCTTCTTCCAGTAGCTTGGTTTTCAACCGTTCGGCCATGCAGCCCAGCATACCCACCAGCAATTCAGGTTTCTGTCGTTTAAGACCCGTCAGATGCTTGAGTCGGTTACGAACTTTCTGCTCAGCATTGTCCCGAATGGCACAGGTATTCAAAAAGATCAGATCAGCTTCTTCGGCCGACGAGGTAGTAGCAAAACCGGCGTTCCGCATCACGGCGGCTACGATTTCACTATCGGCGAAGTTCATCTGGCAACCGTAGCTTTCGATATACAGTCGTTTTTTACCCACTGCCAGTTCCTCTTCAGACGTACGGGGTAAATCAATCTGTTCTTTATCAGCTGGTTGAAGTATAGTAAGTTCAGTAATCTGTGTCATTGCTCGTCGGTAGTCGATACCCGTAGATGGCTAATCGCCAGTTCCTGACAGCCTTTTTTTACGATTTGGCGACTCTTTTTTACAAAATTAAGAAGTTTGCCCTGAAAATCCTGTCATTTTGGCAGAAAGTAGCCGTTAAATTCTGTTAACAACCTGGTCGATAGCGTCGTTCAGGTCCCTGACTTAAAACGGATAACCAACGCCGAAATTGATTACCAGCGGATTAGGTCCGCTCGACAATTTAGCCAACGAGAACTTTGGAAGGATAAAAGCTCCGCCCCCTTCGGCTTCACTCAAATTTAACCGGGCAGGGTCCCACACTTTAATGCCACCATCCAGCCGAATCACGAAAAAAGAAAAGTCGATCCGTAACCCTACCCCCGTACCGACAGCAATTTGCGGAATAAACGAATCGAATTGAAAGGTAGAACCTGCACGAGGCTGGTCGGCGGTAGCCGAACGGCTTCTAAACGCCCATACGTTGCCTGCATCGATGAAAACAGCCCCATTGATATCAGCTCCAAGGTGAAATAAACGTCCCCGAAGTTCGGCTGAGCCTTCAATCAGGATATTACCGGGTTGCTCGAATAAATATTTGAACTGCCCTGTTAAGGAATCGATGGCTGGTTTTGACGCATTTCCTGCCTGATACGGGAACGCGGAACCCGGCCCTAGCCTTCTGGGTAACCAAGCTCTAACACTATTGCTGCCACCAGCAAAGAATAGTTTTTCGTAAGGAACAGGGCCTCCTCCCGGTCCATATCCATAAGCGACCCCTGTATTGACCCGAAAAGCCAGCGTCGTTCGGGAACGAATCGGGATGTAATGCCGGTAATCAAGGCTCGCTCTCAAAAACTTATAGAGCTGAACACCAATACCCCCATTTTCTTCACTCCATCTAGCCACTGTCTTATCAGAAAAGAAATTGAGGGTGGTCCCACCTGACTCCAGAACCGTACGAAAGAAATTGGCCTGACGGTTCTGGCCAGGGGTATTCGTATTATAGGTATAAGCGAAACTAAAACTTGAACTCAGAGAGCGCCGAAAAAAGTTTAGATAAACAGTGCTTCCCTGGCTTCTTAAAGCTAGTAATTGATCGTAAAACGCCTGACTTATGACCTTATTTGTACCATCGCCAGCGTTGATCAGGTTAATATCCGCAATCAGAAAATTGAACTGTTTGGCAGGGGTCGTTTGCCAGTTATAGGCCATAGTGGCCCGAAGTAGTGACCGACGAAAGTCAGGGCGAAAGGTATTATTAAAGCTTAAGCTTACCTGAGTACGAGGGGCATAGGGTGTAAAGCGGAAGCGAAAGCGACCCGGTAATAAAATTTGCGGAAAAATCAGTGAGCTGCTAACCCCTAACTCCTGCGACGCATACACGACTTTGTTAAAATTATTCGGATCAGGCACAAAACCCGTCTGGGCTTCTACCCCATAGCGAACTGAGGTTTCCAACGTTTCCAATCCACCAAACAGATTACGCACCCGAAAAACCAGGCTTCCAAATCCACCTGGGTACCCTTGCCCCTGGTAGAAAAGCCCCGTGGCTCCCCCCTCGGCGGTAGCTTCGTATTTATCTAGGGGACTAGCTGTTACGAGCGCATGCAATCGGCGGTTGGTGGTATCCGTGAACGTAAGGTTGATGTATTTAAACTGATTCAGCATGAACAACTGCCGCTGCGTATCACGAAAGTTGGTCTGACTATAGAGTTGATTGGGGCGAAGCAGAATTTTTGATTCCAGCAGCCGTAGCGAAATGTCCTGACCGCTCAGCATGTAGCTAATCCCGTTTCGTTTCACCGTATCCAGCGAACTCATCATGGCGGGCTGTCCATTGGTGGCTAAATCGGCATTGGGGCTTATTTGAACATCTACATCGCCAATATGATAAATCGGATGCGACGACTTTCCGGGTGGATTCGCAATCAGAATGTCAACATCGACCGTACGGCGCGTCGAATCGCCAGGTTCAACGCCTGCCAAATACCGACGGGCATTACCCCGGCGAATGGTATCAACATCCGTAGCCCGGATATACTGACGTGAAAACGTGTAATAGCCCTGATCACGCAGCAACGATTCGATCCGAAGTCGCTCCCCCGACATATTATCGAAATCAAACCGTTCACCTACTTTCAGTTTTGACTGGTCGAATGACTGCCGTACAATCGAATCGACGCGAGGATCGGCAATCTGATAACTGATATTGCGTAGATAAAACCCTTCGTTTTCTCGAATCAGATAATTTACCCGAATCTGCGACCGACGAATCGTGTCGAGGGTGTAGCTGGTTTGGGCGTTGAAGAACCCTTTGTCCGATAAGTACTTCTGCATTTTAGCCGTATTGGCCTTGGCATCCGCTTCGGCAAAATAAGACGGGGGTTCGCCAAGGCTCCGCATCAGCCAGTTCCCCTCTTCGGCTTTCAGACGAAGGCGTTTTAGTTGGCGGCCATATTGTTTATTCAGTTTTTTTAGCGCCTTCGGTTGGTCGGCTAGTTGCTGGCTTTGCTGTTCAAATTCATTAGTTTTGGCCTCCAACTCCTGAACAGCCTTTTCACGATTGTATCGGCGTAGGCCCAGTTGATAAAACCAGAGGGGTGGCGTAATGGGTAACCCCAGCACCCGCCGATTTGGCTTCTGGGGAATCAGACTTTCGAGATTTTCGCGGGAAATAATCCGGTTGCCTTTTACCGTTTGAGCCGTCAGGATATATTGATTGATACCCAGCCGCTTGGTACTCAGGCAACTGGACAGTGAAATGGCGATCAGAAGTACGCTTATTCGTGATGTATGATGTATGGTGTATGATGTATAGCTAGCCAACCCATCATACATCCTACATCCTATATCATACATCTTTTTCATGCTTTCCAAAAATCAGCTTAAATACATACAGTCGCTGCACCAGAAAAAATACCGGCAACAACACGGGGCCTTTCTGGTCGAAGGTGCCAAGAGCGTTCAGGAGGTTCTACAATCAACCTTCCAGACCGAACTGGTAATAGCGACCGAAGCATTTTACAAAGAAAACGCTCACCTTACAGATCGCCAACGAACAACCGTCGAAATCGTTTCCGAAGCGGAGTTGACCCGTGCCGGAACCCTCGAAAGTAATAATGCGGCCCTGGCTGTGGTCAGAACGAAAGAGAACCGCCCCCTATTGGCTCAACCAGACGAAATTGCCCTGATTTTGGACGACATCCGCGACCCTGGCAATCTAGGTACTATTCTTCGCATTGCCGACTGGTACGGCGTTCGAAAAATTCTATGCTCCGAAACAACCGCCGACGTCTATAATCCGAAAGTCATTTCGGCCAGTAAAGGCTCCTTTACCCGAGTAAACTGGTGGTATGGCAATGTGGTTCAGGTACTCGCCCAATCGGCTGGTGCCGTACCCGTTTATGGTGCCTTTCTGAATGGCGCTGATGTGCATACGCTCCCGTTTGCAAAATCCGGTTATCTGGTGATGGGCAATGAGTCGAACGGCATCGGGTCCGATGTTGCCCGGTACATAACACAGCCCGTTACCATTCCGCGCTATGGAGACGCCGAATCCTTGAACGTTGGTATTGCCACAGCCGTCTTATTGGACAATATCCGGCGGGTTACGGCGTAACTGTAACATTCTGCGATATGGCCTTGGTGTGATCTCAGGAGGTCTCACCAAGGCGTAAAACTGACTTTTTATCCGGACTGATGCGTTTGCGGATTAGTTCGATTCCTGACTACGGATAACATCCTGTAGCTTATAAAACTGTTCCTGTGTCAAGCCGGACGTCAATGAATCTATGTAGGCTTCTGTTTGAAGTAGATAATTAACCTTGACAGGCTCCCAGTGCTGATGAATAAACTGACAGTGAATTTCGACCAGAAATCGATTCCAATAAAAGAGATTAATACGGTGATCGGGTTTATTCAGTACGCCAATAAAGACTCCGTTAAAGTGTATATCCAAAAGGATATCTGGATGTATTGCAACGTTAAGTTGATCAATTATCATTAGAAATGTATCGTATAAGTATAGTATTTAGCAGTAGACCCCTGACTCACCAGCTCCGTTTAAAGAATGAAAAAATAATGATACACACCTGTTTATTCATTCGCGAGTTGTCTTGTCTCTGGCCATTTCCGGTCGCCACTTCCTCGATTTTTGGGTTTAATCAACCCAGTTAGGCAAACAAAAAGAGCTTTCTCGTCATTTAAATAGGCATAGTAGTCAGAAGTCGCATCCGACGATTCGTTAGACGGTCAGCGGCACTCATTAGTAACGACTCAATACTATGAACGAACGTAGTTCAGGATATATATGGTGGCAGGGGGGAATTATTTATCAAATTTATCCACGATCCTTTCAAGACAGTAATGGTGATGGCATTGGTGATCTTCTGGGTATCCTGAAACGACTGGATTACCTACAGGGACTGGGCGTAACAGCTATATGGCTTTCGCCCATCTACCCATCCCCAATGGCCGATTTCGGCTACGACATTGCCGACTATCAGAACATCGATTCCATTTTTGGTTCACTAAACGATTTCGATGAATTACTCTCTGGTGTACACAGCCGGGGTATGAAATTGGTTCTGGATCTTGTTCCCAACCATACATCGAGCCAACACCCTTGGTTTCTCGAATCCCGCTCATCGCGCGATAATCCGAAACGGGACTGGTATATCTGGCATGATAGCAAATCCGATGGGTCGGAGCCTAACAACTGGCTCAGCGTTTTCGGCGGAAGCGCCTGGGAATGGGACGTGGCAACCGGGCAGTATTATTACCATGCTTTTCTGAAGGAGCAACCTGACCTAAACTGGCGAAATCCGGCAGTTCAGGAAGCTATGCTAAATGTTATGCGGTTCTGGCTGGACAAAGGGGTTGATGGATTCCGGGTAGATGTGATGTGGCACATGATCAAGGATAAAAACCTGCGCGATAACCCCGTCAATCCCGACTATCAGTCCCATATGGCGACGTATGAGCAACTGTTGCCTGTTTACTCTACCGACCAGCCAGAAGTTCATGACATCGTAGTAAAAATGCGGCAGGTCATCGACTCCTATCCGGAGCGGCTGTTGATTGGCGAAATATACCTCCCTATTCATCAGCTAGTTACCTATTACGGCATCGATGGCAATGGAGCGCACCTGCCCTTCAATTTTCAACTGTTAACCCTCCCCTGGAATGCACAGACAATTGCGGCTACTATCGACCAGTATGAAGGCCTTTTGCCCAAGGGCGGCTGGCCCAACTGGGTGCTGGGCAACCACGATCAGCCCCGCATTACGAGCCGGGTAGGTATCGAACAGGCCAGAGTTGCTGCCTTGTTGCTGCTAACCCTACGCGGTACGCCAACTATCTATTATGGCGAAGAAATCGGAATGCGCGATGTGCCGATTCCCTTCGATGAAGTGCAGGACCCGCAGGGACTGAACATGCCGGATAAAAACTTAAGCCGTGACCCTGCCCGAACGCCCATGCAGTGGAATAAAACCACCAATGCAGGCTTTACAGAAGGTAAGCCCTGGTTACGGGTGGCCCGTAATTTCGATAGGGAAAACGTTTGGCGGCAGGAAACAGACCCGTTTTCTATGCTTTCGTTCTATAAACGGCTGATCAGTCTCCGACAACAGGAGCCAGCCTTGATGGTTGGCGACTACGTGCCCGTTTATGCCACCTCACAGCTCATCACGTATATCCGGCAACTGGAAGGCCATCCACGTTTCCTTATTCTACTGAACCTTAGCCATCGACCTGCTTATTTTAACGCCAAAGACAATCCACTAAAAGGCATTGTCGCAATTGCCACAGTACCCGAATGGGAAGGAGCTGAGGTAGCCGACAGCATCAGCCTCGGTGGCGACGAAGGCTTATTAATACGCTTACTTGACGAGTAACTTACTAACGCATGAAACCAATTGGAGCAACGTATACCGGTAATGGGCGCTGTGTATTTACAGTATGGGCACCCAAATGTAAATCCGTAACCCTGCATATTGTACACCCCCAACAACGAGAGTTGCCTATGTTATGTGATGAATGGGGATACTTCAAACTGGAAGTTGAGGATATTGAACCGGGCACCCGATACATGTACAGGCTAGACGACCAGGGCGAATTTGCAGACCCAGCCTCACATTTCCAGCCCAATGGCGTTCACGGCCCATCGGAGGTTATTGATCACTCAGCCTATCGATGGCAGGATGAGGGCTGGCGTGGCTTACCTTTTCATGACCTTATTTTGTATCAGATTCATGTGGGTACGTTCACCCCCGAGGGTACGTTTGACGCCATCATTCCCCGACTCGATGACTTGGCCGATCTGGGTGTAAATGCCCTGCAATTGTTGCCTGTCTGTCAGTTTCCGGGCGAGCGCAACTGGGGCTACGATGGGGTATATCCCTATTCGGTTCAGGAATCCTATGGCGGACCAACCGGGCTAAAAAAACTGGTCGATGCCTGCCATGCACGTGGACTGGCCATTTTTCTGGACGTTGTGTATAATCACTTAGGGCCGGAAGGCAACTACCTCACCCAGTTTGGTCCTTACTTCACGGATAAATACCACACCCCCTGGGGCAACGCCATCAACTTTGACCGCGAATGGTCGGATGGTGTGCGCGACTACGTGTCAAACAACCCATTGTTCTGGTTTGAGCAGTACCATGTCGATGGGTTGCGCTTCGATGCCATTCATGAAGTATTTGACATGGGGGCCGTTCATATCTGGGAACTGACGCACAGCAAGGTAGCTTATCTGGAAGAACGACTCGGCCGGGCGCTTTATCTGGTGGCGGAATCAGACCTGAACAACCCACGCGTGGTCAAATCACCCGATGCAGGCGGGTATGGTTTTGATGCCCAGTGGCTCGACGATTTCCACCATGCGTTGCATGTACTGATCCATAAACCTGGACGCCAGCGGTATCATGATTTCGGCCGAATGGAGCAGCTTGCCAAAGCCTATACCGATGGTTTCGTAGCGAGTGGCGACTATGCAGCCTTTCGCAAACGGAAATTTGGTCGTTCTTCAGCAGGTATTCCCGGCGATCGGTTCGTTGTTTTCAACCTCAATCATGATCAGGTCGGCAATTTGCTCGGCACCGAACGGCTATCGCTCCTGGTCGATTTTGATCGTCAGAAAGTGGCTGCGGCTGCCCTGTTGCTGTCACCCTATGTTCCCATGCTGTTCATGGGTGAAGAATACGCCGACGAATCTCCTTTTTATTACTTTGTGAGCCATACCGATCCCGACTTACTCAACGCCGTCCGCGAAGGTCGTAAGAATGATTTCAAAGCCTTTATTGGCGATGCCGAACTCCCCGACCCTGCCGACGAAGGCACGTTTGTACAGTCGAAAATACAATGGCCTACCCGAACCGAAGGACGGCATGCTACTATGCTGGCTTGGCACAAACGATTGATCGAACTACGGCAATCGATACCTGCCTTGCGGAATGTGAGTAAGAACGATATTCGGGTTACTGTACTTGGGCAATCAGGCTTTGTGCTACACCGCCAAACCGTTGATGGCCAACAGCACGTGACCATTCTGTTCAATTTCTCGGAAGAGGTTATTTCCTATGCCCTACCCAGCTGGGTTACGCAGTGGGATAAACAACTGGATTCGAAAGAAGCCAAATGGCAGGAAACCAACCCGACAGATATTACCCTATTGCCCGGCCAACTAGCCCCTGGTCAACAAGTTAATCTGGCTCCCTGGAGTGTTTCCCTGTATACAGGCCGACTATCGCGCGAATGGCAATAACGCGAAAAAGCGTTGCGTCAGAGTTGGTTAGCAGAGTTTTCTTTTCTTCATTCGGATGGCGATGCCGCTGCCGATCCACAGAATGACGCTACGGTTCAGAAGGTTAACCTGTAACGGCAACTCATTGGTCATGATACCATCTGCCTGTTCATCAATCAGCGGCCCTTGCAGCACTCGATACATGGTTAGACAGGGTACCTAACACGCTAAAACCCGAATCCATTATTATTTACGCGCTGGGTTATGAGAAATCCCATTTCAACGTACCGAATCCAATTTCACAAGGACTTTACCTTCACTGACTTTGAACGAATTATCCCTTACCTGGATAAGCTTGGCATCAAAACTATATACGCATCCCCTATTTTTGAGGCCGTTCCGGGGAGTGTACATGGCTATGATGGCGTCAACCCGCAACGAATCAATCCCGAAATCGGCACCGACGAACAGCTCCGGTATATTCATCAGCTATTGGCTCAGCGTAGTATCGACTGGCTACAGGATATTGTGCCCAATCATATGGCGTTTCATCCGGCCAACGGCTGGCTCATGGATGTGTTGGAAAAAGGCCCTTTATCCATCTACGGCACCTTTTTCGACATCGACTGGACTAGTCCGCATCATCATGGCCGACTCATGGTACCTTTTCTGGGTGAGCCGCTGGACGAAGTACTCCAAAAAGGTGAACTAACCGTAGCATACCAGAATCAGCGATTCGTACTTACTTATTTCGACACGGCCTACCCGATTCACCTGCGTTCCTACGTCACAATTCTGCAATCGGCTGACCAGTACCCCTCCGAACAACTACAGGTATGGCTCGCCCAGGTATCTGAACTGGAAGGTATAACCGATCCAACTACCTATGCCTTACACAGTACCGCTTTACAGGTGAAACTGGACGAGTGGTCACGCCAACCCGCTACGAAGTCGTACCTGACTAACTGCCTGAACACGGTAAATAAAAACTCCGGTCAGTTAAAACGGATTACTGATGAACAAGTGTATCGGCTGTGTTTTTACGGCGAAACCGATTCCCGAATCAACTACCGACGCTTTTTTACCGTCAACAGCCTGATCTGTCTGAACATTCAGCATCAGAACGTATTCGACCATGTACATCACTATACGAAAAACCTGCTCGAAACGGGCGTATTTCAGGGCCTACGCGTCGACCATATTGATGGTCTTTACGATCCCAGCCAGTACCTGGAACGGTTACGTCGGTTGGCAGGTGATGATGCTTACCTAATCGTCGAAAAAATTCTGAAAGACGACGAGGATTTGCCTGCCAACTGGCCCATTCAGGGAGCAACAGGCTATGGGTTTCTCTCCATTGTTAATAATCTGCTGACCCGAACCAGCAGCCAGCAAAGCTTCACCCGGTTCTACCAGGAATTGGTAGGAGAGCGAAAAGTGGTGCGTAAGGAGTTATACGATAAGAAGGCCTACATTCTCTTCCAGCATATGGGTGGTGAGCTGGACAATCTATTCCATCTATTTAGCGAACTTCAGTTAGCCAGCGAGGAGCAACTTGCTGCACTGCCCGACAATACGCTGAAAGAAGCCATTGGCGAGTTTCTGATTCAATGTCCCGTTTATCGGTACTATGGCAACCGAATGCCGCTCGACTCCTCCGAGGCCGACGCCGTTCGCAGGATTTTCGACCGTATCCGAACCAGCAAATCCCGATTAACACCAGCAATCGATCTGCTCGAAAACGTTCTGCTGACCAGGCCAAAAGCCGGTGATATAGCCCATAACGACCATGCCCTGCGGTTCTACCAACGCTGTATGCAGTTTACGGGGCCCCTTATGGCAAAGGGCGTAGAAGATACACTTATGTATACCTACACGCGCTTTATCGGGCACGACGAAGTAGGCGATTCTCCGCTTTATTTTGGCCTGACCGTCGATGAGTTCCACCAGAAAATGATTGATCGACAGGCCAAGTGGCCCCTGGCCCTCAACGCCACCTCAACGCATGATACCAAACGGGGCGAAGATGTTCGTAGCCGATTAAACGTACTGACTGATCTGGCCGACGAGTGGATCGACGAAGTACGAATCTGGCAAAAGCTAAACCGACCGCTCAAGTCGTCTATACCGATCAGCGAGTCAGTATCTTCGGAAGAAGAATCTACTTTCATCGATTCGCCTGATCCTAATGACGAATATTTTATTTACCAGACGTTGGTGGGCGCTTATCCCATGCCTGATCAGGACGGCGAGGACTTTCCTAACCGCCTGGACGAGTATCTGGAAAAAGCCCTGCGGGAAGCAAAACGCTACTCAAGCCACGACACGCCCAACGCAGCGTATGAAGACGCAACGAAGTCGTTTGCCCATGAGTTGCTGGATACGAATCGGCCCTTCTGGAAACGGTTCGATGCCTTTTATCGACAGATAGCCGACCTGGGTATTATCAACTCACTGATACAAGTCGTACTTAAATGCACGTGTCCCGGACTGCCCGATGTGTATCAGGGTTGTGAAGGATGGGACCTAAGTATGGTAGACCCAGATAACCGTCGCCCAGTCGATTTTGAACAACGGTACCAGGCTCTCGACGCCCTGCTCGAACATGACCCTGACTGGCAGGAACTATGGCAGAGTCGCTATAATGGTCAGATTAAACTCCGGCTGGTGTATACCCTGCTACAGGAACGTCAACAAAACCCTAGCCTTTTTGCAGAAGGACAATACGCCCCCCTGATGATAGAAGGGCGTTATAAAGAACAGGTACTGGCCTTTGCCCGACACGATACCCAACACTGGTATGTGGTAGCCATACCACTGGGTATTGCCCGGTTGTGCCGCGATCAACAAACTGCTCCTACCACCATTGATTGGGGCGATACGTATATTTTGCTACCCGATGAAGCTCCCAAACGATGGAAACATCGATTGACAAAGGCCAGTGGTACTGTAGAGACTAAAATCAGGGTGACAGATGTATTCACGGATTTACCTTTGTGCGTACTCGCTTTAACCTCTGTTTAACCATTAAAGCGCAGGCCATTAATCTACTGATAAATAACAGCTTATCATTAAATTCTAACCAAAAACACCGTCTGAATATACCTTCAGCCACTTAAATTGACGATGTAGTTAGCCTGAAGTTCCTTACTTTGGTTAACTACATCGTCATTATACAACAGATATGAAAACTTGGCAAAGTGTCCTTATTAGGTTAGTCGGCTATGGATGTATCTATCTATTGACCTGCGGAGTAATATTCCTAGTCTGGGCAGTTTTCTTTTTAACACCAAACGTCCCTCCAATCTGGCAGCAGACAATAGGGAGCCTATTACTTCCTTTCGGCCTACTGATCAAAATACCCGCTGACTCATACGTAGGCATTGCAATTTGCATGATAGCAAATACATTATTTTGGGCAGTCCTTGGGTTGATTATAAATAAATGCATCGCTCTTATAAGCGGTAACCGTGCATCACACTGAGATAGCTTTACACAATTAGTAAAAAGCTATCTCAGTGTGATGCACGGCTTTTAAATCCGTAAACGCCCCATTAACGCATAGCAATGCGGGGCTTAAACTTATCGGCTACTTTATTTGAAATAGGTTTAATAGACATGAGGTATGTGTACATAGCACCTAGGTCCTTCTCCGTCATGCCACCATACATAGTCCAGGGCATAATCGTTTGAAAATCATTCGGCCCAACCTTATGTGCCTTATAGTCAGCGCCGTATGTTTTAAACCGGGCAATGAAAGCCTCTTTAGTCCAGCTACCAATACCCGTTTCTTTATCTGGAGTTATGTTCGCGGTATAAAGTGTTCCATTGGGCATTGCAAATTCGCGGCCACCCGCAAACGATTTTTCAGGAATAATGCGGCCTTGATCCACCTGTGTATGACACTCAACACAGCCCGCTATCATCACCAGATACTGGCCCGTAGCCAATTCGTTGGCAGTGTCGGGCATGGCCATTGGCTCTGCTTTTTTAGGAATGGTATTTAGAATGAAGTTGAATGGAAAATCGGCCTTCGACTCGGCTGGTTTCGATTCGATAGGCTTTATGGTACGCAGGTAGGCAATGATACTTTGTACATCTTCATCATTCATTTTAGCATAATACGGATAAGGCATCACGGGGAAAAACGCATGCCCATCGCGACTAACACCTGTCGTAATGGCTCGGTAGATTTCGCCATCGGTCCAGCTGCCAATGCCGAAAGGCGTTATATTTTTTGACGTAAATGAACCGGGAAAGCCCATTTGCTGATTAAACATCTCCCCGCCTTTACCCAATGTACCCGCCGTTAAGGGAGCCGAAAAGAGTGTGTAATCCCGCGTACTATGGCAGTCCATACAAACGGTCACATGATTCGCCAGATACTCGCCCCGCGCAATACGGGCTGGTGTCGCCTTTACTTTAAGTGCCGGTGCTTCGCCTACATCGGGTAGGGCCAATTTTACATACGCCATTACACCCACTACGCCCAATACGACTACACCAAGTACAATACCAATTACTTTTAAAGCCTTCTTCATATACGACTGGTCAAAAAGATTTGAGGTTTCAGGACCGTTAAATTATTGATAACCAATCATTGGTAGCAAATCTGGGCCAAAATAATCTCATTCGTTTATTAAACGGGCGAGATTACCCACAGGCAAGGGGTCCACGCTTCTAACAATGCTCTCTGCAAATAACTAACAGGCAGGGTAACCGATAGAATCAGCCTCCAATCAATGAACACAGCATTTATACGTCTACTCTTATAATGTGTCAACACAGGGGTCAACATAGCCCTAAATGAACGGATAGATATATACGAAAATACTTCCTGAGTTCAACAGATTACCAAATGCATGAACACAAACTAAGTTGAGCCAATCTGACTCTATTTCAGTATACAGTTTATCCAGCAGAAAATCAACAGTTTATATCAGAAAAGGTACAATAACAAGGGTGCTCTATAGAAAATTCAGGATGTAGTGGCTGTGCGGATCGTCTGGTTATAGCTTATAGCGAAACGAGATGAATCAACTAGGCAACAGATACCTGTTTCAGTGATGGTAGAACAGAAAAAGCACCAATCGCCATATAATCTTTCGTGACAAGTTCGGGGCTAGTTCTCTCAATTCGCTCAGATGTACTAAGAAAGGCACTCTACTCCCCTGATTGTCGAAAGCCAGTTTTGTAAATAGCTTGTAAGCGCACAGTCCCAAAATAGAGTTAGAGTCTACATCCTTAAACGGGAGTTTTGCGTAATGGACAATATTCTTAGAATGGCGCTTTTTTTACCAGGCAACAACGAGTTCAGTAGGCGATCACCTTCCAAAACCATTACATCAAGAGCGATTGCCGATTCAAAATCAGGGATAACTTTAAGCTGATCAGCATGCTTTTCCAGTATCCGCTGTATCAATCCTCCACCAATATCATTGCGAAGCTGTCGGTCAAGGCAAGCGATTAATAAACTGGTGGCTAATCGAGGAACCTACTTGATACATACAAGTGGATAGTTGGGCCATAGAGTTACATCGTCCAGATACATATCGCTTTCAAGCAGTTGCTTGAGAACGGAGGCATTGTTCTCCATTAACGCCTTGTCGTTAAAGTTATACATTGAGTGATGGTACTAACTTGCGTACCCACTCATCGATTAATTTCTATGCTTATAATTATCTACTTTTCGGAGTCTTATGACTATCAAAATCAGAAAATCAAGTAATAACAAGCAGTCTTTTTTACTAATAATCAAACTAAATAACGATTTTATTAGCTCCAATAAAGCGATATGCTTAGTCTTCGACAGTATTTTGTAGCCAGTAATGAAAAATCAAATCGATATATAGGTAGGAGCTGTTTTAAAGAAAGATAAGTTATCATGCAGTCCAATACTTCTGTAATCTTTCTCGTCAAGCTCAGGGGCAAGCTTCGATAGTTCTTTAAAGGGTATTAACAGGGTGGTCAATTCATGCTGCTGTTGTACATGTGAAGCCATCCTGGTAAACAAGTGGTAAGCGCATAAGCCTATAAGCTGATCTACCTGTTTGTATGACAGTCGGCTATGATGGATTACACTCGTCATGATAGGGCTTTTCTTGCCGGGAAGTAGCTTACCCAACAGACGATTACCTTCGATGGCCGACAACTCAAAACTAATAGGCCGCTCGATTTCTATGCTCAAAACAGATTCACTCTGTAGCACGTGTTTTTCCAACGTTCTATAAACCAGTCCTTGACCAATGTTTGTCTGCAATTGCTGATGCAAACACGCTATTATTAAACTGACTGTTGATCGGAACGCCAGGTCTACGTAGGAAACCGGAATTTTAATCTGTAGGGCTGTCTTTTCAAGATACGTTTCATCAGTAAATAGTTGCCCCACAGTGGCTGTAACCCCCATATATGATTAAAGTTTGAGTAAGGAGAAAATATACATACCGTTTAGACGAACGACCTCTTATCAGGTCTCTCATGGAGAGCCTATGTATACTTATACCTTTCTCAAACTTTACATTAACCTCAGCTGCAAGCTAACAAACAACTAGCAACCGAATCCGTCAACTATTTACTATCTGTGTTATGATATAAAAACCACACCAATTAGAAGTAGTATAACAGCCCTTATTGGTTAGCCATAGCAACCCCAATTTTAGAATCAGCTGTGCCATAATACAGGAACCATTTGCCATGGAATGGCACCATTCCTTCCAGAAAAACCACCTGGTTTACCTGGCCTTCCATTTCATAGGGCTGGTCGGGCTTAATAAAATACGTTTCTGAACGGTCCAGAAGTTTTGCTGGATTAGTTGCATCGAATAGTAGCTGCCCGCCTGCATAAGCGCCTTCAGGCAGGCCCGAGTCGCCATTTTTAGCATCGTTCATGCCATTGTAAATCAACAGAATCCCTTTTTTTGCCAGCATAGCAAACGGACCGGGCTCAAGGAGTCTGACATCGTGTTTCCCTTTCCGGGACTCTGCCACCACAACAGGCTGTCCAGCTTCATTTTCCAGAGGACTCCAGTGCAGGAGGTCGTCCGAAACGGCTAACCGAAGCTGAGGTTGATCGCCCCAGTACATCCAGTATTTACCGTTTATTTTCTGCGCGACAAACCGATCACCGACACGCTTACACACGATCGCTCCCGATTTTGACCAGCTATTTTTGTATTTACCGTTGGCTGCTTCTCCAAAAGCAAGCCCTTGCTTTTGCCAGTCGGTCAGATTCCGCGAAGTCGCCACGCAAAGCCGGGCCTTATCGCCATCGTAAGCCGTATAGGTCATTATATACACCCCATTGGGGCTTTCCACTACACGCGGGTCTTCGCAACCTCCCTCCCACTCATACACTTTCATCGGGTCGTTGTTTGGGTAAAATACAGGTTTCGGCATTCGTTTAAAATGAATACCATCCGTACTAACCGCCAGTCCCAATCTAGACGTTCCCCCTACGCTTCGGACAGTATCTTCGGCGCGGTACAACATATATACTTTGTTATTCCGCACCACCGTAGTTGGATTATAAACGTCTTTCTCTTCCCAATGGATGGTTTGTTTACGAACGGGGCAGTCGAAGGTAGTCGTGGCTTTGGCGGATAGAATTGGATTGTACGCATTTGCTTTTTGAAAAGGTCCCAGCATCCAGGGCTTTTCGGGTTTTGACTGAGCCAGCAGGCAACCAGGCACTAACAGGACAAGAAGGAAAAGACGCTTCATCAAGAAAAAATAATTAAAGGTTAATTGGTTTAGCGTTTAGATACAGGCACCCCATTAAAATCCAGACGTTGACAGCCCGAATAATTCTGTCGAGGTTGCACAAGCTATTATAGTAATCTTATACCAGCGCTTATCTACTTGGCGACAACCTTCTTACCGGGTTTCTCTTCGGATATCAGTTCGGTATGAGGCTCCTCGGTCAACCAGCCGCCAAACCATTTCGCCCGCTCCGTCGCTGCTGCTTCCTCCTCCAGCTCCAGTAGGCGAATACCTCCTGGATGCTCGATCGTTGGTTCTTCATAAACGATCTGTAAACCCACCCAGGCCAGATACGAATTGAGTGTGGTTTCTAATGGCTGACTCCCAAAAATACATAGGTTGTAATACCAATCCAGCGATTCGCCTGCCACTTGTTCGGTTGTCTTTCGGTAGTCATCGAGTGTATAGCCAACAAATGGCTTCCCAAATTGCTGCCACATTAGCCGCATGACATCATCCAGAGAACGCGCATGATTGGTCAGCCGACGAATGTGCAGGTCCAGAATCAGTGCGACAATTGACCCTTTGTGATAAACGGACACTTTCCGATCCGGTACGCCTTTATCATACCCATCGAGCCACAAATCCCACGATGATTCGGTGAGCGATTGAAAAGCCCGCCCATTTGCTTCAAAATGACGTTTGAACAGTACCTGCAATTCCTTTAAATACGCTTCATCTGAAAAAACACCCGACTGCCGAAGCATTAAATCGCCGTAGTAAGTAGTTACCCCTTCGGCCACAAAACAGGTCGAAAAATAGTTTTCTTTCGTAAGGTCGTAAGGCAATAACTCCACTGGTCGAATCCGAATGATGTTCCAGGCATGAAACAACTCATGGGAAGAAACACCCAGCAAATCCTGATACAACCCTTCACCTTCGTCATTTGGTCCAAGCACCAGCACAGTCGAATTCCGATGTTCTACCCCATGATAATAGGGCACGGTTAACACCAGCGTAAGAAAGTGGTACTCTTTTTCAGGAAACTCGCCGAATAAATCAATTTGCTTCTGCGAAAATCGGCTGAAATCCTGCACAATCCGGTCAGCATCGAAGGTAAATTCGCCATCGGTCCGACGGCCACCATGAATCCAGACATGAAACGACGTTTCGCCAATGGCATACTGAACATGCTGAATCACTGGGGCAGCTATAATGGGGCAGTCGACCAATTCATAAAAATCAGCCGCCTGAAGTGATTTAATACCATATTCCTCCATGCCACAGGCGATTGTCCAACCATCGGGAATAGCCAGTTCCAGAGTACAGGGATCGTTAAGACGCCCTTCGGCATACAGGCACAGGTTGACCGGATTGACGTATAGGAGGGTTTCGCTGATAAAACTGCTGCCTGCATTCAACTGATTCGGCGTCGCTAACAAAGCGTAGTAGTTGTAGTGAACCGTCAGTTTAGATACCCCGTTGGTTTGCACCAGCCACCGATCTTTGGTGATTTTTCGAAAAGGGAGCGGGTTTCCATTTCCGTCAACGATCGTGAATCGCTGGATATTCCGGGCAAATTGCTGCAACTCGTATCGCCCTGGGCGCCAGGCCGGTAGTTGTAACTCCACTTCAACGGTATTGATAGCCGTCAGTTGAGCCTCAACGGCGATATAATGAGGAGTAACGGGGTCAGCAGACAGGCGATAATGCATAGTTTTGGCTAAATTTGGTTGAGTAGGTCAATGGATGGTAAAAGAGTGTAGTGCCTTATCCAGTTCATGAGCCACAAATCTAAAACAAGGGCTTGGTAAACTAATGCAATTCAGCTATCTTTGCGGACTCATTTGGAAAACAAGAGTTTTAGGCAAGATAGATCATGAAAAGAACGTACCAACCATCGAACCGGAAGCGGAAAAACAAACACGGTTTCCGTGAGCGTATGGCTACCGCCAACGGCCGCAAAGTATTGGCTGCCCGTCGGGCTAAAGGTCGGCATAAACTGACCGTCTCAGACGAGAAAAAAGGCGATCGCTTTAAAATCTAGTCATTAGTTGTCAGTCGTTAGCCGACAGTCGATAATGGCTTACAACTAACGACTAACTTCTATCGATCACGACTTTATGCCGCAAACCTTCCCCAAATCAGAACGGCTTTGCAGCAAAAAGATTCTCGGCGACTTATTTAAGAAAGGTAGTGCGGCTGTCAGGACGTTCTACCTTTTTCCGTTTCGGGTACTTTATCTGCCCCAGCCCGAATCCGATTCGACAAGCAACGTTTCGCTTCCTGCCATTGTCATTACTGTACCGAAACGAACATTTAAGCGAGCTGTCGACCGCAACCTCATTCGCCGACGGGTGCGGGAGGCTTATCGCCTTCACAAACAGTTATTTCAGATCGAAAACACATCAACCGGTTCAACAACACCGGCATATATTGGTTTTCTTTATACCGCCAAACAGATAATTTCGTTTGAAGAGATAGAAAAAGGTATGAAATTAGCTATCGCTAAATGTATAGTGAATAATGTAAAATGAGTAATGCCTTAACAGGCTTGTCGTCACCATTATCCATTACACATTGTTCATTATACATCCCTTACTCAATATGCGCTTTTCTAAACGCCTTACTCTTTTAGCCTCGTCGGCGCTGGTAGCGGGTGGCATTGGCTTCTTCTCCTTCAAGACCGATGACCGGTTTTTTGAAATCGCTCGTAACCTCGACATCTACGCTACGCTCTTCAAAGAGCTGAATTTATATTATGTCGATGAGGTAAATCCGAACCGGATGGTCAAAACCAGCATTGACGCGATGCTGAAAGCCCTCGATCCCTATACCAACTTCTTTGCGGAAGATGAAATCGAGGATTACATGACCATGACTACCGGCCGTTACAACGGTATCGGGGCCCTGATTGGCCAACGTCAGGGAAAGCACATCGTATTAATGGTGTATGAAGGTACCCCAGCCGAAAAGTCAGGATTACGTATCGGTGATGAAGTTATCAAAATTGACGGAATCACGCTGAAGAACATCAAAGAATC